>NZ_BJDI01000006.1 GCF_005405065.1 Lactiplantibacillus nangangensis | reverse complement strand
CGAAGATTGCTAGACCCTACACATTTGATTTGTCGAAACTTTGTTCAGTTTTCAAAGGTCTAATTTGTTGGTTGATTACCTCAACACAACTTAATCATCATAGCATCTGAAGCGCTTACTGTCAAATACTTTTTTCAAAGAATTTAACGGGCTTTTTCAACTGTGTGTTGCCGTTGCGACAACAGAAACTATCATATCAATTACTGAAGAAGTTGTCAACAACTAATTTCAATAATGTTTTCCGTTTCATCAGCACTTGGCTGACCTGCCGTAGCAGCAACGTGTACTAATATACCAATTTGAAATGAAAGTGTCAACTATTTTCAATAACTTTTTTCACAGCTATGAAAATTGCCCCTTTTCAGTCCTGATTATTGCATCACAGCAAGTAGACTCAAACACCAATAGGCATCTCACTTAGCGCACTTTTTAGCTTAAAATCTCAACTAGTTGTTTCTATGATAATATGCAAGCCGCAAAAAAAAGAACAGGTGACCATCGGCAATGAACACCGATGACCACCTGTGCGATCCTTGATAATCCTTTAACTCAATTAAATTGAGCCTTGACCCGATCCTTAAGCTGTAAAACAGCAGGGAAAGCAATGATGCCACCCATGATTGCTTGAACGGCATTCATGGGAATCCCCATTAATCCGGTTGGTAACGCATATAAAATCGAATCGGAAATGAAATACCCAGCGACCATGACAACACTTCCGATAGTCAACGCTAGCATCTGTTGGCCTTTAGACTTATTCGCCCCAAACTGCCCAACTATAAAGCCTTCTAAACCATGGACGATCAATGAGAAAAACATGTATTGTGAGTAACCTAAAATCATATCTAATAGAAAACCGCTCGCCCCACCAACGATTGCCCCACCACGCCGACCAAATAATAACGCGGCAATAAAGATGCCTGCATCACAAAGATTGACGTATCCATGGGTCATTGGAACTGGGATATGTACAAACATTGAAAGTGCCACATCGACAGCAATTAATAAGCCTAATGCAGCGACCATCCGTGTTGAAAATTGTGGTGATTGTTTACCTGCCATTGCTAATCACGACTCCTTTAGTTTTTTAACAACCAACTGTCTCGAGTAGCACCCCTGTACATCAGATTTTACTACACTTTTCTGAAAACACCCAGCCCTTAGACATAAAACTTAGGACTAAAAAACTGACTTACCTTTCGGCTCGTCAGTTTCATTAGAACTAGTTACTATTTAACGCGTGCCAAGAAGTATTTCTTCTTCCCACGACGAACAATGACAAATTTACCATCAAAGGCCGCTTGTGGATCAATTTCAGCATCCACATCCGTCACCTTTTCGCCATTGATTCGAATGGCACCATTCTTGATATCTTCACGGGCTTGACGACGAGAACCTTCGAACTTAGTCGCATCAACGAGCCACAAGACGATGTTCTGCTTTTCAGTCGTCACTTCCGCTGAAGGGACACCCTTGAAGCCTTGTTCGATTTCGGCAGCGTTCAAGCTTTGCACATCACCGGTAAAGAGTGCTTTCGTGATTGCTTCGGCTTCAACGACGGCTTGCTTACCATGAACAAATTCAGTGACTTCTTCGGCTAAACGACGTTGGGCTTCCCGCTTTTCAGGGGCAGTCTTGACCGTTTCAGCTAAAGCATCAATTTCTTCGTGGCTTAAGAACGTAAAGTATTTCAAGTATTTGACGACATCGCGGTCATCTTGGTTAATCCAGAATTGGTAGAATTCATATGGTGACGTCTTTTCAGGGTTCAACCAAACTGCACCACCAGCGGTCTTACCGAACTTAGTCCCATCAGCTTTTAGTAATAGCGGAATCGTTAAGCCATATGCTTTGGCGTCATTGCCTTCCAAACGATGAATTAAATCAGTCCCGGCAGTGATATTCCCCCATTGGTCAGCACCACCGATTTGGAGTTGAACATGTTCTGCACGGTATAAGTGCAAGAAATCGATTGATTGCAAGATTTGGTAAGTGAATTCCGTGTATGAAATCCCGACTTCTAGCCGACTCGCAACGACCTCTTTATTCAACATGGTATTCACGCTGAATAATTTACCGTAATCACGCAAAAAGTCTAAAAGGGATAATTTTGATAGCCAGTCGTAGTTATTCACGATCGAGAAGTTTTCATCGGAACCGAATAACTTATGCATCTGCGCATTTAAGCCATCTTCATTATGCTTTACTTGCGCCATCGTTTGTAAAACCCGTTCCGAATTTTTACCAGAAGGATCACCGATCGCACCAGTTCCCCCACCAACAACAACGTAAGGATGATGCCCGGCTAATTGGAATCGTTTCAAGATCATGAAAGGAATCAAATGCCCGATATGCATACTATCACCGGTTGGATCAATCCCACAGTACAAAGAAACGGATTGGTTTTCCGTCAATTCCTTCAAGCCGGCTTCATCAGTCTGTTGGTTAATGGCGCCGCGCCACTTTAAATCATCAATAATGTTCATCTGTGTTCCTCCTCAGTTAAGGTCCGAAATAAAAAAAACTCGCCCCTGCTATTAAACAGGGACGAGTTTTTTCGCGTTACCACCCAAGTTACCACTCTAAAAAGAATGATCTCTCATTTATTGATAACGAAATAATCCGGCCGAATGGCAGTTCACTTTAGGTAATTCATCCTTGACCACAGCTCGGTTCACACCAACCACCGAGTCGCTTAACTGTTGGGTCAACGACTACTTATTAAAGATCACTACTTTTAATTGTTATCTCATATCATAAGCACTCACGGCAAGAATGTCAATCACGTTTTCGCGTCCGCATCGCTAGCGTTAACGCCACTAAATTAATCAGAATTAGGACCAACAAAACGCTAAAAGCCGTCGTCGCCCCAAATGCTGTTCGTTGTGCCAGCGAACCACTGGCCTGCGTTTGACCCAATGTCATGACTGCGGAAACAATCGACGTCCCAGTTGCGCCGGCAAATTGTTGTAATGTATTAAAAACGGCATTCCCATCTGCTTGTTGTGCCAAACTCAACTGACTCAGGCCACTGGTCATCGTATTCCCCATCGTTAAGCCCATACCAATCATCAATAAAATATAAATGACCAAAATTGACCAGCCAGTTAACCGCAAGCCTAAGCCAGTAAATAAGGCAATGGCGGCAGCTAAGATCACTGCGCCCGTCAAAATTGGCTTTGCGGCACCAAAGCGGTCCAAGATACGGCCACCTAATGGCGCAAATGCGGCCCCAACAGCGGCCCCTGGTAGGACAAATAATCCCGCTAACAAGGCACTCTTTCCAGTTACGAGCTGAATATAATTTGGCAAAATAAAGGCCAAACCTAGCGCATTAATTTGTACGAGAAAAAAGCCAAGCAGATGCCAATCAAACGAGTGGGTCTTAAAAATGGCTAAATCGATCAATGGTTGTTTCGCCACCTGGGTCCGTTTCACAAAACCAAGTAGGCCCAATACCCCCACTAGAAATAGGCCAGTCACGACCCATGGCTGCTGAGAAAATTTCTGCAAGTTGCTAAAACCTAAGGTAAAACCAACAAAAATCGCCATTACCATGATCCAGGCCACCACATCAAAACTCGCACGCGTCGTTGGCGTCGCTTGCCGAATTGAATAAAGCCCCAGAATTAGTGATAAAACTAGTAGCGGTAATAATAGAATAAAGATCCAGTGCCAACCAAGACTACTGACGACTAAGCCACCAAAAGTTGGTCCGAGCGCTGGCGCAATCGCTGTAATTAACGTCCCGACGCCCATCAAGGTCCCTTTTTGTTCATCAGGAACCCAGTCTAAAATAATATTAAACATGAGTGGCAAGGCAATCCCGGTCCCTAAGCCTTGGACGATCCGTCCCAAAACTAACATGCCGAAACTACCAGCACCCGCATCGATCAACAGGCCCAGCATAAATAACAGATTGGCCGTCACAAACAAGGTCTTCGTTTTAAAGCGCCGTTTTAAGAATGACGAAATCGGCACAATAATAGACACCACGAGTAAATACGCCGTCGTTAGCCACTGAACGGTCGCGGTGTTAATCGAAAACTGGCGCATCAACACTGGGAACGTGATATTCATGGCAGTTTCCACGATTACCCCACAAAAAGATAGCCCGCCTGAGGCAATCACGGCTAATATTAACTTCAAATCGACTTTTTTAGTCAAGAATCAACACTCCTTCATTTATAGTTCGTGTTCGAACTAATTAACTAGTTTAGCACAGATCTGCCAGAATGAAAGGCTAAACTATTGATTGACATTCAGGGCCATGTGCCATAGAATGCCTCCTAGTAAGAATACGAACTATTAGAGGAGTCATCATGAAAAATTCAATCGGTATCGCCATCAAAAAAGCTAATAATGCGCTATCCCGCGACTCAGACCACTATGCCAAGCAGCTTGGGCTCACTGGGATGCAGATCAGTACGATCAATTTCATTGCCAATCATGAAAACACTCAGGCCGTTTTCCAACGGGATTTAGAACGAGAATTTAATATCCGTAAGGCCACCGCCTCCAGCTTAGTCTCCACCATGGTCCGCAAACAACTACTCATCCGCGTCCCCGCTCCGAATGACGCCCGCTACAAACAATTACTGCTGACCCCTGAAGCACGGCAACTCGCCACCAAGATTGAAGCTTTTTTCGAGGTCAGTGAACGGCGAATTCAAGCCCTATTACTGGCAAATACGCAACTAACTTATGACAGTTTGACAAAAATCAGCACAGCTTTCACCGCAACAAATACCCCTAAGCCGTAAAAAAATTCACTGATTATTTGATTAAAGTCAAATCACCAGTGAATTTTTAATTAGCCCTATTTAGTTTTTAGCATCCGCCGCAATCTTGATGACCGTATTGGCATGTTGGCCATCAACTTGAGCGACTTGCCCAGATTGTTGCCACTTAACAGAATTGGCTTCATCCGCTTGTGGCTGGTTATAGACCGTCACTTCACCATTAGTCACATTTTTAGCTGTTAGGTCCTGCTTTTGCAGTTGTGAATTAACTTGATTGGCAAATTGGGTCGTATTTTGTGCCACATCCTGCGTATTGGCCACCGTGGTAACCGACCAGTTGCCCGTGTTCCAGTGAACATAGACCCGGCCCATCGTTCCTTGAACCGTGGCCGTCGCACCAGAATTCAGTTTAACCGTCTGACCATCCACATTTTTCAAATTGTTGACTTGATCAGCCGCATCGCTACTGCTGTTATAGTCAGTTTGTTTATAAGTGGCCGTTTGTTTAGCCGTGCCAGCTTTCACATAGCTGACACTATAATTTGATTTAGTCCCACTGGCACTCTTAGCCGCAACGGTTTGGCCAGTCGCTTTGACCGTCGTTGGTGCGGCAGTCTGATTGACCGTGCTAACATTATCTGAAGCCGCGTGTAACACGTGATTGACTGATGGTGCTGCCACTAGGCCAATTGCTAAGGCCCCGGTTGCTGTAAAAATTCCTAATTTAATCTTCCGCTTAAAATCCATAACTGTAAGTTCCTCCTAAGTTGTAACCTGCGCTTGATTTGCTGTAATATCATGCCCCGCTGACGTCACAAAGTAATGTGAGCCATCTGAACGTTTAACGAGCTTTTTCACCACGATTCGTTGACCTGCTCGCAGCCGCATCTTTAACAAATTCGCCTTTGTGAACCGACTTCGCCGATACTGGGCGATGCTAACTTTGGCACGTACCCAGTGATCAGCCGGTAGTTTCTCAAAATCTGCTGGTGCTACCGACGTGACCTGGCCGCTTAAATAACCGTTACGAGTTTTAAGCACGGTCATTGTGCCCACTTTCACTAGCCTAGCCGTAACTTGTTGACCAGCTGCCAATTTAGTTGTTGTCGCCCGTTTTAACTGTGCATCACGATAAACTCGCAATGGTTGTAACACCGTATAAACACCATGTTGCCCCACCCAGTATCCAGTCACATCTTGTGCCAGGACCCAGTGATGCAATGCCGCCACATAAACAGCCTGCAATGAATGTGACGTTTTAACTTTTTTCACTGCCGTCACCTTCAATAGCTGGTGCTTAGCAGCTGATGCAATTTTAGTCTGGGACCCGTAGTAACGAACAGCGCTGGGCTTTAGCTTAACTGCCTGTCCAACTATGTACTGACTATATGCCCAATTGATTTTGTGTCGAACGACTACCTTTTTGACTGACTTCACACGTGGTCGCTTAACTAATCTGATCTTCTTCGTCGCATGCTTACGCGGCTTGACGGCCGTTTTAACGACCTTGGCAGTCATTTTTTTGGCGGCAACCTTATGAGGCTTAGCCTTGACCCGTTTGATCGTGGTCGGTTTAGCCTTAATTACAACTTTTTTGGGCTCAATGACCCGCCGAACTGACTTCACGGCAGTTGGTTTGACAGTATCTGTGGTTAACCACCAGCTTACTGGATGAACCCAAGTAGCCACCTGACTATTGTCAACATATTTATTCAAGCCCGCCATATAAAAATGATCCGTATATTGCCACATGGCATACGGAATCTGTGGCGTTCTTGCCGTGTAATCAGCGATCCACTGCGCGTTGAATAGCTGCCGTGACGTATTTGCATAAGTCGTCGCAAACGACTGATAAGAGTAAAAGACTAATTTTTTAGTGGTCAGCGCCCGCATTTGTTGCTCCCAAGCAGCCACGGCGGCGTTGGTCGAACCAGATTTCACCGTATTGACTTCAAAATCCAAAACGTAGAAACGCGCAGCCTTATTCGACCGCGCATAAAAATCCCGCGCTTCCTGACGCGCACTCGCGACACTGGTAAATTGTGAAAAGTCATATTCACCAAATGGCACCCCATATTTTACATACAACGCCGTATTATTGGCCGCATCTTTATCCACATAATTTGCACCATACTGTCGCCGATTGATGACAAATGAAACATGTGGTTTCATTTGTTGCACCTGAGTTGCCGTTAAACGCCCCTGCCATTCCGAAATATCCGGAATCGCCAACGTTGCTGCTTGACCTTTCAGCGGCATCAATAATCCCAGTGCCGCAACCAGCCCAGCTAAGCCGATTAATCCCCAATTTGACTGTTTCATGTGAAGGCCCTCTCCCATACCGTACGCCATCAAACATCCGTCACAACGACTTAACAATCAATTCAATTTTTTTTAAACAACCTGCCTTAAATAGTCAACCGACATGAGTTATTTTACCATTTTTATATTGGAAAATAATAATGTTTTTCAACTGACCTCATCATAAGCGTTCTATCTTTAAAACCGGCGTCATTTTCGTTTCAATTCCGTTACAGATTATTAACGGTTACGGCTAATGCCCTAAAACAATGGAAACTTTTCAAATCACCGTTTCTGAACCACACACCAGATTGTTAAGTCACTTATCAATATGCCAAAAAAAGCTCACGATCAACAATCGCGAACTCCCATTACTATCCCTGCCGATAATTCCAAACGATGCTGTAAGTGACAACAGTTCCCCAGCCGCTGCTGTGATTTACTTAATCATGAAAAAAGTATTGTGTCGGGACACCAAAGTCATCGTGTAATTTTTGAACTTCCACGATGCTCCAACTAGAACGCCCATGTAGCTTATTCCAAACAGTATTTACGCTACGATCAATTGAATCTGCCAAATTCTTTTGGGTGATATGATTCTGCTTAAAATACGCCAGTAATAAGACATCATTATCAGGCTTCATGATAATTCCTCCTTTTCCCCATAAGGGAATATTACACCAGTTTATCGCTTTCATCAATAACTAACTGTGGCTTTTCACAAAAATATGGGTAAAATAGTTACCGAGGTGGAACTGGATGCTAGCAGAAAAGTTAAAGTGTGCACGCGCTCAGAAACACCTGACTCTGTCAGCGGTTTCTCGACAAATTGCGGCAACCTATCACGTTCGGATCTCAACTTCCATGTTGTCGCGCTATGAAAATGGCTACTCAATCTCAATCAACCATTTATTCGCCTTAGCTAGTTTTTTTGACCTGAGTTTAGATTCGCTCGTTAAAGAATTTGCCCAAACCGGTCAACGTTATAAGACTCGGTAACCTAAAAAAGCACCGTCAAGTTTTCATTAACTTGACGGTGCTTTTAAACTTAATTGGTTCTTTTAATGTTTCAGGGTTAAAACAACCGCTTGTTTGCCCATTTGATTATACGCAGCCTTGAAATCTGACCAATCCACAGCTTGTTGCTTATGCCCATAAGGATTGTTTAGATAGATGACTTTTTTAGCTCGGTTGAAGCCAACAATCACCACACTGTGCATATCATAAGTAATCTTAATTGTGCCTTGTGGCGTTTGCCAATCTTGCATGCTGCTGACCGGCGCAAAAGAAGCGGTCGTGATGGTCCAAACAGGGCGACCAGCTTCCAGTTGCGCAATCACTTGATCAAAAGACGATCCAGTCAAATCTTTAACATGACTGGTCTGCGTTTTGGCCAATGTCGTAATTGGACCGTGATAAACGCCCAACCCAGGATTCGCTCCGGTTACGTCACCGACGAAACCCACATTAGGATTACCGTGTTCCCCATTGTCATAAGTCAGTGGCACACTCGTGAGTTTGGCGGCCAGTGCATTTTTATCAATATTAATATGATAATAGTTAAGTAACATGGTTAATGAAGTGACCTCACAGCCATTATATAACCGTGGTTCGGCCATCTGTTCGACCAGTGGCACGTTCAATTTAACCTGATTAACCGTTTTCTTTTTTGACTTAGCCTTTTTGGCCTTCGCAGCTTGTTGCGTCGTTGTCGTAAATGACGCTTCAATCCAATCAGACACTTGGGTGGCTGAAAAAACGACAACTCCTAAAATAGCAGCAACAACAATTACTGTCGGCCATAAACGACGTCGCCGATAATGTCTTGGCATACTCCTACTCCTTATCTCCAACAAAATATGTATGATTTCCATCAATAACTATCTGGACCTGTGTAAACTGTTACAGTTCATCGCCAGTAATCATAACATTAAATAATTAATAAGGATACCGAAAATGTGGCCCTTCAGAAACTTCGCTTTAAGCTGCAACAACCGGCGTAAAATCAATTGCCAAATAATCATTTAAGCCCAATTGCCGCCGCGCTGGCACAGCGGTAATCCAGCTTTGACTAAGGGCACGATTATAGATCATCGTATCGGCCGCAGTTTGGCCTGCAATCAAAGTGAATTCCAATTTGCTCGTTTGTAGCAATTGTTCAACCGTCCGAATGGCTGCTAATTTTGTTCGTTGTTGACGCTGACGATACCACTTAACTGGTACCTGAGTCAGTGACAAAACACTGTCAGTCATCGTTACCACGAGCATTGTCGTCTTAGTCGCCGTCATCGCAACGCGCAATGATTGAGTTTGGGCAATCAAGGCATTAGAATCTAGTTGTGCCAAAACTAAATCTTGATCTAAAAGTGCTGCAGTGAGTCCAGCTTGATCGGTTAACTCACCCGCAATAAAGGTAATGGTCTCAGGCCAAAGTTGTCGCTCACTTGCTGGTGCATAGACCGTTAAGCGACTCGCAGGCGTCTGTTTGACGGCCGCTAGTACTGTTTTCAATTGGTTCACTGATAAGTGACCCGCCACTAAAATGTTTTGCATCTTTAATCCTCACCTTTTTGTTGATCTCAATAAGAAGAGGTTATCAGCTTCGAGTTACTAGAAGGCAAGCCTAAAACTGATTATTTTGTGTTTTTTGCAAAATTAATGGTAGCATCGGTTACAAAGTGTTTTATGATAATAAGGTGAACTAACTAACTAAAAAGTGTTTTAAAATCCAATTAATGAGGTGTTTAAATGGAAGCCTTGCTATACGCGCTCTCACTGCTTTCTGGGGGCTATGAAATGTTAATTATGATGATTGCCTTTCGTGAGTTTCTAACTTGGCGACTCTCAGCCGTTTGGGTAGCCCTCGTCATTTTCTTTGGCGTTTTCGGCCAAATTGCGACCGCCCAATGGCCACAAGTGCCACTAGTCTTTTTCTGGATCGTCCCAATTACGGTGGTCAATACCATCATGAGCGCCCGCTTGCTCTATACCAAGTGGATTCTAACGCTGCCTATTGCTATTTTTTTAAATGCTATTAAACGGCTCGTTGGTGGGATGGCCGGTAGCTTTTTAAAATGGATCATGTCCTCAAGCGCCCCGATGCAACTCCGCCAAGCCATCGATTTACATAATCTATCGGCTAATATTAACTTATTCGGCGCCGTAATTATTTGCTTACCCATCATGATTATCATCGGTTTGATTGCCCATAGTTTTATGGTCAAATCATCGGCCGCTGACTTTTTCCAACATGCCAAAATCGATCGCAGCGACTATCTCCTAGTCCTGCTCTGTTATGCACTTTACTTAGGCGCATATGCCTACGTTTTGGAGCTTTCCGTCATTTCACAAACCTACGTGGCCAGTGCCTCAAGCATTATTTTTGGCATTATCGTCTTCTACGTCGTGAATAATAAAAATAGTCGTTTAACTGACGCCCAGCTTTTGAGCGAAATGTCGAACTATAACGAACTACTCGGACACCGCAATCAACAACTACACCTATTTAAACATGACTATCAAAACATTCTTTTAAGCTTGTCCCAGTATATCCAGACCAAAGATATGGGTGGCTTAAAGGATTATTTTGAAACCGAAGTTATGGCGAGTGGTGAAAATCTGACGACTGACATTGGTCCCGAACAGCTTCGTCATCTACACGTACCAGCGCTGAGTGGGTTGATTTATTCCAAATACGAAGCTGCGGCCTCTCGCAACGTCCAATTGAAATTAACAGTGTTGCAACCAATCGACTTACCAGAAGCGGCCCATGTCAACATCGTCCGTATTCTGGGAAACTTGCTGGATAATGCCATCGATGCCGCCGCTCAAGTTGACCATCAAGTTTACTTGACCGTGACTCAGACACAGCAAGGCGACGTCACTTTCAACGTCAAAAACCAAGTTCCTGCTGGTGAGACCATTAATTTAGCCCGCATTAAGAAAAGTCGCTTTACAACTAAACCGGGCCATTTAGGCTATGGACTCAGTAGCATCTCACAATTGGCCAGCAAACACGTTCAAGTCGGCTACCAGATTCAAGATGGGACTTTCTTAGCCACCTTAACCATTCATAAGGCAAAATAGCCTTTAGAAAATCTTAATTTGCTAAAATTTATTTCTCTACTACAATTAAAGGTATACTTCGAGTGGTAGCGGTTACCCACTCTTTGGAAAGGACCTGAATCCATGTCACAATCCGAAGACGAAATGGACAAACATTTACAATCAGCCATGTTCGGGACACCAGTTTTACATCCAGATGAACAACACCGAAATCTTGGCACTTTTCATGAACGTATCGATCTCGGCATTACTTTTACACAAGCGCTCTTACGTGATTACTCTGCGGAGTTACAAACGGAGATTACTGCCCATCCAAACTACCAGTTGCTTCTACATGGCTTACTGGATCAAGATATTTTGGACCGATACATCAAACTTGCTAATCAAGCTAACCTAAAATTTGCAATTCGTAACGACTTGCTCTACCAACACGAACCAGATAGTTTAGCGATTGCGTTGGCTGCACCAATGGCCATCTCACCAGCCACCATCAACATTGATGACCGGTTCCCGTTGGCACCTTTGCCGACCACGTCCGCGTTACCGAAACAATTACTATTGGATCGGATTCATCAGCACCTTGAACGCAATCGGCGTGAATTCCGCCAACGCCATCATCTCAACTAAAAATAAAGCTGACCACCTTTTTGCGGGTAGTCAGCTTTTTTATGTTGTCTTTTTCGCCTACGGTCGCCACTGATTACATGCGGTCCTGGGACCGGGTCAAGCCTGAGAAACGTCTTGACCCTCGCCCGGAACCCTTGCCAAAACCGCAAGTGTCCCGGCCGGTCCGTGGCGTAAGGCCGGCAGCACACCGACCAAACGCCACCTTCACGACCGATGCAATCAGTGGCAACTTCCGGCTAGACAGCAGCGTCTAAATAAATAAGTAATTTTTCTTAAAGTCCATCCAAACAATCCAAAATATGATTACATTGTTCATCAAAATATAAACTGACTAGTTATCGCCAAGCTCAGAATTGACGATTTAATCGCTCTCAAAGTTTAGTGGAATAGCTGTAAAATGCTAATAACGATTGGTGGCACAATTAATGCTGGTAATAAATTCAGCGTGTTGATTTTCTTGATGTTTAATAGCCCTAGACCAGAGCCAAGAATCAAAATTCCCCCAACAATCGTAATTTCCGTCAAAATCGTCGTACTCAGCGCGCCTTTTAAAACTAATGCCAAAACATAGAGTGAGCCTTGCCACGCAAATAGCACCCCGGCCGCAATCGCAATCCCGAAGCCAAACGTCGAGGCTAACACAATTGACGTAATCCCATCCAACATGCCATTCGTGAACAAGAACGTGTAATCGTGCTTTAAGGCCGCCTCAATTGGTCCCAAAATCGACAACGACCCAATACAATAGAGCAAAATGGCCGTGGCGAGCCCTTCCGCCAAATTACCACCTGAGAATTTACCAACCAACTTATCGAAATGCCCTTGCAGATCCAAGGCTTGGCCAATCAGCCCACCGAGCGCAAGACTCACAATAAATAGCACCGGATATTTACTTTGAGGCATCCGCTGCACGACTGCATTAATCCCAATCAACATCGCCGCGAGTCCCAATGCTTGCATCAAAATATCGTGATAAGCAGGCTTAATGCCCTTTTTAAATAAACTGCCAATCGTACAACCGACTAAAATCATCCCAACGTTAAAAAATGTGCCAATCATCACTTACCTCCAACCCATTAAAAAAGGACTGATTTAGTCAGTCCTTTTTAATGAAACTTAGTTTTTTACTTTGAAATTGCTGCAGCATGATGTCCAGCCTTGATTTCAGCTAAATAATCATCCGCCATTTTTGGATCAAATTCGTGTTCAGATTTACCGATAATGACTGCGGCTAGTGAATTACCAACCACATTGACTACGGTTCGACCCATATCAACTAATCGGTCAATTCCGGCAATGAAGGCCAAGCCTTGCACTGGAACACCAATGGACGAAATCGTCGCCAGTAAAACTACGAACGACGCGCCGGGGACGCCGGCAATCCCTTTGGACGTAATCATCAACACAATTAGTAACGTGATTTGCTGGCTCAGCGACAAATGAATCCCATACGCTTGCGCCAAAAACAGTGCCGCTAATGATTGATAAATGGCCGAACCATCAAGATTAAACGTGTAGCCCGTCGGCACAACGAAGGAAACAATCCCTTGGCTGACACCATATTTCCCCATTTTATCAATAATTTTTGGCAAGGCCGCTTCGGAACTCGCGGTCGAGAAACCGAGAATCATTTCATCGCGGATCACCCGTAGCAAGTGCCAAATATTAAGGCCAAACAGCCGCGCGACCACGCCCATGACGACGACAATAAAAATTGCCATCGTGGCATACGCCAGCACGATAAAATACCCCAGTGGTGCTAACGCCTTGAGTCCCATCTCTGCCACGGTCACGCCAATCAGTGCACAGACCCCGATTGGCGCGGTATGCATGACCCAATTCGTCACTTTAAACATGGCTTCGGCGACCGCATTCATGAAGTCCAAGATAATCTTACCCTGCTCACCAATGGCAGCCGTTCCTAACCCAAAGAAAACGGCAAAGAAAATCACGGGAATCATGTCCCCCGCTGAGAGGGACTTGAAGACGTTGGTTGGAATAATGCCCATCACAGTTGACCAAATGCCATTATGCGAGACCGTTTTCGCGGTCGCCACGTACTGACTGATATTCGATGAATGCAACTGATGGATATTGATGTAATCACCAGGATGAAACACATTTCCGACCAATAACCCAAGACCAATCGCAATCGTCGTCATGATTTCGAAATAAATAATTGTCTTACCACCAATTCGGCCAAGCTTTTTCAAGTCGCCCATATTGGCAATCCCAGTAATCAGACAAGCAACCACGATTGGGAGGACGATCATTTGAATTAAGCTAATGAACATCGTCCCAATATTTTGCATTGCCGTAATCGCGGTCTTGTTACCATAAAAAACCACACCTAAAATAATGCCTAAAACCAACCCAATCAAAATCTGCCAGCCTAAACTCAGGCGTAAGTGATGATAAGTTTTCATTTGCGTTTCTTGCTTCAAAATCAATCTCTCCGTTCCCATTTATGGCTAATTTCGCCAAAATTGCCACACAATATTAACATTTTAGCACAAATTATTCGTAAATGAGAAAAGAATTAGAAATTACTCAGAGAATTAGTTCGTTCCCACTCTGGTTGGCCCAGAATTGGCTGGAACGTGGTGGCCACGGTTGTGAGCCAAAGGGCGGTCTCACAAGCCGGGCTTTATCTAAGACGGAAAAACCATCCGCCTAAGATAAACTTCACCACTGAGCCAATTCTGGACCGCCCGGCGTTAAATAACTAATCAGCCATTCAATCAACCTACGAAAAAAATCATTTTAGCCGATAGATTGCGACCTAAAATTTCAGTTTTTAAGACTGCCCTTTGGCTTCAAAATAGCTCAAGGCGTTCTAGTATTTTACCGCCAACCTCTCAGCTAGATAGCCTATAAGGCCCTATTTTCTGCTAATTGTAAACGACCAGTCATATAACGTCAGGCGGCCCCCAAATGGCTCAGTGGTGAAATTTTACTTAGGCGAGTGGGCTGCTCGACTTAGTAAAAGCCCAGCTTTCGAGACCGCTTTTTGGCTCGAAAATGTGGCCACCACGTTCCAGCCATTTGGGGGCCAACCAGAGTGGCAACAAAACGTACAGCTACTTAGCTGACTTTTTGCTGGCTGTTAGCCGTTGATAAACCGTCGCACTTACCCAATCAGCTGTCCACATCCATAACACATGCCCGATGGCTTCTGAAATGTGTTCTTCTGCTGGTTGGTCTTTGGCGCGAGGAATTGTGCCTAATGCTGGCAGAATCATATGATGGAAAGCTCCGAAAATCCCCAGCCCAAACAAAGCACTGCTTCCAGCTTTAGCCTTTGGATGCTTGCGAGCCCATAAACTGTACGCCACGGCAAACGTGGTCGAAAAACCAAAATGCATCATATAACTCATGGCTGGCAATTCGTGCCCAGAATACGTATACGTCGCATGGGTCACACTGGCGGGAATCCCAACTTGTTGCAATAACTGCTGTGGTGGATTCGTTTGATCCCGTGCCGCTGTCCGTGGGGGTAAGATATTTTCCCAACCTAATTTGACTAAACCAGAAATCACGCCACCCGTAATTCCAGCAACCATAGCTGCCTGATGGTTAAAACTTTTTTTTGCCATTTTTTAAAAACCTGCCTCTCTTGAATAAGCTAATCATACCAGCCTTTTCCTTAGAATCGAAATGATTTCATCTCGATCAAATCATAAATTTCATAATATTATGACTTGCCAGCCGCCACATTTGATGCTATGCTTTCGTTATTCGTTTATCAATCGATAAGTGAAATTAAAAAGGAGGCACCGATTATGTATTTAGGACTCAAAGAAATGCGCCACGAAAAGCTGCGTTATAGCTTACTCAGTGGGGTCTTATTATTAATTTCCCTGGTGGTCTTCATGTTAGCTGGACTAGCTAACGGCCTCTCCAACGGGAATCGCGAAGCCATTGACAACTGGCAAGCGAGCGATGTGTATTTAAATCAAAATGCGAACGAAACGTTATCAGCTTCCCAAGTCAAATTAGCCGACCAGAAATATATTAAGGGGAATCAAGTTGCACCTTTAGCCACGCTTTCCGGTACTTTGCGCACCACTAAAAATGCGCACAAGACTAACGTGAGTGCGCTGGCCACTAGCCGCAAGGGCTTTATCATGCCTAAAATCACTAGCGGACATCGTATCAACGGTAAAAACCAACTAATCATTTCAGCCAGTTTAAAAGCTGACGGTTATAAACTTGGTCAACGGGTACGCTTAGGCACAACCAAAAAGACGGCTAAGATCGTGGGAATCTACGCCAGCAGCACTTATATGATTGCGCCCACCGTTTACACCGACGTGGCAACCTTAAATCGGTTGAAAGACATGCCCGTCACTAGTGGCGATCAACAAACAATCAATGGCTTCGTCGCAAAAAATGGGGCCTTTAAACAGTCAAACCACGGCGGTCTTCAGCATTTAACGATGGCCACCTTTATCAATAAGTTACCCGGCTACAGCGCCGAACAATTAACGTTGAACACGATGATCTACTTCTTATTTGCCATCGCATTGGCCATCATCGGGATCTTTATGTTCGTGCTAACCTTACAAAAGCAAGCCCTCTTTGGCGTCTTGAAAGTTCAAGGCATTGGCACAAAACATATTCTAGCGGCCTTGCTCACTCAAAGTATCGCCATGGCCGTGATTGGCATCGTCATTGGCTTAGGAATTACAGTCAGTCTCGCGCAAATTATGCCAGCTGGCCTACCGTTCGTCATCAACTGGCCCCAATTCGGCGGCTATAGTTTGGCCCTACTCGCCGCGGCAGTCATCGGTGCCCTACTTTCATGGCGGACCGTTGCCAACATTGACCCCGCCATCGCTATCGGTTAAAAGGAGGAATTTCTATGACAGCAGTTTTAGCTTTAAAACAAATCAATAAAGAATTCGGCCACGGCCATACCGCCGTGACCGCGCTAAAAGACGCAAACTTTGAGGTTGCCGCCGGTCAATTCGTTGCCATTATTGGGCCATCTGGCTCTGGTAAAAGTACCTTTCTAACCATTGCGGCCGGGTTACAGACACCCACAAGTGGTCAAGTGTTACTGAACGGCACTGAATTAGCTACCCAAACTGAAAAAGCGCGCCTCGATTATCGCTTTAACGAGATTGGCTTTATTTTACAAAGTTCAAACTTGATTCCCTTTTTGAACGTCACCGAACAATTGAAACTCGTCGATAAAATGGCAAAGCGGCCATTTCAAAAGGAACGTGCCCAAAAACTATTAGCTGAACTAGCTTTGAGCGAAGAAGCCACCGCCTATCCCAACGAGTTATCTGGCGGTGAGCGCCAACGGGTCGCAATCGTCCGGGCGCTCTACAATGATCCAAGCGTTATTCTGGCCGACGAACCGACCGCTAGCTTAGACACGCCGCGATCAATCGATGTCGTCGAACGCCTAGCGAAAGAAGCCCATCAACACAATAAGGCCATCGTAATGGTCACGCATGACCAACGCTTAATTAGCCATTGTGACGTGGTTTATCGCATCGAAGACGGCGTTATGACGCGCCAAGCCTAATGCTTCAACCTAAAAGATGGCGCCAAGTTAGCAGTTTTTTGCTAGCTTGGCGCCATCTTTTGGTATCTCAATCAGTCCTGGGCATAACGGTCAATAATTTGGCAAAGCAACGCCGCCGCCCCCTGCCCCGCACGATCATCATAATAACTTTGAAACCGCTCATCTGCTTGATACATGGCGGCTAGATTGCGGTGCATCTCAGCGGAATAGTTTGACCAGCTATAACGCAACCACCGTTTATGCGCGTCATAAATACGTTGAGCCAGCGGACTATCCAGAGCCGGCCGGGTCTTCAGGTCCGCCAGCAGCTGAGCTTCGATTGCTTGCATCGCAGTGTAATCGGCCTGCGACAGCTTCGAAAAACGCTCATTTGCGGCCGCCAATGTTGGCCCATCGTACTTGTGCCTAAGTTCTGCACCGTAATTGTGCTCGTTTTCGTTAAGTTTTTGTTGTTTAAAAGCGGCAAATTTTTCTGCATCGGTCATTTGCGTTCCTCCTGCTTGCGTCTTAATCGTAGTCTGAATCAGGGTGAGTAAGTTGTCTAGTTGTTGGCGCTGAGCCAATAACTGTTGGTATTGATGCTTTAACGCGGTCACGGTCTGCGCGGGTGACTGGGTTAGTAGTGGCTTGATTTCAGCTAACGGCACTTGCATCGCCCGATACAACCGAATCTGTTGGAGTTGATCCACCTGGGCCGTTTCATAATAGCGATATCCATTCTCACCAACATAGGCTGGTGGTAATAAGCCAATTTCATCGTAATAGCGTAAAGTGCGGACACTGACTCCGGCTAGTTCAGCTAACTGCTTGATTTGATAAGCCATCAAAAAATCTCCTTTCAACACTTTTGAGTTTAAGGGCTGACGTGGCGTGAGGGTCAAGGAAAAATTTTCAAAAAAAGACGCCCAAAAATGAGCGTCAAACAACCTCAATTAGCTTGTGGTAATTTATAGCGAATTGCACGATAAACTAGCGCAACGACGTAAACCGTTAAGAAACGATCCACATAATCTGTCCCGATTTGAATCAAGAACACGGCTAGCGGCTTACTCATCCCCGTGCCCAGCAACACTTGGACGAGCATACTGGACCCCGATGAGGTAATCCCGTGAAATAAGATCACCGTAATGATGGTACTGACGATCGTTCCTGGCAAGGAAATCGCCAACGCCAACCACCAATTGTTCTTAAACGTGGCTGGTTTAAACCGCCGGTACAACAGACCAGCGACTAGCCCAGTCAACAATTGCACGGGCATAAAGAACAGCGAGTACAGGTCAGTCGTCGCCATCAGTAGACCGGTCATCCCACCAGCAAGCATCCCACCAAGCGGTCCAAATACCGCCGCCGCCAAAACTGTCCCAATCGAATCTAAGTAAACGGGCAACTTCAACATCAACGCAATGTTGCCACCAACGACATTTAGCGCAATACAGAGCGCAAGTAACGTGACCGTCCGCGTGCTAATCTTTTTCATGCGCCCACCGCCAATAATTGGTGCAAAGTCGTCGTCAAGTCAGGTTCAGTCGCCCCCAAAACTTGCGTTAAGAACAAGCGCCAAAAGGCTTCAACGTTAACATCGGTACTGACAAAACTGTTCGGCGAACGATGCCAAAAATGATGATCATCGACCATTGATTCACCCCGGGCCACATCATCCGTCGCCACGACAGTCGTGTAGGCCTCAAAGCCAGTCAAAATTGTTGGATCAATCAAGTAAGCGACAGCCAAAGGATCATTGATCACACAACCAATCACGCGCTCATATTGCCAGTGAAAATCAAAATAGAATCGCGTGATTTTTTCAATAAAGCTCCCCATTTCAGGGTTAATATCTTTCATATATTCTAATAAACTAGGCGTTAGCACGATTTGACGCGTGACGTCCAGCCCAACCATGTGAATCGGCACCGGCATCAGGTCAAATACCATTTTAGCCGCATCCGGATCACACCAAAAATTATATTCGGCGACTGGTGAACAGTTACCATGGCTCTTATAGTTGCCACCCATCAGCACAAATTGGTCAACGGCGGCAAATGCGGCCGTGTCACGTTGCAAGGCTTCCGCAATATTCGTCAGCGGTCCCAACGCCAAAATCGAAGTAGTGGGATCTTCATCGAGCGTATCGAGAATAAAGCTCACGGCATCTTGCCCGGCATGGACCGTGGTCACGGCAGGCAGATGGCTATTACCGAGCCCATCTTCGCCATGCGTGTCTTGCGCGCTGACATAGTCCACTTTTAACGGTCGATTGGCGCCTAAATAGACCGGAACATCCAATCGATCTGCCAAAGCTAACACCTTTAACGCGTTTTCAGCGCCAATATGGGTGGGCACATTCCCACAAACGGTCGTAATCCCGACCACATTTAATTCTGGGGCATTCAGCGCTAGTAACAGCGCCAAACTATCATCGATACCCGGATCACAATCGATGATGACGTTTCTTGTTGCATCCATTTTCCTACCTCCGATTAATCGTGAAGTTCTTGGTTTTTTATCCTGGGAAGTTTACGAACCAGGCCAGCGGCACACCGCCGATTGCATAAATGCAAGTTTAATTATAACGAACCCCGGCCGGAATTAACATCACTCACAAAAATTTCTCGTCGAATGTTTGAAAAAACGCTATAATAGGACGCATTACGATTTGAACGCGGTTAGTGTGTGGTTCGTTGCCGCTACGGTCGGGCGAGATGAGGATGGAACGTGGTGGCCACATTTTCGAGCCAAAATGCGGTCTCGAAAGCTGGGCTTTTACTAGGTCGAGTAACCCACTCGGCCAAGTAAAATTTCACCACTGAGCCTCATCTCGCCCAACCTGCGCTAGTAAACTGTCAAGGCTTGATTCAGCATTGTAAACCACTACTGTATAACGGATGCGGCCACTTTCAGACATAATGGCTGGTAAGCTGACTTGCGAAATCTGATTGATTAAGCCTTAATTTATTTAAAACATTAAAGGCTGAAGGTGTCAAAATACCCGTTAATCCAGTAATGCTAGTGTTAGTTACGCCTAAACAATTTCATACGAATCACCAGTCAGACAGAATCCAATCTTGCCGAAACGGTACACCAATTCTGATTGACTTCTCAAAATTTAAACAATTGACGAATCAGTCAAAGCAGTTGACCAGCTATCCGTTTTTGTTGATGGCATCGGCCATGTGGGTGGCATTTGACCGGCGATTTTCCGGTCTTACACCACGGACCAGATTTGCGGGTTGTGCAAGGCTTCCGGTCCCTCGGCCGCATGTCATCAACAACAACCGGAAGCGGCAATGATCAACTATCTTTCATAGCCGGATTAGGAATAACTGCGGGATGATCCAGTGCTTTTTCAGTTATATTTATGCACAATTCCAATACAATTTTAACAATGCGATTACAAACTCATTCAGGAGGACTGCAAAATGACATCAAAAACCAAAGAAAAATTAGCCGCCGCCCTCGTGACTGAATTACAACAAACCCCAGTCGATAAAATTACGATTCAAGCTATCGTAACTGACTGTGACCTCACCCGCCAAACTTTTTATAATCATTTTGCGGACATTTACGAGCTTGTAGAATGGACCGCCAAGGAAGCGACTGCCCGCGCACTCGCCAACGTGGCCGACTATGATAACTGGCAACAAGGATTCTTAAATGTCATGGCCGATATTCAAGCCAATCAATACTTAGTTATGAACACCTACCAGTCGGCTTATCGCGACTTACTGGAAAAATATATTTACACGGTCCTCTATGAATACATCATCAAAGTCGTCAATCGCCAAGCGTTGGGCATGCGCGTTGCCGACAAACATAAACACTTCATCGCCCATTTTTATACCTTGGCTTTCATTGCCTTAATTTTTGAATGGGTCAAGGATGGCTTCAAAGACGATCCCCACGACATGGTCGAACAAACTGGGGTACTCGTTCAAGGTGATTTTCAAAAAGCTCTTAGCACTTATGCCGAATAATTTACAATTTTTGCGAACTGTCAAAATTTTGACAGTCCGCTTTTTTTGTCAATTGTTTCAGCCGCGTAACCGCTTTATTGTAATAACAAGCAATAAATCTATTTCATGAAGAAGGCTATTATTATGAACATTTATAAAACAATGTATCGTCCACTCAAACCGGCTGGCATCGACGACCGCCGCGCCAATATCGTTGGTGGTGGGATTGCTGGCTTAGCCACCGCCGTTTTCTTAATTGACGACGCTCAAATGCCTGCTCGCAACGTGACAATTTATGAAAAGAAACCCGTCATGGGCGGTTCGATGGATGGCACGAAGCGCGCTGCCGGTTACCTTTGCCGGGCTGAACGCGAATTGGAACCTTACATGGAATGTCTCTGGTATCTCTGCAGTAAAATTCCATCACTCGAAAATCCTGGCCGCAGTGTCTTAGACGATGTCGTGGATTTCAACCGTGACGAACCCATTCATAGTGAAGCACGGGTCATCATCAACCAAGGCGAAATCGACAGCCACTACCACGACTACAAATTAGCGCCACAATACGCCGAAGCAATGCGTCAAATCATTGCTTCCAGTGAAGAAGAGCTGGCCGACAAGAGCTTGGATGACTTTTTCGACGCCGACTTCTTCAGAACTAACTTCTGGACTTGTTTCCACAGTCAATTAGCTTTCAAAGACTATCACAGTGTGATTGAATGCCGGCGTTACTGGCAACGGTTCACTTTCATCACTCGTCACGAATATTTGGAAGGCTTTATTCATACTAAATATAACGAATATGATGCGATCATCTTACCAATCGAACGCTGGTTGATCGATCAAGGCGTCAGCTTCGTGAACGATTTTGCCGTGACTGATCTGCAACTTGACGATGCCAACGACACGGTCACCGGAATCATTGCTAAACAACATGGCGAACCAACCACGGTCGGCGTCAACAGCCAGGACTTAGTCTTCGTCACCACGGGCTCAATTAGTGAAAACAGTACCTTTGGCGACAACCACACCGTTGCTGAAACGAACCGGGATACTAAGGATATGGGGACTTTCACCATTTGGCAGAATCTCGCTAAAAAGGATGGAAAATTCGGTCATCCTGAGAAATTCTTGGGTCAAATCGATAAGACTAAGTGGATCTCCTTCTTCCCAACAGTTAAAGGTTATCCAGAATTCTTCAAACGCATCGAACGGCTCTCTGGTAGTCCTGCTGGGACTGGTGGCTTGATGACTTTCAAAGATTCCAGCTGGGATATGTCCTTCGAAATTCATCACAAGCCATTCTTCCCTTACCAAGCTGACGATGAAGAAGTTGGCTGGGGCTATGGGCTTTACGGTGAAAATATTGGGAACTACATCAAGAAACGGATGTGGGGTTGTACCGGTGATGAAATCATGACCGAGTTACTCTATCACTTAGGCATGCTTGACATTAAGGATGAAGTCTTGGCGCACACCTACATGTCGACCGCCATGATGCCATACTGTACCGCCCAATTCATGCCACGGAAACTCGGCGATCGGCCAAAAGTCATTCCAGCTGGCTGCACCAACTTAGCGTTGCTTGGCCAATTTGTTGAAATCGATGATGACGTAGTTTTCACCGTTGAAACTTCCGTTCGGACTGGGATGGAAGCCGTCTATGGCCTCCTACATTTAGAAAAAGATGTCATTGAAGTCAACACGTCACGTTATGACATTCGCTACTTGTTAGAACGCGTTAAGCGCTTTGCTGGGATTCACGGCGACATTCAAGCGAGTGACTTGCCTGCCCTTGACCCAGCCAAGCTGCCAGAACTCGAGGCCGGCTTGCTCAAGCTTATCAACGACGTCCCACCGTTCTATCAAATGTACCTCGGTCGTGATCAAACCATTCCGACTAAAGCGGCGGTTTTACACCCAGCAGCACCCCGTAGTAAATAATTGTTACTCGACGTCTAATGATCATTAGTAACTCCCCAAACGTGGGCTAACTTAACGGTTGGCTCACGTTTTTTGAGCCCTTTTTTAGACGTCCAGCCAGAACTATTTTTACAAATAAGATAGTATTTTGGCATTAATGAGACTATTCTATGAGTTGTAATTAGAAGTATCGACTAGCCGACTCAACCCAAAATGTAAGCCCAATCATCATCTGCCCACATTGGCACTAAGCCAGCTCATTCGGTTCATAGGAGTGAAAAAATGATGGGAAAATCTGGAAAGACCACCGATGATTTTGCAAAATTATCGGTTGACCAATTTTACCAAGCACTCAAGACCCAAGCGACCGGTCTGAGTGATACGGATGCCGCTAAACGCCTACAAGACGTTGGCCCAAACACGATTCAACAAACGCAATCGCGGTCGCAGTTTAAAGCGTTCATCAAGAACTTCACCAGTTTGATGGCCCTCCTTTTGTGGGTCAGCGGATTGATTGCGATGTTCGTCGGTATGTTGGAATTAGGGATTGCCATCTGGGCGGTCAACATTATCAACGGTTGCTTTAGTTTTTGGCAGGAACATGCCGCGCAAAAAGCAACGGACTCTTTAAAAGAAATGTTACCGACCTACACGCACGTTTGGCGTGATGGTAAAACGAAACAAATCAACGCGACTGATTTAGTCCCCGGCGATGTCTTTACAATCCAAGCTGGGAATAGTATTTCAGCGGACGCCCGCATTATTGCCGGCAATGCCTTACAAGTTGACGAATCGGCCTTAACTGGCGAATCAGTTGCGGTCGATAAGCAACCGACTTATCACAAAGGTGACGGCAAGTTTGCTGAAGCCAACATCGTCTATGCCGGAACCGTGGCCGTTAATGGGACTGCGACTGCCGTGGCCGTTCAAACCGGGATGCAAACCGAATTTGGTCAAATTGCCAGCTTAACGCAAAATCAGCAAGGCACTGTCTCACCTTTAACGGCCGAGCTTAACCGATTGACTCGCCAAATTTCAATGATTGCCATTTTAATTGGTCTCATTTTCTTTGTCGCGGCCATTTTCTTCGTTCACTACCCCGTAGCAAAATCCTTTATTTTTGCGTTAGGGATGATCGTGGCCTTTATTCCTGAAGGATTGTTGCCAACCGTCACCTTATCCTTGGCACAAGGGGTCACGCGAATGTCCAAGAAGCACGCCCTAGTCAAAGAACTCAGCAGTGTGGAAACACTCGGTGAGACTACCGTGATCTGTTCCGATAAAACCGGGACGCTCACACAAAACCAAATGACGATCAATCACGTTTGGCTCCCTAAGCAACGCTATCAAGTCAGCGGCCAAGGGTACCTCAACAACGGCCAAGTCTTGGCGGCTAAAACGCCAGTTGACTTAGCGCAAGCACCTGATTTAGCCTTACTCTTACGAATTTCTGGCCTAGATAATGATACCGAAATCCAACCTGGCAAGACGGCTCAAGCCAAGCCCAAGATTCTTGGGACGCCGACTGAAGCAGCCCATTTGATCTTGACAGAAAAATCAGGACTCAATCTAGACGAACTCAAACAGCAGTATCCTCGCCTCGAAGAATTGCCATTTGATTCCGACCGCAAACGGATGACCACGATCCATCGCCAACCCGATGGCCAGCAAGTCGTTTACGTTAAAGGGGCCCTAGATGGCATTCTCGCAATCTGTGACACGATCTTAGAAAATGGTCAGGTGCGCCCAATTACCGCTACCGATACAGCCAACATTGATGCGGCCAACAAGCACTATGCTGCCGAAGGATTACGTTCAATGGCAATGGCTTATCGAGCTTACAACGGCCTGCCAAGTGATCCCGCCGACTGTACAATTGAAGCGACTGAACAACACTTAACTTTCGTGGGCTTGACTGTCATGGCCGACCCACCCCGTCCTGAAATTTACGACGCGGTTGAAAAATGTCACCGTGCGAATATTCGGATTATCATGGTCACCGGTGACAGTCCTTTAACAGCTAAGAGTGTGGCCGTTAAAATTGGGATTGATAGCGACCAAGTTCGTGTCATCACTGGCGATGAATTAGCAGCGATGAGCGATTCTGAACTGCAAGCTGCCGTTAAAGGCGAAGTTATTTTTGCCCGGGTAGCGCCCGAACAAAAGTATCGCATCGTCAAAGCCAATCAGCACAACGGTGAAATTGTGGCCGCAACTGGTGACGGTGTCAACGATGCCCCAGCCTTGAAACAAGCTGACATTGGGATTGCTATGGGGGTCACGGGGACTGATGTCGCCAAAGATGCCGCCGATATGATCTTGACGGATGACAACTTTGCCTCCATCGTTTCGGCGATTGAAGAAGGCCGTACCGTTTACAGTAACTTGCAAAAGTTCCTGCTCTACATTTTGAACAGTAACGTGCCTGAAGCCATTCCATCTGTCCTATTCTTATTTTCACGCGGCTTGATTCCCCTACCCTTGACCGTTATGCAAATTTTGACGGTCGACCTTGGGACAGATATGTTGCCAGCGCTAGGCTTAGGTGCTGAAAAAAGTGAACCCGGCATCATGGACCAGCCGCCACGTGCCCGGAATGCGCATTTGTTAAATAAAACCATTGTTTGGAAGGCCTTTGGTTGGTATGGCATGATTGCGTCCGTGCTTTCAACGGTCGCCTACTTCTTCGTCAACTACTTGCATGGTTGGCCGAACGTCGCCTTAGCTGCGAGTGGTGACACTTATGTCATGGCGACCACGATGACGTTGGCTGCCATCGTCTTCTGCCAAATTGCAGCGGCCATCAATTGTCGGACCCAAGTGACCTCAGTCTTCACGATTGGGTTGTTCAGTAACCGGCGAATCTGGTGGGGCATTGGCTTTGAAATTGTCTTGATTGCGGTCTTAATGTACGTACCTGTTCTACAGGGGCTCTTTAACACAGCGGCTATCAACGGCCGGGACTGGCTGTTATTATTTAGCATTCCAATCCCATTGGTTCTCATCGAAGAAGCACGCAAAGCGCTTGTGCGTCGACATTTAGCCTAAAAAACAAGCTTGAACTCTCAACAGATAGTTGCTGAGTTCAGGCTTGTTTTTGGCCTAAATAGACTTAGTTTAAACAGATTCGGACAATAACCAATCCACAATATTGATAATTGGAATCCCATTGATGTCATGGACATCACGATAATTTCGCTGAGTAATTAGTATTTTTTTGTAGTTATCATTAATGTTTAGCAAGTTATCTGTTTCATGTGAGTTTTTAGGTAACTCATAGGTCACTTGCACGTACAATATCTCATCTACTCGTCGGGCAACGAAATCAACTTCAACCGTATCCATCTTACCGACATCAATCGTGTAACCTCGACGCAATAACTCCAGATAAACGATATTTTCTAACTGCCCGCCGTAGTTTCCTGGACGACGCCCAACCGCATTTCGACGTAATCCAGCATCAACCATGAAGTATTTACCTGCCGTACGTAAGTAACCTCGTCCCCGTAAATCATACTGACGAGCCCGATAGAATAAGAAAGCGTCCGATAGTAGGCTCAAATAGCGTTCAATCGTGTGGTTACTTGTCGAAATACCCTCGCTATTTAACGTATTCGCAAGCTTCGCTGGTCGTACTAGCTGTCCAGTATCATCAGCTAAGAAACCAACTAACGCTTTCAATGATTCACTATCTCTGACTTTGGCCCGCATAGAAATATCGTTCAAAATAATTGTGTCAAAAATACCAGACAAAATCGTGTCTTTAATTTTTTCATCTGCAAGAATGACGGAAGGAAAACCACCGTATTGCTCGTACTCTTCAAATACATGATCGACCTGTCTATCCGTTACTGAGATATCCTTCGCCATCAAAAATTCCCGAAAAGAAAATGGATAAATGGGAATTTCAACGTAACGACCACTCAATAGTGTTGCAAGTTCACCTGACAACATCTTGGCATTGGAACCTGTAATAACAATGTCACAGTCATAACTAGCATGAATGCCGTTGACAACCTTTTCCCATCCCTGCACCATTTGAATTTCATCCAACATCAGATAAGTATGCTGTTTTTTATTCAGTAAAGGTTTTAATAATTCAACCAGCTGATCTGCGGTTCGAATCGTCAATAACTCAAATTCTTCAAAGTTGAAATAAATAATCTGCTGTTCGTTAACACCATGATCCAATAAATAATCACGATACAATTTTAATAATACTGACTTACCCGCACGACGGACACCGGTAATAATCTTGATGAAGTCTGTATCTTTTAATTGAATTAATTGTTTTAAATATGCCGGTCGCTGAATCATTTTGATCACCTAAATTCATTTCTATTTATCTTAAAATCCTATCATAACTTAAGTCGAGCTCGTTATAAAATGGAAGTATAGTTCCATTTTATACCAATCAGGGTAAAAATGGAACTATACTTCCATTTTTTGCGTTTTAATAGATTTTTGGAAGTATACTTCCATTTCTGTCCATTTACTCTTTCTTTGGAAGTATGTTTCCATTTTAACCCAATCAAAAAAGCGCTCAACCGTGACCCCATCCCGCTGATTTCAGGATTTGCTGCGATAAAGCGCTTAAACATGCTACAATGTGCTTATGACTAAACTAAAAGCAGGTGTTTAATGATGCGCAAGGTTCAATTTTATGGTGCCGTTTCCATCGATGGTTATTTAGCCACTAAGGATGAACGGCTCGATTGGCTATTTAAAACTGAGGGTGCCGAAGAAGCCCCCACTGCTGACTTTATGCAACAAGTTGATACTGCTATCATGGGGCGACACACTTATGAATACACCATGGCGCAAACGACGGATCAACTCATTAATCCATATAATCCTAGCACGCAAAACATTGTCATGACAACGAAGCCACACGTCGGCGATGAGCATACGATTTTCACCAATGCGGAATTACCTGCACTAGTCGAAAAACTCCGCCAAGCAAATGGCAAAAATATTTGGATTGTCGGTGGTGCTGGCGTTTTAATGCCCCTCATGACCGCCGACCTCGTCGATGAATTATATATCCAAATTGCCCCAGTTTTCTTAGGCAGCGGCATTTCACTCTTTAGTGAAGTAGACTATCAGCATCGTTTTACACTTGTGGAAACCAATCAGTATGGGCAACTAGCTGAAGTTCACTATACGCGTTAATTGATTTCAAAAGCTGCGTCATAGTGCAGCTTGCCATGATAGTGCGTTAACGCATGCGGTTCCAACTCATGACACATGAAGTTCTCCGCTAGCACTTCAAACGGTGCCGTAATATTGAAATCCGCGGCAGCCTGATAGCCAAAACGGCCATAGTAAGCGGGATCACCCAAGATACTGATGGCTGGATACCCAGCTCGATGCGCACGATGTTCGAGTTCGCGGACCAATGCACTGCCCACGCCTTGACCTTGAAACGCCGGTAACACAGCCAACGGGGCTAAAACCAGCAACGGTCTCCCAGTTGCTGGTTGCTGATCGACCGTCGCAACTGACAACATTGAAAAACCAATAATCTCACCCGCCGTAGTACTGGCCAACACATCAAAAGTTGGTTGGTAGTGCGGCGATTTTCGTAAGCGGCCAATTAAGTGATGCTCCTCATGATCCGTGTATTCAATGCCGGTAAAGGCCGTTTCAACAACAGCGGCCGTTGCCGCGTATTGTGAAGGCAAAACAGTTTGCAATTTAATGGTCATGATTAGTAACCTCCAGCTTTTCTTGATGATGAATCGACTGTCGTAGCAACAATGGCGCAATCAGCGTCGTCAAAATAATCGCCGTGATAACCGCGGAATAGCGATCCGCCGACAGGAGCTTTCCTTGATAACCAATCTGCGCAATAATGAGGGCCATCTCACCCCGTGAGACCATGCCCGCACCAATTTCGTAACCACTAGTCCAACTGAAGCCCGCAATTTTGGCACCAATCCCAGCGCCTAATAACTTAGTCGCAATGGCGGCCACTGTGATCACCACAATGAACCAGAAATCATTCAGGAACCCTTTAAACGACATGTTTAAACCGATGCTCACAAAGAACACAGGAATAAAGACCGCATTCCCAATCGGTTGAATATGCCGATCAATGACATCGTGATAATCCGTTTGACCAACCGCGATACCGGCAAAGAACGCCCCGATTACGGCACTGAGCCCAATAAAGTCCGCCAAATAAGCCAACCCAAAACAGATGACTAATGACATCAACGTCACCGAGGTCGGCACGAGCAACGCGTCCCCAATTCGCATCAACAGCGGCACGAGCCACTTGACCACGACAAAGAGACTCACGAAAAAGACGGCTTGAATGGCCAAAGTCAGACCTAGGTTCGTCGATTGCCCCGAACTCGCGCCAACTTCGCTGCCAAACAAGCTGACCATCAAACTCAAAATCAAGACAGCCAACACATCATCAACGACAGCCGCGCCCAAAATCGTCGTTCCTTCTTTGCCGTCGAGGGCATTCAATTCCTTTAAAACCGCGACAGAAATCGAGACCGAAGTGGCCGCAAAAGTGACCCCTAAAAATAGACTTTCAACATTGCCTAAATGGAAAAGTTGGCTACACCAATCGATCACACCAACTGGCAAAATAACCCCCAGTACAGCCACTAACAAACTGGGTTTCCAATACTTTTTCAATAATTGCAAATCACTTTCCAAACCGGCCATGAACATCAAAATAATCACGCCGAGTTCTGCAAAGTCCTTGATAAACGCTGTGGCCGAAACCCAGCCAAGTAACGCTGGTCCCAAGATAACCCCACTAAGTAATTGACCGATCACTGCGGGCAATCCCATCCGAACACTGAGATGCCCCGCCAGCGCGGTCACAATCAAAATCAAGCTTAAAGTGCCAATATAGCCCATATGTCCTCCTAAAAAAAGGGCACATCAAGAAATCAACTGCCCAACCCAAAAGCAGTCCGAATTCTTGAAGTGTCCTTCAACCGAATGTATTTAACTGTGAAACAAGTATAGCATATTTTCATAGCACTCGACAGTAAGCGATACCACAACTTTCAACGGTCATTTAAAATTGACCCTATGACACAAACATCGACCATAAAAACCGGTATAATGACCTTATTGAGTTTTCATCTGAAAGGACGATTGTTTGTGACGCACATTGCTGATTTTCACCAACGTTTCTGGTTTCTTATTTTCTCGATCTTTTTGAATTCCGCGGCCAACGCGCTGACCATTTCAACGAATCTTGGCAGTGCCGTTTGGACGGGGTCCAGTGTCAATTTAGCTAACTGGATTCACATTCCACTTGGCACGACACTACTACTCTATGGCATTGCCGTCACGATTTTAAATCAGCTCATGCTGGGCCATTTTGACCGGCGCCGTTTCATCTCTAACCTGCTCTACATCTTGCCATTCAGTTACTTAGTTCAATTTATCGGCGTCTTTTGGCAGTGGGTCGGCGTACCAACATTGCCCCTCGCCATCCGTCTCATCGTCAACTTACTCGGATTATTAGGTGTTGCGGCGGCCGTTTCCATCTATCAACGCTGCAATCTGATTCAGCATCCGAACGATGATTTGTCTTATATTTTACGTTTTCGCTTTTTGCATGGCTCCGCAATTATCGCTCAATGGACGAGCTACTTGCCACCACTGACGATCACGGTCGTGGCATTTCTCATCACCGGACAACTGCGTGCTATCGGGATTGGCACCGTCTTTGCATTAGTCGCACAGGGCGCTATTATGGGTTGGTCCGACACCCACGTCTTCCCACAGCTTAAACATCATGTCGATGTGCCAACCGCCAATCATCATCCGGCTTAAAGCCCATCATCATTAAAACGATTACATTTTGAAAACGCGTTGACATTGTTTCAGTTCTAACCTAATAATAGCTGTAGCACCGATTAATTCTAATGATGGGACTGATGATATGAATCTAACGCAATTGACCAGTCAAATCATCTTAATGTTTATTTTGATGTTGGTCGGCTTAATGATCAACAAGCTGGGATTCATGCATGCCCAGACCTCAACTGATCTAACTAATATTTTGTTGTACGTCGTCTCACCTTGCCTGATTATCAAAGCCTTTGAACAAACTTTTTCAGCTAACCGGTTGCAAATGCTCGGCCGTGTCATCATGGCAATCGTCGTAATTTATGCGGTCATGATTCTCATCACGCAGCTGGCTTTTAAGCACGTGTCAGATGTTAACCTCCGTCGCATTATGCGGTACGGCTCAGTCTATTCGAATGCTGGGTTTATGGGGATCCCATTGACGAGTTCCCTATTTGGCGCTACCGGAGTCTTCTACGCGGTCGCTTCCTTAGCGGCTTTCAATATTTTCAGCTGGACGCATGGGATTACCTTATTTACGGGTAAACAAGGCAGTCGTCGTGATAATTTCAAACAAATCGTCTTGAATCCGAATATTATTGCCATCATTGCTGGTTTGATTTTATTTATCACGTCGTTCAAGCTGCCGACAATCGCCAACAGCGCCGTTACATACGTGAGTGCCATCAACACGCCACTGTCCATGATCGTGATTGGAAATAGTTTGGCTGATGTAAAACTCAACCGGGAAACTTTAGACAAACGACTGTGGTGGGTGCTCTTATTACGGAATCTTATTTTTCCCTACCTCGCCATTGTGGTTTTGCAATTGATGGGTATCACGGGAATACCACTGTATACCACCGTGTTAATGGCCGCTTGCCCGGTCGCCGGTATCGTCGTTCTTTTCACGCTAAAGGTACACGGCAATCCCGGACCAGCCGTAGCGTTAATGAGTATTTCAACCATTTTAAGTGTCGTGACCATTCCATTGGTCTTCGCACTCGCTAGCTTGCATTAAGAACGTGAATGACAAGGGTATTGAAACAGACTAAAATTAGCTCCGTAAGACCGTTTGATCTTACGGAGCTAATTTTAGTCTGTTTCAACTTTTCTAGGCGAGTGGCAAACGATAGCGTCGTTTGCTGGGACATGAAACGTTGTTAGCTCAACTCATGATTTGTTTGCAAAATAGATTGATTATCAACAACGGATACTTTAGGCCTGAATGTTTCAATGCCAATCTAAGACACTATTCTCCTAATTTTACGAAAATTGAAAATTGATTTTTTTATCAGTCTTCTCAGCAATATCAGATAGCTCTTTGACTGTCAGTTCTTTGCTACCATCTTCCATGGCGGTAACATCCTGTTCTGATTGACCAATTACGGTAGCAAAATCCTTAACCGATAGCTGCATATCGGTGCGTAATTGCCAAACTGCATATCCTAATTGCTGATTGAGTTTGGCTTGTGTATATTCACTGTCAAATGCAGAATCTTCTTGACTGCGTGTATGCAAGTATTTTTCAACATCGTCCATTACTATCTCTCCTTCTCTGATATACTGCGCGAATTTGTTTTGCGTGCTTAATTTCCTTTTGAGGCGTTTTTTGTTGTTTTTTGGTGAAGCCATGAGTGATGACATAATGAGATCCTTCGACCCGGAAATAGATTGCTCGTTGAATATTGTTGGAAAACTTAGAGCGAATTTCATATAAATTAGCTTCTAATTTTTTTACTAATTGGCGTTTTTCGGCAGACAATAGTCCTCGAACTTTAACTTCATCAAGAACTGCTAAGAGCTTCGCAGCATCTTTAATCGGCAGGCTATCTAAGAATGCTGTGAATTCAGCTTTATCAAAAAAATCAAATTGTATTGGTTCCATTTAAAGTATGGTAACGCACACGCTACCATCTGTCACCTCTTTTTACTCAATTATGTTTTGCCTTTTGAAAATGGTAAATTAGCCAGCAAAGCCAACGTTAACGATGATTAGGATAGCTATGCTGAGAGAAAAATGTGTGACTAGCATACTACTGGAATAGGCCAAAAAGGCAATGCTGTTTAGGACGACACTATTGAAAAAATGCTGATGAAGGCCGAAGTAGCATGTGATAGCTGGTGCTAATGTGATGCCCACGAGGAAACAACGTAGCCAAATTCTGTTCTGTTAGGTCATCATAATCCAATTCGTCTCTAGATCCTTTTCCCTTATTATCAGGGGAATTGGTGTCGGAAACAACCTTTTTGCTGATATAGATTAAATTGGTAGGCAACTATAGTCGTAGGGTAATGGGGTTGATGAATATAGTTATAAAGACAATAGCGAGGCGCAGTTACTCTCTGCCACTAAATTTGAACAATTGACTAATCATTCAATGCAGTTGATTAGCTGTAGGTTGTTGTTGATGGCATCGGCCGTGTGGGTGGCGTTTGACCGGTGTTTTTCCGGTCTTACACCACGGACCGGCTGGGAGACTTGCGGTTTAAGCAAGGCTTCCGGGCGAGGAGCAAGACGTTTCTCAGGCTTGACCCGGTCCCTCGGCCGCATGTACTCAACAACAACCGGAAGCGAAAACTATCAACTATCCTTCATAGGCTGACTAGGAAGGATTGCGGAATAGTCCAGTACTTTTTAACTTTAAACTTTGATCTGCCTTTTAATTTTAGCGCAGTGCTTTGCCACGCTTGATTGGCCATTAGCGGGCTACAATTACTCTGAACCAAGAACGAGTTATTAGAATTGGTCTAGGTGGAGTGCTATACTTGTTAGTTATGTGATTTAATAAATCTTGTAAACTAAACACGACTCAGAAAGGACTGTTTCAAGCATGCCAACCCAAACTTCGGCTTTACCACTCGATGCCGATGGCAAACCATATCACCGTACTTGGCTAGTCCTGACCTTACTGGTTGGGACTTTTAGTACGTTTGTCACCCAGACACTTCTTACCACAGCGTTTCCAACGTTGATGGCTTACTTTCATATTTCAGCGAATGCCGTTCAGTGGTTGACCACTGGCTTCATGCTGATCATGGGAATCATGATTCCCGTTAGTGCTTGGATGCTAACTCGGATTAACTCTAAGATTTTGTATTTAGCGGCCATGGTCATTTTTGGCCTTGGCACGATTCTCGCCTACTTCGCCGTCAACTTTCAAATGTTACTCGTTGCGCGAATGATTCAGGCGATGGGGGTCGGGATTTCAGCGCCCGTCTTCCAAACGATTATGTCTTCTGTCTATCCCCCAGAAAAACGGGGATCTGCTATGGGGACCGCGGGGATCGTCATTGGACTCGCCCCCGCCATTGGGCCAACGTTATCTGGTTGGATCATTGACAATTACAATTGGCGTGCGTTGTTCCTCTTTATCATGCCAATCAACTGGCTAGTGATTATTATTTCGTTATTTACGTTACGCAAGGTGCTCCCAACTTCTAAACAACCGATCGACTGGTGGTCCGTCTTAATCTCCACCATTGGTTTTGGGAGTATGTTATACGGTTTCTCATCCGTCGGCGATGCCGGTTGGGGTGACCCCGTGGTCTTAGCGACTTTAATCGTCGGTGTAATTTTCATTGGGTTATTTGTCCACCGTCAACTTCACATGGATCAGCCTTTATTGGAATTACGGGTCTTCAAAATTCCCGCCTTTACGTTATCTGCTATTTTAACGGCCCTCGCTTATATGGCGATGATGGGGGTCGAAATGATTTTACCAATGTACATTCAAACGGTCCTCGGACGCTCTGCCATGGATTCGGGACTAATTCTTTTGCCCGGTGCCATCATGATGGGAATTATGAGTCCGATTACTGGTCGAATTTTTGACCACATCGGTGCACGTCGCCTAGCGATGACTGGGATGTTACTTTTGACGCTCGGAACAGCCTTCTTCCTATCCATTAGCGCCACGACGCCGATCTTGTGGATTATTGTTGTTTATGCGATTCGAATGTTTGGCCTCACAATGGTCACGATGCCCGTTACCACGACTGGGATCAACGCCTTGCCATTCAATCTCATTTCACATGGGACAGCGGCTAACAACACCTTACGTCAAGTTGCTGCCTCAATGGGAACAGCCGTCCTAATCAGTGTGTACTCGAGTGTCGCCAAGTGGCAGATGCCTGGTCACAGTTTATTGACGCATTCCCCTTTGAAATATCAAACGGCAGCGACCAATGCAACGCTGAGTGGTTACCACATGGCTTTCGTCGTTTCTTTAATTTTCTGTGCCTTTGGTTTCGGTTTGACGTTCTTCTTGAAGTCACACCACTCCGTAACCGCAGCTAAGGAGGCGGCCAAATGATCATCGGTTTATTAATTTTAGCGACTTTTGTCTACGCGGGCTTTATGATTTTTAGTCCCGCCAGTTTTAAACGAACCCTGTGGATTGCCGCCAGTTTTATCGTGATTGCTGGCAGTTTGATTGCGCTCATTTTAAACGACAATTACCACTGGGGAATGCGCCAAGTCAGTGCCACGCGCGTGCAAAAATTAGCCCCACTCCAGTCTAAACAGCGCGCCTTAGGAATTAAGCGCCTCGGCACTGGTAGCGAACGGGTTATTGTGTATCGGACGGCCGATCAACCTGAGAAGATCCAAAAGACATCGACTCAATCAACAACGACTACCCTGAAAACGAGTCAGTCCGCACAGGTCAAAATCACCACGACCCATTGGGCTTATCGCAATCATCTGGCCAAAGTCTGTTTTAACTTAGGTAAAGACAACCATCAGTTTGCCAGTCGGCACTATACGTTCCAATACCCGACTACTTGGCACACGATTACAAAATAGGACCAAAAAACGGCAGCCCATTATGCAGGTTGCCGTTTTTTGATCTTATTTCAACAATAAATTAATCAGAATCAAAGCCGTCACGATTTGAAGTGTCCCGACCCCTAAACCATACAAGGCTAACCGTTTACCAGCCTTCAAGAAGTTAACCAAGTTCAACCGCAAGCCAATGGCGGCTAATGCGATGATTTCAAACCAGCTGCTAATCGTATGTGCGGTCGCACCGATAATCACGGGCAAGTTAAAGATACTGTTCAAGGCGCACAGAATCAGAAAACCAGCGACATACCAAGGTAACCAATGACCACTGCCATTGCCACTCACAACGGCATCTTCAGCGAGCTCATTTTCTAAAGTCCGTTGATGCAGCCGACCGAAAATAAGTACGACCACGACTAACATCATGATCCGCATAATTTTAAAAATCGTTGCGAACTGTACGGTGGCTTGGTTCACCATACTAGCAGCCGCCACCACTTGACCGACTGATTGTAACGTCCCACCAATCAGGGCCCCTTTTAAAATCGTCTGACTGCCAAACAAGCTCATCCCGAGCCAAGGCAGCGTCAACATTAAAACAGTCCCCATTAAGTTGACCAAGGTGATGACCGTCCCCTTATCATCTTCATCAGCTTCAATCACGGGCGCAATCGACGCAATCGCGGAAGACCCACAGACGGCATTGCCCCCGGCCATTAGTAGCCGCATTGATTGACTAAAGCCTAACCGTTGACCAATCCACATGGCCCCAACGATTGTGACCGTCATTTGAATCAAAATAAACCCAACACCCCAGACCCCAATTTGACCAATCGTTTGAACCGTCATCGTTGCCCCGAGCAACATGACGGAATATTCCAATAATTTACTTTCCGCAAACTTGGTTCCTTTAGCTAATTGCGGTTGTCGTAGGAGCGTATTTCCTAACAAAATCCCCAACAAAATCGCAATCGTCGCGGCCCCAAGTGCTGGCACCCGTTGAGCCAACAACTGACTGATAACGGCAATGCCGATGCTCGTTAACAAGCCAGGTAAAATCATCTTTATTTTCAAATCTCTCAAACTCCCTCGCCTTTTCGATAAAATTTATTATACCGGGCTAGTAATCATTTGAGAAATAAATTATGATGATAGTTACTATTAAGATTATTAATCGAAAGGCGACCACATGTTAAAACAACTTAAAACTTTTAAAACCGTCTATGAGACCCGCAACTTCTCACAAGCCGCTGAACAGTTATTTATTTCTCAGCCGACTGTTTCAACGCAAATCAAGCAGCTCGAAACTGACTTGGAAACGACCTTGTTTACACGCAATGGTCGCCAAGAAATTCAGCCAACTGTGAGTGGCACGCTCCTCTATGAGCAAGCTCAAAAGTTGCTAGAGACTTGGGCGGCCACGCAAGCTGCCGTGCATGCGACCAACACGATCACCCCGACAATTTGTCGTTTAGGGGCTTCCCACACAACCGCCAGCTTAATCTTACCCCCTTTACTGGCCCAATTAGCGCCGCTGAGTGACCAATTTAAGTTTGAGATTACGCTTGCCAATTCCGCTGACATCCTGACACAAATGACCCAGCATCATCTTGACTTTGGCCTCGTTGAAAAACCATTAGTGACCGATCATCTAGACCGGCTAGCCTTCGGACAAGATGAGCTTGTGCATGCTGGTCAGTTAACGAGTCCGCTCTGGCTCTTGCGCGAACCAAATTCTGGTGTTCGTCACTATACCAACGCCTATCTCAAAGCGCAGAACATCCGCCCAGCACAAACGATGATTATTCACAGCAACCAGCTCATCGCTGATTTGCTCGCGCAAGGTATCGGCCAAACAATCATTTCGAAACACGTGTTAGCCCCTGAAGTCCCCGTTGAAAAATTGAGCGCCAACTATCAACGCCAATTTTTCATGTTAACGCCAACTTCAATCAAACCTGCCTTAAAACCGATTCAAGCCAAGCTCACTGCCTACTTGCAAACTTGGCATTAACTCTTCAAGACATTAAAAAAGCTGCTGAATTTTTTCAGCAGCTTCTTTGTGTCGTTTATTCAAGCTTAATAACTAAGGGGTGAAAGCTAGTTGCGCATTGTCGCTTTCGGTTGTCACTGATAACATGCTGGCGAGGAACCGCATACCATCGGCGACCACCGAAAGCGACAACTGAAAGCAAAAGTTAACTTCAACCAATAATTTGTTGCCATTGTTGCCAAACCGCAGCATCACTGTAAGCTTGACTGCTCTGATAAGCGCCGTCAATCAGCCGTTGCTGCTTCTTAGGATTTTCAATCGTCCGTAATAATCCAGCCGCTAATTGGTCAATGGCACCGTCCTTGATCAAGTACCCATTTTTGCCATCTTTAATCACATCGCGGGGGCCATAATTCACATCATAAGCCACCACTGGCACACCATGACCAAGCGCTTCAATCAGCGAAAGTGGTTGCGCATCACTTTCACCAGCATAGACATATGCTCCAGCTTGATCATAGACCGTTGTTAAATCAGGTTGATAGCCCGCAAAAGTCACGCTGGCCGTTAATTTTAGCTTAGCGACTTGCGCCTTTAAGCGATCAATAGCTGATCCATAACCGTGAATGACTAAAGTGGCATCCGTAATAGAACGCTTAACCCGTTCAAATGCAGTGATAATTTGATCCACGCGGCGACCTTCATCAACGCGCCCAGTATAAATAATTTGATGGGCGTGGCGTTCGGCTAATGGTACCTTCGGCCGTGCTGCTTGATCAGCTGACACGACCCCCGCCGAAATCGTATAAATTGGCCGCGGTGACTGACCGCCCAGCCACTGTGACAAGTCACGTTGCTGTTGAGCCGTACTTGTGATCAAGCCATCTAAAGCAGTCAAATGTTGATGAATCCCATAGACATAGGCATTATTTAGGTTGGAATAAACTTGATCACGCGGATCAACGGCATGCGGTGTCGGTAGCCATAAATATTTACGCGCCGGCGTTTGCATTTCAATGACTGGCTGTTGAGCAGCTAAGGGACGATCCGCGATAAACGTATTCTCCCCACCATTGAGTCGATTCAATTCATCTAAGAAGAACCGATACCAGTCTTCTTCACCATTAAAGTAATAATCTTGACCATGATAATTAATCAGTTTGCAGAGGGTCACCACGTTCACACCAGCTGAGTTATGACCATAGTAGGCTTCCGCAAAACGAGACCCATCTGGCCGATAATAAAGATCAGTAATTGGTTCAGCCGTTGGCGAATAAAATTCATCGCGCGCCTTAAAACCACGTTCATCGTAGTCGGTCCGCTGTACCACGTTGCCAAACTGATCAAAAATTTCAATAAAGTAAACATGTCCAACCGTACTTGGCACAAAATGAACCTTGGCAACTAGTCGATCCCCTTCCATCACTTCACTGACATTCGGATTTGGCTTAATATTGTAAGCACGCGGAAAATCCAGTGCATCGATTTTGACAACTTTAGCCGGATAAGTCAACGTTCCCCGGAAGAAATCGAATAAATTAGCCATTTGATCATCCGCCAGCTTAAAGCGACGCATATTCTGATGTAACAACCCGTCAAATTGGCGCGTCACAAGTTGCGCCGGCACTTGATGCTGCTTGAATAGCTGTAATCGTTTGAACTCAGCATGCTCAACGCCCGAATTTAGCGCCATTAAATACTGATTGACAAAGAAAATCATTTCAACGCCTCACTCTCTGGGTGATAAAACTTGTCAGCGGCCGCCATCAACGGTTGCCATTTTTGCCAGACGGCAGTGGTACTGTAGCGTTCCGCATCCTGATACGCTTGCTTACTGTACGCTTGCAACCGGTCTGGGTCCTGCAATAGCTTAATCATCGCCGTAGCTAAAGCGTCGATATCATTGACAGGCACCAATTCACCATCTTGGCCCGCACGGATAATATCACGAGGACCATATTTCACATCATAGGCAATCTGTGGCACCCCATGTGATTGTCCTTCTAATAAAGCTAGCGCGAAGCCTTCTGCCCGCGACGTTAACATTGCCAACTGCGCGTGATTATAAACGGGGGCTAAATCTTGCGTGTAATCATTAAATTTAACCGCGTCAGTAAGGGACAGCTCCCGAACCAACTTTTTCAATTCTTTACCAGTATCACCATTCGCATAACCCCAAAAATCTAAGGTCGTCGCTGGAATAGCAGCGTGCACTTTTTTAAAGGCACGCAACACATGACTTTGCTGCTTTTCTTCCGATAAACGGGCAACAAAAATAATCTTACCCGGCGTTCGACTTGACCAGCGCGGATGCTGGGCCTTCAATGTCGCATCTGGCACGATTCCAACCGGAATAGTGAAGACTGGCGGCTGATTACCATACCGATCCACAAAGTCAGCCGTCTGTTGGGCGGTGGCTGCAATGACCCCGTTCCAATCTGCCAAATTATTCAAAGCATAAGCATAATTATAATTAAGGGTGGCCGTCTTAGGATGATCAGGATCATTCACGTGATTACTGTGTAAATGCATCACCTTGAAGGCTTTAGTCCGCATTTGTAACGCAGAGTAGGCCAATTCATAGGTCCGATCAATAATAAAGACCGACTGTGGCGTCTCACGATTCAATTCATCTAAGAAGAACGTCGTCATCTGTTGTTCACCAGTAAACGACCAGTCTTGACCATGATAATTAATAAAACGATACAACGAATTTTGCGTCACGTTTTGCCGACTTGGCATATGAAAGGTTTGATAAACCACTTCACCAGCCGGATTGAAGACTTGTTCACTGGCAACCTGACCGTCAAACGTATAAAACTGTTCTAACCCTTTGAAACCACGGGTATCATACCAATCAGTTTTAACTAATTTGCCTTGCTGGTCATAAGTCTGCACATTATTAACTTGTTGATAATCGGGCGCAAACGTATTGACGCGCATCAGGAGTTGATTTTGCTGATAAACGACAAAATTATGCCCATCAGGCTGGACGCGCAAGCTTTTCGCCAAGTGCAAGTCGTCGATCGTGAACTTTTGGGTTTTAAGCGTTGTCGAGTGTTGAATAAAATCAAAAAGATTAACTTGATTGTTGGCGCTAATGCCTGCTGCTTTTAAAGTTTGATGCAATGACAACGAAAAGAACCGTGTCACCATTTTGGCCGGCACTTGATGTTGATTAAATAGTGCGAGCCGTTTCATTTCCGCATGTTCAATGCCGGATTTTTTCGGATTAATGCTAGTATTCACAAAGTAATACATACTCTCGCCTCTCTCAGATGTCATAGTGGTTCGTGTTGTCGATTATAGCAAACTTCCTTGTTTTTTTAAGGATTCACGGGTCTATCTTAAATCTTTTATCAGCGATTTTAGAACTGATTTGGTAAAGCCAACACCCAAAATAACAGTTTTGATGTGGTCAATTGACGAATTTATTAATAATTTGTGATGAATTTGTTAAATCGTTACAACAAGTTACAATAATCGCTTTTTATTACAAAAAGCCTGCAAACTGTAACTTGCCGTTTATTGTCCTGCAACACTGGGCGTCTATACTTGGCACCGTTGTTTAGTTAATCAACGACAACGTTGGTCACTAAACTATGAAGTAAAGCGAGTTAATTAGACAATCACACAAATACAGGAGTGAATTAATTTTTATGAAGATTAAAAGTGTACTATTATCATCCGTAGCTGCCACTGGTTTATTTGCCATCGGAACCACGATTGCAAATGCCGATACCGTTACCGTTAAGGCCGGCGATACCGTTAGTGCCATTGCAGAAACGCACAAGACAACGGTGGCTGCAATCCAAAAAGCAAACAAATTAAAGAACGTTAATTTAATTTTTGTTGGCGACAAATTAGAAGTTAATGGCTCCGATGCTAAAACAACGACTGTCACCGCCACGGTACCAACTAGCACTGCTAGTCAAAGTACCCACACGGCCACTAGTGCCAGCACAACGTCAACGACGAGCGCGGCTAGTCAAAGCAGCGTGCAATCCGTAGCGTCATCGTCATCAAAGACCAGTGTCGCTAGCCAAAGCAGACCCAAGTCTGCTTCGTCAACTGCCCCAACGAGTGCTGCTAGTCAAAGTAGTACGACCAGCGCCAGCTCAACGTCGTCCGCAGCTTCATCAAGTGCAACTAGCCAAAGTAGCGCTAGTTCAAGTGTCGCTTCATCCGCAGCTAGTCAATCATCATCTTCGACGGCCTCATCCGCTTCAACGACGAACTTAAGTTACTCGACTAATGCTAGCTCAAGCAGTTCAACTAGTGCGAATACTAGTTCAACCACTTCAACCAGCAGTTCAACGACAACGAGCTCAAGTTCAGATGCCGCTGCTAAAGCTTGGATTGCCAGCAAGGAATCTGGTGGCTCATACACTGCTTCCAACGGTAATTACTATGGTAAATATCAATTAACAAAATCTTTGTTAAACGGTGATACCTCCGCTGCGAACCAAGAGGCCGTAGCTACTGCTTACGTGACCTCACGTTACGGTTCATGGACAGCTGCTAAGACTTTCTGGGAAGCTAACGGTTACTACTAAAATTTAAAACTGATTTAAACGAACAGTCGCGCTTTTTAAGTGTGGCTGTTTTTTTGCCGATACTGGCGTGGTGTCAGTTGAGTTGCTTGCTTGAAGACCGTACTAAAATAAGCGGCCGATTGGAAACCACAAGTTAGCGCAACCTCACTCACCGGTATCTGCGTCGTCACTAACAGTTTCTGGGCCTGCGTCAACCGAACGTGCTTCAAATGAGCCATTGGCGTCTGTCCCGTTTGTTGTTGATAAACATGATGCAAATAGTATGGCGCACCATGCGCTAACATTGCCAGCGTGTTCAAATCTAGTTTCGTTTGATAGTGGGTCATGATGATCTGATTGATTTCGGTGACCCATTCCGCCGTTGAAACGACTTGACCAGCTGGTCGACAACGTTTGCAAGGTCGAAAGCCTGCCGCCAGCGCCGCTTCAACTGTCTCAAATAAGACTAAATGATCGCGTTGGGGCAACCGTGAATGACAACTCGGTCGACAAAAAATGCCGGTGCTCGTCACACCGTAATAAAAAGCGCCATCTTGCGTGGCATCGTTTTGTTCAATTGCTTGAAAACGTTGGTCCGTCAAGGTCAGCATCAGGTAGTCCTCCTTTAATCAAATTATACGGCAATATTAGGACCAATCCATCACGTCACAAATTAAAAAGCAAGATATTAAAACTTTCGCCGGTCAATTTCTGCTATACTGACGCTAAATTAATCCTGGAGGTCCTACCTAATGCAACTTACTCTAACCCAATTAACCATAACTGAACAAACTTTTTGGCTTGGTTCAACGTCGCGTGGACTAGCCTTTGTGGGCAGCGCAAATGGTCCTACCGACGAGTGGCAACAATTTTATCCAACCGCAACCACCCACGTTGATCCAAACGCTAACCAGACTGCTGACCGCGAGTTGACTGCCTATTTAGCTGGTCAGAAAACTGAATTCAGTCTACCACTCGACCTTTCATATGGCACGGCTTTCCAACAACAAGTTTGGCAAACGCTGCAAACAGTCCCCTATGGCACCACTTGGACTTACTCGGACTTAGCAGCAAAACTGCAACGGCCAGAAGCGGTGCGAGCGATTGCTTCAGCGGTCGGACGTAACCCATTATTGATGATTATTCCCTGCCATCGCATTGTCCGCAAAGACGGCCAATTAGGTGGCTATCGTGGTGGCCTACCGATGAAACGCCAATTATTACGTTTGGAACGCGTCTAACCAACGTAATCCAGTTGCAACCCTTACCAATCTACGCCATAATTAACTTATTCTAATTTATTGGGGGCGGTAACATGCTAACGGTAGCACATATCAGTAAAAATTTCGGGACGTTGCACGCACTAAACGACGTTTCCTTTGACGTCCATGACGGGGAAATCATGGGCCTCATTGGTCAAAATGGTGCTGGCAAGTCAACGACCTTTCACAGTATCTTAAACTTTTTGAAATTTAACGGCGCCATTACTTGGAATGGACAACCACTGACCGCCGATGACTACAATCAGATCGGTTATTTGCCCGAAGAACGTAGCCTCATGCCAAAATTAACGATCACGCAACAAATCGTCTATTTGGCACGGTTGAAAAATCAACCGGCTAAAGTGATCAAACCGAAGATCAATGATTGGATGCAGCGCTTTGCCGTCAAAGGACAACCCACTGACAAAATCAGCAAACTCTCTAAAGGTAATCAGCAAAAAGTCCAATTGATCTGTACCTTGATCCATGACCCCCAACTCATCATTCTTGATGAACCTTTCAGTGGCTTGGATCCCGTCAACTCAGATCTCCTAAAACAGGCCATTTTAGCCGCAAAGCAACGCGGCGCAGCCATCATTTTTTCAAGTCACGACATGAGTAACGTCGAAGAAGTTTGCGACTCACTCGTGATGTTGCGCAATGGCAAAGTTGTTTTGCAAGGTAAAATCAACGATGTTCGTAATCAGTTTGGCCGGACGCGCCTATTTTTGACGACCGACTGGACTGCTGACCAGCTGGCAGATTTACCACAAGTTTCAGCGGTCAAAGCCCTCGGCGACCAGCGTTATCGCCTCCAACTGGCTGACGAAACGGCTGGTCCGGCAATCTTTGACGCCGTCACCAACGGCCAATACATTCAAGAATTCAGCCAACAGCCCCCGACCCTTGATGAGATTTTCAGAACTAAAGCGGGAGGAAGTAACCATGAATAAGACTTGGATCGTCACCAGTGAAACTTATTTACGACAGACGAAATCTTGGAGTTTCCTGTTGCTCGTCTTAATGCCGTTTCTATTTATTGGCATGACCTTTGGCATTTCCTACGTTGCCACGCCCAACAAGAGTAAAAGTGATCTCGCCGTAGTTAGCACCGATGTGGGGTTACGGACCAGCTTTATCAAGCAAAGTGGCGTCGCAACAACTAAAAAGTATGCCAGTGTCAAGGCAGCCCAGAAAGCGACTAATCGTAGTGATATCAACGGTTACGTGGTCTTAAAGGCAACTAATCAACAAGTTTCGGCAACATTCAATGGCCCGAATGAGATCGATAGTGGTGATCAGGCTAAGATCCAACGTTTTCTGGCTACCGCGCAGACTCAATTGAATGTGCAGCGTGCGAAGTTATCGACCACGCAGCAGCAAGCTTTGGCTGTGCAACCAAAATTCAAACAACAGCTTCAAAAAAAGACGGCCTCAGATAAGGCCGCCAAAACAATTTCATTTTATATTCTCGTGTTCTTCGTCTACTTGATTTTGACGACCTATTCTTCAATCACCGCCCAAGAAATCGCCGCGGAAAAAGGAACCAAGATCATGGAAGTCGTCTTCTCGAGTACCACACCACGGAAGTATTTTAATGGGAAAGTCTACGGCGTCTTGCTCATGATTGTCACCCAACTGTTAGTCTACTTGCTCGGTGGCGCATTGGTGGTTCAATTTGCCCAACACAGCCGCATCACGGCCGGACTATGGCAACAATACGCCAGCGTCATCGGCAAAGTCCTCCACAACTTATTATCAATTAATTTATTGTTCGCCTTGGCAGCTGTCTTGCTCTACACCGTTGTTTCGGCGTTCTGCGGTGCCTTAGTCACTCGCGTGGAAGATGCTGGCAAAGCGTCACAGCCCGTCATTTATTTGAATTTATTGACCTTCGTCATGGCGATGGCCTTTCAAGGAAGCCCAAGTAGTGGTGTCGTAACGGTCTTTTCTTACATTCCGTTCTTCTCCTCATACTTGATGCCGCTACGGTTGATCAACGCGACCGCCACCATGCCCGAGGCCATCATTTCAATGGTCATCTTACTGGCAACAGTCATCGGCAGCATGTGGTACATCGGCAAGATTTATGGTGGCTTGATGCTACAAACGGATGAACTTGGCTTCTGGGGTAACTTGAAACGTGGCCTTAGTTTGAAATAAGTTCCCAAAATTGTGCTCACTTGCCGCCTACCGGTTGGGCGTGTTAGGGCTGGAACGTGGTGGACACGTTTTCGAGCCACAGTGCGGTCTCGAAAGCCGGTCTTTTACTAACCTGCCGGCAAATCACCGCCAGCTAAGTAAAATTTCACCATTGAGCCCTAACACCCCCAACCTCTCGGCTAATGAGTGGTTATACCTGAATGAAACCTTTAGTATGGCAACTGCTATCATCATCGATTTAACCATCTGATGATAGCAGTTGCCATTTGTTTTTAGACAAATTAGGTCAAAAAAGCTTAGTTGATTTTGATTACCTACCGGCTGACTAGTAGCCATTTTATTGAGTGAGTTAACCTGCTTTTTACATTGATTTACATGAAGCAAACGATACTTTTTCAATAATTGGAACAAGAAATGGTGTGCTTATTTTCGTAGTGGTCCTTGCCGTAAATTTTGCTAATAAAAAATAAAATCAGATCACACCAAAAATAGCACCGAAACCAATTAAAGCTCAATTAGTTTCGGCGCTATTAATCATTCAGAAGATAATCCTGCAAACATTCAAATTTTTGCAATTCAGTTGCATCATTCTTATTCATTGAAAGCACAATATGAGTGCCGCTGGAGCTGACCAGTAGGAACGCCGTGTCGAGTCCCTTAGCTGTCGATGAATTACCGGCAGTTTAGGGACTGACCGTCTTTTTAGACGTAGGCTATCGGCTGAAAAGCGCCCTGAAGACCGCTTTTCAGGCTTCAGGTCTGCCCCACGGCGTTCCTGCTGGTCAGCGGAAGCCGCACGCGAATGAGACTGTTTCTACCTAGACAGCCGAAACGTGTTCGCTCGGGCAGCGTCTTCCGCTTGCTACGCCAGCCGTTCCTACTTTGATAGCCGAAACGTGTTCGGCAAGCCTGCTTCCTCCGCTTAGCTACGCCACCAGCACAATGCAAAATACGCATTATGCTGGTGGCTAGGCTATGCTCAGAAGCAACCCGGCTTACCTCACACTCTTGCAGCTAGGCTTGTTTCGTTGGATAAATCGTAAACTCATTAACATTCACATCTTCAGGTTGATCGACCGCAAAATTAACCACGTTAGCAACCGCTTCAGGACTAATCCCGACTTGCTTGTAGAATGCATCCATCCCTTGCTTCGTCTCTTTATCCGTAATCGTGTGTAACAATTCCGTGTTAATGGCAGCTGGATAAAGGCTGGCCGTCCGAATATTGGTCCCCTCTTGAGCACTTTCCATCCGAATCACTTCCATTAAGTTGCGTACCGCAAACTTTGTCGCGCCATAGACCCCAGCACCAGCAAAGCTCTTAATCCCAGCAACCGAAGAAGTCGTGATAATCTGGCCGTGTTTTTGCGTGGTAAAAATTGGCATAACTGCCGCAACGCCATGTAAAACACCCTTCAAATTAATATCGACCATCGCATCCCATTCATCCGTATGCAAAGCACTGATCGGTGAACTCGGCATGATCCCAGCATTGTTAAAGATCACATCCAAGCCGCCAAATTTCGTTTGTGCGAGCTTGACTAAGCCATCAACATCCGCTTGTTTAGTCACGTCGGTCACTTGATAAGCAGCGGTGCCACCAGCGGCTTCAATGTCCTTAACAATCGCTTGTAGCCGGGCTTCACGCCGCGCACCCAAGACCACTTTAGCGCCATGTTGGGCTAATAATTTTGCTGAAGCTTCGCCAATCCCAGATGAGGCTCCCGTAATCACGATTACTTTATTTTTAACAGTCATGCAATTCTCCTATTCTTCACCGAAAACTTCTTTAGCCACGCCCATGGCTGACCAAGCTTTGGCCCAACCGGCGTAAAAAGCTAAGTGCGTAATTTCTTCGACAACTTCGTCTTTGGTCAAACCATTTTGCTTACCCATTTGTAAATGGGCCTTTAATTGTGGAAAAGCGCCACTAGTCATCAAACTAGCAATCGTAATCATACTGCGATCACGTAAACTCAGTTCCGATTCACGGGACCAAACTTCACCAAATAATACATCATCATTGAGGACGGCGAACTTAGGGGCGAAATCGCCCAAATTATCGCGACCCGCGGTTTGTTTTTTAGCCATGATTAATTCCTCCTAGCCTAATTTTGCGTATGCAGCGTCATCAACGGGTTCGAGCCATTCGCTCGTGCCCTTCGTGATGGCAACGTGTGAGAACCAACTGTCTTTGGTCGCACCATGCCAATGTTTAACGCCTTCATGAATCGTGACGCTGTCGCCTGCATGTAACAATTGGGCTGGTTTGCCAGCTTCTTGGTACCAACCTTCGCCACCAGTCACTAATAAGATTTGGAACCCATTATGATGGATATGCCAATTGTTCCGGCAACCAGGTTCAAAGGTTACGTTCGCTACGTTAACATCAATTTCATCACTGGGTTCGGATAACCCTTGTAAATAACTTTGACCAATAAAATACTTGGCATACGCCGTGTTCTTTTCGCCTAAACCAAAAACGCCACTTTTACTTTCTGACATTACTAATTCCTCCTAAATTTGCTTGATTAACTTTATCGATGAATTCATCATATTACTTAAAGTACACTTTAAGTCAACAGCAAAGTCTAAACTTGTTAAAATGATTTTTCGTGGTATCATCAATCTTAAAGTTACTTGAAGAAAGGGAGTCATTGTATGCCGACAGAAACCACAACTGAACGTCAATATTCGATTGGCGACTTTGCCAAGGCCGTTGGGCTCACCGCCCCGACCTTACGTTACTATGAAACTGAAGGTCTGATTGAACCACATCGTTTAGCAAATGGCCGGCGCTATTATGAGGAAGCCGACATTAATTGGGTGAAATTCCTGTTACATTTAAAAGGTACTGGCATGAGCATCAGCGAACTCAAACAATACGTCGTCTGGCGAGCAGCCGGTGATGATACCATTCCAGAACGCCTGGAACTCTTGAAAAAAGTTAAAGCTGACTTTCTTGTTCAATTCAATGAAGTGCAACATCATTTACAAATCTTGAACGATAAAATCAATTGGTACGAAGAAAAAGAATCAGGAATTACCGACGACCCTGAAAGTTTTCGCGCTTACTTGGATCGGTTCGGGCATCATGAGTAACTAAAGTTGCCATCTTTTTGAACAATTAAACCCCAAAGTAGACTAGCTCAAGCCGGTAATGGCAAGCCAAATCGTCTGCCATTATCCTGATTATGAAATAAACCCCTGATGTTGGACGAGAAGCCAACATCAGGGGTTTTGTTAGTACTAAATTTAATTTCTATCTCTAATAGGCGTCTACTTATTTATCTGCCCGCTTCTGTCGGCGTCTAGCAATTGCTGTGTTGATTCGTTCAACTTGCAAGTAGCGCCGCACCCGAATAATTATCCAACAGATCACGTACAAGGCAACAAAAATCACCCAAAACGACGGTACGATTGGCCAATGATTGAAGACCATCATGCCAGCAACCAATAAAAACGTTCCGACAAAATGGATGCCAAACTCTGCCAGCCATGGTAGCGAGTCGCTTTCAAAAATCAGCGACACCATCCCAATACCGACACTCATCACCAAGACGCTGATAATGTTCGCAGTCGTCGGCATGATTGGTTGGACCTTGAATAGCAGAATCAGGATGTAGGAAAATGAACCAAAACCGATACCGCTCATGGCATTCCGTGCAATTTTCTTCAACATAGCTACACCTCCAATCGTTGCAGTAGTTCTTTGACGTACTTTCGGCTGACTTCTGTTTTCGTTTCATTAGTCAGTCGCGCTGACATGCTGCCGGAAAAGCTATCCGACAATGAAAGTAGGTGGTCAAGATTGAGCGCTGCATGCTTGGAAACCTGCACAAAACTTGGGTTAGCCACACGTCCCAGAAAATGACTGAGTGCTTCGTTGCTGACAACGATTCCGTCAATTGTTGTCAATAACAGTTTCCCCTCGACTAGGTCTGCCAGAATGATTGTCCCCGGACGAATCATCAAAATTTTGTCTTCACTTTTTACTGGTACGATTGTGGGATTGGCTGCCTGATAGCGGTCAATATAGCTCATCAGCGCCTGAATCTGCGAGTCTTGCGTGGCAGCCTGTACGATCACGATTGGATTGTCTGGTGCGATATGTGAATTTTCTTCAAAACGACTATTAACCATGGCTGGCCCCTTTCCGTGCCTAGGCCATCAACTTGCGGCGTTGCCGTCCAGAAATTAATTGTGGCACGATGGCCAGCACGGTCGCAACGACTAAGGCTACAACCACTATATTCAAAGTCTCTTGGCGTGTCAATAAGCCATCCCAGTCGATGCGAACGCCTAGCAGCTTCTCGAAATGATGTTGCATCGATAGGTGACCATCAAAGGTATCAGCTAACTTGTCGTTCATCAGCACTTGTCGATTCAAGGAAGCAATGTAGCTACCAGGCGTCATTTTGATCAACTTTTGTGCAAAGTCAGGCAATGTGCCGATTGGAATCAGACCACCGACCAAGAAGCCAGCTCCAGTGCCAACAACGGCCGACAAACTACTCAAGCTGCTCATATGCTTAACAAAGTTAATCACAATGGCGTTGATTGCCGTGGACAGCGCCGCGTTGAGTAACATGATTGCCGTCAACAGACCGACCTGTTCGCCAGTGACGTTCAACCCATCTTCTACATGAAAGTAGCCGAACATGATTACAAACATGATAGCTTGCATCAACAACCCAATCAGGCTAGCACCGGCCAAATAGCTCACAGTAAGCTTAGTGTTACCAATATCCGTTTGTAACAAGTCTTGGCGCACTTGTGATTCACGGTCGGCCACGATCTGGGTCAAGCCGGCTAACGTTGTCGTGATACCGGTGATTGCCAGCGTCCCACCAATCAACCATTGGTCCAGTAAGATTCCGCTGCCAGGCACGGCTTTCCAGTTGGCCTGAATACTGTTCTTCAAGAACACCAAGTACAAAACGAACGAAATCATTGCTCCCATCAGCGAAAAAATCACGCCGGAGTAGTTACGAAAATATAAAAGTAAATCACGTAGTATCAATGCTAACATTAGCGGACCTCCTCACCGGTCAATGCGATAAATGCGTCATCCATAGTTCCTGGGTGAAACTGGAAATTCTGAATCAAGTCTTGGTTGTCTGTCAAAATCTTGAGGGCAGCTTGTGCCGTCCTTAACTCGAAAATGAAGTCGCCGTTATCGACTTTAAAGGTTCCTGACCGTAGTCGGGAAGACAACTGTTCAGTATTAGCCGGCGTGATTCGCAACTGGTCGGGGGCATACGCTGCTTTGATTGAAGCGGCGTTGCCATGAGCAATCACATGGCCGTGATCAATGACGAACACACTGTCAGCTGAATCAGCTTCATCCAAATAGTGCGTCGTCAGCACAATTGTCAGCTGATGTTGTGTCTGTAAGTTGTGGAGCAGTGCCCAAATTGCGTGACGTGTTTGAATATCCAATCCGGTAGTGGGTTCGTCAAGATACAAGATATCTGGCGCGTTGAGCAAAGCGCGGGCGATATCCACGCGCCGCTTCTGCCCTCCAGATAACGTTTGATAACGTTGCGTGGTGAAAGCGGTCAAGCCAAGTTGTTCAATCAGCTGATCAATCTTGTCTGGTTCGACATGCTTATATTGTTTGGCGCGGATAACCAAGTTTTCGCGGACAGACAAGTTTCCATCGAGGACACTAGCTTGAAAGACGATTCCAATTTTTGTGCCAGATGCGTAGGTGATCGTCCCGGAACTCGGCCTCAAATTGCCTGTCAGCATGCTCATGGTAGTCGATTTGCCAGCGCCGTTCGGGCCAAGGATGGCGGTGAAACTTCCTCGTTCAACATCAAGGTCCAATCCGTTCACAACTACATGACTACCATATGCTTTCGTGAGTTTTTTCGTTGTTAGTAACATGCTTTCACCCCTCTGTAATTAATGTCACTAGTTTATCAGCCGATCGTAAAACTGTACGCAAAAAACCGGTTAGTGGTCGGATACGACCCCTAACCGGCAAAATATCGGTTATGAAATACAATAAGTTGCTCACGAAGAACTAGTGTTATAGATGAAGCATTGCCCTGACGCGAACATTAATAACCGGTAAGTGACAATCAAACACTAGTCTTTCTTGAAAACTAACCATTTGGACAAGAAATAGTTTGCCACTAATGCGATGCCGTGACCAATCACCTTGGTCATCGTCCCGTTCACTGATAAGACCGAAATGCCTAACCATAAAATGACGGCTTCAATCAAGTAAGTGGCGACTCGAGTCCCATAAAAAGTTGAGACTTCTTTGACTAGGCTCTTCGTTTCATGCTGGAACACGAACATCTTGTTGACGATAAATGAGAATAACACACTCAAAAACCAGTCGATCAAGTTCGCAATTTGATATTCAATGCCAAACGTATGATATAACAAATAGAATAACGCCACGTTGAAAACAACTGTGATTACACCCCATAACGCATACAGTTGTAATTCATTATTGGCTTTTTCTTCCACGGCTTCTAACTCTTCTTCAAACTCCGCCTCAGTATGTGGTACTGGACGTTCCTTATCTTTATCCATCAATCGGTTCCCCACTTATGCTAATAATTTTGTAAATAATTGTTCATATAACTTAATAAAACGTTGGTACATATCCAAATCGACATATTCATTCACTTGATGTGCCGTAATATTTCCTGGACCAAAGACGATGATCTCCATGTCCGGATTCTTCACGATGTAAGAGGACGCATCCGTCCCACCCGGTGCCCCAAAGTATGGTAAGGCTTGGGTCAAGATTTGTTCGCCAACTTGCTTAGCTAACTGGACTAGATTTGCTTCTGCTGGCGTATGCACTGGATAAAAGCTATCCTGCACGTCCAACGTTAAATCAGCGCCCGCGGCATTGCAATCTGCAATAATTTTTTCAATAGCGGCAATAATCTTGTCATTGCGTAATTCAGGAATAGTCCGAACTTTGACTGACATTTCAGCGCTGGCTGGCACGGTGTTAATCTGTTCGCCACCCTTAATCAAAGTAACGACTGGAACGGTCGCGCCCAAAACAGGATTAGTCACGGCCTTGAAACTGTCAAAATAGGCATTTTGTTGTTGATAAAAGGTCATCAACATGTCAATCGCATTTTTACCAATGGTTGGCATTGAACTATGGGCCGCCACCCCTTTGGCCCGCACAGTATAGGTCAAGGACCCTTTATGTGCTAATTCGATAAAATGTTGTTCTGTTGTCGGATTAGCTGCCATCATTTTTTCAGCCGTTTCCGCATCAACGCCGAGCATGGCTTGAATTGGCTTTTGCGTCAATAACTGTTTGTCAGCACCACTTGGTTCACCGACAATTAAGGCATCGAGATCATCCGCGTAACCTAAATCAACTAATTGTTCTGCGCCTAAATGACCATCTTCCTCACCAACCGTTGCCATTAACCGCAATGTTCCGTGTAAGGGCACATCGGCTTCTTTCAAGTTGATCAACGCAAAGACACCAGCCATTAGCCCAGCTTTCATGTCGGTCGCGCCACGGCCAAAGAGCCGATTATCTTTGATTGCAGCAGATAGTGCTGGCACGGCCCATTTGCTCTCATCACCGAGGGCAACGGTATCTTCGTGGCCATCAAAACCAACAACTGGCCCATTGCCGTCCCCAATTTCTGCCACTAAACTTGTCCGATTAGGCGCGTAGTCGATCAATTTAGCTGCGATACCATGTTGTTCAAGTAGTTTGGCCAAATAATCAGCAACTGACTTTTCGTTGTCGTTAACGGTGTTCATTTTGACAATATCACTTAATGCTTGGATTGTTTCATCCATTTTTGTCACCCCAGAATAGTTTTAAACTGATATACACAATTTATGTTTCAATTCGATTACATCACTTTTCAAGCCTTGGTGCAAGTCCTCGAAGCTAATCCACCGACTTTAACGCATCTAACATGTTAACGTGCTTCAATTTGCGATGCATCATCACCATCACGATCAAGCTGAATGCCACGGTCAACAAAGCTGAATAAACATAGCTTAGTGGGTGAATACCCGGCGAGAACATCAAGGCGTTTGTCTCGGCGGTCTGGAGAATATAGTGATGAAGCCAATCGCCCAAGAAACAGCCGACAATAATGCCTAATCCCGTTAAGATCAAGTTTTCCCGGAAAATATACATGGTGACTTCACCGTCATAAAAGCCGAGTACTTTAATCGTCGACAGCTCGCGAATCCGTTCAGAAACATTAATATTTGTCAGATTGTATAACACGACTAATGCCAATGCACCGGCAGAGATCACGAAGATCAACACGACGAGGTTCATGCTATCAAACATCTTGAACGTCGTCTTCTTCTCCGTCGCCATTAGCGTCACGTTCATCATGCCAGCTTGTTTTAGCAAGGTATCCGCATAGGCGTTGGCCTGATGTTCACTGGCAGAATTAAATTGCACGTAATTACTATTATAGACGGCTTTTTTACCAAAAACAGTCTGATAATAGCTCGAACTAATATAAACAAAATGATTAACATAGTTTTCGGCAATTGCGGCGATCTTAACGTGCTTGGCCGTTTGACCGGCTAACTTGAGTGGTAACGTGTCCCCAACTTTAACGTGGTACAGCTTGGCTAACTTTTCATCAATGATGGCGCCTTGATTGCCAAGCTGGTAACGTTTATGATTCTGTCGTTGCCGTAATGTCACAAACGTGTTCAAGCGTTGTGGTTGAGCTGGTACGCCTAACGTCACAGTCTGTTCGGCGACGCCAGCCGTCTTGATCGTTGCTTGCGCAGATTTCAAAGCGAGACTCGCGTGGTAAATTTTTGGTCGACTGATGGTCCGCTTTTGAGCAGCCGTCTCACGCCCAGTCCGAGTCACAATGGCATCATAATGCCACAACTCATTGAACTGCTTCGCGCCAATATCCCCGATAGAATCTTTGAGACCAAAACCTGTAATCATCATGGCCATACAGCCAGCAATCCCAAGCACGGTCATCAGTAGTCGTTGTTTATATCGAAATAGATTCCGTAACGTGATTTTATGATTGAAACTCAGGCGACGCCAAAATCCCGTCCAACGTTCCAACCAGAGGGTCTTGCCGGCTTTAGGCGCTTTCGGTTGCAGCAACTGAGCTGGTAGACTCCGTAGATCGACCCGCAACACAACCAATGCTGTTCCTAACGTACATAACAGCGCAATCACTAACGCAATCAGAATATCTGACCAGATGTATTGGACACTAATAGCTGGCAAATTATACATGCTACCATAGGCCTGCGCGATAAATTGGGGGAAGAAATTCACCCCAAAAATCACGCCCAGTCCCGTCCCAATCAACGCGGCCAAGCCACCATAGATCATGAACTCGCTACCCACGGCGGTATTCGAGTAACCTAACGCCTTCAAGGTCCCCATTTGTAATCGGAGTTCTTCGACCATCCGCGTCATCGTGGTCAAACAGATCAAGGCTGCAATGGCAATAAAGAACAATGGGAAGACGGTCGACAAGGCCACGACCCGTTGCGTATTCTCATGATATTCGGTATAGCCCGGATTATCAGATCGATTCGTATAGATATACGTTGGGGCTTTGATTGCCGCCACCTTAGCTTCAGCTTGTTTGAGTTGCTGAGTTAGACTAACTAACTGTGGCGTGGTTGCTGGCACTTGCGTCTTTAAAGTAGCCACAGTTTTCGCCAAGGGGGCAATCTTTTGCCGCGCCTGACGTTGTAAACTTTGTTGGCGTTGCTTCGCCTGAGGCCGCAACCAACGCTTTAACTTGGTCGTATTTTCACGATTCCGCCGGTTGTATTTCGCCGTATATGGCGTCACGCCAATTAAGTTCTTAAATTGCACATCGAGCCGCGTCGTCACACCAGTCTTCAGCGTGTGCGGCCGCACATACGCAAAATAATCAAGCGTCCCTTTGCCGACGGTCGTCACGCCACGACTCGTATTTTCCACATAACGTGGCGAGTTCACAAAACCGACCACCGTAAACGTCCGACGCTTAAATTGCTGATTAAGCGCTTTGCTGCTAACGATGCGATAGGTCGAGCCAATTTTCAAACTAGGCTGTAACGTCTGGGCCTGTGAATCAAGCACGATTTCATTAGCACGCTGTGGCAAACGACCACTCACCACGCGCAACCGATTTAGACGCTGCGTCGTCGGTAATTCTGCCACGCGGACCACCCGATTATTATTAAGCTGATTCACATCGAGCGTCTTGACTGCTTGATAGTTCAGCACATCGCGATGTTTTGCTAAGACCTGCGTATCAGCCTTTGTCAGTCCCAATGTGGATTGCACACTATTGGTCGCTAACTGTTGCTTGGCGAAATAGTCATCCGCCGCCTGTAACATATCCGGCCCCGTCGCCCGAATTCCCGTATAGAAAGCCACACCCAGAAAAATAATTAATAGAATGGAAAAGAAGCGGGCTTTCGACCGCCAAATTTCACGCAGTATCGCTTTAAAATAAGCCTTCGTCATTAATTACTCACCTACCAGTCAATGTCTGCTAATGGCGTTGGGTGGTCATTATGAACGACCGATTGAACTTGCGCGTCGTTAATCCGAATGACTTGGTCGCCCATCTGCGCGATGGCGCTATTGTGCGTCACAATAATGACCGTCGTTTGTGTCTGTTGCGCCGCATCCTGAATAACCTGTAGCACTTGTTTCCCAGTCCGATAATCCAGTGCCCCAGTCGGTTCGTCACACAACAATAGCTTCGGATTCTTAGCTACCGCCCGCGCAATCGCGACTCGTTGCTGTTCCCCACCGGATAATTGTGCTGGAAAGTTACCGGCACGCTCAGTTAATCCAACCAACTTCAGCGTCTCATCCACATCACGCGCGTCCTTGGTAATTTGTGACGCCAATTCCACATTCTCACGAGCCGTCAAATTAGGGACTAAATTATAAAACTGGAACACAAAGCCCACTGCTTGGCGGCGATAAGTCGTCAGCTGCTTCGCCGAAAATTGCGCAATATCTTCGCCATCAACCAAAACTTGCCCACTAGTCGGCGTGTCCATACCACCTAAAATATTTAATAACGTTGATTTGCCCGCACCACTCGGCCCTAAAATCGTCACGACTGACCCTTGTGCGACTTCAAACGACAACTCGCGATTAGCCACCGTTCGTTGACTCCCATTACGAAATTCGCGGGTCTCTTTGATTACTTCGATATACGCCATATTGAGCGCCTCCTATGTATTCGGTTACATTTATATCATACCTTAAATTTAGTTAACCCGCGGCTTTTCACCCGAATCTGACCGACTTTTTGATAATCGCTAAACGATCATGAAAAATGTGGTGGCTCAGTTATCGGATTATGACTGATTCTAAATCAGGTGAGCATATTTTCACCCATCACGATTGGCGACACAAAAAGAGCCTGGAAATTATTCCAGACTCATCGGTCGTACTAGTAAATGTCTCACTGCCAGTGACATTACAGCTCACCGAAGCCAGCCATTTTCAATTACTCATCATCACGGTCAGCGAAATAGGCGGCCTTTTGTTTAGCCCAATAGTCGCGATCTTTGTCAGTAATTTTCCGCAACACGTGGCAAGGATTGCCCACCGCCACGACGCCATCCGGAATATCCTTAGTGACCACTGAACCAGAACCAATGACGACATTGGACCCAATTGTCACGCCGGGGTTCACGACCACATTGCCCCCAAACCAAACATCGTTGCCAATCGTGATGGGCTGACCATATTCAAGTTGTTCGGCGCGAATTTCAGCATCGATCGGATGGCCTGCCGTATATAAGCCGACCCGTGGCCCCATGAAGACGTTGTCGCCAATTGTAATTCGGGCAACATCAATAAAAATGGCATCATAATTCGCATAAAAATTGGCCCCAATTGTCGTATTACTACCATAGTCCGTGTGGAAAGGTGGTTCCACATAGCCATTCGACCCGATTTTGTTAAATAACTGACTTAACAATTCGGTCCGATAGTCGCCGTCATTTTCAGTCGTTTGGCTGTAAATTCGGGCAAGTCGCTTACCACGACGACTTTCACGACCCAATTCAGCATCATCCGCAATATAGAGTTCGCCCGCTAACATTCGTTCTTTTTGTGTTTTCATAATTAAAATAATCCTCCGCTAACTTTTAAAATCACCACTGCTAAAGTTAACCACATCGTGATACCGATTTCAACGCCAGTCTGACCCATTTTTAAAAGTCAATTGTCCCATTTTATCAAGCTTGCCGACCGCGTAAACTTGACTAAGTAAATCTTTTAAGTTTTTTTAGCACTCCTCGACGAGCGGTTCGTATATAATAAGAGTTATACACACATTTAAGGGGAGTCGAAAACAGTGAAAACATTTAAAAATATCATGAGTTGGGTGCTGCCTATCCTGATTGGACTCGGATTAGCCCTCCTCATCCGCCAGTTCTGGTTCACGATGGTCCGCGTTGATGGGACTTCCATGCAACCGAACCTCCAAAATAACGAGCGGGTCGTCGCCTTTAAGACTAGTAAGATCAAGGCAGGCTCCGTCGTCGTCTTTGATGCTTACGGCCTAGATCCTGACCAAACATCGAAAAAAGCCGTTTACGTCAAGCGGGTCATTGGGATGCCCGGGGATACCGTTCGCTACACTAACGCTGGTAAACTTTACGTGAACAACAAACTCATCAAACAAACGTATTTGAAGAATAGTTATCAACAGACCACTGGTTCCTTCATGGCCAATAGTCACAGCAAATTCACCGGCTGGACGTTGAACAGTTTGAGCCATGATCAAGATGGTTGGCAGACAAAAGTGACTAATAACAAAGTGCCAAAGGGGCATTACTTCGTGATGGGTGATCATCGTAGCGTCTCTAACGATGGCCGCTATTGGGGGTTCGTGCCGAAGAGCAAGATGATTGGTGTCGTCAAAGCTTGGCCTTGGCAAAATCGTAAACAATATATTAACAGTTTCCAACCAGCTTATTAAGCGGAAAAAGGGCTCTCGCAACCAACTTGAATTTCCAAGTTGATTACGAGAGCTCTTTTGTTTTTATCCACAGTGGATAACTTATTTAAAAATCCATTTAGTCACAAGGTGATTAAGTAACCGCCCTGGCCGCGCTTGATCAACTAAAATCAAACCGACCAGTAAGATCCAGAATTGCCCCCACTGATTGTGGCGTGCCCAGGCCATTAGCCCAATGACCACGACCGCCATCGCCGGAACTAAAACCAAACTTACTCGCCGCTGTTGCTTAATCATGCGACTTCGCCCGGTAATCCTTAACCCAAAAATAACCACAAATGAATGGACTGATTAACACGAAGATAACCGCCATCAAAATATTTTTAAAGAAGTTAATAAACTCATCCATAAAATTACTTTTAGCTTCAACTTGCGGTGTCAACACGGTTGGCACAGGCTTAGGCTTCGTACGTTTCACTGGAGCCGACCAAGTGTGTCCAGAATCTTGAATAATCTGCTCGTCATCTGGCCGAGTTGACGGCGTTTCTTTAGGCTGACGACGCCAGACCTGAAAGATTTTCGGCCAACGATATTTAATGATTGGTAACAGGATCAACGCACAAATAATACTATAAATAACTAGCGGATTGAACTCCAAAATAATGCGATTCACGGTTTGGCGCGCGGTAAAAAACATGATGATAAACACCGCAATTGCGCCATAAAACCAACTACTAATTAAATTGCCTGCTCGCCACATTTATCTAACCTGCCTTTACGTTTAGCGCTAAACGAACCATACTTTTACACTGTAAGCCATTCTCATAAATTGGTTCAGGATAGTTATCCACAAAATAATTCACCCAAACACTCACCATTTCAAAACCAGCGTGTTGATACAAGGCTAATTGCCGCAATGATGAATTACCAGTGCCAATCTGCAGTTGTTCACAGGTAGTATCCTGTTGACAACTTTTGATTACCATTTGTAATAATGCCTTGGCAATCCCCCGGTGTTGATAACTCGGAGAAACTGCCACGATCGTAATTTCTTTGACTGTTGCCGTTTGCGGCTGCAACACTAAAACACCAACGATTTTGCCAGCTAATTGATAGCCATAAATCGTGGCCTGTTCTAACGCTTGCTGGACTTTTGACCAATCAGGATCAGCTAATAACAACAATTCTTTCGGTACCTGACTGACCTGAATCGGCGTAATCATCGTACTCGCCGTTTAGCAGCATGATGTTGAAACCCGTTGCCCCAACAGACATACGGGGCAATGACTGCAATGATAACAAGCACATAGTCTGGTAGAGTCAGATTAGCCGCTTGCGTCACAACCAAGTAGGCTAAAAAGGCCGTCCAAAGTACCGGCACAATCCCGCCAACCCAAAAGTAACGACTGGCAGAGAACACGAACTCCTCTAACACAAAAATGATAATCGCAATAATTCCAAGTGTGATTAACGTCATACGATAACCCCCTACCTGTGCATAACTATTTTTTGAGCTGCTTTAACATATCCACAAAGCGGCCAATTTGTAAGTTGTCCACATCTTCCGCTGAATAGTAGATAATCATTTGTTGCTGTTGCGCGGCAGATAAATTCGCTTGTGAGCCAAAATAAACTAAATAAACGGCATCGTCTTTTTTAGTCAACGTTTTACCGTAATCCGTGTCCAAAGTAAACGTGTAATCTGCGCCTAATTGGTCACTTAACGCATCGATAAAACCCTGAATTGCCTTAGTTGTCACTGTTTCTTGACCAGCAACGACACTCGTAACGACATAAACTTGCATGTTAAAACCTCGCTATAATTAATTTTTTAATGATGACTCAATTCCTTATCCACATTATCGCAGATTAGTGCAGGACGCAAGCAACTCCTGACCATCGATATTTAGCGTAGCGTCAACTTATCCCCAGCTTTATCCACGATAGTGACCGTGCTTGCAGCGACTTGTTCATCGGTTGCTAACTGCCCCGTCAAATCAAACCGCAGTTTGCGTAAAACTGCTGGGTCGACGACGATCAGTGCCCGACCTTGATCAGGTGTTGCCGCCACGATTTTAGCCAAACCGGCTTGATATCGTTGCCAGAATTCAGCCCCACTCTCAGCTAAACTGTCAACATCGTGATCATGAATCAAGTTTTGGATTTCAGTCGGGGTCTGATCAGCCTCAAAAGCCGCAACCGTTGGATAACCAAGTTTCGTTGCGAAACCTGACCAAACGGCTGAGCGTTCCAAGCCTTCAAAACCACCGTAAAATGGCGCCCGTAACGCCGCCTTTGTTTGCAATTTTAATGGGCCAGCCTGTGCCGCTAAAATCGCACGACCAGTTTGCACGCCACGACTCGTATCGCTCGCGAAGGCTGTATCAAATTTGACTGTTGCCAACTGTTGACCGAGCGTCTGACTGGCTTGTTGACCAGCTGGGGTTAATGGGGTCCCACTCCAGCCCTGAAAGCGATCAAGTTGATCAAAATAAGTTGTTCCGGTCACAGCTAAGTACAAGGTGATAGTTTTCATGTTGTGGTCCTACTTCCGTTTAAGTTATTCCCCAATCATAGCATAAAAGCGAGGCGCCCACCGGCTTCCTCGCTTTTATACCCAAATTTTAAGTAATCTCTAAAACTGACTGGTGCTTGGCGTCTCCGGTCGCTGCTGATAACATGCGGTCTTGGGACCAGGTCGAGCTTAATCACGTGCACAAGCGTTGAAAAAAGTACTGGCCAGCTTAAAAGGTAGCTGACACAACTACTTGAAGTAGCTTTAACAAACCATTTGATCACATCAACACTTTGCAGCCACAACTGGTTAGACCACACAACAAACTGCAATCGTTTAAACAACTTATCAACAAATCACCAACCTACTCTGATTGCTTTCCATCAGCAGACCAGTTAAGCTTTGGTTGACTTGATAGCCTCCTGATCATCATTAAAATAATCATTTTTAACAGCTAGCATTGCCGCAGCAACCGCCCCATCTTGAAGTTGATAAGGTTTTACAGAAACTGGCTGCACCTCAACCCCATTAATTAAGAATTGATTCTGTGCTAAAAAGCGATTCAAAATTTTTACTAATGGTACCAACTCGAATAATTGCCCATGTAAAATAATCCGTTTAGACGCAATCATCACCGATAAATTATTCAAGGCAATCGCTAAATATTTCATCGCATTCGTCAAAATCGTAATAATCCCATCATCGCCCATTGTAAAAGCCTGCATAATGGCTTTAATCGTAATATGTTCGGCATCCGCTACTAACTGATGTAAATAAGTTGAGGCTGTATTTTGATATAAAATCTGTGCTTTTTTAATAATCCAAGCCTCACTGGCATAAGTTTGGAGACAGCCCCGACGACCACACTCACAGAACTCACCGTCTGGATTCACGATCATATGCCCGACTTCACCAACGAGAAAATTATCCGCACCATAAACTTTACCTTGATAAACGTATGACGCAAACATGCCCCGACTAACATGGAAAAAGATATACCCATCAGCCACCGTTTCGTGCGGTAGTAATCGTTCCGCCGCCGCCATACAATGCACATTATTTTCTAAAAAGGTTGGTAACGACACCTCAGCCAATGCAGTGTCGATATTAAACTGCTGCCAAGTCTGATTGTTGCTGGCAATCACGTGACTCGTCCGATTAAAATGACCCGGAACTGAGATTCCGATTGCTTGTGGCTGATAAGCTTGCGTTTTTTCAATAAACGCCGCTAACTGTTCATGATACTTTTCCGCAGAAATTTGTTTCGCCTGCAATGTCTCAGTCACTGGATAAGTCGCTTGTTCAACGACACTCCCAAGATTATCAGTCAAACAAAACGTGAAATTCTTTTCTGAAAGTTCACTGCCAATATAATACGCTTGCTGTGGCTTAGCCGCTAATAAGATGCGGCGCCGCCCAGAGCCTGCCGTACTTGGTCCGGTTTCACCGACTTCAATCACTTTTCCTGTTGCAATTAACTCTCCAACAATATCACTGGTAATGGCAGCAGTAATTCCCGTCAGATGGGCAATATCGACCCGAGAAATCTGATGCTGAGCATAAATCAAGTCTAAAATTTGACTCCGTTGTTCATTACGACGTTTGCTAACTTTCATAAGCCACTTCCTCATCTAACTCAAACAGCTGTTAATTACTTTCATAAAATAAATTAAACAGCAAGAATATCCAAAAATCAAGCTTGACAAATTACTTTTTAGATTATATTATCAATTTGTTAACGTAAATAAATAATTAATTATGTCAGAAAAGTCTTTTCTACAAGTTTTTAAATTATTTTTAGCTATTAATCATGCTCCTCAAAAAAATTCAAAAGGGGTTTCCATTATGCACAAATTTATGGATGGTTTAGAAAAGTATCTCCTACCAATAGCAAATAAGATTGGTAATCAAAAATTCTTAGTTGCGCTACGTGATTCCTTCATTGGGACGATGCCAGCTGTCATGACTGGGTCATTAGCACTATTATTCAACGCCTTTTTAGTTGATATTCCGGGTCAATTTGGTTGGACCGGTTTTATCAATTCCATGACTTGGTTAGCGGATCTCAATAGTTTGATTTTCCGCGGGACTGTTTCAGTCGTTTCATTAATTTTTATTTTCTCTTTGGGTGTAAACGTTGCCAAAATCTACAAAACCGACCGTTTATCCAGTGGAATCGTAGCTTTCTCAGCATTCATCATTGCCATTGGAAATTCAGTTAGTTCAACTTTTGACCTCACTCAAGCTAAAGGTGACCTCAGCGCCATGTTTAAAGGCGTCGAGGGTCTCTCTGTTCATGGTCACAAACTTTCAGTTACTGTCACTGGGTTGATTCCGGGTGCCCAAGTTAATTCAAATGGTTACTTTACCGCAATCTTAATCGGCTTCTTAGCTGCTATTATTTTCTCCAAGATCATGAATAAAAATTGGACGATTAAATTGCCAGACTCAGTACCACCGGCAATTGCCACACCGTTTCTTTCAATTGTACCCGCTTTCATTTCACTCTACGTCGTCGGCATTTTCATCACTATCTTCAACCATATTACTGGTGAATTGTTGATCGATTGGATTTACAAAGTGCTGCAAACACCACTTTTGGGGATGTCGCAAAACTTCTTCGCCGTCATCGCAATTGCCGTGTTGACACAACTATTCTGGTTCTTCGGGATTCACGGTGGGAACGTTATGGCCCCAATCATGGAAGGTGTTTTCGGGGTAGCGCTGTTAGCTAACTTGGACGCTTACCAACATCATCAAGCGATTCCTTACTTGTGGACCAGCGTGTCATACAGTGCCTTCGTTTGGTACGCCACCTTGGGACTGTTAATCGCGATTTTCTGGCAATCACATAACAGCCACTATCGTGAAGTGGCCAAATTAGGATTAGCCCCCGTACTCTTCAACATCGGCGAACCTGTGATGTATGGCTTACCAACTGTTTTGAACCCACTACTGTTCATTCCATTTATTCTTTGTCCAGCAGTGCTTTCTGGGGTCGCTTATGAAGCCACTGCCTTAGGTTGGGTTCAACCCGTCACTCAAAATATCACTTGGGTGATGCCACCAATTCTTTACGGCTTCTTTGCAACTGCTTTCGACTGGCGCTCAATTGTCTTATCATTAGTCAACTTAGCCCTAGCAACCTTCATTTACCTCCCATTCGTAAAAATGGCCGATCACGAAAAAGTTGCTGATTAAGCAAAAACATCTTTAGACGAATTGAGGCTGTGGCACTTGTCACAGCCTCATTGTCAATTATAAAAAGGGATTTGATATTTGATGAAATTTGAAGTTAAAGACCAATTTGAACTCAACGGTAAACCGTTCAAAATTCTTTCGGGCGCCGTCCATTACTTTCGGATCCACCTTAGTCAGTGGGCTGACACGTTATACAACCTGAAAGCCCTGGGATTTAATACAGTTGAAACCTATATTCCTTGGAACTTCCATGAGCCTCAGCCCAATCAGTTTGATTTTAGTGGCCAACTCGACATAGAAAAATTCATTCAGACTGCTCAAGCACTCAATCTATATGTTATTTTACGGCCAAGCCCATTTATTTGTGCCGAATGGGAATTTGGTGGCCTGCCAGCTTGGCTACTAAACCAGCCCAATAGCCGTTTACGTGCCAATGACCCACAATTTTTGGCAGCCGTTGAACGCTATTACCAGAACTTGCTCCCTCATTTAGTCCCTTACCAAGTGGACAATGGTGGCCCCGTTTTAATGATGCAAATTGAAAATGAATATGGCTCATTTGGCGAAGACCAGGCTTATCTCAAACAAGTTCGTGACGATTTAAGGGCTGGTGGGGTCACGGTGCCGCTCTTCACTTCCGATGGGACTTGGCCGGAAGCTTTAGCAGCCGGAACGCTCATTGATGACGACGTATTAGTGACTGGTAATTTTGGCTCGCATGCGGTTGAAAATTTTGACGCAATGACCGCATTCTTTAATGCCCATCATCAACAGTGGCCATTAATGTGCATGGAATATTGGGACGGCTGGTTCAGTCGTTGGGGTGAACCCGTCATTCGTCGCGACATTCCGGAAATGATTGCTGATTTAAAGGCCCTGCTACAACGTGGTAGTCTCAACTTATACATGTTCCGTGGTGGGACTAACTTTGGCTTCATGAATGGTTGCTCGGCCCGCAAAAACCACGACTTACCACAAGTCACCAGCTATGATTACGATGCAATCTTATCTGAAGCGGGCGTGCCAACCAAGAAATACTTTGCGCTACAAAAAATGCTAAAAGAACTCTGGCCGAACTTACCACAAGCGACACCGCGGACACCCAAGTTAACGGCCTATGCAACGGTTGCGGCCGATGGACAAGTTGGCCTGCTGACTTGTGCCGATTACTTTACGACGACCATTAGTCGTTATCCGTTATCGTTTGAACAATTGGCCCATTATTATGGTTACGTCCTCTATCGCACGACTGCGAATACGCCGCGGCCGACCGAAGCCTTAAAAGTAATCGACGCCAATGATAACGTCCAACTGTTCGCAAACCAACGTCTATTAGCTAGTCAAACGGGTGAAGCCATCGGTGATGAGCTCACCTTTGCTGCGCCAAAAACAACGACTCAAATTGACGTGCTCGTCGAAAATCAAGGTCGCGTCAACTACGGTTATAAATTACAAGCACCTTCACAACGCAAAGGTATCAAGGGTGGGGTCATGGTTGATCATCAATTTCAAATCAACTGGCAACAAATTTTAGTTGATTTTGATCAGGAATTACTCGCGCGATTACCATATCAACCGGTCACCACGCAACATCCAACACAACCAACCTTGACCCACTTTACGGTTCATTTGGCACAGGTTCAGAGTACTTTCATTGACTGCTCCGAATATGGTAAAGGCTGTATCATTGTTAACGGCACTAATATTGGGCGCTACTGGGCACGTGGGCCAATTCATTCTTTATACGTTCCAGCTGGACTATTAAAGCCAGAAAATGAAATTGTCGTTTTTGAAACGGAATACACCAGAGTTGACTCACTCAAATTTCTCGACCATCCCTTAATCGATCAGGAAAACCCAAGTTAACTCAGTCGTGTTTTTCAACCAGCTGGGCTAAAATGACCCTGTAATCTAATTTTGCTTTTGAAAGGATGTCAAAAATGGTCAAACGACTTTTGGATTGTACTGCTAGCGACTATGCTGCCATGTCTGCGGCTGACTTAAAACAAGCCATTTACGCGGCGGAGGGCCGCACGATTCTGTCTGAAAATGTGGTTAGTTTGCAACCGATCGTGGACAGTGTGACCAACAGTGAAATCGCCGCCTTCGCAGGTGCCGACCTCATTTTGCTCAACGCAATCGACCTCAATCAGCTTGAAATCAAAGGGCTACCTGCCACTGACGGCAACCCGATTAGTGCTCTGAAACGCTTGGTCGGCAAGCCGATTGGAATCAATTTGGAACCGGTGGCACACGAGGGACTCATGAGTACCCAACAAGCGATTAGCACCGGGCGGCAAGCCACCCTCGCAACGATTCAGCAAGCTGAAAAGCTCGGTGTTGATTACATCTGTTTGACTGGTAATCCTGGCACCGGAGTCAATAACGCCCAAATCCTAGCCACTATCAAATTAGCTAAACAACATTTCAGCGGGCTGATTATTGCTGGTAAAATGCACAGCTCGGGTGTTGATGAACCAATCATCAACGCCAAAATTGCCACCGACTTTATTGCCGCTGGCGTCGACATTTTACTCGTGCCCGCCCTTTACACCGTCCCACGTATCACCAAGGCCTTACTTGCAGAAGTCATTCAAGTTGTGGACGCCCACAATACACAAGTGGCTAATCCTGCTGATAAAGTGCTCACGATGGCCACGATTGGGACAAGTCAGGAAAGTAGTCCAACAGAAGTTATCACTAAAATTGCCTTAGAAGACAAAGCTTTAGGAATCGACATCCATCATATCGGCGATGCCGGTTACGCTGGGATCGCCTTTCCAGAAAACATCAACGCTTTAGGCTTAGCTGTTCGTGGTGAACGACATCAATTACGAATTCGCGCCCGCTCATTACGACGTTAACTAAAAAAATGCGCTTCGTCGCGGCTACCAACAGCCAATGACGAAACGCATTTTATTTTGAGTTAATTTTAACGAACCACTAAGACTGAAATGGGCGCATGTTTCGCCATATACGCGGCTTGTGAACCAAAATACTTCCGCACGCCTTGCTTAGAAATGGACCCAATCACGAGTAGATCCGGTTTAATTGCGGGAATAATATCCTTAACAATCGTTTCGCCGGGATCGCCTTCATCAACGATCGAGCGCACTTCTTTGACGCCGAATTGCTTGGCTAGCTTCTCATATTGCAGCACATGTTGTTCCAAATCAGCCCGTTGACCATGCACAAAATCCTTGCTCATGGCTTCGTAAACATTCATATTATCCTGTTCCAAAATTGACACGATCGTCAACTTAGCACCATCCGTTTTGGCCCGATTAATCGCATACCGAAACGCTAATTGTGCATCATCTGAATCATCAACACCAACTAAAATATGCTTAAATTCCTTAGGACTCATTTCTGACATTAATAATGCCCTCCCCAATTGGTTCAAATTTAGCTTGCTATTTAATGGTCAATTTCATTTTCACCGACTCTGATACAGTTGTCAACCTAGGCGTTTGGTTTGTTTTCTTTCAAGACCCGGGCTGGATTGCCGACCACGACCACGTTGTCTGGGAATGAGTGCGTCACAACTGACCCCGCACCCACGACCACGTTATTACCTAACGTGACCCCGGGTAAAATCATGGCACTCCCACCGATCCAGCAATCATTACCGATCGTGATTGGTGCCGTCCGTTCAGCTTCAGTCCGCCGAACTGTGGGATCAAGTGGGTGAACTGGCGTGTACAACCCGACCTTGGGGCCAAATTTACAATCATTACCAATTGTCACGCGACCTTCATCACAAATTTCAACACCATGGTTGGCATAAAAATGATTACCAATCGTAATATTCACACCGTAGCTAAATTCAAAAGTTGGTTCTACAAAGAACCGGTCGCCAACCGAACGTAACAGTGATTTCATACCGGCATTACGTTTGTCGTTATCGGCAATTTGATTATAAGCCATGATCTTAGTCCGCACATCATTACGCAATTTAAGTAATTTAGGTGATTCCATATACAATTCACCGTTGATCATTTGTTGATAAGCTGGGTCATTATCGATTTCCATACTGAACTTCCTTTTAAAAATATTTTAGTCCTTAAATCTGTTGATAGTCTTTTCATTGCCACTCTGGTTGGGTCAGAATCGGCTGGAACGTGGTGGCCACGTTTGTGAGCCAAAGTGCGGTCTCACAAGCCGGGCTTTATCTAAGCCGCAAAACCAGCGACTAAGATAAATAACACCACTGAGCCAATTCTGACCCGCCCGACGTTCAATCATCTTGAGCCATGACATCAAGCTACCCATTAACAATCAACTAAAGTGTCCACGACCATTGAGATGTTTTAGCTGAGTACTAGCTCATTTTTTAAATGGTCGATGCCATTCTAGAATTTTATCAACCAACTAGTCAGAAACGGCCAACCGACGACTTTTTCTTAGTAACTGTCAGTCGTTATCTGACTATTCTTACCATTTAAGCATACCACACTGAGCGAAGTTGCTGTATGATGACCCTATCAAGGAGGTCCTTCACGTTGAACGAAGCAACTTTAGAACGACAAAATCATGACAAGCGTCAAAAAACAATCACGGCTGAACAGTGGGCCGCAGAACGAACACGGACTGAAAACTTTCCATTAAGCTCAGGTGAAACCGCTAAGCTTTACATTCACGAACCCAATTATGTCCCTTCAAAAGGCATTATTATTGATTTCCATGGCAGTGGTTTTGTGCATTTGCACAACGACCATGACAGCTACTTCTGTAAACGAATTGGTATTGCGACCCAATATACAGTGCTCGACTTCGACTACCCATTAGCGCCGGAACATCCTTTTCCAGCTGCGTTAGATGCCTGCGATGAACTCGTCCAAGCGGTCCAAGCACATTACTCGGACTACTGTGCGGCAATCCCACAGAAACTCATTCTCATCGGCCACAGTGCCGGTGGTAATTTAGTTGCCGGCACTCAGATGCGAGCGCTCAAGGCTGGCCGACCAGTCGCAGATCTCGCCGTTCTAGACTACCCGGCATTAGATTTAGATACTGATCCGGACGATCTGACCTATCCAACTGGCGCCGTCATTTCTGCTGAACAGGCAAAACGGTTTAATCGCTTCTATCGTGCAAACACGCCGCTGGGTAATCCAGAAGTCTCACCAGTGTTAGCCTCAGTTCCATCACTAGTTGGTTTTCCACAGACAGTCATTCACACGGCTGATCATGACACGTTGGCTCCTGAAGGTGAAACTTTTGGGCATCATTTAGCCTTAGCGCATACACCAGTCACGACTAAACGCTATGCCAACTCACTGCATGGCTTTACCGTCTCATTGACCGGCGCGTATCAGGAGTCATTTAACGACATGGTCCAACAAATTCAACGACTAGTTTAGAAAAGAGTTATCCACATGCTAAAATACGTTATTTTTGATTTAGACGATACGCTGCTCGATTTTAGTCGTGGGGAACATGAAGGCCTCACCTACCTGTTGAAAAAGTATGGTATTACAGATTTACAACACGGATTACAGGTCTATCAAGCCCATAATCATTGGCTTTGGGGACAAATTGAACAAGGTGCGGACCCAGAACCCCTGCTGAATCAACGGTTTGCCGTTGTCTTTCAGCAGCTCGGCATGACGGTGAACGGCCCTGCCTTGCAGCATGAATACAGTGCCATCCTAGATCACAACTTTTACGTTTTACCCGGTGCTACCACTTTATTGGCCAATCTACAACAAACTGGACTTAACTTAATTGTTGGTACCAATGGCGTGAAAACGACCCAGTTAAGCCGTTTACAGGGCTCGGGCTTGGCTCAGTACTTTCCACAGGTCTTTATTTCGGCTGACTTGGGCGTAGCGAAACCAGATCCGCAGTTCTTTACCGCAATTTTTGATCAGAATCCAGCCATGACCCATGACAACACCATCATGGTTGGGGATAACTTAGGTTCAGATATCAACGGTGCCATCCACGCACAACTAAAAAATATTTGGTTTAATCCACAGCATCGTCCTAATCCGAAAAGTTATCAACCGACTTATACTGTGGATAACTTTCAACAACTAGAAAAATTATTACTGAACTAAAAAAAGACGTCATCATGACGTCTTTTTTGACACTTCTAATGAATGATACTACTCTTCGATTTGAACAAAGTGCGTGTTGCCGAGGCCACCACCGACTTGCATCACACTGCCACCATGTCTGAGCTTGCCTAAGTTAACGGGCCGAAAATTCAATGGTCGCACTAATGCCGCAAAGGCTTTCTTCGCGGCAACATCGTCACCGGCATAAAAGAGTACCCGGCGACCCTCACCAACCACATGACCATCCATAAACTTTGGCGGCAACGTATTGAAAGCCTTAATCACGCGAGCATTGTGGGCGGCTTGTGCAACCACTTCACTACCAGTTAATGGTGCCGTTTTAATTTTCTTAAAGTCAGCCGTAAATTGGTTCGTAACATCGACCACGATCCGCTGATCGTAATCTGCCACTTGCCGTAAAACCACGGGTGCTTGCTCAAACGGGACAGCAATAATAACTAACGGTTGTTGCAACGCTACTTCGACTTCTACAAACGTTACTTTGGGCGAAAATTCCGCGCGCCGGGGAACTAAACTCGCAACACCACTGTGCCGACTGAGTTTCACTTGGTTGTCGCCGCGCGCAAAAGTTTGTGCTAAAACGGTACCGACAGTGCCAGCACCAACAATTCCAATTTCCATGAACTCACCTACTTAACCATGATTTAATAAGTTCATTTTAACGAAAAGGCCACTCAAAAGGAAATCTTAAGGAAGTCATCGTTTAAACTGTTCTGAAAATCAGCCAATAAAAAGTAGCACGCAAGTTATTTCAGCCATAACCAGCACACCACCTTTAACCATTTAGTTTTGGGTCATATAAGCTTCGATACCAGCCTGCAACCGTTGCAGCCCATCCGTCAACTCTGCTGTTGGACAAGCAATGTTGATTCTGAGAAAATGCTGCCCGTCGCCACGATAGACATCACCCGCAGATAGAAACAGCCCGGTCTTGGCACGAATGAAATCGGCTAAATCACTCGCATCCGCCGCAACCTGGCTAATATCTAGCCAGATCAAATACGTTGCTTGTGCTTCAATAACTTTGACTGCTGGCAGATTATCAGCCACAAAAGTCTGCAATTGACGCTGATTGGCGGCAATTTTTGTCCGTAATTCAGCAACCCACGCATGACCATCCCGATAAGCAGCTAAACTCCCGGGAATCGCAAACGAGTTGGGTTCAGCCAATTCATCGTTATTGATGGCTCGACTCACGCGTTCTCGAATCGCCTGCGCTGGCATAATCAACGTTGCTGCGTGTAGAGCCGCAACGTTGAAAGTTTTGCTAGGTGAAATACAGCTAATACTATTTGCTGCCACATCAGCACTCAACGATGAAAATGGCGTGTAGTCATGATCATTTAACGTCAAATCACAATGAATTTCATCGGCTAATACTAACACATGGTGTTTTAATGCTAGCTCGCCGATTCGTTGTAAGTCTGCTCGTGACCAGACTATCCCAATCGGATTCTGTGGATTGCATAAAATCATCATGGTCGTCAGTGGTTCAGCCATCTTCTGAGCTAAATCGTCAAAGTCAATTGTATATTGACCATCACGTTCAACTAAATCACTTGATAAAGTGTGCCGGCCATTATTTTCAATTGAATGATAGAACATGTTATAAACCGGCGCTTGCACCAAAATGTTATCTCCAGGCGCGGTCATTTTACGCACAATTGACGAAATTGCTGGCACGACACCGGTACAGAACATCAGCCAATCGATTTGTGGTCGAAAATGATGCTCAGTCGCCCACCAATCGGCAACGGCCTCATAGTATTCAGTGGGGATCTCTTCATAGCCGAAAATACCAAACGCTGCCCGCTGCTTTAAGGCCGCAGTAATCTCTGGCGCCGTCTGAAAATCCATATCGGCGATCCACATTGGTAATTCACCGGGTTTAACATCCCACTTTGCGGAATTCGTGTGACGGCGGTCGATCACGGTATCAAAATCATACGGCATGGCGGGCACGGCTTTCATTGTCCACAGAAATCACCGCTTGATGCGGATCGATTTCTGGGTCGTCCATGATGATTTTTTGAATCGCAGTCGCATGAATCTTACCGCTGATTGGATTCTTAACACTGTCGATGCTTGAAACGATATCCGCATCAATATCTTTACAGTATTCAAAGGCCAAATCAGTGTTTAATAACGTGCAGTTTTCAAGTGTCAGCCCGTCCATGTAACAGAGGCCTTGATCACTTTCAATCGTACAGTTTACAAAGCGAACATTTTTAGAATTCCAACCTAAATATTCACCAACTATTTTTGAATCATAAACTGTGACATTCTCACAGTTCCATAACGCATCCTTCGTCATTAACGTTGCGTTGTGGATCTCGATGTTTTTAGCCCCATCAAACGCATAGTTCCCGACTAAGTCAAAATCACGAACCTGAATATTTTCGCTATTCATGCCAAAATAATCACCCGCGGCTTGGACATCATGAATTTCAATGTCGTGACTGTTCCACAACGTTTCTTCAGCATGTGGCATATGCACATGATCTAGCTTAATATGACTTGCCCGCCGGAATAATTTAGGCGCTTGGAGCGTACTGTTCGTAATCGTAATATCATCGGTATACCAAATACCAGACCGTGACATCTCTTCAAAAATCGAGTTATTGACCCGAATATGACGACTGTACCAAAGTGGGTATTTCCACTTAAAAATTGATTGTTCCAATTCAATGTTGCGGCTTTCTTTTAATGGTGACTCGCCGTTAGCAAAAGTGCTATTTTCAATGTGTAAATCGTGCGCCTTAAATAACGCCCGTTCACCAGTTAATAATTGTTGGTTAATATTCTTCATCTGATCAAAACTTCCTTTTCCAAATAACCATGCTAATTAAGACTACGTTGATTACTTTACTAGCTTCTAGTTGGTCTAAGGCAAGTGTTTATCCTGAAAAATTTAAAAATAAATCAATCTGGTTCCTGAACGGCCTGATCAACCGGCTGATTTCTGAAAACCAGTTGAATCAGACCAGTCGCTAAAAGTAGGCCGCTTCCTAGCACAACTAGAGCCCATGACCCCGTCCATTTCACCAATTGTGGGGCTAAATAGGCCCCTAAAGCCGTCGTGCCATCTGTAAAAACTAGCGTCAGAGCTAAGAGGCGGCTGACAAATGCGACTGGGACGCCCGTTTGTAAAGTCGTATAAAATTTCAAATTAAATAAGCCGCGCAAACACCCTAACATCCCCATCCCAATAGCTAGTAACGGTGGCGATGGCACTAGTAATCCCAAGCTCAACGGTAACCCATAGCTGATTTTAGTCATCGCTAGGGTTGGACCCCAACGCTTAATTAGTGGTGCCATAATAATGCCGGCCGCTTCACATCCCAAATAACCACTCAAAGCAAGCTTCGACTGCCAAGTAGTTATGACGAGCCAAGGAACAAATACCGCAACGATTGCATCCGCTAAACAACCGATAATTGCCAGGCTGGTTAATTTTGCTAAATCAGGGCGATGCCAAAAAAGCCGCCAAGCAGGGGCTAATTTAGGCCGAACGACTGTTTCACTAACTGCCTGTGGGCGTAACTGAAACTGATGATCTAACCAAGCGGAGCCTAAAAATGCCAATCCCATGACTAAAATCAAACACCGCGCAGAAATCACCAACAGCAAACCAGCTATGATCATCGAAGCACTAATAATCGCCACTTGCCGAACTTGCGTCTGAACACCATTCACTTTCATAATCTGCGTTGGGGGAAATAATTGCGGCACAATCGTTTTATTACCTAGTTTGTAAAAGACCCCAATGACCTTATTGACAACTGAAACCGTCGCTAAAACCATGACTTGCCATGTCGGATTAGCCATCATAACGGCCGCCCCAACAAAGAGTAGCCCAGTCAATAAGTCAGTCACTAACATAACAATTTTGGGATTGGTCCGTTCAATCAGGATCCCCGCCACCAAATTCAACACCAAGGCTGGTGCCATTGTTAATGCCAAGACGTGCCCCAACAAATTCGGGCTTCCGGTTGCTTCAATTAATTGCACGGAAACCAAATACATAAACCCATAAAATCCAAAGAACGTAATCGCCATACTGCCTAAATAACAGTTAAAGTTACGCGTTGTTTGCCGCATCAGTTAATACTCACCACTTCCACTATCATCTCTTTAAACGTTGTCAGTTTTTGACTGGAAATTTTCATTAACCAGCTTATCACTGTCCTATACATGAGTGACGCAACCAACAAATTTGTAATAACTCTATTGTACGCGTCACAAATCTTGAAAACTAGCGTGTTTATTTTTATATTTTTGAATAAATTTACTGCTAAAAAAAAGAGGTTGGATTTCTCCAACCGCTACTAATAATTATGATCAAAACGGACAATAAAGTGCCGTTCACGCTGTTTACTTTAATTTGACCTTAACTTTAATCTTCTTAGGATACGGTGACTCTCGGACTCGCAAAACTGCAATCACCAAGTTAAATCCACTCAACAACCACATGGCACCAGCAGTTAAAACGGCTAACTTTCGTAACATTCACGCCACCTCACGTTCATTTTACGTCCAGCTTAACACAGTTCTACTTAGCGTGCGCCGAGTTTTGTAATTGAATCATATCGTAGTAATAACCCTGTTGCGCTAACAAGTCATCATTAGTCCCACGTTCCACAATTTGACCTTGATTCAAGACTAAGATCAGGTCGGCGTTTTGAATCGTGGACAACCGGTGCGCGATCGCAATTGTCGTCCGGTTCTGTTGAATCCGACTTAATCCGGTCTGAATCATCTCTTCGGTTTCCGTATCCACGTTCGCCGTCGCTTCATCCAAAATCAAGATTTTAGGATCCGTCACGATCGTCCGCGCAAATGAAATCAGTTGACGTTGGCCCGAAGAATAACTGGCACCACGTTCAATCACTCGTGAGTCATAGTTTTGTGGCAACTCATCAATAAATTCATCCGCAGTCACAAATTTTGCCGCAGCTTCCACTTGCTCATCCGAGATCGTGTCATCAAACATCCGAATATTTGACTTAATGTCACCATAAAACATGAATGGTTCCTGCAAAACGAGACCCAGCTTTTGCCGCAACTCTTTAGCTGGATACTCACGAATATCACGGTCATCGATCAAGACCTCACCAGACTGAAATTCATAGAAACGCATCAAAACATTGATTGTCGACGTTTTACCGCTCCCAGTCTGACCAACTAAGGCCACGGTTTGACCAGGTTCAGCGACAAAAGAGACGTCTTTCAACACTGGATTGACCCCATCATAGGCAAAGGTCACGTGTTTAAATTCAATTTTGCCACGCGTAATTTTTGCCGCTGGATCAGCGTGCTGGGCTGGTGCAATCGTTGGGTCGTCCATCACTCGTAAGACCCGTGAACCAGCAACGACCCCATCTTGGAAGTCAGAAAGGTTATCCATCATTTGCGTCATCGGATTATAGAAATTATCCAGATAAGTGATAAACGCGTAAACGACCCCAGCTGCCACGTAACCATTGAGGCCACGAACCCCAAAGAAGCCCAAAATCATGACGGTTCCTAAGGCATAAAACAAGTTAATGATTGGACTCAATAACAGTGAGTTGGTCCGAATCATCGCTTGACGTGTCTTGAAGTAAGCATTATTCGTCGTATCAAATTCATCGTTGATCCGTCGCTCTTGTCGGAATTGTTGAATCACACTGATTCCAGTAATCGCTTCGCTTAATTTGGTATTCAATTCACTCAAACGTTCCCGCATTCGCCGGTAGACCCGCGAACTGTAACGTTGATAATACCAAACAGATACCGCTAAGAACGGCATAAAAACGAGCAACCATAAGGCAATTTCACTATCCGTAAAATACATCGCCAAAAACGACGAGATCACGGCGAAAAACGCAGTAAAGAGCGTATTAAATAGTGCCCAGAAGTTCGAAAACGACATCGTATCATTGGTCAACCGTGACAAAATCGACCCACCTGGGACTTGGTCGAAATAACGCATGCCCATCCGATGCAACTTTTTGAACATTTGGCGTCGCACATTTTCCAACATGTACTCGGCACCCATCGTACTCGTGTAGTTCTGGAAGAATTGCATGGTGACCCGTACAATCATGCCAAAGAAATATAAGCCCGCGAAATACCACATAATCGCAATCGTCGCATGCCCGGTCCGTAAATAGCGGTCAATAAACAATTGTAAGACTTTCGGTAAATAAATATTAACTAAACTAATTAAACCCGACATTAAAATCGTCGTAACAAAAAACCACTTGAATGGCTTGGCGTAAGGTAACAACCGGCGAATAACGGTTAGCTGCTCTTTGACCGGCATGCTCCGCGCCCAAACAGATTGACGTTCTGCCATTATTGCACCGCCCCTTCCACTTTAGTTTCTAATTGTTGGCGCTCAAAAATTTCTTGATACCAACCGTGTTGCTGCATTAATTGTGAATGCGTCCCACGTTCGACGATGCGACCTTCATCCATCACGATGATTTCATCCGCATTCATGACTGAGCTTAATCGGTGCGCCGCGATAATCGTCGTTTTGTCAGCACGTTCTGCTTTCAAATTGGCAAGAATTTCAGCTTCCGTTTCCGCATCGACCGCTGACAACGCATCATCCAAAATCAACAATTCCGGATTAATCAATAACGCCCGCGCAATCGCCAAACGTTGCCGTTGACCACCAGAAAGTGAGATACCTTGTTCACCTACCTGTGTATCATAGCCGGCCGTCATTGACGCAATCTGACCGCTCAAATCACTCTTAGCGGCGACGTCTTCAACAGTGGCTTGTGAAACTTTGGGATCAGCAAACCGAATATTTTCGCGAATCGTATTTGAAAAGAGAAAACTATCCTGAGGCACATAGCCAATCGCTGGTAAATAACTGTCGAGCGCATAATGCTTGATATCATGTCCACCATATTGAATCTGGCCGTCATAATTATCAAACTCGCGCAAAATCAATCGCATAATCGTCGACTTACCGGAACCAACCCGGCCAACGATCCCTAACGTTTGACCGGCCTTTAAGTCAAAGTGAACCTCACTCAGACTCGTCCCAGCGTCATTAGGATAATTAAACTTATCGACGGCATAGTGCATCCCGCCAGTTGGCCGTTGCGCTATACCATTTTTGCGATCAATAATCGCACTTTTTTGATTTAATAATTCCATCACGCGATCATATGAAGCATTACCACGTTCCATCGTATTAAATAGCATGCCGACCGCAAACATCGGCCAAACCATCATCCCGAGGTACGTAATGAAGGATACCAAATTACCAATCGTGATTACGTGGTTCACCACATACATCCCACCAAGGATGATGGTCGCCGCATAGGACAACGCAATAATTAACGTAATCGCTGGATCAAACAACGAATCTAAAAAATTAACATGTCGATTAATTTTAATCGTCTGATCAATCTGATCATTAAAGTCATCGACATCCGCTTTTTCTTGACCAAGCGCCTTGATAACTTTAATCCCACTGATACTTTCCTGAGCCTTATTATTTAGTCGTGAAAAGGCTGCCTGTGAGGCACGGAAGGCAACGTGGATTTTTTGACCTAAATACCATGAAACTAAAGCTAATAAGGGAAAAGGTACAACCGCAATCAAAGTTAGACGCCAATCAATCAACATCATCATCGCAATCAAGGTTGTCCCACCGGTGATAATGGAATCTGCGAATTGCAAGATACCCCCACCGGCAACCCGTTCAACGGCAGTTAAGTCATTAGTGGCATGCGCCATCAAATCCCCAGTCCGATACTTTTGATAAAAAGTCGCATCCATCTTCATAAAATGCCAAAAAAGTCGTTCGCGGAGTGTCCGTTCAAGACCAGCTGCGCCGCCCCAAATCGCATTACGCCATAAATAACGCGTCAGATACTGTCCAATTGCGGCGGCCGCGATAATCGCTAAATAAATTGTCAACGACTGGGCAGTCAAGCTATGTTGATTAATCCCATCGACGACATCCCCGATAATTCTTGGCGGCACAATCCCGATGACCGCCGTCAAAATAAGACCAATTACTCCCGCCAAATAAAGCTTCCATTCCCGGCGAAAATACCAGCCTAACTTTAAAAATATGCTCAAAATTGCGCCTCCAAAATAAGAAAATTAAAATTCACTGTGACAACAAATAAGCATACCACACTTAGGCCATAAACTAAGCGTTGCTGTTCGCAAACTGCTAACTGTTTGCTGGGGCCATTTGGGCAAACGAAAAGCCCCAAGTAGCGAACCACTCAGGACTTATCGATTAAATCTTATTTGCCAGCTTTCATCTGAATTGGTGCTTCAGCTGATTCTTGCATGTTGTGTTTCTTCAAGAAGACCATTGAGACCCACAAGAGGAACAATGCGACAATGGCAAAGATTGCCAAGATAACGATCGATGAGACGAACGTCCCGTTGCCCCAGCCACCAGTTAAGGATTGCCGGAACGCGAGAATCGAGTACGTCAAAGGTAAGAATGGATGGATCACATTGAAGAAATGGTTCGTGATTTCCATTGGGAAGGTCCCACCAGAACCGCCCAATTGAAGCATCAATAAGACCATCGCAACAAATCGACCTGGATTATCGAATAACATCGACAAGAACATGACGATGAACATCGACGCCAGTGCGATCACAATCGCCGTCGTGAAGTAACCAGCCATGCTGATTGGCTTCAAACCAACGATGAGTAAGGCCACACATTCAATAATTGCCATCAAGATAGCAACCGGTGCGCCAACCGCAATCTTGCTTAAGAACCATTGTGTTGGTGTCCCATCATCGTCAGACATCCGCCGAATTGGGTAAGCGAAGTTGAAGACGATTGCCCCAACATAGAGGGCTAAGGACAAGACATATGGCGCTAAGGCATGACCATAGTTTGGCACATAACTGTAGTTAGAATGGGTCAACTTAGAAGGCGTTGCGAACATTTGCGCATTCGCATTCTTCAATGGCGTTGCATTGACCGTATCGGCACCACTCTTCAAGGAAGTGGCTAAAGTGCCATTTCCATTCTTGATTTTCTTGTTACCAGCCAATAACTTGGCTGAGTTGGCATCCAATTGATCAGCACCATCAGCGAGTTGTTGAACGCCACCGGTTAATTGACCAGTGCTGCCTTGTAATGTTTGCAAGCCAGTGTTTAATTGACCAGCACCGGTATCAAGTTGTTGAACACCTGAAACTAACGTTGGCACTTGACCGTTCAGTGTATTCAAACCAGTAGTCACTTGACTAGAGCCACTGAACAACTGTTGAACACCGCTTACTAAAGCTGGAACTTTGCCATTCAAGGTTACTAAACCACCAGTCACTTGACTAGAGCCAGCCGTTAACTTCTTAACGCCAGAAACCAAAGTAGGCACCTTGCCATTTAACTGAACAAGGCCAGTCGTTACTTTACCAGAGCCGTCGACTAATTTGACAACTCCGATTTGGACAGTGCCAATACCATCAGTAACCTGCTTAGAACCATCCGTCAAGGCGTTGATTCCAGTAATCATAGCAGGCACACTGCCATTAACTGTCTTCAAACCACCCGTAACTTGTTGTGAACCAGCTAATAACTGTGTTACACCAGAAACTAGGGTCGGCACACTAGTATTGAGCTGGTTTGCACCAACAGCAAGTTTCGTTGAGCCAGCCGTTAACTCAGCTGATTTAGCAGTTAAGGCTTTAGCACCGGTACTTGCTTGGCTAATCCCACCAACCAATGCAGGAACTTTATCATTCAAGCCTGCTAAGCCAGTACTAATCTGACTAGCGCCACTATTTAGTTCTGCTGATTTAGCAACCAACTTAGTCGTGCCAGTAGCAAGTTTTGTTGAACCATCTGATAAACCATTGATTCCGCCAACTAAGCCAGGAACTTCACCATTCAATTTAGTCAGGCCAGCACTTAAGTTTGCAGTTCCTGCTTGTAATTGTGTTAAACCGCCTGTAATTTTAGCTGAATTAGTTCCTAACTCATTAATCGCATCAGCCATTGAATCCACGCTAGTCGCTAAACTATTAACACCACTTTCGAGGGTTTCAAAGTTCTTGATTAGACTCGCCATTGAGTCATCCGTTGCTGCCTTATTCGTTGCTAGAACGGATTGTAATTCGGTCATGTTTGACTTCAAATCACTGGCAGCCTGCGTATTAGGCTTCGTCTGTGTCTGACTAACACTAGCCAAGCTAGCTTCCAATGCTTTAACCTGTGCATCAGATAAGTTTTGTGAGGCCTGTAATGCTTCAATTTTCTCATTGATTTGCTTAGTAATCGCTGAATTATCAGTCGTCGCATTACTATCAGTCGTCGTTAATTGGGCCACATTGTTTTGCATATTGCTCATTAAACTATTGGCTTTAGTCGTACTTGCGCTGGCTTGAGCCTTAGCAGCCATTTGTGCTTGAACGCCTTGCAAAGCCTTGTCCATTTGAGCCATACCAGTCTTCAAAGTAACAATTTGCGCCTTAGCATCATCGCTGGTTACCGTCGCATAAAGATCATTTAACCCTTTTGTCACTTGTTGACTACCATCCTGCAACTCAGCTACCGTTGCATCTGCGGTACTAGCACCGGTACTTAAGCTTGAGACACCAGTGGTTAAGTCACCAGTATTACGCTTCAATTGAGATAAGCCATCATTGACCGACTTAGCACCATCATTAGCAGTAGAAACGCCGGTAGTGTAATCAGAAAGTCCTTTGGTCAACCCGCTAGCACCCTTAGTTAATAAGGTCACACCACCAGAAAGTTCACCAGTCTGACTATCCATCTTTTGTAGGCCTTCAGAAAGCTGATAAACACCATTAGTATATTGCACCACACCAACTTTTAAAGCCGTTGAACCACCAGCAAGTTGTTTAGCACCACTTGTCAGGTCACCAGTTTTACCATTTAGAACAGTTAAGCCACCAGTCACTGCTTTAGACCCCTGATAGAGTTTTTCAATACCAGCAGGTAGATCCTTAGTCTGTGTTTTCAGTGTGACTAAGCCATTAGTTACTTTTGCTGAACCTTTTTTTAGTGCTGGTAACTTGCCATTCAACTGTGTTAAACCACCAGTGACTTGGCCAGATCCCTTGGTCAACTCACTAACTCCGCTAGCCAACTGCCCAGTACTGCCATCTAGCGTTTTCAAACCAGTCGTTACTTGACCAGAACCATCAACTAACTTTGTGACACCAGTTGCTAATTCACCAGTGCTACCGTTCATGGTCTTCAGCCCATTAGTGACTTGGCCAGAACCATCCGCCAACTTGGTCACACCGCTAGCTAATGCGCCGGTACTACCATTCAACGTATCTAACCCCGTCTTCAAGGCACTCCCGCCATTTGCTAATTTAGCGATACCAGCTGGTAATTGTTGCACTTTAGTATTGAGTTCAGTCGTGCCGTCCTTCAACGTATGCACACCAGTTGTGTAAGTGGTCAAACCATCTTGTAAGACGACCCCACCATCTTTCAACTGCTTAGCGCCATCTGCAGCTTTACTAAAGCCTTTTCCAGCAGTTTTCACTTGGTCAAACATTGCTAAGGCATAAGCTTTAGTCACTGAGGCCCGCACGTTTTGGTTCAGCTGGGTCGCACCAGCATCACTAATCACTTTAGCAATGTAATTCAGCGACGCGTTAGTTGAGTAATGTAACTTCATCTTTTGCGGATGCTTACTCGTTACCGTCGTTGCGTGTTTTGAAAAATTAGCTGGAATGGTCACAACCGTATAATACTTGTGATCAGCTAAGCCGGCTTGGGCTTCGTCCGCCGAAACGAAGTGCCATCCGAGTTGGTCATTTTTCTTAATGTTCTTGACCATCTCTTCCCCAACTGCTAATCGTTTACCTTGATAATTCACCGGTTTATCGTTATTGACAACCGCCACCGGTAAATTCTTTGTATCCCCGTATGGATCCCAGACCGAAGTCAGGAAGAAGACACTATACAAAAATGGAATTAAAACCATGACCGCCACCGAAATCCATAGAATCTTACTATGGAAGATCGACCGCCATTCTCCACGAATCATTTTCACAACCTGAAACCTTCCTTCACAGAATTTAAATATGTTGTTCTAGTGAGAACAACGACGCTAACGTTGTCTCAATTGCTGCCTGAATTTTTGGATCACCACCGTCACGGCGATCGTTATTTAACCATTGCACAATACTAGTAATGGCCCCACTAACTAAGTAGGCTGTTAAATCTGGCTGGCGCGCATTTCGAATCATGACAAAGACCCGATCCATGGCCCCAGTGTGCGCAATCGTCAAGAAACAGTCATTGATCACTTGTTGCGAGCGCGCATTATCACCCTCGGTATTGGTCACCAACAAATGTCGCAAAACTTGGGTGTGCGTCCCGATATATCGCGACATCACCACTGAACCAGCGGCATCCGTCTGTTCAACGGCCAATAACTCTTCTAAGGCGCGCATGACCATCTGGGCCAATAAATCAAACTTGTCAGTGTAGTAGCGATAAAAGCTACTCCGATGAATCAACGCTCGCTGACAAATTTGTTCCACTGTAATTTGTGAGATTGACTGCCGTTCCAATAACTCGTACATCGCACGTTGAAGATCCAGCTCCGTCCGAATTGAAATTGCCACCACCCCTTTTTATGGTATTCGTTAATTCGAATATAGGAATATAATAGTCCGAAAACAACGTTGCTCCCGCGGCAACGACTTTAGTCCCCTAATGTAAATATGGCTTTAACTTGAGATCTTCTCGTAAAGTATGAATTAAATGTTCAACTTTAGTTAACGGACCATCAAACGTCACACGATAGTAATTACGCGTGCCTTGACGTTCAACACTAACAAAATGATGATCTTTTAACGTTTTAAGTTGATGGGACACCGCTGGCTGCGAAATCTGCATGATTTTGGTCAATTCCCCGACCGTTAACCCCTGAGCATGCTGAGTTAATTCAATCATGATCTGCTGCCGGCGTTCATCCGCTAAGACTTCAAAAATCGGAATCGTTTCGCGGAATTCTTGCAAAGCTGCTTCGTTTGGATTCATTTAGTTTCCTCCTTATATTCTTATATTCAAATATTAGAATGAATCAATATTACCCCCATTTTCCACTTTTTGCAACAGTTAATTGAAACTGTCTGATTTCAATACAGATTGACTAAAATGGTCTTCTTAGCACAATAGATAGCGCTTACAATTAGACCAAATCAACTTGGAAGGCGTGTTCAGATGAAACCATTAAATCAAGATGCCATCATTTTACGTTTAGGCTTAGTGACCGGTTGCTGGTTACTCGTCCAATTACTATTGCTTCCTTCAGCCTTGCACGCTAATGCAACCGTGCTACAACTTTCTGGCGTGGCACTCCTCGCAATCATTGCCACGATTGGCCTGCTCGATTGCTATCGGGCCTGGAAACAACGGCTCAATTGGTGCTATGCAGGAACTGACTTAGCCTTATTGATCTTAGTTGCACTCTTGTTATGGTAAACTCCGACACCTAAAAATCTCGAAGCAACATGTGCATCAGTTGCTTCGAGATTTTTTACGATACTATCGATTTGATTGTCGTTGGTTAAAATGATCATAGATCGAACGTTTGTTGACAATTAAGTCAACAATTTCATCAGCGCTTGTCACTGCAATATTTTTTCGAGCTAAAAAATTAATGAATTGTGGAAAGAATTGTCGCAACTGTGCCGTCAATGACAAGATAAACACTTGTGTGGCTGTCTTAATTTGCAAGTCAAAAAAATCGGGATTAAAGTCAAACGGTGAAAATCGCTGGCGCCGCTGATAAATAATTTTTGCCTCAATGATCTCATTATAGTCAATGACGGTCGTCGTTGGATGATTGGTTAGCAACTGTCTTAATTTTCCTAAGTTACTGTGTTCGTAGCTTGTAATATCAAGTTCCTTTTGTTCAATGACCCAATAGTCATGAACAGTAACTGGCAAGACAAACACCACACCTAATAAAAATACGCCAAGGGTCAGCCAAAACGGTTGGTAACCAAATCCCGTCAAAAAAGCCGTAATGCCCGCCCATAAAACCATTGCCAACAATGCTTTAAAGTAACTATAACGATGACCAACCAAGTAGGGCTTCTTAAAAAACGGACTTCCCTGAACCAATTCATCTAAAGAAACGTTATACAAATCAGATAAAGCTAAAAGATTATCAATCGATGGCACAGCTTGACCCAGCTCCCACTTAGAAACCGCCTGCGTTGACACAAATAGTTTTGCGGCAACTTGAGCCTGCGTGTACTGATGTTTCAATCGTTGCAGCTTGAGAATAGTCTGAATTAACATTTAAATCCCCCCACTTCTTTAGCCTCAGTATGGCGTTACCCCGACATTTTTTCAATCAACTCATGGTTGAATTGGACTAAATAGCCATTTACACGCAATTAAAAAAATTATCTGTGTCACAACTACAACCCGTGACTCGTGTATTAATTATGCGAATCGGCTTGGAACCTAAACGCGTCCGACTTCATGAAATTACGCTACTTTTTTAATCGTGCGATTGACGCAACAAAAAAACGCCTGACAAATTGTCAGACGCTACAAGGGTCTTAATTCCAATCAGACTGATTGAATAGTAATAACATGGTTGGGAGCCACGTTAGTTATATGGAAAAATCACAGGATTCTGGGAAGGAATGACCAGTGATCAGAGTCTAATTTACTGACTAAGCGTTACTTGCTAATTATATGAGAGAAAAATTGCAATTAACGGCGGTTAAGCAACGCTATGGCATTAGTATAGCGAGTTTTTCTATCTTTGCCAGCACTAAAAGTCCTCGGTTGTCGCAGAATACGACAATTTTCAAAGATTGTCGTAATTTTCATTACTAATCGCCCAATCTATTGCTAATGGAAACGGTTAATGGGACAATCTGATTGCACTTAAAAATCTTATGGAGATGAAGCTATGCAATCAAAATTTTACCCATACCTCGCCTTTGATAACGCCAAAACTGCGATCGACTACTACCAACGAGTCTTTGGCGCGACTGACGTTTATCGCTTAAGTCCTAAACCAGAACAGGCCCAACAATTTGGGTTACCTACTGACGCTAATTTAGATGACTTGACCATGCACGCTGGCTTTACCGTGTTAGGTGTTGAAATCGAATGCGCTGATGATTTTCGTCACACGGCCAAACCGACTGATCAAATTACATTGATGATCGATATTAACAGTGAAGATGAAGCGACGGCCCAAGCCGCCGACGACTTTTATCAACACTTAGTTGATTCCGGTGAAGTCAAGATTACCATGCCATTTGCCGAACAATTCTGGGGTGGCAAAATGGGGCAATTCACCGATAAATTCGGTGTTAATTGGAGCCTACACACCTCACCTTGGTCCATCGCGTACGATCACCAGCCAGAATAACAGCGACAAAATCCCAGCTAACTGACAACTCCTTAGCTGGGATTTTCTGATTAATTGAGTGCTTTTTTAACCGCTTTATAGCCATACTTGACCAATTCACGTTCCACTTGTTTGGACGTCGTCGTACTGCTTGAATAACGACTCGCCTTCGTATTAGCCGTACTCGTCACTTTGTCTGCACCAGCGACCTGCATATTGCTGTCGGCCTTACCTCGGCCAGTCGCATAGTCAAAGCTGACGCCTGGCTCAACGTTCCAAATATACACATTAAAATTGACGCTGCCATCCGTCGAAACGGCCTGTGACCAGTAACCGCGTGGCATCAATTCATTGCCTCGGAAAACGGTCGTCACCCGATAGATGACCTTTTTACCTTGTTCCAGCGCAGTCCGCACCTGATCTTCATAGATCTGCATTGTCCGCTGGTTAGAATAAGCCGTTTGCGTGGCTAAGTTCTTAGGGTTATCCAGACTGCCATCCTCGCCGGAACGATACTGACCGTCTTGCGTTAAATTGAACGTAATCGTATACGCAATCAAATGGCCCCGATTTTGTGGGTAGACCCGCTTGCCATTGACGGTAATTGGTTGATTATGCCACCCCGTTGGACTCCAGTTTTGCGCTGCCCGGCCAGCTGAACGGCCTAAATTAGCTTTGCTCAAATAAGCCGTATCCGTGGTCGTTCGATTCAAGCTATCCAAGTTGCCATAGTCGATCTTCGACTTTTTCCACAAACTACTCTTTAAGGTACTCTTACCACTATTGACTTTGATCGCCGCTGCGCCACCAGATTGATAGGTTTGCTTCGCCAAACTTGCATAGGTGGCTTTGTCATTGCCAGTCGTGCTGGCAGCCGAACTTGCCGTAGTCGTCTGGCGACTGCCAGAACTGCTATCCGACGTCAGTTGGTCCAGTGTGCTGCAACCACTGAGTAAGACTGTCAAGCCAATGAGCCCCATCAAACGCGCCAATCGCATTCGTTTCATCATGTCATTTCCGCCCCATCTTTTTTAGATTACAGTCTCTATGATAACCTACTTCCACGAGGGGAACAAATGTTTTTTAATTAGATTTTAGGGTGGCGGCGCAACCAGTCTGTCCGTAAGATACCGTACTTCATTGAGTCGTAATACTGCCCCTGCCAATACCGTACTTGTGGAATCTGGCCTTCTAAGTTCAAGCCAACCGCAGTCGCTAGATGCGTCATACGCGTATTTCCTGACCAAGTCGTCAGACCAATATGCGGCAAAGCCGTGCCGACCGTAAATAAATGCGTTAGCCACTGTGTGAGTGCCTGCTGCCCAATATGCTGGCCCCAATGTTGATCATCATAAATTAAAATGCCGACCTCTAGCCAGCGTTGCAAGGCGCCATCGACAAAGTGCTGATTGACACTGCCGACAATCTGACCGTCAACTGTGATCACCCAATTTTTCTGGTGAATCAACCAGTCACTGGGGCCAATCACCGTTTCAAAATCTGATTGGCTTGGTAACACATCATGAAAATACGGCCCATTCCATTTGGTCCAGGCGGCCTGCGGATCACTAAAGCCTAATTGCCAAATCGTCGTTAATTCCGTCGCTTGAGCTGGTCTAATTTTGACACTTGTCATGCACTCATCCCCGTTTCAATTTAGGCACAGTATAGAAAAAAGCCACTCTAGAAACAACTAAAGTGACCGTTAGCTTAACTTGGATGGTGCGCAAGCTTCGATTTTTCTACAAAATGGGGCCGTTTGGATTGCGCGGGCCGGAACACGAAAATGTTCACCGCCACCCCAATCACAAGTAGCACAAAGGCCAGCGCCATAATGTGATGCAACCCATTATGCAAAATGGCCCGCATCGCTGGTAATAACTTGGCTGGTAGCCCTTTGGCACTGTTAGCATCACTCAACTGATTCATCATGTTCATGGAAATTTTACCGTTTGATTGCGCCACGCCTTGCGTTAAGGAATGATTCAAGACAACACTGTAAATCGACGACATGAACGTCTGACCCAGCATCCGCACTAACAAACTAAACGACGTCGCAATTGGGACATCACGATGCGCCGCCTGTTGCTGAACGCTGACTTGCAAGACCGTAAAGCAAATCCCAATCCCGCAGCCTTGAAAGGCCCCGGCAACTAATAGCAACCAGTAATTGGTCTGCTGACCAGCGAGGGCCAATAAACCAGCCGCAATCAACATGCCAGCGAACCCAATCATGACCACGGTCCGTGTTGACCATTTACGTTCCAAATTCGAACTCCACTGTGCCCCCATAAAGTTGGTGATGGAACCCGGGATCTGTGTGACCCCACCAATGACAGCGGTCGTTCCGAGCAAGCCTTGCGCCCACATCGGCACGTATACGTTGAACCCGACGAAGAAGCCATAAATCAGGAAGAACATCACAAACGACGCCACTAGATAACGATTTTTAAATAAGCGACTAGGTATGATTGGATCGACCGCCTGCGCCTCCGCTGCAACCAAACCAGCTAATAAGACTAATGCTAAGGCCATAATCGCGCCAACCCCAAGCAGTGGTAGTTTACCAATCATTTCAATCCCAACTAGCAAACTGACCAACCCCGTCGTCAATAGCGCCGCGCCGAGATAATCCACTTTCGACGCCGCCACTTTGACCTTTGGCGCTTGATACAACCATTGAATAATGGCAATCGACGCTAGCCCAATTGGGACATTGATATAGAAGACCCAGTGCCAGCCAAAGTTATCCACAATAAAGCCACCCACTAATGGACCAATAATGGCAGCTGTACTGAAGCTCGCCGTGACATAACCAAAGACCTTACCACGTTTAACGGGATCTTTGTAAATTTCAGCATAAATAATATACGGAATTGCGGTCATCCCGCCACTCCCAATCCCCATAATCGTCCGGGCAATAATTAGAAAATAAATATTCGGTGCGAGACCTTCAAATAGCGCCCCTAACACAAAAATGGTGGTCGAAATTTGATACGCCCGTTTATTCCCAATCCGTTCGCCCAGCTTACTCCACAACGGGGTCGTGACGGCACCACCCAACAAGAAGACGGCAACGATCCACCCCATCAGCTGAATCCCATGTAAATCACTAATAATCGCTGGTAAGGCAGTACTAATAATTGTACTATCCAGCCCATTCATCGCATTTGACAGCAGCAATGCCACTGTCACGATCATAACTACTTTCTTCGACAACTTACTTCCTCCAAAATGCCTATGTACGACAATAAACTTAAATCAGCGATTACCAACTTATTCTAAAATAACCGTTATCTACTAGACTACACTATTTTCTGAGTAGCGACTACGATTTTTCTGAAAACAGGCCAGACAAAAAGCGTTCCCAATCCGGCTGAAGGACTGAGAACGCAACTATTTAGGACGATTCTAGTTAAATGCTGCTGAGCATTTAACGCTGAGGCTTACTCAACGTTTACAGCATACGACCTGAAACGCGTTTCAAGTCAAGCACTTTTGGCAATTAACCAGTCTTTTTTCGATAAGGCATACCGCATGACGTGAATCAGTTCACCATCATCTAAAATGAAGGTGTCCATCTCGCCAAGATCATGCATGCCAAGCTTCGCCATCACTCGGCCAGAGCGTGGATTGACGCTAGCGTAATGGGCCTCAATCCGGGAATAATTCAACGTTTCAAAGCCATAGGCCATCAAAGGACGCCCCGCTTCAGCGACATAGCCATGGCCCCAAGCGTCAGGACTGAGCGCATAAGTCAGCTCACCCGTCGTTGCCTCAGAATGGAATTCATAAAAACCAATTAATTGGTGATCACTTTTGCGTTCAAGCCCAAAGACCGTGTGCGCATCCGCTAAAAAGTGCGTTTTAAAACTTTCAGTAAATTGGGCGGGCGTTTGCAGCACGCGGTAACGTAAATAAGCCACCACGCGTGGATCTAACAGCATCGCTTGTAAGGCGTCATGGTCGGTTGGCCGCATTGGTCGAACGATCAAACGGTCCGTTTCAAATTGTGTCACTCGGGTCACCTCAAATTAGAATTAATGCCAATAAGTTTATTTCAATGACCTGACTTTTTCAATTATTTTGTTCACTAAACACCCAAGGTCAAGCGGGCGGCCCGTGACATCCGCGCAATTGACCAAGCAGGTGACCAAACCAAATTGATGTCAACTGTCTGAACACCAGGCAAGTCCTGCATCGCGGCGGTAATGTCATTCGCCAACACGTCCGTTAACGGACAACCCATCATCGTTAAAGTCATCGTGACCACACAATGACCGTTATCGTCCAGCGTCACATCATAGATCAAGCCGAGTCCAACCACGTCAACGCCCAATTCTGGGTCAATCACGTGGGTTAACGCCGCCATCCCGGTCGCTTTAAAAGTTGCCATTAGCCAATCGATCCTTCCATTTCAAAACTGATCAAGCGGTTGAGTTCCACGGCATATTCCATCGGAAGCTGTTTCGTAAATGGTTCCACAAAGCCCATGATGATCATTTCCGTGGCTTTTTGTTCAGAAATCCCACGACTCATCAAATAGTACAATTGGGCTTCCGAAACTTTCGAAACTTTCGCTTCATGTTCCATCGAAACATTGCCATTTAGAATTTCATTATACGGAATCGTATCACTTGAAGATTGGTCATCCATGATAATCGTATCGCATTCCACATGCGCAAACGACCCATCTGAATGCCGGCCAAATCGGACCGTCCCACGATAGTCTACCGCGCCGCCATCCTTAGCAATCGACTTGGAAACAATCGAAGACGTCGTATTCTTCGCATTGTGAATCATCCGTGCCCCCGTATCTTGGTCAACGTTATGCCCAGCGACGGCAATCGAGAGCATCGTTCCGTGGGCCCCTTCACCGTTCAAATAAACGGACGGATATTTCATTGTAATCTTCGACCCAAGATTACCATCGATCCATTCCATCGTGGCATGTTCAAAGGCTTGCGCCCGTTTAGTTTCCAAACTATACACGTTGTTCGACCAATTTTGAATCGTGGTGTAGCGACAAGTGGCGTTCGCCAGTACATTCACTTCAACGACCGCTGCATGCAAGCTATCTGAATCATAGCTTGGCGCCGTACAGCCTTCGACATAATTTACGCTGGCGCCCTCATCAACAATGATCAGCGTCCGTTCAAATTGACCGGTTTTCTCCGCATTCAGTCGGAAATACGCCTGAATCGGGGTCGTCACTTTGACACCCTTGGGCACATAAATGAATGACCCACCTGACCAGACGGCGGCGTTCAAAGCCGCATAGCGATTGTCAGTTGGCTTCACGAGTTGCCCAAACCACTTTTTGAACAGCTTCGGATAGCTTTGTAACGCTGTATCAGTATCGGTAAAAATAATACCACTCTGTTCGAAAGTCTGTTGCATCCGGTGATAGACAACTTCCGATTCATATTGTGCACTCGAACCCGCTAAATACTGCCGCTCAGCTTCCGGTACACCTAAGCGGTCAAAAGTTTGTTTAATTTTATCCGGCACATCCGCCCAATCACGGTATTGTTTGTCAGTTGCTTTTTGGAAATATTTCATATGGGCCATATCCAGTCCTGATAAGTCGGGGCCAAACTTGGGCGCTGTCGAGTTTAAATAAATCGCGTACGCGTTGAGGCGGTAGTCTAACATCCACTGTGGCTCGTGTTTTTCGGCTGAGATTTGCCGGACTACGGCTTCACTCAGCCCTTCACCCGTTGAATAGACCGGTGTCACGTCATCATGAAATCCATACTCGTAATTTTCAGTCCCATGCACAACGTCGTTCAGTTTTTCACTCATGTTTGCTTGCCTCCTCTAATCCTTGCGCAGCCGCATGCCAGGCCAGCATGGCACAGCGAATACGAGTTGGAAATTCTGCCACACTCCCTAGCACCGCAGCGTCACCGAGTTCCTTTTGGGATGCTGCTGAAATCGGCTCACCCATGACCAACTTTGAAAACTCCGCAATTAACGCCTGAGCCTCAGGTACTGAATGACCCAGCAAAACATCCGTCATTACGCTGGCCGACGCTTGCGAGATCGTACACCCAGTTCCCATAAATTGTAACTGGTTGATTTTGTCAGCGTCGACAACGAGCTGAACTGTAATGACATCGCCACAGGTCGGATTATTCAGCGTTGTTTTTTGCACACCGAGTAACTCACCCTGATGATGTGGCGCTTGCGCATGTTCCAAAATCACCGTTTGATATAATGCGTTCAGTTTTAACAAGCTCATCGCTGAAAGAACTCCTTTACTGCCTGCAAGGTCGTCAAAAAATGGTCGATCTCAGTGGTTGTATTGTAAAAGGCCACACTCGCTCGCACCGTCGCGGGGACTTGTAATAATTGCATCAGTGGTTGCGCACAATGATGACCCGCTCGAACTTCAACGCCGCCCAAATCTAGACCAGTTGCCAAATCGTGGGGATGAATTCCCGCCACGTTAAACGCAACCACCGGCCCGTGTTGTGCCACTGATTGCGGGCCATAAACCGTCACCGCTGATTGCGCCAATAAGCCGTTCAGTAAAGCTTCAGTCAAAGCTTGTTCTTGCGCTTGAATCGCCGCAAAACCGATCTGTTGTAAATAGGTCAAAGCGGCCCCTAAACCAATCACCCCACTGATATTCGGCGTTCCGGCTTCAAACCGTTGCGGGATTGGGGCAAATTCTGTCCGCTCCCAAGTCACATCGCTGATCATTTCACCGCCAAATTGAGCCGGTGTGAGGGTCTGTAACAGACTGAGCTTACCGTATAAAACGCCAACACCCGTTGGCCCATAAATCTTATGGCCTGAAAAAGCATAAAAATCAGCGTCAAGGGCCTGCACATCAACGGGTTGATGGGCCACCGTCTGCGCCCCATCGACCACGATAATGGCCCCATGTTGATGCGCCACTTGCGCTAACACCTTGATTGGATTCGTGACGCCTAAAACATTGGAACTGTGCGCCACGGCCACTAAGACGGTTTTGTCACTAATGAGTTGCCGGGCTGAAGCTAAATCTAGCTGACCATCCGGCTGTAATTGAATCACGCTTAATTTGGCCTGCTTCCGTAACGCTAACTGTTGCCACGGGACCAAATTACTGTGATGTTCCATGGCCGTCACCACGATTTCGTCGCCGGCTTGTACAACTTGTTCACCATACGTTTGAGCCACCAAGTTCAAACTATCCGTCGTCGACCGTGTAAACACAATACTTTCCCGTTGTGGCGCATGGATAAAAGCGGCCACTTGGTCCCGCACCGCTTCATATTGCGCCGTCGCTCGCGCCGCCAACGTATAGACTCCACGATGAACATTTGCATTATCCGCCGTATAGTAGGCGCTAATGGCATCGATAACGGCTTGTGGCTTTTGAGTTGTCGCAGCATTATCCAAATAAATCAGTGGTTCATCATTAATTTTAGTTTTTAAAATAGGAAAATCAGCCCGAAACTCAGTGATTGCCATCAGTTAGCCGCCTTTCAATTAACCCGTTCAGTTCAGTTCGCAATTGTTGCGATCTCAGTTCAGTAATGACCCCTGCTAAGAACCCACGAATGACCAAACGTTCAGCGACAGGCCGTGGAATCCCGCGACTGAGCAAGTAATAGAGCTGCTTTTCATCGACCCGCCCAACACTGGCAGCATGACCGGCTTCCACATCGTTTTCATCAATTAACAGGATTGGATCAGCATCTCCTCGCGCTTTGGAAGACAACATCAACAACCGATTCTCTTGATCAGCCTTCGCGCCGTGAGCGCCTTTGACGATGTGACCAATCCCATTAAAGATCAACGAAGCTTCATCTAAAACAATGCCACGCTGCACGATATTAGCCGTTGTTTGTTTCCCATAGTTTGTCACCCGGGTGTCGATTCCCTGGGTTTGTTGGCGATTCGCAATCGCAATCGTTTTGATTTGCGCCGCCGAGCCCCGGCCTTTTAGTTCAGTATCAAAGTCAGCGACCACGCGACCCGCATTCATTTCAGCCAGCTCCCAATTCAACTGGGCATCCGGCGCCAGCACCCCACGCCGATTCAAATAAGCCGTCGTATTCGCACTAAGTTGATCAATGCCCGCAAATTCAACTTGAGCTGCATCTGCCGCAACGACTTCCACCAAAACATGGGCCGCGTTGGCGTGTTCACCTAACGTTTTCAACCGTTGAACCACTTGAACCCGACTGTTTTCGCCCGCAATCACTAAACTATGATTGAAAAAGTTCTGCCGTTGCCGACTATCGACGAATTGGGTGATTTCAATTGGGGCCGTCAATTGCACATTAGCTGGCACATACAAGAAAAACCCGTTAGTCATGAGGGCCGTGTTCAAGGCAGTTAGTTTATCCGTCCCCAGTTGCAACGCTTTTTGCATTAAATAGCGTTGCACTAAATCACCATGCGCTCGAATCGCATGCTTTAAATCAGATAAGATGACCCCGCCTTGAATCGCTTCCGTTGATAAACTAAGCTGAATGGTCGTTGTGCCCACTGAGTAAAATTGCTGCCCAGCACCCAGATTTTCCACTGGTTCTGCACTCGATTGTTCAGTTGGCATCTCAAAATCAAATAATGGCCAATCACGATAATTAATTTTTTCAAATTTAGGCAGTGGCAGTTTCTGATAAACGGCGACGGCTTGTTCACGCAACTTTAATAACCAACTGGGTTCATGTTGCGAACAGGAATACGCCTGAACTCGCGCTAATAAATTTTGTTCAGTCATGACTCAACCTCGTCATCCGTCAACGCCACGTCCAGTCCAAGTTCATCGCGTAAGCCAGCGTAACCTTCCGCTTCCAAGGTATTGGCTAATTCAGCGCCACCAGTTTTCACGATACGGCCGTCCATCATCACATGAACAAAATCGGGAACGATGTAGTTCAGTAAGCGCTGGTAGTGGGTGATCATGAGCGTCCCGAAATCAGGCCCTTGCATCGCGTTTACCCCTTTAGCAACGACTTGTAAAGCATCAATATCTAACCCGGAGTCAATTTCATCCAGAATCGCAAACTTAGGTTGAATCATTAATAATTGCAAAATCTCATTGCGTTTCTTTTCGCCACCCGAAAAGCCTTCGTTCAGATAACGTTCAGCCATGGCATCTGACATATTCAATAAGGCTAAATTTTGATCCAATCGGTCTAAGAATTCCGTGACTGGCAATTGATCAGCCGCATCACGTTGGGCATTCACTGCGGCCCGTAAAAATTCAATGTTCGTCACGCCTTTAATTTCGGCTGGATATTGCATCGCTAAAAAGAGCCCGGCCCGTGCCCGTTGATCGACCGTTTGACGCAATAAATCAACACCGTCCAGTGTCACACTTCCACTGACAACGTGGTAGGCCGGATTACCCATAATTGTTTCTGACAAGGTCGATTTACCCGTGCCGTTAGGTCCCATGATGGCATGGGTCTCGCCGGTTTTAAGCGTTAAATTCACACCTTTGAGAATCAGCCGTTCTTGTTCGTTTTCTGTGACTGATACTTTTAAATCTTTAATGACTAATGTAGACATTGCAAGTTCCCCATTTCTAACAATCACTACTTTATGTAGTTGACCATTCCAGCTGGACTACTAGTGATTGTGTTTGAGCTAATGTTTCTAGTATACGTTATTGTCAGCAATTCTGGTGAGCCAATTGCAAACAAGTTAGTCAAGCTTAGCCAACTTTTTACCCGTTTGGACAGACACAATCAGTCGTTAGTTGGCGTTAAATTAGTGCCCGCTGAGCAGATAGTTTGGCCGTCCAATCCTAAACTGGCGCAACTTTAGTTAAAAAAGGTCGAAAAAAAAGCCGGCGAATTTGCCGGTTAGTGCTAATTACGAAAGCTGGTCAATCACTGTTTGTAACATCCGTTGCGCCACCCGTTCAAACTCAGGGTCAGGCAGTCGCTGAACATAACTCAAAATCCCCACGGCGCTTTGAAAAGTTAGCCAACTGGATGTCAGTGACGATAATGCTGGTAACGGCCCATACCCGTTCAAGAAAGCCTGTTGTAACGACTGGTCACCGGCAAAGTCTTGATAAAATAGTTTTTGAAAATCAACTTGTGGCACTCCAAGATGGGCTCGTTCAAAATCAATCAGCACGAGTGAGCCATTAACTAGTTGATAATTTCGGCAACCGGCATCACCGTGTAACACGACTGGCTTGACCTGACGCAATTCGGTTTCAATGACCGGCAGTTGTGACTCGTATAAATGCTGTAATTTCAACAACTGCGGGTAAGCCGGGGCCTGACGGAGACCGTTAATCTTAGTCATCACCATTGAAGGCTGATTGGTCGCTGCCGGTAAGTGCACCGTCCGATGAAAACGCGCTAAGACTGACCCCATTTGCTGCGCCAATTCGGGTGTCAATTCGGCTGATAACGGGGTCATAGGTAAATCGCGCATGACTAAAACCCACTCGCCCGTTGCCAATTGACTGCTCATCAACACCCGGTTATTCAGCTGTTCATTGACGGTTCGTTCGGTTGAAAACTTCCCAAAACGGTCTGAGGCAAACACTTTGACAAAGAGCTGGCACTGCCAACGGCGGCTAAAGCCAGTAAACATCGTATTGAATGACGGATGATCTAAGCGTGCCAAGTCGGCTTGTAGCAGCATTCCCAACGTTGTTTCAAGGGTCATAACAAACGTTACTCCTTTCTGAAACTAGCAAAAAAGACTCAAGCAAGTTGCTCAAGTCCTTTCCAACAATGATCGGTTATCCGACTACCAATTAAGATAGTTGCGATATGTGCCCCGTCATGAATCCTGCCCATTCCGAGAGGTATTAGCTGCCGCCAAACTTAACTTGTTCCATCTGAGGTGACCGATCCAACCATCGATAGCTAAATGTTTGGTGCAAAATATGTATAGGCCAGTTTTAACCATAAACTCAGTATAACTGGCTAATGTTGCTATAGAGTGTCGGTAATGTTACAAACAGATTACATCCAGTATAAATCGGTTAAAAACGGGGTACTTGCTTAGAAGTGCTCTGTCTGATAGGCATCCGTAGCCAGTTAATGAAAAAGATCCCGCATCGCGAGACCTTTTTCATTAAGTTAGTTGTGTTCCTGAACTAATTGTCATCCGTAAGCTGACAGTATGGGCTTACGGGCGTAACTGATGATCAACTTGAGCCTGCATCACTTGACGACGTCGACCGGTTAAAAAGAAAATCGTGATCAATCCAAAGACAATGACGGTAAAAAGAATTGTTTGCCATTCAAACGCGTCTGGCTTAGTCATCGTTTGTGACCCAGAAGCCATCATGCTGAAAATGTCGACCCCAGCATGAATCGTGATTGGCACCAACAGACTGCCAGAATATAAATAACTAACGGCCAAAAAGCACCCCAGTGAAGCGGCAAAAATCATTTGTTCAACAGTCGCCGCTAAGGATTGACCCGCCAAAGCATTCGTTAAGTGCCAGAGACCAAACAGCCCACTGCTCAAGCCGACAGACCAATCTAATTGATGACGACGATGCTCAAAAGCTTTCAAAAACAGCACCAAGACGGCAAACCGATAGAGCCACTCTTCCGCAATTCCCGGCTCCAAGCCACCTAAAAACATTTTCCAAGAGAGTGCCTGTAACTTAAAATCAAATTGGGTAAAGGTCGTCCGCCAAGTCTCCCCAACGCCGAATGCGTTCCAAATGATAAACGCCACACCAGCCAGCGCAATCAGTACAAGCCAATGCCAGTCGGCCTTTTTTGCCAATCGCCAACTTGGCCAATGAAAGCCCCAAGCAGTCGCTAACAAGCCGACAGTGACAACAAAGCCGATTGCGCCCAAGACACCACTATCACTAACCAGATTGAAAACTGCTGGTGCCTTTAGTAAAGGTAACGCCATAAACGTCGGCTGAGCACCAATCAAGCCACTAAACACCACTGAAATGAGCAGTAAGATTCGCCCAAGCAAGGATTTGACTGGTCCCATCGTGACATAGCCAATTGGCACAAACAACCACATCAGATAGAAGAACGCGACCGCAATCAGGCCTTGCTCATCCAGTGGCGTCCACCGTTTGAGCATGACGACCAAACTCATCAACAAAAATGGCATGAACATAAATTGAAAAATGGCTTGAAAATAATGATTAAAGCGTCGAAAACGCGGCCAGTCACGATAATCAGTTCCCGTTTCAAAAACTGGCAATAGGCCCCCTAAGAATAAGAGAATCAGCAGCAGACCGACAGTCGCGAAATAATCTCCATTTTGAATGATCAATAATTGTAACAACGCCGCCCCCATTAAGACAATGAGCTGACCTAGATACCAGCGACGCAACAACTGGTCCACCTCTGTGGTCATAAAAAAATCCCCCAATCTAGTTATGATGTAATCATAACAGATTGAGAGATTCGATTGGTCAGGATTTGTTTAATTTAAGCTGCGGATTTACTAATATAAATCCTGGACGCGGCCTTGCGTGGCTTCATGCGACAAATACTCGTCATAAGTGGTATCGCCACGGTCAACGACCCCTTTGGCACTCACTTCAACAATATGATCCGCAATCGTTTGGATAAATTCGTGGTCATGCGACGTGAAAATGATGGCCCCCTTAAAATCAATCAAGCTATCGTTCAAAGCCGTGATTGATTCCAAGTCCAAGTGGTTGGTTGGGTCGTCGAGCAGCAAGACGTTGGCCCGACTTAACATCATCTTAGACAACATCCCACGGACTTTTTCGCCCCCAGAAAGCACGTTTACCTTCCGTGTCACGTCTTCACCAGAGAATAACATCTTCCCTAAGAACCCGCGCAAGAACGTATTATCACTTTCTTCTTTAGGGGCATATTGACGTAACCAGTCGATAATCGTTAAGCTATCATCAGTAAATTCATCATTAATATCACGTGGCAAATACGTCCGCGACGTTGTTTGACCCCAAGTCACCGTACCAGCATCTGGTTCAACGGCGCCGGCAATAATTTGCATCAACGTGGTCGTTGCTAAATCACTGCGACTGATCAGGGCCGTTTTTTCATTAGGACGGAGTGTAAAACTGATATTGTCTAAAATCTTTACACCATCGATCGTCTTAGACACATTTTCTACCCGAACCAAGTCGTTCCCAATTTCGCGATCCGGCGTAAATTTAATAAATGGATATTTACGTGAGGATGGTTTGATATCATCCAGCGTAATTTTTTCCAATTGCTTTTTACGAGAAGTCGCTTGTTTGGATTTTGAAGCATTCGCACTAAACCGCGCCACGAATTCTTGTAATTCTTTGATTTGGTCAGCCTTTTTAGCATTGGCATCCGTTTTTAACTTCGCTGCCAATTGGCTAGATTCCATCCAGAAATCATAATTTCCAACAAATAACGTAATCTTACCAAAATCGACGTCACACATATGCGTACAAACTTGGTTCAAGAAATGACGGTCATGAGAAACGACGATGACAGTCTTGTTATAGTCAGCCAAGAAGTTTTCCAACCAACTAATTGACTGCACGTCTAACCCGTTGGTCGGTTCATCCAAGAGCAAAACGTCAGGACTACCAAATAAGGCTTGGCCTAGCAAGACTTTAACCTTTTGAGGTTCTGTCAATTCACTCATTTTTTGATGTTGCATCGATTCGTCAATACCCAAACTTTGTAACAACTGGTCAGCTTCGGATTCAGCATTCCAACCGTCCATTTCAGCGAATTCGCCTTCAAGTTCAGCGGCACGAATGCCATCAGCATCGCTAAAATCAGGTTTGGCGTAAAGGGCGTCCTTTTCAACCATGATGTCATAAAGCTTTTGATACCCGCGGATCACCGTTGATAAGACTTCTTCATCTTCAAAGGCGAAATGGTTTTGGTTCAAACTGGACATCCGTTCGTTAGGACCCATTGACACATTCCCAGAAGTTGGTTGAAGCTTGCCTTCCAAAATCTTCAAGAAAGTTGATTTACCGGCACCATTCGCACCAATCACGCCGTAACAGTTGCCCGGCGTAAATTTCAAATTAACATCATCATAAAGCTTGCGCGTCGAGAATTGCATACTGACATTACTTACGGTTAACATTCATATACCTCACTTTTTAAGAGTGCTAGCAGCGCCGTCCAGCTGGCGAGCATGGCCTAGCTAAGCGCCTGATGCGGTTTTAGCATCGGGTGATTAGCGTAGCCAAGCGGAACCCGCTGGCGCTGCTAGCACGTTTCGACAATATAATTAAGTACTAATCATTCAAACATATCGGTTTAACCCTCAAACACAATATAAAAGAGGTCAGGAGTTTGCTTCCCAGCCTCTGTTTCGTTTCCATCTAGTTGAAGTGTAGCATGGCGCCGCCCTATTTGGCAATCAAAAGCCTAGCCATTTTCAGAAATCAGCCCATTATTTTCGTAAAATTTCATTTTCAATGTAGGTTAAGACCCCGTCCTGCTCGTTCGATTCGGTAACAGTATCACCTTTCGTCTGCATTTCGACCGGTGCATTGCCCATCACAACACCCGTTTGCACGTAGCGGAGCATTTCCAAATCGTTGGTGCCATCGCCGAAAGCAACCATTTCAGTTGACCGAATGCCTAAACGATTACCCAATAGTTTCAAGGCCCGACCTTTATGCATACCTGGTTGGATCAGATCCATACTGCCCTGACCACCAGAAGCTGGCACCGCAATTTCAGCCAATTTTGGCGTCAGTTCATACACCAATTGATCCGTCATCGCAGGCGCACAAATAATGTCAAATTTTACCACTGGGTCGGTGACTTGCGTTAGCTCGTCAACAGTTTCCAATTGATAGTAATAATTTCCCATATCTGCCACGAAGCCTGGGTCCGCCTGTTTAAGCACGTGCACCGTTTTCGTGCCACATAGGGCAATCTGAATTTCTGGATAGTCCGCTAAAACGCTCAAAATTTGTTGCGTCGCCGCTGCCGAAAAGGTCTCAGCCGTTAGCCCAGCTTGCGCATTCATCAACTCGGCCCCGTTACCGCCAATCATCCACATGTCTGGGTAGTCTTTAAAGAAGTCGACCAACTCGACTGCTTGATGCCCACTGGCAATTACAAATTGAATCCCACGCCGCTGTAATTCGGCGTAAATTTTAGCAAAACGTGGTCGATTATAGTCTCCGTGATTGTTGAGAAAAGTCCCATCCATATCCGTAGCGATTAATTTTATTGTCATTGATCCTCATCCATTCGTTTCCATTTATGTAAGCCTTTACTTTGACAAGCGTACCGTTAATTGGACTGGACCGCAACCCTTTCCACTAGAAAGGTCGTCGGCCGACAAAAAGGGCCGTGACAAAACGCCACCGCCCTTTTAAGACATTCATTGCCTCAATTTAGAAAGCCCCGCCACCAGAACCGCCGCCGAAACCACCGGAACTGCCACCGGAGAACCCACCAGACCCACCAGATGGGGAACTGGCATTGTTCGAGGCATCGAGCGCACTGGAAAAGCTATTACTTAAAGCTCCTGACAAGTCAAAATCAAAGCCATCATTGGCGAAAAAGATTGGGTAGTAGACCCCAATACCAGTAGCTAACGCCGTGGTCCCAAAATCAACGGCCAGTTTGTACGCAACCTTTTCTGCCAACCCAAACGCCGCCGCATAAGGCAAAATTTGTTCCCACAAAATCAAATCACCAATTTCAGCGGTATTAAAATGACCGATGTCTTTCAACATTTGGCGAAACCCATTGATTTGATTGACTAAGGCAAGTCCCTCATCCGTATTGATCGTAATGCGGCGATAATTAATAATTGCTGTAGTCCAAGTCGTTGCCGTCAAAATCACGGCCACAATTCCAGTAATCAAGGTCGTGCGGGGACTTATCAAAGCGCCCGCTAAGGTGGCAATGGCACTTAAAATCGTTACCGCCACGCCAAAACCTAACCAGCGATTACGTAGCCGATAATTCGCCTTATCTTGGTACCCAGCCACAACTTGGTTAACCGTCTTTTGCCAGTGACCGAACCATTTATTCAAGCGGCCTTTTTGATCTTTTTTACCGTAAGCTTTTAATTGGTCCAGTTGCAACTCATTGCCTACCGCAATCTTATCAAAACAGTGCGCCAAAAATGAGTTGGAAATCGGCTGTAACTTTGTAATTTTAACGGTTGGCTGCCGTTTAACAGCAATCGGCTCTAACGTGATCTCTTTAGCTGCGGCAGCCACTAAAATTTCCGCCGACAAAGCCTTCGTATCTGGCGAAGCCGTTCGCCATAACGCTTGGGCCACAGCGGGTTGTACTGCTGGAACTTCAAACGAATGATTGATTGGAATCGGCCGCTCATGCTGATTTCGCGGATGACGCTTGAACCACCATAAGTAAGCCACCACCGTAATCACTAATACCGCCAGTGCTAAACCATAGATAATCTTGCTCATTAGCACTTGACGACGACGTTTTTGATTGGCCGCCGTGGCAAGGGCGGCTTCTTGTTTTTGAACCGCTGCTTTACGCTGCTTTGAACTTTTCCGTTGATTAAGTGGCGTCACACTTGTCGGAAAGAGCAAGTGGCTCTCGACAAATGAGTTCGCTGGATTACGTGGCAACGTCATGTTAACGCGACCAGCGGCCTTGTCGACAGTCGTTTTGCCAACTAGCGGACCATGTGTCCATGCTTGCAGTGCTTGGACTTTTTTACTTGGGAGTTGAATCGTTAACCGCACGTTTTTCAACGGCTCATCCCAGCCGGTCCCAATAATTTTCCAATTCAATTCGGCCGTATCAGCGTAATTCGTCACCACACCGAGTAATCGGTACCGATAAGTCACCCGTAATTCATCGTTGTCTTTGACTGAACGATAGAGTTTAACGCGAAATTTTTTGTCAGTTTGAGTCAGTTGATAAGTATTATCCGCATCGGTGGTTGCGGCCCGCGCCGTCTTCGTCATCCCACCATTTAAACGCGTGGCAACCCCTTGAAATTGGGCGCCTTGAACGCCTTGCAAATCTTGAACATTAAAGACCCCATGATAATCGTCATCAAAATGATAAGTCATGCCTTGACTCACATCGGCACTACCATCTTTTTGCACATCCACATGCACATCATAGTCGCTAATCGTATAATCCGCTAAAGCAGTCAGCGGTCGCCAATTGAGTGTGACGACTGCCAAAAACACACTCGCAATGATGAACCACCAAAGTCGTCGTTTCATATGCCACCCCTCATTTCCCCGATTTAGCTCAATTTTACCATACCAATTCAGGGGCACCTAATTTAACGATAAGCGGTTACATTTTCTTGCTTTTGCGACGCACAACTCATCATTGACTGACACTATAGTTAGTCAATTGAGCAATCCACCACTGAACATTGACTTAATCGAGTTATCCCTAAACGCCCACCAAAAATTAGAATTAAATTTGAATTTAATGAGAAACAAGTGTATTTTTGTTTATATTAAGAAAAAAGGTGGGTGGCAGCAAAATGCGCAATGTAACGCGAATTTTAACGCTTAAGAATGGGTATCATATTTGGACACATACGAACAATCTTGGGGGAAAAACCAAGCTACTCTGTTTACACGGTGGCCCTGGCGATACGCATGAAGTCTTTGAACGCTTTGGTCCCGAATTGGCTGACCTCGATATTGAAGTCACGATGTACGACCAACTCGGCTCATGGTACTCGGACACCCCCGACTGGGACGATCCCGCCATCAAGGCCAAATACCTCACTGAAGATTATTATTTGAGTGAAGTCGCCGAAGTCCGTCAATTACTGGGTTATGACCACTATTTCTTAGCGGGGCATTCCTGGGGTGGCATGCTCGCGATGACTTACGCTGCCCAACATCAAGACCAACTCGACGGCCTGATCATCATCAGTATGATCGACAATATTCCAGATTACGTCGATCATATCAAAGCGATTCGCGCGGCTGAATTTTCACCGGCGGAAAATGCCTTTATGCTTGATATCGAACAGCGCGGACAGTGGTCAAATCCGCACTATCGCGACTTAATCAAACAACTTTATCACGGTTATGTGAACCGGCGCCAACCCGAAATTATGTCACACAACGTCGATATTCAAGCCAAACCCGTCTACAACCATTTTCAAGGCGACAACGAGTTTGTGGTCGAAGGTGACCTCGGTAATTGGGACTTTTCAGACCAATTAAAAACGATCCAATTACCCACTTTGCTGGCTTTCGCTGACCATGAAACGATGCCGCTCGCCACAGCGCAACGCATGCAACGCGATATGCCAAACGCTCAGTTAGTCGTCACACCGGATAGCGGCCACAATCACATGGTCGACAATCCGGCTGTCTTCTTTACAAATTTGAAAAATTATTTCTTAGATTTACAACACGGCACATTCAACCAAGCTAAGGGGGAATAGCGAATGGCAGTTAATCACGTTCCAAGCGACCATATCGCTAAATTAAGCGATTTTGGTTATAAACAAGAACTCGACCGCACGCTTTCGGTCAAAGACTTAGTCGTCTACGGGTTGATTTTCATGGTACCAATCGCACCAATGGGCATCTATGGTTCCGTTATCTCAGCGTCACGTGGGATGATTGCCCTCACTTATGCGATTGGGATGGTCGCCATGTTTTTCACGGCGTTAAGTTACGGCCAAATGTCACGGGCCTTTCCCATCGCCGGTTCGGTGTATGCTTACGCCAAACTAGGCATCAATAAAACTATCGGCTTTTTGTCCGGCTGGATGATTATTTTGGATTACATTTTCGTACCCGCCCTACTTTACATTATTTCTGCAAACTCATTAAAATCCTTATTACCGGCCGTCCCGACTTGGATCTGGTTAGTCATTTTCATCACGATTAACACTTTGATCAACGTGCGCGGAATCGAATTCACCGCAATTGCTAACCGAATTTTCTTAATTGGTGAACTGATCGTGCTCGCGTTCTTCGTCATCATGGGCGTGTACGGCTTAATGCACGGTGTCGGTAACGGTTTTACGTTAAAGCCATTCTATGACGCCAAACAGTTCAATTTGAACTTTGTCATGACCGCAACTTCCGTGGCTGTTTTAAGTTTCCTAGGTTTTGACGGGATCAGCACGCTCGCTGAAGAAACCACTGGCGGTAATAAAACGGTCGGCCAAGGCATCATGTGGTCATTAATGATCGTCGGCGTGCTTTTTATCGCTCAAACGTATCTCGCAGCGCTGATCGTGCCTAACTGGCAGTCATTCAGCGACTTGGATACCGCCTTTTACGTTGTCGCTGGTAAAGTCGGTGGGCCATTCTTAATGTACATGACCACGATTGCGACCATTCTATCTTGGGGTTTTGCGAACGCTTTAGCAGCCCAAGCCGCCATCTCTAGAATCCTGTTCGGGATGTCGCGGGATCGTAATTTGCCAAAAGTCTTAGCCAAAGTGCACCCTAAATATAAGACACCGTATGTTAGCACCATTTTAGTCTCAGTCATTTCACTGATTGTCGGCCTGATCTTCATGAACAACAGCGGCGTGCTCTCAGAAATCGTCAACTGTGGCGCTTTAACAGCCTTTTTAATCATTCACGTCGCCGTCGTTAACCACTTTCTGATCAAGGGACATTCCCACGATTACTGGCACCATTTGATCGTGCCGATTATCGGCTTTGCGGTCATCTTATTCGTCATGATCAACTTGAACATCTTAGCGAAAGAAATTGGCGGCGCTTGGTTAGTGATTGGCCTGATTTACTACGGCATTTTGCGGCTGACTCAGCGGAATACTGAAATGAATCTCTAGCCTAATTCACCTTTGAAAAAGAAACCTAACTGTTATCATGACTGCTTTTACTGCTAGTCATGTTATGATCGAGTTAAGTTGAAAAGGTGGTTAATTATGAAAACGACTTTCTCACTGATGATAGCTTATCAAAACTTTGATAAAATTCTGCAACAACTTAGTCCTGGAAGCCAGCCCGTCACCATCCAAACGCAACAACATCGTCATGATTTAATTATAATAAACAAAAAAGATTATAACGCCCTACAAGAAACCCTATTCCTAGCCAACGACGGTACACTTGCGACAGTGGCAAAACGGGAAAAAGATGTTAGTGGCTTCACTAATATTGATAATCTGAATTGGCACGCATTATAAAAAAACTACTCAGTCGACGAGTTAACGTCAACTGAGTAGTTTTTTTGAGCTTTAAGCTAATTGTGCATCTTGTGGTAACTTTAATAATTGTGGCCGACTGAAATAGTAACCTTGCTTGAGCTTAATGCCTAATTGCTTGCTCAATTGGTTATCTTCATGGTCTTCAATACCTTCTAGCACCATCCGTAAGCCGTATTCTTGGCTAATGGCGTGCCAGAAATGAATTTTCTTTTGGATATTGGGATCTTTAAATTGTTTGTTAAAGTTCTGCAAGGCGAATTTCAATTCTGAAACAAGTGGTAATAAATCTTGAATTTCATTAAAATAATTATCACCGGTCCCAACATCGTCCAATGAGAGTTGCATCCCTTTGCTTAAGAATGTTTTTAGTTGTGGCAATAATTCAGCGATGGTGTACTTTTGCGGACCATCATCTTCAGTTAATTCAACCGTTAATTTGGTGGGATAAAGTTGTTCCTGACTCTTAATAATTGCCGCCGCAATGGACGTTGTCATCAGCTGTTCACGACTCACGTTAACCGAGCAGTAGCGCACTTTTAATGACAATACACGCGTCGATTCAACTAATAGGTCCGCGATGATCTGCGGATCAATGGCTGAAAATGACTCCGGTAAACGCCAGCCTTCTGGCGTCCATTGTTTCATCAGTAATTCATAACCAAAGATTGACTTAGTATCAGTATTAATTTGTGGTTGTACGAAAAAACGATAAATTGGCTTCAATAAATTTTTCTCCTATAAATATCGACCTAAAGGTTTAATTAAATTAACAGTATACTATAATAAAGTAACTAATTGTAGAAAGAAAGGACTATTTTCATGAAAGTTGTTGTAATTGGGTGCACCCATGCAGGCATCGCTGCAGTGTCCCAAATTTTGAAAAATTATCCCGAGGCAGACATCACCGTATTTGAGCGCCAGGCCACGATCTCCTATCTGTCTTGTGCAACTTATTTACATATAAAAGGAACTGTCAAAACCCTTTCAGATGCATTATACGCCGAACCGGCCGACTTTGTGAAACAAGGGGTTCATATGCAGATGCAACATGACGTGATTCGGATCGATTCACAGGCACATACGCTGTTAGTGCAAGACTTAGACACTAAGGCTATGGCAACCGTTGATTATGATAAATTAATTATGGCGACCGGCTCCGTCACCGCCATTCCCGCAATTACTGGGATTGAAAATCCAAAAGTCATGTTGTGCAAAACTTATGACCAAGCGCATGACCTTTGCCAAAACACTGCCGCTGTCAAACGCATCTTAATCGTTGGTGGTGGTTACGTTGGGGTCGAGCTCGCAGAAGGCTACGCTGATTCTGGGCACGAAGTCCTGCTGATCCAACAACCAACTCATTTGCTCAATGCCTACGTTGAACCAGAGCTTTCTGAAAAAGTCCAACAAGTGCTCACTGAACACGGTGTTAAAGTGGTCACTGGTACCACGGTCACTGCGTTTAAAGAAAACGATACCGGCGCAATTGATGTTGAAACAGACGACCAAGACTATCAAGTCGATATGGTCGCCATCAGTGCCGGCATCATTCCGCAAACAGACCTCTTACAAGGTAAAGTCAAAATGACGCGCAACGGCGCAATTGAAACGGACGGTTACATGCAAACGTCTGACCCAGACATTCTCGCAGCTGGCGATTGTGCCCTCGTGCATTTTAATCCAACTGGGACGATGGTCTATGCACCTTTAGCGTCACATGCCATCCGTCAAGGTGCCCTCGCAGGCCTGAACGTGTTTGAACGCCGGGTCCGTTCGATTGGAACGCAGGTTTCCACTGGGATGTACATCTTTAAGCACACGGTCGCTTGTACCGGTCTGACACTTGCTGCCGCTAAAGCCGCAGAATTGAACGCTGCTTTAGTCAGTTACACCGCGCCATATCGGCCCTCATTTATGCCTGACGCTTATCCGGTAACGGTCGAACTGATTTACGACCGCAATAATCGCCAAATTTTGGGTGCGCAATTAATGAGTGAACATGATGTGTCACAGTCAGCCAATGTCGTGTCGTCACTGATTCAAAATGGTGGGACAATCGACCAACTCGCTTTCTTAGACATGCTATTCTCGCCAAACTTCAATAATCCCTTCGATTACTTGAACATCGTTGGCCAAAAAGCCGTCGAACAAGAACACGGTTATCTCCGGACTTAAATTGATTTGATTGTGTTGAAAGTATTTGGTTTACTTTTTCATCTTGATATCGTATAGTGTGGTTATGGATATGGTTTTTACACAAAAATTGGTGATTCTCTACCGTAAGTGAGAACTTTAAAATTGGTGATTCTCTACCGTAAGTGAGAACTTTAAAATTGGTGATTCTCTACCGTAAGTGAGAACTTTAGTAGGGCTGGACATCAGCCCTTTTTTTATTACTTTTTTTGGGGGAAAGCAATGAAATTAGTCTATATTGACGATACTTATATCAAATATTTAAGACAATTCGATACTCGCGTACTTTGGAACAAAGAACGACGGCCATACGTTGGTATCCTACTTAGTGTAAATAATTTTACTTACTTTGCACCGCTAGAATCAGCCAAACAAGGTAAGCGTACCAATCGCCGGTTGGCTTTACAAATCTGGAATAGGATTAATATTGACAAGGATCCAATTAGTTTTCTGCTCATCAATGATATGATTCCAGTTAGTAAAACCAACTGGCGTCAAATAGACTTAGAGACTGAAAAAAAGCGTGATTTAAACAAATACTTGATGCTAATGAATGAACTTAACTATCTTCGTCCACGAGAAGTACAAATTATAAAACAAGCACACTCTGTTTATAACAACACCACAGTTAAAAAAGTTCCTTTCTTTAAAAAAATGTGCCTTAACTTTAAACTATTAGAAACAAAATCACTCGTGTTTGACAATCGAAATAATAACACTAATTTGTGATCAAACACTCGTTCAACAACTGAATTAACCCTCGCCAAGGCCGACCAATCAGCCACGTTGAAAAGACAATGGTCCTTGATTGACGCTGTCAGTGATAACCGCTACGCTTAGGCTATCAATCAATCTGGAGGGATCATTCATGCCAATCACACCAGCTCACGCGCAAGACGTTTGGAAAGACGTCGGCGAACACGTTCAATTCACCGTTCTTAACCTGACCCGCGAAAATCAGCAACAAGCTCAAGCCGTTTTCCAAGAATTTGCCGACCGTTCTCAAGCCATCATCCGTTCATTGCGCATCCGCGATGCCAAGCCGGAAACCGGCACACAACTCAAAGTGAGCATCGGTATCAGTAATGCCGCTTGGGACTACCTCTTCCCGAACGCCCCGAAACCCCACGAGCTTGAAACTTATACCACGTTATCGGGGCCCGACTATACGATGCCAGCTACGGCGGGTGATTTATTCTTTCACATTCGCGCCAGTAACGAAGCGGTCGTGTACGAATGCCAAACGCAATTCCGACGCGTCTTAGATGCAATTACAACGGTAGTGGATGAAACTAAGGGTTTTCGTTACTTCGAAGGCCGTGCCATTATTGGTTTTATTGATGGCACCGAAGCGCCGGCAGTGGAAGACGCGGCCGACTACGCCTTAGTTGGTGATGAAGACCCCAAATTTGAAAACGGTTCTTACGCATTTGCTCAGAAATGGCAGCATGACATGCCCGTTTGGGATCACCTGCACACCGAAGAACAAGAAAAAGCGGTTGGTCGTGAGAAGTTCAGTGATTTCGAACTCGCCGATGAAGACAAATTTAAGAACGCTCACAACGTTGCGTCCAAATTTGAAATCGACGGCGTTGAACAAAAAATCGTCCGCATGAATGTGCCGTTCTCCAATCCCGCCGCTGGCAATACTGGAACTTATTTCATCGGCTATGCTCGGCACTGGTCAGTGACCAAAGGCATGTTACAAAACATGTTGGCTCAAAACGACTTCCTGTTAACCTTTTCAACGATTCTTTCAGGACAGTTGTTCTTCATTCCGTCACGCGACCTGTTGGCCCAAATCGCCGAAGACGACTTTCATTAAATTCAACTAGCGCTAAAAAACAGCAGTCTCGGAATTTTAACTCAATTTTCGAGACTGCTGTTTTAGCTTTGTTCAGATAACTGTTCGTAGCCAACCACTTACAACTGTTCACCATTAGTTGCAATAACTTTTTGATACCAGTAGAATGAGTCTTTCTTTGATCGGTCTAACGTCCCTCGACCTTGATCGTCTTTATCGACGTAAATGAACCCATACCGTTTTTCCATCTGTCCAGTTCCCGCAGAAACCAAGTCGATCACGCCCCAAGGTGTATAGCCCATTAAATCGACGCCATCTTCATCAACTGCGAGTGCCAATTGTTCAATATGCCGTTTGAGATAATCAACGCGATACGGATCATGAATCTGACCGTCCGCTTCCACCTTGTCAGGTGCGCCCATACCGTTTTCCACAATAAAGAGTGGTAAGTGATAACGGTCTGTCAGCCAATTCAAACTATAACGGAGCCCCACTGGATCGATGGGCCAACCCCATTCAGTTGCCTGGAGATGCGGATTGTCGACGTTGAGATCAGCTGATCGCGTCATAAAGTTCGCTGGTTCGTTGGCCGCGGCCTTAATCGCTCCCGACGCATAGTAGGACAAACCGATATAATCGACCGTGCCCGCTGCCAACGTCTCCAGATCTGCCGCCGTGATATCTAAATCAAATTGCTGCTTAGCTTGATACCGTTTGAGCCAGTTCGGATAAGTGCCCCACACGTGCACATCCGAAAACCAGTAATTTGCTTGGGCAAAGCGTTCGGCTTTCAACACGTCGCGCGGATCTGACGAGGCCGGATACGTTGGCCAAACTGCGATCATGCAACCAATCTGCATGGCTGGATTGATGGCATGCCCAATCTGAACCGCCTTAGCGCTCGCAACCAGTTCATAGTGACCGACTTGATAGAGAACCTTTTCAGGATCTTCATCCGCCTTGAGCAACACCCCAGAATTCGTAAAAAAGGCCCACTTGTTCAGTCCATTTTGATTATTGATTTCATTGAACGTCATCCAGTACTTCACTTTATGCTGATAGCGTTCAAATACGGTCGCGGCAAAATGGGTAAAGAAATCGATGACGCGCCGGTCGCGCCAACCACCATAAACTTTGACCAAATGATAGGGCATCTCAAAATGTGATAACGTCACAACCGGTTCAATACCGTGGGCCAATAAATCGTCAAATAGATCATCATAAAATTTCAATCCCGCTTCATTTGGCGTGGTTTCATCGCCATTTGGGAAAATCCGTGTCCAGGCGATCGACGTCCGAAAACAGGTCAGCCCAAGCTCGGCAAATAAGGCCACGTCTTCGTGATAACGATGATAGAAATCAATCGCTTCATGATTCGGATAATTTTCGCCGGGACACACGCCATCGGTAATTTTGCGATCAACCCCGTTGGCCCCCGCCGTCATCACATCCGCAATCGAGACCCCTTTACCGTCTGCATCACTGCCACCTTCCAGTTGGTGGGCAGCTACCGCACCACCCCATAGAAAACCTTTTGGTAACTTACTCATGATGAGTCTCGCTTTCTAAACGTTTTTTGATCTGATACGCCGCGCCAATCAAGCCGGCATCGTTGCGCAATTTTGCCGGCTTAACGTGCCCCAACGCAATGTCCTTAATGCGATTCAAGCTTTCATGCCGACTGATCAGTTCTGTCAACTTGGCTTGTAACAAAGCCAGAAAGTCTTCGTTAGCGCTGATACCACCGCCAACTAAAATCAATTCTGGATCAAAGTTAGCGAATAGGTTCAACAACATGATGGCAACATCTTGAACAAAGTTGCCTACTTCCGTCTGAGCGATTGACTCGCCACTTTTAGCCACGGCTAAGATCACACGTGCATCCGTCACCGGTTCAAAATTAGCATCAACTTGTTGGTGACTGCGATTATAGCGATCAATTAAACCGCTTACAACTGCCGCATGCTGATTGAGTGAAACCCCTTCTAATTCATGGATAGGATCAACATCGTGAATCACGTTCCAGCCGAATTCACCAGCCATCCCATGACTCCCACGGTAAACATCACCGTTGATCACAATCCCGCCACCGACGCCAGTTCCTAGCACGACCGTCAAATAGTTTTGGCACCCCACGGCATTACCTTGCCACTGTTCCGCAATCGCCGCCGCATTGGCATCATTTTCAACAGCCACGGGTAAGCCGGTCTGTTCAGAAATCGCCTGTCCCAACGGATAACCATTGAACGCTTGAATCGCCCCACCCGTCACCATGAAGCCATCATGGCGGACAATGCCGGGTGCCGAAATACCGATTCCGGCGACTGGTTGCTTCGCCGTGTACTTTTTAACGACTGCGACCATCTGACTGATCAATTGAGCCGCATCGTCCACCGTTGGAAACGCAGCCTTTTCAGTCACATGTCCCTGTTCATCCACGTAAGCATACTTGATGGTCGTCCCACCAACATCAAAACTCAAATAAGTTGTCATTTTACTTCCTCCAAATCAAGCGTGTATAAAAGCGCTTTTATTATTTTTTAAAAAATTAATTTTGAAACTTGGCTGTCGAAGACCGAACTATCAGCTTGCCTGGCAACACTTGCTGCTGTCCCCGAGCCTTGGTCGTTAACAACCCAACCAGTTCTTTAACCGCCAGCTGGGCTTGTTGTGTGATTGGATTCCGCACCGTCGTTAAGGCCGGCTGAAAATAACTGGCCATTTCGATATCGTCGAAACCAATCACACTATAGTCGTTAGGTACCTTATAACCTGCCGCCGTAATCGCCTTGATTGCGCCAAGTGCGCTCAAATCATTCCCAGCTAGAAACGCAGAAACAGGTTGCCGCGTTGGGGTCGCCAAATAAGTTTGCAGCGCTTGAAAAGCGGCCTTTTCCTCGAAGAGTCCTTTCAAAACAACCGTATCAGCTAAGCTTAAACCGGCATTCAAAATTGCCTGTTTAAAACCAGCGAACCGTTCATGATTATCTCGATTATGATCATAACCAGCTAAGTATCCCAGTTGCCGATGCCCAAGCTGTAGCAAGTACTGAGTCGCCAGATAACTTTCATTAAATGAATCAAACACAATACTGCTGAGCTGCTCCCCAGAAACGGGTCGATCCAGCATTACCACGGGAATCCCTTGCCCAGCTAAATGTTCCAAGTCACGGTCGTCCAACCGATGATCAAAAATGATGGCCCCATCACAAGTGTTGCCGAGTAACCCATTCATGAGTGCCGTATGATTATTCGCTAACGTGACGCTCATGCCATAATGTTGATCTGCCAACGTTTTTGAAATGGTTTCAATCAACTGATAAAAATACGGTCCAGCCACACTATCGGTAAAGACCCCAATCGTATTGGTCTGTCCTGAGCGTAACTGCCGCCCCATCAAATTAGGCGAGTAATTCAATTGGTGAGCCGCTTTTAACACCCGCGCTTTGGTTTGCGGTTTGACCACATTGACCCCGTTGAGCGCATTTGAAACGGTTGAAATGGAAACTTGCGCTAACCGCGCGACATCCTTAATCGTTGCTTTTTTCAAATTAGTCACCCTAAATAAAAACGTTTTTATTACTATGATTGTATCCGGTTCCACTATGAAATACAAGACAGTAAAAAAGCCATCTCAGCTTAACGCCAAAATGACTTGAATTTAAGATCTTTTTTCACTTAAATGTGGCAATGCCAAGAAGATGACCAACCCAATCAGAAACAGCACGCTTAATGAAGCCGCACCAATCGTAGATTTACCAGTCATCTGCGTCACGATACCAACTAATACTGGACCCATGACGGCCGAAAACTTGCCAAGGATATTATAAAAGCCGAAGAATTCACTCCCCGATTGTTTAGGAATCAAGCGGCCAAAGTATGACCGACTGAGCGCTTGAATCCCACCTTGACTCGTCCCAACTAACACCGCTAAAATCCAAAAGTCCGTCACAGATTCTAACCGCAACGCGTACAAACAGATTCCGAGATAAATAACGATGCCAATTAGGATGCCCGTCCGCGTAGACGTTTTACGCGCAATCCAACCATACAGAATTGAAAATGGAAACGCCACTAGTTGCACGACTAACAAGACGAGCATTAGCGTGGTTGTCGTGATGCCCATGTCCATCCCAATTGAAGTCGCCATCGTAAAAATCGTATCGACGCCATCAATATAGAAGAAATAGGCCACCAAGAACCAAGCAGCAGCCTGATATTTCTTAATGTGTTTCAAGGTCGACCAGACCCGTTTGAAGCTGGACGCCACCGGATGCGCATTTGGTTTCAGCGCATAAACTTGGCGCACATTTTTCAACAAAGGAATATAGAAAATAATCCACCAAACGGCCGCTAACACGAAACTCCAGCGTGCCACGCCATAGCTTGAGAGTTGACCGAAGCCACTCGTTAATTGCAAGACTAAGAACAGAATGAAAGCTAAGACGCCACCTAGATACCCAAAACCATAACCATAAGATGAAATCCGATCCATTTCTTGGTCCGTCGCCACGTCGGTCAGAAAACTGTCATAAAAGAGGTTCCCACCTGAGTAACCAATGATCGACAAGATATAGATACCCAGCAACCATTTCCACGCACTCGTGGGCGCCAAACTCAATCCCAGCGTCATCAACATGCCGACCATCGAAAAAATATTGAGCATCCGCTTCTTAGCTTTTGGATAATCCGCCAAAGCACCCAATACCGGTGCCAAAATCGACACTAATAACGTCCCGATACTGTTGGCGTAACCCCAATAGGCCGTCGCATTCGCCGCGGAGACACCGTTGCTCTGCGCAATCGCTTTAAAATAAACCGGTAAGACCGCCGTGGTGACAATAATGCCATAACCGGAATTTGCCCAATCATAAAAGATCCAACTCCATTGTGGTTTGTTAAATTTCATTCGCGGTCTCCTTAAAGATGCCATCTAAACACTGTCCAGGCATGGGGCCGTCAAAATGTAACCCTAATAAGCGCGCAAAAGTTGGGGCTTCATCAACTAAGTTGGCGGCTTCAATCCGGGCACCAGCTTTAACGGCTGGACCATTAAAGAGCAAGGTCGTTTGGTAGTCCGGCTTCGTGGGATCATACCCATGGACGCCATGATAGCGATCTGGCTGTCCCAACGTGGCAGGATGAACTGGTTCAACCACTAACGGCCGGCGACTCTCATCCGTAAAGTAATAGCCTTCCTTCGCTTCCACCATCAAGGCGCAGGCTGGGTCAGCGCCGCGTTTGGCAGCCTGCTCACCAGTAATGACCGTTTCGACACCTTCAACGTTTTCAATTAATTTTTTCAAGTCGTCTAACTCGTCAAAGTCGCGCGTGTAAATGTAAGTCGAACCATCAGCGGTTTTGGCCATTACGGACCAATCGTCCTCAAACATCTGATCTTGGCGTGGCGTTAACCAGCCTTTTTGCGCAAACAACGTGTTCAAATGAATCATATGATCGACGTTAATTTGATAATGGTCACCTAAAATGACAAAGTTTGTATCTGCAAACGTACCAGCACGCTTGGTGGCATCGATCAATTGACCAACATGCTGGTCCAAACGGTGCAATGCCGCCATGGCTTCTTTTGACCGAACGCCATAACGATGCCGCATACTGTCCATATCGACCAAATGAATCATCGTTAAGTTAGGCTTTTTGTTTGTCAAGGTGTCGACTGCACAAGCCGTAATAAAAGCATCCAGCTGAGGTTGTTTGATACCATTGCGTAAATGGCCGTATTTCTGGTTCATTTTAAGTAAGAACAACGGCGAGCTCGCTTTCAGCGAAACGAGGACTTGATTCGTCCAAATGCGGTTGGGGAAGATTTCTGCCAAGTTGTATGTAATCTTGCTACCAGCTGTAACCGGCCACAAAAAAGCGGCCGTCGTTAATTTTTGCTGCCGCGCTAGATCATACAAGGTTGATACTTTGACATCTTTCTGATACCAATACCAATCTGGTGACCGCCGTTTTGGCTGCAGTTTGGTGTTGTTAACGATGCCGTGGACTGCTGGATATTGTCCGGTAATGATCGTCGTGTGAGATGGATACGTGAGCGTTGGATAAATTCCTGTCACTGACTTGACCCAAGCGCCACCAGTCATCAACTGATTTAATACAGGTAACTCGCTTTGGTGCTCACGCAAATCGCGAAAGCCCAGCGCATCTAACGAAATGATCACTAAATGCTGATTTGTTGCCATTGTTACCGCCCCTTTTGTCCTATTTATGGTTCAATTTTAATGATACGATTATATTTCAAGAAGATACTTAAAATTATACCGCAGAATTTCACCCGATGTCAGCAGTAGTTAGGGATCAGTGAATTGAGGTTGCTTGCCGCCTACCGGTCGGTTCGTTTAGGGCTGGAACGCTGTGAATCGTTTTCGAGCCAAAGTGCGGTCTCGAAAGCCGATTTTTGACTAACCGCGGCAAACCACCGCGCTAAGTCAAATGCCACGGCTGAGCCCTAAACGAACCGACCTCACGGCTAAATTGAGTGCTAAGGTCCAAATTCATATACCCCGAAACGCTTGCCAAAATTCTTGTTAAAATGCCACAACTAAAAGTCGCTTACTATAATTTTTTGCCAGTTTATATAATTGTTGTTACATTAAAAAACTCGTATTAGCAAAAAGACGAGTGCGAACAGGCAATGGCAAATGGTCATGCAAATCAACCACACTCATCCTTTAACATCCTGTTTAAGTCTTAAATTTAGCATTCAAACGGTTATATTAGGCGGAGGTTGCCACTGATGGCATCGGTCGTGAAGGTGGCGTTTGGTTGGCTGATTTTTGCCAGCCTTACACCACGGATCGGTCGGGACAATCGCGATTTTGGCAACTGTTCCGGGCGAGGGGCGAGACGTTTCTCAGGCTCGGACCGGTCCCACGACCGCATGTCATCAGTGGCAACCGGAGCCGACAACTTAAGCGAATCCTGCCACTCAAAAAGCCCGCGCTGTGCGCAGGCTTTGGGGGTTAGCTTAATTTTCATCGTGCAAATAACCTTGTAACTGTAACCAGCGCACCGCTAATTGTGTCCAGTGCGCGGCTTGGTCATTCAGATACTTCGTCTTATGCGGTTTTTTCGTCACATGGTTGGCTAGAGCTAACCCATGAATGCCGGAACCAAACAAATGATATTCAACTTCAAGTCCTAACTGAGTCAAGGCTTGCACATACATCAACGAATTGATTGGTGGCACTAATTCGTCCGTCACCGTTTGCCAAACAAATGCTGGCTTGCTATTGGCAGTTAACAACTTTTGTGTGGCGAAAAGGGTCGGATCCGTCGTGATTTTGTCGCGTTCAGCCACACTAGTCGGAAAGCCAGCGTTCAAGTCAATCACCGGATAACCCAATATCATGGCCGCATGCTGACCGGCGTATTGATCCAATTGATACTTTGCACGTAACTTGGCATCTGTCGCCACACCGTTAAACGCCGCTACCACATGACCACCAGCAGAGAAGCCCGCTAAGATGATCCGATTAGTATCAATATGGTGCGTCGCCGCTTGCTTGGTCAGCCAATCGAGCGTGGCCCCAACTTGTTGTAATGCCCAAGGATAAACCTGACTCGTTGGTGTTTCCAATTGATAATTCAGCACCACCGCATGCATCCCTTCAGCCACGAACCGCATCGCAATCGGTGCTTCTTCACGTCCTGAATGATAAGTAAACCCGCCACCAGGACAAATGACGATGACTGGATAGTCCACCGACTCTCCAAAATCAGAAACCTGATCTAGCCAATATCCCGTTACTTTAAATGGATGCTCATTAGCCACTAACGTTTGTTGTTCAACTTGCATACTACTCGTCCCCCATTAATGTTAAGTTTGTTAATACCCCAAAATAACCCACATCGCTTAATGTCTACGCTTACATTATAAGGATTTACAACCTCATCTGTCAATTTTGTTCGAATAAATAATTTAATTTGTTCGGATATTTATCACAACCGACTTAAATTTTGTTATAATAAGCTTAACAATTAAGCGTGTGAAGGTGACAATTATGACTAAAAATACATTTGATTCCATTTATAAAACATTAAAAGAGCGTATTTTAAAGGGAACTTACAGCATTAAAATGCGGCTCCCCATTGAAGATGATTTAATTACTGAATTTGACAGCAGTCGTTATGCCGTCCGTAAGGCCATTAAACAACTGGCTAACGAAGGCTTGGTTTATAGTGTAAAAGGCCGTGGCGTTGTCCTGCTAGAACATACCCCACAGACGCAACAATTTAATTTAAACTTGGGTGAGTTGTCCGGCATTCATACCAGTGAACCCGACCAAACTTTTGACTATCAAACGGCTCTGGTTAGCTTTGACCAAATCATCGTTGATCAAGCCTTGAGCCAACAAACTGCCTTTGAAGTTGGCATCCCCGTCTATGCCATCAAACGGGTACGCTCAATCAACGGGACGCGCGCAGTGATCGATATTAATTACTTTAACGCCCAACTGATTCCAGGCATCACGCCAAAAATCGCCAAAACGTCAATCTACGACTATATCCAAAAAACATTAAAGATTAAAATCGCCGTGGTCAAACGATTACTCCGAGTCGATTCGGCACTACCGGTTGATACCGACAATCTCGCACTTGGTCAAAACAATTGTGTCGGCAACATGATCAGCATTGCTTTTAATGACTCCGGACGTCAATTTGAATACACCGAATCACATTTCATTCCAAATGAACTCGCCTTTACCCAACTTATTCGTAACTAAACCTTACCAACCGAACCTTAGTCGACCATCAACTGATGGCCGGCTTTTTTCGTGTTAAATCAAGGTTTCATAGCCCACATTAATTTTGAAATAAATTTATTCTATTTCTTCACATTACTATTCAAAATATATTCGAACAAATATTGACTATTTAATACATTTGTTTATAATGATACTTATAAAAGCTAATGGGGGTTAGCCTTTGTACCGCCCACCGACAAAGTCAGCGGTTGCTCAATACGGTGCCAAGGAATTAGGCGTGGTCACTAGGAGTGAAAACTAAAAATAGTCGCGGAACAGCTAGGTGTTCCGCGACTATTTTTATGTTCCTGACTCATTCACTACTCGTTAAATGACCCTCTAGTGTTCACGCCGTAGTCGGATTGCGCCGAACAAACCGATCGTCGTCAAAGCCAGAATTCCCCAAATATTAGTTGGCCGCTGCTCGCTTGTTTGCGGTAACTTTGCAGCGACAACTAAATTTGTGGCCGGTTTAGTAGCCGGTGCAGCCGACAATTGTTGCCGTACTGGTGGTGCTAAACGGATCTGAGTCCGAACTGGCTTGATATGAATCGTCATTGCAACTGGCGTTGACGCACTTGGTTGCCCCGCCGCACTTGGCTTAGTCGTCGATACTGGCGCCGCAACCGGTTGACTCGGGCTAACGGCCGGACTTGCCGACTGTTTATCCGGCGTCACTGGTACTACTGTTGACGTAGTAGTTGGTGCAGCTGCGGCTGAAGTTGGCGTAGTAGTCCCTGATGTTGGCGCAACAGCATCTGGTTCATAATAGAACGCAACGGTTGCGGCTGGATCGTCATAATGACCAGTGATGGTTGGTGCCTCATTGGTGACTAAATGATAACCAGTAATTGCCGGTGCCACCGCATCATACGGCGTCGCCATATCACCAACTAATTCAGCACTTGGTTTAAGCGCCTTGGCAGTCCGTGCCAAATAGTAATCAACCGTGATTCGACCAGTCTTCGGCGCATAGGTAACGGTCTGAGCCAAGTCAGCACTATCACCAGTCACTGACACAGCTGGGATTTCGGCCAAATCTGGTTGATAGTTAGCAATCGTTGGTGCAGTAACTGCTTCAAAAGTCGTCGTGCCAACTGGCCGCCACGCTGTATATGTCGTTTCACCAGTAATCGCATCTCGAACTGCATTACGAACAAAGGCAACTTGCCGGACAACATTTGGCGCCGCAACTGTCCCATCCGGATACTTAAAGGCGATATTTTGTGTCACATTATGTGTCAAAATGACACCAGCTGGTAGCGTATCTCCGGGTTTAAGGGCAACTAGCTGATGCGTAAATAGTACCCGATATGATTTAATCAGTGCGGCTGATTGCGCTGAAGACCCGTCCGTTGGATAGCCGTTGCTGACCAGTTGATACCCTTTCGCCTCGTAGCTCGCAATTGCTGCCGCAGTTGGATCTGGCATTGTTGATTGATACGGCACCGTCAACGTGGTGCTGCCAATATTTTTGTTCGCGATAGCGTCCAAATAATTGATGACTCGCGTCACGGTGATTGGATCGTACTCATAGACGATCGATTCTTTTTGAAGCGGCAGCGTCCCACTAGTTGCGGCACTATCAGTCGTGACCTGCTTGAAGACGTAATTGCCAATCGTGACTGGTTTCGCCGTATAGCTGTCACCGACATCGCCACTGATCTGTTCAGGTGGCACAATCGGTTCGCCGTCCGGATCAACGTAAGACATCGTGATGCCACCAGCAACGACGGCATCCCTTTCAAAGCGATAGTTCAGATATTGCGGATTCTGGGAATAAGTCCCACTCGTGGCACTACTAAATTCTGGCAATAACGTGTAACCGGGAACTGTCGTTTTGGCCGTGAAGTCGAACGCATCTCCAATCTTAGGACTTGTCGACTGAACTTCTGGCTCAATTGCTTGGCCAGTCGTATCTTCAAACGTTGCCGTAATACTTGGCGCAGATTGCCAATAGGCGGCTTGGAAAATCATACTATCATACAGCAATTGAACCCCACTAGGATAAGTGATATTCAAATAATCGGCAGTATTCCCAAGGGTAAACGGTGCACCTCTAAACCCATAAGCAAACCAATTTGCTCCTGGTTGTGCCGCATAGGCCGCTGGAATTTCAAAGTTGTGGTTGCCAAGTGAAACTAAGGGCGTTTCAGTTGCCGCTGCTTTTGAAATATCCGTGCCATTCCAAGTGTTTTCGTAATGCGAGGTTAAGTCTTCGCCCTCAACCCCGGTAATCGGAGTCGCTGTGAAAGTTGCCGGTTGGCCGGTAACGAAATTAACGACCGTATTAATTGTCTGAGATTGACCACCAGCGGCAATCGTCACTGGTTTAGTGAACCCTTTTAGCGGCGAAAAATCAGTTAACGACCCATCACTGAAATCAAAGTACTTCGTTAGCCCACCAGGACGGGTGACGTCATTATTGTCGATGGCCGTCAACCATGGCGCCAATTGTGCTAATTGAGCGTTAGTCATTCCTTGCGAGTTCTGTTGATAGGCATCGCCACTACCGCAGCTAATCAAGTTGACTTGACTAATCTGGCTAGGATCGATTTCAGTTAATGGTGCTAAATTGACCGCACTCATATCGGTAACATCCACCGTTACCATGCTAAAGCGCAGTGGAATCAGTGGCGTTAAGTCAATGTTAGGACTAGCAAAGTTCACATCCATGCTGATCAATGTGGTCTTTGGTAAGAACTGTAAACATTGTAAGCCGGCTAACGTTCCGGTAACCGTTAAATTATTGCCCGCGATCGTAAAAGTACTGCCTTTGAAATTACGAATATCACCAACGGTAACTGGGCCAGTGACACCTAATTCTTTTTGTACGGCGGCTGCAATTGCTGGATCACCAAATGTCACCACGGTTGAATCTGGCACTGCTGGTGTCGTGTCAGTTGAAGAACTAGCTGTACTGCCGGTAGCCGAAGTTGCAGTTGAGGCGGTGCTACTTGCTGCTGAAGCTGTTTCACTAGCTGTCGAAGCTGCACTTGCTGGCATTGAGCTCGTGCTCGTTGCTGCTGAAGTTACTTCACTGGCCGCCGAAGCGCTGCT
>NZ_BJDI01000005.1 GCF_005405065.1 Lactiplantibacillus nangangensis | reverse complement strand
CTGTACTTGCTGGCATTGAACTCGCACTCGTTGCTACTGAAGTTACTTCACTAGCTGCTGAAGCGGTGCTGGCTGGCATTGAACTCGTACTCGTTGCCGTTGAAGGTGCTTCACTGGTTGTCGAAACTGTACTTGCTGGCATTGAACTCGCACTCGTTGCTACTGAAGTTACTTCACTAGCTGCTGAAGCGGTGCTGGCTGGCATTGAACTCGTACTCGTTGCAGCCGAGGTTGTTACACTAGGTGTCGAAGCGGTGCTGGCTGACGTTGAGCTCGTGCTCGTTGCTGCTGAAGTTGCTTCACTGGCTGTTGAAGCCGTGCTGGCCGACGTTGAACTCGTACTCGTTGCTGTCGAAGTTGCTTCACTAGCCGTCGAAGCTGTACTTGCCGGCATTGAATTCGTACTCGTTGCAGCTGAAGTTGCTTCACTAGCTACAGAAGCCGTGCTTGCTGGCATTGAACTCGTACTCGTTGCAGCCGAGGTTGTTTCACTAGCCGTCGAAGCTGTACTTGTTGGCATTGAGCTCGTGCTCGTTGTAGTCGTCGTCGGTGCAACTACCGAAGTTGCTTCAGAAGTTGATACAGAACTTGTTGGTGTTGTTGAGCTTGCCGAACTTGCCATCGATGTCGAGGATGAACTCGTACTAGTCGACTCAACTGCCGAAGTTGTGGTCGAACTAGTCGGTAAGGCTGCTGATCCAGTCATTGAACCGCTACTCGTCGGGCTAACAACCGTGGTTGTTGTAGTATCGGCAGCTTTAGCAGTCACTGGCTTAACCACTAATGCTGCCCCCAGTGCGCTTGTACCCACTAAGACAACTAATGCCGTGCACCACTGTTTACCAGCTTTATATAGTCGATAATGCATCCGAACCGTTTCGGATCGCTGTAATTGTTTAAAACGCATCCCAAACACTCCTTTTTTACCGTAAAATTTCCATGAAATAATTTCTAATTACTTTTTATCAAAAATGTTCCTGACTACCAATCAGCCACCTGAAAATGGCTCCTATATTCTCCAAAAATGCCGCCAAGTAGCTTTCTTTAGTTACTTGACGGCAACTTTAATCCACCCAAGATATGTCCCAACCTTCCAGAAAGTCTGCCATTGTAACTCGTCGTTCTGGCTAAATTCTGCACTTTTAAAATTGTCTAAATGACTTTAACCATGACTCCCCTCTTAAACTCGCAATCTGAAATTGCATCTTAGGTTTAACATGAGTTTATGCTTGCACCAATTGACTGCCCCGAAAAGCCATTAAAGTTCAGACCACTAGTTTGGCTTTCTGTTAGTCAACTTTACTTAATATTAGTAGTGACCTATCAATATTTTTATAGTCGAATCGTCATGATCCGTTCTAAAGGTCGTCCTACTTAATTAGTTGTCATAATTAAAACAATTTAAAAATCCCAATTAAACGCGCTTAGTGCCTATTATGTTTATTTTAATAAACTAGATAGTTAATTAGATTATTCGGATACTTTAGTAAGCCTCCTCTTGCTAAACTGATTTGATAAGTTTAACGGTCAAACTACTTTTAGTTTTCAAGTGATAATTCAGTCAATCACCTTAGTAATGCTTGCGACGCCGTAAAATTATATATTATACTGATACTCGTAAAGTAAATACATTGTAATCGATACTTTTTAATAACGACTATCGTTTAAGTACAATGGGGTCAAGGAGTCAATTTTATTTGGGGAAAAAATGAGATTGGGCAATTAAGTCCAATCTCATTTTTACGTTTTAATTTAATTCTGATGCTTTCGACGACGCATTCCAAGTCCACCTAAAGTCAAGCTTCCAGCCATAACTAATCCTAGCAAGGCCGTTAATGACCCAGATTGCTCGTCTGTTTGTGGTAAACTTTCACCCTTTGCAACTTTCAACGCCGCTTCAACGCGCGCTTTCAAGGCCGTCAATTTCTTGACTACCGCGGTATTACCTTCAGCTTGTGCCGTAGCAATCTCTTCGTCGATTTCCATTAAAATGGTGCTTTCATCTGTCACTTGTTTAGCAGCAGGTTCCGTCAGAATAGCATCAAATTCAGTTTCCAATTCGGCTTCTTCCTCAAATTCAGCTTGTTCTTCAATTGCTTGTTCTTCAGCTGTTTCCTCAGTTTCTGATTGTTCGTCAGCAAGTTCTTCCTGTTCTTCCTGTTCTTCCTGTTCTTCCTGTTCTTCCTGTTCTTCCTGTTCTTCCTGTTCTTCCTGTTCTTCCTCAGTCAACTCCTCTTCAGATTCGTCAACATCTGGTTGTTCGACATTGTTATCTTCCTCATCAGTTTCTTCTTCGTCTTCAAAGGAAGGCATTTCAACATCAATACTTGGATGAACAGGTTTGTCATATTCTGGTAATTCAACATTAATATCTGGCGTAACGGGTTTGTCTGTTCCTGGCATATCCACATCAATACCTGGTTTCCCTGGTTTATCTGTCCCGGGCATGTCTACATCGATACCAGGCTTTCCTGGTGTATCTGTACCGGGCATATCCACATCGATACCTGGCTTTCCTGGCGTATCTGTCCCAGGCATATCCACGTCAATTCCTGGTTTCCCTGGCGTATCTGTTCCAGGCATGTCTACGTCAATTCCTGGTTTCCCTGGCGTATCTGTTCCAGGCATGTCCACGTCGATACCAGGCTTTCCTGGTTTATCTGTTCCAGGCATATCTACATCGATACCTGGCTTGCCGGGTTTATCTGTCCCGGGCATGTCCACGTCGATACCAGGCTTTCCTGGTTTATCCGTCCCGGGCATGTCCACGTCAATTCCTGGCTTACCTGGCGTATCTGTCCCGGGCATGTCCACGTCGATACCAGGCTTTCCTGGTTTATCTGTTCCAGGCATATCCACGTCAATACCTGGTTTCCCTGGCGTATCTGTCCCGGGCATGTCCACGTCAATGCCTGGTTTCCCTGGCTTATCTGTCCCGGGCATATCTACATCGATACCTGGTTTCCCCGGTGTATCTGTACCGGGTTGGTCTGGGTTCTCTGGATTTTCTGGGTTCTCTGGATCAGTCTCGTTGTCAACATTGTCTTGTAAATCCCAACGGTGGGTTTCAGCATTAACAACGACTTTGTCAGCAATAATATTACCGTCTAAGTTTTGATTAGCTTTCACTTCAGCGGCTGGGGCCAAAACGCTACCTTGAAATGGCCGATCCACATTAATCGTGCCAGTCATTAATTTGTCGCTAGCAGTTGAATCAAAAAAGTTCCAGAGTAAATGGTTATCCCCAAAATCTTCGGTTTCCTTATTGTTCCGATCACTGCCATCATCATAAACCACTCTGATTTGTGAATTAATCCGATAGTCCTCGGCACCATCAGTATCAACATTAAAGATAACCGTATTTCCATCTTTGTCGGCGGATAATCCCTTAACCGTGAGTGGTGTACTGCCGGCCAAAACATCTGCGGATAAATTAATCACAATATGGCCATCTTTATCGGGCTTCAAATCAGTCACATCGATCACACGGTTATTCATATCTTCAAAATCGCTGTTCGTGTAGCTGGTTACTGGAGTTTGTTCGCTTAAACTAGCATTTAATTTTTCCAGCTTGGCAAATTCCTGATCAAAATCAAGATAAACTTTACCATCCTTATCCTGATAGACTTCTTCAGCTAACAAGTGGTCAATATCCACCCCGTCGACTTTCGGCCGATTAGGATTGCTGATATCGATATCAACATTTTGACCAAAGATAACCTTGTTAACCCGCGTATTCCCAGCCGAAACAAACGAACTATTCGCGATTGTCGCCACATTTTGAATATACGAAATATCTTTATCCAATAGTTCTTCAATAATGTTCGTCCCAAAGTTAACTTTACCGGATAATGTGCCGACTGCTAAGTTCCCATTCGTATGCGCATTGAGTTCAGCTTCACGGGCAAAAATGTGGAACTGTGACGAAATCCCAAGTAAGTTATGCAAATCTGCAAAGTCTTCCTCGGCCGTGCCGCCATCTTTGACAGCATCATTAGCTGTGGCAACTGGTGTCACCGCTGTACGAGCTAATTGCAAACGAGTAGTCTGACTCGTTTGCGGCACAGCAGTTTGCTTGCTGTCTTTGATGCTACTTGCTCGGTTGCTGTTGTTATCTTTAATATCACTTGATTGATCAGCCTGACTCTTTTGATCTGCTGAGACTGGTTGACTTGAACTAGCTTGTTTCTGTTCAGTAGCTGAAACTGAGTTGACTTTCGATGACGATGTCGCATCCCCATCAGAACTGGATTGTTCAACGCCTAATGAATCAGCTTGACCCTTAACCGACGTCTTAGTACTTTGTTCAGATGATGAATTAGTCGTCACCGTCGAACTAGCTTTACTAGTTGCCGTGGTGTTGGCTTGTTCGGTTGTTGAACTAACTTTTGCTGCACTGGTCGATGATGTCTGAACAGAACTATCATCACTGGTCGATGAAGACTGTTTCAAAACCTGCTGCTTATTATTGAGCTGGTCTCCTGCCGTCGTGGTTTCGCTTGAACTGGTCTGATCAGCCTTAGTGGTTGCCGTTGCCGCATTTGCGACCACGGTTGAACCGCCTAACGTTAACACAACAGCACATGCGAAGGCCCAGCGACGACCAATTTTATACATTTTAAAATGCGTCCGTTTACTTTCCATAATATCCCCCTAAAACAATCAATTATCCCTTGAAACTTTCTTATTTCAACTCTATTTTCACGCTTTTTATGTCAACATTCAATATTGAAAACGAATTTATTTATACCTATGCACAATTAAATTCATCGTTTAAAACGTTGTTATACCAACTGTAAAAGTCTTTTACTAATTGTATAGGACGACCACAATCTGCTTATACATTCAATTGAACTAATACTTACACCGAAAATTGGTTTTAACTGTATTTCATTGCACCACAAAAAGCCGATGGTCGTGTCCATCGGCAATAAATTATTCTAGGATTCGTCAAAAGCGATTATTAACTGGCTCTAACGAACAAAATCGATTATAACTGATGAAACGCGTTCCCGGTCAAGGGTTTTGTCAAACTTCAACGACTTTCCCCAATTCTTCACCGACCGTAACTTTGCCTGTCGCCGGTACTCGCAACCGTTTCACCTGATCCTTGGCATTAATCACAACCACCATGGTCGTTGTCGCTTTGCCAGCTTTACGAATCGCGGCCAAATCCATGATCGATAATGGTGTCCCGACTTCGACTTGATCGCCAACTTTGACTAGCGTCTGAAACGGATTGCCATTTAACTCAACCGTGTCAATTCCCATATGGATTAGAACTTCCAATTTATCAGCTTGGATGCCAATTGCATGCTTAGTTGGAAAGTAACTTGAAATCGTCCCAGCGATTGGACTAACGACTTGATTACTAGTTGGTTCAACCGCAAAACCGATGCCGTATGGGCCACGAGCATAAACGACATCTGAAACATCCTTTAAAGCCATGAGCTGACCATTCGTTGGTGCCACTAACGTTAACTTTTTCCGCTGATTAAATAATCCCATGAGAATTGCCCCCTTTGATTGGCTGTTGCTTTCAACACCTAAAGGATAATCTGTGGGACGCGTTTCAAGTCAAGCATTAATTTCAGCCTAGTCATCATGGACAATCTAAAAAGCCCCCCGAAGTTCGAATCTTCGAGGGACCTTCCTATTTAACGGCGTCGCTGCTTTGCTTTCGCTTGCCGAATAACTTGTTTCATTTCATTTTTACCGCCAAACAATCGATTAACTTTTTCAGTCTCACGTTGCCGGCTGGTCAGCCCATCGTAGGCCATTTCACGCTGTAATTTTTGATAGCTCGCCAACCGATCTTGGCTAAGCGTGCCAGACTTCAACGCTGCTTGAACAGCACAACCAGGTTCACTCGTATGCGTACAGTCGCGAAACTTGCACTGCATGGCTAGGGCTGCAATATCCGCAAATGTGCGGTCCAGATCACCAGTATATAATTGTAGTTCCCGCATGCCGGGAGTATCGATAACCATACCCCCTTGTGGCACGCGCAACAATTGGCGACTGGTCGTAGCGTGCCGGCCTTTGTCATCATCGGCACGAATCGTCTTAGTCGCCAACAACTCACGCCCTAACAGGTGATTGATCAACGTAGACTTACCGACACCCGACGACCCAATGAAGGCCACCGTTTTGCCGGCCGTGACATATTTTGCAACATCCTCATAACCCACGCCCGTTTTGGCTGAACAGGTAACCACATCCACGCCAAAACTCACGGCTGATAAGGCTGATAATTTTTCAGGTAAGTCATCGCACAAATCGGCCTTCGTCAAAACGATCACCGGCATCGCCTGACTATCCCAAGCCATCGTTAAATAGCGCTCAATCCGTCGCACGTTGAAGTTAGCATTCAATGACATGCAAATGAAGATCGTATCAATATTGGCCGCAATCACTTGTCCAGCCGACGAATTACCGACCGCCTCACGCGCTAAAACACTTTGGCGTGGCAATAAGTGTTGGATCACGGCGGTGTCTGTCGATGGCGTTAGCATGACCCAATCGCCCACGGCTGGAAAATCAGTGGCGGCCATCTTTTCATAAGAAAACTTGCCAGCAACTGTCGCTTGGCAGTCACCAGCGGTCGTGACGACCTGGTATAAATTACGATGCTGCGCTGTCACACGACCTAAAACTAGCCCTTCAAAGACCGCTGCCTGAGTATTTAAAGCTGTGGTTAAACCATAATCAATTAAATTAATTGTCAATTTTATTAAATCCTTTCGTAAATCGGTTACTTGCTTACCGGCTGACGAAAAAAAGCGTCCAGAACTTTGCTGGACGCTAAACGAACTAGGTGTTTGACCTAGTCGACCGTCTAACCAGCATTTGGGTACACCAAACAGAGCTGAAAGAATTCAGCACTTTTGGCACCCTAAAATGAGATGGTTAATTTCTGGCCGACATAGGCGACTCCTCTAAGATTTAATATCTAAAAGTTACCACGCAAACTGTTAAATTGTCAACTTGGGTTATTTTCGCAACAAAAAAATCGCCAAGCACTAATTGACAATTATTTGTCGGGTCAGTGCTTGGCGATTGCTAATTAAGTTCGTAAAATTTTAGCCATGGGCTTTCCTTTAGCCAGTTCATCAACTAGCTTGTCCAGGTAACGAATCTGTTGCATCAGCGGATCCGCGATGTCTTCAACCCGATACCCACAAATCATCCCAGTAATTTGCTTAGCATGCGGATTCAGTTGCGGTGCCTGTGCGAAAAACGTTTCAAAGTCGCGATTTTCGGTTAATGCCTGTTGTAAGCCAGCCTCACTGTAGCCCGTTAGCCAAGTGATCACCTCGTCGACTTCGGCTTGAGTCCGGCCTTTCTTTTCAACCTTAGTAACATACAGCGGATAGACCTTGGCGACTGGCATTTTGGCGATACGGGAATTGGGCATGGTGTAACCTCCTTTTATGACGAAACATGATGAAAAGTTAACGATTCAAGATTTTCCGTTCGTTCCACTTCTGCCTTAATCAGCTTGAATAAGCTATCCTGCTCCTTGCTCTGAACTCTCAAATTATTTTCAATCAGCGACAACGAGGATTTTCCTATGCCAATCAATTCAGCAAATTTATTCAATGAAATGCCAGTCTTTTCACGCACAGCTCTGATTTCTTCAGGTTGTAAATAGCCCTTTCGCTGTCGATAGACGCTAAAACTATTTTTTGAGTTTTCCATCGGGTTATCCGGATTTAACCATAACTCGCCGTCCGGACTACGCCAATAAACATTAGTCACTTCTAGATCATGGATTTCTCGAACACTAATCTTTTCACTTTTGACAACCTTGGTGTAGAGTTCCTTTTTATCTTTCTCAATATTGTAAAAAGTTTTAACTTGTTTTTTCATTACATGACCTCCACAGGCTGAGTTCACTTAACTATGAATCGTAATGGGTACTCGGCCGGATGAATCGAGATCCAAACAACAAGCCCAATCGGTCGATTCTGAAGCTGACTACAGCGAAATCATACCACAAGCTGTTTCTCGTAGAAAACACTAAGTCTTCAAAAAAGAGTACCTGCTTACACAGATACTCTCACAACGACCTTTTACCCAATCTCCGGATAAGTCTGCTCAAAATCAACCGCAGCGCCACGCAAATTAGCCTCATCCGTGTAAACACAGGGCACGACTTCCGGCTTGATTGACGCAATTGGGACTTGTTTACGGATCTTCGCAATTTCAGCTTCGATACCTGGAATCAAGGCTGGATTATTTGAAACGCCACCGCCAATCACAATCTTTTCTGGATCAAAACTATACTGTAAATTGTAAATGGTCGTTGCTAAGGTCCGATAGATGGTTTGGACTTCTTTACTTGCAGCCGCATCACCTGCCGCGGCCAATTCGAACAACTGCTTGCCATCGATTGATTCAGCCTCTGGATTAGCTGCTTGATAGCGACGCAATGCATTCGGTACGGTGCCGACTTCACTCACCGTATTCTTGGCAGTTGCCATCATGAATCCAAATTCACCACCGAATAAATGCGCGCCATGCCAAATCCGATGGTTAAAAATCAACGAGCCACCAACGCCTGTGCCAACGACTAAGAAGGCCAAACTGTCGGCACCCGCTCCGGCACCACTCGCAAGTTCAGCTAAAGCGGCGCAGTTGGCATCATTTTCCATGCTAACTGGCAGCCCAAATTTTTCTGATAGTTCTTTTTGAATCTCAAAATTATGAATATATGGAATTGCACTTGCGCCACCAACGACACCGGTCTTCTTATCTACTGCCCCGGGTGAACTGATGCCGACACCGACAATTGGCACCTGCGTTTTCATCTGATTGACTTCAGCCGTCAACAACTCAAAAAAGTCTGCCCGCGTTTTTGGTGTTGCGATTGCATGATGATGTTGCAAGTTCTCCCCATCCCAAACAGCAAACTTGATGGTCGTCCCACCGATATCAACTAGTCCTAATGATTTCATGATCATTCCTCCATTGTTTCGTTACAGCATCGAATTGATACCGCTTTCTTTAATTAGAATTGTAGCATTAATTCGACCTACTTTTCAGCGCTTTTCAACAAAAGACTATACATTTAATCAAAAATAAAGACGGCGCCAGTCGAAACCCACTGACACCGCCAATTTAGTTAACCTTTAATGCTGTTGCTTACGTTTAGTCTGAACTGCTTCGAATCCCAACAAACCAAGCAATAAGAACCCAGCAACTGTGCTCAACAAACTAGGTTGCTCACTGGTTTGTGGTAAGGCTGCTGGCACACTGACTGGTTTAAGATTCCCCGGTCGTTGCTGATTTTCCGTGATTAAATTTATCCCAGGTAAATCTGGTTGACCCACATTTGGTTGATCAGGATTAATCACATCTGGCTCCTCTGGATCAACCACGTCAGGCGTCTCTGTATCTGGTTCGCTCGGCACCGTGGCAGCCAATTGATAATAAACTGGTACCTCAAGGTCAAAGTTCCCCGCATAATCTGCCGAAATAAACTTAGCCGCGACGACTGCCAAACTTGGCCGCTCATAGCCCAACTTCGTTAAATTTGGACTCGTGACCGCAGCCAACGTTTGATTACCCTGACCACCCACGACCCAAGCTTTAGCAGCATCCGTGGTATCTACTTTGCCATCACCAGTCGTATCATAACCCAACAATGCTTGGGTCACCTGATCAACAATCCCCGTCCGCAAATAGCTGACCCGTTGGACGACCGGCGCAGCCAAAACTTGATGGCTGTCTTTGGCCAAATACCGAATGGTCCGAACAACGGTCTTGACGTTCGTGGTCGTCCCTAACTGATGTGCGTAAGTGACGTTCAAGACGATATCCTGACCAGCAGCATCCGCTGCACTGACTGCTTGTGCGGTCACTTTAGCGACTGATGGTGCGCGATAACCTAATTGTTGCAGGTCTGGACTCGTTACGGCCGTAAAGGTGTCCGAGCCAGCCACACGCCAAGCTGTCGCAGCATCTTGCGAATCAACTTGACCATCACCGGTCGTATCATAACCGAGTACCTGTCCATTAACTGCATCCACTACCTCAGTTAGGTGATAGCTGACAGTTTGCACATTGGGTTGAACCAGCACAGCCGAGGTTTCTGCATCCAAATAGTGAACCGTCCGCTGCAAGTGCCGCGTTTGCTGGGCCGTTTTAGTGGCATGACCGTAATGAACTTCAACTGGGATCAGCAACGCCCCCGCATAGTCACTTCCAATCACTTGTGACGCAACCTGCGCGATTGAAGCCGTCGTGTAACCATGGCTAGTCAAATCAGGACTCGTCACCGCCGCCAAGGACTCAGAACCAGCTACCAACCAAGCGTGCGTGGCGTCTTGGGTGTCGACCATACCGTCACCCGTCAAATCATAACCTAACAGTTGCCCCGTGACCGTATCAAACACGCTAGTCCGCGTTTGAGCAACACTTTGCGCGACTGCCGGTGCAACTGTGCCATGCGTTTGCCGGTCAACATACGTAATAGTCCGCTTGATTTGCCGTTGTTCAGCTGCCGTCCGCGTATCATGCGCATAAGTCACTGTCAGAATTAGATTGGGCTCGCCAGCGTAATCGCTAGTAATCGTTTGACTTGGAACCACCAACTGTGATGCTGGCAAATAGCCCTGCGCACTGAAATCAGGACTCGCCACCGTTGGTAAAACGGTTGTCGACACTGGTGTCCACGCGCTATCGCCATCCGTCGTATCGGCCACGCCATCACCGGTCAAATCGTAACCGAGCAACTGACCCGTGACTAAATCAATGATTGCTTGTCGTTGATGACTAACCGTTTGGACTACTGGCGACTTGAGTGCGGCCTTAGACTCGGCATCCAAATAATGAATCGTCCGAGTGACTGTTTTCACTTGGCAATCAGACCGCGTCCGGTGCGCATAATGGACTGTGACTAAAATATCATCACCGGCAGCCGCTTGCGCATCGATGGTTTTTTCGGCCACCATCGCTGGTACCGGTGCTTGATAACCTAGCTTGCCAAAGTCCGGACTGACAACGGCAGCTAAAATATCCCCCGCTGGTGACACAACCCAAGCGGAGTCCCCATCCGCCGTATCAACTTGACCATCGCCGGTCGTATCATAGCCGAGCACGTTGCCGGTCACCTGATCCACGAGTGCCGTCTGCGCGTAGCTCACTTCTTGATTAATAGCTGGTTGCAACCCTTCGCCAGACTCAGCGTCTAAGTAGTTGATGGTTCGTTGCAACGTCCGTTGACTCACTTGTGCTTTAGTGGCGTGCGCATAAGTGATGACGACCGGAATCGTCAATACGCCAGTATAAGTGCCGTCAATCACGATTGCTGCCACCCCAGCCTGACTAGGACTTAAGTAACCCAAATGACGATAATCTGGGCTCGTGACGGCTGCCAATGTATTGTCACCGATAACGACCCAGGCAGCGTTGGCGTCCTGCGTATCAATCTGGCCGTCACCAGTCGTGTCATAGCCAAGAACTTGGCCCGTGACCTGATCGATAATTGCCGTTTGCGCCTGTTGCACGATTTGACTGATTGGCCCGTCTTGAATATCGGCTTGGGTTTCCGCATCCACAAAATTAATGGTGCGCTGAATCGCTCGATAATTGAGTATTGGTGCAGTGGCGTGCGCATAGGTGATCACAATTGGTTCCACGGTACCGTCCGTGATATCGGCCGCGGATAACACTTTTGCGGCAACTTTCGCCTGTGATGGCCCCTGATAACCGTTAATTGTGAAATCCGGACTCGTTACGGCCGCAAGTGTGGCACTGGTGCCATTCAAAAACCAGGCCGCATCAGCATCCGTGGTATCAACTTGACCGTCACCGGTCGTATCATAGCCCAACAGATCGCCAGTATATTGATCAATCAGTGCCACGCGTTGGTACGCAACTGTCTGTATGATTGGCGTTACTAAGTCGGCGTGGTTTTCTGCATCCTGGTACGCAATCGTCCGTTGATAAACGCGCTTTTCCGTTTGAGGTGTTAGCCGTAAGATCCAAACATAGGTGTCACCCATCGTTGGCCCATCGAAATTGGCAACTAGCCCTACTGAATCGTAATCGTATTGACCAGTTGGATCAGCAATTGTGCCAGTTCCCACATTTTGCCAATGACCACGCGTAACTGGGTCAGATAAGCTGGTATCAGTTAAGTTGGTCATCCCTTTACCAAGAACTAAAACACGTAATTTTGGTAAATTGAGTAACAGATTGACTTGAGTCGTTTCCGCTTTCGTCGAGAAAGAACTCAAATCCAAGGCTGTCAGGGCTGCGTCAGCACTAATCATGAACGCCATGTTAGTGACATTTGAGGTATCAAAATGGCTTAAATCCAGCGATTGTAGCTTATCCATACTATTAAACATCGATGACATATCCGTGACGCGACTCGTGTCAAAGCGGCTCAAATCAAGAGTAGTCAAATTAGCCATTCCTGAAAACATGTTAGTCATACTTGTCACTTGGCTAGTATCAAAGTGACTAAGATCCAAACTAGTCAAATTTGACATAGAGGCAAACATTGAAGCCATTGAGTTGGTGTGGCTTGTATCAAAGTGGCTGACATCAATGGCTGTTAAACTGCTTGTACCAGTCAACAGATTATCCATTGTCGTCACCTTAGTTGTATCAAAGTGACTCAAATCTAAGGCTTTTAATGATTTGTCACCCGCAAACATCGCACCCATATTCGTCACATTTTGAGTATTGAAACTGTCGCTGAGATCAAGATCGCTTAAGTTGGCCATGTTCAGAAACATCCCAAACATTGTGGCTACTTGACTCGTGTCCCATTTAGATAAATCCAGTTGCTGCACCTGTTGGACATCGTTAAACAAATATTGCATGTTGGTAACTTTATCCGTTCGAAAGCCACTCACATCCAATGATTGTACGGCACTTACACCGTCAAACATACCAGACAGATCAGTTGCACTTTCGGTATTAAAGCTAGCCACATTTAATTGCGTCAAACTACTATCACCCTTAAACATCATCGTAAAGGACGTCACATTTTGGGTTTGCCAACCAGATAGATCCAACTCCTTCAAACTTTTCAATTTATAAAAGGTATTGTACATGGTCGTAACCTTACTCGTATCCCAATTAGGACCAGTGACAATCAAACTTTCTAAAGCGGCATCATTCACAAATGTCCCAAATAGACCGGTAACGTTGTGCGTATCGAAACCAGATAAATCCAAGCTCTTAAGAGAAGGATCATTAGCAAACATAAACGACATATCGGTTACCGCACTCGTATCCAAATTTTCCAGTCCACTAATACTCGTGACATTCGGCATATCCTTGAAAATTTCACCAGGCGCTGATGCTAATTTTAATTTATCGGTAATCGCCATCGTTTTAACGGCAGTTAAGTCAATTGGAATGGCGCTGGTTGAGTAAGGCAGATTCCCGCCTCCAACACTCAGCGCCCCCGTCCCTTCATCGAAATTCCAACTAACATCACCCAACGTCCCAGTTGATTTTGGCGCAATATCTCGCACCATTGCTTGCGGTGTCAATTCGTTGGACCGCTGTAATTCAGCTGGCGTGGGACTATCTTTTGGCTTAATGACTGGCTTCAGACTTACCCCTGCCGGCGCTTGACTAGAGACTGCTACATTAGGGGCTGTGGCACCAACGTTATCAACGGAACCAACTGTTACTGGCGCGATTGCAACCTGAGCAGCGTCTGATGACTTAGATTGGTCTGTTGCTTGTCTCCCAGTCGTTTCTGGTTGTTTAGCCGGCGTTATGATTGGTTTTTTAGTTGTTTTACCACCTATTGCAGTATTGTACTGATTATGATCAATTTCAACAGAGGTCACGGCTGACGACTGCTTTACCTTGGTAACAGCTGTTTCACTTATTGCCGATTTAGAAGTCGACTTTTGGACTTCGGAAGATCGCGAGTCTTTTTTGGCCAAAAACTGATCGTGTGAACTGGCCGGTTGACTCGTCGCTGAAATTGACGAACTAGCCGCACTTGTCGAAACACTCGAACTGGCTGCACTTAACGCCGAACTAGACTGGCTTACCGAAGGGCTTGCGTTCGAACTAGCCCTCGTCACATTTGAACTTGAACTAGTCTTTTTAGGCTGGATAACCACTTGCTTTTCTGGTTTTGGCAATGGCATATCTTCAACAATTGGTGCTTTAGCTACTGGTTTCGCCTCAGTGTCCGCCTGTGCCAATAGTTGTTGCCCCTGAACTGCTAACAAAGTTATTCCTGCAAGCAGCCATAGCTTACCATGCTTGTACATCTTATAATGTAACTTAGCGTCCCGATTCGTACGCATAACACCGATCTCCTCTTTTTTATTCATTCAAATTACCGCACATATAGGTAACCCCGTTAACTACATGTGACGGTTTTATTGTAGTTCGCTCACAAATAAATTAACAGAATTAACGGTTACTAATATTTTTAGTTGCCACTAGCCAAAGTAAACCTCAACAATCTGAATAGCTTCAGCTAAAACCGGCACAAAAAAAGCCAGCTCTAAAACGGCCAATGACCGTGACAACGAGCTAGCTTTAAAGGTTGCTAATTTAATCTTCGTCTTCAACCGCTGAGGATTCTTCCTGTTTAGCAGTAGCTTGTTGCATCTTGCCTAACACACCGCGGGCAATCGGGCCCACGATAATAAGTTGTAAGGGTAGAGCAACAATCAAGTTAAAAATCCAAGTATGACCATAGGTAGCTAAAACGTGCGCCCCAGCCAACTTACCTTCCACCGCAATCCCAAAGAGGGACATGCAAGTTACCATGCCAAGCACCATCAAAACTGAAATCGTAATCCCAATTAAGACAGTGTTTTTCCGCATGTAATCATTAATGATATATTTGAAAGCTAATCCTTTTGCAATTGGCCCAACGACCAACAGATCTAAAATGATTGCTACGACTAAACCAAGAGGATATCCACTTAAAATTGCAAGGATCAAACCATTGCTGAAGCCTTGCGCCATCGCGACATTGTACGCAGTCATGACAAACACCATCAGTCCCGCCATAATCGCTGTGAACACTACTTCTTCTTTTAAATTACGTGGCATAATATTAACACACTCCTAGATTTAGTTTCGAGTGTTCACTATACACGCTAAACTTGACGTTCGTAAGTAACAATTAGATGACAAATTATAGAGCGGTTTCATTTTTCGGCCCCAAAAAAGATCAGAACTCGTATTGGTCGTCCCGATCCGATGAATATTAGGATTTAGTTTTCTGCAGCCACACGTAGCTTAGTCTGCATACTTCCCAATCACAGGCAACTTTTTCAAAACGCTGCGACCATGTGGTGAATGGGTGTCAATCACTGCTGTTAATTCTTGACCAGCTAAATTACCGTGGTGCTTGCCACCAGCCCAAGCATCAACGCCAGTCACATCATAGACCACCCCGTCGACTGCGACATAGGCTGGTTGACCATTTTGGCCGTCAAATTTTGCTAATTCGGCCTTGTTAAAAGTTGCTTCACTCATCACGAATCACTCCTCTTCAATTTACGCTTATAGTAAACTGAACTGCCAAATAAAAGCAAGCAATCCGCTTCCAATTTTCACTCTCTGCAGCCATGGTTAACCTAACAAAACTAACGAAATTGGCAATCACTGCTCGACAACTGTGTGCGATAACTGTTGCTGGGTCGTGCCGATTGCCAATCTAACTTGGTCACGTGAACCCCCGTTGGCGTGACCAGCTGGTTGGAACCCTAACCTTTTGACCGCTATGAACCCGACTGCCAAAAACCAACCTAATAATCACCGCCGCTTAATGCTGCCACATTAATTGATGCTAGCTCGGATTCAAAACTAGCACTCGGTTCAATGATTATCTATGCGTTTGGCTGCTGAATCGCCACTAAACTTGACCAACGTCGTTTTCCCCAAAATGCCGTTGCCCCAAAATGCGCTATTGCTAACGCAAAACCCTCAGCCACTTGCTATCCACCCATCAACTGAGATCGACCACTAGCTGGTTCAATCGAGACCCCTCTACGATTTCCTGCTGGCTGATTAGCTTGACTGGACGATATTCCTATCTTCCACGCATTTCATTAATCTCGTGACACTTAATATGGTCACCCCAAGACACGGGTCAACTCAGTTGTGGGAACTGTCGGTGGGCCAATTGCCGCCAGCCAGTGATTACCTGCCATGTCGCGGGACAGCTTCATATCGACATTGCCTTCTGGCACAATTCGGTGAGTCGCCGTGAAAAAAAGCCTTTGTAGCCGCATGAATGCGTGCAGCACATGACTCGGCACGGTCGTTTTTTGCCGGTTCAACCGAGCCAATCTCAGCTTAATGACGGCAATCACCTGTCCGGTCGTGACCCAGTCGCCAACCTTCACCGCGAGCCTGATGGCCGTCTTGAATTTTTCTGGTAACGTGACGCTAAACTGAATCACCGTTTCCAGACCATTGACTGTTCGCACACCGATACGGCGCTGATCTGCCGCAATTGTGGTCACCTGTCCAACCGCCGGCGCGACCAAGCGATCTGTCGCCGGTAACAAGAGGTCAGTCGCACTTCTCAAGCCACACGAAAAAACCGTATCGGCAACCGTGGTCAGCCTGATATGCTGACCAGCGACCGGTGCGACGACTGGCACTAAACTACTCGTTGTGATTACTCCGTTGTTCATCGTTTTACTCCTTGAACTGTGATTGATCCCTGATTGCTCAATTCATGAGATACTTTTCACAGCTCCAATTGCGTGACTTTCCCTTTCAGATTAGTTAAATATGTTGATTGTTGACGCTTTCAGTACTGACTTTACCACATTTTGAGCAAGCAGGTTAGATTAATTAACTGATTCGATAAGGTTTACACTTGTTAACGTTGGTTTATAAAAACAATTAACAAACGATGCTCAATTAAACGCGTATTTTACGGTCGGTCGCGTTAGTTATCCCCCTAAACACAAACCTAGCTAAAAAGTTGTCGTTTTTTATAAGGCATACCTAAAAATTATATTATTTATATCAAACTCAGCGTAGAATGAGGCTGTTTTAAAGATAGAAAGGTGGTCTGCATCGTGGGGAAAGCAAAACGGCAACACAAATTAATTGAGTATGCCAATGGCCCATCACTAGAAGAAATCAATGGTAAGATCGACGTACCCAAGAACATTGGATTCTGGCGCACCTTATTCGCTTACTCGGGGCCAGGTGCCTTGGTGGCAGTCGGTTACATGGATCCTGGGAACTGGTCAACTTCAATCACCGGTGGTCAAAATTTCCAATACTTGTTGATGTCTGTCATCTTGATGTCAAGTTTGATTGCGATGCTGTTACAATACATGGCGGCTAAACTTGGCATCGTGACACAGATGGATCTGGCGCAAGCCATCCGTGCCCGTACTGGAAAATCGCTGGGCATTGTCTTATGGCTGTTAACTGAATTGGCGATCATGGCGACTGACATTGCCGAAGTTATCGGCGCGGCGATTGCGTTATATTTACTTTTTCATATTCCACTAGTCATTGCGGTCTTTATTACCGTCTTTGACGTCTTGTTACTTCTATTATTAACTAAAATTGGCTTCCGAAAGATTGAAGCGATCGTGGTTTGTTTGATTTTAGTCATCTTACTCGTCTTTGTTTATCAAGTCGCCTTGTCCAATCCTAATTGGGGGCAAGTCTTTGCCGGCTTAGTGCCAACCAGTGAGACCTTTTCAAATAGTCGCACCGTTGCCGGGATGACCCCGATGAGTGGTGCCCTTGGGATCATTGGCGCGACGGTCATGCCACACAATCTCTATTTACATTCGGCCATTTCACAGACGCGTAAAATTGATCATAGTGATCCAGACGACGTTGCCCGCACGGTGAAATTCGCTAGCTTGGATTCCAATATCCAACTGACCGCCGCCTTCTTTGTGAACGCGCTCCTCTTAATTATGGGGGTTGCTGTTTTCAAGACCGGTGCCGTCAAAGATCCATCATTCTTTGGGTTATATCAAGCCTTATCGAATACGTCAACTTTGAGTAACGGCTTATTGATCGATGTTGCACGGTCCGGCGTACTGTCAGCATTATTTGCGGTCGCGTTGCTCGCTTCTGGTCAAAATTCGACCATTACTGGGACACTAACGGGGCAAGTCATCATGGAAGGCTTTGTGCACATGCGGATGCCATTATGGTTACGACGCTTAGTGACGCGTTTACTTTCCGTCATTCCCGTCCTGATCTGCGTCATGCTTACGAGTAGTAAATCCGCCATTGCGGAACATGAAGCCCTGAACGATTTAATGAATAATTCTCAAGTCTTCTTAGCCTTTGCGCTACCATTTTCAATGTTACCGTTACTCATGATGACCGACAGTGCCGCTGAAATGGGCAAACGGTTCAAGAATACGCTTTGGATTAAAGGCTTAGGCTGGTTATCTGTCATCGGACTGACTGGACTAAACTTGATTGGGCTCCCCTCGCAAGTTGAAGGCTTTTTCGGCAGTAATCCGACTAAAGGCCAAACCAGCATCGCCGACGCAATTGCCTGGGTGCTAATCGCAGCCATCATTGCGTTACTCACTTGGACAGTGATTGAATTGCATCGTGGCAACCAACGTTACATTGCACAACAAGCTGCTAAAGATTAAGATTTCAAAAAAGGGCGCGTGACTATCACAACTAGATAATCACGCGCCCTTTGTGTGTCATAACGTCCCATTTTGAGCCTTTTAAGAAAACTCAAAACTCATGTCCTGATTGCGCTGTACCTTTATTTTGATGTTCACTCTCGTTCTGTTTGAGCCGTTCTGCTAGCATTTGATCAAGCTCTGCAGTTGTTGGCTTAATAATCCCACCTAATAAAGTCTTTCTTCTAGCCTTTTCATATAGTTCCGCCATCGTCGGCGCTTTTAGCTTCTGCATATTCTTCACTCCATTTAATTAGCAAACGAATAAAAATCAGATTATCGTTGTTTAATTGTATAACCAGTTTACTACGTTGATTTTTCACAGCTTAAGAATAACATAGGCGCACTCAAAAGGCTGTACATTCTATAAAAACGAAATACTTTTTTGAATATCAATACCACACCGATTGGAACCAATTAAATCCCAGTAGAAATTATTGTGACCTTTTAGTGACTCAAATCTTATCCTTTTACTAAGAGCGACAAGAAACGTTAAAGCTCTGGCGAAAACCAACGACAATCCGGCATTCTATTGTACGCTAGTAACCAGTTATTCAATTACTGACAATCATCTCGGAGGTGGTCAAATGCGCTGGGAACCCCTACTATTTATTTTTCTTATTACTGGCTTAATTGCGTTAGCCATACTTGCGACTGGTCCTAAACGTCGCTGTTTAGCCTTCTTAATTCTCGGCTATTGTACCAGTTTAGCCACGATTCTATTTTCCCCAATTTCCGTTTCTGGGACGGCCCTCTACCTCATGCCACTCGGGACGGGGCAAGTGAACCTGACACGCTTGGCCTTTGCAAACTTAGGCTTTCTTGAAAATATCATTTTAACGATACCGTTAGGCTTAATCCTAAAAACCACTCTGCCAAAATGGCCCCTATTAGGGGTTGCTTTGACTGGGTTATTCATTGGTAGCGGAATTGAAATAACCCAATACTTTTTATCACACGATTTCTTGATCAATCGAAGTAGTGATATCAACGACGTCTTAGCCAATGCACTTGGTATTCTGATTGGTGGTATCTTAATGGCGAGTTATCAACGTATTCGGCTGGTCCACCACAAACGAACTGCCCACCAGCTCGCTTCATAATTTGAGTAATTGGCGTTTCAACAATTAAAATAAGCTACCCTATTTTAAATTATTACGACTCAAAAAGAGGCCCCCCAAAAATGAGGTGACCCCTTTTTTTAATTCTCAATTTTTAGGCTAGACTAAGTCGGAAAATAAGATTTTAGACCAATCCCCCATTAAAATAAGCTCGGTCCATCGTGCCACTCACAAACTCTCACTTAACCTAATGATACTTAGTATGCGCCTAGCTTGATACGCCAATTTATTAATTTAAACAATTGACTAATCACTTAAAGCAGTTGATTAGCTGTAGGTTGTTGTTGATGGCATCGGTCGTGTGGGTGGCGTTTGACCGGCGCTTTTCCGGTCTTACACCACGGACCGGCCGGGAGATTGGCGGATTGTGCAAGGCTTCCGGGCGAGGGGCAAGACGTTTCTCAGGCTTGACCCGGTCCCTCGACCGCATGTTATCAACAACAACCGGAAGCGACAACTATCAACTATCTTTCAAAGTGGGATGGACCAGTTGTTTTCAATCTTTTGCTATTAGCCTAAAGCAAGGGCCAACCAGCTCCGTTACAGAGTTAGTTGGTCCTTTTACACCTCATTATTTTAACTAAAAGCTGTGATTAATCAGAGGTGATCTGCATCCGACCATTCCGCTTCGAATGGTAAAGATTCTGGTCGACTCGATTATAGAAGTCAACTGGCGTCGCATCTTGTTTAGATAACGACGAAACCCCAACTGAAATCGTAATTGGAATCTGTTGATCGCCAAAATTAACGCTCAAGTGATTCAACGCTAAGAAGATTTGGCGCACGATGGCTTCCGTGCTGGCTAAATCATAACCTGGGAAAAGAATATTGAATTCCTCGCCACCGGTTCGATAGAGCGTGACCTTATTATCATTAGCGTCAATTACCGTCTGTACGACATCCGTCACATGCTGCAACACCCGGTCACCTGCTAAATGACCGTACGTGTCGTTGACATGCTTAAAGTGATCAATGTCGAACATCATCATCGACAATTTTAAGTTGTTTTTCGAGCTATCTTCGAAGAGATACTTGATTTCACCAGTATACGCTGCGAAATTCTCCGTTTGCGTGAGCGCGTCGTGACTGGCAAATTGCGCTAACCGCAGCTTAAATTCACTATCACGCGTCAACATGCTGACGTAAGCATAGAGTAAAATTTCGAAAATAACCAAATAGATCCATTCTTGCCAGAACGTATTCCAGCTCAAACTAAATTTAACTTTCATCCACAGCCAGAGCACGCCGCCATACGGAATACCCGTGCATAGATAATAGATCCAAGCATGTGCCTTGCCTTGGGAATGGATTCGGATGTAGTTCATCGTCCAGAACAGCGCAACCATCGTAATCGCGTAGCCCCATGATTCCCAATAAGTAATCGATTGGTTGAAGACCATGTACACTAAGACTACTGGAAACAGTAGATAGTATGGAATGTGAATATTCAAAAAATACCCGCAGAAGATCAGCGCAATTAATTGAAAATTCATAAACTGCCATGAATCCGCCTTACCCACAATCAGTGTTTGCAGACTAAACACAAACACCAACATATACAAAATGCCATGCCAAGAATTGATGACGTCATCGTCCACATCAATGTGATGCGCATGGAAAAACGCCGTAATCCAATTAAACAGGACCCAATACAGCGTCAACACGCCAAGGATGAAGAAAATACTAGTTACAAATGGTGGTACCCGCCAGTAAGCCCAAGTCATATATCGTTATCCTTCCCGGTTATTGACCATCGTTCAACGCTGCCATTGGTTGATCAGGACCATCGACCGCCAACTGTGGCTTCCCATAAAGGTAGCCCTGATGGAGGTCAATGCCTAATGCCTTCGCCATCGCCTGATCATGCGCATCTTCCACGCCTTCCAAAATGAAGTCGAGGTGATACTGTAAAGCGATGGTATGCCAAAATGAGAGCGCCGTTGGAATTTGATCCGCCTTCCCACTCATCCGTAAATTTTGCATCGCAAACTTAATTTGATCAACATACGGCAACAACGGTTCAACATTATCAAAAGTGTTCGAACCAGTCCCGACATCATCGATACTTAATTTGATCCCGTACTGATGAAATAACATACTATATTTTTGAATTTCGGCTAACGTGGCATTTTCTGTCAATTCAATCGTTAGCGCTGCCGGATTTAACCGTTTTTTTAAATAAATAATCGTCCCTAGCATTAACTTATCTTCCGCTTGTTCACGGTTTAAATTTAAAGCTAACACCTGGTTCGTTGCTTTAGTCGCTAATTGTAAAGCTAAATTTTCTAATAGTTGGACCTGTTTGGTTAATGGTAATTCGGTAAAAGTAGCCGGCACAGCCCAGCGACCATGCGTTTCTTTGCGTAACAAAAGCTCATATCCAAAGACGGACTTTTGGCTTTGATCAACTTGTGGTTGAACAAAAAAGCGATACATCTGATAAAAGACCTCGATTCAAATCCGATTTATGTCAATATAATTTAACTAATCAACATGGTTCTCAGTATAGCCTTTTAAGCATAAAATATCGACACCCAATGTCTATTTTGAACGAAAAAAGTCTTAAATTGACGTTAAATTAGCCGGTAACGGTACCTCCTAGCAAAATTCCCATTAAATATGTGATTAAAGCCGTTGCCACGCCGACCAAGGTATTCCGGCAAATCACTTTAATTAAAGGGACCGCTGAGTGACGTGCACTGACGGTGGCATTCAAACTCAAAGCAATTACCATGGCACCAATTGTGTTCACTAATCGCCAAGCTGGTGTCGACAAACTAATCGCTAATAGTGGAATCAATGCCCCCAACATAAAAGCGATAAACGAAGTCATTGCCGCATGAATCGGATTCAGCAGATCAATCTCACGTAGCCGAGTTTGAGTCATTTTGACCACTGCTGAATTATCTTGATCAGGTGATCCCAGCGACTGAGCTGAACATCTTTTTGAGCACTGACAGAAACATATTCACCGCCAGCCATCGAGCAAGCCCCGGCCAGCATACCTGAAATTCCGCTAATAAATAACGTTGTATTACTCAAATCAGCGCCGACCGCCCCTAGCACGATGCCAGAAACTGAAATAATCCCATCATTCGCACCCAGAATTCCAGCGCGCAATACATTCAATCGATCCCAAAAGTGAAAATACCAATCCTGCCAGGCTTTAATTGTCGTCAACATTCTCAAAAACTCCCTTATTTACCTAATTTTTGCAAAAAAACAGCGCTTGACGTTAGTCGCCACGCACTGCGGTGGTTCTATTCAATTGTTAAATTCTTCATTTGTTTAATGCTCGAAACTTGCAGTGATTGTGCGTTGTTCGTCGCTTCAACTCTCCGGCTATACAGCGCAGGTTGGGCTGGCTTGAGGCTCAGTGGTGAAATTTTACTTAGCGGAGTGGTTTACTCAGCTTAGTAAAAGCCCGGCTTGGGAGACCGCACTATGGCTTCCAACCGTGGCCACCACGTTCCAGCCTCAAACCAGTCCAACCGGAGCGGCAATTTACCACTGACTAATCCACTTTTATCGTTTCAATTTATCCCAAATCACAACATTGCCACTAGCTAACGACTTTGGCACATCGATGATCCGTTGATTGGCACTGCCACGGAATTGAAGCGTCAAGTCCATCTGGTCCTCTAAGAACCGCCCGTCGACCAAAATGTCAATCAATGAAAGCATCTTCAGTTTGTCGTCGGAATCCTTTAATAATTCATCCCAAGTATAGCCAGACCATGACCAGATATCCTTGGTGTGCCCGAATTCAGCCCGCACCCGTTCACAGATACGAATCGCAACTTGCGTATTCAAGAAGGGCTCACCACCAAGCAACGTCAAGCCTTGCACATAATCCTGACTCAAATCTTCAATAATTTGATCTTCCAGATCCTGTGTATACGGTTGACCATAGTGGAAGTTTTGGGCCGCGACATTGTAACAACCGGGACAATGGAACGGGCAACCACTCAAATATAAACTGCAGCGAACCCCTTCCCCATCGACAAAGTTAAACGCCTTGTAATCAGCGACGTATTGTTCACTTAAGTCCTCTGCCAGCCATTCTTTGGGCATCGGATTGTTTGGTCCTTTCATAGCGTGCGGCATTCCTAATCATCTCCGGAGACATATTTTTTTGACGTGACGCAATTTCAACGTGACGGCCATGAACCATTGGCCGTTGTTGCGGATTACCCAAATAACCACAAGTCCGTTTAACCACATCACAGTATTTAGGATCATGGTTGCCGCATTGTGGACAAACGAATCCGCGAGCAGTCGCTTTAAATTCACCTTTAAAGCCACATTTGAAACATTGATCAATCGCCGTGTTCGTGCCTAAATAGCCGACGTGATCATAAGCCCAATCCCAGACCGCTTCCAAGGCTTTAGGGTTCTGTGTTAAGTTTGGATATTCACAGTAATGAATAAACCCACCCGAAGCATACTGTGGGAAACGTTCTTCCATCGTTAATTTTTCAAATGGTGACGGATGCTTCCGCACATCAAAATGAAAACTATTCGTGTAATATTCCTTATCGGTAATATCAGCAATCCGACCAAACTTCTGAATATCATCACGGCAGAACGTATCGGTCAGTGATTCGGCCGGCGTTGAATAGAGACTGTAATGATAGCCACTCTCTTCGGCCCACTTTGCACATTTATCCCGCAACGCTTTAACGACCGTTTCCGCGAAGTCGAGTGCTTCGGCATTGTGTTCCCAGTTAGGCCCAAAGAAGGTCGTGCAAACTTCGTAGATGCCAATATAGCCGAGTGAAATCGTGGCGCGTTGATTCTTGAACAGCTCGTCCACATTGCCACCAGCTGGTAATCGTTTGCCAAAAGCCCCATACATGTAAAGCAACGGCGCATTTTCAGGTTGGGCTTCTTTCGTGCGTTCGATGCGGTAGGCCAACGCTTGATGACAAGTGGTCATCCGTTCTTCAAAGATTTCCCAGAATAGCTTGCGGTCGCCGTGCGCAGATAAGGCAATGCGTGGCAGATTAACCGTGACAACCCCTAAATTCATGCGGCCGGAATTAACTTCAACCCCATTCTCATCGCGCCAACCTTGTAAGAAGGAACGGCAACCCATCGGTGTCTTGAAGCTACCCGTTAATGCCTTGATTTTATCGTACATTAAAAGATCCGGGTACATCCGCTTAGTTGAACACTCAATTGCCAATTCCTTAATATCATAGTTCGGATCATCTGGTGCTAAATTCAACCCCCGTTTGATCGTAAAGATCAGCTTAGGAAAAATAGCTGTCCGGCGTTCTTTGCCAAGTCCTTTAATCCGAATTTGTAAAATAGCGCGTTGAATCTCACGTTCGATCCAGCTTGTGCCCAAGCCAAAGTTGACCGTCGTGAACGGCGTCTGACCCTGTGAGGAATACAAGGTATTGATTTCATATTCCAAAGCCTGCATCGCATCGTAAATGTCTTTCTTGGTCTTGGTTTTCGCATAAGCCTTACGCTGATCGGCAGCGACCCATTTTTCGGCATCCGCCAAATGCTTTTGATAATTGATTTCGGCATAAGGCGCCAATAGTTGGTCGACCCGGTTCGCGGAACAGCCGCCGTATTGTAGTGAAGCGACGTTGGCAATAATCTGTGCCATTTGCGCCGTGGCCGTTTGAATAGAGCGTGGTGAAGCGACTTCGGCATTCCCAATTTTATAACCATTTTTGAACATGCCGTCAAAGTCGATCAAGCAACAGTTCGTTTCTGGCGTCACTGGTGAATAATCTAAATCATGCCAGTGGATATCGCCACGCAAATGCGCCTTAGCCACTAAATCTGGCAGCATCTTCAGGCCAATCGCCCGACTGGCCGCCCCTGCTTCAAGGTCCCGTTGGGTATTAAAAACATTACTATCTTTATTGGCATTTTCATGAACAACGCTGGCATCCCGGTTAAATAGCTTTTCGATCCGTTCACGCACGTTCGTTGCACTCGAAAAACGTTCTTGTTCCGCAATAAAATAATCCTGATAAGCTTTAGCTGCATCCGTTAAATCCAGATCCGTTAAAATTTGAATTAGCGCTGGCCGTAATTCGCGCGTTTCAATGACGGCCGTCTGTTGGTAATGGCTAACCAAGGCCCGTTTAACGGCGGTTTGTTCCGCATCATCTAATGCTAATTGGTCTAAAACAAAATTCAACTTATATGGATGAAACTTAGTCTGTGTCCCACCCCGTTTGATTACCGGCAATGGCCGTAGCACATCTAAAAGTTCTGTTGTGTTCGTTGTTAACATATCTATCCCCACTTTTCAGTCACTTTGACGCAAAAAGGTCCAGCGGCACAACCACTTGGTCATTCAATGCGTTCTCAATACTATATATAGTAGCTCACTTTAAGCTGATTGCCTATATGGTGTTATTGACTGCTTTTCAATGCAAAAGTGAGTCTAGCAACGTTTATTAGTCTTATACCTGATTAATAAATTTGTTTTATATCAATTGCTGAATACATTTGGAATAATTAATATAAGGGCTATACGACCGACGTTAGCTGGCTGATTTCAAGCTTTCAGCTTTTATTTTCAAGCCAATTCGGCCCCTAACCGGTCGGCTAAAATTAACTTTGACCCAATTCACTTGCAAGCAGTACTCAACACGACCTCCCAATTTATTAAAACTAATCTTAAATTTCTTAATAAAGAGACGCGTATTGGTTTCGATTACGACACGCTTCATCTATAATGGAATTCTGAGAGAGCAAGAGTCGTTAGTTTGAGAGCTTCGACTTTGGAGGAGATTGGGCATGAAAAATAGATGGGGTGTATTCGGCATGGCGCTGATCCTAAGTTTAGGGTTAGCGGGATGCCAGTCAGCGGCCAGCGGGAACGGGCTTGCTGACAAACAGGTGCAGTCGGCAGCACCGACCGTCACGGCAGTTAGTAAAGTGCATAGAACGGATTACTTGGGGCGCTGGGTCAATGCTTCCGAGCATTTGGCACTTTATTTAAACGCCAACCAACAATTGGCACTGTTTCAAACGGGGCGTACCACAATTAAGGGAAATTTTAATTTAAAATTAGCCAAGAATGATCAGGCGACCTTGAGCCAACGTGATTTAGGCACAACTAGCCTGGCATTGGATGATGCCACCAATATGACTTTAACCACTGGCAAACGGACCATTAAATTAGCCAAAGATACCGGCTGGAGTCCGCAGCATAGCGATATGCCGACAACGACGACCGCGGCCCTACAAGGCGCGTCGCTAGTGAGCGGCACCGGTTTAAAACCAAATTATTAACTTGTTTCCCAAAAAGCAACCGTTAGTGTGACTGGATAAATCAGTCATACTAACGGTTGCTTTCATATAATAGAAAAAACGCCTTATTTAAACTGCCAGAACAAATGCTAAATAACCAAAACATAACTCGTAGCTCTTCCAGCGCCAACCTTCCGAATCTTGCCAGCAACGACCAGCTGATGTAACCCACGCTCAATCGAAACTTGGCTGTACTTCGGAATCAAGGCAATCAATTCTCTTTTTGTTAACGGGCGCAATTCATTTTGTAACCCTTGCAAAATCAATACCGGTGCCGTAACTTTTTCTGGCTCGACTGACGGTGCTAAGCGTTCTGCTAAGTCACGATAAGCTTGTAAAACGACGCTCAAGAAATAATCTAGGAAAGCTTGATAATCGTTAGTGTCTTGTAACCACCCCTCAGAACTGACCTCTAGAGCTTGATAGTATTGCGACTTTGTTTTTTCAATTAAGGCTTCCAAACTAATATAACGTCCTACCCCATAATCTGCTTGATATAAAACTAGTAGCATTAACAATCGCGACAAACGACCATTACCATCTCGAAATGGGTGGATTGAAACAAAATCAAAGACAAAAGCACCACACAACAATAACGTTGGTAACGTATCTGCCTGAAGTGCTTGGCGAAAGTTATCACAGAGCGACTCAACTAATGCCGGAGTTAGGTAGGCTGCTGGTGGCGTAAAGCGGACAACCTCAGTTCCATCCGTATGCCTGGCCATAATTTGGTTATCAATATCTTTAAATTTACCACCCCAACTGCTAGCAGTGAAACTAAATAAATGCTTGTGTAACGTTAAAATTGTCGATGCAGTCATCGGAATATACGCATATTGTTCGTGAATTAAACTTAAAACATCTCTATATCCCGAAATTTCGGCCTCGGAACGATCATGTGGCATGGTCTTCTTAGCCATAATCAACCGTAACCGGGTACTACTAGTATAGATACCTTCAATTCGGTTGGAAGCATCAGTACTTTGGATTTTTGCCACGGCAACTAGCCGGGTTAGGGCCGCGGTATTTGCTTGAAGTTGGGCCGCGCTAATTTGTCCACGATATTCTGAAATTTGACTAATTTTTTTAGTCATCATTGGCGTAATGACTAGCTTATTTAACGTTTGATAATCAAATTTTTTCACGTCACTCACCTCTAATCTACGTCATTATAGCCAAAATGACGTAGATTAGCAATTAGATGAGTGTTAAAAGGCGACATTTTCACTTTTAATCTACGTCATTTTTAAATAAATGATGCAGATTAACACATATCACCATTTAATACTTTTTTTCAAAAAATATTCTGAAGCCTATTTAGCAGTTATTGTGAGCCAAATGACGCTATAATGACACCATCAAACCAATTGAAGGTGAATTCATTATGGACAATCCAATCAAAGATCGCATTACGATTCGTATCGACCATCAACAAAAGATTGAAGCACAAGCCGTCGCCAAAGATTTAGGTAGCGACTTGAGCACACTTATTAATATTTTTCTGAACCAAATGATTAAAGAAAACGGTCTCCCGTTCACACCATCAAATCGTGTTTCAGAACTTGACACGGCTTTAGATCAACTTGCGATATATAATCGTGCCGGTGCCCACCAACATTTAAAAGAATTACGTGACGAGGCAGACGCCGATGATTGATCGCATCCGTTTTACTAAAACGTTTGATCAACACTATAAAGTGCAAAAAAATAACTGTTCTGAAATGTTGACCATTTCGAACAGTTATTTTCTATTATTAAGGCTAAAGGTCTAAAGCACCAAAATTGGCGTAAATCCTGTAATACTGGCGCTCGTTATACCTGAAACGAATCCATGTGGCTCATCGCTCCGTCAGTCAAAGCCACTAAATTTAAGTGCCTGACTAACCACTAAAAACAATTAGCTAGCTGTAGGTTGTTGTTGATGGCATCGGCCGTGTGGGTGGCGTTTGACCGGTGTTTTTCCGGTCTTACACCACGGACCGGCTGGGAGACTTGCGGTTTAAGCAAGGCTTCCGGGCGAGGGACAAGACGCTCCTCAGGCTTGGCCCGGTCCCTCGACCGCATGTCATCAACAACAACCGGAAGCGGCAATCAGCGACCAGTCACTAATAACGTCCGCCGCTAGTTCAAATAACTGACAAAGAGTTCTTCATACAACTTGATAAAGTCTAAATACATTTGCTTATCGATACTTTCATTAACTTGATGTGGTGTTTGATTGCCAGGACCGAACATGATGAATGGGAAATCATGTGACTTACCTTTCAATAAGTTAGATGCATCCGTCACTGCGGGAATCGCCACTTTTGGAATCGGTTGGCCCGCATAAGTTGACCCAATTTTAGCGGCTAAGTTACTTAACTTACTGTCTTTTGGTGACTGCACCGGATCTTGTGACATGAAGACCGTCATAGCCAACTGGGCTCCGGCTGCATTCTGTTGGTCGACCAATTTTTGCAAGGTCGCAATGGCCGCAGCGTTGTCGTATTCAGGAATCGACCGAATATTCAGCTCCGTTTCCGCTTGGGCCGGAATGGAATTGACCTGGTTGCCACCCTTGAGAATGGTTGTGTTAAAGACGAGGTCACCAAGTAAATCGCTATGCCGATCACTGTCCCGAAAAGCGTGGTTCGCTTGGTTGAGCAAATCGAGTAACGGATCCAGCGCATTATACCCTTGTTCCGGCATCGAGCTATGCGCGGCTTTCCCAGTTGATTGGATGCGCACGTCGATCGACCCTTTGTGGGCAAACGCAATATTGTAGCCGGAAGGTTCGCCAATCAGCAAAGCATCGACATCTTGCATCGTGCCCGCTTCGTAAAACTTCTGCGAACCGGTCTCTCCGACTTCTTCAGCCACGGTCGCCATCAACCGAATTCGCCCATTAGTCAGCGTCTTAGCCGCGTTGATTTCAATCATCGCAATCACCATCGCCGCTAAACCAGACTTCATATCGGTCGCGCCACGTCCGTAGAGTTTGCCAGCCTTTTCCGTCAGCTTAAATGGATCCGAATCCCACTGCTCGATGTCGCCTGGTGTCACGACATCCATATGCCCAGAAATCCCCAGAACTGGTCCAGCGGTCCCAATTTCGGCAACTAAATTACTCCGGGTAGCGCTTAGTGGCATTAAATCCGCCTTAATCCCATGCGCCGCAAACAACCGTTGTAAATATTGTGCAACTTCGGTTTCATCATCATTGACTGATTTGATCTGAACTAAATCGGCAAAAATTTTAATCTTTTCGGCTTCACTAAATACTGACATCAACACATCATCCTTTCTACATAAGTTTATCTTAACGCAGAATGACCGTTCATTGTGTAAATAGCCATTGCCAAAAAGCAGCGCCCATTTGGACGCTGCTTTAGTCTGCACCAAGCTATTCCGTGACTGACTCTAATTGATCAGTCTTAGCTTTGGCTTTATTTTTAGCTAACATTTTATCAGAGAAACCGAATAAGAAAACTAAGACGGTTGAGATGAGTAACGTGCCGTAGTGTGAAATCAGATAGCCATAGAAGTTACTGCCAATTCCGACGCCGGGCGTGATAAACGCTGGGAACCCAATCAAGGAACCGGATAGCGCATAGTTGTTGACCCGCAGTAGACCAGTAATTAACCCTCCAAAGGCACTTCCGATACTAGCCCAAACGAAGACCCGTTTGTATTTCAAATTGACCCCGTATAGTGCGGGCTCAGTGACCCCGCAAAACGCTGAAACAGCGGCCGCCAATGAAATTTCTTTAAGCTTCTTATCTTTAGACTTGAGGAAGACCGCTAAAACGGCCCCACCTTGAGCCACCATCGTGATTGAGAGGATCGCATTCAGGTAACTATGCCCATTCGTCGCAATATCGTTGATGACGATTGGAATAAGTCCCCAGTGCAGCCCGAAAATAACCATCGTTTGATACAAGCCACCGATGACGAAGCCGGACAGTGCTGGACTGAAGTTGTAGATCGAGACAATCCCATCTGCTAAGCCTTTACTGATCATCGTAATCACCGGGCCAACACCAACGAGCACGATGACACTTAGGATCAATGCTTCTAAAATTGGAATAAAGACGCTCCGCAGGTACAGTGGCACGACTTTCTTCAAGAACTTCTCAACGTAAGCCCCCAACCAGGCGGCCACAATAATTGGGAAAACTGAAGCCGAATACGAAACCAAATGGGTCGGAATACCGAAAAACGCAATCTGGGCCGTCGCCGCTTTTCCAGCTGCCCCAATAATTTGTGGATAGATCAAGACCCCACCAACGATTGCCAGTACAATTGGATCAGACCCCAACTTTTTCGCCGCCGTGAAACCTAGAATAACCGGTAAGAAGTAGAAAGTCGCATCACCAATCGCATTCAGGACCATGTATGTGCCGCTTGTTGCGCTTAAAACTTTGAATCCAGTCAAGGCTGCCAGAATTCCTTTAAGAATCCCTGAGCCAGCTAAAATTCCAATGACGGGAATCATGGAAGCAGTCATGACACCGATAATGCCACTAAAACCATGCTGAATCGTGCCCCAGAAACCATAGTGTGGTTTATTCGCCGCAGCACTCGTTTCAGCTACAGCTTTCTTAGTCGCGGCATCATCACTAAACTGTGGGCCAAGTTGGCCAATCACCGCGTCATAGACGTCATTGACGGCGGGACCAATCACAACCTGATATTGGCCGCTCCCCTTAGTCACGTCGATCACACCATCTAAGTCGCTGATGACTGCCGTATTCGCAACACTTTCATCTTTTAAATAAAAACGCAGGCGCGTAATACAATGAATTAAACTATTGACGTTTTCGGGTCCGCCAACGTTTTCGATGATGTCATGTGCGAGTTGATCATACTTGCCCTTACCAACCTTCGTCGCAGGTTTAGCCGGCATGGCATCCGCACCTTCACCGGTTACCATTGCGACCGAATCACCAGCTTCAACCAACTGATCCAACTCATTTAAAAAGAGTTGATAGTTGTTCGCGGCACTGTTTGTGATAACCGTCATGACGGTTACTGGCTTACCAGCCTTTTTAATGCCGGCTAAATCCATAATGGCTAATTCTTGCCCAGCCGTAACTTTGGTGCCCATCTTAACGAGTATCTGGTAAGGCTTACCACCCAACTCGACTGTATCGATGCCTAAATGTAACAGAACTTCCATCCCATTGATTGTTTTCAAGCCGATTGCATGCTTGGTCGTCGCAATCATCGTGATTTCCCCACTCACGGGTGCGACAATCTTGCCGTCACTTGGTTCAATGCCAAAGCCTTTTCCCATCAAGCCTTTTGAAAAGACTGGATCATGAATCGCGCTTAGCGGCAATAATTCACCAGCAACTGGCGCTGTCACGGTTGTTTGAACTAACTTTGCTGCCATTTTTAACCCTCCCCAGCGTTATGTTGACGCTTACAATTATTACTACGAATATAAATCAGAAATTTGTTCGAACTTATTTCCATAACCACATTTTACCTGCCACCTGTGAGAAAATAAAGCAAACACAATAATTATTTAAAATGATGAAATTTGATTGGTAAGACCACTGCCATTGTAGTGGCTGATAAACCGCGCCGCAAGCCTATATTACCTAACTAACCTCAAGAGTAGAAGGAAAGCGACACTCACGATTGGACGGTTAACTAACAATCTCACGGGACTAAAAAAGGCATTCGGTTTTATTAAACCAAACACCTCAACTTATAATGACTAACTATTTTCTGAAAATTTGGCAGTATCTTTTTCTAATTCACGATCATACCAGCCAAACAGTCGCTTCATATTTGCCACCACCCGTTCAAAAGAAAATATACTGAGTAATAGCAAACAAGGTAGGTACTGGATCAAATAGCGACTCCGGCCACCTTCAAATAAGAGCAAAAACATAAAACCACCGACCATTGATAATCGTAGGACCTGAATCAGATTTTGCCGTGGTCCAAATCCCAATGCAATAATGACTAGTAAGGTAATCCACCAGAATTGGGCAGCAAATCTAAAGTCAGCAATATGTTCACCATATAAGTAAATATAATTTTTCAATTGATTGGTAATTCCGTTTTGCTTTGGCTTCTGGTTATCAAGAAAGAAATGTCCTTCCTTCAACCAGCCAAAAGTCCCATCAGCAGTGTTGTTACGCTGCTTCATAACAAGAAATTTGGCATAACCCAAGGGACCCAACTTTTTTAGCCGCTTCTTGAGCATTTTTACAGAATAATCTGTTTTTTGCTTTTCAGTCGGCAAGTAAACCATCGCAAGTGCTTGCCGCCAACTATAACCACCCTGATCATAGACCCCCATCGCCATAAAATGAATTGCTGGAATCGATAGCGACTTATCAATTTTTAAATAGGTCTGTGATTCAACTTTTTGATGAACAACTTTGTATGTTTCACTCGCACTGTCAACAATCAAAACAGATAAAGCCAAGGTTAGAAAAACTCGGTATGCTGTAAAATGGCGCTTCTGCACCATCCAGGCCAAAAACTCAACAATTACGATCGCGATGACTGGAATAATTGATGATGGCTTCATGAAATAAGTCAAAACGACACTGACGCCAAATCCGACCGCTGCCGCTGCCTGAAATCCAAATGGCATCTTGTCGCTCCGCATTGTGAAATAACACAACATGAACAATGAAACCAGTGGTAAGACCCATGCATCTGTGTAAGGCATGATAATACTTGGAAAAACGGCCAACCAACCACAAGTCATATAAATGGCCACCCCCAGTGCACGCCGCCTTACAACGTACACCGATAACAAATTAAGCACTGCCGAAAGGTCAACAAATAACAACGTAACATAATCAAAAAAGATTCACTGCGTTTGATGAAAACTAACCGATAACCAGTGCATAAATAACATGATTGGCAAGTTGTTTTGGTTCAAACTAAAGTAAGACGTAATATCTTGATCCCAAGCACTTGTCTTATCAGTCGCCGCGTGTACCAACATCCCAGAGTCAAACCCACTATTTGGATGGACAAAATAAATAAAAAGAATTTGCAAGATTAAAATTGCAACCAACATCAGACTACCGGTCATCAATTTTCGGGTCACGAATACCTTGTAAAACCAAGCACGTATGCCAGGATACGCATAAATCATGACACAGATAGCAACAATAGTAAGCACTAAACCGGTGGTCACCATCGTCGTACTCGTCCCAAAGGTCGCATTATCTCCGATAATAATATTCGGAGAGGTCAGTGCAAAAAAGAGCATCAGATAAAATAATAACCGCCAAAAAAGATTGATCACCCCATGACTGAAATTATAAAACCTACGCATTGGATGCTTCCTGTTGTTTCAATTTGGCTGCAACCTGTGATTCAGATGGAAATTTTCGCTCGGTAACATCAATACAGAATGAACGTGTTGGGGAATCACTAACTTCAATCCGCAAGAGAACGGCATTATTTTGGCGTAAAATACCATCGACTTTATCAAATAAATATTCAGTGACATTTTCGACCGTTGGATTAATCACTTTAAATTCAGGTAGATCATTCAAAAACTTACCGGACAAGCCATCAATCGCTTCATTTAGCGACTTTTCAATATCAAAAAAGGAAACCATCCCTTCAAAGACATGTAACTCACAAACAATCTCCCAAGTATGATTATGCTTTTTACCAGTTCCTGACTTCCACCGTACCGCGTGACTAGCATTTACATATGATTTAATTTTATAAGAACGTTGCTTCTGCATGCTCATTTTCCTTCCTTGTCGCGTCGGTGTTGTTCTCGAATTGTCCTAATATCATCGCGAACCACACTAACCAATTGAGACATTTCTTGATTAAAGCCAAGCATTTTCCATGAAGCCTTAGTCGTCATGGCATTGATAATACCAATCAAACGAATCCATGAACAAATAAACATATAGATTGGCAGTGTCAATGTTACCCACCAAAGATGCATATAGTACTGACGTTCGGTTGGATATTTCTGTAAAATCGCCCCGACACTTAGATAATTGATCACGGCAACAAAAACATATAACACGTAAATTAAGAGATATGACAACCCCAAAATTAAAGGTGAATAGCCAAAAACAACTAAGACAAAACTAGCGAATGTCCAAATCATCCGTGGAAAGCTAAACGTATGGTCAATCATCATTCGCCGAATTAAAAAGTTATCAAAAAACCGCTTCAGACTGGCTGACTGCGACATATAAGTTTGACTAACTTCCATTTCACCACGTTGCCAACGTTGCCGCTGACGATAGAGCTCAGAAAGCCCAGAAATCGGTTCCACATAAAAAATCGCATCCGCGCAAATGACCACCTTTTTGCCTAGCCGTGTCCGAATTTGAAAGGTCATATCCGTATCTTCACCAATCGTATCAATATCATACAAAAAGGTTTCCATTAGAATTTCACGGCGAAAAGCTGAAAAGGCACCTGACATTGTAAACAATTGATCACGTGACGATTCCATCGTTCGTCCAGACAAAAACGCTTGGGCATATTCATAATATTCATTCTTAGCCAATATCCGGTGCCACCAACCAGAAACATTTTGAATCATATCGCGCTTAGGTAAAATTGAACCGGTCATTGCCGCAATGCTCAAATCATTTTCAAAACGTAACACCATGTTTTTGACCGCATTAGGTTCCAATAAGCCATCACTATCGATATTAATGACATAAGTCCCAATACTTTCATAAATTGCTGTATTTAAAGCACGGGCTTTTCCCTTATCCGTATTAACATAGCGCAAAATCAACTCTGGAAAAGTATTCTGAGCCCGGGCATAAGCACCGAAACTATCATCAGTACTTTGATTGTTAGCCAAAACGATTTGCATCGCATTTTTAGGATAAGTTTGATTATTAATCGACTCGATACACGCAAAAAGTGTATCTTCTGAATTATAAACTGGCACAATAATCGTTACCCATGGCCACTTACCTGGAGGTGTCAACTTAGCTTCATGCTTATGCATTCGCAATAATTTAATGGTCGAAATAATTGCTGGAATAATTTCAACGACAATCGGTATTAACGCCCAAGTAATCCAGAAGCCCATCCTAGTCAGTGCTAGATTAATCCAGTACATCAAGATTTACTGTGCCTCCGATCTAAAAACTCTCGATAGATGCCACGTGCCAGCTGTGAATACGTGAAGACATTATAATATAGCGCAATGACTAAAACATAGAAAAGCAGTCGTCCAATCACTGAATGCGCCAAGAAAAATGTTTGCCCGCCACCAAAATGAACGATGGCAATGACAACTACTAATCGCAGTACATTAATCAAGTAGATGTAAAGAATCCCAAACGCCGCATAAAAAACTTTTTCCTTACGTTCATACATCGGGAAAAAGGCCACTAATGCCACAAAAGCACAAGTTTCAATAATCCCCGAACATTCGTAATCAATCGACATCATGACTGGATTATTGCCATTTATAATATAAACAAGACCATTTTTGAACGTGATCGTACACCAGTTAGTTAAATCGTTGAATAAGGCCACCCCGTGAATGACCGCGTGAGTAAAAAACCAAACCCAATATGGACGACTGATGGCTGAAAGGATAAAGAAAAGTCCAGCACTCCCAATAATGAAAAAGAAGGCGGATAGCTGGGCTCGCTTTAGCACTGACAGGACGTACAGCCATCCTACAGTTCCGAGTAGGATATAGACGTTCATTTAAATCAGTCCTATATAATTAACTTATTAAAGATCGTAATCTTATCTTACTTGCCGCTAGTTCGACGCCCTTTACGCGTTAACAAACCAGCTTTACGTAACTTATAGTAACCAAAACCAACAATTACAACACCAATCCCAGAAATTAGGATTGGGCCAGTTGACCCACCGGCGACTGTAACCTTTTCATTACCGATGTTGGGATTATACATTGTAATCGTTTGACCAGTCATCGAAGAAACGCCAAACTTACTGATATCGACTTTGAATTCGGCAATGCTATGTCCCCCGCTTTGAGCAACATAGCCAGTCCCAACGTCACCATATTGATGCCCTTCGTTATAGTCACCGCCGGTAAAGCTTACAGCCTTCACATCACCCTCATTTTGGCTACTTGGAATATTATCAGACCAAACATAGACTTTTTTACCACTGATATCAAAGTTATAATCCCCATAACCTGGGACTTGACCATACTTCATTTTGACGTAAACATAAACGTAGTTGCCGTCACTAACCATTGCAGTATAACCGTCATAGCCTTCAGTTAGTGTCACATTTTTCCAATCGTTAAACTTACCGTCAATGACAATATTCAAGTTATCATTATCATTATTAGCATTGGCACTAGTCGTCGTAGTCGCTTTAGAGCTTGAATCCGCCTTACCACTAATTACACCGGCTGCGCTGGTGCTTGAACTAGTGGTACTGCTATTACTTGCAGAACTACTACTTACTGAGCTGGTGGTACTACTACTCGTTGCAGTACTGCTACTGCCACCGCCATGGTTACCCATATTAGTAATCGTTGTAGTCGCAGTATTCCCAATATTGGGGTTCGTTACAGAAGCTTGCTTACCAACGACTGTGCCGTTAAGTCCGTATGACTTCAAATTAATTCTGAATTCACCGTAATTATTTTTACCGTCATTCATGACATAACCATTACCAACGATCCCATACTGGGTACCGTCAGGGTAATCGCCACCTGTCACCGTAACAGCCTGTGTTTTGCCACTAGCAACCTTAGTATTACTTAACCAAGCATGTATTGTTTTTCCATCGATTGAAAAGGCATAATCGCCATGCGCTGGCACATCTCCTTGTCCGCTTTTCATTTTGACATACACATTCAGATAACGACCATTGTCGACCAATGCCGTTGACCCACTATAGCCAGACGTCAAAGGCACACCGGCCCAGTCTGAAAATTGCCCGTCAATCGAAATAGCGGTACGCGTGCTGTTCGCGCTCGATGAAGCGGCGTTGACAGTTGTTGGTCCAGTTGCAAGGCCCAGACCAGTCAAGCCTAGTGCAACCGCTCCTAGTAACATTATTTTACGTAATTTCATGATGTCAGCTTCCCCTCCAAATTAAGAAAACTTCTTCGCAACAGCCAGTCTGGCCGCTGCAATGACGACCATTTATATCGAACATTTTATATTCTGGTTATACTATGCCACGTCTGAAATGATTAAACAAGGTAACAATTACCATAGTTAGTAGATTGGTAACCAAGGTATTCGAGGTGTGCATTTGAGCCTTTAAAACAGCCTAATTTGATATTAATTGCCGCAATCAATAGAGTTGCAGCAACTTCACGCATCAGTTTTAACGGTTTAACTATCTCCGCTCACAATTACTAAATCATTTCACGAATAAATTTCATTTAAGAATCGTGGTTAGTTCTGCCTTATGTCCACCTATATTGTACTAGCATTTGTTTAAATAGGCGAACGATAATTTCGTCGATTTAGCTAAACTTGCGTCCGCGAACGACTGACCGCTATAATAGCCATAATAATTATCGCTACTGGAGGAATTTTCATGATTAAAACCATCGTGCACGATCCGGCAATTCTCAGCCAAGTCGCCGTACCTGCAACTAAGCTAGACGCTAACACTGTGACTGACCTACTAGATACGCTACAGGCTAACGCCGCTAATTGTGTTGGGATGGCTGCCAACATGATTGGGGTGAACCAACAGATCATTGTTGTCCAAATGGGGCCGATGGCGGTACCAATGATTAACCCCAAAATTGTTAAAAAACAGCAGCCTTATCAAACGAGTGAAGGTTGCTTGTCATTGACTGGGGAGCGACCGACCAAACGCTATAAACAAATTACGGTTAGCTATTTAGACCGCCAGTTTCAGCCACAGCAACAAACATTCAACGGTTTTATTGCCCAGATCATCCAGCATGAAGTCGACCACTTGGCCGGTATTTTAATTTAACTTAGGACTGATATTAGATGGAAACAATTAATTATAACGGTCAACCCGCAACCCCGACACTTGCTCAGCAGCGCCGTCATATAGCCCATTACGGGTTAGGGACTGACATCGATCTGACCTTATTTGGCAGCGATAGTGATGCTCTCTTAAAACAGGCTTGCGACTTAATCGACCAATATGAAGACCGCTTGACGGTCAATCGTGCCCAATCAGAAGTCATGGCGATCAATCACGCGGCAGGTGTTCAGCCGGTCCAAGTCAGCGCTGCAACCTACTCGCTGGTCAAAAGGGCCATCACGCTTAGCCAGCAACATTTTGGCTTCAACGCTTTGATTGGACCTCTCGTAAAGCTCTGGCGGATTGGCTTTACTGATGCGCATGTCCCGACTCAGGCGGAGATTGAGGCCCGCTTATTGCTCGTTGACCCTGAGCAAGTTGCCTGTGATGACCAAACTTTCAGTGTCCTTCTCAAACGCCCTGGGATGGAACTCGACTTAGGCGGCATCGCCAAAGGCTATATCGCCGATCGCATTCAGGATTATTGGGAAGCCTTGGGCCAGCGTGCTGGTATGATCAACCTTGGTGGCAACCTGCTAATGGTTGGTGACTCGCCCTTACACGCCGATCACCAATGGCGTGTCGGCATTCAGAATCCCCTCTCGCCACGCGGCAACGCAATTGCCAGTGTCAAAATTGGCGCTTGTTCCGCAGTGACTAGTGGAATCTACGAACGCCACTTGGAGGTCAATGGTAAATCCTACCATCATATTCTGGATTCCAAGACCGGTTATCCTCGCCAAAATGACCTGTTAAGTGTCACCATTTTTTCAAAAGCTTCTATTGATGGTGAGATCGAAACAACTCGACTATTCTTCGCCGGCCAACCGGAAGCTGGCTGGGGTCTTGACCGCGATGATCTGTATGGCGCAATCTTTGTGACTAAAGACAAACAAATTCAGGTTGTTGGACTGCCGAAAGACAGTGTTGCTTTGTTAGATAATGACTTTACGATTAACTAAAAATAACGCCACGACAGATTTTGCCGTGACGTTATTTTTAGTTAAATTTAATCTGATACCACAATTTTACCTTCAGCAGTGACCCGATTCCGACCAGCCTTTTTCGACTGATACAGATATTGATCAACTCGCGCAAACCAGCTAGAAAACGTCAAATCCTCTGGTTGGAGTTGCGAGATTCCGAAAGACACCGTGACTTGTAATTCTTGTCCATTAAAGTTGAGCGTCTGCGCATTCAAGTCACGTCGAATATCCGTGATAGAATCCGTCGCATCCGCCACTGGTACTGCGCGGAAAATGACAACAAATTCCTCGCCACCATAACGGAACAACTCGCCATGGGTTTGTTTTTCCACGAGTTCGTGCTCAAAGTGACGCGCGACATATTTCAAGACCGCATCGCCAGTAGTATGACCATGCAAATCATTGAACTGTTTAAAATGATCAATGTCGAACATCGCCATGGTTACAGGCACTCGGGTCCGTTTACGATACACTTCAAAAACTTCTGCAGTAATCGTGTCAAAACTAGCCCGATTGCGTACACCGGTCAGTTCATCGAAGTTCACTTGCTGGCTGAGCAACGTATAATGTTCCATCGCACGGCTCATCCACTGAATCCCACGATGCAACAGGCCGATGTAACCCATGAACCCGGCCAACATGAACAACGTGTAAAACAAATTAAATGGATGAATCGACCAAATAATGAACCACCAAGTCCCGCCGTACACGACTTGGAGTAAAAAGTATTGCCATTTAGACGCCATGACTTCGGTACGATGACGTGAGAAATAAATAATCCCGACGATCAACAGCGCAACCATCACAATAAAAATGGGCACATAGGCCATACTAGAACCTAAAAGGATCCCCTGACTATAAATAAATATCGGCATAATAATATTGATCATCCCGATGGCCGGTCCCCACATCGTATACAACGCAAATAATAAAATCGTTAATTGCGCGGTGGCATACGACCAAGTTAGTACCGAGCCAGAGTTGATGGCATAAAATGCCGAGCGAATAATCAGCATACTCAGCAGCACACTGACTGTTTCAGCGAGATGCACTAGTAACGTGAAGCGCCTACTTCGAACCCGTAGCGCGTGGTGCTCTAAAACGTAAGTCATAATCGACATCAGGGCAATTAGTCCTGTAGTCATAAACGCAATAATCAGCGTCTTCATATTAAAAATTTCTGTTAAAAACTGTATAAAATGTGACTCAATTTGCAAATTAGTTACCTCGTGTGATTGAACCCTTACAATCCAGCTACCGCCGCCTCAACATTTGAGGACATTTGGAACAGTCGAAAGGCTCGCTTGAATCAACCAATTCTTCACTAAATTGATTTCTGGCGAGCAAAACCTTTATCGTGTTCATTCTTTTTGACGGTTGACTAACTATTCTACTGGCAATTCAACCTTTTAGCAATGATTTTATCGCTAAAATCACAAAATCGTCCCTATATTTGCGAATTAAAGGCAAATTTAGGAACGATTCGTTAGTTGTTCTAATTAACTTTTTGCAAATAAGCCGTGATTCTCTGACGCAAGGCACCATCTTTAGCCACCGTATAGGCATACTGGTCTGCGAACCAATGATCCGGCGAATACAACCAGACTGGTTTTGCCAAACGTTCTGGCGCCTCGGTAGCATAGCGTGGAAAGACATGCGCATGCAAAAAGGCATCCGTATTCCCTAAAATATCATAATTGATTCGGGCTGCGCCAGTTGCCGCTTGAACTGCATCGCCAAGCAAACTCATGTCCCGCAAAAAGGCCACGCGCTCTGGCAATGACAACTCATTCAAGCTGGTCACAAAGCGTTTCGGTAACAATACCGAATAACCTGGTAAAAATTGCGTGTCACCCATGACGGCATAACCACCGGCCATCTCGGCCATGACCATTGGATTTGTCCCATTTTGGGCCGCCTTGATGCGGTCATCGCGCCAATCTGACATTCTCATCATTCTTTCATTTTTAACAAGTATCCCACTCACGGCTTTAAAAACCAACCATTTTTTACTAATGGGCTAGATTCTAGCCTTATTGACGTTTGCGCCCACACACATAGGCAACCAGCCCCAACAAAACGGTGCCAAGAACTTTAAACCACCCAATTTGCTGCTCATCAGTTTGTGGCAAGATTGGGTCACTCGCTGAGCTTAACGGCTGCAAGTCCGGTGCCTCAGTCCTCGTCTTAATTGGCTTAGTCTTAAGTAGTGGCCTCACTTGGTCACCTTCTGAATTATCGCCAGTCCCCGATTGTCCTGGATCAGTCACAACGGGTAGCGCTTCATAAACAAAGGTCAAGTGACTACCGGACACTTCGAAGTGTCCACTAACTGCGCCTTGCGTATCTTTCAAACGATAACCCGCAATCTTTAAAGCAGCTGTCTCATAGGCACTACCAATTTCACCCGTTAATACCACCGATTCTGCCAGCGTTTTTCCAGTTTCAGTGACATAATGAATCGTCACTGATCCCGTCTTCGGCGCAATTTTTCGATACTTAAAGGTAATCGTCTGCGCTTGTTCGCTAAAATTACCGCTCGGATTTCCCACCACTTGAATCAGTTCATAGCCGTCAATCACAGCCGCCGTTGCCTGATAGTTTTCACCAACCTTACCGTTTAGCACCGTTTCTATCGCTAAAGACTGACCAGTTTCATCTACGTATTGAACAGTGACTGGTTGACCAGTCGCAACCGTGATGGCATCTTTCACATAGCGATAAACGACCGTCGTGGGTTGCTTAGAAAACTGGCCATTTTGGTTAACCGGCATCCCAACTAGTGTATACCCAGCAATGGCTTTAGCTTGCGTCTGGTAATTGCTACCAACCTTACCCGTCATTGTTTCGATAGCGCTGATTTTCTTGCCAGCTTCGTCGACATACTGTAACATAACTTGCCCAGCTTTGCGGTAAATAACAGTATAACTATTTTCCCCATCTTGGTAGTAAGCCACTACTAAGTCATCGGCAAAATAGCCCGGAATTTCTTTAATTGCTGGAAATTGAATCGCTTCCCCATACTTGCCAGCCAACTGGATTGAATCACCAGCTGAGGTCCCATCCTCATATTTAAAATGTAGCGTGGCCTTTTCTGACTTGCGACGATAGGTCAGTTGAATCGTTTGATCCTCGGTATAGCGCCCTTTTAATTGATTCTCCGTTACCGCTAATAACTGACCGTCAACCGTAGCTTGCACAAACTCATAGCCAGGAACTGTCGGGATCGTCAGTTGCCAGTCATCATTATAATTGCCTTGTTTACTAGGAATTGTGACCGTTGGCAATGGCTGACCCGCGTCGTCGACGACTTGAAAGTTCACTGCTGGTCGCACGGGACCCAGCACATAACGCAAGTGGCCCATGGTTTGACTCACCGTCCAATTAGGGGAACCTTGAATCGTTTTAATACCATAATGCTGCCCTTTCAAAGCTTGCAACCGTGCCAGAACTTGCTGGTCCGTCTCAACATCATAAGTTGTTTCTAACGGCCGGTTGAGAAAGATATCTGAGCCTAAATGCTGCCCGTTTTCATCAATAAATTCAATCTGAATCGACCCATGATCATCATTGTTAATTTCAAATGGAATCCATACATAACCGTCACATGGATAACCTTGTGCCCCCATCCACTCGTCATGCCATTGATATTTCAAGTAGCCGCTTTGCTTAAAATTCGTCCATTCAATCGTCGTATCAGTTAGATTAATCCCGTCAGCATCGGCGCTTGCCACCGGCTTGATCGATAAATTTTTAGACTTGTCTTTGCCAAACGCAAAGGATGACGTGACTAATTTGCCAGTCTTGGGATCAATGTTCAAACTAAGCTTATCTTTCAAGACCACTTTTTGATTGGCAATCGTCACCGCCGAGCTCAGAGTTGGTAACGAACTCGCCAACGGTGAAAAATCGTAAATATGATTATAGGCTAAGCTGAGATCTTGCAAGTGCAACCCTGCCAAACTTGAAATATCCTCAATGTCATTTAGTTGGACGTTGATTTCGGTTAAATTGGTCAATCCTTTCAAGGCGCTGATATCTTTGAGCTTGCCATAGACCACATACTTGTCTTCCCATTTATAAGTCGCGTCCAGATTTGGTGTAAACCACAGTTTTTCGACATTCGTCGCATATTCAAAGCCCTTTAAACTCACCGTATTCATCACCGCAAAATAAAAATCCCGGTCATCTTCCTGATGCTCGGTCGTTATAAAATACAACTTCAACTGACTCATCATGGCTTGCGTAATCTGTGCAACATCCGTCAAACCCAGTCCCAACTCCTTATTGATCACCCACAGCGTCACTTGTTGAAAATTTTTATCCGGCATCCAAGTATTGATATCAACTTCCGCACGTGGGAACTGTTTTGGCGCAACCGTTGCTTTAGGTGTTACCGGTGCTGGCGTTTCCGTTTTTGCACTGGCTGCTAGGGCCGGTTCTTTAAGCGCGGAACTAGCAGGCACTTCGGCTGGTTCCGTCGTTGCCGATGTCGCTTGCTCAGGTGCAACTGAATTCGCAACGTTACTTGTCGATTCTGATTCTGTAGGACTAGTCGACGTTGCTGGCTGGTCACTCCCACTAGTCGCACTTGTTGCGCCAGAGTCTGGGCGTTGACCGGTGCCGCTAGTTGCAGCTTCAGATGCTGTACTGCCAGACGCCTCATTAGTTGAAGCTTCACTCGCAGCCGGTTGTTCTGCCGGTTGGTTGGATTCAGGCGTCGGCAAACTGGCACTATCATCGATTGCTGAACCAGTTGCCACATCAGCTTCCTTTTCCGTTTCATCTTTGGTAGCGCTATCATTTTTAACCTGAGCTAAATTGGCGGGTCCAGTTGCCTGTTCTTGATCCGTGACTGTCACAGTTTGCATCGTCTGATCAGCTGGTTTCTCGGTGGCGGCCAAGACTTCGATTTGATTCCCCATCACAAACATGGTTGCCACCATTCCCATGATTACCCACATTTTTCCTTTTTTGTACATTTTATAATGACGCTTCGTTTCTGATTGTTGCATGATGAAATCCCCCTGTTTTTTTCTAATCGCTTAACTCAACTGCTACAGTATACCTGAGGTTAAATCAATCGTTCAACACTTTTTTGCAATCGATAAAATCGTGCAATAGCGATTAACTGATTGCTTCAGGGTTTCAAGAACGATAAAAAAAGATAATTTTCTTTAGCAATAAAAGAATAAAACAGATTCTATTTTCAAAATTTATACAGCGCTTTCATAACCAGAAACAGGCTATTATCAACCTTCTCAGAGAATTATTTTAGCTAATATATTCTTATTTTATAAAATAGTCATTATTTCGGCCACCACACAGATTGGACTTTATCGTCAAAAAAAATCAGCTCACACTTAAATGTGAACTGACTTTTACATCATCATTTTCAATTTCAACTAAGCTTCGGCTTCTAACTGGTCAATAATCGTCCGCACCTCATCCGTCGTCTTCGTCTGCATTAAATCGTTCCGAATTTCAGCAGCGCCCCGCATCCCACGGACGTAAATTTTGAAGAATCGTTGTAACGGTGCGAAATGGCCCTGAATTCCCATCGCGACAAATTGATCATACAAATCAAGTTGGTAGCGTAATAATTCTAGCAACTCGTGGCTTGTATGCACTTGTGGAGTCTTTTCAAAGGCGTAAGGATTTGTAAAAATGCCTCGGCCAATCATCATGCCATCGACACCTGGATGTTCGGTGGCCAATTTGATGCCAGCTTGATAATCGGCGATATCGCCGTTAATCTGCAACAACGTCTCCGGTGCTAAAGTGTCGCGCATTTGCACTAAGTTGTCGATCAATTCATAGTGCGCTGGCACTTTACTCATTTCAGCCCGCGTCCGCACATGCACGGTTAACACTGGGACTTGTTGTTTCAATAAAAATGGAATCCAAGTTTCATATTCATTCAAATCATCGAAACCAAGCCGGGTCTTCACACTAACGGGTAAATCAGCTTGGCGCGCACCGTCGATGACTTCCTTGGCGGTATCAAAATGACGAATCAAGTCGCTCCCACTATGGTTTTTAATCACGGCCATATCTGGACAACCCATATTTATATCAATCGCTTCATAACCTTGCTGCGCAACTTCTTTGGCAGCTTTCACAAAGTCAGTCCCTGAGTTACCCCAAAGTTGCACAATCGGTTTGGGGGTCTCACTGGGGTCAATGTATAAACGCCCCCGCGTTGTAAACTTCGCCTTGGGATGTGTGATACTCAAGGCATTCGTGAATTCAGTATAGAAATTATCTGGCGCAGCGGCACGCATCACAACGCGCCGAAAAACGGAACCAGTCACGGCTTCCATTGGTGCTAAACTAAAAAAAGGCCGGTCTTCCGCTTGCGCCTGCGCGGCAATCCGGTTCCAATATGCTGACTGGGTCACCCCGATCATCTCCATTCAACTATTTTACAAAGTTACTAACACTATAGCGATTTTCACCTAACCAACGCAAGCATTTGGCGCGTAAATCACAAAAAAAGAGTCTGGATTTTAGGCCAGACCCCCAAATAATTGCTAAATTAATGAATTAGAATCAAAGCCCATGCTAAAATACCAAGCATTAGCATGACATTAACAAATTCGAGCCGAAAGTCGGACAACTTAATCGAGCCAAACGAGATGCCGGCGCTTGCATCCATATATCGGAAGAAAATCCCACTTAGCAAAATCCCTACCATCAACAAAACTAGGAAAACAATTCCAGTCATCATCATCGAACTCAACCCCTTATAAACTTATATTTGGCACTTGCGAGTTACCCCTCAAAAACCACATTTATTGTCGTTCTCACTGCGGCTCGTTGCAAGCGATTTACCCCTAAAACTAGGAGTTCTTAGTGTTTTTTTATTAATAAATAAAGCATCGTTATTTTGATAATTAGGCCATTAGCGAAACGATTTCTCAACCAAATTCACCAATCCAAATTCTGCCAATCGGCTTATTTAGCAGCCAGCAATGTCGGACGTGTTCAGGTTCTCGTGTTAGAATGAAAGCAAACCTTCCGAACGATTGAAAGCGGTGACTAAACGTGACGATTAACGATATCCAAGCTTACATCATGGTCTACGAATTACGGCATATTTCCAATGCGGCAGTGGAACTTCACATGTCGCAATCAGAACTGTCTAAACGAATCCGTGCCGTGGAAAACGACCTAAATATTAAACTGATTGATACTTATAATAAGCGCCGCCTACAAATCACCCCAGCGGGCGAAACCTTTTATCACCACGCTTTAAAGATGATTGGCGACTACGAAGCCATGATGCACGACTTAGCGCCCAATCGACCGACCACCCGTCATCAACTCAAAATTGGGTCGATTCCAATTTCTGGCCAGTATAACATCGCCCAGAAAATGGCTAGCTTTGCTGCCACGCATCCCGAAGTCCAATTACAATTGATTGAAGACGAAGGCAATCAAGTTTTACAACGCCTCCTAGACGGTGAATTTCAAGCAGCTATTATTCGCGACACGCAAACCAGGGGCTTACAACCAACCAAGTTTCAAAAACAGCCCCTACTCTCTGATGAACTCAAAATCATTTTACCGGCTGATCATCCGCTGGCGGCGCAAAAAATCATCCGGATACATGACCTTGCTGACGTGCAACTTGCGACCTTGCCACCGGGTTCCGGCGTCTACGAACCAGTCATGGCGCTATTTGCACGCCAAAATTTAAAGCCACATATTTTCTTTGAAAGTACCCACATCGAAACTTTATTAGGCATGCTACCTGGCAGCAACAATGCCACTTTCTTATTCAAGCAGTCCGTGGCACCCTTTATGACCGAGGCTTTCGTCATGCGATCCTTAGCGATTCCATTCATTAGTCAACTCAACTTCGTTTATCCCCAACGCGACGGGAACCAGTTGATGACGAATTTAATTGATTATTTAATGACCAATGCGAAAACAACAGCGTCTGCCAAACAATGACGGCACTGCTGTTTTAACTGGTTTAAAACCGATTTTTCTTTAATCTAACCACTAGTCGCAAGATGAACTCATTTTAATTTTTTACCGAGTGATTCTAACTTACATCTTAATAATTAATGCGTATAATGCGTATTGCTTGATAATCCTTTTTTTAACTCGTATTATCAATCTAAAAGGTGATAAAAAGTGAAAGTTACCGCCAGAGAAGTATTACAGTTGCTTAATGCAACTGGCTTCATTGAAACCAGAATCGTCGGTGATCATCATCGTTTCACAGATGGTCGTGGACATCACGTAACTGTGGCTTACACCCGGTTAAAGGATGTCATCCATCCAAAAACCTATCAGAGTATTTGTCGACAAGCTGGCCTGAAATAACTTCCTTACTTTAACCAACAGGAGGAAACTGCCATGAGAAAAAACGATCGAATTGTTGTCTATCCCGCAATATTAACCCCAGATAGTGATGAGCCTGATTTTTACGCTGTTGAATTTCCAGACGTTCCTGGCGCGCTCAGCCAAGGTAAAGGAATTGCTAAAGCAATGTCAATGGGCTCTGAAGCACTCGGTTTGATGCTCTTTGACGTCCGTAACTTACCAGTCGCGACTGATATCACAGCCGTTGCCACTAACAATCCGGAGTCAATCGTCACTTATATCACCACTAATCTGACTGAAATTGCTAGGAACGCCAAAAAGCCGCTAGTCCGGAAAAATGTGACTATTCCTGAGAAATTAGATCAATTGGCTAAAGCAAATGGCATCAATTTTAGTGAGGTGCTCACACAAGCGCTTGAAGAAAAACTAGATGCTTAAAGCTTTAGTTCAACTGATTACTAAGAGTTGAAAACGAAAAATGGTCGGTCTACGTCAAAGCGCGGATCGACCATTTTTCAATTTATTAGTCGGCTTATGCTAACCCAACTAAATGGAACCAGAACATTTCAACAATTGCTACAACAAAAACCACCGCCGTTAGTGGAATGCCTAAACGCATCACATCTTTTTGCGTGTAGCCCCCACCGGTATCCGGGTCGCTTCCGACTAAGATTGCCAAATTGTGGAATGGCAAAATGTAATGTAAATTGGTCACGGAGAAGACTAAGAGTGACACGGCTAATGGACTGATGCCCATGTGTGCGGTTGCAGCAACGAATGCAGGAATCGTGATTCCCATGACCGCGATAACGGACCCCATGAACATATGAATGATCATGGCAAATAACGTGATCACAATCGCTAACAAATAAATATTGGTTGGTAAATTACTTGGAATCAAGGTTTTAGCAAGCCAACTGTTCATGCCAGTCACCTTGCCGACGTTCCCAATCGCAATGGCCGATGTTAAGAAGACTAGCACGTTGACCGGAACCCCTTCCCAAGACTTGGCGGTCAAAATACCACCAACAACTGGTAAGCTCATCATTAGCGCAACAATTAACGTCAACCAACCGACGTCTAAGCCAGTGATTCCACTCGTTAACCAGAGCCCAATCGCAATGATCAACCAAATAATCGTCCGCACCTCTTTAGCGGTAATTCCGCCCAATTGTGCTTGTTGTTGTTTTAAGGCTTCAACGTCAATATGCACTTCTTGGCTAGGCTTGAATAAGAATAGAAACAAAAACATGGTTAACAAAGCCGCAATAATCATGGGCACACCCATGTAGACGAAGTATGAAACAAAGTTCACGGATTGCCCAGATGCCGCAACGGCCAAGGGGTTAAGTGACGTATCACCAGTATAGAAGACCCCGGATAATGGACAAGAAGCCGCAAAGACAGCCAAGCCCAATTTAGCCAAGTCCCGTTTTGGCATGTGCGCCGTTTCCGCGACCACCGTAATGACCGACATGATCATGAAAGCCCGTGGCCATGGATGCGGAATGAGCAAGGCCAAGATGAAGGTCAAAGCAAAAATTGAAATGACGATACCTTTCCAACTCCGCACAAATTTAATAATAAAGGAATAGGCGATTCGTTGACCTAAGCCAGACTCATTGACGGCGCCAGCAATCAAGTAAGCCCCGATCACGAGCCACATAATGGACCCTGTCCAAGCGGATGAAAAGACCTGAACTGGTGTCGCCACATTCATAATAATTAATAACATTAAATAAATCCCACCGACAAATGCTGGTTGCGCAATTTGCGTCGCCCACCAAACAACGGTCATGAGACTTAGGGCCAAGTCCATCTTACCTTTGGCAGATAGCCCAGGAATTGGCATCAGCGCAATGATGGCAAATACGATGATGCCACTGAAAAAGCCAATCGTCTTTTTGTTCATGGCTATATATACCCCTTTCAATTAGTTCACAGAAAATCCGCTACCCCAGCGCAGTTTTAAGCTTGTTGGACTAGCGGATCCTCTGCTAAATCGTTTGTTTTTGTATTTCGAGAACTTCGGCAAGACCCATACCCCGTTTGACGGATTTGGGGCGTGGATTTGTGCCTGATTGCCGAAACGTGTTCCCCAAGCCTGCGTCCTCCGCTTAGCTACGTCAGTCAACCACTCGGAAACTCGCCGAGTAATTGACTGACTAGGGAGTAATTGACTGACTAGGCTATGCTCGGAAGCAACCCGGCTTGACTCACACTCTTTTTGAAACGTGCTCGGTCCGGCAACTGGCTCCGCTTATCCCAGTTCAACAACCACTCGGAAAACCACCGAGTAATTGCTTAGCTACGGTAATGCTCAGAAGCTACCGCCCTCGCTCACACTCTTTACTTCAAATATTTTTCCCAGTCATCAACCTTCATAAACTGTGCCCGTTCAAATTGGTCTTTCATATCGAATGGCACCGTGCCATCGATGACTAATTTTGAACTCATGCCACGGAAGCGAATTGATTTCGGATCGTATTGTGGCCGTTCGGATGGATCTAATGGATGGTTCCGCATCCCAGGTAAGACCATGATGTCTTGGTCAGCTTGGAAACGCGTATTCATCGTCCAAATCACATCATTCATATCAAAAATATCAACATCTTCATCAACTAAGATGACCGTCTTCAATTCTTTGAACGCTGAAAAGGCTAATAACGCCGCTTGCCGTTGAATCCCTTCATCAGCTTCATTTTCCTTGTGAATCTGCATGATGGTCATTAGCTTCCCGCCACCTGCTGGCGGATTGTAGACATTCTTAACTTTGCCAGGAATAGCTCGGTCAACTAATTGCAAAATACTGGCTTCAGTTGGAATCCCAGCCATGCTGACATGTTCCTCGGACGGTCCGATGACCGACTGCATGATGGCATTTTTCCGATGCGTCACCGCCGTTACCTTAATGACTTGTAAAGCCGGGTTAGCGTCACCATCATAACCAGGAAATTCAGGCATGGCTTTACCAGTGTGGGTATTGATGTCTTCTTGAATTCGTTCGTTAGGCATGATGTAGCCTTCCAACGTGTATTCAGAACGCGCAATCGCTTTTTCATCAACGGTTAACCCGTCAACCAATTGGACGGCTTGCTTCCGAATCGCACCGGCAACTCCTAATTCGTTATAACCGAATGGCGTGGTCGGTGGCTCGAAAGTCGCCCCAATGGTAACAGCTGGATCCAGCCCAATATTAATTGTGATTGGCATGGGCTTGTTAGCTTTCTCATATTCTTCAGCAAAAGCCCCGATATGCCGACCACCAGGCATAATATAAATGCCCAATTTATCCTTGTCTTCGAGGACCATCCGATGAATCGTGACGTCACTCTTAGACTTGTCCATGTTCGAGCCGAAAACGACCCCAACAGTAATATATGGCCCAGCATCTTGTGGCGTATTCGTCGGTGCCGCAACCAACTTACGAATATCAAAGCCTGCATCCGTTGCTTTATAAACAACTTCATGCGCAGGGGCATCGGCTTCTTTCACCGTGACTGGCGCAATTGGATTCGAAACGGACTCGTTCAAAAACTGGCCCAAAGTTTGGTAGTCATGATGGAACATCTTACCAACTCGGCGCCGACTAGCCATCAACCCGATTAAGACCCGGGTATCAGGAAAGCCTTTCACATTGTTAAACATCATTGCGGGACCTTCTTTAGTCGGCCGTTCAACGGTACCACCAGCACCGATATAACGGTAAACGCCAGAAAGTTCAGCTTCAGGGTCAACGGGAACGTCGGTTTCATGATAATTCTTAGGATCATCTTTGATCTCATCAAGCACGCGACGCAAATCCCATGGTTCTTCTGCCATCACAGTCATCTCCTTAATAATTTACAAATTCATCATACGGCCGTTTGAAAACGGGTTCAATTCGAAATCGGCGGTGGTGTTATTCTTGATTGGAATATTAAGAGTGTGAGGCGACACGGGTTGCTGGTGAGCATTATCGTAGCCAAGTAATTACTCGGTGATTTCCCGAGTGGTTACTCGGCTGGGATAAGCGGAACCGGCAGTGTCACCGAGCACGTTTCGACTACTTAGACAAACAAAGTAATTACTCGACGAACTTCCGAGTAGTTGGCTGGCGGAGCTAAGCGGAGGACGCAGGCTTGGGGAGCACGTTTCGACTATTTAAATAAAAACGCACAACTGTGCACAATTCGAATCAATTTTCACAGTCTCACACTACTCAGACTAGGATTTATCCACTTATCCCATACCAATACACAGCTTCCTGTGCGTAACTCCCAACTTATCCCCTTTTGAGCAAACTAAGTTAACCATTCCAAAATATTATCCACAGGCCAAATTAAAAAAGCACTCAAACCAGTAGTTATCCACAAGATAACCTAGTTTGAATGCCTCATCCTAAATAGCAATCTATTTTCCACGACCAGCTTGAAATGATTCCCAGCCCTCACTGGCGATAAAGTAAACCAACACTAGTGCGGCAACTGAATCGGCCCACCACCAGTTGAATAGCGTCGTTACGACCGCACCAATCAGCACGGTCCCAGCCATGTAAGCGCAGGTAATGTTGCACATACCGTCTTCGACCAGCGCGGCTGAATTTAGCGCTTGACCTAATTTGCGCTTACGCAACGTTAAAAACGGCATCAAAATGACCGAGGCAATCGCAATTGCCATCCCCATTGGACTTTCGTTAGCCACTTGATGCGTGACCAGATTAAAGATTGAAACACTAGTCACGTAAACCGATAAGCCTAGTAACACCGTGCCAACCACTAACGACGAGCGGCGTTCAGCACGCTCAATTGCCTCAGTTGGCGCACCATTGGCTTCTTTGCGTAACCGCCAAATCAAGGTCGATCCCGCAATAATTTCCAGAAAACTATCCAGACCAAAAGCAATTAGTAAAATAGACCCAGCTTGCAGTCCAGCTGTTAATCCGACAACGAACTCAAAGGCCATCCAACCAGTTGAAAAATATTCCGTGTGCATACTTTGCTGTACTAACTTCGCCTTAGTTACCATGCGTCACCCCACGAACCACGTGATCCGCATGTTCGAGCATCTCGTTGATCACGTCTAAGATATGTGGATCATCTAAACGGTAATAGCTCGCTTTACCGACCTTATGCGCACTAACTAATTGGTGTTGCCGCAGTAACGCCAATTGATGCGAAATCACGGATTGCTCCTGCTGCAACAAGTCCCCTAATTCACTGACATTTAGCTCTTGTTGTTCTAACACATAGAGTAATTGTAAGCGAACCGGATGGCTCAGTAGTTTAAAAATTCGTTCTGATTCTTGTAACTTTTTAGTTTCAATTAAAACTGGTGCCCCCATATCATATGTCATCCCTTTCATATGTCAATATTAGCATATGAAAGATCACTTGTAAACGACAAAATCACTCAACCAAATTGTTGAGTGATCATTTTATTTTTAATATGAGGTTGCATAAACTTCACCCGGAAAATGGGCGTTACCAACTAATTTTGCCAACGCTTTAGACTGAAAATAATGCTCGTACACCCAAGTCCCGATAGCATTTGATTGGCTAAGTACGACCAGTTGTTGCTGATGAAAAGTTTTGACACTAACTTGATAACTGGCACCCGTTCCAGCTGGCTGATTCCACCCGGTCAGTCGAAGTCGGTGTTGCCGATCAAACTGGGCGGCACCCCAACTCGGATGTGACCGTCGCGAGATAAAACTAGAATTAAGTTGGTGCACATGTAACTGCATTGTATCTGTCATTGGCAAAGTACCAGTCTTCACTTGTGACCTAAATGACTTTGCTGTGAATTTCACGGTATCAAATTGACCATTTTCATCATAATGATACCAAGTTTGCTGGTACGCTTTCGGAATCCTAGCTAACGTTGTCTGCACTGGCATCGGGGCCGCCGCTCCTAATGGCAAGAGTGCAACCACTGGCACTAGCAAACTCAATCCCCGTTTCAACCACATCCAAGTCATCTCCCGATGATTAGTATAAAGCGCTTACCAAAACAGTCAACTAATCATTATCACTTATCCACAGTGGCTAACTCAACACGTGCTCATTGTTGTCCACTGTGGACAAGTTAACAGCCTATTTAAAAGCTTTTAAAATCGTCCGATAAATACTGATCATCGCGACGATTAACGTTCCCGCAGTCAAAACTGTTTTAAAAAATGCTTTGAGTCGTTGCACGTTTGCCACCCCTTTTAATGTTTCCGATTGACCCAGTCATGTTTCGCAATTTGTTGGTTGAAAGCTCGAAAGGCTAAACAGATTAAGATAAAGCCACCCCAAATAATTACTAACAACACTAACAGTACCCCCGTCATGGCCCAACGTGACTCAGTTTCCGCTGTCAGCCATTCCTTAACAAAACCATTTAATACCGGTCGCCCCATCAACCAGTCAATTGGCATCGAGAACAAGGTAAACCATAGGCCAATTTTAATGAGTCCCCATGCATCTCGCACAGCCTTTTTGAGCATTTTCACCACCCCTTTTATGGGTAGTATAACAAAAGCAGCCATCAACTGATAGCTGCTTCAAAAATTATTAATCAAATTGTGAAGCATCCCCACAATGCTCATGAGAAGTACCCTCTAGCCCGCTCGTTCGACCGATGCTAATCAGTTGACTCAACAGCAAATTTTGCGTTTGTGTTAATCGAATTTTATTCGTAAAAACGGTATAAGTAATGTAATTCGCTAATCGATCCACTAACCCTAGATCAATCTCATGTTGCGCATTCAAACGAGCCGTGACCTTTTGCAGGGCCGCCTTGATTTCGGTACTTCCCGCCACCTCTGACTTAGAAAAGTCATGTGTCAATTCTAAAATGATTCCTTTAGCTTCGTTCTGCATCTTATCCCCCACTTCAATCTGCAACTTAAGTATAACAAGCTTAGAATCACATTAAAAATCGTGCACGACGAAAATCGCCCATGAACCTCAATGGTCACGGGCGATTTCATTAAAAAATTTAAACAATTTCCAATTGGAGCTGTTGCGATTCGACCCACTTGGCTGCCAGTAGAACCCGATAAAGCACCACGGTGATGACCGCTGGAATCACGACAGCAGTCAACAAGTAAACCAGAAAACTCGTCATATTCGTTGAGGCTAACGTAATTGGCGCAATCAAGGAATTCAAGCCTAACCCAGCCAACTTGTAAGACGTCGAAAAGTTGAATACGATGGTCGCAATCGGCGCGGATACGATGGCCGCGACCATTGGTGGAATCGCTAACCGTGGATTCACAAGCAAGTTAGGAAATTGAACCTTGGGTGTGATGATGCCCTGCGCGATATTCGCACCAATGTTGTTTTGCCGAAATGACATCACCGTGAAACCAACGAACTGTGCCGTTGTCCCAATCAATGCGGCCCCAGAAGAAACTGGATCGAGCATGACAGCCACCGCCAAGGCTGCCGATGACGCTGGTGTCATCAAGAACAATGCCCAAGCTAACGAAACCGCCATTGACCCTAACAATGGATTGACTTTCATTGACGTCGCGATAAAGTGACTCAACCAAACCAACGCTGGCGTGGTCACCGCTGCTAAGCCTAAGCCTACGACGGCCCCGACAAACGTGGCGGCCAATGGAACCAGCATCATATCTAGTGGTGTCTTACCAGTTAAGTAGTTGCCGACAAGGACGGCAACTAACCCCGCTGCAACCGCAGAAATGGGCTGACCCGTGGAAAATAGTGGACTTTGGGCGGCTTGCGCGAGCGTATGCCCCGTCGCCGTGACGCCCGTCGTCGCACTCTGTGAAAAGAACACCGCGTTAGCGCCAATGGTCGACGAGATCATCGCACTAAAGGTGACCAACGTATTACTATTGAGCATGGTGGCAATCGCGACCCCGAATGCTGGTCCCAACAAGACTTGGGCAATCGCCCCGATTTGATAGAGCGCCTGCCAATGAACAAAATTGGCTAATGATTGCAAAAGCAGCCCAATGCCTAAACAGACCAGAATCGCGTTCGAAACCCCGGCAGAAACTTTATAGACGTAATCCATCGTCGTCATTTTATGTGTTGATGTTGCATCAGTAGTTTGTGACATATGTATTCCTCCATTTTATTAATAAGAATTAGATTAGAGATATGTGAGAATGTCTATAATTTAACCATTGATTCTGGAAACTGTCAACCAATTTTCAGAATTATTTTCATAGAAACAAAAAAAACGGCGAAATCACCTGAATCGTGATTTCGCCGTTTGCTTTAATTGAGTCCTAACATGTCGTGAACATAAGGTGTCAACTGATTAAATAGCCGCACCGAAATATGGTTCACAATCCGGCCATGACGCGCACCGTAATCAAAATTTTGTAACTGCCATAAAACCACATAACCTTTGACGCCGGTCTCACTATTGCCAGAAATTAGAATTGGCATGTAGTGAGGATTATTGTGATACTTTTCAACCGTTGTAATTGGCATCGCCAAAATTAAGCCAGTCATTTGGTTATACTCTGATGAACTCATCACGACCATGTACCGTTTGACATTGCCAGTAGCCTGATCGTGACCACCATATTCGATACCAGAATGCGGTTCCGCATCAATGACAACGACATCACCTTGGATTGGAAACCTCATTCACCTGACCATTCTTTCCCAACCGGTTGCAACGGTTGCAAGTCACTATCTTCGTGTAGATCTTTCTGAAAATCATAGTTCTGCCATTCTGGCGTACTAAAAATATTCTGGCGCGTCACCGGGCGATAAATAACCGAACCATCAGCCAACAATTCCATTTCAAACTTAGTTCCAAGACTTGCAGCTAGATCAACTGGTGCTGTAAAAACCCGACTATTTCCAGCTTTACGTAACGAAACAATCTTACTCACTATACTGATCCCCAATTCGTCAATTTTTTCTATTATAACCAGCTTCCTTTCTCGTGTCTACATATGTGCCTACAACTAATTTTTAGTCAATTATCACAATAGTGGTAACAACCTACAGCTACGCAAAAAACACCTCGCCTTGGCGAAGTGCTTTTACAAAAATGAGCTATTTTTCTGGCGCTAAGCCACGAGCCAAAAACTTGGCGGCGTCATGGCTCGCTTGTTTGACATCAAAATTCGTATCAAGTTGGAACAGGATCTGTGGTAACACGTAACTGACAATTGTCCCGACAATGTAGCGCGCAATCTGGGACACTGGCCAGTCAACCAACTGACCGCTCGCTTGAAAATTACGAAAAATATCGCCGACTTTACTCGTTATTAGGGTCTGTACCTTGTTCAATAGTACCTGAATCAAACTTGGTTGGCGAATAATTTCTTGCGCAAAAACTTTAATCTGTTGTTGATTTTCCAAGGCAAAGGTCATCCGATCTTCAAGAACATAGCTCAAAAAGTTTTCAAAGTCAGTAATCTTAGCCGCATCGATTTCAGTCATAAATTCAGTGGCTGCCATCGGGATGACTTGGTCCAAAACGGGGTCAATAATGGCCCGTAAGATGCCATCCTTCGTTTTAAACTGTTTAAATACGGTCCCTTCAGACACACCAGCTGCCTGAGCAATTTCACTCGTACTTGTGCGGTCAAAGCCTTGCGCCGCAAATAAGTTGAGGCTAACGCTTAAGACTGCTTGCTGTTTTGCCGTGAGATCTGAATCCTGAAGCGTCTTTTGAAAAAGCGTCTCGACATTATTAACTTGCATGCTAAATCCTCGCAATCATTTCTAAATCATCATTCTAGTATAAGTCATTTACCGGACCCGCGCCATCCAACAATGTCGCCTTGAGTCGAACAACTAACGGCTAAACTTTCCGATAACGTTTCAGCCCAACAATGTTTAAGACCGTCAAAACGACTAAGAAAATTAATAGAATGCCAATATCAAAGCCTAAATGCCAAATTGACGTCCCGCGCATGATAATGTCGGTAACGGCATCGCCAGCGTACTTAATTGGGATAATGTAAGAAATATCTTTAACCCAAGCCGCCATTGAATCCAAGGGGATAATGCCTGAGAAGAAGATTTGTGGGACAACGACCAATGGAATAAACTGCATCATTTGGAATTCAGAGTTGGCAAAAGTTGATAAGAGAATCCCAAAGGCCAAGGCCACTAACGCCAAGATCAAATTGATAACAATGACACTAACCATATTTCCGACAACTTCAGTACCAAGCAGCCAAACGGTGACTAATACGATTAAAATTGTTTGCAGAACCGCTAAAACGCCATAACTTAACATGTACCCAAAGACGATTGACGACCGTTTAACGGGGGTTGCCAATAGCCGATCCAAAGTACCACTCGTCCGCTCTTTCAATAAGGCCATCCCAGAAATCAGGAAGACAAAGAAGAAGACGAAGAACCCCATTAAGATTGGCAACATTTTGGCAAAGTAGCCGGTATCTTTATCACCATAAACATAATGGTTCGTAATCTTCGGCGTCTTTTGACTAGTAGGCTTCGTAGCCATCGTCGAAGCGGCTGGTTGTGCGGCCGTTGCATTACCGGCGGCCCTAGCAGTTGCCGCTTGCTGTTTTTGACTGGCTTGTAATTGAGCCTGCAGCTTGACCGTCGCCTTCGTACTCTTGGTTAATGCGGACTTTAATTGATTGATACTGGTGGCAGTCAACGCATTCTTAAACGCTAATTTAACAGTTGCGGTTTTGGTTGAATCCGTATTGGCATAAGTTAAGCTGTAATTATTGCCATTTTTCTTAACAATGGCATCAATTTTTTCAGCTTTCAGCGCTTTCTTAGCTGCACTTTTAGTGTCGTAAGTTTTAACGGTGACATGTTTAATGTCGGCTATCTGCCTGTTCAGCTTCTGGCTGACAGCGACTGTCCCAACACTGACATCAGTTGAAGCATTGGTATTAAAAATGACACTCATCAACAACATAATTAAAATTGGCGCAACAAACATCAATGCTAACGTCCGTTTATCCCGGAAGAGTTCCTTGAGAACCCGGTTCATAATTCCAATTGTTCGCATTAGTCAACACCCTCTGCCTTCAAAAAGACCTCTTCAATCGTTTTAACTTGATATTGCTGTTTCAAAGCCGCCGGGGCATCAAACGCCATGACTTTCCCATCTAATAACAAAGCGACCCGGCCACATAATTCAGCCTCATCCATCACGTGGGTCGTTATTAAAATACTCCGACCCTCATCCCGAATTCGACCTAATTCAGCCCAAATTTGACGTCGCAATGCTGGATCAATCCCAACGGTTGGTTCATCTAAGATCAATAGGTCCGGCTTACCAAGTAGCGCAATTGCTAGCGATAACCGCCGCATCATCCCACCAGAATAACCAGAAACACGTTTGTCTAAATCGCTGGTCAGATCAACGACTTTCGCCACGTAATCAACTTGTTCATTGAGCACCTTTTTAGTGATTCCTTTCATCAAGCCAAAGAATTTTAAATTTTCACGTCCAGTTAAGGCATCATACAAAGCATCCGTTTGGGCCATATAACCAATTCGTCCGAGTAATTCTCGATTAGGCATCGTGGTCCCAAAGACCTCGGCCGAGCCCCCACTCGTAACTTCCATCCCAAGGGTCACTTTAATGACCGTGGATTTACCCGCCCCAGATGGTCCAATCAACCCAACGATTTCACCCGGATTGACTGTTAAATTAATATCTTTTAAAACGGTCTGTTTGCCGAAACTTTTTGCTAAATGTTGCAACTCAATAATTGCTTGGCTCATAAGATTGCCTCCTAATAAATTCACTTTAATTTTAAATTCGTCCAGTGAGTAAGTAGTCACTTACTAAGCAAAGTCTATTATAGCAACCCGATCATGTCTGTCAACTCAATTCTAGTCAGTTTTTTCTTAAAATGAGTAATCACTCACTATAAATGCAATAGCATTCGCTTTTTCACACCTAAAAAAAGTGACCAGCTTTTTTGCTGGTCACCCGATTTGAAATTTATTTAACTATTGTGTTTAAAACCAATGCCGTAATAAGGCACTCGTCCCCAAAGTTAACCCACCGATCAATAGACCAAGTGCCTTCAAGGCATGATCATTGCTGGCAGATTCATTGGTTTGTGGCAATGTTTGAGAACCCGTTGCAGCAGGTGTTAAGGCATCCGCTTGTGAAACCGTCGTTTTAGCACTTGATTTCTCAGTTTCAGGTTGTGACGTTGCTTGTTCAGGAGTCGTCGTTACGCCAGACTTTGAGCTGTTAAAGACACTCGAAGTTGAGCTGACCATTGAAGATGAGCCAGCGTCTGGCGCAGTAGTCGAGCCATCATAGTTATCGTCAAAACCAGCATCGACATCAATTGTCCCAGTATCTTCATCAGTATCAGGATTTACAGCGGTGTTATCTTCTGGGTCGTCTGGTTCAGTCACAGTCTCATTGTTGTCTTCAGAGCTTGAATTTGCGTCCGAAGAATCACTGGTCGAATTAGTATCGCTACTGTTATTTGACGATTCAGACTGACTTGAGTTTGATGAGCTAGTGACACTAGAGCTTGACGAATTAGAGCTATTAACACTCGACGAACTTGAAGAACTAGACTCACTTGATGAACTTGAACTAACCGCACTCGATGAGCTAGAAGAACTAGCCTCACTCGATGAACTTGAAGAACTAATCTCACTAGATGAGCTGGAAGAACTAGCCTCACTCGATGAACTAGAGCTGATCACACTCGATGAACTTGAAGAACTGGCCTCACTCGATGAACTAGAGCTGATCACACTCGATGAACTTGAAGAACTCAGACTAGAAGAGCTAGAACTGATGAGACTTGAACTTGATGATCCGATAATGCTGGATGAACTGCTGATGATATTAGAACTAGAGCTGGAACTTGAATCAGTCCCACCACCAATACCACTACTCCCATTGGAAGAAGAAACTTTCCCATTGGCTTCCTCAGAGTTAGGGCCGCCAGAAGTTCCGCCACCCCAAGTCATGATGGCCTTATTACGATACTTGTAGCCAGAATCAACGAGTTCTTGGCCTTCATCAGTTAATTTAGTGTAGTAGTCAATGACAATTAAGTTATTAACCGTATCATTAAAGGCTAAATTAAAACCATCATCGCTGAACTTAACATTATAAGCATCTTCATCAAGCTTAGATTTTCGCTTATATGAAGTAGCACTAGACCATTCACCATTGTAGACTTCGACATTTTTAACCATCGTTTGATGATCACCGATTGTATCCGCAATGGACAAATTTTTCATTTTCAATTCTTGTCGATTAGCCAAAATGGTCCATTTAATGGTGCCATCTTCTTGGATGGTCCCTTTTTTAGACAAATTTGCTTCATTGGAAACAATATTGATAACGGAAGTATTCTGTTCACCATTCTCTAAATCAAAAATAACGTCTTGCTCACCAGTATCTTCACCCCGATACTTTGTTGCCAGATTAACGGTCAAAGTATCATTTGTCTTACCTTCTAAGGCCGAATTCATTGTAACAACAACTTTGCCATCTGAAACGACCGCTTCACCAATTTTAGTACCATGTTCGTCAGTCACGTCGAACACATCACCTGGTGTCTTAGCCCGCAAATTTTCTGGTAAGTCAATTGTAATCGTGTCACCAGCCTTGATTTCTGTCTCACCAAAGGCCATCTTATACTGGATATCAATCGTATCCGCATGCTTAAAATCTGGCCCATTGATGACCGAAGCCGAGGTGGTGAATTCTTTAGCATTGTGATTCGTTGCCGCTTGCGCTGGCATTGCTAATTGTGTCACAAATAGCACGGCCACTAAACTAACTAAGCCTAACAGCCAATGCCAAACTTTTTTCTGTCCCATAACATACCCCTCCATAGTCTATTTACACCCAAAAGTATACGCCACGGTACTAGCCACTTTCAATAGGATTAGGGCAAAACAATCGTGAAAGATTGACTTTTATTTGAAACTAATTCGTGTCGATCTGCACAAATGACAGTCAAAAAAGCCCTCAGCAAGTTCTGCTGAAGGCCCACTAGATTTAAATTGACTAAGAAGTGTTGTTTTCTGTTTAGACCAGTTGCTGAATACGAGTCTTAATTTCATCACGAACTTGCCGGAAAACAACCAGTTGTGCAGCTTCATCACCTGTTGCTTGTGCTGGATCTGGTAACGGCCAATGTAACTTTTTGACGCTGGGTGGCGTCACTGGACAACGGTCACGGGCATCACCACAAAGGGTGACAACCAAATCACAATGTTGTAAATAATCTGGATCAATTAAAGTCGACTGCTGTGCCGAAATATCAATGCCAACCTCTGCCATTACCTGAACAGCTTTCGGATTGAGTCCATGAACTTCCACCCCAGCAGATTGAATCGTCCAATCTGCTGGTAAGAGTTGCTTGGCAAAACCTTCTGCCATTTGGCTGCGACAAGAATTCTCGGTACATAAAAAGTAAAGTTGTTGTGCTGTCTTGAACATAATAGCCACCTCGAGTTTTGTTATATCTTGACAGAAGTTGAGACTTAACTCAACTCACAATTATCATTTTAACCGTTTAAAGGTACCAATTTAATAAGAAAACAACTGTCTTTTATCCCAATTCAACTTTGAAATAGTTCAATCACTAAATCCAGCTTCTTTGGCGCCGATAAATTGTAAAATTGTGACACCCACAATCATCACTGCACCCAAAATACCATAAAAGTTAAACGTCACATTTAGGAACAGCACGCTTAAAATGGTTGCGGCCAAAGGTTCAATCGCTCCGAGAACACTGGCCGTAGTTGGCATAATTGCTTCCAAGCTCTGTAAGAAAAACAGATAGGCCAACATCGTCCCAAAAATGACGACAAACCCGACTTCCAGCCACGCCATAGGAGTTAACGTTGGAAAATGGCGCCAAGCTTGCGTTGCCACTGACACGATGATGCCACCAATCAACATTGACCAACCAACAATAGCGATTGAGCCGTACGTTTTTAATAATGATTGTGGCATTAAGGTATACACGGCCGCACCAATGGCAGCTAGCAAGCCCCAAATAACGGCTGCAACAGGCAATGCCAACGAATTCAAGTGTCCCTCAGTCACAATTAAAATCGTCCCTAAAATCGCAGAAATGACCGAGATCACATCAATTTTAGTTGGCCAGGCCCAATTGACACCCGCCAAGAAAATGATAATGATCACTGGTGATAAAAATTGTAGAATTGCGGCAGTTGCCGCATTCCCGGTACTAATCGCCATAAAGTACGTCAGCTGAACAGATGCCATGCCTAAAATACTGAACGCCACGAGTTTCAGCGTCGCCTTGGGCTGATGGAAAACTGCGAACACCGGCGAGCGCCGACTCAGTCCATACAAAATCAATAATACGCCTGAAACTAACATCCGTACTGAAACCAACCACAACGGTGAAATCGCCGTAGTATTAAATAAATGCTGAGCAACCGTTCCTGAACTCCCCCATAGAAACGGCCCAACACTCGCTAAGATTAACCCCATCGTCTTTTTTTGCATCTGACCACCCCTCCAACAGCCTTTCAGTCCAGTCTAACAAGACACCGTTGACTTTCCAAGGGGCGACTCGAAAATAGCTGAGAAAGTCATTTAACACTAAGTAGTCAGTGGTGATGAGCGTGGTTCGTTCACTAAGTTTATGGCTGGCAATTGACAGGTCACGGCCACTAGGATAGTCTAATAACGTCCAAGGAGGAGCACTTTTATGAAACATCAAAAATTAATTTATTGGCTCGTCGGAATTTTCGCCGTCATTTTCATTGGCGGGGCGCTCATTATTCCCACGCCAACCGTAAAAAAGCGCGTTGTCACCATTAGCAATTTCATTACCGGCCACGGCAAAACTAAAGGCGCCACCCACGACGTCGCTGATTCGAAGCTCGGCGAAAAATATCAGCTTTCAACGACTGAACTTAATCGTTTGCATGACCTTAAAGTTACCGGGATTGGTGATTCGATCATGGTTCGAACGACCGCCGACTTAAACCAAGTTATTGGGACTTTTAACGTCAATGCCAAAGTTGGTCGGCAGGTTTCGGCGGCACCGGCAATCGTCACACAGTTGCAAAATAATCACACCATGGCTAAAAACGTCTTGATCAATCTCGGTACGAACGGTCCGACTGATGCCGCGAGTATCGATGGCATCATCAATCAAATCGGCAGTAGTCACGAGATTTTTTGGGTCAATACCCGTGTACCCAACAAAAAGTGGCAAGATCCGAACAACCGCTTAATTGCCGCCGCAGCGAAGAAGTATTCGAATGTTCATTTGGTTGACTGGCTCTATGTTAGCCAAAGTAACGATAACTGGTTTGTGGACGACAACCTACATCCTAATTCTTTAGGTGAACGTGAATACGTCGCCACCGTTGGTCCAGTTCTCGCCAAGTATGGTAAATAATTTAACAAAACAAAGACCCGTCTGATGGCAGTTTACGCCAATCAGACGGGTCTTTTGAAGTCACAAGGCTAAAGGTTGAAAATGCCAAAATAGGCGTCAACCCTTGATATTACTGAACTGCAATGACTCAAACTAGTATTATCTTTATATTGTGTCCAGAGAACAGTTCCAGGAACATGATTATTTGAATTTTAATAAATTCTTTCTAACGATAAGCATGCCACAAGGTCTCATAAATACCGGGCTTTTGAATCAATTTGTCATGTGTACCCTGTTCAATCAGGCATCCGTTCTTCATCACAAAAATATTTTCACATTTTTGGGCAACGGGAAGGTTATGAGTAATTAACAAAATTGTGCGATTGGAAATTTTTAAAAGATTGTCAATTACACGCTTTTCTGACAATACATCCAAACTGCTGGTGGACTCATCAAAGATTATTACATGAGATTTTTGTATCAGAGCGCGGGCAATTGAGATTTTTTGCTTCTGTCCGCCTGAAATATTTACACCCTTCTCGTCAAGAATGGACTGCAATCCCATTGGCTGTTGAGTAATAAAATTTGTTAAGTCAGCAATTTTACATGCCTCCAACACTTTATGTTTTGAAGGCTCATGCTTGCAGCCAAAAACTAAGTTTTCCCAGATTGTCCCATTAAAGAAAAAAGAGTCTTGTGAGACATACGTGATATTCTCTCTCACGTCTTTAAAGTCAACTTCCTCGGAAAGTTGACCATCATAGTATATGGAACCGCTATCTGGTTTGTAAAACTTCACTATTAATTTTGCAAGGGTGGATTTACCCGAACCACTTTCACCTACTAAAGCCAATTTTTGATTGGAACCAATCCTTATAGTAACGTTTTTTAAAATTGGTGCATTGAGACCATAAGAGAAGTTTAAGTTGTCGACCCGTATCTGGTCTGACTTCATGTTAATCGCATTCGTATTCACTTGTTGTTCTGACTTAACTTCCAATATTTCGTTTAAACGATTAGTAGCCACTTTTGCCGTTTGTAGTTTGGCCTGTAATTGGATTATATTTTCTAGTGACATCATGTAAAAAACAAGTAAAGCGTTATACGTAACCAGCTGACCAATACTAATCTGATTATCCATCACGTAACGTGCTCCCAGCCATAGGAGTAGGACACTGCTTCCGAGTTGAATAAACTGTTTACAAGCTTCTAAAAAAACACTAACTAAGGAAACGATAAAAGTCTTTTTCATTACATCATTCAAGTGATTTTCAAGCTTTTTGAAAGCTTGGTGTTCTTCTCCATATGCTTTTATTGTTTCAATCCCTTTTAGACTCTCAATAAAAGCAGAGTTAAACTTAGCTCCTGATGCCATTTCTCTTTTATTTACACGATCCAAACTACTATAAAAAAATATCATGATTGAAAAATAGATTGGAATTAACGATATTGTGAAAAGAAACAATATTTTATTCTGGAAAGCTAGAATAAGGCTAATCGTTACCAAAACACTACAGTCAACGAAAATAACCAAAATTGAGCTGGCTATTGCTTCAATTACTTTACTGGCATCAGAAAAACGAGTGAAAATTTCTCCGGTTTTGCGTGTTTCAAAGAAGTTTAGCGGAAGCTTTAATACATGTTTAATGTAACCTCGCATCAACTCTAGTCCTATTCTTTGTCCCATTTTGTTTAATAGAACATTGCTCCCAAAATCCAACAAAGATTTTAGAAAATATAACGTTAATAGTCCAATTGAAATTGTTGATAGCAGAGTTTGACTTTTGCGAGGTAATACTGAATCCAGCAAAACTTCGAAATAAAACGAACCGATCACTCCAATTACTATGACGATAAATGATGTGATTACAATCAGAGCAATTATTCTTGATTGATTTTTCAAAAGTTCAGAAATCACTAGCGTATTGTCATTATTTTTTTGCGTTGGCTTATAGTCAGGTCTTGGCTCTGCCAATAGTAAAATGCCAGTCCAGTCTTTCATGAAATTCGTTAATGATGTTTTATACTTTCCTTTGTCTGGATCAGTAATAAAAAGTTGATGTCCACTAACACGATAGACTACCACGTAATGCGTATAACTTTCATTTATACGCAAATGCGCAATTAAGGGTAATTTCGGTTGTGCAGTTGCCCAGAAACCATCATTGGTGCTTATTGGCGTAAAAGTGAACCCATAATGTTCAAACGCAAGTTTGAGGCCAAATGCTGTGGTACCAGTAGCGTCAGTTCCAGAAATTTCACGCAATCTTTGAGAAGAAACATGGGAATGATACTTTTTTAGAATCATTGCTAAACATGCTACGCCGCAATCACTCTCATCCAATTGTGGTATATAAGGGAATCGCACTTTCTTCTTTTACCTCTCAATCTTCATTCTATGTTTAAGCTCTTTAACTTTGGTAATGGAACATTTGCAAGTCAATGCATTTTCAAATGAAATTAATTTTCTAGGGCCGTCGTATTGTGTGATATTGTCCACGTTAATTAGCGCTGATTTTGCAGACCGGAACAATTGTGGGTACCTTTTGTTAACTTCTCCTAATTTCCCGTAAAACTCATACTCTCCTGTCTTAGTATGAATTTTAAGACGATGTGGAATATCGGACGGCTCAATAAAGAGTAGCTCGTTTAAAGGTAAGTTGTAGATCTGACTGCTTATAGCAAATGAAAAATTTTGTTGTTTTGCTTGCGAAACTGCAATTGAGCGTGCACTTGCTAATATTAGATTTTCAATTAATTCATCCCGAATTTTCTCTATTGGTTGATCTTTACTGATAAAGCCCAATGCCTCAAGTTTATATTTTAAAGTGATGGGGGCCATTTCATCGTGTGTTGTGATGAAGACTAGTTTGGCCTGGACATCTGAGACTCTTATTTTACTGGCAAGTTCAATTCCATTCATATCAGCATTTAAGTCTATGTCCAATAGGTAAATACCATTCGATGGATGTTCTTTTGAAAGATATTCTAAACAAGTACTTGGTTTAGACGCACTTAGAGCTAATTGAAAATCTTCATTGTGAAATAGAACATAGTTTTTGACAATTGTTGTCAGCTGCTCTAACTGGATCTTATTATCTTCACAGATGATAATTGGAAACATATACAATAATCCTTTCTAAGTTTCATTCTCAATAATAATTTGAATAGTAAATAAACTATCTTTATAATTTTGTGAAATGAAAACCTGTTGGTATTTGTGGCGAATATCATCAAGAATTGATAACCCTAATCCACTGTGGTTCATTTTGGTAGTGACGCCACCTTTCCTGAGTCGGTTAAAGCTCTCGGACTTTCCTGAATAGCTATTTTCGAGTCTGATTGTTAAGTCGTCTTGGCCCTGATAGATTAGCATCTTAATATCTTTCTTAGCCCCCTCTTGCACCGCTTCAATTGCATTATCTAAAGTGATACTGAGTAGGCGAACCATATCAAAAGGATTAATCGAAAATTTAGTCACTGGAATCTGACATTCGAAGTGATAATTTATATTGAGTTGTTCCATTGAAAGAAATTTATTGAGCAAAATACTTTTCATGTGTAGTTCTTGGATATTACCGATGTCTTGATAACGATCCGTTTGTCCGGTTAGTCTTCTATTCGAATAATTCGTTAAACCACTAAGATAATCCTCCACACCTTTCAAATCACCCGCATGTGCTAACTCATATGCACTAAACAACATGTTTTTGTAGTCATGCCTGAACTTTCGCAATTCAATCTGGCTTTGTTCCAATTGCTGAGTATAAAATCTCAAGTTTTCGAGTTGTTGCTTTTCAATTTTGTCTTGATAGTACTGTTGGGTTCGCAAGTAAATGAGAACAAATAGTACTGACAAAAATAGAAATTCAATGATGATAAATATTAGGGTACCAAGAGTAAAGTGATTAAAAATACCAACTTTATGCGAAATTTGAATATAAAAATACAAGATTAGTATCATCAAACATTGTAGAAAAGCTACTAAATATCCAAAGGCTTGATGTTCAAATAAGGCATTGATTCTGTTTTTAAAAAACAGAATCATTAGTGCGAGAATACAAAGCTTAATGAATTGAGTTATAAGTATATAGTTCCACCCTTGCTTGATAGTATGATCAATTAATGGGACTATTAGAGCATTTGTGACCAGACTTGCAAATATTAAGCTTATACCTGAAAACAATAAACGATTTATTGCAGGCAAAACGAACTTAAAACGGTAAATCACTAGGTAAATTACAATGATATACAGTCCATACACGCTAAAATCGAACAGTACGTTCAGACATAAGATTATTGGTGTGATTAAAACATTAATAGCTTGCGTTCGGGATGATATTTTGTGAGTTTCAATCAAATTATAAAATACATAAAAGAAAATCAAGTCCGTAAAAAGCTGAAAGATATAAGCTTTAGTGTCAACTTGCATGATTTAAATCCTCACTTTTCCCAGTATTTAATTACATTTTGTAAAAAATGAAAAAAGGCATTTTTTAATGTTACCCCCGTTGCCAGCATTCATTCCTGAGCCATCCTTTTTTCCGCCGCTAATAGTTTTTAAATCGGCCACACTAAGTACCTGAGTTTTAGATGAATCCATTGTTTTTTTCATAAATAATTACCTCCTAAATTTATGTTTTAGTATGACACATATCTCAATAATGTAAAAAACATCTTGAAACATCATATTTCCGTCTCGAAATAATGCTGATGTAGATTCTAGTCAAATTGGATACTCAGTTTGTCATTAAAATAAAAAAGATCGTTTGCCCATATCCTTACACCTGCAGGCAAACGATCTTTATCTAGATTATACCCAATTCTACTTTACAGATAGCTTGATAACTAACTTGTTGAGTTATCTATTTAAAACATCTGGGAAACGTCCCTCTGCTAGGGCTGCACTCTTTAGTTGATCAACAAATGCTTCTGCATTTTCTATATCAGGTTTAATTTTCAATACTTGATTCGTGCATTCTTGTTTTGTTAGTCCTTGTTTTTTTACTTGTTTCTCCGCTACAAAATCCATTAATTCATGGGCTTGTTTAGAAGAAAAATTAAAATTTAATAGAACTAAATCAATACACTCTAAATCAGCCTTTTCTGCCAACAGATTGAGTACGTTTAGTGTCATTTCATTTCGATCAAAAATGTTAATATCCATAGATTTTCCCTTCTATACTAACCATTGTGCAGCTTTTACGACCCAGTATGAGACCGAACGTGCAAAGCTAGCCTTCACACCCACTTGAATGAGTGCTGAGGTGAATGCAGATTGAACGTTTCCCCAAGCCAAGCTTTCGTATTTAAGAAGTTTGTTTAGTTTTGGTGTTACTGCTCCATAAGCTTTTGAGAGAGCAGCCTTGGCTTTTTTTCCACCAATGGCTTCAACTTCTTTTAAAACAGCTTTTTTATTCTTTAAGATAAATTTAATTGCTGCTTTTACGACCTTAGTCGTGCCGGCACGCTCATCTGAGTATGGAAGATTACTCTTGCCAAAAGCAATCCCTTGATCATGTACTTGTTTGATTTGTGATTGGCCGATGTGATTCCAGTTACTATAAGTTAGTTCAACGTTTACATCCCTCTTCTGATTAAAGAAGTCAGCAATTTGTTGCGAATCCCATAAGGCAATGTCTTCTCCAAATCCCTTATTTGCAGAAGCAGTAGTTGCAGTAGTCGAAACCGATGCAGAAGCTGACATGGCCGGTAGTAAAACCCCACTTAATGATAACCCCGTCATTAAAACAATCACACTTTTTTTCAAATCCATAATAATACCCTCCAATTTTTGTAGTGCATTTCTGGCAACAACTAGATATTATCAGTTGAATGAAAAGAAAAGTGATAATTGTCTCAAAACTCGAAATACATATCTTGAAATGCTTATTTCATATGGCTAGGCTTAAACATTAAGTGAACCTCCACAAAACGAGATATATTTTAAGTAATGCAGATGGCGTTTTACACCAATCAGACGGGTCTTTTTAACCGACAATTTACTTAACTCATTTCAGTAATCACGCGATTACCCCAGGCCTCCAAGTTGGCGAGGTCCCCTTTTAAGGCCAAGCCTTCTGCCGTTAAGCCATACGCGTAATCTGGCGTCGACGTCACCAAGTCCAACTGTTCAAGTTTGGCGAGGACTGTGAGTAGTTTCAACGTTGAAATTCCTCGAACACGATTACGCAGCACCATGAAATCAACCGGTGTGTTGTTCAGATTGCAGAGCGTCAAAGCGTTCCATTTATTAGTCAGCAGTTCCAAGCCAACTTTAGTCCCGATCGTCAAATCTCGCATTACCATGATTAGGCCGCCTCACAAATTAATTAATAGTCCTAATTTTATAATGCAGTCAGACAAAATGCGACTAATAAGTTCGCTAGTCGGCTTCACGACTGACCGTGGCTAATCGGCGGAACTTCATGACGATCAAGCCACCCCCGATTAGCATAATCATCGCAACGGCGCTTAAGCCTTGACTAACTGTCGTACTCGTTAAGCCAACACCGGTCAACGTTTCAGCTAAACCAGTGTTCGAATAAGTCATCGGCAAGTAGGTTGCGATGCCCGCATACGCGGTTTTCACCGTTTGGACCGGGAATAGATTATTCGAAACGCAAACCTGAACAAATAAGAGTAACCCGACTAACGCCACGGCCAATCGACCAAGATAAAGTTTCAAAGCTAGTTCGATGACTAAAATACTGAGTGAGAACAACGTTGCGACCAACATAAAACTAACCGGATGAGTCGCATCTAAAAATGTCGCTAACAGCAAGCCGCTCGTTAACAGTGCTTGACCGGCAACCAAGCCAGCTAAACTGAACAGCTGTTTTGGCGTCCGTAACCAGTCTAAATAGTCAAACAGCGCTAATAGCAACGTGACACCCACAAAACCAACCAATGAAATCACAAATGGTGCGATCGAATGGCCAAAGTTTGGTACATAACTATAGTTTTCATGGCTCAAAGCTGATGGTTCCGCAAACATTTTGGCCGTCTTAGCCGTTAACGGCGTGGCCTTAACTTGATCTGCGCCTTGCTGTAACGCCGTTGCTAATTGCGTCTGACCAGTTTGGAGCTTATCAGTCCCACCAGTTAACTTACCATTAGCTGCGGCCAGCTTTGTCGCGCCAGTGGTTAATTTCTCAACACCGTTCGTCAAAGCCCCAGTCTTCTGATTCAACGTTTGAACGCCGGTTGCTAACTGATTGCCCCCAGTCGCCAGTCGGGACACGCCAGTCGTTAAACTTGGGACTTGGTTGTTCAACTTGTATAATCCGTTGGCAACTTGACTCGTCCCCGCAGTGACTTGACTTGACCCACTAAATAACTGGGCAACGCCACTCACTAATTGTGGGACTTGCCCATTCAACGTTGCGAGGCCTTGTGACAATTGTCCGGCTCCTTGGCTTAAGCGTTGTGAGCCTTGCGTCAACTGACCAACTCCCGCCTGTAACGTTGGCATTTGTTGGGCCAATTGTTGCGTGCCAGCTGCCAAGGTCTGTGACCCATTTTGAAGCTCGCTGTTATGGCTAGCTAATGTCCGGGCACCCCCAAATAATTGGCTAATAGCGCCGGTCAATACTGGGACTTGTTGCGTTAATTGTTGCGTTCCGACCGCCAACTGACTGGCGCCACCATTGAGTTGCGCATTATTAGCGACCAACTTTTGGGTGCCAGTTGCTAAACCAGTCGCACCGGCCGTTAGTTGACCAACACCGTTCACTAGGGTTGGCACTTGACCATTAAGTTGCGTTAACCCCTGCGAGAGTGCCGTGGCACCCGTAGACAACGTGCCTAACTGTGACGTCACCGTTTGTGATCCCGCCGCTAATTGCGTCAGTCCACTACCTAACTTGGTTGTTTGACTCGTCAACTGTTGCACACCACCTTTTAGTACACCAAATTGCTGACTCAACGCCGCAACTTGGGTTGCTAACCCAGCTTGCTGGGGGGACTGCAACCGACTCACTTGCGTTTGTAGCGTTTGTAATTCTGTTTGGACCTGCGTCAACGCCGCCGTGTTCGATTGACTCGTAGTCGACGTCTGGCCCACCCCTTTCAGCGCTGTCTTCATGGCCAACGTCTGTTCAGGAGTAAGTTTTTGCGCACTTGCCACCTGATCGATTTTCGCCGCAATGGCGCTATCACTCGTACCACTGGTTGCTGGGGCCGTTTGACTAGCAGTCGCGGTAGTTAACCCTTGGCGAGCACGCTGAATCGTTTGCATCACCTGCTGCGTCTCAGCTCCGCTAGTCGCTTGCAATGCGGTACTGAGTTGCGCCAACCCAGTTGCCATCGCAGCCATGCCACCGTTCAATGTCGTTAACTTAGCTTGATTACTAGGCGCATTGAGTTGACCGGCAGCTTGCGTCAAGCCAGCGGTCACTTGCTGACTACCAGCTGTTAACGCTGTAGTACCACTAGTTAAGCGACTAGCACCTCTGTTTAACGACCCAATACCAGTCACTAACTGACCAGTTTTCCCATTAAGCTGGGTTAGTCCAGTCGCTAGTTGACCAGCCCCACGATTCGCACTGGCAACCCCAGTTGTGTAGGTATTCAGACCACTAGCTAAAGTTTTAGAGCCAGTCGCTAACTGGTCGGCACCTTGCGCTAATTTGCCGGTCTTTTGATCTAACAATTGTAATTTTTGTGACAAGGTGTAAACCCCATTTGAATAGGTCATCACGTTGGTCGCTAGCGCTTGATTGCCATCAGCTAACCGCACCACGCCGGCAGCAAGTTGACCACTTTTACCCGCTAATGTCTGTAAACCAGTCGTTAACTGTTGTGACCCACTCTGAACTTGCTGACCACCTTTAGCGAGTGCCCCAACACCGTTAGCTAATGGCGCTGTCTTGCCGTTTAACGTCGCTAAGCCGGTCGTCACTTGTTGTGACCCGTCTGTCACACGGTTGGCGCCGTGACTTAATTGTTGAACACCTGAGGATAACGCGCCCGTTTTCCTGTTCAACGTGTTCAGACCAGTCGCTAAGGCCAGCGAACCCGTGGTCAATTTCTGAATTCCATCGGGCAACGCTTGAACACTCGTGTTCAGGGTAACTAGGCCATTTTTCAAGGTCTGAACACTCGTGGTATAAGTTTTCAACCCGTTTTGAAGCGTCACCGTACCATCCTTAAGCTGAGTTGCCCCAGTTGCCGCCTTTTGATAGCCATCTCCAGTTTTTGCAATCTGCTTAAACGTTGATAGCGCATAAGCTTTGGTTACCGCCGCTCGAACTTGTTCGTTCAATTTGTTTGCGCCAGCTGAACTAATAATTTCTCCAATGTAACTGAGAGAATCATTCGTTTGATACTTCAGTTGCATTTGTTGCGGCTTAGCGCTCGTCACCGTGGTGGCCCGTTTCGAGAAATCTTTTGGGATCGTCACGATCGTATAATATTTCCGCTGCGCCAATCCGGCCTTCGCCTGTTCGGCAGAAACAAAATGCCATCCCAATTCATGATTTCGCTTCAACTGACGAATCATCGTTTGACCCACTGCCATCGATTTACCTTGATAAGTCACTGGTTCATCGTTGTTCACGACAGCCACCGGTAACTGACTCACGTTGCCGAACGGGTCCCAAACCGAACGGACAAAGGTTGCGGCACCAATAAATGGCACAATCAAAATTGCGGCAACCGCACCGCCAACTAAAAACCGTTTCTTCATAACCTTTCACCCCTGATGCCTGCCCAAAACAACCACTGAACAGGCGACTTTTTTAACGAGCATTATTATTAGCTGAATGTCATTCAGAATAAAAGGTTTATTTTATAAACTGTTAGGCATCGTTAGCCAGAACGCTTTGAATAAAAGGATTTATTGCGCATCAAAAAAGTTTCAAGCTTCAAGTGCTAGAACCAGCAATTAGCTTTTTACGGTTAATTTTAGGCGTCAAAAATTATAATCTTTAGAATTTTAGTGCTATTTACTTGCCAGGCAACAACTGGCAACGGCAATCATTGCCGCTCTTTTATTGCCTGATTACTAATGATGGACCAGCAACCTTTAGTAAATTAAAAAAGGCGGCCCCAAAAGGTCGTCTCAATTATTATTTAACTGTAAGTTGTTGTTAATGGCATCGGCCGTGTGGGTGGCGTTTGACCGGCGATTTTCCGGTCTTACACCACGGACCGTCTGGGAGATTTGCGAGTTTAGCAAAGTTTCCGGGCGAGGTTCAAGACGTTCCTCAGGCTTGAACCGGTCCCTCGGCCGCATGTTATCAACAACAACTGGAAGCGGCCATTTTCAACCACTAGTCTTTAAATTGAATCTTCACATAATCGCGATAAAGCGGCGTATTAGCCATTAATTCCTGATGGGTGCCGTGCCCACTGACATGCCCATTCTCGATAAAGTAAATATTATCCGCATCCACGATTGTACTCAAACGATGGGCAACGACTAAGGTCGTGCGCCCTTTCATTAATTCACCCAAAGCTTGTTGAACCATCGCTTCAGATTCAGAATCCAGACTAGCTGTCGCTTCATCCAGCATTAAGATTTTAGGATCACGCAAGAATGCCCGCGCAATTGCCAACCGTTGACGTTGACCGCCACTGACTTTCACACCACGTTCTCCGACTTGTGTCTCTAATCCAGCTGCCATTTCACTGACGAATTTATCCGCTGAAGCCAGCTTCAAAACGTGCCAGAGTTCTGCGTCACTAAATTTTTGCGTCAACCCATACGTTAAGTTGTCGCGAATCGTGCCGGCCATAATGGCTGAGTCTTGGCTGACATAACCAATTTGTGATCGCCAATCTCTCAAATTGAGCTGATCGACGTTTTGATCACCAATCGTGACCTGACCACTCGTTGGTTGATAATACCGTTCTAAGAGGCCAAAAATTGTCGACTTCCCACCACCAGACGGCCCAGCGAAAGCAACCACTGTATTCGGTTTCGCTTCAAAATTCACATCATGCAAAACCGGTTGGTCATCATCGGCATACGCAAAATCCACGTGCTGCATGGCCAGCGTCTGATCCGCAACCGATTGACTTTCACCCGCATCCAGCGCTTCTTCGGGTTCATTTAACAGGTCACGAATCCGTTCAGTCGACCCGTTCGCTTTCGACAAAGTAGTGAAGAACTGACCTAATGTTCCCGCTGGCCCGATGATTTGAAAGAGGTACATCAAAAATGAGACCAATGTGCCCATCGTCATCGTGCCACTTGCCACCCGCGCCGACGCGTAGACCAAGACTCCCACGAACAGTGCCATCATGCTGGCAGTCATCACCGGCCCCGCAACCGAATCATAAATGGCTTCTTTTAGACCAATTTGATAGAGTTGTTTGATCTTTTCGCCACCAGTCGTGGTTTCAAAAGCTTCCGCGTTCGATGATTTGACCAACCGAACCTCACTCAACGTTTCATCCGCCGTGCCATTAAAATCAGCTAGTGCATCTTGACGTTGGCGACCGATCTTACCCGTTGCTTTCATAATTGGGAACATTACCAACAACACAATTGGAATCGCCACAATCATCACGAGCGTCATTTTCCAATCCATGAATACCATAATGACCAGTGCGCCGACTAGTTGCATGATGGCCGTCACCATCTGAGGAAACGAGTTAGCAAGCAATTCCTTCACTTGGGTGGAATCGTTCACTAACCGCGACGTCATTTCACCGGTTTTCACATCGTCAAAATACGCCACGGGCAAGCGCACCAGTTTATGCCACAACGTTGACCGCAAATTAGCGACAACATTTTCACCAAAAATCCCTAACAAGGTTCCCGACAACGCACTAATGACGGCACTCAGTAAAAACAATCCAATCACGACGCCCAGTAACGTCTGATTAACACCGTGGCTAAACCCATTGATCAACGTTTGGGAAAACTTTGGAACCATCAATTGAGCTCCGGTCGCCAACACCCCTAACGCTAATCCTAACCATAACTGCCAATAACGTGGCGCGGTTTGGCGAATCAGGTGTAAAAAGCCTTTTAAATCAAATTTTCCAGTTGCCCCAGCTGACGTGCGAGGACTTGCCATTCTTCTTTCCATCTCTCAAATGCCTTCTTTTTTAAGTTTCTTTAGAACCAGCGTCGGCCCCAACCAGGACGTTGTGGCCAATCATGGTCGCGGTGATGCCCCATGAAATCATGCAAGTCTAATTCCGGCGCACCCTTAGCCAACTTATCCAACAATCGTTGTAGATCGACCTGTTCATCTGGCGTCAAACTACCGAATAACTTGTCCGCCATCTCCGCAACACCTTGATCGCGATGTTCGGCCATTTGTCGGCCTTTTTCGCTCAAACGTACAATGACCACGCGTTTATCCGTCTGACTAGGAACACGTTCGACTAAGCCAACTTCTTCCAAACGGTTGATCGTCGCACTGACTGAACTAGGGCGAATATCCAAAATTTCAGCGATCTCAGCGTTTGTTAATCCCGCTGGTGACTCCGCTAAAAGTTGTAATAATCGAAATTGACCACGCCCATTGCCATGATGGCCGTCCATTCCAGCAAAATCTCGCTGGTGAGCGACCGCCATTAAAAAGACCCGATTCTGCATCAATCGCCCAAAACTATTAAATAAACCCAGACTTTGATCTGACATGTATTTTTCCCCCTGTAACTTTAATGTCCATTATGTTAGCACGATAGTTAGTCTAATACAACAAAAACTAACTAAATTACTAACAATAGTTTTAAAAAAGCGCCAATCCCTGTGAAAACAAGGATTGACGCAATTATTATTTCGTTAGCTTTTCGCCAACAAGGATGATCAGTCAGCTAATACAACGCAACACCCTAGATAAATTCAGTCAAGTTCTGCGCGTCATAACGAGTCGATTCGATTGGCGCCTCAACGGACTTCCCAATCGCTAATGCGACCACTGGCACAAACCGGTCTGGGTCTAAACCAAAGGTGGTTGCTACTTTATCAGCAGCATAACCGGCAATTGGATTCGTCTCATAGCCGTGCGCTCGCGCAACAAGCATCAACTGCATGGCTGCCATACTACTATCGATTGTGGCATCCTTAATCAAGAATTCTTGGCTAGCACTTTCGTATAATGGCAAGAAGGTCTTAAAAATTTCGTCCCGCTTTTCTGGGGTAATGCGGCCATCTTCACAAGCTTGATTCCAAACATCCCGGTAAGATTCATAAGACCTAGTATCGCCCAAAACGAAGACCATGGCCGAGCAAGATTCGGTTTGTGGAAAGTTGAATGGCATCATCACTGATTTCGCTTTCGCCTTGCCAGCCGCAGTATCTGCCACAACAAAATGCCATGATTGCAAGTTGCAAGCCGATGGTGCACTTGTGGCTTCCTTAATCATCGCCTGTAATTCATCTCGTGAAATTGTTACGGCTGGATCGAATTTCCGGACTGACTGACGTTTGAACATGACCTCTGAAAAATCATTATTGACCAGTTTTTTTGCTAAAGTTGTTTCAACCATTACTAAACACACCTTTCTGAAATCGTTTACTTAAGTTCAGTATAACTGATTTTGTGTGTTTTTTCACATTTAAATAATGGCAAATAATCCGTATGGCTACTTGCGATTATTCTGGTCGAAACGGGCGACAACCAGCAATTCCCTTCGAACTCACTTATTCAGCTTGCGCAACGGCAAAATAATTGCCTTCAGGGTCCGCAAAGTTAAACGTCAGTGTCCCATTGTTATCAACAATTTCACCCACCGTTGGCAGTTTAGCATGTAGTGCCTTGAATTGGTCGCTAAACAACAACAATGACGGCGTACTACCTAACACTTCTGGCGAATATTTTGCGATAAATGCCTTCGGGAAAAAGCCCAACTCGATCGACGGTGAGACTGTTAAAACCACACTTTTAAAATCATCCGGTAAACTCGTCACAGTTTCGATTTTAGCGTCAAAGTAATCTTGCCAAAATTTAACGACCAGATCCACATCGTCGACATATAACATAATCCGCATTTTCTGCATGGTCACACCTCATTAATGATTTGATTTAAGCCTAATTATAAGCAATTCAACCCTAGTTTGCCTGCACGAAACACTCCAATTTTAAAAACTTAACTTACGCTTGTGAGCAACCATGCCTGTTACTCATAACATACGTCAAATTGGGCCATTTTCGTGTGAGTGGCTCGGCATAATCAGAAAATTTAACGTAGCTAATCAATACGACTACAATAGATAGGGAAGGAGTGGTCTGAATGACCCCAAATGAAATGTTGTCTGATTTGCAAAAGCTTAAGCTGCTGCCAAGCCAGCCATTACATTGGCAAACCTTCAGTCCAACCAGTCTCTGTGTTGAACTAAACCACCAACGCTATGTCTACCAACTCGATCTGGCCCGCAATGTCGTGACCGTTTACCAAGCCAGTAACCAAACGGAACAATCCGAAGATTTCCACTTTGCTAAAACAATTCAACTGACGGCGGCGCAAAAACAGCTGTTACATCCTGCGACGCCGCTCGCCAGCTAAACGTAAAAAGGACGAACTTTTAATGAGCTCGTCCTTTTTACTAGTTTACTGGCGTATCCTGTAAACTCCAATTGACAGCACCAGTATAATTACCCGCATAAACACCCGGCTGGACGGCTAACATAATACCTTTCGTACTAGACCAGTCATCCGTAATGGCAGTATTCGTCGTCCCCGCAACCTTCTTACCGGCCTCAATTAAAGTCGAATTCGCATTTAACGGTGTTTCAGTGCTGCCATCCTTGTAAACTAAGTTACCTGCCAAAGTGTGCTTATCTGAAGTTAAGGTCGTCGCAGTCGCATACACGTACCAAGCTGAACCACTCGCCCGCGTATCGCTCACATTCACATCCCACGCAGCACTTGGTTGAAAAATTGTCTCAGCTGTTGGAATCTGCAAGTTTCCAAAACCAATGTTATTAGAAATCGTGCCAAATGTCAGTCTTCCGGCATGCTTAGTCACGGTAATCGTGACTGGGTCCGATTTCAAACTACTATCTTGAGCATAGACTGGAATGGCCAGTGTGCCACCATCGCCTAAAGCTTTCAGTTTGGCTGTTAAATCAGTCATATCGGCGGCAAACGTGACCCCATCCGTACTGCTATTATCTGAGTAGGCGGCCTTAAGTCCAACCGTTTTAACTAGCCAACTAATCACATCACTATCACTACTGAAACCAGCCAGATCATCTGGGTAAGTATCGGCCGTCGTCGCGGTGCTAGTCAAGTTAAGGCTTTTTGAGGTGACGGAACCCTTTACCGAGCCCTTATCTCCTACATTATTACTTTCATAAACGGTAACTGTATTTACTCCAGCCAGTGTCGAACCAAGATCTAACTTATAAGTCTTATCAGCACCAACCGTCGTCCGAACTCTCGTGTTATTGATTGTCGTGAAAATGGCATCTCCAACATTGGTCCCCGTCCCAGTAATCGTTGTGTCACTAGCCTTTAAATTTCCGGTAATTGTTGGGGTTAAAGCAGCCCCAGCATCACTATTCTCATTCAACGATCCCAGATAGTAAGTTGAAACATCCCCTGATTGGGTCGTCAGACGAAAACCGATATAAACCGGCAAATCTTCTCCTAATTTTGAAAGATCCACATTAAGCGTTTGAGTTTTACCACTACCGAATGAAATACTATTTTGACCATTACCGTAATCAGTCAAATTTGAGGTTGTTGTCGTTAAACTAGTCCCAGAATCTCCCTTACTTGGTCCAGCCGTAAAAACATCAAAGTAAAAATGAGAGAAGCGATATTTGACACTACTTGAAAATGTGATACTATCTTCAAGTTTTATGGTAATCTGCGTTGTGCTAGTTGTTAAACGACCATTGTCAGTATTATTCGCAGTGACAGTGTCTAGCGTCGGATAGCTTTGTATGCTGGCCCCCGGACCAATCGAACTACCGTAAGACTTAACATACATTGGCCCCGACATGACATCCGTCATTGTATCAGCCTGCCCCATCAGCGGTACCAGCCAACTCATTAAAAATAGCCCAACGACCAGCCAGCCACCAACTTTACCCCACTTTTTAATGTGCCACATGCTTAGTCGCCTCCCCATTTTTAGTTTGTTGAATCAACTTCAATAAACCGGCCACTAGTAAAAGCATGCCGCCTAAAATCAACCAATAAGTCGTTTGGGCTTCATCGGTTTGTGGCAACCTTAAGCTAGACTGAGTCGGTTGTAACCAACCCGACAACTGTGAAACTGTTGCACTAGCTGGATTAGCCGCCGCTTTAGCGCTAATCGTCGCCGGAATCGCGATCTCGCCATCAGGTATCAGCCGATTAACCATGATACTTTGCCGATTGATTGTCGTCGTCGAACTTTGATAAAATTTAACTTGCCCACTCGTTTGACCAGTCGTCGCAGCTTGCCCGGAAATCGCAAAGCACCCCAATAAAGCTAGTCCCACGCCAACTTTTACAATCCAACCCTTCATCAACCTCGCCCCCATCAGCAACTAATTACTTACTTTGACGCCGTTTTTTAATCAAAAAGACTAACCATAGCCCCAGTAGTACTAGAATCAACATGCCCAGCGCCCCAAAGACGATGAACCAAATCACATTAATTCCAGCATTATCAACCGATTTGGCATTATATGTTTTAGCCGCTGCCGCCGTAATCGCAAAGTCTTTTTCAAAGACCCACTTATGTTCACTATTCTTAACGACCATCTTTAAATGATATTGACCAGCTTGTAATTTTCGCTCGCCGGTCAACATTGGATAGCGATAGACTGAATTAGGTGCGAGTTGCACGCCCGATTTCTTCGCTGACTTAATGACCTTGCCACTATTCTTACTAGTAATCGTCGTTTCCGTCTTTAAATTAGGCACAATCACCGCGGTAGTATTCCGCAAATAAGGAAAAATTCCACGATGGTAGTTGCTCATGCCGACCGTCACTTTGTCCAAACTAAGCTTAGGCGCTGGCACATGGCCTTCGGTAAACTTCATCCCAATCACATACGAGTATTGATTCTTGATATTCATTGACCCTTTAACCTCACTCGTGACCTTTTGATCCACGCGTTTAAAATACCAACCGCCTAAGATGACGCCATTGAAAGGGCTCGTTGGCATTTGAACTTGGGCCGAGACCACTTTGGACCCGTTAGCTGGAATCGTTACCGTCTTCGCACCCTGGAGTTTTGTAATATCCGTCATTTTATATTGTAAGGACTGATCAAACGACTTGGCTGGCGTGACATATTCAATTGCGCCATTCTCATTGGTGTAGGCCGTATGAATGGCCGTTTGAACCTTGATATCTTGCGCCGTCACATTATAAATGGTCGTTTTTAACGTTTCGGTTTGACCCTTAGTCAGCTTCAAATCAAAAAATGAGTTCTTTTTATCGATCTGATTATCAGGAATCTTAGCTGCCACACTAAATCCAATATTATTACTTTGACTAGTTTTACTAGCCGCTTGAGCAAGTTGTCCCCATTGCAAGCTCACTAACACTGCCCCAAATAAACCGAGGCAATCCCATAATCGTTTTAACTTTTGCATCTTAAATCGCTCCCTCATACCTAACTATTTGTGTGCTATGTAAGAAAAGGTGCGCACTGTTTCCACTGTACTAGTCCCTGTCAAGTTGACAGATGAAATAATATAATTTTGCGAGTGTTGCTTAAGCGGCTTCACTGCGGTAT
>NZ_BJDI01000004.1 GCF_005405065.1 Lactiplantibacillus nangangensis | reverse complement strand
CAGGTAGATAGGTTAGAAGTGGCAGCACGGTGACGTGTGAAGCGGACTAATACTAATCGGTCGAGGACTTAACCAAGTAATTGGTGTTCAGGTTCATAGGAAGAATAATTTGATATTAGCTAGTTTTGAGAGCACAAGTTCTCAGTAGTGTGGCGACGATGGCAAGAAGGATACACCTGTTCCCATGTCGAACACAGAAGTTAAGCTTCTTAGCGCCGAGAGTAGTTGGGGGATCGCTCCCTGCGAGGGTAGGACGTTGCCATGCGAATATTCCGACATAGCTCAGTTGGTAGAGCGCTTGACTGTTAATCAAGATGTCGACGGTTCGAGCCCGCCTGTCGGAGTGACAGATGTTAGCCCCTACGGTGTTGACATCTTTTTTATATCATGCCGGCTTAGCTCAGTTGGTAGAGCATCGGTATCGTAAACCGAGGGTCATCAGTTCGACTCTGGTAGCCGGCACTTGTTGAGACGAGACATGCTTCTCGTCTTTTTTTATTAAATGGAATGATGAAACGTGAGTTCGGGAGAAATTCCGAATTCTTTTTTAGTACTTCCAGATAAATAGGATATTTTCAAAGTTAAAATACCCCACAAAATTAGGTTGGCTGTGTCACAGGGCGATACCGACCAAAGCAGTCCAGCTTCGTGTAGGACAAAATAGGCCGGTACGGCAAAGCCAGTGGTCACATTGTTTGTGGAAAAACGGATTTAGCCGTGTCAGCAAATAGAGCGAAGGCGTTTGAGTGCATGGTGCAAAAAATGAATTCTCGAAAAACGAGCCGTCGTTTTTTTAACGCTTCAATACCGTCAATTATTGTGTGCTCACGGGCCTGCACGCGTGCGAAGACTATACGTCCATACACTGTAAAATTAGCCAACAGTGCCTTTGAGGCGGTCAACAACTTAATATTATAGTAGGAAACTCATGAAAGGTTGAACGAGAGCTGTGGCGATTTAGTTGTTATCTTTATGGCTAAACGATGATGATCACAATTGTTCAGAAGCCAATTGAATGATATCGAAGTCAGCAATTCTCGACCGTTATAGGATTCTGATGGCAGTCAATTTTAGCCCGAAATAAATTTGTTTAATTAGATTTCAACACAAAAATAAATTGATTTTAGCGGTATGAACGCCAGATAACCGATTTATAAAATTAGAAATCAATGTTATGAATAAATTTATGCAAGCGCTTAAGATTGCCTAAAATACTCGATTTTAGTAATTTGACGGGCTTTTGACTAACAGCAGTTCTATGAGAAAAGCTTTCATTAATGTGGATAAAATTAGAAGTTAATTAAATCCGTTGTTGAATAAGATTAAGGCTAGTATAATAGTTATTATGTTTAATTAAGAAACGAAATTTGTTACTTTTAAACGAAGTTTGATCTGCTTGATGAAGTTTGGAGGAAATTTAATTGGATAAAGAGCAAAAACTGGATCGGTCGTTCTTTGGCCAACCCCGCGGCTTGCGGACGTTGTTCTTCACTGAAATGTGGGAACGATTCAGTTACTATGGGATGCGCGCACTGTTAATTTTCTATATGTACTACAGTGTTGCTAAAGGTGGTCTTGGCTTTGACCAAGGGACTGCCGCATCGATTATGTCGATCTACTCAGCGTTAGTTTATGTTTCCAGTGTTCTGGGTGGATTCTTATCAGACCGGGTTTGGGGTAGTCGCAAGACCGTCTTCATTGGTGGGGTCCTGATTATGTTGGGCCACATCGTCTTATCGATTCCAGCCGGTGTTAGTACCTTATTTGTTTCAATTGCTTTGATTGTGATTGGGACTGGGTTATTAAAGCCTAATGTTTCTGATATGGTTGGTCAATTATATACGGCTGAAGATAGCCGGCGGGATGCCGGTTTCAGTATTTTCGTTTTCGGAATTAACTTGGGTTCATTAGTTGCCCCTGTTTTGGTTGGTCGGATTGGTTTAGGCGTGAACTTCCACGTCGGCTTCTCATTGGCTGCCATTGGGATGTTCTTCGGTTTACTTCAATATTACTTTGACGGTAAGAAGAATTTAAGTACAGCTAGCTTATATCCAACTGATCCATTAGAACCTGGCGATTTGAGTAAAGTCGTTCGGCGGACTCTAATTGGTATCGTTGGTTTAGGCTTAGTTCTACTCTTAATGCAATTAATGAATGCTTTAAACCTCAACAACATTATTACGTTAATTAGTGTCTTGGTCATCTTAACGCCAATTGTTTACTTTACGTTGATGTTAACTTCTGACAAGACTAATGCCAAAGAACGGTCACGCGTTCGGGCTTACATTCCATTATTCATTGCTGCAGCTTTATTCTGGGCAATTGAAGAACAAGGTTCCGCGGTCTTGGCACTGTTTGCTGCCGACCGGACTAGTTTGAATCTTTTAGGCTGGCATTTGGCTGCCTCTGATTTCCAAATCTTGAATCCACTGTTCATTATGTTATATACCACACCATTTGTCTTGTTATGGACGAAGTGGGGCAAGAAACAACCAAGTTCACCTGCTAAGTTTGCAGTTGGGTTGGTCTTTGCCGGGGTCTCGTATTTGATCATGGCCATGCCAGGCTTCTTCTTCGGGACTAGCGGTAAAGTTAGCCCATTGTGGTTAGTCGGTAGCTGGGCCGTTGTCGAAATCGCTGAAATGTTGATTTCGCCAATTGGGTTGTCAGTGACGACTAAATTGGCACCAAAGACGTTCGCTTCTCAGATGATGAGTATGTGGTTCCTGACCGATGCGGCTGGGAGTGCTTTGAACGCGCAAATCGTGCGTTTCTACTCAACCAAAACAGAAGTGCCATACTTTGCCACGATTGGGATCGTCAGTGTCATCTTGGGGATTATTCTCTTTATGATGGTACCAATGATCAAAAAGTCGATGCAAGGGATTCGATAAAAACCTATTTTTGAAAAGGTATGTTATCTTAGTGATAGCATATCTTTTTTTATTTGGAGTGACTGAGTTGATTCGAGTGGCATTTACAAGTGATAATCATTTTGATGTGAATAGAGTAGATGCCAAAGCCATGATGCGTGCCCAGGCTGAAGTGTTATTGACAGCGGGGGTCCAAGTGTATCTGATTGCTGGCGACCTATTTAATGACTTCCAGCAAAGTCAGCAGTACGTGGTTGATTTGCAGGCCTTATTAGGCTCACAGACGCGGGTTTACTGGGTCGCTGGCAATCATGACATGGTTCATGGAATTTCGTTTGATGAATTGGAAACAGGGCAATTTGCCGGGTATTTGCATAATCGGTATGTGGATCTGCCAAACAGTCATTGGCGAATTATCGGTCATAACGGGTGGTACGATTATCATTTCGCCGATCAAGTTCCCGAGGCCACTGCGGCAGATTTTCAACAGTGGAAGCGAGCGTTCTGGATTGACCGGGCGATTGAACAGCCGATGAGTGATCCAGAACGGGCCAACTTGATGTTAACCCAGCTAGAGGCCCAATTAGCGTTGGCCAAAGTGGCACACAAGCATGTTATTTTAATGACCCATTTTGTGCCTAAGATTGACTATCTGCGGTTCACAACGGATAATCGGTTTTGGAATATGGCCAACGCTTTGATGGGAACACCGAGACTGGGGGCCTTGGTTGAACGTTATCAAGTTGCCCATGTGCTGTTTGGACATTTACACGTCCACCCCCAACCCCGGAAGTTTGCACAGACTATTTATTACGATCAAGCAGTTGGTTATGGCCGTCGCCGATTGAATGAATGGCAAGAAACGACTTTCATGGCTGAATGGCAACGAGACCTTAAAATATTAGATTTAGAAGAAAAATAAAAAAAGTTTGTAAAATGGCTTGATTTTTTATTCAAAGTTTTGTATTCTAATATAGTTGAATGATTCACGGAGGGGTAGCGAAGTCTGGCTAAACGCGGCGGACTGTAAATCCGCTCCTTCGGGTTCGGTGGTTCGAATCCACTCCCCTCCATTTTATCATTGGGCTATAGCCAAGCGGTAAGGCAACAGGTTTTGATCCTGTCATGCGCTGGTTCGAATCCAGCTAGCCCAATAGAGGTTTGATAATAGTCGTTAACGAGAGCTAAAAAGCTTGAGTTAACGGCTTTTTTTATTTTTATGTTGCACAATATGGTGCAATAGGGCACAAATAAAATGCACCACGACTGCACCAAAGTGCACCAATAAGTGCACCACGGATTATATATCCATGTAGCGAGCCAACTTAGTAGCCGCTTCATTTTGCTGTTTCTTCGTAACGTGTAAATAAATAGCCTGTGTGATTTTTAGATCAGCGTGGCCGAGGGTCTTCGATACTTCATTGACGGATGCACCGGCTTCAAAAGCCAGCGTACAAAAAGTATGCCTAAAAGCATGAATTTTTATACGTCTTAGGTCGTAAGCAGTGCAGATACTTCTATTCCAATGATCGGGCATTGAGGGCGCTAAAGGCTGATTGTTGCCGCTAGCGAATACCAATTGTTTAGGGTCGTTGGCATTGTAACCCAATTCAAAGTATTGCCGTGCTTGGGTCATCTTCCATTTACGCAACCATTGCAGTGTTTTAGGGTCAACCGTGATAGTGCGAAAGCTACTATTGGTCTTAGGCGTTTGCACAACGAGCCGCCAGCCTTCCCCTAGTGATTGAGTTTTATTGATGGTTAATTCGTTGCTGCTGAAACTAATATCACGCCACTGTAAGGCCAGTGCTTCGCCACGCCGTAACCCAGTAAAGGCAAGCAGCCGAAACAGCATGAACGCTTGTGGATTGTCATAATCGTAGGCACATTCTAAGAAGTGAGCCAGTTCGGACTTTTCGTAGAATTGAACGGCCGTTGTTTCAACATGGCTTTTCTGTTTAGGGATGCTGGTTTTAGACATAGGGTTGCGGGTGGTAAGTTCCATCCGTACCCCAAAATCAAAGACGCTTATGACATACGTTCTAAAACGGCGGTACTGCTTTAAACCGTCTGTAAGCCACGTATGAACAATTGACTGGCATTGAGCTACACTGATATTCTTAACCCGTTGCGAGCCTAGTACGGGCAAAATATGCAGCCTGAATATGTCTGCTGTCTTCGCCCAAGTCGATTCTTTTACCCGTTGCTTATAATCTTCCTCGAACCATTTAGAATACAATTCCTCGAACGTTAGATCGTTGGTTGCAACGAACCCCCGTTTTTGAAAGCTGATTTGTGAGTTAGAAGTCCATAATTGGGCTTCTTTTTTTGTCTTAAAGCCACGTTTATGCACGCGTTTAGGCTTGCCGGTGGGGTCTTTCCCAATGGATGCGAAAGCTTCCCAGTATTCGCCTGTTGAGTTCTTATATTTACGATAGGTTGCCATGATTGATTATTCCTTTCATACCATGCTGGCAGCGGGGTATGTATGGAATATGGGTATTAAAATGGTAAAACAGGTAGGCCAAGTGTCGAAACCGTCCATGATGAAAAATCAGTTGAATCGGAAGCAGTGTTTAGTGCTGCAGTTACTTTTTCTTGCAGTATTTGTCTGAATTTTGTTTCAAGTGACGATAGCAATTCAATTTCTGAAAAATATTTGTCCCATGCTTCCTGAAAAGTTGGGCTTGAACTGTCGTCAATGTTTATGTCGATTTCGTCGTTTTCATCAAGTGGAAAATCTTCTGCACCTTTATGGGTTACTGGGCTATCCAATTTGGCACTCATTTCAACTACAGAAATAGTTTGTCCACGCTTAGTAAATTTTGCAAAAACATCCGCTTCATATACTTGTACTTTTTGTTCCCATTCCAATACTTCATTCGTGTATGAATATGCGTCCACTTTTGTGGTTTCAATATCAATTGAAACATCATAAGGTGAATAAATAAAAAAATCAGCTGGAGTTACGTTTAAATACTGACAAAGTGTGTTAATCGTATCGAATTGAATCATTTTACTGTCATTGTTTGTCAAGCTTGAAATAGTAGACCTCGCGATACCTGTATCGCTTGAAAGTCTGGTTGCTTTAATCTTCCTTTCAGCCATTAATGTTGCTAATTTATTACTAATCATTTTTACACCTCGTTTAATTGAAATTGTAGCACAAATGCTTCAAATTGAAAACATAATCAATAATTAGGCTTGATTAATTATTCAAAATGAATTATATTTAGCATGTTGAACGCAAAATGAAGCGTTAATGCTAAAAAAAGGAGTGATAGGTGATGAATAATAACTTTTCTGAAATTTTAGGCAAAAAGCGATTGAAAATATCAACTGTGCATCAAGATACCGGTATTGCACGCTCAACTCTCACAGCATTGTATTACACACATCAAAATGTAAGCTTGGTTACTTTAAAAACGCTCTGCGATTACTTACAGATTCCATTAAGTGAACTAATCGAATACACACCACAAGCCAAGTAAGGAGGGCGAACAATGAACCTAGTTGAGTTGACCAGTAAGCGACTGGACGCCGAACCGTTTACGACTTCGGATGTGATTGCTGAAAATGTGGGGTTAAGCCACCGATCACTAAAACGAACAATCACTAATCATAAAAACAGGCTTGAACATTTTGGAAAGATGCGAACCACATTCACACCTTTATCAAGTGGGCAAACATCCGTTTCATATCAGTTAAACGAGCGGCAAGCTATGCTATTGTTCTTCTATTTGAGTAACACGCCACAGGTAGAAGAGTTTCAGGAACGGCTAGTTAATCAGTTTTCATCAATGAAGCGAGCTTTAATTGAACAGCAAGCCAAGTATGAGTTAGGCAAGGTTCTTAATAAGAGTTTAGCTACCGCAATCAAAGAAAGCCGGATTGATATGCACGGCTATGAGTACAGCACCTTTCAACGACTGATTTATAAAATGGCGTTGGGCGTTAGCATTAGTGATTTGAAGAAAGCTCGCGATATTAAGCGCGGGGAGTTGATTACTCATTACCTTTCAGCGGATGAAGCCCAAGCCACGGCATTGATTCGGCAGCGAGTAAATACCTTGCTTGATGTTGGTATGAACTACCAAGAAATTAAGCAGGCATTGAGTATTAAAGGTGTTATCTATCACATTCAATTGAGCTTACCGGCCAAGGCCGCAACGAGGTAGCTAGCGGCAGGCAATGAGGGGAGGTGATTAGATTGAGTGAACCAATTGCGGTTATTTTGGGAGATGAACAGGCCGCGGCCTTGCGTGACTTCGTATATAAGACGGTCAGTGATTCGGTGGCCGCGGCTAAGCGTGATGCGGGTGTTAGTCAAAAATGGCTTAGAAAGACACAAGCCGCAAGTTATGCAGGCGTCAGCACTGGGACATTCGGTAGTTGGGTTAAAGAGTACAACCTACCGTGCCACATCATTAACGGAGCAACGTTATTCAATAAGAACGACATTGACCGGTTTATTAATCACAACGGCAATTTAAAGTAAAAAATCCATGCTGGCAGCGGGTACTGTTGTGATTCGATTTACTGGAAAATACTGGAATTGTTAGAAATTGTTAGAAATTGTTAGAAATTGTTGGAAAATGTTGGTCTGGATTAGTTCGGTGGCCAGTTTTAAGAGGGGTGCTAACGGATGGTAAACAAGGATTTTAAATATCCGATTGAATTAGATCACACGGCATTGAAGCGTTACAGCAGTGTGCAATTTGGTTTAATGCGAGCGTTGAATGATATTGAGGGCGAGAAAGCCGGAGTTGTTTATATGCAAGAACGAAACGAGGAACGTAGGCAGTCATTTTCAAAGTTAGAGTATAACCCATTGCTAACTGCTGATTACCGTGCATTGGTTGAAACGGTGGCGGATGATTTAGCCGACCGAATGAAGCGGCTTAATAAGACATCCGTAGCAATAGAGACCGCAAAAGAGTTTATGAACGATCTATTACAGTAAATTGGGAGTATTGACCATGATTGAGAGTACAAAAAAATCCGCGCATAACTTTGGCGAGCTGCACGGACTTCGGTTTGAAAGAGAATGTTTTAAACCTTTTTGTGCCTTCATTATAGCAAACAATTGCAGCTAGATGAAAGGTGATTGAATGATGAAAATTGAAATTAAACAGAACGATCTAACAGTTATCAAAGAAGCTTGCGAGTATGCCAGCCAACAATTGGAACAGGCGGGCAGGGCATACGATTCAATCATTGCTATTTGTGATCTGATTCACCCGGGGTTAAGGGCTATTGCTACCGGTAACGAGAACTATTTTAAAGCGGATGTTAAACGCCTTAGAAGTATTGTAGAGGATCGAGAAAATACGATTTACAGTTCTATGATGGTATTTCAGAACATGGATGATTTGGCAATGGATATTGACGAAAAGACCGCCCATATCGGTGAAGCAATTGAGGACATTAGCAACGCAATTAACCGAGTTAATGTTGACGGGAACCCAGTTAATAACGGTGTTAATGACGTTTTAACCGGTGAAAACTAAGGGGGCTGCTGATAATGAATAATTCAAGGATTCAATTGCAACGAGCTAAGACAACAATTAACGCCACGTTGGTTCAGTTAGATTACTTACAAGAGCTTGCCGACCGGTTAAATATGACACCTAAGCAGCGGTTAGCCATCCGCCAACAGATTCACAATATCAAAGTGAACAATGCCGGTGCTGCGGCCATGATTGATGCTGCTAACGTGATGCCGGTTGTTGGTCAAGTAGTATAGGGGTGGTGAGATTATGACGCAATCAGATACCCAAGCCAGAGCGCTAAAGTTAGCCCGTGACGGCTTGCCGGTGTTTCCCTTATCAAGTAACAGTAAAGTGCCGTTAAAGGGTACAAAAGGCTACCTAGACGCCACAACTGACATTGCGACGCTTGCCGGTTGGTTTGAACACGTTCCAAGGGCAAACCTTGGGATGCGATTGGACGCCGCCAGTCTGTTAGTGGTTGATGTTGACCGCCACGGGGTAACTGATGGGGTGGCTACGCTGAAACAACTCAATCAAGACGGCAAGCAATTGCCAGCCGATACCTATATCGAAAAGACGCCTAATAACGGGTTACATTACTTCTTTACGGTGGCCGAGAAGTTGAGCATCCGCCGCAAGGTTAATCTATATCCATCCATTGACGTGTTACATGATTTCGTGTTGATCGCGCCAAGTGTAATAGACGGCCGCCACTATGAAGCCATTGAGCCGGTTAACTCAATTAAACCAGTGCCACAGTGGTTACTTCGTGATCTGCTACCCAGTCAACGGATGAATGAGACGCCAGAACACGCTTCTAATATTCGTAAGACTTGGGCGGGGCGATTGTTAGATGAATTAGTAACTGGTACGAGTGAGGGCAACCGAAACAGTTATCTGGCTTCGGTATTGGGAAAGATTCTCAATACTGGTTGCCAGAGTGAAACGGCCTACGGGCTATTACAATACGCCAACGACCAATTACAGCCCCCGTTACCAGACAAGGAGGTTAACACGATATTTAAATCGATTATTAAACGCATTTAGGAGGCGAGAGCGTGGCACAAGACAACGAAACAAAAGCGGCTATGCAGCAGCGAGACAAGCGTATTAATAACGTAACCTCAATAAAGGGAGCCGAATGGCAAGACCAATTGAGGAAGACTGATAGCGGCGGCATTAAACGCGGTTCGTTATTCAATATCAGGCTATACATTGAGAACGACCCCAATTTAAAGGGCGTGCTGGCTTATGATGAGTTTTCGGGTAAAGTCGTTAAGCTACGATCTAATAAAGTGACTGGCTTAGAAAAGGGTGATTGGCAAGACACTGACGACTCGCTATTGAGGGCGTATTTTGACGAACGGTACAATATACTGTTTTCAAAAGATAATGTTTTTGACGCCATGATACGAGTGGCTAGGTTACATCCATTTGACCCCGTTAAAGATCGCATTGAAGCGGTAAAGTGGGACGGCACTCCGCGAGCTGAAACATTCTTTATTGATTATCTGGGAGCAGAGGACAACCACTATACACGGATGGTTACGCGTAAATGGTTAACCGGTGCTGTGGCGCGAGTTTACCGACCGGGCGTTAAGTTTGAAATCATTCCCATGTTAGATGGCGGCCAAGGCTTAGGCAAAAGTACCACGGTTAAAAACCTGTACCCCGCCTATTTTAATGACAATCTGAAAACAATGGGTAAACAGAAAGATGATTACCAGAAGTTAATGGGTAGCTGGATCATTGAACTGGCTGAATTATCCGCCATGCAAAAGACTGACATTGAAACCATGAAGAATTTTACCAGTGCAACATCCGACTACTACCGCAATAGCTACGGGCGTTATGCTACCCAGCATCCGCGGCGGAGCGTATTTATTGGGTCAACTAATCAGCATGACTTCTTAAAAGACGTAACCGGTGAACGCCGTTTCTATCCAATAAGATGCGGCATTACCCCAGCCACTAAGAACCCGTTAGCGCCGGATGATGCCGACATTTTGCAGACGTTGGCCGAGGTTAAAACGTGGGTGGATACCGGCGAGCAGCTTTATTTTGATAAACAGACTCTAAGTGAAGCCAAGCACTACCAGCAAGAAGCCCAAGTAATAGACCCCATGAAAGATGCGATTGGTGATTACCTTGAAATGTTAGTACCGACTAACTGGGATGAACTAACAATTAGCATTAAGCATTCGTATTTCACGGCAATTCAAAACGGTGAGAGCATTCCTAGCGACTGGCTAAACAATCAATTAGACAAGAGCCGTGAGTTAATGAAACAGACGGCTACCCGCGAAATATTGGCGGTTGTTTTTGATAAGCAAACCGAAAAGTATCTGGGTGGCCGGACTAACAGTGACGCTAAAAAGATTAAGTTAATCATGGATAATATGGCGGGATGGAAGTATAAAGAAAACATTGTAATTAATGGGAAGCGTGGCCGCGGCTATCAACGTGTTACCAATTAATACTAACTCTTTATTAATTTACCTGTGTATAGTGTGTAACCTGTGTAAAGGTTGATATATAAGGATTCTTAAATAAGGGTACGTGTGTATAACGTGTGTTAACCCGTGTAAAAAGGCAGTTACACACGTTATAACACGATAAACACGGGTGTACGTTGATGGAAATACCGTTATATCAATGTTTTACACGCCTACACAGGTACACGGGTATAGATCGCAACAAGTAGTAAAAAGTAGTAAAAACTAGGAGGTAATAAAATGCCGTTATCAATGATTGAATTTAAAGTGTTGAGTATCTTACCGCGTGGGGCTGGTTATCCGATCACGACCCGCAATATCTGCAAGGCTACTCAATTGAGTGTGCGAGACGTTAGGGCAGCGGTTAGTAATCTGATTGGATTGCACGGCGTCCCAATTGTAGCGAACCGTAACGGCCATAGCAGTGGCTTGTTTATCGCTACGGATGAGGATGAACTCAATATCGGTATTGCCAGTTTTAAGAGCCAAGTAACCACTATGAATGCTCGTATTAGTGCCATAGAGCAAGCAGACTTAGACGGGTGGGAAAGTCAGTTAAGACCTGACATTGAACGTATAAGCAGCGGAAGCCGTCATATTCAAGGGGCATAAATGAATAATTTAGCCATCACTTGCAATCATGCAGGAGGTGGCTTTTTACTTGCGAAATTCGGTATCACAATACGAAATACCGTACTTAACATTGTGGGGCTAAAAGCCCGCCACTGGCGTAACGGTCAGAAATGTCTATGACGTACCGACCTAATAAAACCTTATGTTTTAAGAGGGGATTAATTATCATTACACCCTGTGAACTACTTGACAAAACATGACATTTTTTTGTTTGGTTACTACACTGCTTAACGTTAGTAGTTGTTAGCATGAAACAATGATGCAAAATGTGGGAAATTGTTGGAATTATTTTCTATGCGGATTCTAGACTATTCGGGCAACCATATTTAAAGGTGTCATTTGTAATGCAACCTTTTAGAACCTGCAAAAACCTGCAATAAAGGTTTACAAAATGCGACATTTTGGGGCTTTTTAAGTAGTGTGATTACTTGTAAGAACCTTGATTTATAGGGGCTAGTTAGACTATTTGAATGTTGGTCAATGTCAGATTTGTCGCGTTATAAAAAAGGGTATTGGATAAATAGGCAATAGGGGGTATGAACATTTTTGATAGTAGGGTAACTAGCTTAGAAGTTGTTGGGTTACTAGTTGGGTTACTTTTGGGGTGCTAGTTGAGCTACTCTGATGTAAATAACTAGGTGTGATGATATAATAACTATATCGGGATTAACCGTAGCGCGGCCATTGGTGGCGTTACTTATAAGGGGAACGTTTGCGGGGTGGCTAGCGTTCCTTTTTGTGTATCGGAGTGAATTTTAATGGAGCAATGGTATAAGGATGCACGCGACCAATTAAATAAATACCAGTTTTATTATCGGATCGTTAACAGTGCTACGTTTCCAAAGCGTGGGAATGAACGAGCCAGACGGATGCAATACTGGTGTGAAGCTGTGGCAACGGCTGTTAACCGATTACCAGATAGGCAAGCAGCGTTGTTACGTTATGAGTTCCTAGAACTTAACGGCGGCCGACTGGTGGCACAACGGCAATTGCAGGTAGCGAATAGCCAGTATTGCAGCATCCGCAAGCAAGCTATTGCCAACTGGTGGGAACTAGTTAATCGGGGGAGGTGATTAGATTGGATGAATTACAAGCAATGATTCAAGACCAAGACGGCGTTACTGCGGCACTGATGAACGACTTAGGTTATAGTGATGGTGAAGTAGCTGTGGCCATGGATAAATACAACGCTACTCATTAAGCGCGTCAGACAATCACAGTAATTAACAAGAGTAGTTTCAAGTACGGTTGTAATTGGTGAGTTACTCCGCAATGGTGTGTTAAGCTATACAATTTCAAAACAACACAGATCATAATAAGTCATGGCAATGCCATAGCACCGCTATTCGTAAATGATAGCAGTGCTATTTTTATTGGAGCGTTGAAACGTAACGCGATATTCTTGTTCGGTGGATGGCTGTTTGAAATAAGTGGGAGAAAGTCAGAGCTTTAAGCTAGTTTAATTGTACTGTTGAAATACTTATAAACGTTGATATATAAATGGTGGCCGTGATTTGTTGTGAACTGTATTGGTTGAAAGCCTTCATTAAACAGTAGGACGGATGCCGCTACGAACATGTTACATGAACCACGCTGACATTTGTGACACCCTAAAAAAGGACAATTCGGACATATCGGACACCAATAGAGGGGCTAAGGTGGATTGTATTGCATTATCACTAATCGTACTGGATAATAGGGGAGTTGCCTACCTATACCGTGTAACGGTTGGGAGGTGATCACATTGTTGCAGTATTTTTTCGCCCCGCTTGCGGTTGGCATATTGATTGCCTTGTTTACGGACTGGTTAGACCGTAGACGCCACAAGTAAAACAGATTAGGCAACAATCTAACCCACCCGTTTATTACATAAGCGTAAAAAAAGCCCCTCAACTACTCCACATAGTTGGGGGACTTGGTGTCCACATTGAAACAATATTTCTTCGCAACATCATTATAACAGGTATGCTATATCAAAGTAAAAGAAATATATTTCATACAAGTTGTGATTGTCAGCGGTTCTATGTAATACTGCCAGCATGGTTTAATTGTGTGTTATCTTATGTGTTTTTATCGTTTTTAGAAGTAAAATGCACCAAAAAGTGCACCACGGGTATCTTTTTACCGTTTTAACAGGCCGCCAGCCTTGATATAGCGGTTTTTCATTCTTGTACTGGTTCGAACCCAGCTAGCCCAACTACCAAACAGTCACTCCGGTGGCTGTTTTTTTGTGTCTTCATACGGGATTTATGAATTTATATTAATATACTGATTCGAAAAAAATGAAGGAGGCAGCTTTTTCCAAACTGAATTAAGTTTTACCTTTGGAATCGTCGAGGCTATTGGTATAGTGAAACTAAGCAAGAATTACAAGCGCTCAAGCTTTACAAAACAAGCGATTATTTGTACGATAAAATTTAAAAGATTGAATTGGTTAATTGAAGGAGTTTAAGAAATGAAAATTGGATTTATTGGTGCCGGCAATATGGGTCGGGCTATTATTGATGGCTGGTTGAAGACTAAGGCCGTCGCCCCAGACGATTTATTGATTCACAGTGCACATACTGCTAGTTATGAACCTTATGCGCAAGCGAACGGCTTACATGCACTAGCTTCCAATCAGGCGGTCGCTGAGGCGGCTGACGTGATTGTCTTGGCAATTAAGCCGGATATCACTTTGGATGTCTTAAAGACCATTAAACCAGCAATTACTGCTGGAAAATGGGTCATCACAATGGTTTCAGGACTTAATTTGTCAGATTATGAGGCGGCAGTGGGTAAATTACCGATTTTACGAATCATGCCGAACGTCAATGTTGCCATCGGTGCGGGTATGACGGCTTTAATTGGTAATGACAGTTTGACAGCTGAACAATACGCTGCCGGGCAAGCGTTATTCAATGCCATTGGTGAAACGAGTGAAATTGCTGAACAAGATTTTAGTACCTTTTCAGCCCTTGCTGGGAGTTCGCCAGCCTACGTGTACTTTTTCATTGATGCCATGGCTCGAGCTGGGGTCAAACACGGTCTAGACAAAACAACAGCGACTAAGATTGCAGCACAAGCGACATTAGGCAGTGCTAAAATGGTTTTAGATTCAGACAAAATTCCGTTTGAGTTGGTTGATCAAGTTTCTTCACCAGGTGGGACGACGGTTGCTGGTCTATTGGCGATGGAAGAAGCCGGGTTTATGACTGCTGTAGTCAAAGGAATTGATGCGACGATCGCCAAGGAACTCGGTGAGTAAAGGAGCCAATTATGGGTTGAATTAGCCCATTACGCGATAGTTCAGTCTCTTTGTGGTTGCATATTTGGTCTATACCGATTATAATGAAACCAGTAAATCCAAGGAGGAATTGTTCATGAGCAAAGTTTTAAAACATGCCATCATTTATACCGGTCTAGAAAAGATCGATGACGGCTACATTCGTTTCGGTAAGGAAATTGAAGCGGTCGGGCCAATGGACGAGTATGTTGCCCAACCTGACGATGATATTGAATTTGTCAGTGGTAAGACAATCGTACCTGGTTTCATCGATGTGCATAGTCACGGTGGTTATAGTTTTGATTCAATGGATGGTAATCCAGCTGAAATTAATGAAATGGTCAACGATATGGTGGCACGTGAAGGAATTACGTCATACTTCTGTACCACAATGACCCAATCTAACGAAAACTTGGATCATTCCATGGCCGGCATTAACAAAGCCGCCCAAGAAAATCCTGTGATCCAAGGGGTTCACTTGGAAGGCCCATTCATTTCAGCAACTTTTAAAGGTGCTCAACCTGAAAAGTATATCAAGAATCCAAATGTTGACTTACTCGATAACTGGAATAAATTATCTGGTGGTCGCGTTAAGTTGATCACGTATGCACCAGAAGATCCTGGTTCGCGTGAATTCGAAAAGTATTGCTTGGAAAATGGCATCGTGCCTTCAGTTGGGCACAGTAATGCCACTCGTGAACAATTATTAGCAAGTAAAGCAACCCACGTGACCCATTTATACAATGCGCAACGTGAATTCAAGCACCGCGAACCTGGCGTTACCGGTCATGCCATGCTTGAAAATAACATGTATTGTGAATTGATTTGTGACGGCTTCCATATCGTGCCTGATATGATCAAGTTGGCATACGAACAAAAGGGTGCTGATCGGATCGAATTGGTTACCGACTCAATGCGTGCCAAAGGTGAACCCGATGGTATCAGTGAATTAGGTGGTCAAAAGGTTATCGTTAAAGACGGCCAAGCCCGGCTTGAAGCTGGTAACTTAGCTGGTTCTGTGTTAACTTATATCAACGCCTTCAAGAACGTGCAAAAGTTCACTGGCTGTGGCATTTTTGAAGCGGTTAAGATGTCGTCAGTTAACCAAGCTAAAGAATTTAAATTAACTTCCAAAGGGACTTTGGAAGCAGGTAAGGATGCGGATATTAACGTTTTGGATGCCAACCAAGATTTAGTCGCAACTTACAGTTATGGTAAAAAAGCAGTTAAATAAATAATAGAAGTAAGGGATGAGACCCATGAGTTCGCCAATTTATATTCAAATTCATAACCAAATCAAACAAGCCATTGAAGCAGGACGCTGGGCGGTCGGTGATCGCATTCCATCCGAGCGAGAATTGGCTGGTCAATTTGATGTGAGTCGGATGACGTTACGCCAGGCGATTCAAACCTTGGTTGATGAAGGGATACTAGAGCGGCGAGTCGGCGCTGGCACCTTTGTTGCGAATCAAAAAGTGCAGGAAAAGATGTCTGGTGTGACCAGTTTTACTGATTTAATGCTGGCTCAGGGCAAGGTACCTTCTAGCAAAACGATTTCCTATCATGTGACGAGCCCGTCACTTTCTGAAAGTGAAAAGCTCGCCTTGCAACCAAATGAACAAGTGCTACGGATGGAGCGGATTCGCTATGGCGATGATGTGCCGATTTGTTTTGAGGTTGCTACGGTACCGGAACGTTTGGTTAAACAATTTACTAAAGATGAAATTACCAGTTCGTTGTATCGGACTTTGGAAGCTAAGGCCGGTTTTGTGCCTGGTAAGGCCCAACAAACCGTTTCTGCGATGTCAGCATCAGAACGAATTGCGGAATATTTGTCCGTTCGGCGTGGTGACGCGTTGTTACGGTTAAGACAGATTTCCTACTTGCAGACTGGTGAACCGTTCGAATACGTGCGGACCCAGTATGTTGGTAATCGGTTTGAATTTTATCTCGAAAAATAAGACATTTAAATTGAAAAGCGATTCACCAGTTTCAGAAAAAACTGATGGATCGCTTTTTTATGAGTTATTTTGTTGTTTAGCAATCTTTTTAACGAGTCGTAAATAGCGTGGCAAGACCAACATCCGTTTAAATCGGCTGGGTTCTTGGATCAAACGATATAGCCATTCGATATGGTGCTTTTGCCAAAACTTTGGCGCCCGTTTAACTGCTCCGGCAATGACGTCAAAACTACCACCGACCCCCATCCAAAGTCCATCGATGCGATGACGATATTTAGCAATAAAGAATTCTTGCTTGGGAAAACCGGTCGCAATGAAAATCATGTCTGGCTTGGCAGCGACGATTTGGTCAGCAACGGCGGCTTCGTCAGTATAATAACCGTCTTGCGCGCCGGCAATGACAAGGTTTGGCGCTGTTTGCTTTAATTTAGCCACGACCTGCTTTAAAACAGCTGGTTTAGCACCTAATAAGAAAACGCGTTGATGTTGCTCAGAGCCCCATTGGAGCAAGTCTAGTAAGGTATCATAGCCGGTGATGCGTTCCGGTAGTGGCGTTCCAAGAATTTGAGCACCTTGAATGACCCCAATACCATCCGGCGTGATGTAGTCGGCTTGGTGTAAGACCCGTTGATAATCGGGATGCTCACGAGCATACATTAAAATTTCAGGATTAGCGGTGACGACAAAGCGATTCTGATGCGCTAGCACATCTTGTTCCAACTGACTCAAAAAGGCCTGGTTAGTCGTGTTAATAAACGGCACAGTTAAAATGGAAACAGTATCAAATGGTGCAGTCATAGGCGGCCTCACTTTCAAATATTAACTAAAGTATAGATATTTCAGCAATTTATGCAACTTTTTCAGGTGCTTACATTCATTAGTTTTCAAAAAAATGATAGAATAGGCTTAACTAAAAATAATGTCGTTTACAACCTACGAAATGGAGAATTAAACTCATGACTCAAATCTATCCGGATGATAGTTTAACCTTGCATACGGATGCTTATCAGATCAACATGATGCAAACTTATTGGGAACAGGGAATTCATAATCGACACGCGGTGTTCGAAGTCTTCTTTCGGAAGATGCCGTTCCAAAATGGCTATGCGATTTTTGCTGGTCTTGAGCGAGTAGTTAATTATATCAATAATCTCCACTTTACGGATACGGATATTGCGTATTTACGTGAAGCCGAAGATTATCCAGAAGGTTTTTTGGACTATTTAAAGAATTTCAAGTTTGATGCCACAATTCGGTCAGCCCGTGAAGGGGATCTTGTTTTCAATAACGAACCTTTGATGCAGGTTGAAGGCTCATTAGCGACATGCCAACTGATTGAAACGGCTTTATTGAATATTATCAACTATCAAACGTTGATTGCCACTAAAGCCGCTCGCATCAAGTCGGTCGTTGGTGAAGAAGATGGCTTGCTTGAATTCGGAACACGCCGGGCACAAGAAATGGATGCTGCTATCTGGGGCACGCGGGCCGCTTATATTGGTGGTTTTGATGCGACGAGTAATGTGCGTGCCGGAAAAATTTTTGGCATTCCGATTAGTGGAACGCATGCGCATGCCTTGGTACAAACGTACCGAAATGACTATGCGGCATTCAAAGCTTACGCTGAAACACATCATGACTGCGTCTTTTTGGTAGATACTTATGATACGTTGCGCAGTGGAGTACCATCCGCGATTAAAGTTGCTAAGGAAATGGGTGACAGAATCAATTTCCAAGGCGTCCGGATCGATAGCGGTGACATGGCCTACCTCTCAAAGCGTGTGCGTGAACAGTTAGATGAAGCTGGCTTCCCAGATGCGAAAGTCTATGCTTCCAACGATTTAGATGAAAAAACGATTCAAAACTTGAAAATGCAAGGGGCCAAGATCAGTGTTTGGGGTGTTGGGACTAAGCTAATCACGGCTTTTGACCAACCGGCACTGGGCGCTGTTTACAAGATGGTTTCCATTGAAGATGACAATGGTAAGATGGTCGATACGATCAAGTTGTCAAATAATGCGGAAAAGGTCTCAACGCCTGGTCGCAAACAAGTTTGGCGGATTACGAAGCGGGCTGATGGTAAGTCTGAAGGAGACTATGTGACCCTTTATGATGAAGACCCACGGAATGAAGAATCGATCTACATGTTCCACCCAAGTTATACGTATATCAATAAGACGGTCAGTGATTTTGATGCGCGACCAGTTTTGATTCCGATTTACGATCAAGGTAAGCAAGTTTATCAATTGCCAGCTTTGAAAGAAATCAAGCAGTATGCTTATGATAGTCTGGATTCCTTATGGGATGAATATAAGCGGGACTTGAATCCACAAGATTATCCAGTGGACTTATCACAAAAATTATATGATCACAAAATGAACATTATCCACTCAGTCCGTGACTGGGTAAGCAAAAAAGATTACTAGGAGGACCTTTACCGATGCGGCCATTACAAACTGAAATTATCGATGCCTTACATGTTAGCCCCAAAATTGATCCAGAAACTGAAATCCGACGTAGTGTGGATTTCTTAAAGGCATACTTAAAGAAGAATTCTTTCTTGAAAACGTATGTCCTAGGCATTTCGGGTGGCCAAGACTCCACGTTAGCCGGTAAAATGACTCAGATGGCTATCACTGAAATGCGTGCCGAAACTGGCGATGACGATTATCAATTTATCGCCGTACGGTTGCCTTATGGTGATCAAGCTGACGAATCTGATGCGATGGATGCAATCAAATTTATGCAAGCCGATGTCGTTGACCGAGTTGATATTCAACCGGCTACGGACGCGATGGTTGCGGCTTTGGAAGCTAATAATTTAACAATTCACGATTTTAACAAGGGTAATATCAAAGCCCGTCAACGGATGATCGTGCAATACGGGATTGCTGGCGAACGCCACGGTGCCGTCGTTGGGACTGATCACGCCGCGGAAGCTGTCACTGGCTTTTACACGAAGTACGGTGATGGTGGTGCTGATATCGTGCCATTGTATCGCTTGAATAAGCGTCAAGGTCGCGCCATGCTGGAAGTCTTACAAGCACCAGAACACCTTTACAAAAAGGTGCCAACAGCTGACTTGGAAGACGACCGGCCAGCGTTGCCTGATGAAGTTGCCTTGGGTGTGCATTATGATGACATCGATGACTACTTGGAAGGCAAGGACATTGATCCTGTTGCTGCTGAAAAAATCGAAGCTTGGTATTTGAAGACGGCACACAAACGCCATGCGGCTATTAATGTTTTTGATGATTTTTGGAAATAATTAGTGTGAGTGGATCGCTGACTGCTGAAAAGTGGTTGGCGATTTTTTTACGCTGGTGAAACTTGCCGTTCCGGTTGGTCTGGCTGAGGCTGGAACGTGGTGGCCACGGTTGTGAGCCACAGGGCGGTCTCACAAGCCGGGCTTTCACTAAGTCGGCAAGAAACGCCAACTAAGTGAAGTTTCACCACTGAGCCTCAGCCAGCCCAACCTGCGCTAAGTAACGGTTTTTTGTGATATCGATTAAAAGTATTTTTGACTGAAATATTTGAGAAAGTTGTCAGTGATAATTGTTACCAGTACGCCTTCAGAGTGGTCGTAATTATTAGTACGGTAATCGGTTGAGACTCTGGAGTAGTTTTGCTCTGGTTTGGAAGGTAGTTTAGAATTAAACATCAAAGTGGTTCTAAAAGTCGGTCTTTGTTAAGGCTAGATTTCTGAATTGTAGCGAAGTTTGTTGTGGTTAAAAGTTAGTTTCTGTCTTTGAACTAGACATCAAAAGAATGTGGATTTAACGTCGGGCGGGCTAAAATTGGCTCAGTGGTGATTTTTATCTTAGACGGTGGGTTGCCGTCTTAGATAAAGCCCGGCTTGGAAGACCGTTCTTTGGCTTCCAAACGTGGCCACCGCGTTCCAGCCAATTTTAGCCCAACCAGAGTGGCAAGTTTCGCATGTTATTGTAAGTATCGTGAGCTCCAATCAAAAAATAATCGTATCAGTAGACAGTCCGCAGGGAATCTGTTATATTAACGGTACAATCATAAGGGAGTAACTAGCAGTGTAACTGCGGCAATATCGTCAGCAAGAAACCAATCCGGTATTGTCTTAAATAGTGAGACTTATGTATGTCACAATTACACGTGCATACATGGGTCTCATTTTCTATATCTAGTTGATTTAGAAGATGAGACTCGGATGCGAGGAGGAGATACCATGTCGAAACAACCTAGGTACCAACAACCGTTAGAGGCGATTTATCAGGACTTGAAAGCTGATGACCGCGGATTACAACAAAGTGAAGCCAGTCAACGTTTGGCACAATATGGGCATAACGCCTTGAACCAACAAAAGACGACTTCAATGCTCCAAAAATTTATCGCCCAGTTTAAGGATTTTATGATTATCGTCTTACTGGCAGCCGCGCTGATTGCGGCCTTTACTGGTGAAGTCGTGGATGCGGTCATTATCCTACTGGTGGTCGTGCTGAACGCGATCTTCGGGGTCTTCCAAGAATCTAAAGCTGAAGAAGCTATTAATGCCTTAAAAGAAATGGCCGCACCAGATGCAACGGTTTTACGAGACGGTGACTTTAAGACTGTCAAAAGTGATGAATTGGTGCCGGGTGATATTGTTACCTTAGAAGCGGGTGACATTGTTCCGGCTGATTTACGCTTAATCGAAAGTGCCTCACTGAAGGTCGAAGAATCAGCTTTAACCGGTGAATCTGTGCCAGTTGAGAAACAAGCTGAAACATTGACAGCTGGCGATTTAGCCATCGGTGATCGGCTCAATATGGCGTACATGAATAGTAACGTGACGTATGGTCGGGCCACTGGGATGGTGGTCGCTACTGGGATGCAAACGGAAGTTGGTCGGATTGCTGGTATGATCGAAGCGGCCGATGAAACCACAACGCCACTGCAAGCCAACTTAACGCAACTTGGCAAATCGTTGACGATTTTAATTTTAGTCATTGCGGCCGTAGTTTTCGGCATTGGGATGCTTCGTGGTAGCGAGAGCTTGATCAACATGCTATTAACGGCGATTTCTTTAGCCGTCGCGGCGATTCCAGAAGGGTTGCCCGCCATTGTCACGATTACGCTGGCATTAGGAACGCAACGGATGGCTAAACGCCACGCCTTGGTCCGCAAATTACCAGCAGTTGAAACTTTGGGGAGTACCGATATTATTGCTTCAGATAAAACTGGGACTTTAACCCAAAATAAAATGACCGTTGAAAAACTTTATGTCAATCAAGAATTGGTCGATGCGCGTCCAACTCATTTACCAACAGATAGTCACCTGGCTCAAGTGATGATCTTAAGTAATGATACGAAAATTATGGCGGACGGTTTAGCTGGTGACCCCACTGAAACGGCCTTGGTGCAATATAACTTGGATCAAGATTATCCTGTCGATCAATTATTAAAGGATCGCCCACGGGTCAGTGAAGTGCCTTTTGATTCGGAACGGAAATTGATGTCGACGGTTCACCCACTCGCCAACGGTAAGTTTTTAGTTGCCGTCAAAGGGGCTCCGGATGAACTGCTCAAACGATTGACGGATGTTGAAATTAATGGTGAAGTCGTGCCATTTACAAAACCGCTGCGTGATCAAATTTTAACGACGAACCATGATTTAGCGACGCAAGCCTTACGGGTTTTAGCCTTCGCCTACAAAATCATTGATGTTGTGCCAGCTACTGTCAATTCTGACACGCTGGAAAATAACTTGATTTTTGCTGGGATGGTCGGGATGATCGACCCTGAACGGCCAGAAGTTGCCCAAGCTGTCGTGGAAGCTAAATCAGCCGGAATTCGCCCACTGATGATTACTGGTGACCACCGTGATACGGCCGAAGCCATTGCGGTTCGCCTTGGGATTATCGATGCCGGGGATGATGCCGCCGTGATTACTGGGGCCGAGCTTGATGAGATGAGTGACGCTGAATTTGGCAAAAAAGTTGGGGATTACTCGGTTTATGCGCGGGTCGCACCTGAGCATAAGGTTCGCATCGTCAATGCTTGGCAAAAACGGGGCAAAGTCGTCGCCATGACTGGTGACGGTGTCAATGACGCCCCAGCTTTAAAAGCGGCCGATATTGGTATTGGGATGGGGATTACTGGGACTGAAGTGTCAAAAGGTGCCAGTGATATGGTCCTCGCCGATGATAACTTTGCGACGATCGTGGTGGCAGTTGAAGAAGGGCGTAAAGTTTTCGCCAATATTCAAAAAGCCATTCAGTACTTGCTCTCGGCCAACTTAGGGGAAGTCTTGACCTTGTTCATGATGACCATGCTTGGCTGGCAAATCTTAGCGCCTGTGCATATTTTGTGGATCAACTTGGTCACTGATACCTTACCAGCGATTGCGTTAGGGGTCGAACCGACCGAAAAGAATATCATGGCTCACAAACCACGTGGTCGGAATTCGAACTTTTTCTCAGGTGGTGTGTTCTCAAGTATTATCTATCAAGGCTTGTTAGAAGGTGGCATTACGTTACTGGTTTACTGGTTGGCAATCACGTATCCAGTTCATGCTAGTGCGAGTTTGGCGCATGCTGACGCCTTAACGATGGCGTTTGCTACGCTAGGTTTGATTCAGTTATTCCACGCGTTTAACTCGAAATCGATTCACGAATCCCTATTTACGGTCGGGTTATTCCGCAACAAGTTCTTTAACTGGGCCATTTTAATCGCGTTTGCGCTCTTAGCCATGACGATTATGGTGCCAGGCTTCAACAGTCTGTTCCATGTGTCTCATTTGGACGCTTACCAATGGGGCATCGTCTTCGCGGCTTCCATTGCGATGGTAGTCGTCGTTGAAATTGTTAAGTTCTTCCAACGCCGTCATTTACGGCAAGCATAAACCAGCTGAATGGGGTAAAATAAGGCATAACTAATCTAAGAAAAGAGTCTCGTACATGAAAAAAGCAACGATGGCAACATATATGCCAGTTTTATCTAAAGTGATCGAAAGTACCGAAAAAATGGGTGAAGAACTTAATCCGTCATTTGAAAAATTGCGCAAAGCAGTTGATGACGAGGCAGTTGCCAAAATGGTTCCAGCTGAATTTAATGATATTCAGATGTCATTTGCGGATGGGACGGAACAATATCAAAAAAATGTGGAATTGCTCAAAAAGGCGAGTGTCCCAGCACGGTTGATTGGCCGCCATCGTAACTTGTTGGCTGCTTATGAAGCTTATGCCGCTGCTTGCGCTGCAATGACGGCTAGCTTGAATATTGACGATCAAAGCGTTGATGTTGATGCTTTTAACCAAGCTGAAAAAGATCAAGAAACCGAAATGGCACATGTCTCAAACGATGTTCAACGAATCATGAGCATGGTGATGTAACACAGTTTAATGAAAGACTAATGACTGAGCTTTTTTCAGTGATTAGTCTTTTTTATTTCACGGAAAACTAAGGTCGAACGCGTATAATAATAGTATTAAGAAGTCAAAGATTGGGTGAAAAAATGGATAATCAAATTTTAAAACTGGTGCAACAGGCGCTAGCAAATTTTAAGCCACAACAAATTAAAGCGGTCCTCAGTATGATGGACGAAGGCAACACGGTGCCTTTCATCGCGCGATATCGTAAGGAACGAACTGGCAACTTAGATGAAGTTGAGATTCGTGACATTAAGGATAACTATGACCGTTTAGCCAGCTTGGAAGGCCGTAAAGCGGATGTTATTAAGCTGATTGCGGAACAGCAACAGCTGACGCCAGCGTTGAAGACTGCCATCGAAAAGGCTGATAAGTTGCAAGACGTTGAGGATCTGTATTTACCGTATAAGCAAAAACGGCGCACGAAAGCTACGATTGCCAAAGAAGCTGGCTTGGAACCGTTGGCTGCTTGGCTGTTGCGGTTCCCACAAACGGCGCCTGAACAACAAGCCCAACAATACGTCAACGCGGTTAAGGATGTTCCGGATGCGGCCGCAGCGTTGGCTGGTGCCCATGAAATCTTGGCCGAAGCGTTTGGAGACAATGCGCAGTTGCGTAACTGGATTCGTAATGAAACGCGTAATCGTGGTGAGTTAGTGGTTAAAGCCAAGCCCAAGGCGACCGAACTTGATGAGCAGGGCGTCTATCAACAATATTACGACTTCACGAGTCCTATTAAACAGCTCGTGCCTTACCGGGTGTTGGCGATTAATCGTGGCGAAAAAGAAAAAGTGTTGCGGGTCAACGTTCAGATCGACCAGACGGGAATCGAGCACTACTGTCATTTCCGATTTATTGGTCAACATCAAGGTCCAGCTGTCGCGGTAATTGAAGCCGCCTATCAAGATGCTTATAAACGGTTTATTGGTCCGGCAATCGAACGGGAACTCCGGAATGAATTGTCGGATGCTGCCGCAGCACAAGCCATCAAAGTTTTCGGCGATAATTTGTATCATTTATTGATGCAGGCCCCCCTAAAAGGGCGCGTCGTGCTCGGCTTTGACCCCGCGTATCGAACTGGCTGTAAATTAGCCGTGATGGATGCGAATGGGAAGTTTTTGGATAAGTTAGTCATTTATCCGCATAAACCAGCCAATGCTGAAAAACGGGCGGCCGCCGCGGGCGAATTTAAAGCCTTTTTGGAAAAGTATCACGTTGAAATGATTGCGATTGGGAATGGGACGGCTTCACGTGAATCTGAAGAATTCGTTTCCAATGTCTTGAAGACGATGCAACGCCCTGTTTATTACGTGATCGTCAATGAAGCCGGCGCCTCGGTCTACTCAGCGAGTGCCAACGCGCGGGCCGAGTTCCCTGAATTACACGTTGAACAACGTAGTGCCATTAGTATCGGTCGCCGGTTACAAGACCCGTTAGCTGAATTGATTAAAATTGATCCACAGTCGGTCGGTGTTGGCCAATACCAACACGATGTACCCCAGAAAGATTTAACAGCCCAACTGGATGTCGTGATTGAAACGGCCGTCAACCAAGTTGGCGTTAATTTGAATACGGCGAGTCCCGAATTGTTGACGCATATTTCAGGCCTATCTAAGACCATCGCGCAAAACGTGGTTGCCTACCGCGATGAAAACGGTGAATTCAGTAGTCGCCCACAATTGAAGAAAGTGCCACGCTTAGGACCGAAAGCCTACGAACAATCGGTTGGCTTTTTGCGGATTATCGCCGGTAAAACGATTCTCGATAATACCGATATTCATCCTGAAAGTTATCCAGCCGCCAAGGCACTGTTGAAAGCAGCGGGCTTAGCGTTGACGGATGTCGGGACGCCGAAAGCTCAAAAATTATCGCAATTAGATTTAACGCGATTGGCGGCGGAAACTGAAGTTGGCAAGTTGACCTTGCAAGATATCGTGACGAGTTTACAAAAGCCGGGCCGCGATGTCCGTGACACGATGCCAGCACCATTGCTGCGTCAAGATGTGCTCAAAATGAGTGATTTGAAGCCGGGGATGCAGTTGCAAGGAACGGTGCGTAATGTTGTGGACTTTGGCGCTTTTGTAGATATTGGTGTGAAGCAAGATGGCTTGGTCCACGTTTCCAAATTAACCGATAAATTCTTGAAAGACCCTCGGCAAGCGGTCGCTGTTGGCGATATTGTCACGGTCTGGGTTGAAGAAGTTGATGAACAACGGCAACGGATTGCCTTGACGATGATTGAACCGAAAGTGACGGCCAATGACTGATGGTCAGTTGCAACAATTAGTGGTACAGATTTCGACCCGAGACTTTCACCAGCCATTTCGACATCGGGCGTATTTTAATGCGCGCTTGCGCACGACTGGTGGGCGCTATCAGTTAGAGAGTCACAATATTGATATCAATCCGAAGATGTTGACCGATTTCGACGAGGCCACCCTTGTTGGCGTGATCAAGCATGAACTCTGTCACTATCACCTACATTTGGCGGGTGGCGGTTATCGTCATCGGGACGCGGATTTTAAGCGGTTATTGGCACAGGTCGGTGGTTCGCGGTATGCGCCAGCGCCGAAGAAACGACCCCAGCGGGTTGCACGCTATACGTATCAGTGTCAACGTTGCGGCCTAGTTTATCATCGGCAGCGGCGGATGAATACGCAACGATACACTTGTGGCCGTTGCCGTGGCCCCATCAAGCTGGTTTGAAAAGGTTTGCTTATCTCTTAGGGATTCGATAGAATTAGGCTAACTATTAAGAAATTTGGAGGCTTTAATCGATGGAAACTATCAAAATTGGAATCGTTGGTCTCGGCACAGTCGGCACCGGCGTGGTCAAAATGTTACAAGCCCATCAAGCCAAAATTTCCGAGATTACCGGGCGTAATCTGGAATTGGCTTGTGTGGTCGTCCATAACTTGAAGAAGCATCAACAGACTGATCTGGGGGATGTCCGTTTGACCGACCAAATTGAGACGTTGATCGATGACCCCAAAATTCAGATTATGGTCGAAGTGATGGGCTCAATCCATCCAGCGAAAGAATACATCACCCGTGCCTTGCAAGCAGGCAAGCATGTGGTGACGGCGAATAAGGACTTAATTGCGCAATATGGTCGTGAATTAGTTCAAATCGCCCGTGAAAATCATCGCGACTTGTTCTATGAAGCGAGTGTTGCCGGTGGGATTCCAATTTTACGGACAATCGACAACAGTTTTGCCGCGGATAAGATTCAGCGCGTCATGGGGATCGTCAATGGGACGACCAACTATATCATGACGCAGATGCTGACAAAAAATTGGTCTTACGATCAAGCCCTCAGTTCAGCGCAAGATTTAGGCTTCGCTGAAAGTGATCCCACTAATGATGTTGAAGGCTTGGATGCGGCTTACAAGATGATTATCTTAACGCAATTTGCTTTTGGGATGAGTTTGTCGATGGACCATGTTAAGGTACAGGGCATTACGAATATCAGTCCAGAAGATATTGCGGAAGCGCACCAACTTGGTTACACCATTAAGCTGTTGGGGATTGCCGAAGAAATTGATGATCGAATTGCGGTATCGGTTGGACCAGTCCTCGTTTCTGACCAACACCCCTTAGCGACCGTCCAAAATGAAAATAATGCGGTCATGGTGACGGGGACCGCAGTAGGAGACACGATGTTTTACGGCCCAGGTGCGGGTGAATTACCAACGGCGAATAGTGTTTTGAGTGATATTACGACCGTTGCTAAGAATATTGCCTTAAATACGACTGGTAATACGTTCAACTCTTATCGCCAAGAGACGGTATTGGCGGCCCCAGCGGATGTCGTTTATCCGCATTTCATCGCCTTGAAGATGCGTGATGTCCCTGGGATGATGATGCGGTTGACCGAAATCATGACGGGTGCCAAAGTGTCGTTTAGCCGGATCATTCAAAATCAATTGGGTGATGGCAATGCCCGCGTGGTCATTATTACCCATGCGATGAATGATCAACAACTGGCCGAAATCACAACGGCAATTGTAGGTCAGACGGATATGCATTTATTAGCAAGCTATAAAGTTTTAAAGAACGAGTAGGTGGCAACATGTTAAAAATTTCAGTTCCGGCAACTTCTGCGAATTTAGGGCCAGGTTTTGACTCGATTGGGTTAGCGTTAAACATGCAATTGACGTTAACAGTCCTTGGACCGCGCCAAACGTGGCAAGTCAGCCATCCGTTTGGTGCCAACGTTCCCAGTGATGCGCGCAACTTGATTGTTAAAACGGCGCTGTCATTAGTGCCAAATTTAACCCCACAACGGCTTGAAGTGACTTCAGAGATTCCGTTGGCACGGGGGTTAGGGAGTAGCTCAACGGCAATTGTTGCCGGGTTAGCGTTGGCCAATGAATTGTCAGCAACGCCAATCACGAAACAGGCGTTGCTACTCAAAGCGACCGAGCTAGAAGGTCACCCGGATAATGTGGCGCCGGCGATTTTAGGTGGACTAGCGGTGGCGACCTATGCCGATCAGAGGGTTCAAGCAGTCCAATTGCCTACGCCAGACTTAACGGCAAGTGTCTATGTGCCAAATGAAGAACTGTTAACGTCCGCCAGTCGGCATGCATTGCCTGCTGAACTGCCATACAAGCAAGCGATTGCCGGTAGCAGTATTGGGAATACTTTGGTGGCGGCGTTAGCCATGAAAAATTGGTCACTAGCGTTAGAATTGTTAGAACAAGACCGGTTCCATGAACAGTATCGGGCGAGCTTAGTGCCAGCACTGGCAACCATTCGGACGACAGCACATGCGATGGGCTTAGTCGGGACGTATCTGAGTGGTGCCGGTCCAACCATCGTCACACTTGGCACCCAAACTGACATGTCACAGTTACAAGTTAAACTACAAGCAAACCCTGCCTTAACGGGGAAAACGTTCCTCTTACCAGTCAATACTGAAGGCCTAACCGTGCATAAATCGTAATTAGTCCTTGTCAGACTCACGACATTTTGTTAAAATGGTTTTTGTGAGTTATTGATGCGGCCATGGCGGAATTGGCAGACGCGCAAGATTAAGGATCTTGTGAGGGTTAACCTCATGGAAGTTCGAATCTTCTTGGCCGCACTAAATTATTGAAGCACTACAAACGTTGTTATCTCAGCGATTGTGGTGCTTTTTTGTTAGAGGACAACTATAGATATGGGCAGCAAAATTGGGAGTTATTGCACAATTAGCAGATGTGTCCCAGAAGCAGTGCACTATTTGGATGAATTAGGACTATATTTAGGCTACTCGGCTAATAAAAAAATGATTTTATCTGTCATCACTAGTGAAGTCCTCACTTATTTGGAAGGTGATGCGATGAAGGTTATTGTTCCAAGTTTAGTGATAGATTCTAAATTATTAGGAATTAGAAAATTGTATGCTGAATTGGAATTGAGGGGATTGGAATGAGTCATAAGTTTTCGGAGACCGAGTTTTTGCGGTTGTATGATGAGGATACAAAAAAATATGCGACAGTTGATGAGTCCGATCTTGCTGCAATTAACGAGATGCGTAAAAAATTAGGGCAAAAACCATTAACTATGGCATTGTATCAACAGGTTAAGCAAAGACGCATTATGAAAAAAGAACTTGTGAAGATGAGTTAGTTAACTAAGATGAGAAAGAAATTAGGCTACCGGCTGATTAACTAGGCTAAGTTAAACCGAAATTAATTATTTAAGTCTAAGCTACAATTAAATCACGGACGAAAGATGCTAAAACTAGTGTCTTTTGTCCGTGATTTTTATTACAACATTTATAAGCCACGATACTTACAACCCAACGAACACGAGCATTATAATTAACCTGAATAAATTGTCACTAAACTAACAATCAGTGAGGCGATTCGTATGGTTAACAAACGATGGGGGTTAGTTGGCGGACTGAGCTTGTTACTGGGATTGGGTCTCAGTCAGGCGACGCTTGCAGCAGCTGCAACAACTGATCAGATTATGGGGATTCAAACCATGACTAGTCAGACTTACCGGACAAACAGTCAAACCGGTAAAGGCTACCATATTACAGTATTACCGCAGCATCGGGTGCGACTACGGACTAATTTACATCTCAGTCATCATCAAAATACCGTCTGGACGCGTTCGGAACAAGCTTATATTACGCATAATGGTAAAAAGCAACTATATTATTACGTTAAAAACGCTGCCGGTCAAAGTGGTTGGATCTGGCAAGGGTATTTGACAGCGACTAGTGTCCACTTAGATGTGCCGGTGGTGTCACAACGGCCCGAGTTACCAACGGGTTGCGAAATTACGGCAGTCGATATGATGTTGCAGTACGCCGGGGCGCAAGTCACTAAGCGCCAGCTCGCGGATGAAATGCCTCGCAGTGACGACCCCAATCAGGGCTTTGTTGGTGATCCATACTCTGAATACGGGATTGGCTTATACGTATTTCCTCGCGGCTTATTAACAACGGTCCAACGGCATGTGGGGAGTGCGGTTGACTTAACCGGTATCAGTTTGACGCAACTGAAGGCTCAGCTAAGGCGGAATCATCCCGTCGTTGTCTGGGTCACGAACATTGATGGTTTTGCCAGTCATGCATTGACCGTCACCGGCTATGATACTGATCATATTTACTTTAATGATCCTTGGACTGGGCAAGCCACGCAGCTAACCAACGCTGCCTTTAACCTCGCATGGCAGGGGAATGACTTTCGGGCCCTCAGTTATTAAGAAACAAAATAATAAGTATTAAGAATATCAACTGTTTCATAAATTAGTATTAAAAATACACTAAACTAACACACAAAATCTTAATTAGTGAGTGTGTCACGGCTAGTGTATCAATTTAAAGTCAATGATACCGGCAATCACCATTTAGTGTATTTTGGCACGGAACTTGCATATATATTAGTGAGTGCTAAAAGATTGCGCTTACAGTATCACAATAACTTAGGTTACAGGCTATTTAGAACTTATTTATTCATTTTCCTATGACTGTAACAAAAAAATAGGAGGTACAAAGATGGTAAGCATTATCATTGCTAGTCATGGCGAATTTGCCAAAGGCATTTATCAATCTGGTTCAATGATTTTCGGCGAACAAGAAAACGTTCAACCCGTTACGTTGATGCCTAGCGAAGGCCCTGATGACATTAAGGCTAAGCTGGAAAAAGCCATTGCTTCTTTCGACGATCAAGACCAAGTCTTGTTCTTAGTCGATCTTTGGGGTGGCACACCTTTCAACCAAGTCAATGGCTTGTTTGAAGCACATAAGGACAAATGGGCAATTGTTGCTGGTTTGAACCTACCAATGTTAATTGAAGCCTATGCATCACGGCTCTCAATGGACTCAGCTCATGAAATCGCTACTCATATTATTGAAACGGCGAAGGATGGGGTTAAAGTTCGTCCCGAAGCATTAGCACCTAAGGAAGCCCCTAAAGCGGCGGCTGCTAGTGGCGCCAGTGCTGGTCGTCCCGGCAAGTTCGAATACGTTCTTGCACGGATCGACTCACGTTTGTTACATGGTCAAGTTGCAACGGCCTGGAGCAAGACGGTTAACCCAACTCGGATTATCGTTGTTTCAGATAACGTTGCCAAAGACAATTTACGGACCCAAATGATTATCCAAGCTGCACCAAACGGTGTTAAAGCCCACGTGGTGCCAATTGATCAAATGATCAAATTAGCTAAGGATGACAAACACTTCGGCGGCCAAAAAGCCTTGTTATTATTCGAAACACCACAAGATGCTTTGAAAGCCATCAAGGGTGGCGTGCCGTTGGATACCTTGAACATCGGTTCTATGGCGCATTCCGTTGGTAAAGTTCAACCTAACAAAGTTTTGGCTTTTGATCAAAATGATATCGATACTTACCATGAATTGGAAAAGATGGGCATCAAGATGGATGTTCGTAAAGTTCCTACTGATGGTCAAGATAACCTCGATCACATCATGGATAAAGCTGAAAAGCTGTTGAAAGAACAAGCAAATAGTTAATTAACTATCGGAGAAAAATGGAGGATTAAATCATGAATTTGAACGCGATTCAAATGATTTTAGTCGTATTAGTCGCATTTTTAGCTGGTATGGAAGGTATTTTGGATGAATTCCATTTCCATCAGCCAGTTGTAGCGTGCGCCTTAATCGGCTTAGTTACCGGACAATTAGTCCCATGTATTATTTTAGGTGGTAGTCTTCAAATGATCGCCTTAGGCTGGTCAAACGTTGGTGCCGCTGTTGCCCCTGATGCCGCATTAGCAGCTATTGCATCTGCAATTATTTTAGTTCTTGGTGGTCAAGGCCGTGCCGGAGTTTCATCAGCCATTGCGATTGCCGTTCCTTTGGCCGTTGCTGGTTTGTTACTTACTATCCTTGCACGTACGATTGCTACTTTGATCGTGCACATCATGGACCGTGCTGCTGAAGAAGGTAGCTTTGCTAAAATTGACATGTGGCAAATGATTGCCATTGCAATGCAAGGCTTACGTATCGCTATTCCAGCCGCATTGATCTTAGCTGTTGGTGCTGGTCCCGTTAAAGCAATGTTGAACGCAATGCCTACTTGGTTGACAGATGGTTTGTCAATCGGTGGTGGGATGGTCGTTGCCGTTGGGTATGCCATGGTTATTAACATGATGGCTACTCGTGAAGTATGGCCATTCTTCGTTTTAGGTTTCGTCTTAGCTGCGATTTCTGAATTGACACTTATCGCCTTAGGTGGTATCGGTGTTGCTATGGCCCTCATCTACTTGAACCTTTCTAAAATGGGTGGTTCTGGTAATGGTGGCGGTTCTGGTACCGGTGACCCTGTCGGCGATATCATCGACAAGTATTAGCGAAGGAGGAAAACTAAAATGGCTGATCAAATTAAATTAAGCAAATCAGATCGTGTACATGTTTGGTGGCGTTCAACGTTCCTCCAAGGTTCTTGGAACTATGAACGGATGCAAAACGGTGGTTGGGCTTATTCATTAATCCCAGCTTTGAAAAAGTTATATACGACTAAAGAAGATCGTGCCGCTGCTTTAAAGCGTCACATGGAATTCTTTAACACTCATCCTTACGTGGCTTCACCAATTATTGGTGTTACTATGGCGCTTGAAGAAGAACGTTCTAATGGGGCTCCCATTGACGACGTTACGATTCAAGGGGTTAAAGTTGGGATGATGGGTCCATTGGCCGGTGTTGGTGACCCAGTCTTCTGGTTCACGGCTAAGCCTATTATTGGTGCCTTGGCTGCTTCCCTTGCAATGGGTGGTAGTATCATGGGTCCTATCTTGTACTTCGTTGTCTGGAACGTTATCCGGATGGCATTTATGTGGTACACACAAGAACTTGGCTACAAAGCTGGTTCTGCAATTACTGATGACTTATCAGGTGGTATTTTACAAGACATTACCAAGGGTGCTTCTATCCTAGGGATGTTCATCTTACCAGCCTTGATCGAACGGTGGGTCAATGTTGACTTCAGTCCGGTTAAAGTTTCATCAATCAAGCAAGCTAAAGGTGCTTACATTGACTGGAACAGTCTTCCAGCCGGTGCTAAGGGTGTCAAGGAAGCTTTAGTACAACAAAAAGCTGGTTTATCATTGGACAAGTACAAGGTTACGACCTTGCAAGATAACTTGAATCAATTAATTCCAGGTTTAGCAGCCTTGATCATTACTTTCCTTTGCATGTGGTTATTAAAGAAGAAAGTTTCACCAATTATCATCATCTTCGGTTTATTCGCCTTTGGTGTTATCATGCACGTTCTTGGTGTTATGTAGAGATGATTTGATTCAATCTGAGTCGTTGACTTAGGTCTTAAGAGATGGACTCATCTGAGTTCATCTCTTTTTGTCAAAACGGGGCTTTGCGAAAAAAGCGTCGGCGCCGTATAATCGGTGTTATCAAGAGAAAGAAATGGAGACATTTAAATGGTTCAATCGCTTAATACCAAGGTTGATATGGTTGTTGACGGTAATTCGCATTTAGGCTTAACTGATTATGGCAAAATCATGATTGGTGATCATGGGTTTGAATTTTACGATAACCGGAATGCTAAAAACTACATCCAGATTCCTTGGAAGGAAGTTGACGTGGTCATCGTGTCGGTCATGTTTAAGGGCCGTTGGATTCCACGGTATGGTTTTCGGACAAAGAAGAATGGGACTTACACGTTCTCCTCTAAGCAACCTCGAAAAGTGTTGCGAGAAGTTCGTAAATACATCAAACCGGATCATATTGTCCGCTCTTTGACGTTCTTTGACGTGTTGAAGCGCGCCTTCAAGGGTAAAAATCAGAATAGTTATTTGAAATAAGCTCAGTTTCACGGAAAAGGCGACCTTAATTGGTAGCCTTTTTTTAATGACTGGATTAGCTTGAGAATATTCGTAGTGTATTGATACACTTATGTGGTAAGATGAGACATAATTAAGCGTTTTACATGACGTAACGACTGCATTTCAAAGGAGTGGCTCGGTTGACTAGAAAAGCACGAATATTTGAGTTTGTTCGCCAGCACTGTGATGCTACAGGCTTGACGACGGAAATGGTGGCTCAGGCTTTGGCTTTGGCGCGCTCGAATGTTAGTAAAGAATTGAATGCTTTAGTCCGCGAGGGACAATTGGCGAAGCTCACTGGCAGGCCGGTGCGCTATACCAAGCCAGACTTGGTTTCAGAGTCAACTACGGCTAAGACTGTCAAGCCGACGCGGGCAAAATCGACAGTGACCCGTCCAACGACTCATCAAGCGGCTGCTGGGACGGCAACTGCGGCCAGTATCGCGGCAACGACGGATATTTTTGAAAGTATGATTGGAGCTCATGAAAGTCTCCAAAATCAAGTCGAACAAGCCAAAGCGGCAATTTTGTATCCACCACGGGGGCTAAACACCTTGGTGATTGGACCGACTGGTTCTGGGAAGACTTATTTTGCCAATACGATGTATCAATTTGCGGAGACCCAAGGTGTTTTGACGAACCCGCAAGGCTTGATTACTTTTAACTGTGCGGATTATGCGCATAACCCTGAATTATTGATGTCCCACTTATTTGGTTATATTAAAGGGTCGTTTACGGGCGCTAATGAAGACAAGGATGGTTTGATTCAAGAAGCGGATGGCGGGATGCTCTTCTTAGATGAAGTTCACCGGTTGCCACCAGAAGGTCAGGAAATGATTTTCTATTTCATGGATCATGGGACGTATTCTCGTTTAGGCGAAACGGCCAAGAATCATCACGCTAATGTGCGGTTAGTTTGTGCGACGACCGAAGATCCCAAGAGTTCGCTGTTACAGACTTTTGTGCGGCGGATTCCAATTACGATTCAGTTGCCAGCCTTCAATCAACGCTCAGCCAAAGAACGGTTGGCCTTATTAAAGGCATTGTTATCTTTGGAAGCGGCGCGGATCAATAAACAAATTCGGCTGACTGAAGATGTCGTGCAAGCGTTGCTCGGATCGGTGACTTATGGGAACGTTGGTCAATTGAAGTCAAATATTCAGTTAGTTTGTGCTCAAGGCTTTGTGAATAGTATTGAAAATGATACCGAAATCAACATTACCATGGATGATCTCCCTCAAAATATTCGCAGTGGGCTCATGACAGTCGCTTCTAATCGGCATGAACTGGGCGCAATTTCTGAGTTGTTAGACCCAATTTTAGTAGTCAAACCCAATGATGGGCCGGTGCCTTTACGCAATAAGAATGATAATTATGAATTACCTTATAATTTATATGAGATTATTGGGGATAAGGCGTCATTGTTGCGGCGCGAAGGCCTGGATAAAGAACATATCAATCGGTTTATTACGACGGATATTAATCTCCATTTGAAGTCATTTTACAAGCAGACTCAAATGAATACGTCGCCCGAAAATAAATTGGCTGAAATTGTGGATCAAGATGTGATCGACTTCACCAAAATGGCGCAAACGACGATTCAACAGTTACTTGGCTATAATTTCAAGGATAATTTTATTTATGCGGTGAGCTTGCATATCAGTTCGTTCATCAAGCGCATTCAAGCGGGTAAACCGATGCGGCAAATGAGCGCCGATATGTTGGCAATGGTTAAAGAATATCCGGCCGAAATTAAAGCGGCACGGGTATTGAAGCAGGAGCTTGATGAACGCTATCATTTACCGATTCCAGAATCAGAAGTGTATTATTTAGCTATTTTATTGATTTCATTGAAGTCGATGCAATTAGACGGTAAAGTTGGTGTCTTTGTGGCGGCCCATGGGATGAGTACTGCGTCGTCTATGACCCAGGTGGTTGGGCAGTTGCTGGATGATTATGATGCTGCGGCGTTTGACATGCCACTCGACATGGACCCAGAAGTGGCTTACGGTCACATTAAGGAACAGATTCAAAACTTGGATGCCGGTAATGGCGTCTTGATGCTCGTGGACATGGGGTCGTTGACGACCTTTGGTAAACGGATTGAAAAGGAAACTGGGATTGCGATTCGCACGATTGATATGGTCACAACACCGGTCGTTTTGGAAGCGGTTCGGAAGTCGGGATTGATCGATAGCGACCTTGAAACGATTTATCGTGAACTGGTCGGGTTCAAGGGTTACTCACGAATTTCGCGCAACTTGCCGACTGAAAAGCAACCGGAAACCGTTACGCCAAGTGACACAACGACACCAGATGCCAATCATCGTGCGATTATTGCCATCTGCGCGACGGGTGTTGGGACGGCGGAACGCATTAAAACGATTCTCGATAGTCTGTTAGCCCAAAACTTTATTGAGGGTATTACGGTCTTTCCAATTTCGGTCGTGAATATGTCGGCGCGGTTGGCACAAATTGGGCGTCACTATCAGATTATTGCCGCGACTGGGATTGCGAAGCCTAAGCTGGACGTTCCGTTTATTTCGTTGGAAGAATTACTACAAGGCGGTGGTGAAAAGTTCATCGATCAACTCGCGATGGGGCTAAATGCGCCGCAAAGTAAGTTGACGGATGTACAAGCATTGACGCCAGAGTTATGTGAAAAGTATCTTGGTGATTATTTTACCTTCTTAAATCCGCGAAAACTGACCTCGATTTTGTGGCAGTATAGCGAGACCATTAATCAAAGCATGCCAGAATCGATGCCGAATGCGTTTCGAATCGATCTGATCATGCATTTAGCCGGCGCGTTGGAACGTACGGCAATTAAGGATCAAATCACGGCCCCAACGGAAGAATTACCGACGATGACGAGTTCCAAATGGTATCCAATCGTGCAGCAAGCGAACCAACAATTAACGGATCAATTACAATTATCATTTTCAGAAGCGGAAAATTATTATATTGTGCAATTATTAGAGACACATCAAGCCAAATTGGCTTAACTTGATACACTAGTTGGCATGCTTTTTGCATGTATCTAGATGGATAGATTATTTAAGTGAAAAAGGGGAGGCTATTTTAGATGCTAGCGTTTGTCGTTGTAAGTCACGGTGAATTTGCCAACGGGGTTGTCAATTCATCCTACATGATTTTTGGACCACAGGAAAAAGTCCAAACGGTGACGTTCAAACTGGACGAGGGACCGGAAGATTTAACCAAGAAGCTCGACGCCGCCATTGCGACTTTCGATGCTGATGATCAAGTGCTATTTTTAGTTGATTTATGGGGTGGGTCACCATTCAATGCGGCCAGCCGAATCGTTGCAGAACATACGGATCGGATGGGTTTGATCACGGGGCTTAATTTGCCAATGTTGATTGAGGCTTATACGGTACGGGATAAGCCAATCGATGAAGTCATTGCGCATTTGGAAGAAACTGGCAAAATTGGCATCAAGCATTTGGAATTACTGCAAGATGGCGAGGAAGATGACTTACTATGACGATGACGGTCCGGTTAGCACGGATTGATAGTCGCCTGTTGCATGGTCAGGTGGCGACGGTTTGGACCAAAACGGTCGCACCTAATCGAATTTTGGTGGTTTCTGATACAGTTGCGCAGGATGAACTGCGTAAAATGTTGATCGTTCAGGCGGCGCCACCTGGTGTTCGGGCGAATGTGATCACCGTGGAAAAAATGATTCAGATTTATCATGAGCCATTATTTGATGAGGTCAAACCACTGATTCTCACCGATACACCACAAAATATGGCGCGGTTAGTCGCTGGTGGGCTCGACTTTACCCAGACGGGTATTGATATTGGCAGCTTAGCTTATTCGGCTGGCATGGTGATGGTGACTAATGCCATCGCGGTCGGGCCGAGCGAAGCGGCCGCTCTGTATCAGTTGCAGGCAGCTGGATTAGCGATTTTTGCGCAAAAGGTACCGACGGATAAACGGGTGGATGTCATGCCGTTACTAGCGAAAAATGGGTTTAAAGCCGAGGCTAAATAAAGCTTATCGTGTAAGTACTGTCGATTTTATGGCAGTACTTTTTTAGATAGTGTGAGGTTGTCGCTTCCGGTCGTTGTTGATAACATGCGGCCGAGGGACCGGGTCAAGCCTGAGGAACGTCTTGACCCTCGCCCGGAAGCCTTGCCTAAACCGCAAGTCTCCCGGCCGGTCCGTGGTGTAAGCCCGGAAAATCGCCGGTCAAACGCCACCCACACGGCCGATGTTATCAATAACAACCTCCAGCTAGTCAACTGTTTTGAGTGATTAGTCAGTCAAAATTGATGTGCTGTGTTGGCAAGATTAGTTGGCTTGGGGGGCAAGAGCGTACTGCGACGGCAAATCATTTCAAGCCACGATAGTGTAAAATTCTTATGATAATTCTGGATAAGGGCGTACCCGTACCTAAGATTTGATGAGAACTGTTTGTCGGATGGATCTGACAGCGCGTTGCTTTGCCTGATAAAGTTATTTATCGAACCAAGCACGGTAACGAATGGGCATTTTATGGCGCTTCTCTAAGGATTTGACTAAATTTCAAACGCAAACTTTGACCTGACGCGTTTTATTGATAAAATTAAACCAATGAACATAATTATATTGCGTCGGAAAGTACGGGGGTCAGCACATGGCAATCTATAGTAAAATCACCGCCGCTGGGCAATATGTCCCACAGCGTGTGGTCACCAATGATGAATTAGCAACAATTATGGAAACATCTGATGAATGGATTCAAGCGCACACGGGTATCGTGACGCGGCATTTTGCCATGGACGATGAAAACACCTCAGCCTTAGCGACTCAGGTTGCCCAACAACTATTGACTAAGAGTGGTTTAGCGGCTAGTGCCATTGACTTGATCATTGTGACGACGATCACGCCGGATGCACTGACACCAGCCACGGCTTGTTTAGTTCAGGCCAACATTGGCGCTGATAATGCGTTTGCCTTTGATATGAGTGCCGCTTGTGCGGGATTCACCTTTGGCCTGTCGACTGCTGACAAATTTATTCGCAGTGGACAGTATCAAAATGTGATGGTCATTAGTGCAGAAGTGAACTCTAAGATGATGGATTTCAAAGACCGTACAGCGGCGGTTTTCTTTGGTGACGGGGCTGGTGGTGTTTTGTTACAACCGACCACTGAACCAGCTGAAAATAGTATTTTAGCCGAAAAATTACAGACACAAGGGAATGCGACCGTGATTCATTCTGGTCGGGTTCAGCCAATTACGGCAATCAGCGCTTCGAATTATCCACAAACGGATGCATTTTACCAAGCTGGTCGTGAAGTTTTCAAATTTGCGACAACTGTTGTGCCAACGCAAATGACGACTTTGCTGCAAACGGCCCAGGTGACGCCGAAAGACCTTCAATATGTGATCTGTCACCAAGCCAACTTACGCATCATTGAACAGATTGCAGCCAAGTTAGACTTACCGATGGCTAAATTTCCACATAATGTCCAAAAATTTGGCAATACGTCATCAGCGGGCGTGGCAATGGCGTTGGCCTCAGTGTTTGACCAGTTAACTGGCCCCGTTTTATTGACGGCATTTGGTGGTGGGCTCGCTTACGGCTCGATTTTAATTCAGAAATAGAGGGAACGACGATGGATTTAAAAGATTTGGATCGTTTAGTTGAAAAATATGACCGCCAAGGCTATCAGCAAATTCGGGTTAAAGCCGGCGACTTGGAAATTGAAGTTTCCCGGCAAGCGTCCGTTGCTGAAGTGCCGGCAAAGTTGGCTGTTTCTCAGACTGCTCCCGCAGATGAGGCGCAATCGATCACGAGTCCAATGGTGGGTGTCATGCATTTGTCGCCCGATTTAAGTGTCGGCCAAACGGTTACTAAAGGGCAGGAACTCGGCCAAATTGAAAGCATGAAATTATTTAATCCATTAGTTTGTCCACAAGCAGGCATACTTACGGCAATTTTAGTTGAAGATGGTGCGGCAGTTGAATTTGGACAATCATTATTTAAAATGCGAGAGGATCGGTAGGAATGTTTCACAAGCTGCTCATTGCTAATCGGGGCGAGATCGCCGTACGGATTATCAAAGCCTGTCGACAATTGAATATTAAAACGGTGGCGGTGTGCTCAACAGCAGACCGTCATGCTTGGTATACCCAATTAGCGGATGAAGTCGTTTGTATTGGCCCGGCGCCGGCAGCACAGTCCTACTTAAATGCGGAGGCGATTTTAATGGCGGCCATTAACACCCACGCCGATGCGATTCATCCCGGCTATGGCTTTTTAGCGGAAAACGCGGATTTTGCGGCCATGTGTGCCGAATGTGGCATTACCTGGATTGGGCCAAAAGCGTCTCAAATCAGGCTTATGGGTGATAAATCGTTAGCCAAGGACTATGCGCGTGAACAAGCCGTACCAGTACTCGCTGGGGCGTCGATTCAAGGTTTGGCTTGGCCAGAGATTAAGCAGATGGCACTCAAAATGGGCTTTCCGTTAGTCTTAAAAGCTAGCCATGGTGGTGGTGGCAAGGGCATTCGGGTCTTGGCAGATGCCCAAGCGCTCCATCAACAATTACGCAGCGCTCGTCAAGAAGCGGCCGCCTCTTTTTTGAACGATGCTATGTATTTGGAACATTTTTTGCCGAATGCGCGACACATTGAGGTGCAAGTGCTGGGTGCCGGCAACCAGTTGTATATTTTAGGCGATCGCGACTGTAGTTTGCAGTTACATAAACAAAAAGTTTTAGAAGAAAGTCCGGCAAGCATTTTGACAGCAGCGCAACGGCAGGAATTGTATCGGTTGTCTCGGCAATTACTAGCTGAGTTGAACTATCAAAGCTTGGGAACGATTGAGTATTTATTTGCGGATGGGGCCTTTTACTTCATGGAAATGAATACTCGCCTACAAGTTGAACATGGGGTCACTGAATTGACGACGGGCGTGGACATTGTCGTGGCTCAGTTGAAGCAGGCCGCTGGCGTAAGGTTAGAATTACCGGTCACGATTGGCTTGCAACCACAATGTATTGCGATTGAAGCTCGTATTACGGCGAGTTTGCCCTTGCACCAGACCTTGATTCGTCAGCTGATCTGGCCAAAGGATGTGCGGGTCGATACTGGCTATCGGGCTGGTGATCACTTTGTCACGAGGTATGATGGCTTAATTGCGAAGTTGATGGTGACGGCGCCAACCCGCCCAGCCGCGGTTGCCAAATTACAGGTGGCTTTAACTGCAGTTAAGCTGGTTGGTCCGACGACCAATTTAGCTTTTTTGCAAGCGATGGTCGCACGGCCAGCTTATGCTCGTGATACGTATTCGATTCACAGTTTAGCGCAGTGGGAGGCCGAAAAATGAGTCATTATCCAGCAGCAGGCACTTGGACGAGCTGCCCCGCATGTGGTCGCCATGTGCACCAATCCCAGTGGGGGCGCTGGCAACAGTGTCCATATTGCCATTATTGGCAACGCTTGACGGCCAACGAACGACTGACACAACTCGTTGATCCTGAAAGCTTTGAGGCACTCAATTCAGGTATGACCACGCAAGATGAATTACATTTTCCAAATTATACTGAAAAATTAGCTCAGGCGCGAGCAACAACTGGCCAAGCTGAAGCCGTCACGACCGGTTGGGCAAGGTTGGCTAATTGGCCAGCCATGTTGATTGTCATGGATTCACATTTCATGATGGGAACATTGAATACGACGGTGACACGCAAAATTATTGCGGCACTACAACAAGCGCGCCAACGTCAAGTGCCAGTGATTATGGTTACGGCATCGGGCGGCGCGCGGATGCAAGAAGGGCTGTATGCGTTAGTTGGGATGAATCTGATTCTAGCTGAAGTGGCCCGCTTTTCAGCGGCAAAATTACCCTTGATCACGGTCCTAACCGATCCCACGATGGGTGGCGTTTCGGCTAGCTTTGCTTTTAAAGGTGACATCATTGTGGCAGAAGCCGGGGCTAAGATTGGTTTTGCCGGTGCCCGCGTGATTCAACAGACGATGCCAACCGTGTTACCGGCTGGCTTTCAATCGGCAACAAGTTTACTTGAACAAGGTCAGTTGGATGCGGTCGTGGCGCGACCACAATTACGTGATTACTTGGTCACTATTTTAGCCAGTTATCAACAGTCGGGGAGGCCACAACATGGATGAAAGATTGCGCCGGTTACGGGCGGCTGACCGTGTAAGTGCGCCGACAATTATCAAAGCCTTGTTACCAACCTTTGTTGCGCAGCATGGTGATCGCTTATTAGGTGATGATTCAGCGTTGATTGCTGGTTTTGGGCGCACCACGCAACAACAAGGGCTGACAGTCTTGGGGATTGACCGGGGCCATGATTTGACCACCCGCCGACAAAAGAATGGTGGGGCGTTGACCGTTGCTGGTTATCGCACCGCTTTGCGCGTCATTCAGCATGCTGAAAAGTTTGGGCTGCCAGTGGTTAGTCTGATCAATATGCCGGGTGCCGATGCCAGCCCGAAGTCGGAACGCTATGGTCAGAGCCAAGCCATTGCGGATATGATTGCGGCAATGGGCCAATTAACAGTGCCCAATATGGTCGTTTTCTTAGGTGAAGGGCATAGCGGTGGGGCCTTAGCTTTTGCCAACGCGAATGTCGTCATGATGTTAGATGACAGTTTGTTTAACGTAGCGTCACCAGAAGCCGTGGCGGCAATCTTGCACGGCCAACAGAGTGTGAGCGAAGCCATCGACTTATTGCCGATGACAGCAAGTGAACTACAGCAGCGGGGCTTAGTGGATGATGTGATTGATCATCGGCAAGCAACATTGGTGGATATGCTTTGCCAGAGAATTCAAGACACCGTAACTGAGTTGCAAAAGCAGTCGGCAATTGATCTGATTGCCCAACGTGAAGCGAAGTTTAAAGATTTTATGGACTGGTGGCCTCAGGGGTAAGTGCAGTTATCAAAGATAACGATTTCTACGTTAGATGCGAGGCTCTTTCGGGATTACTATTAGTTATGTTTTTTGATCCTATTGGTTGCTATTATTAAATCAGTCAATCAGTTGAAACACTCAAATAGCCGGAGGTCGTCGCTGATAGCATCGGTCGTGAAGGTGGCGTTTTTCAGTCTTCACCCGGTCCCGCGACCGCATGTTATCAGCGGCGACCGGAGGCGGCAATCAAAGCCAAAACGCAAAAAAAATCGGTCATCACACGTGATTAGAAAACGTGTGATGACCGATTTTTATATTAATAACCCTGTTGCGTAGTAGTCGTATTGTCTTGTGTCGTTGTTGCATCGTTTGTCTGAGTGCTATCAGTAGTCGTGCCATCCGTCGTTGTTGTCGTCGTTGAGTCAGATGACGACGAGGAACTGGTACTGCTATCACCGGTCGTAATGGCTGCCGTCGTTTGGAAGTAATCCAGCGTCAAACTATCGGTGGAAAGTTGCAGGTCTTTACGGATATGTTTAGAAGCCTTATAGCGTTCCGAGGCGGAAGCCACCTGATAGGAAAGGCCATCAATTGTGGCATCCGTCCCCTGTAGCGTATAAGTCTTAGCATGATGCGAAGCGTTTTTATACTTCGTATCTAAAGCGACCATATCGTTCCAAGTTAAATCGGTCCGCATGTTCGTTGAGAGCTTCTTCGTAATTTTCTCAATATTAGCAATTGAGCCAAGTGAGTTCGATTGACTGACCATTGCCATGATGATTTGGCGTTGCCGTTTTTGACGACCATAGTCACCCAATGGATCATCGTAGCGCATCCGTGAGTAATCCAAAGCCGCCGCGCCACTCAACTTGACTTTAACACCCTTCTTAACATCTGCGTTGCCATACTTAAAGGTCATCTTCGGTGTGATCGTGACCCCGCCCATGGCAGAAATAATCTGCTTCAGGCCACCCATGTTAATGAGTACGTAGAAATCGATTGGGAAGTTAAGTAACTTTTGAACCGATTTAACCGCACCACTCGCGCCACCAATTGTATAAGCGGCGTTGATTTTTTGGGATTGCCCGTTAATATTAACTAACGTATCACGGGGGATACTAGTCAACGTCATCTTTTCCTTTTTAGGATTGATGGTGGCAACAATCATGGTATCAGTCCGTGCAGAAAAAGTCTTCCCACGTCCCAATGCTCCCGTATCAGTTCCGAGTAATAAGATGGAGAATGGTTTACCTTTTTTCAAGACGGCATCCACATTACGTAGCTTGGTCGAGCCAGTTGCTTCATAAGTGGTATTCATCGTATTCTTGGCATTGTTCCAAGTCTTAATGCCCCAAAACGACGCAGCGGAACCAATCGCAACGATAATCAAAATGACGATTAGAATCCATGGTTGTCGCTTATGTGGTTTGATATGTGGATTTTGTCGTTGCCGTTTACGATAGCGGGTCTGTCGAGGACCCATTGGTTCATTGTTATTTTCTGACATATTAGTTCCTCATTATCTCGTATTTTCACTAGTCTCATTCTATGCCGATTATCAATATTTCGTTGTTAAAAACGGTTGATTTAAGAAGATTTTAACAATCAATGGTTAGACCGTAGACTGTTCTCAACCGAACACAATTATAGAATACTATAAGTAAATTTGTGCTCGGAGTCAAACGTTTGCAGGATTAAACCAACTACAAGCCCATGAAAAACAGTGGTATACTTGAATAATTCTCATGGAATTATTATTTTTGAAGGCAGGTGTCAGCAGTTATGGCTATCTTTTTACATAGTATTCAGGGCGTTGTCATCATTATTGTGATGATTGCGTTGGGTTACTTACTGGCGTCATGGGGCTGGTTTAGTGAAGATTCAACTAAATTAGTTGCCCGACTTGTGACGCAGATCGCATTACCCGCATATATGATTGCCACGATTACCAAGGATTTTACGGCGCAAAAGCTGTTATCGACGTTACCGGGACTACGTTTTCCCGTGTTGAATATGGCGATTCTCTTTGGGCTGTCCTTTGGGGTCATGCGGGCGTTGAACATTAAAAAGGAACATCGCGGGTTATTTTCATCAATGTTCTTGAATTCGAATACGGTGTTCATTGGGTTGCCTGTTAATGAAGCGCTATTTGGGAATAGCGCTTTACCCTACGTTTTAGTCTATTACATGGCTAATACCACGATTTTTTGGACGTTAGGCGTCTATTTGATTCAACGCGATGGGGTCGGTAGTGCTAAATTTGATTTGAAGCAAACCCTCTCAAAAATCTTTTCGCCACCATTGTTGGGCTTTATGATCGGGGTCGTTCTCGTCTTGTGCCATATCCAATTGCCAAACTTTCTGATGCAAGACTTCACTTATATCGGTGGATTAACCGTGCCACTGTCGATGATCTTTATTGGGATTTCGATGGCCAATGCTGGTCTCAGCAGTATGCGTTTTGACAAGGACAGTATCGGGATTTTGTTGGGGCGGTTCATCTTTGCGCCCGTTCTAATGACCTTAATGTTGATTCCAATGTCGATGCCAGTTGAAATGAAACAAGTTTTCATCTTGCAATCGGCGATGCCGGTCATGACGAATGCCCCGGTTGTGTCCAAACTATACGGTGCGGATGCGGACTATGCCGCGGTTATGGTGACGGAAACGACTTTGCTTAGCTTGATTGTGATTCCAATTTTAATGATGATTGTCCAGTCAAATTTCATTCATTAATTTGAAAGTTTACTGAAAATGGTGCTATACTAGACGCCGTTGACTATTAAATTTTTATTAAGAGGGAAGCGAACGATTCGTGAAGAAAGCATATCTTTACATTGCAATTTCGACGTTGATGTTTAGCTCGATGGAAATTGCCCTAAAGATGGCAGGTAGCGCATTTAATCCGATTCAATTAAACTTGATTCGGTTCTTTATTGGGGCGGTAGTGTTATTGCCGTTTGCACTGAGCGCGTTAAAGCAAACTGGTCGAAAGTTGGTGGGTGCTGATTGGCGGTTATTTGGCCTCACTGGGTTAGTCTGTGTCATCATTAGTATGTCACTGTATCAGCTCGCGATTACGGTTGACCAAGCGTCAACGGTCGCCGTGCTCTTCAGTTGCAATCCCGTTTTTGCGTTACTGTTTTCATACTTGATTCTCCACGAACGCTTAGGTCGGTCAAACTTGATCTCCGTGGTGATTTCGGTGATTGGGTTATTGATCATTGTCAATCCTGCCCATTTAACCAATGGCTTGGGGTTAGTGTTAGCCATTAGCTCGGCAATTACATTCGGGTTATACAGTATCGTTTCACGGTATGGGTCGATTAAACGAGGCCTAAATGGGTTAACCATGACGTGTTTCACCTTTTTTGCCGGCGCCTTCGAATTATTAGTCATTGCTTGGATCACAAAGATTCCGGCAGTTGCGAGTGGCTTACGGTCAATCGGCTTACGTCAATTTGCCGCCATTCCGGTTTTAACGAATGTTAATATGAATTATTTCTGGCTATTATTCTTTATCGGTGTCTGTGTTACTGGTGGGGGCTTTGCCTTCTACTTCTTAGCGATGGAAAAAACCGATGTCTCAACGGCATCGTTGGTCTTTTTCATCAAACCAGGGCTGGCACCAATTCTGGCAGCGTTGATCTTGCATGAAAAGATTCTGCCAACGACCATTGTCGGGATCGTCGTGATTTTAATTGGATCAGTGGTGACCTTTGTTGGGAACCGGTTCAAGGAACGCGACAGTACAATGGGGAAAGCTGCTAAAGCTGCGGCAGCCGCTCAAGCGAAAGCGACGTTGCATGAACAGGTGGCAACCCATTCGAATGCCATTTCTGAACAAGAAGATTAAGTCTAAATTAACGAGGTTTGAGTTGAAAAGCTCAAGCCTTTTTCTTTGAGGTAACTTGCGTTTGCCCCATAAAATCGATTATGATAGAGCTATTCAAGGCGACAGGTGGAGAGAATTTATGACAGAATTGGTAATTGTACGCCATGGTGAAAGTACGGCCAACCGTGACAATACGTATACTGGCTGGAGCGATGTGCCTTTGACGGCTGTCGGTATTCAACAGGCGCACCATGCTGGTAAGCGGCTGCGTGAAGCGGGCATCCAATTTGGCGCAGTCCATACTTCCGTTTTAAAGCGGGCCATTGTCACGGCCAATATTATTTTGGGAGAAGTCGATCAGTTGTGGCTGCCAGAATATAAGACATGGCGACTTAATGAGCGTCATTATGGTGCTTTGCGTGGTCAAAATAAGGATGAGACGCGGCGGCTTTATGGAAAAGCCCAAGTCCAACAATGGCGACGCAGCTTTGAGACAGTGCCCCCATTATTGGCGCCCACTGAGTTGAGTCATGATCGGCGGTATACCAAGTATGGCCCAGCGGTCGAACCACGTGGCGAAAGCTTGAAGATGGCCTATGACCGTATTATGCCTTATTGGATCGATGTGATTGCGCCACGGTTGTTGGCCGGCGAGAATCAATTGATTGTAGCCCATGGGAGTACTTTACGGGCACTAATCAAGTATTTAGAGCATATTAGTGACGCCGGTATCGATGGTGTGGAAGTGGCCAATGGGGTGCCGATTCAATATCATTTAGATTCACAATTACAGGTACTTGGTAAAGATGAAATTTAGATAGAAGTTGCTGGTTAGTGGAACGACTAACGGTAACTTTTTTTATTTTCTGGTTGTTTACAGTATTTTAAATGTGTGACTGTATTGTCTGAAACTGTTAAACAGTGACAGCCGAAGATGGAAATGGCTGGCATAAAGGGTTTTACCAGCGTTCTAAAATCTTTAGCAGACAGAAAAAAGCTGTTCCTAGCCAATCAAGATTGATTGACTAAGAGCAGCTTTTAATGATTTAGCAATTAAGCTAACGCACCCATTGGATCCCAAGGAGCTAAAACAGTTGGTTCTTCTGCTTGTGCAGCTTTGAGGTCGTCGGATAAGAATTGTTTGTTGACAACTACTTGGTAGCAATATTCGTCCATCCAGGCATCACTCATCACGAAGAAGCCCTTTTCGCCGACTTTGTCACCCCAGCTGTTTTCGACCTTCCACTTGGTAGGTTGGCCGTTGACCAAGTCAACACCAGTGATTACCATCGCGTGGGTCATCAAGCTTTGACCATAATCGAGACGTTCAGCTTTGGACATTGAGAGATCAACGTCGAATAATTCGTCGGTCCCGTAAACGTCGGTTGCCATGACACCTTTTTGACGGTCAGATGATTTACCAACATCACAACCAAACCAAACCGATTGGCCGGCTTGGAGTTGTTTGATGGCGAGTTGTTTGAAGTCAGCCATTGAAACGTTCAAATGCTTAACTTCACGGCCACCCAGAACGTTACCCAACATTTCGATAGTGTAAGTGTGGTTGTATGGCTTGTCATCAGTAGGGGCGTTGATGATTGAAACGTAGTCGTCCAAGTTCCAGCCAATGTACTTCTTGAAGAAGCTTTGTGGCGTTAAACCTTGGTCGATATGATAGTTTTTATCATCATCGCGATATTCCCAGTCGAATTCGTTAACGGGTTCGCCGAAGGCATAAGATAACATCCGGTAAACTTCATTTAACATCTTTTCTTTACGGTCTTGAATTTGGTCATCAGTCGCTTTGGCAGCAACTAATTCGCGTAATTCAACGGCGTCTTTGCGTAACTTTAAGTTCAAAGTGCTGTTAATTTCAGCAGATTTTGAACTGTTATAAGTTTCTGGCATAACGCTCTTTGGCACGATCCCGTATTTCTGGATAATGGCAACGAGCATATCCCATTGACCACCATCTTGTTGTGGCGTAGTCATTAACCAAGCAACTTTACGGCTACTGGTTGGTTGATCAGCAGTAGCCAAGACGTTTTCGTAGAAGTAGTTCGCTTTTTCGAATTTATCCCAGAAGAAAGTATAGTTTTGTGATAATTCAAAGTTCTTTAATTTGAAACGGTCAGCTAACGAATGACGCATCGTGTTCAATGCGGCAAACATCCAGCAACGACCACTTTGTTTTTGGTTAGCCACACTACCAGTATCCAAATCAATGGAAAATACGGGGGTTGTTTGACTCATGGCTTGGGTATCTTGGCTGCTGGCTAAGATACCATTTTTGGTAACGGCACGTTCGATGACTTTCGCTTCAGCGCGTTGATCTAAATCTGCTTGAAAATTTGCGATTTGATCCATACTAATTGCTTTACTCAAAAAATCACACTCCTTTAATCTTATTTTAATTGTATCGATAAAATGTGATTCCGGCAAGTGTTCCGGAATTTTAGTCGTTAAGGTCGGGCTGTGATGACTTCGGGACCGTTTTCATGACCGACAATAACCGTGTTGACCATATCGAGAAAGAGGCCGTGTTCAACGACGCCGACCATGTGGATCAGCTCTTCGGCCAAAGCGTGAGGGTCGGTAATTGGGTTAAGGTGTAAGTCAATGAGATAATTATTAGAATCAGTGCGGACAAAGTCACCGTCAACTTTTCGGAAGACTGGATGGTAGCCTTTGGCAGCCATTTTTTCGAAAACGTGTTGGCTCCCATAAGGAATCACTTCGACTGGTAACCCAAAGGCGCCCAGTTGATCGACCATCTTACTTTCGTCGACGATCCACATCACTTTATCGGAGTTGATTGCCACGATTTTTTCAAATAGTAAGGCAGCGCCGCCACCCTTGACCCCTTGAAAGTCAGCCGAAATTTCGTCGGCACCGTCAATGGTCAGGTCAAGGTGATCGACTTCATCGACGGATTTCATCGGAATACCAAGACTTTTAGCTTGGGCAGCGGTCCGTTCAGAAGTTGAAACGCCGACGATATTAAGATGCTCGTTTTTAACCCGTTCACCGAGGGCATCGACCATGAATTTTACGGTTGAGCCAGTCCCCAGTCCAACTTGCATGCCATCTTTGATGTATTCCACGGCTTTTTGACCGACCAGTTGCTTTAATTGATCTTGATTCATAAGTGTGTTTACTCCTTAATATTAGTTGGCTAAGACGTCTACTGCTTCGGGGTGACGATCAAAGAACGCTTTAGCGTAAGTACAGAGTGGCTTAATTTGCTTATGTTCCGCTCTAGCGGCGTCAATAACGGCGGTCACTAGTTGTCCGGCGATGCCTTGATGACCAAAGTCGTCGCGAACAAAAGTATGCTCAATGACCCACACTTGGCCGTCATTAATGGCGGGGAAGGTGATTTCACCAGCTAATTTGCCGGTGGCGTCATTGAAGAAAAAACGATTCGGTTCACGCGTGAATTCCATTGCTGTCACCACCTTGTAAAGGGTTTTATAACTCAAGGTAATTAAACCGATAAATGCCTGATTTGTCAACGAAACATCTAGCTGAAGTATGGTAAAATATTAACATTATCAGGTGTTGAGATTAAGGTGGTTGCCGCCTACCGGTCGGAGCCATTTAGGGCTGGAACGTGGTGGACCGTTTTCGAGCCAAAAGGCGGTCTCGAAAGCCAGCCTTTTACTAACCAGCCGGAAACCCACCGCCTGCTAAGTAAAATTTCACCACTGAGCCCTAAATGACTCCGACCTCACGGCTGGGTTAGTGGTCTATTTAACAATTGTTTTAGGGTGAAACTTGAAAATGATAAAGATAGTTAGGTCGTATTGGTGATTGGTTTTGAACATGACTTAACTGTGAAGTCGAATAACTGTTAAAAGGCAACAGTATCATGCGCTAGTAATTGGTGATGCTTGTGTTTGGATTGCTTCTAAAGTCGACTGACTTTCCTAATATACTGGGATGAACCAGCATAGTTTGTAACCTTAAAGTTATTTTATTTAAAAGAAAGTAGGAACTTAAAAATGGCACGTGGATTTAAAATTGTGAGTAAATATGCGCAAGATGGCTTGAAGATTCCTTACCGGACCACTAAAAAGGCGGCTGGGTATGATTTTGAAGCCGCTGTTGATTTTACGTTACCTTCAATTTGGAAATTGAATTTTATTAAAGTGCTTTGGCAGTTGCGCCATGGCGAACCAACTTCTGCGGCTGACTTAGATGTAGCCGCGAAGACTCTTAAGCCATTTTTGGTCCCAACTGGCATCAAAGCTTACATGAATGATGATGAATATTTATTAATTGCGAATCGGTCAAGTAATCCGCTGAAACGGGGGTTAATTTTACCGAATGGGATTGGCGTGATCGATGCAGATTATTACGATAATGCTAACAATGAAGGCGAAATCTTTATTCAATTGGTGAATATGGGGATTCGCGACGTTCACATTAAAAAAGGCGAACGCATCGGCCAAGGAATTTTTACGCAGTACTTAACGGCAACGGATGAAGCCGCGATTAAGACCACGCGTTCTGGTGGCTTCGGTTCAAGCGGCAAATAGCTAAAAAAAGGTTAAGCCAAGGTAATTTAACGGCTTTTGTAGGCATTAATGGTAGAATAAAAGGTGACTATATTTAATCATTGGCTAAGATGGCAGACTGGAGGAAATTGATTAGTGGCAAAAGTTAAAACACAATTTGTTTGTTCCAATTGTGGCTATTCGACACCACGGTACTTAGGGCGTTGCCCAAACTGTGGCGAATGGAATACCTTAGTTGAAGAACACTTTGATAAAACGCCTGACCGTAAATCACGGGTTAGTTTTGCTGGCAAACAAGCGAAACCACAGCGGTTAAAGGAAGTTTCTTTGACGAAAACGCCGCGGGTGAAGACCAAGCTCCAGGAATTTAACCGTGTTCTTGGTGGTGGGGTCGTTCCGGGTTCATTAGTCTTGATTGGTGGGGATCCTGGGATTGGTAAGTCAACCTTGCTTTTGCAAGTCTCTGGCCAATTAGCAGAAACTGGTGGTTCAGTCCTATATGTCACTGGTGAAGAAAGTGCCGCGCAAGTTAAGATGCGTGCGGAACGCTTAAAGGTTGAAAGTGAAGATTTTTATTTATATCCAGAAACGGATATGAGTAATATTCGGTCAACCATTGAGACGACTAAACCACAATACGTGGTGATTGACTCGGTTCAAACGATGCAAGAACCAGATGTAGATTCAGCGATTGGGTCGGTTTCACAGATTCGTGAGATTACGGCGGAATTGCTGCAGATTTCGAAGACCAATGGTATTACGATTTTTATTGTCGGGCATGTCACTAAAGGTGGCGCGATTGCTGGACCGAAAATCTTGGAGCATATGGTGGATACGGTTCTCTATTTTGAGGGTGATTTGCATCACACTTACCGGATTTTACGCGCGGTTAAAAACCGCTTTGGGTCGACTAACGAGTTGGGTATTTTTGAAATGCGCACGGGTGGTCTCTATGAAGTTGCTAACCCTTCGGAAATTTTCTTAGAAGAACGGCTCAAAGATGCCACGGGTTCAGCCATTGTGGTTTCAATGGAAGGCACGCGGCCAATCTTAGTTGAGGTGCAGGCCTTGGTCACGCCGACAGTTTTTGGTAATGCCAAGCGGACGGCAAGTGGGTTGGATCATAACCGCGTCTCACTTTTAATGGCGGTACTTGAAAAACGGGCTAGCTTAATGCTGCAAAATCAGGATGCATATTTGAAGGCCGCTGGTGGGGTCAAGCTGGATGAACCAGCGATTGACTTGGCGATTGCGGTCAGTGTCGCTTCTAGCTATCGTGATCAACAGACTCGTCCAAGTGATTGTTTCGTTGGTGAAGTCGGGCTGACCGGTGAAATTCGGCGGGTCAATCGGATCGAGCAGCGGGTTGGTGAAGCCGCTAAACTGGGCTTTAAACGTATTTTTGTCCCGAAGAATAATCTACAAGGCTGGGATATTCCTAAAGGGATCGATGTCATTGGGGTGTCGACGTTAAAAGAAGCACTCCAATTAGCTTTACAACAACCTAAATAAATTTGAAAAGGGGCTGACGCCATGAAGAAATTAACGGTGCGACTCGTGTTCATTGTCGTTGGTGGGACGTTGGGATTAACCTACCTGCCTTATTTATGGAACACGATTTGGACGCAACCGAATCCGTTGTTAAATAATATTTTGACCAACTTTTTGTTGGGGGCACTCGTTTTATGGATTCTCTCACTATTCTTAGCGAACGCTGCCATGCGTTTAGTAGATCGTGTCGAAAAGAATTTATCAAAACAAAATCCGATGACATTATTATTCGGGAGTGTCGGGTTCATTATTGGGTTACTGATCGCGGTTCTGATTTCGCAATTATTCAGTCGCAGTCCATTATTCTTACTGAACACGGTCGTCCCAATTATCTTGATGCTGTTTTTCGGTTATATCGGTGCCCGAGTTGGGACAACGCGAATCGACGAATGGCGGAAGGTGTTCAACTTCCGGCGGCGTGAAAAAGAAACCTCACCAGAAATTACGGACGCCCAACCAGACCAGAATTACCATCATTATAAAATCTTGGATACCAACATTTTAATTGATGGGCGGATCTATGATTTGGTCAAGACTGGTTTTCTGGAAGGCACGCTGTTAGTACCAAACTTTGTATTGTACGAATTACAATATATTGCGGACTCCGCAGACAGTATCAAACGAGTTCGTGGTCGGCGGGGGCTAGATATCCTGAACAAACTGCAGAGTGAAAATATCATTCCCGTTGAGATGTATAAAGGCGACTTCGAAGATATTCCTGAAGTGGATACCAAATTGATTCAATTGGCCAAAAAGGTCAACGGAGTCATTGTCACCAACGATTATAACTTAAATAAAGTGATCGAATTTCAAAATGTTCAAGTTTTGAATATCAATCAATTAGCTAAGTCACTCAAACCACGGGTAATTCCTGGTGAAGAGATGAACATTATGGTGGTTAAAAACGGGAGTGAGCGGCAGCAAGGGGTCGGTTACTTGGATGACGGCACGATGGTCGTCGTTGAAGATGGGAAGTTTTACATCAACGAAAAAGTCGATGTGGTCGTGACGAGTGCCTTACAGACTGATGCCGGTCGAATGATTTTCGCCCGTTTAGCACATGCTAACCGTGGTATTTCGGATAAACCGGAACATGAAGCGCCAAATAATAATCATCACAATAATAATCACCGGAATAAGTCGACCAAATCCTAGCCAGTCCTTTATTTTTAGTGTTAAAAATTGTAAACTGGACTAGCAAGAGTGTGAGGTGGCACGGGTACTGGTGAGCATTATCGTGGCTGCACGATGACTCGGTGGTTTTCCGAGTGATTGCGCAGCCGGGATAAGCGGAGCCCGCAGTGCCGCCGAGCACGTTTCGGCTATCTAGGTAAAGAGTCGAAGACGGAAGGTCAAATTTCCGTGTCGTAACTAAAGCTTTGATAAAAAAATGAAAGAGGCGTTAATCACATTGGCAAAGAGCAAGATTCGTGTGCGTTACGCACCAAGTCCAACTGGCCATTTACACATTGGTAATGCCCGGACAGCGTTATTTAACTATTTATTTGCCCGGCATAATAAAGGGAAGTTCATCTTACGGATTGAAGACACCGATTTAAAGCGGAACGTCGCTGACGGTGAAAAGAGTCAGATGGATAACTTAGCCTGGTTAGGGATTGACTGGGATGAAGGTCCTGACAAGGGTGGGGACTTTGGTCCTTATCGTCAATCAGAACGGAAATCAATCTATGATCCTTTGATTCAACAACTTGTTGATGAAGGCAAAGCCTATGAATCATACATGACAGAAGACGAATTGACGGCACAACGCGATGCTCAAAAAGCCCGCAAAGAGATGCCACATTATGTCTACGAATTTGCTGGCATGAGTGAAGACGAAAAACAAGCGAAGATTGCGGCTGCTAAAGCAGCTGGCATCACGCCAGTTATCCGTTTCCACGTCCCAGAAGGTCAAACTTATGCTTGGGATGATATGGTTAAAGGGCACGTTTCTTTCGAATCCAAGACCGTTGGTGGCGACTTCGTCATCAAGAAGCGCGATGGGATGCCAACGTATAACTTTGCCGTTGTCGTAGATGACCACATGATGCAAATTAGCCACGTTTTCCGTGGAGATGATCATGTTGCCAACACGCCTAAACAATTAATGATTTATGAAGCCTTTGGTTGGAACCCACCTAAGTTTGGTCATATGAGCTTAATTATCAATACTGAAACCGGTAAGAAATTAAGTAAGCGTGATGAAACGGTGCTCCAATTTATCGAACAATATCGTGAATTAGGTTACTTACCAGAAGCAATGTTGAACTTTATCATCTTGCTTGGTTGGTCGCCAGTTGGTGAAAATGAATTGTTCACGAAGCGTGAATTCATCAAGATGTATGATGAAAAACGTTTGAGCAAGTCACCAGCTTCATTTGATGGCAAGAAGCTTGAATGGGTCAATAACCAATACATTAAGAAATCTGACGAAAATGAAGTCTTTGCAATGTCAATTCGTCAATTGATCAAGGCTGGTCGTTTACCAAAACGGCCAACGCAGGCTCAAATCGAATGGACCCGGACATTAGTCTCACTTTACAAGAATCAAATGAGCTATACGGGTCAAATCGTGGAATTAGCTGACTTGTTCTTCAACGGTCCTGCCGAAATCAATGATGAAGCTAAGGCTGAATTAGCGGTTGAAACGGCACCAACGGTCTTGAAAGAATTCCGCAAGCGCATTGAAGATGTTGATGTCTTCGAAGCGACTGAAATTCAAAAGACTATTAAGTCGATTCAAAAAGATACGAAGATCAAAGGCCGTCAACTGTATATGCCAATTCGAATCGCCGTTTCTCACGAAATGCACGGTCCAGAATTGCCAGAAACGATTGAATTATTAGGCCGCGAAACCACGATGAAGCACTTAGATGCGATGATCGCGGAATTAGCTAAATAAAGGATAATAAGAGTAAGCTTGGAGAAGTCTTCAGGAAGCGACGGGGGCTGTGACGTCGTGGCGGACCAAGTTGAAGTGCGATTATCACGTTTGTCATCGGGTGGCCGTTATCCCAGCAATGAGGCCGGTCAACGGTGAAACAAGAGTGGAAGCACGCGGAAGCGTCTTTTGTATTAGGGGAGGAATCCTTTAGTATGAAAGTCGCTTTTTTGATAAGGTCGTGCGAAAATAGTCAAAAGGAAAGCTAGGACTGTCAAAAAATAACTGAGTGAATTTTGAAAGGAGCGAAAACGATGTTACAAGTATTTAATACGTTAACTCGAACGAAAGAAACTTTTAAGCCCATTACCCCGGGTGAAGTGAAGATGTATGTTTGTGGTCCGACGGTTTATAACTATATTCATATTGGAAATGCGCGATCAGCAATTGCTTTTGATACGATTCGGCGATATTTTGAATATCGTGGCTTTAAAGTGGACTATGTGTCTAACTTTACGGATGTCGATGACAAGATGATCAAACGGGCAAAGGAAGACCAGACAACTGTGCCAGCGATTGCGGATCGGTTCATTAAAGCATTTATGGCCGATACTGAAGCGGTGAATATTGAGCCAGCGACGGCGCATCCACGGGCTTCTGAAAACATCCCTGAAATTATTGACTTTATTAACGTCTTAATTGAAAAAGGGTATGCCTATGAATCGGCTGGGGACGTCTATTATCGGACACGAAAGTTCAAGAATTACGGCCAATTATCAGACCAACGGATCGACGATTTGGAAGTCGGCGCCAGTCAACATACGGCAGACGAAGAAACCGATCGCAAAGAAGATCCAGTTGATTTTGCGTTGTGGAAAGCGGCCAAACCAGATGAAATCTCGTGGCCGTCGCCATGGGGGGCTGGCCGGCCTGGCTGGCATATCGAATGCTCAGTCATGTCAACGAAATATTTAGGTGATAGTTTTGATATTCATGGTGGTGGTCAAGATTTGGAATTCCCACATCATGAAAATGAAATTGCGCAGAGTGAAGCTAAGACTGGTCAGAAGTTTGCGAACTATTGGTTACACAATGGGTTTGTGACTGTTGGCGATGATAATGAAAAGATGAGTAAGTCTTTAGGTAACTTTGTGACGGTTCATGATATTATTAAACAAATCGATCCCCAGATTTTACGCTTCTTCATGGCAACGACCCAATATCGGCGCCCAATTCAATATAGTCAAAAGAATTTAGACGAAGCGGCTAATAATTTGAGTAAATTACAAAATGCTTATCGTAATTTGGCTTATCGACTAAAAGACGCTGATGCCGGTGAAGATGCCGATGTGCAGACACAATTGGCAACCTTAACGGCGCATTTTGTGGCGGCTATGGATGATGATTTTAATGCTCAAAATGGGATTGCGGCCGTTTATGAATTGGCTAAATTAGCGAATGTGTATGCGGGTCAAGCGAGGGTTCAAAAGGCAACGATCCAAGCCTTGCAAACGACCTTAGTGACCTTAGCCAGCGTCTTTGGGGTTAAGCTTGACGCAGCGACACCAGAATTAGCGGACGCTGATATTCAAACCTTGATCGATGAACGAGAAGCAGCACGACAAAATAAAGATTTCGCGAAGGCAGATCAAATTCGCGATGAGTTAAAGGCCCAGGGGATTGTTCTAGAAGATACACCTCAAGGGGTCCGTTTCAGAAAGGACTAACATGACAGTTGATTATCAACAATTAAATGGCATCGCCCTCGCCTATTTGGGGGATGCGGTGTATGAGCCATTTATTCGCCAACATATGATTGAACTCGGGTATACCAAGCCCACAAAGTTACATCACCATGCGACCCACTACGTTTCAGCTAAAGCTCAAGCAGCATTGATTGCGCGGATGCAGACCGAAAACGTTTTGACGGAGACCGAAGTTGATGTTTTCAAGCATGGGCGCAATGCGAAGAGTCACACGTCGGCGAAGCATACTGATGTAGTCACTTATCGTATCTCGACCGGATTCGAAGCCGTTTTTGGTTATCTACAATTAACGAAACAGACGGCCCGGATTGCAGAACTAGCACAGTGGTGTATTGAACAAGTCGATGAAGGGAGGGTTTCAAATGTCAAATGAACCAACAGAACCAACGACCCAGGAACCAGCAGATTTTGTGATTGGTCGACATCCAGCGATGGCGGCAATCAAGAGTGAGCAACAAATTAATAAGGTGTTTATTCAAAGTGGTCTCCAAGCCGATGTGCTAAATGACATTGCTAAGATTGCAAAGAAACGGAATTTGATCGTCCAATATGTGCCCAAACAAAAATTAGACCGCTTGACAGATAACGGCAACCATCAAGGGGTGGCTGTCGGGGTCGCTGCGTTTGAATATAGCACGATCGATGACTTATTTGCCGTGGCGAAAGCCAAAAACGAACCACCATTCTTCTTGATTTTAGATAACATTGAAGATCCACATAACTTAGGGTCAATCATGCGGACGGCAGATGCTGCCGGGGCCCATGGGATTATTATCCCTAAACGCCGAGCAGTTGGGCTGACGAGTACGGTCGCTAAGACGTCGACGGGGGCCATTGAACACGTTAAGGTTGCGCGGGTCACCAATCTGGTCCAGACCGTCAAGCAATTACAAGAACAAGGTTTATGGATCTTTGGCACGGATATGAACGGGACGGACTATCGTCGTTGGGATGCTAGCGGGGCCGTTGGGTTGATTATCGGTAATGAAGGTAAGGGCATTTCGCCATTATTGAAGAAGAGTGTTGACGAAATGTTGACGATTCCGATGGTCGGCCACGTTCAAAGTTTAAATGCGAGTGTCGCCGCCAGCTTATTAATCTATCAAGGCTACACGTCGCGTCATCCACTTGGAAATTAATTATGAAACAACAATTATTGATTGTGGATGCATATAATATGATTGGTAATTGGCCAGAACTGGCACAATTAAAACAAACCGATCGCCTGCCGGAAGCACGGGATGAGCTTTTAAACGTCCTGACTGAATATAAAAAAATTAGTGGGCTAAATATCACTGTTGTTTTTGATGCGATGTATGTCCCTGGCAATTCTAAAAGTTATCGGCAGGCTGATTTAGAGATTGTTTGGACGAGTAAAGACCAAACAGCAGATAGCTACATCGAAAAATTGGCCGCCGATAAACAGTCGCGGGTATTACAAGTAACGGTGGCAACTAGTGACCAGGCGGAACAGTGGGTCATCTTTTCTGAAGGGGCGTTGCGGATTCCAGCCTTAGAGCTACGTAAACGGGTACATGCTGATCTGAAAGAGGTTCGGCATACTGCGTTACGTAGCCAAGACAAAGGCTTAGTGCGGAAGTCGCCTTGGGATGAAAGCCAATTAACGGCATTGGATCAGTATCGGCGACAGTTAGAAGCAGAGCACACTAAACGTCATCATTAATCTCGTAATCACGTTAAAAATGGTTATTCTGATCAATGTATTGAAATTCTAAAATTAGTTGGCTGATAACTTAGTTTCGGGTGTCAAACAAGAATGCTTGTTCGCTTGTATCAGGCCAAAACCGTCTGTATATTAAGGTTTACAGAGGCAAGGGGTGGTTTCTGAATACAAGTAAACGGAGAAAAAACTTTGGATGAACAGTCTTTGATTGGTTTGGCAAAACAAGGTGATACCGAGGCTTTGTTGATACTTGCTAAACGATATATTCCCGTAGCTAATAAGTTACAGCGCCAATATTTCATCCGGAGTTTCGATGCAGATGATTGGGATCAAGAGGCCTTGATCATCATGCATCGGGCGACGCAGCAGTACGATACCCACCACGCTTGTAGCTTTGGCGCTTTTTATCGGCTTTTGTTGAACAATCGCGTGATTGATCTGATTCGTCGTGCGCAGGCGCAAAAAAGGCGACCAGATCAAGAAATCTTATCTTTAGATTATGAGGCGTCATTGATTTTAGAAGAACTGGTTGGCCCGGAACAACTGGCAATCGATATCCTCTATATTCATGAAGTCATTCGCCGATTTGCGACCGAGTGTTCTAGGTTTGAAAATCAAGTTTTTGATGCGCTGCTACACGGCCTAACACCGCAAGGGATTGCGGCAAAGTTAGAACTGGAATTAGCACCGGTCTTGAACGCCATCGATCGGTGTCGGCGAAAGTTGCGGGCGTTACTGCTAGAATAGGCTTAAATTGACATTCGAAACGGTCCATGATACTGTTAAACCTGATAACTATGGAGGTAGTATCGATGGCACAGAAAAAAATTGCGTTGGCTTGTACCGTTTGCGGTTCTAGAAACTACACGATCGACGCCAACCCTAATCGTACTCACCGCTTAGAAGTTAAGAAATTTTGTAAATTTTGTGGTAAACACACACTTCATCGTGAAACGCGGTAGGGGGATTAATTATGCGATTATTTAAGTTCTTTGGTTCAGTCGGACATGAAATGAAAAAAGTAACTTGGCCAACTTGGGCCGAAAATCGGCGTGATTCATGGACCGTTATTTCGACTTCGTTGTTCTTCGTTGCCTTCTTCGCGCTGTTTGACTGGGTCATCCAATTGTTATTAAAACTTTTGATGGCTTGGCATTAATGGTCATTTGACCAAAAATTTGTTATAATACGGTTATTGGAGAAAAAACTTCGTTGCGACGAGGTTTTTTTATTTTACCTAAAAGACATTCTTAAAGGAGTTTAATCATGGTCGAATCTGTTGAAAAAAAGTGGTACGTTTTACACACTTATGCTGGTTATGAAAACAAAGTTAGTTCAAATTTGGAATCTCGGGCCCAATCAATGGGTATGGAAGATAATATTTTTCGGGTCGTTGTTCCTGAAGAAGAAGCCCATGAAGTTAAAAATGGGAAAGACAAAGTTGAAATGAAGAAAGTTTTCCCTGGCTACGTATTAGTTGAAATGGTGATGACCGACCAAGCTTGGTATATTGTCCGGAATACCCCTGGTGTGACTGGATTCTTAGGCTCACATGGGCAAGGGAGTAAACCAACGCCATTATTGCCAGAAGAAGCTGAAAATATCTTACATCAATTAGGGATGAGTGCTCGTCATACTGAATTGAACGTTGAAGTTGGCGAACATGTCACGATTATTGACGGTGCCTTCTCGGGTCTTTCAGGTGAAATTACTGAAATCGATAATGAAAAATTGAAGTTGAAAGTTAACATCAACATGTTCGGACGTGAAACCAGTACGGAATTAGACTTCGATCAAGTCGATCAAATTCAATAATTATTAAGTAAGCTGGTGGGCAACTGTGGCACAACTGGTGTTGATCGTCATTGGTGTGGTCATTGTGGGGGTCTTGGGCCGACTTGGCTTTAAGTTCTTACAGTATGGTCAACCGAAACATTTAGCGCCGTCACCGCAGCCAAAAACGGCGGATGATAGTGCGGTAACTTTATTCATTCCCGGATACGCGGGAAATCGCTTCTCATTCGGCGGCATGTTACAACGCTTTGTTCGTAGCGGGGTCGCCAATAAGTCGTTAGTTGTGATGATTGATCGGCATAATCACCCGCACGTCACCGGTCACTTAGATCCATACCGTCCAATGGTGCAGCTCATTTTTGCCACGCCACGGGTAGCGGTTCGGCAACAGGCGGCGGGAGTTTTAGCGGTCGTTAAGTATTTGTTGGCTCATGAACATGTGCAGACCATCAATTTGGTGGCGTATTCGATGGGTGGGGTCGTTTTATTTCAATATTTGACAACGGCAGCGCAATTGGTCAACTTACCGGAAGTTCGGAAAGTTGTCACGATTGGCGCGCCGTTTAATGATAGTGAAGTCGCTCAGAATACGTATCCGATTGAAAATCATCCACTGACGATTAACGGCCCCACGAAAACGACTCCAGTCTACAATTACTTTTTGCGGACACTGCAACGGTTGCCAAATACGATTTCATATTTAAACATTGCTGGTAATATTGGTGATGACGTTCAGAGCGATGGGGTTGTCGCTTTAAATAGTGCGCTATCGTTAAAATTTTTACTGCGGCCGGTCGTGGCGCGTTATCATGAATTTGTGGTACACGGTAAGAACGCTCGGCACTCGCGGTTACATGAAAATTATGAAGTTGATCGACAAATCGTCCAATTTTTATATCCAGAACCAACAAAAACGGTTGCTGATAAAAAATAGATGTGGTAGAATATCGTTTGTGCGTCACGTATGCACGTTCACGTGGGAGGAGCAAAAACTCAGCTCCATTTACCACATCACGGACTAAGGAGGAATGTCTCGTGGCTAAAAAAGTAGCTAACGTTGTTAAATTACAAATTCCTGCGGGCAAAGCAACACCTGCTCCGCCAGTTGGCCCAGCATTAGGTCAAGCAGGTATCAATATCATGGGTTTCACAAAGGATTTCAATGCTCGTACCGCTGATCAAGCCGGTATGATCATCCCTGTTGTGATTACGGTTTATGAAGATCGTTCATTCGACTTCGTTACCAAGACCCCACCTGCTGCCGTTCTTTTAAAGAAAGCTGCTGGTGTTGAACATGGTTCCGGCGAACCTAACACGAACAAAGTTGCTACGGTAACTTCAGCTCAAGTTAAAGAAATCGCTGAAACTAAAATGCAAGATCTAAACGCAGCTGATGTTGAAGCAGCTATGCGCATGATCGAAGGTACTGCTCGGAGTATGGGATTCACCGTCGAAGGCTAATTCAGTACTGAGAGTATGTCGGACACTTCATCAAAATGGATGTGTCAAGTGGGAGGAAATCTCCGTTTGAACCACATTTGCAAGGAGGAAAACACTTAGATGGCAAAGAAAAGTAAACAATACCAAGAAGCCGCTAAGCTAGTTGATCGTGACAAAGCTTACGATGTAACTGAAGCGGTAGACTTGGTCAAAAAGATGGATTTCGCAAAATTTGATGCAACTGTTGAAGTTGCGTTCAAATTAAACGTTGATACAAAGCAAGCTGACCAACAACTTCGTGGTGCAGTTGTCTTACCAAATGGTACCGGTAAAGAACAAACCGTTATTGTATTTGCTAAAGGTGACAAAGCCAAAGAAGCTGAAGAAGCTGGTGCTGACGTTGTCGGTGAAGCCGACTTAGTTGCCCGGATTCAAGACGGTTGGTTAGACTTTGACGTTGCAATCGCAACCCCAGACATGATGGCCCAAGTTGGTCGTTTAGGTCGGGTACTTGGTCCTAAAGGATTAATGCCTAACCCTAAGACTGGGACGGTTACAATGGACGTTGCTAAAGCGGTCAACGATTCAAAGGCCGGCAAGGTTACTTACCGGACTGACCGTGATGGTAACGTACACGTTCCTGTTGGCAAGGTATCATTTGATACTGACAAGCTTGTTGGTAACTTCAAGACCATTGAAGAAACCATCACTAAAGCTCGTCCAGCCTCAGTACGTGGGACTTTCGTTCAAAACTTGGTCGTTACTTCAACCTTTACACCAGCTGTACGGGTTGACTTAGCCTCATTTTAAGGACTAGTCTTTGAAAACAATTGACCCCGTGGGTGATCTGTGATAGATTACTAGAGGTTAAGTAATATCTCTACCTAAGACTCAGGCGGCCATTATGGCCTTAATCTACCTGCCGAGGACATTGTTTTTTCTCTATGTCTTGGTGGACATAGGGATTTTTTTATAAATCCCTGAACAAAAAATTCCGGGAGGTGAATCATTTGAGTAAAGAAACTGTTGCTGTAAAAGCACAAAAAGTTGAAGAAGTCACTGAACAACTCAAAAAATCCGTATCTGCCGTTGTGGTTGATTATCGTGGTTTGACGGTTGAACAAGTCACTGACTTACGTAAGCAATTGCGTGATGCTGGTGTTAAGATGGAAGTCATCAAAAACAAGATCATGGTCCGTGCCGCTGAAAAAGCTGGTTACGCTGACATGAATGATGTTTTTGCTGGCCCTACCGCTGTGGCCTTCTCTGAAGAAGACCCAGTTGCTCCAGCTAAGATTTTAGCTAACTTCGCAAAGACTGCCGATGCCCTACAATTAAAGGGTGGGATGGTTGAAGGTAAGGTTGCTACTCTTGAAGAAATCCAAGAATACGCTACGATGCCATCACGTGAAGAATTATTGGCTACTATCGCTAACTTGTTACAAGCACCTGTTCGTAACGTGGCATACGCTGTTAAGGCGGTTGCTGAAAAGGGCGACGAAGACGCAGCTTAGGCTGTCGGTGTAAACCAAAAAAATAATTTTCACCTAAAAATGGAGGAACATAAAATGGCTTTTGATAAAGATAGTATTATTGCTTCATTAAAAGAAGCATCAATTTCAGATTTAAACGATTTAGTTAAGGCTATCGAAGAAGAATTCGATGTCTCAGCTTCAGCACCAGTTGCTGTTGCCGGTGCTGCTGGTGGCGACGCTGCCGCTGCTAAGGATTCATACGATGTTGAATTAACTGAATCTGGCGACCAAAAGGTTAAGGCTATTAAAGCCGTTCGCGATATCACTGGTCTTGGCTTGAAAGATGCCAAGGGTCTTGTTGATAACGTACCTTCAATCGTTAAGGAAGGCGTTTCAGAAGACGAAGCTAACGACATCAAGGCTAAACTTGAAGAAGTTGGTGGCGTGGTTACTCTTAAGTAATTCCCCCTTTTCTGAAAACTTTAACAGCACTGCTGCAGTCATTTATGATGACTCGGCGGTGCTGTTTTTTTGTCGTGTCGAAATTATGGCTGGTTAATTTCAATCAAAGTAACGCTAAGTTGTGTCAACAATTTGTGGAAACAACATTAACAGAAAAATTTTAGAATATGGTAAGGTGGAATAGTATCGTTTAGCGGAATTAAGTGAGAGGAGTAGCCTTGAAATGCAACCAACTTTCAAACAAGGGTTTATCGAAATTAAAGATGCCACGCAAAATAATTTGCAGCACGTGAATTTAAGGGTGCCTAAGTATGAAACGACTGTATTTGTCGGTTTATCAGGTTCTGGCAAGTCATCATTGGTTTTTGACACAATTGCGGCCGCTTCACGACGGGAGCTGAATGAAACTTTTCCTAGTTTCACGCAACAGTATCTACCGAAGTATGGTCAGCCACATGTTCGTGACATCGCGCATCTACCAGTCGCGATTGTGATCGAACAGCAGCGGTTAGGTAAGAATGCGCGGTCGACGCTGGCGACTTATACGGGGATCTACTCATTGTTGCGATTACTGTTTTCACGCATTGGTCAACCGTTCATTGGTTACTCCGACACGTTTTCATTTAACTTACCACAGGGCATGTGTCCAACCTGTCAGGGGCTTGGCTATGTTGATGACATCGATGAGTCAAAACTAATTGATCCGGAAAAATCTTTGAATGAAGGGGCCATTACGTTTGTCAGCTTTGGTCCTGATACTTGGCGTTGGCGCCGATACGCGACGAGTGGGTTGTTTGATGATGACAAACCGATCAAAGATTACACGCCGGCAGAGTATGAGTTATTGATGCACGCGCCGCAACAAAAGTTAGCTCATCCCGGTGATGGCTTTCCACAGACGGCGTTGTATGAAGGTGTGGTCCCACGGATTCGGCGTTCAGTGATTGGTAAAAAGGAAGCCGAACACCATCGTGAGGCGATTGCCGCCATTGTGACGCATAAAGCTTGTCCAGACTGTCACGGTACTCGGCTCAAACCGGCAGTCCTAACGAATCACATCAATGGTAAAAATATCGCTGAAGTGACCGCCATGGATCTGCAACATGTGCTGGTCTTTTTGAAACAAATCACTGCTCCGTTAGCGACCGACGTGGTGCGGGAACTACGAACTAAGATTCAGTCGTTAGTTGACATTGGCTTGGGCTATTTAACCTTAGATCGGGGGACGAGTTCGTTGTCTGGTGGGGAAGCCCAACGCATTAAGATTGCCAAGTATCTGACGAGTGCGTTGGTCGATATGGTCTACATTTTAGATGAACCGAGTGTGGGACTGCATCCGCATGACATTCAATTGGTCAAACGTGCCCTGACACGGCTCAAAACGAAAGGAAATACGATTTTGGTCGTCGAGCATAATCCGGCAATGATTGATTTTGCCGACTATGTGGTCGAAATGGGACCGTTGGCCGGTCATGGTGGTGGTCAAGTCACGTTTACCGGGACTTATCCGGAGCTGTTAGCGTCGGACGCGTTAACGGGTCAGTGGTTACGACAACCGCATCACTGGGGGTCTGAGCGGCAGCCAACGGGGAGAATAGCCCTGCGACGGGTCACCGAGAATAACTTGAAGGCTGTTGATGTGGATGTGCCGCTTGGTATCATGACAGTGATTTCTGGGGTCGCGGGTTCCGGAAAATCTTCTTTAGTGACAGCGTTAAAATCGCAATTGTCTGAAGATTATATTGATTTAGCCCAAGCGCCCGTCGGCATTAATATTCGGTCGACACCAGCGACCTATCTGGGAATTTTGGACGAGATTCGAAAGTTGTTCAGTACGGCCAATGATCGCGTTGGAACGAGTTTGTTTAGCTATAACGGCAAAGGGGCTTGTCCCCGTTGTAAAGGAAAAGGGGTCACAATTACCAACATGGCCTTTATGGATCCGGTCGTACAAACTTGTGAACTTTGTCAGGGGAAACGTTATAGTGAAACAGCCTTGCAATACTTGTATCAAGGTAAAAATATTGCTGAAGTGTTGCAACTTTCCGTTAAGTCGGCCGTGACGTTCTTTGCTCAGACACCTAAATTAGCCCGTCAGTTGCAGAATTTGGATCGCGTTGGGTTGGGTTATTTAACGCTAGCGCAACCCTTAACGACGTTATCTGGTGGCGAATTACAACGGTTGAAGTTAGCCGTTGAACTGGGTAAAAAAGGGACTATTTACTTGTTGGATGAACCGACTGCTGGATTACATTTGAAAGATACGGCTCGGTTGCTAAAGCTATTCAATGAATTAGTGGCAGCTGGCAATTCGCTGATTATTATTGAACACAACTTAGCAGTGATCGGACAAGCAGACTGGTTGATTGATGTCGGTCCGGATGCTGGTCGGTATGGCGGTCAGATTCAATATAGTGGGACACCGCGCGAGGCCGTCAATGTAGCAAAATCGCGGACTGGGATTGCCTTGAAAGCTTGGATCGACGCTAATTAGTTTGTTGACAGAAAATAATCAAAATAGGCGCCATTTCGACTGATTTCAGCTCGTCGAAATGGCGCCTTTATGTTTTTTAGATTAATGGGGTAATTTTCTGTGCCAAGCATAAGACAAGACGAGCCCCAGCCAAGTGGTACCAGCGATAAAGTAGCTAACGATGAGCCAAATTGACGGTTGATAGCTCACACTTATTCTGTGTATACCAGCTGTGAGTGACGTTTGAACTGTTCCACGAGAACTCGTTTGAATCGAACGTTTGTGACCATCCACGGTTAACGTGGTGTGACGATAACGAACAATCGGCAAGTCCAACTGACTGTGCTGGCTGACTTTAACGGTATAACTTACTTTGTTTGCAGCGGCGGTCTTTGGCAATTTGACCGGGTGCTGTGCCAGATAAGCCTGATTACGAATGATTGATTCCGCGTGAGTTAAACTTTTTTGCGGAAAATAATCGGTCTCGCCCCATTTTACCCGGTAAGCGAATTGTGTGTGGTAATTTTGGTTATTGAGTAAAAAGGCTTCAGGTAAGGCGTCACCGGTATGGTGTGGGGCGGCTAACGCTGTCAAATGGTTACCGGTCCGATTACGATTGATCGTTGTCGCCATTTCACCGAAGTATAGGCCGCCAAAAGTGACTAGAATGAGGCTTAAACTAAGGGCTGACCTTCCTTTGAATAGTGAAGTAGTTAGGACATTGTCACCTAGCTTTGAGAAAGCGACGGCTAAAAATAGCCCAGCATAACTCAGGTAGCGATAGGGCATTTGGACGACGGCGAGACTAGTATGACTCAGTAGTGGCCACGGGAAAATACCGGTGGCTAGGAGCATCAATAAGACACCAATGACGACGGCCAGTTGGTAGCCGTGGCCATGGCTGTTAAGTCTTGAAAAGCAGATGATTGGTAATAACAGTAGTAGACCGACGTCAGGGGCCAGTTGATTACCGATTGAGTTTAGGACAACGTCGTTAAATGGCAATAGAAAGGCGATACCTTGTGCAACGGTTGAAATCGATTGCCCGATAAAGTCAGTTAAGAATGGCACGATAATTGGTAAGGTTAAACAATTGCATAATAGTATGCTTTTAAAGAACGCCCAGCATTGTTGCCGACTAAAATGACGGGCATAAAGGCAATAAATAATTAAGCCGGCAATCATGATTTCAACAGTTAAAATTGCTGTCAATAGATGGGTGTAACCAATCAGGGTCATGCCAATTGCAAGTAATGGCCAATCGGCGTACCGGCCGTTCAATAACTGGTAAAAGCCTAGAAAGACTAGCGGTAAAAAGAGTGTCGCGACAAATTCGGCCAACGTGAAAACATTTAGACCGAGCATCAAGCGATAAGGCAATAAGTTATAGGCTAAGGTGAAAATTAAGGCTTGACGACGACGATGAGTCAGATGGTAGCAGCAGTAGAAACTAAGCATTAATCCTAGCCAGATTAGGACGCCTAACCAGATAAAAAAGGCAGTCAATGGTGAACTGATTAGTCGCAGGCCCGCCCACAAGTACAATAGCGGCGTGGGATAAAATAGAAACGAGCCAACCCCAGTGCCTTGAAAGGTCCGAGTTGCAATTGATGTCAGCCAATGACCAGTTGTCAGATTATGTAAAATTTCTTCCACTCGCGCGGCGTGAAAAGACCAGTCGCTAAGGACAACTAATTGATGTGGTTGCCAGAGTGGATACAACATGAGTAGAACAATCAGTAGAAATAGACCGTTATCCCTAAAATTAATTACTAGATTTTTGTGACGCATAAACAATTCCCCCAAAGTGATCGTGACGATCAAATCGTCAATAAAGGCCTGACCATAGGTGATAAGCAACACTATGGTCAGGCCTGATTTTTTTTGTTAAATGAAGCAGTTATTTGGCCACACGACTCGTCCCATCATTGTAGTTAAGTGTCATGCCGCTTTGAACATTAAAAATATAAATGTTGAAGCTAACAGCATCACTGCCAATCGATTGGCCGCGCATCTGAACCCCGCGGGCCAACAGCTCGTTGCCTTTAAAAATTGGCGTAACCTGATAACGAACGTAGTGTTTGGGGTCAGCCTTCAGATAATCTGTGACTTGGTTTTCATAAGTGACCATTTCTGGGGCATTCAAGGAACGAGTCCCAGTCATGAGATTCTTAAAATTGTTGTTTTGACCGGTGAGCTGGTAGCCGATTAAGTGACTACGGTTGTAAAGCCAACCGCTAGCAACTTTTTTGTTGTGCCAGCCAGTTGGGTTCACATTGAGTGGCTCGCGTTTTGCTTTTGGCATCAACGAAACATTTAACAGCGCATTCGCGGCGGTGACGCGGTTTAAATGATCTAAGTTACCGTAACGTTGCCAAGCGCCTTGAGCAGTGCTCAGCTCAGCGGCGCTAAAGGCGGGATGATTATCGTTGACCGTAATCGTTTGTGTCCCGTCATAAGTTTTAGCGGCAAGTTGTGTGGTATTCGGGTTGGTCCCGGTCGCAACGGTTGTAGCCGCCGTGGTTTTGGTCCCACCAGCTTGTTTATTTTTCGCTTTAGCAGCATTAACGGTGGCTTTTTCTTTAGCTAAGGCCGAAACTTCAGCTTTTAAACTGCTAGCCGAGCTGGCATTCGCTTTTTGTAGTGCTTGTAACTTGCTGTCATTATCAACGGTGATTAACCGGGTCTTTTTGACCGTTTCCTGTTTGGTCACAGTTTTTGGAGTGGCGTTGGTTGAGCTGGGCAGGCTAAATAGGCCAATGCTGATTAGTAATAAGATGAAAATTGGCCAGCTGTGACGTAGCCATTGTTGACGATGATAGTGTTTTCCTTTGGTTAAATGCCAGCCCCAGTAACCGGCAGCAATAAGCAATATTATTCCGAAAAAAATTGACATGTTGAAATTCCTCCAAATTGATTAGCGCATGGACTTTCGGTAACCGGCAGCTTGTGCCGCAGCTTCTGTTTGAAAATAGACCGCATTTTTTCCGGCCATGTGGTAGTTGTGACCAGTTTCCACGTGATAAATTTTGGACCGGCTATTCCCAACGATGCGGCCAGTCTGCGCCGTATCCGTATCGCCTGAGAAATTATTAGCGCGATTAGTGCTCGTACTGTTGGCGGAACTAGTCTGGGTTGAAGCAGCGTCTTCAGCTGCTTTGGCTGAACTTGAGGCTGCCTTGCTAGCGGCCACGGTTTGTGAAGCCGCTGCTTTAGATGCCGAAGCAGCTTGCGAGCTGGCAGCCGCTTGAGACGATTCACGGCTGCTTGTCAATTCGCTAGATTGGGAACTGGCTTCGTTCGCGGCTTTGGCTAAAGTCGATGATTGGTCGTGCAACTTTTTAGCGGATTCCGCGTTGGCTCGACTTTCTGCTTTAGCAGCGGCCCAAGCGTCTTTGTCTGATTGTGTCTGTTTGTCAACATAACTGATATTGTGTTTGACGACGGTTTTTGGTGCGGTTGTGCTTGATTGACCACAACCACTGAGTAATGTTAGCCCAAGGACGGCTAACAACGTGGCTTTTTTGAACTGCATGTTTTTCCCTCCAAAGATATTATCTCTTAATTATACAAGCAGGGAAACTGATTGGTAAAGACCGATTTTAACCATTTTTTAAATAAATGCTGTGATGGAAATTAGTTTTTAATGATATGCTCGATTAGAATTATCAATCGGTGGTAATTGTCGGTTAAACTAAGTGTAGCGGTTAATTTTTCGAGCACCGTCGTCGTGAATGATAATTAAGTCACTTAAGCCGAGACCGTGAGTGGTTGTATAAATGACTGAAGCTTGCGATAATGGGAACAACTAGATTACTGGGGGAATGATTCTTGAAAGCAACGTTACAAAAAATGGGGGCCATCCTGAATAAACGAATGGGACTGATCAAAGCACTCTTTATTTTTTCAGTGCTCTTATTCGTCATTACCGAAGTCGGCAAAATTGCCAAAGAGGTCAGCGGTGCGGAACTCGCCACGGCGTTAGCCTCGCAATCTTGGTGGCATTTATTGAGTATGGTCATTATTGGGATCGTGGCAGTCACGCCGATGCTGACCTATGATGTGATGATTACTAAATTCCTACCAAATCATTATTCCACGGCTTATATCTTAAAGGCTGGCTGGATCACGAATACGTTTACGAATATTGGTGGTTTCGGCGGCGTCCTCGGGGCGTCATTGCGTGCTAATTTCTATAATAAAGAAGCAACTAAAAAACAAATTGTCTTTGCAATTTCCAAAATTGCGCTATTTCTCGTTTCTGGACTGTCACTATACTGCATGATTTCACTAGTCTTAGTCTACGGTTTCCGCATTGGCGGCGTCTATGACAGCTACTGGATCTGGTTAGTTGGTGGTGCACTGTATTTCCCAGCAATCTTCATTTTTACGCGCTTAAATGATTCTGAATTTTTTGACGGCTTAACGCTCAACAATGTGGTGCGCTTATTAAGTGGGTCCTTTGGTGAATGGACGGGCTGCGTGCTTTTCTTCTTATTGATTGGGAATTTTATGGGTCTGCCAATTGACTTTGCAGCTGTCGTCCCGCTGTTTGTAATTGCCTCCGTAGTTGGGGAAGTTTCCATGGTTCCTGGGGGTATCGGGTCATTCGATGTGTTCATGATCTTTGGTTTAGGGGCCGTTGGAGTCTCACGGCCGGATGCGGTCGCCTGGCTACTGTTCTATCGGTTGTTTTACTATATTATTCCGTTTGCGATTGGCTTAACGTTATTTGTGCATGACACTGGTCACCGCTTAAATGTGCGCTTGGAAGGCTTGCCAAAAGTGGCGTTACAGCGGTTTGCACAAATCGTGTTGACGTTATTCTTATATTTATCAGGCTTTACCATGCTACTAATGTCGACGGTGCCTAATTTTGCTTATAATAACAAGCTCTTTTTGCAAGTCTATCCGTTTACGTTCTTTTTCATTAATCAGGCCAGCAGTATTATCATGGCCTTCTTATTGATTGGGGCGGCATTAGGGACGGCTGGTCGGGTCAAGAAAGCTTTTTGGCCGACCGTGATTATTTTATTAGTGGCAATTTTAAATACGATTCGTTGGTTGGTCGTTTATGATGCCATCTCGATGAAATTCATTATTTTCTTAGTGATCATCCTCGCATTTGTTGCGATGTCGCGGCACGCCTACTATCGTGAACGGTTGGCCTTCTCGTGGGGGCAAACGCTGTGGGTCGCTTGTGTGTACGTGGTGACTTTTGTGCTTTACACGATTGTTGGGGTGTACAATGCGCCACAGATTCATCATCGACATGCGGTACCGGAAGCCCTGTTCTTCCCGTCGCAAAAGCTGTGGTTGTTTGGGGTCATTGGGTTAGTTTTAGCGGCGTTGATCCTGATTGCGATGTATGGTTATCTGGCCCGTGGACATAATGATCGCTTACGGTTAAAATTGGATGCCCCACGGATTAAAACGTTGATTAAAAGGTTTGGTGGTAATGAAATTTCACACTTAGCCTTCTTAAATGATAAATTTGTTTATTATTATCAAGTGGACGGCGTCGATCAATTAGCCTTTCTATACCAACAGAAGGCCGATAAGCTGATTGTAATGGGTGAGCCGTTTGGTAACCAAGATTACTTGCAGCCGGCCTTAGAACAGCTGATGGACGATGCTGACAGCGATGGGTGTTCGTTAGTCTTTTATGAGATCAATGAAACGCTGACGATGCGGTTACATGAGATGGGCTTTGATTTCATCAAAACCGGTGAAGAAGGACACGTTAACTTAGCTAACTTCAGTCTTGCTGGGAAACGCCTGCGTGGTGAGCGAGCCTTGATGAACAAGTTCACGCGTGACAACTATACGTTTGAAGTCTTACAGCCCCCATTCTCAGCCGATGTGCTGGGTGAGTTACGTGCCGTTTCAGACAGTTGGTTGCATGGTGAGACGGAAAAGGGCTTTTCGTTAGGGTTCTTTGATGAGGTCTATCTGAATCAAGCCCCGGTTGCGGTCGTTTATAGTCCGGAACATCAAATTGTCGCATTTGCGAACTTGATGCCACAAGGTAATGATCAGGTGGCGTCGATCGACTTGATGCGGTCGAGTACGGATGCACCATCTGGCATTATGGATACGGTCTTTGTCCACTTGTTTGAAGATGCGCGGGAGCAAGGCTACACGGCCTTTAATATGGGGATGGCCCCCTTGGCTGGTGTCGGTGTTTCACGGTACAGCTTTATTCAAGAAAAAATTGCGCATTTGATTTATGAATATGGTTATCAGTTGTACGGTTTTCAAGGGTTACGGTCGTATAAAGAAAAGTATGTCACGGACTGGGCACCAAAGTATATTGCCTATCGGAAACGAAATTCGCTGATCTTCACGATCTTACAGTTGTTGCAAGTCGTAAATACCCGCACGAAGAAGCACGGTGAACATCGCAGTATTCTGATTCCAAAATGGCTGCAAAATGTAAATCATCGCGATTAAAAATTTAGAGTGTGGCAAGCGGAGCAAGTTGCCGCTTGGCACACGTTTCGGCAATAAAAATAGGACTGGCAAAAAACAGGATTCGGAAATGAGCTAATCATTTCCGAATCCTGTTTTCAATTATATCCTGATGACCTTTTAGTGCCGTTTAATTCGTGTATTTAGGTGGTAAGATGTGCTGATAATTTTCGAAGCCAGTAAAGATTTCTGGGAGGTCGTGCCCATCGATAAAGAGATCAAGATTTTCGACCGGTGCGAAACCTTCTTTAGTCGCCATTTTCATCATTGCGACCATTGGATCATAGAAGCCATCGATGTTGTATAACGCAATTGGTTTTTGATGAATATCCATCTGACTCCAAGAAAGCATCTGCATAAATTCTTCAAAGGTTCCGAAGCCACCAGGTAAGACGATAAAGGCATCCGCAAGGTGTAGCATTTTTTCCTTGCGGTCACTCATGGTCGTTGTTTCGACAAATGTTGTGACGGATTTTAAGGCTAGGCCACGGTCAACAAGAAAACGTGGGATGATGCCAATAACGCGCCCATCTGCTGCCAAAGTAGCCTTGGCGACATCACCCATCAAGCCCCGGTTGCCGCCACCGTAGATGAGTTGATAGTCGTTTTCAGCTAAATAGGCGCCCAATTCCGCAGTTTTCGTTGCAAAGTTGGGGTTCAGGCCTGAGTTAGCCCCACAAAAAACACAAATATTATGAATTGCCATTTAAAATCACCTTTCTTGGTCGATAAAATTTAGGACTATTGATTTTGTCATAGGAAGACTCTGCTGGAGCTAGTTTAATTCAAAACTAAAACGAGACAAAAAGCGACCGGTTCATCACTGAGCCGGTCGCTAATCATAGTCTTAATTAATCGTCAGGTTCACCAATGTCGTAATCAGTATCCTGCATGGCCTCAACTTGACCTAAACGATAACCATTCCCAACTTGTGAGAAGAAGTCATGGTTTGAGGTTCCAGTTGAGATCCCGTTCATGACAACCGGGTTCACATCTTCAGCCGTGTCAGGGAAGAGGGCATCTTGACCTAAGTTCATCAAGGCCTTGTTTGCATTGTAACGGCTAAAGGTTAAGACTTCGTCAGACCAGCCAACTTGATCATAGACCAAGTGGACGTAATTTTCTTCGTTTTCATATAGCTTGTATAAGAAATCGAACATCCAGTCTTTGAATTCAGCTTGCTGTTTTTCAGAACGGTTCTTGAAACCTAATTGGAATTTATAACCAATATATGTGCCATGCACACTTTCGTCACGGAGAATCAATTTGATGATTTCAGCGACGTTTGGTAATTGGTTATGTCCCAAGTAAAAGAGTGGGGTGTAGAAGCCAGAGTAGAACAAGAAAGTTTCCAAGAAAACGTTGGCCACTTTTTGTTTCAAAGGATCTTCATCCAAATTATCATATAATTTGTAGATCCATTTAGCTTTGTTCTGCAAATATTCTTCACTGTCGCTCCAGTCGAAGATTTCATTGATTTCATCAGGGGTATTCAACGTTTCGAAAATCGTTGAATAACTCTTGGCATGAACGGATTCCATGAATTGGATGTTATTTAAAACAGCCGTTTCGTGGGAAGTGACGACATGCCGCCGTAAAGATTGAAGCCCATCTTGTGATTGAAGGGTATCAAGTAAGGTTAACCCCCCAAAGACGTGTCCCACGACCCAACGGTGATCATCGTCTAAATTCCGCCAGTCCGACATATCATTAGAAACGGGAATCCGAGTATCTAACCAGAATTGTTCGGTCAGTTTTTCCCAAGTACTTTTATCGATTGCATCTGAAACGCGGTCCCAGTTAATAGCCTTATAGTTGCCATTACTGAGCAGTTTTTGGTAATAAGCCAAGTCTGTTGCCATAGCCAGTTGTCCTCCTAGCGATCTAAAGTTCTAAATTACGCAGCTTTCACATTCATTGACGCCAACTTCACCGTCATCATCCGTAAAGGTCCGAATGTAGTAGATGGACTTAATCCCTTTCCGGTAAGCATAGTTCCGGAGGATGTTTAAGTCACGGGTCGTCATTTTGTTGGTACGGCCGTCTTTCCATTCATATAAGCCAGCGGGAATGGTAGAACGCATGAAGAGTGTCAAACTCATCCCTTGATCCACATGTTGTTGAGCCGCCGCGTAAACGTCGATGACTTTACGCATATCGGTATCATAAGCCGACTTATAATAGTTTATTGTATCATTAGATAGGTAAGGAGCGGGATAATAGATCTTACCAATTTTCTTTTCTTGTCGTTCTTCGACCCGGTTGATGATTGGGTGTAAGCTGGCAGTCGTATCATTGATATATGAAATGGAGCCATTGGGTGCGACTGCCATCCGGTTTTGGTGATACAAGCCGTCACGCATCACAGCGGCTTTCAAGGCTGCCCAGTCGGCTTTACTTGGGATAAAGATCCCTTTGAAGAGTGCTTGGGTCTTGGCGAATTTTGGTTGCCAGTCTTGTTCTGTATACTTGTCGAAGTAAGAGCCGTCCGCATATTTGGACTTTTCAAAGTTGACGAAGGTCGTTTGGCGTTCACGAGCGATTTCATTCGACGCTTTTAGGGTCCAGTAGTTCAAAAGTAAAAAGTAGATATTGGTGAAATCAACGGCTTCTTTACAGCCATATTCCATTTGGTTCTTGGCAAAGAAAGCGTGTAAGCCCATGGCCCCTAAACCAATCGTATGTGCTTGATGGTTGCCTTTTTGAATTGACGGCACCACGTCTACGTTTGAATTATCGGTAACAAATGTTAAGGCCCGGACCATGGCTTCAACTGAGTGACCAAAGTCAGGGGATTGCATCAAGTTAACGATATTTGTTGAACCAAGGTTACAGCTAATATCGGTCCCCATCTTTTCGTATTCTTGTTGGTCGTTGATGAGTGAAGGCGTTTGGACCTGCATGACTTCTGAACACAAGTTACTCATGACGATTTTGCCGTCAATTGGGTTGGCACGATTAGCCGTATCAATGTTGACGACATATGGGTAGCCAGACTCTTGTTGTAATTTACTGATTTCGTTTTCCAAATCACGCGCTTTGATCTTGGTTTTTTTGATATTTGGATTCTTGACCATGTTGTCATATTCTTTAGTGATGTCGACATATGAGAATGGTTCGCCGTATTCACGTTCCACACCGTAAGGGCTGAACAAGTACATATCGGCATCTTCCTTGATGAGTTCATAAAACTTGTCAGGAACCGTGACCCCGAGGGATAACGTCTTTAAACGAATCTTTTCGTCGGCATTTTCCTTTTTAGCGGATAAGAAGGCGATGATGTCGGGATGGAAGACGCTTAAGTAAACGACGCCGGCCCCTTGACGTTGGCCTAATTGGTTAGAGTAAGAAAAACTATCTTCCAATAATTTCATGACTGGAACAACGCCACTGGCCGCACCATCGATATGTTTGATTGGATCACCGGCCCCCCGTAAGTTGCTAAGGTTGATGCCGACCCCGCCGCCGATTCGTGAAAGTTGTAATGCGGAGTTGATCGTCCGGCCAATTGAATTCATATCATCGGTCGATTGAATCAAGAAACAAGAAATTAATTCACCACGCCGGGCGCGCCCAGCATTTAAGAAACTAGGTGTGGCTGGTTGATAACGTTGGTGGATAATTTCATCCGCTAAGGACATCGCGAGTTTTTCATCACCATCGGCAAAGTAGAGGGCGTTCATCGCCACGCGGTCGATATAGTTTTCAAGGTAGTAGTCGCCGTCATCGGTTTTTAAGGCGTATTGGGCGTAAAACTTGTAGGCCGCCATAAAAGTCTTAAACTGGAAGTTTTGTGACTTGAGATAGTCATAAACTTTTTCGATAAAGCTAAAGTCGTATTTTTCGACGAAGCCTTCTTCAAGGTAATCGTGGTCCAGCAAATAATCAAAACGGGCCTTTAAACTAGCAAATGGTTTTGTGTTGGGGCGGACGTTTTGATCTAGGAATGCGGCTAAGGCTTCCTTGTCTTTGTTCAACGGAATTTGGTTGTCAACGGGAATGTTGATTTCGTTGTTCAGATCGTAATACGTGACGTCTTTTAAGTTTTTTAGGGTCATGAGAACTCCTCTTTCTATCCGATTTGAAAGTTGTGATAAAATGGACGACCCACAATCAGTAGAGGCCTATTGATTGTGGGTCGCTTATAAAATAAATCTTGAATCGCAACTATGTAACCACGCAAAAAAGCGCAGTGGTCCTATACAGCAAGCTGCTTTAAAGCATCGGGACGGAAGCCGGCAATACTGCTTTCGCCATTGATTTCGACAACGGGAACCGCTTGGAAACCTTGATCCTTTAAGTAGTCAACATATTCAGGATTCGTATTGATATTCTTTTCTTCAAACGCAATATTATGTGCGGTCAAAAACTTCTTAGTCATCTTGCATTGCATACAATTATTCTTGGTAAATACTGTTACTTTTTTCATAGTTAATCACCCTTAATTCGTTTTAATCGATAAATTTAGTATACAGCAAGATGTGGAAAATACAATTAAAAAACACAACATCTTGTGGACGATATAGACTCAAAATACAAGATGTTGTGTTAGTGACGGCCTTTAACCGTTGCTAAATTTTTTTAAATTAATTGTCGTTATTTCCGCGAATCAGTTATCATAGAACTAACCTACAAATTCAGAGGAAAAATAAATATGACCAACTATTATTATACACACAATCCAGACGTTGTGCATGACGAAAAGCAATGGAATTTTGAAATCTTTAACCACGACTTTAAATTCACGACGGACAACGGGGTTTTCTCCAAACGAACTTTAGATTATGGGTCGCGAACTTTATTAGCCGCGTTTGAGCCGACTGATTTGCCGGCTGGTCCGATCTTAGATTTGGGGACCGGCTATGGGCCAATTGGGATGGCACTCGCGTATCAATCACCAGAACGACAAGTCGATATGGTGGATGTTAATGAGTTAGCGTTGAATTTAGCGCGTAAGAATACCTCTTTAAATCAAATTACCAATGTTCAAATTTTCACCTCCGACTGTTACGAACAAGTTACGACGACAGACTATGCGGCCATTGTAACGAATCCACCCGTGCGTGCAGGTAAAGCAGTGGTTGACGCAATGTTGGCTGGTGCCAACGACCATTTAACAGTGGGAGGAACCTTGACGGTAGTTCTACAAAAGAAGCAAGGGGCGCCGTCTGCGAAGAAGTTAATGACGGCGACTTTTGGCAATTGTACGATTATTAAGAAGGATAAAGGCTACTATATCTTGCAAAGTGTGAAGGAGGGATAGTTTGACACCAACTGAATCTGAAAAATGGATGCTGGAAGCGTTACATGAGGCGAAGATGGCGAGCTTGATCTGTGAAGTGCCAATTGGCGCCGTGATCGTGCATGACGGTGAAATCATTGGTCGGGGGCATAATTTGCGTGAGCATGGGCAAGATGCCACGTTACATGCTGAAGTTGTTGCAATCCAAGAAGCGTGTGAGTATTTGCATAGTTGGCGCTTGGAAGATTGCCAAATTTATGTGACGCTTGAGCCATGCATCATGTGCTGTGGCGCCATTATTAATGCCCGTATTCCAGTCATCTATTACGGTGCCCGCGATCCCAAAGCTGGGGCCGTGCGGAGTCTGTATCAATTGTTGAGTGATGATCGGTTGAACCATCAAGTTGAAGTCCATGAACGGCTGCTGGCACGTCCAGCCGGTGAAATGCTAGAAAACTTCTTCCGCGATATCCGCAAGCGTAAAAAGGCCGAGAAGAAAGCCCGACGAGCCGCTGCCGAAAAAAATTAGGCGGATGGCTAGCATTCTTTCAATAAATCATGTATTATAGTATTTGCCGCAAGGCCTTAAGGCAAGGGTGGATTTACGAATCGTGTCAGGTCCGGAAGGAAGCAGCACTAAGTTTGCTTCATCTTGTGCCTTTTGTTTTTATGAAATGTAACAGCTCTTAGCCATTCGGTTGAGAGCTTTTTATTTAAATAAATGTTGAAACTTAAAAAATAGGTTAGGCTAACCAGTGTGGCGTTGTGGTACGAGAATTGATTCTGCCTGCCGGAGTTGATAATCCGTATGAGGCTGTTTTAGTCATAAGCAAAGCTAGTATTACTGGCTTCATGACAGTTTTGACACTTTCAACCTTTAGTAACTAAATTAATACGATTATTGACAAACAAGTTGTTATTTAGCGTAGGTTGGCCGGGCTGGTGCTCAGTGGTGAAATTTTACTTAGGCGAGTTGATTTTCTCGGCTCAGTAAAAGCACGGCTTGAAAGACCGTATTGTGGCTTTCAAACGTGCCACCACGTTCCAGCGTCAGCCCGGCCAAACGAAGCGGAAATGAAGTTCATACATAACGTTGTAATATAGAAAGGAAGATTCGCATGTATCGGGCATTATATCGGGTTTGGCGACCCCAGCGTTTTGATGAAATTGTCGGACAACAGATGATTACACAGACCTTGAAAAATGCCATCATGACCCATCAAACGAGTCATGCGTATTTATTTACCGGTCCGCGGGGAACTGGGAAAACTTCCGCCGCAAAAATCTTTGCCAAGGCGATCAACTGTCATCATTTAGTCGATGGCGAGCCTTGCAATAAGTGTGAGAGTTGTCAGGCCATTACCAAGGGCCAAATGAACGATGTCATTGAAATTGATGCGGCTTCAAATAATGGGGTCGAAGAAATTCGCGACATTCGGGATAAAGCGAAGTACGCCCCGACACAGGCTGATTATAAAATTTATATTATTGATGAAGTTCATATGTTATCGACAGGGGCGTTTAATGCCCTGTTGAAAACGTTGGAAGAACCACCGGCTAACGTGATTTTTATTTTAGCGACGACCGAGCCACATAAAATTCCGTTAACAATTATTTCTCGGACACAGCGCTTTGACTTTCGACGGATCACGGCTAAAGATAGCTATGATCGGATGGTTTATATTTTGACCCAGAAAAAGGTCGACTATGATGAAAAGGCGCTTCGAGTGATCGCGCAAGCGGCTGAAGGTGGGATGCGCGATGCTTTGAGTATTCTAGATCAGGTCATCTCGTTTGGTGATAATACCGTGACGTTAGATGATGCACTGATGGTCACTGGTAGTGTGACCAAAAAGCTATTAGCTGATTACGTCGAGGAAGTCACGAGTCACGTGACGAAGCCGGCACTGGAAACGATGCGGAAAATTTTACAAGAAGGTAAAGATGCGAACCGTTTCATCGAAGATTTGATTAGCTACACGCGTGATGTGTTACTCTATCAACAAGCGCCAGAAATGGTCGATAGCATTGCCATGGGCGAAGATGATCAACGGTTTGCTGATTTCGCCAAGCAGATTGATGCCGAAGTCTTGTATCAGATGATTAAAACGTTAAACGACGTTCAGCAGCAGATGCGCTTCACCACTCATCCAGATGTCTATTTGGAAGTTTTGACGGTTAAGTTGGCCCAATTAGAAGCACCGACCGCGGCTAAAGCAGCTAAACAGCCCACTGCGGCAACCGATCCGGCTGATCCAACTATTCAAAAATTGGCAACTAAGGTGGATCAACTGCAAAGTGAGTTGACTGCGATGAAAGCCAATGGCGGGGCTAGCACGGCGCCAAAACCAGCTCGAGCACGTCCGAACAGCGGGCCAACGGTTAAAAAAGTCAATGTCAGTCAGGTCTATCCTATTTTGGGCGCCGCAACTAAGGATGATTTGTTAAAGGTTCGCGAGGTTTGGGCCGATTTAATGAACATTTTGAGTGTGACGCAACGAGCATTGATGCATGTTGCCAAGCCGGTTGCTGCAAGTGCCGAAGGGGTCGTGGTCGCCTTCGATTACGCTTTCCTATATCAGAAAGCAATCGATGATCAAGTCTTGATGGACGCGCTTGGTAATGGCTTGGACCGTTTGATGGGGCAGGCGCCAAAGATCGTCTGTGTGCCTAAAGAACAGTGGCCACAAATTCGTAAAGACTATTTAGCCACCCACCAACCGGAAGGCGCAGTTGCCAAAAAGGCTCCTGAAAAGGCGCCGATTGTGAACGAAGCCGAAAAACGGTTTGGAAACTTAGTAGAAGTTAAACCAGATTAAATTTGAAGGGAACTGATGATAAAATGATGCGTGGTATGGGCAATATGCAAAATATGATGAAACAAATGAAAAAGATGCAACAACAAATGGCAACGGAACAAGCTGCCTTGAATGAAGAAACGTTTACTGGTAAGGCACCGGACGATATGGTCACGGTGACTTTCACTGGTGACAAGAAGATGCAAGATATTAGCATTAAACCAGCCGCTGTTGATCCTGACGACGTCGATATGTTGCAAGATTTAATTGTGGCAGCAGTCAATGACGCGCTCACCCAAGTGGACGCCCAAACACAAGATACGATGGGTAAATATACTAAAGGTTTGAAGTAACTAAACGGTCGTGAGGTAGTGAAATGCAATATCCAGAACCAATTGCGAAATTGATTGACAGTTATATGAAATTACCCGGAATCGGTGGCAAAACCGCGACCCGGTTGGCTTTTTATACGATTGATATGGACGGCGATGATGTGACCGAATTTGCGAAATCGTTGGTCGCGGCCAAACGTGATCTGCATTTCTGCAGTATTTGTGGCAATATCACCGAAGATGATCCTTGTGTGATCTGTAAAGACAAGTCACGCGATCAAGGGACAGTATTGGTCGTTGAAGAAGCTAAAGATGTCATGGCCATGGAAAAGATCAAAGAATATCGTGGGCTCTATCATGTGTTACACGGTGTCTTATCGCCAGTTGATGGGAAGGGTCCCGAAGATATCAATATTGCGAGCCTACTGAAACGCCTGCAACAAAACGATGCCATCAAAGAAGTCATCATTGCCACGAATGCAACGCCTGAAGGGGAAGCGACCGCAATGTATATTTCACGGTTGGTCAAACCAGCTGGCATCAAGGTTACACGGCTAGCTCATGGGTTATCGGTTGGTAGTGACATTCAGTATGCGGATGAAATGACCTTGTTCAAGGCGGTTGAAGGCCGTCAGGAGATGTAAGTCATGTTTAAGCGACGTCAAAAAATTAAGCACCCCAAGGCAACTTATGACGAGCAACTGTTGACTTTGTTGAATTCGGCCAAAGTTGATTGGGACCGTGCAAAACAAAATGAGCAGGCCATTTACGATAACAATACAAGTGAACTTGTGACCCAAACTGCTTTGGCACGGGCGAAGTATTTGTACTTGTATCGGGAGGCTCGTCGGCGCCAAGTTCATGGAAATCAAATTCAACGCGCTGTCATTGATAAATAAGTTTGCTGGAATCTGTCGTCTCAATTTGGACGGCAGATTTTTTGATTAAATGAAAACTTGGCAATAGTCGCAATTTGTTTCCAGCTACCAATCTGTTGAAATTAATCAAAAAACACAATTGGTAGTAGTGAATGCGGTAAAATAAGACTAGTAAACACTTTCGCTTGTGGTGAGGGTATTAGACATGTCTGCAACAATCAAGTACAATTATGACAACTATGGATTTTAGATGGGATTGGGAATTTTGACAGGAAAATTAATTACCTTTGAAGGACCTGACGGCGCTGGAAAGACGTCCGCCTTGAATGCCATTGTGGCAAAAATTGCGCCACGATTGGGAGATCAGCTCGTTGTGACACGTGAACCGGGTGGTAATCAAATCTCCGAGGCGATTCGGCGTATTATTTTAGATCGTCAGAATACGGCGATGGATGATCGGACGGAAGCCTTGTTGTATGCAGCTGCACGTCGGCAACATATTGTCCAAAAGATTCAACCAGCCTTGGCACAAGGTAAATTGGTGCTTTGTGATCGGTATATCGACAGCTCGATTGCGTATCAGGGTGCTGGCCGGGGAATCGGTGAACAGGCGGTTTATGATATGAACCAGTTTGCGACTGAAGGCTTAAATCCGGATCTCACTTTGTATTTTGATGTGGCTGCCGAAGTCGGTCTAAAACGGATCCAAACCCATCGTCAAAATGAAATCAATCGGTTAGACGTGGAAGCGTTAAGTTTCCATCATCGGGTTCAAGCAGCTTATTTACGGTTATTAGCGGCATATCCTGAACGGATCAAACGCTTAGACGCCAGCCAACCACTGGACCAAGTTGTCGCCCAGGCCATTGCGGTCATGACGACCCAGTTACCACAATATTTTGCAACTGAGGGGAAGTCAAACGAATGAAATTAATTATTGCGATTGTCCAAGATAAAGATAGTAATCGGCTCAGTAGTCAATTCATTGAGGCCAACGTTCGTGCCACTAAATTATCCACGACGGGCGGCTTTCTACGTTCCGGTAATACCACTTTCATGATTGGCATTGATGATGATCGCGTGGATGAAGTCTTGGAAATGATTAAAAGTACCAGTCATGCGCGGGATCAATTTATGACGCCACCGGTTAATTTAGATGTGACGATGGATGGCGCTTCAGCCTATCCAGTCGAAGTTCAAGTTGGTGGTGCAACGGTCTTTGTGTTACCAATTGAACAGTTTCATCAATTTTAGTTGAGTTGAGGTGGTTAGAATGGCAACAGCGGCGGAATTAACGACGATTTTAACTGCCAAACAACCGCACTTGTTAGCGGCCTTTAAACATATTATTGCGCAAAACCATTTAGCGCATGCTTACTTATTTGCTGGCATGGAAGGTGCTGGTCAAACAGAACTGGCGCATTGGATCGCCCAGCGATTGTTCTGTATTAATGTGGTCGATGGTGAACCAGATGGGACTTGCGAAGCGTGTGTCCGCATTGCCAATGGTCAGCATCCAGATATTGTGACGGTTGCGCCGACGGGTCAAAGTATTCACGTTGACCAAGTCCGTTATTTGAAGGCTGAATTCTCTAAAAGTGCGGTAGAGGGTAATCGCAAACTTTTCATCATTTCTGATGCTGAAAAGATGACGGCCAGTGCCGCGAACAGTTTACTTAAATTTATTGAAGAGCCCAGCGGCAATGTGACGGCGCTCTTATTAACGACGAATAAGCAATTGATGCTCCCGACGATTATTTCACGGACTCAAGTGATTGAATTTCCACCACTAGGCGTCGCTGAATTGCGCAAGACGTTTGAAGCGGCTGGGATTAAACCTCAACAGGCGCAAACGCTTTTGCATTTGACAAATAGTGTCAGTCAGGCTCAGGAATTGTTAGTAGATGATTGGTTGCCGACTGCGGTCGAACAATTGTGGCGCTGGTTTGAACAAGTGGTCAAAGGTGATCCTCGTAGCTTTGTCGAGGTGCAAACTAATTTAGTTGGCTTGGCGAAAGAAAGTCGGCAGCAATTAGTGCTGTTAGATTTAGTTGCGGCCTTATTTCAAGATTTATTACAATTACACTTTGACGTAGATGCTGCGGATGAGTTGAGCTTTAGTCAGTATCAAAAATCATTACAAAAAATGACCGACCAATTAACGGATCAGCAGTTAGTGCAGGCGACGGAATTAGCGTTGACCGCCAAACGCCAACTGGCTAGTAATGTTAGCTTTCAAAATGTTTTGGAAGGGCTAACGTTAAAGTTATGGCCGATCTTTAAAAACGCTTAATTAATAGGAAGCTGAGGGTGAGCGTGTGGATAAGCGTGATTTATATGATAGTTTCGGTGAAATGGAACAAGAAATGCAACAGATGCTGCAAAAAATGGCTCAATTGAGAGCCGATATGACGACTGTGCTCGAAAAGAATGCCGAACTCGTTATTGAAAATGAACACTTACGTGAGCACATGGTCGAAATTGAAAATGAATTGCCGAAAAAACCGGCTGGCACCGCTCCCCTTTCTAAATCACGGCAAAATTTGGAGAAGCTTTACGATGAAGGCTTCCACGTTTGTAACCAATTCTATGGCAAGCGACGCGATGATGATGAATCATGTGTCTTTTGTTTAGAAGTGATTTATGGCGACCGTGAACGAGCTTAAACGAGGGGGATAGTTCATTGGAGACACAGCAAAGCTTTGCCGATCATGCGGGCGTTGGGACGCTGTATTTAGTTCCGACCCCAATCGGTAATTTACAAGATATGACTTATCGAGCGGTTGCGACTTTAAAAGACGTCGATCTCATTGCGGCCGAAGATACACGCAATACTCAAAAGTTACTCAATCATTTTGAAATTGAAACCAAACAGATTAGTTTTCATGAACACAATACCCAGGAGCGGATTCCACAATTGATTGCGAAACTCCAAGCCGGGGTTAATTTGGCACAAGTCAGTGATGCCGGTATGCCGTCAATCAGTGATCCTGGGACGGAATTAGTTGCAGCTTGTATTGCGGCTAAATTACCCGTTGTACCGTTACCAGGGGCCAATGCGGGCTTAACCGCCTTAATTGCCTCTGGTTTAGTGCCACAACCGTTTTATTTTTATGGCTTTTTACCGCGTAAGAAACATGAACAACAAGCTGCGCTAGCCAAATTGGCGCAACACCGTGAAACAGTTATTTTATATGAATCACCATTTCGGGTCGCTAAGACGCTGACGGCGTTAGCTAAGGTTTGTGAAGCGTCACGTCCAATTGTGGCCTGTCGTGAATTGACAAAACGCTATGAAGAGTTTGCCCGCGGGACGCTCGCGGAAATGGTTGCTTGGTCACAGGATCATCAATTAAAAGGTGAGTTTGTGCTGTTGATTGGGGGTAATCCTAACGATCCTGAACCAGAAGCTTCAGATGAATTAGCTGAGTTACCGATTAAGGCACAGGTTGAGGCTTTGATTGCGGCCGGCAACAAGCCCAATGCGGCAATTAAAGAAATCGCCAAACGACGTCAATTACAGCGCCAAGCGGTTTATAATGATTTTCACGAGATTAAGTAGAGGATGGGACTAGTTTAATGGCAGCTTTAGGTGCACAAGCAAAGGTTTTTACTGAAGAACACCGCTTAACTTATTATGAATGCGACCGGACTGGACGAGCGACCTTGTCAACGTTGATTAATATTGCCATTTTAGGCTCTCAAGATCAAAGCGATGACTTAGGCTTAACAACTGATTTTGTGCAACAACATGGCGTGGGCTGGGTCGTGACACAATATTCGATTAATGTGACCCGGATGCCGCACCTAGACGAAGTCGTGACGATTGCAGTCCGTGGATCGGCCTATAATCCTTATTTTGCTTTTCGTGAATTTTGGATTCGTGATGGTGCCGGAAATGAATTGGCCTACATCACCAGTATTTGGGTGACGATGAGTCAAACAACTCGCCGCATTGTTAAAATTGACCCAGTACTGGTGGCACCCTATGCTTCAGAAGCTACTAAGCGGATTCCGCGCTTGCCACGGCCGATTAGTTTTGAAACAACGCCGACAACAATCAGTAAACCGTATCAGGTGCGATTCTTTGATATCGACCCGAATCGGCATGTCAACAATGCCCATTATTTTGACTGGTTACTAGATACGTTGCCAGCAGAATTTTTGCTGACACATGATTTAAAACATGTGGACGTTCGCTATGAAAATGAAGTGAAATACGGTCATACGGTGATAGCTGAGGTCAATATCTTACCAACCGATGAGTCGCAACTAGTGACGACTAGTCATCGCATTCGCTTAGGTGATGAAAAGTGTTGCGAAGTGACAATTCAATGGGAAACTATTTAGGATGATTGTAAATGTAGCTGAGTTTAATCACTCAGCTTTTTTACTAACTAAATTTTAAGTCGTGTCAGGGACGGAATATGCTATGATTAAAGCATATTCAAAGGGAGGTTCATTCATGTCAATTCTTGTTTTGGGGGGAGCCGGCTATATCGGTTCTCATATGGTCGACCGCTTAGTTGAAACTGGTCGCGATGTTGTCGTCGTTGATAATTTGGTGACGGGGCACTTAGCAGCAGTTAATTCGGCAGCTAAATTTTATCAAGGCGATTTACGGGACGCTGACTTTTTAAACCAGGTTTTTGACCAAGAATCAATCGAGGCAGTTGTTCACTTTGCCGCTTTTTCAATCGTGCCAGAATCAATGGCAAAACCATTGAAGTATTTCGATAATAATACTGGTGGGATGATCACGTTGTTAGAAGCCATGCAGGCGCATGATGTTAAGAAAATTGTCTTTTCATCAACTGCTGCAACTTATGGCACGCCTAAACAAATTCCAATTAAAGAAACTGATCCACAAGAACCAATTAACCCTTATGGGGCAAGTAAGCTGATGATGGAACACATCATGCACTGGGCAGATGTCGCCTATGGCATCAAGTTTGTGGCCTTACGTTACTTTAACGTTGCTGGGGCTAAGCCAGATGGTAGTATTGGTGAAGACCATGGCCCAGAAACCCATTTAGTGCCCATTATCTTACAAGTTGCACAAGGTAAGCGGGATGAATTGAAAATCTTTGGTGATGACTATAACACGCCAGATGGGACTAACGTTCGTGATTATGTCCATGTGCTTGATTTAGCAGATGCCCATATTTTGGCGTTGAAATACCTCGCTGCCGGTCATGACAGCAATGCCTTTAATCTTGGCTCATCAACAGGATTCTCAAACCAACAGATGTTAACCGCTGCTCGTGAAGTTACTGGTAAGCCGATTCCTGCGACTTTAGCCCCACGGCGGCCTGGTGACCCTGATTCATTGGTTGCGGCCAGTGATAAGGCTCGTGAAGTCCTTGGTTGGCAACCACATTATGATGATGTTAACGAAATCATTAAGACAGCTTGGACTTGGACTCAAAAACATCCAAACGGTTACGATGATCGTCATTAAAATTTAAAAAGTGCCGCTACACTGACAATTTTCGTCAGCGTAGCGGCACTTTTATTGTAAAACTGAAATGAAAGGGTTAGGGATTAAGTTGCCGGTAGTCACTGATAATCGCCAAGAGTCGATTAATATCAGTAGTATCGACATCCCCGATTGTCCCAATTCGGAAGCTTGGAATCGTGGAGACCTTACCTGGATAAATAACGAAGCCACGTTCTTTAATGAATTGATAGAAATCATCAAAATCGAACTGTTCACTTGGATATTTAAAGGATGTAATAATTGGTCCTTGGTAAGCCGGATCAATGACTAAGTCGAAACCGAGTGCTTGCATGCCTGAACTTAGTCGTGATTGACTCGCGGCATACCGGCGATAACGCGGTTCAACGCCACCTTCTAGGGCCAGCTCGTTAAGGGCTTGCGCAAAGGCATGAACGACGTGGGTTGGTGAGGTAAAACGCCATTTACCCGGTTGTTTAGTCATCGCTTGCCATTGTGCATAGAGGTCTAAACTCAATGAACGGGCGTTACCGGCTGTTTTTGCCAATTCGCTTTTTTTCGCAATGATAAAGGCAAAGCCTGGTACACCTTGGACACATTTATTGGCGCTGCTAACTAAGTAGTCACAGTCCAATTGATCCACATTAATCGGGACGCCACCGAGACTAGACATTGCATCAATGATTGAAACAATGCCGCGGGCTTTTAAAAGTGGTACGAGTTGTTCGATTGGATTTAAAATACCGGTCGTCGTCTCGCTGTGAATCGTCGCAAAGTGGGTAACTTCGGGATGAGCATTCAAGGCCTCGTTGATTCGTTCTGGGTCAACGATTTCATCTTCAGCAAAGACCACATCAACGTGTGGAATGTCATAATAGTCGGCAATTTCACTGATGCGTTGACCGTAAGCACCGTTAATCGCAACCATTAAGACGGCGTTTTTGCGAGGCACCGCTGTACCAATCGTGGCTTCCACGCCATAACTGCCACTACCTTGCAAAAGGACAGTGGTGTAGTCATCGGCATTTGCCTGGGCCAAATCTAAAATTTGTTGCCGAATGGTTTCCGTGACCTGGCGATAATCGCTATCCCAAGTACAGTAGTCAATCTGCATGGCAGCTTTGACAGTTGGCGTCGTGCTTAATGGTCCTGGTGTGAGTAATAAATAGGGTTGTTTCATAGGATCAATGCTCCTTTAACTGGCTTATTGTGCGTCACTAACTGGTTGATTGAGCTTAGTCAAGAGGGCGGGGAGATCAACCATTGACTGCAAAATATAATCCGCGCCAACTGCTTCGTATTGTGCGGTAACTTTGGCTCGTAAAACGAGTTGTTCGGCGGCAGTTAAAGCATCAAAGGCTGCCTGTGATAGCCCCATTAAATTACTACCATCAACGATGCCGACGCTAATGGCGTCAGCGTTTTGCCCTTCTAGAATATCATTGATTGAATCGCCGACTTTAACGACATTAGCGTAGTCAGTCACTTCCAATTGATCACAGGCTAATTCAAGCATGGCCGAAGCTGGTCGACCAATACCATTCGTTTGTGCCGAGGTGATGTTAACCGTTGGGCGGTAGCCTTGGTTAGCTGCAATTGGTAGGACCGTTGCCAACATTTCTTCATCGTAGCCAGTCGTTGAACCGTAAGCAATCTGTTGACTGTTTAAAAAGTCAACGACCGTGTCCATGCCAGGCTTTAAATGGGCAAAGTCGGTCAAGGTGGCTAGTAGGATTGACTTAAAGTCTTGGAAAATCCGATCACAATCATCTGATGTGGGTAGTACTTGGAAGCGGGCTTGCCAGTCATTTTGAACAGTTGGTAAGCTGATGATTTTGTGAATATGTGTATATTTATCTAGACCCATGTCTTGGCGAATCTCAGCTTCTGAGATTTCGATACCGACGTTGGCGAAGGCTTGTTGAAAAGCAACGATAGGTGCACGGCTACCATAGTCGATCGTAGTACCGGCCCAGTCAAAAATAACTGCTTGAATTGTCATCTGAAAAACTCCTTTAAACTCAGCAAACTAATTGCTCTTTAAATAGTGACCGCGTAAACGCATGGAGATCAATTCGAGGATGATTGCGAATCCTAAAAGCAGATAAACAATCAAGCCAACTTCATGGAAATCGAAGTAAAAACCACTTGCCATAAAGAGATAGTAACCAATGTCATCCGCACCCGCAGCTGCCCCAACAGCGACTGCATTGGCAAAGTTGATTTCAAATCGAATGAAAGTCCAACTAAGGAGGGCAGGGACGATAGACGGTAGAATCGCCTGGAAAATGATTGGCCAAAAGCGAACGCCACTAGCCTTTAAGGCTTCGATAGTTGCTTGTGGCGTTTCTTCAATGCTTTCTGAATAGGCTTTAACCAAGTAAGCGATACTGTGGAAGGTTAAACCAACCACAGCGGCATTGGCGCCTAATCCCATCACGGCAGAGTAAATTAAGACCCAAATAATGGTTGGAATGGAACGAATAAACGCCATCACAGCTTTTAACGTATTGGCAACCCAAGTTGGTGACAAATTACGTGCTGAAAAGACGGCGATGAAAAAGGCAATGACTGCGCCTAACAAAGTCGTTAACAGTGTTAGCGCAATACTAGTCGAAAGGCCTCTTAACAACACACTCCAGGAATCTTGACCGACGTTTGGATGTAAAAACATGGCGTTTAAGTTGAGCCCTAAGCTATGAAAAGCGTCCTTTAATTTCAAACCAGCCATATCAATAGTTACCAGCGAATAGATCGTCACTAATCCTAGAACTGCTAGCACACTCCGTAAAATCAAGCGAGGCTTAGTCATGAGTGAAATCCGCTCAGTATTCGGGACTTTGGGTTTGACGATTTTTGGTTCTGATGATGAATTTTCAATCATGCAATTGCCCTCCTAATCTGAGTTGATGTCAGCTCTAAGACAATGACCAGTGCGGCAATTAATAAGACAATTAAACCGGCAGCATCATAGCGGATGCTCTTAAAGTATTGGTTGAATAAGAAACCAATGCCGGTCCCGGTTAAAATACCGACTAGGGTTGCATCACGAATGTTGTTCTCAATCATGTAGAGCACCCAACTAGTCATCGTACTAGCGGCCTCAGGTAGAACACCACAAAAGACACATTGGAAATAGTTTGCGCCGACTGCTTGTAAAGCATGCAACTTTTCGGTATCCAAATCCTCAATAGTTTCTGTGAAAGCCCGAGTGAGATAGCCTAAAGTCATAAAGAATAAGGCTAGAAAACCGGTAAAGTCACTTTGTTTAAAGGAGAAAAGGAGAATCATCGCCCAAGCGACGACTGGAATATTTCGGAGCAATGACGCTCCAAAGCGTACGGTCAGTTGCAAGACGCGATTGGGACTAGTCGTCTTGGCCCCTAAAACAGCGAAAATCAAACTCAAGAGTGCCGCACAGATTGTCGATGAGATCGAGACGATCAACGTGCGCCAGAGTTGGTAAAAAATCGGTCCTAGGTAAGTGGTTGTGTGTTGATTAGGAATAAAGGTTTTAAATAGCCATACTAAGCCGGCTGGAATTTGAGCTAATGATGAAAAGGTATTAAAGTTCACCAAAAGAACCGAGCCAAAGTAGATGAGCAGTAAAATAACCAACACAACGGTTAGCCGCATACGCCGTTGACGAAAGAATTGTTGTGGTGAACTGTATTTAGCTTTCATTCGCCGCTACCTTGACTTTCGCATCGGCCGATTGGCGGTAAATCTTTTGCAATACCGCTTCATTGACCTGTTCAGTGGGGCCTTCGAAGACAATGGCACCGTCGTTAATCCCGACGATGTGGTCGGCATAATCCATCGCAATGTCGATCTGATGCAAGTTGATTAAAATAATCAATTGTTTCTCACGTGCGAGTTGTCGCAAGATATCCATGACAATCTTTGTTGATTTTGGATCCAGTGAGGCAATCGGTTCATCACAAAGAATCATTTTAGGATGTTGCATTAAAGCGCGGGCAATACCGACACGTTGTTGTTGACCACCACTGAGTTGATCACAACGTTGGTACGCATAATCTTTAAGGCCAACTTCAGTCAGTAAAGCCAATGCTTCAGTTTTTTCAGCAGTGCTATAGAGCCCGAACATGCCAGCCAAGGTTGATTTTGCGCCTAGACGACCATGCAAGACGTTCTCAAGTGCGGTTAGGGGACTGATTAAATTGTAATTTTGGAATATCATGCCAATATGATGCCGAATTTTTCGTAATTCTGCTTTATTCGCTTGGCGAATATCTTGGTCATCTAATAAAATCTGACCACCGTCGTCACGAATCAATTGATTGACACTCCGTAAAATCGTGGTTTTACCAGCCCCAGAGGGACCGATAATCGCGGTGACTTCACCAGGTTGCGCCGTGAAGCTCACAGACTTGAGTGAGTGCTTGTCTTGACCGTAAGTTTTATCTAGTTGGTTTACCTTGAGCATAGCATGTCCTTTCGTTAATCCAGATTAATGATTGTTTTAGTAACCAACTAACTTATGAGTTGGGGCATACCATTGATCGTCAACTTTTAATAATTGTGTTTTTTCAGACTTCTTAGGGAAGAGCTTTGGTGTTTTTGAGCCTTTTTCTGAGAAGATTTCTTTGTTTTGTGCAAATTCCTTGGAAGTGAATTCCTTGGCAATCTTGTCTTGGTCATCCTTGCTGAGTGACTTAGTGTTGTAGACCCATGGCCCTTGTTGAACTGGCATCATCGCAATATTCACAACTTTTTTACCTTTTAAGTCAGTGAATGGTGCTTCGGCGTCGTCTTTAACGGCGAAAGTTGAGCCAACTTTGTCCCATGAACCGTCTGCAACTTTCAAGTAAGGCATTAAGTCACCATCATCGAAAGCCGCGACGTCAACGTCACCCTTCAACAAGTTAACGGCTGAACCTTGATGCGAGCCACCATAAAGAACTTTGCTAAAGAATTTACCGTTTGAAGTTAAGTCATCTTTATCTTTGATCTTAAATTCATTAGTGATCTTGGCAGTTGGAACTAAGAAGCCAGAAGTTGAACTGTTGGAAACGTAAGAAATTTTCTTACCTTTAATATCTTTAATACTGAATTTGCCATCTGCTTTATACTTATCGGCATCTTTTTGTTGTACCATTAAGTATGAGTTGTAAGTGGCTTTCTTCAATGTGCCATTTTCGTCAGATTGTGCGGCAAACGGCTTAACATCTTTGCTAAGTTTGTGGGCTTGGATATAACCATTGGCACCCATGTAAGCTAATTGAGCTTTACCTGATGCGATGGCTTGAATGGCAACATTGTAATCAGTCGTGGTTTGAACTTTGACTGTCTTACCAGTAACCTTTTCGATTGACTTCTTCAAGGCTTCGCGTGAACCCGAGAAACTTTTGGCAGATTCATTTGGGTAGAAGACGACCGTGATGGCCTTACTCTTATCCGCACTCTTACTGTCACTACCAGCTTTAGTACTAGTCCCACTAGCACAACCAGCCAGTCCTAAACCTAAAACTGAAATTAATGAGAGTCCAACGAGGGACTTGTTAAGCTTTACCATAATAATCAATTACCTCCAAAGTAATATTAGTTACCTGTGTAGAATAACAAGGTAATGTAAACGTGTGAAAAATTATCAGTGAATAATCGGTATTGATTATGTAAAGAAGGTTTACGAATTAATTACAAGGTAAATATCAACCTAACGTGTGGGTATCTTTGGTCAGTAACTATTGCTTTTTTTGTAAAATGCTTAGGATTTGGTTGTAAAAGCCTTGAAAACGGCTGGATTCCTTTCAAAGACCGTAAATTATGATAAGATATGTGAAGTAATTCAAAATGAGGAGCTTTTTTAAATATGAAGTTGTTGGCAATTGAGACATCCAATCGACCACTTAGTGTGGCGGTCTTAGATGATACGAAGGTGCTGGCTACGACGACGACTAATGTTGGTCGCAACCACAGCAGTACTTTGTTACCAATTATTGAAAAGTCGATTAGCCAAGCTGGCTTAACGGCGGATGAACTGGATCGAGTCGTCGTCGCGGCTGGTCCGGGTTCATATACTGGTTTACGGATTGGCGTCACGACTGCAAAAACGTTGGCCTTTACGTTGCATAAAGAATTGGTCGGCCTGTCGAGTTTAGCGGTGCTAGCAGGTAATATCGTGACTGAGGGACAATTAGTGGCGCCATTATTTGATGCACGCCGCGATAATATTTTTACCGGACTGTATCGTATTCAAGCTGGGCAACCAGTGACTGAATTGCCAGATCAACACATTAGTGTGGCGGAATGGTGCCAGCAATTAGCGGCTTATCAAGAATCGATTGTTTTTGTGGGGAGCGATGTGGCTCAATATGCGGATGCTTTGCAAACGCAACTTGGTTCACAATTTGTCCGGGCGCAACCGCAGTTAGATCTGCCACAAGCGGTAGTGCTTGGCTTAATGGGTCGCACGGCAACCCCTGTGGCTAAGATACATGATTTTGTACCCAACTACTTACGGCTAACGCAAGCGGAACGCGAATGGCTAGCCAAACATCCGAAAGAGGACCATGCGCCATATGTTGAGAAGATTTAAGCAGTACTTTCAGAAGATAACCAAAACGCATAACCAGCGGCGACAAAAAATTATGCGTATCGATAATCATGTTGTGCAGGTTGGCAAAAAAGGTTACTACGTTTCACGGGCCTTAATTACTGATGTTCCAGAAATGTTGGCGATCGAACGGGCCGTTTATGCGGGCAAAACGCCGTGGGACGAGAACGCCTTTAAAACCGAATTACGACGACAAAGTGGGCGCTTTTATATTGTGATGCGTCATGAAGACCGGCTCTGTGCTTTTTGTGGTTGTGCCTTTGATGATCGTCGGCAAGATGCACATATTACAAATATTGCCGTGCATCCTGATTTTCAGAATCAGGGGCTGGGTGGTTTCATGATGCAAACCATGATTAAACGGGCTAGCTATTTAAATTACCGAACCGTGACTTTGGAAGTTCGGTATAGTAATACGACTGCCCAGCGCTTATATCAAAATTTAGGCTTTGAAAAAACTGGTGTGAAGAAACGATATTATTTTGGTGATCATGAAGATGCAATTGATATGACTTACCATGTTCCAGCGGCAAAAACTGATGCCTGAGCCACAGTTGATTGATAGCACTGAGTGGTCAGCTGATTTAGTTGCCAAAACTTGTTACGAGATCGCAGCCAGTGCTTATCCGGGTGGTGCACCTTGGCGCTTGGAAACTTTTGCGGCAGACTTAGCGTTACCCCAATCGTGTTATCAGGTGCTGGTGTTGCAAAAACAACCTATTGGGTTCATTAGTTGGACGACGGTTTTAGATGAGACTGAAATTACTAATATTGCGGTTTGTCCGACATCACGGCGCCACGGTTATGCGCGACTGATGTTGGCCAGCTGTTTTCGCCAATTAACGCCGGCTGACAAACTTTTTTTAGAGGTTCGTCAAAGTAACAAAGCAGCGCGCAAATTATATGAACAATGTGCTTTTGAGCAACTCTCAGTGCGGCGAAATTATTATCAGCAACCGCGTGAAGATGCCATAATTATGCGTAAATTTATTAAATGAAGGATGGAAACTCGTGGAGAAACAAAATTTAATCTTAGCGTTCGAATCTAGTTGTGATGAAACGAGTGTGGCGGTCGTCGCCGATGGGCAAACTATTTTATCAAACGTGATTGCGACCCAAATTAATAGTCATAAACGGTTTGGCGGCGTTGTACCAGAAGTGGCTAGCCGTCATCATATTGAAGAGATTACGATTTGTATTGAGGATGCGTTAAAAGAAGCTAATGTCACCTATGACGATCTAGATGCAGTGGCCGTTACTTATGGTCCCGGTTTAGTTGGGGCGTTATTGGTTGGCGTTAATGCGGCCAAGACCGTTGCCTATGCGCATCATTTACCATTGATTCCAGTGAACCATATGGCCGGTCATATTTATGCGGCCCGGTTTGTTAAGCCGTTTGAATTTCCACTGATGGCGCTCTTAGTTTCGGGTGGTCATACGGAATTGGTTTATATGCAGGCCGATGGTCAGTTTGAGATTATTGGTGAGACGCGTGATGACGCGGCTGGCGAAGCTTACGATAAAATTGGCCGGGTGTTAGGCGTGCCTTACCCAGCTGGTAAAGTTATCGATGAGATGGCGCATCAAGGCCAAGATACCTTTAACTTCCCGCGGGCGATGATTGATGAAGATAATTATGATTTCAGCTTTAGTGGGTTGAAGAGTGCTTTCATTAATACGGTTCATCATGCGGACCAAATCGGTGAAACGCTTGATAAAAATGATTTGGCCGCAAGTTTTCAAGCCAGTGTTGTGGATGTGTTGATGTCGAAGACGTTGCGAGTCTTAAAAGAATATCCAGTTAAGCAACTCGTTTTAGCTGGGGGCGTTGCTGCTAATCACGGTTTGCGTGAACGGTTGCAAGCAGAATTGCCAACCAAGTTTCCTAATACGGAACTTTTGTTAGCCCCATTGAAATTATGTGGTGACAATGGTGCCATGATTGGGGCAGCTGGCTACATTCAGTATCAACATCATCAGTTTGGGGATGCTAGTTTGAATGCTGATCCAAGTTTGGAATTTGATTGGATGCCCAAAATGCCTCATTAAACTATGTCGAAAAAAAACGTCGGTCCTGATTAATAAAAATCAGGCCGACGTTTTTAGTTTAATTGAGTTCTTCTAATTGTTCCGCTTGTTCGGTCCAATCATTTTCTGCTTGTTCGTGTTCAGCATTAACGGCTTCCAATTCTTTTTGGAAGTCTTGGAGCTTACCGGCATCGGCAAAAACTTCTGGTTGTGACATTTGTTCCTGAATCTGGGTGGCTTGGGTTTCCAAGTCATTCATTTTTTCTTCTAAGGCAGCAACAGAACGTTCAAGCTTTCGCTTATCACGCTGTTGTTGCTTGCTGGCTTGATAAGTTTTTTGCCCTTTGGAACGAGGATCTGGCGCTGCTGAAAGTTGCTCGGTCGCAGCTGTGGATTCACTGGCTGCCGCGGCACTTGCAGCGGCAGCAGCAAATTCAGCTTGTTCTTGTTTCTTATCGATATAGTAATCGTAGTCGCCTAAGAATAATTCGGTACCAGTTGGACTAACTTCAACGACACTTGTTGCAACTTGGTTAATGAAATAACGGTCATGGGAAACGAACAGTAACGTGCCATCAAAGTCATTCAAAGCTACCTCTAACACTTCACGACTATCGATGTCCAAATGATTAGTCGGTTCATCCAAAATTAAAAAGTTGTTATTTTGCATCGCTAGTTTGGTTAGCAATAACCGCGCCCGTTCACCACCAGAAAGTGCATTGATTGGCTTATCAACATCTTCGCCGGTAAACAGAAAACTGCCAAGAATGGTACGGATGTCCTTTTCAGGCGTGGTAGGGTGTTCGTCCCAAAGTTCACTTAGGACAGTCTTACGATCGTGTAAGTTTTTTTGTTCCTGATCATAGTAACCAGTGACAACGTTGGTGCCAAAGACAGCTTGGCCTTTAATAAAAGGAATCTGTCCTAGAATACTCTTTAAGAGTGTCGATTTGCCAATCCCATTGGGGCCAACAATGGCGATGGCTTCATGTTTTTTAACGTTTAAATTGTCAGGTTCAGATAAAATCTGATCTTGATAACCGACTGCCGCATCTTTGACGGTCAAGACGATATTGCCACTTTGCTTGGCCGCATGAAAACCAAAGTGAGCCGTCTTATCATCACTATCTGGTTGTTCTAAACGATCCATCTTTTCCAGCTGTTTGCGCCGGGATTGCGCACGTTTCGTGGTTGAAGCCCGCACAATATTACGATTTACAAAGTCCTCAAGTTTACTGATCTCAGCCTGTTGTTTTTCGTAATGTTTCCATTCAGCTTGGATTTTAGCAGCTTTAGTTTGGACATATTGATCATAATTACCAGTATAGTGGGCCATTTCATGGTGGGACAGATCGTAGACTTCGTTAACGACGCGGTCTAAGAAATAACGGTCATGACTGACAATTAGCAACGCACCAGTATAGGATTGTAAGTAACTTTCGAGCCAAGTGAGGGTTTCCACATCCAAATGGTTAGTCGGTTCATCCAAAATGAGGAGATCGCGTTTTTCCAGTAAAAGTTTGGCTAATGCTAATTGGGTCTTTTGCCCACCAGACAATTCAGTGACAGATTTATCGTAAACATCGGCGTCAAATTGGAACCCATGTAAGACCCCACGAATTTCAGCTTGGTAACCATAGCCATTTTGCTGCTGAAAATCAGTTTGAACTTGATCGTAAGTTTTTAGGGTTTGCTCATAGGTTGCCTGATCGGCGATGACCGCCGGATCACTAAGTTTGTTTTCTAATTGATGCATTTGTGCTTCCAATTTATGTAAACCAGCAAAAACACTGCTCATTTCTTCCCAAATCGTATTGGCACTATTTAGGCCTTGGTCTTGAGCAAGGTAACCAATCGTCAAACCTTTGCGCATTGAGATCTGGCCTTCATCTGGGACAGTCTCACCAGCAATCATTTTTAAAAGCGTCGATTTTCCGGCCCCGTTACGACCGACTAAGGCGACGCGGGCATGTTCTTGGATGTCCATTTGTACGTTATCGAACAAGACATCGGCGCCAAAACGCCGCATGACTTGTTGCACTTGTAGTAAAATCACGTTTTTAAGCTCCTTTCAGGGTTGATTCGTCAAATAATTGTAGCATATTGCGTCGATTAGCCCTAATGAAACGGAATAATAAGTAAATATTATTTCACAAAGTGGTGGGGTATGCTAGAATAGTGTCAGCAAATTCACAAACTTTTAATAAGGAGGGTCGTCCAATGGCAGAAACAAAAATTCCCCGGGCAACGGCGAAACGGTTACCGATTTACTACCGTTATTTGAATATTCTATTAGATGCAGACAAAAAACGGGTCTCATCAACTGAACTGTCTGAGGCGGTTAAGGTTGATTCGGCAACGATTCGACGGGATTTCTCATACTTTGGCGCGCTGGGTAAGCGTGGTTACGGTTATGACGTTGAAAAACTATTAGCTTTCTTCAAGAAAATTTTAAATCAAGATACGTTAACCAATGTTGCTTTGATTGGGGTCGGTAATTTAGGGCATGCCTTGCTCAATTTTAACTTTCACAAAAATAGCAATGTTCGAATCTCGGCGGCGTTTGATGTTAATGAAACGATTGCGAACACTGTTCAAAGCGGAGTTCCAGTCTACCCAATGGCAGAGCTTAAGAAACAATTGATTGAGCAACAGATTGAGATTGCCATCTTAACGGTGCCAACTTCGGTGGTCCAAGATGTGACGGATGAATTGGTTTCAGCAAATGTGAAAGGGATCATGAACTTTACCCCATTACGCATTTCAGTGCCAGAAACGGTCCGGGTTCAAAATGTTGATTTGACCAATGAGTTGCAAACGCTGATTTACTTTATCGAACACTATGGCGAACAACTTGGCGATAAATCTAATGATGAAAATTAGTTAAAATAAGACGCAACTAGCGATAAGCTGGCTGCGTCTTTATTTTTAGCTGAAAAATACCGGTAGAACGGCAATACTATTCATGAGAATGTGCGTTATCATCGACGTTTGAATACGACCGGTACGGTGATAGAGCCAGCAGAAGAATAACCCGATAAAGGCATACAGAATTAAATGACCATCTGCGTGCGCAAAACTAAACAAAATACTGGAGATTACGGCCGCACCAATGCCACCCGTGACCGGTACGAAAAAGCCAAAAATCACCTTACGAAAAACGATTTCTTCCATAATTGGGGCGCCAACTAAAATGGCAAGGAAGAAAAGGGGGTATTTTTGCCCAATGGCTAGAAGGGTGTTCGTATTGGCAGAAGCTGTTGATTGGCCGAGCAAGTGCGTCAAGCTGAGGATGACGTTTTGACCAACAATCACGACCAGAGTTCCCACAAGTCCCCATAGTAAAGTGGTTAACCAAGAACTGGGGTGCTGTTCAATCGTATTCGGACTAGCATGATGCCAAGCCAAATAACCGAGAACGATGGCGCCAATGAGGTAGTCTAGCGTTTGAATCAGATAGACTTGTGAGCCCAAATGTGGGAAGCCAGTGACCAATAAAGTCGGTAACGCATAGACGATAAAATACACAATTAAAATACTGATAGATTGGCGACGATTGGCCATTTCTTCACGTCCTTAAACGAGTAAATTTCGAGTCAAAGTTGACTTAAGTAGTCCCATTATAGTCGATTTGACATTCTTTGACTAATTATTGACAAATAACTTGCAATCTCAAATGAAAATGTTATAGTTGATTTTGTGATTAGCACTTGAGCTTTAGGAGTGCTAAAAAAGAATAAATGGAGGGATTCACGTGTTAAAACCATTAGGTGATCGTGTCATTTTGCAACAACAAGCAGAAGAAGAACAAACAGTTGGTGGTATCGTTATTGCCAATAACGCTAAGGAAAAGCCACAAAGCGGTAAAGTGGTTGCCGTATCCGACGGCCGTGTTTTAGATAACGGCACAAAGGTAGCTCCAAGCGTCAAAGTTGGCGAACAAGTTTTGTTCGACAAATACGCTGGTACTGAAGTTAAGTATGAAGGGGCCACATATCTTGTTTTGCACGAAAAAGATATTGTCGCGGTCGAAGACTAATCCATTTAAATTATTTAATTAAAAACTATTTATGAGGTGAATACAGATAATGGCTAAAGAATTAAAGTTTTCTGAAGACGCACGTTCAGCAATGCTCAAAGGTGTCGATCAATTAGCTGACACTGTAAAATCAACGCTTGGTCCTAAGGGTCGCAACGTTGTTTTGGAACAATCATATGGCTCACCTACCATTACTAATGATGGTGTAACGATTGCTAAGGCAATTGAATTAGATGACCATTTTGAAAACATGGGTGCTAAGTTAGTTTCAGAAGTTGCTTCTAAGACTAATGATATCGCTGGTGATGGGACGACTACTGCCACTGTTTTGACGCAATCAATCGTCAACGAAGGTATGAAGAACGTCACTGCCGGTGCTAACCCTGTTGGTATTCGTCGTGGGATTGAAGAAGCGACTAAGACCGCCGTTGATTCATTACATGCCATGGCACATGAAGTTAAGACACAAGAAGACATTGCTCAAATCGCAGCGGTTTCTTCAGCTAGCCAAGAAACTGGTAAGTTAATTGCCGAAGCCATGGAAAAAGTTGGCCATGATGGTGTCATCACGATTGAAGAATCACGTGGTGTGGACACTAGCTTGGACGTTGTTGAAGGGATGCAGTTCGATCGTGGTTACTTATCACAATACATGGTCACTGATAACGACAAGATGGAAGCTGACCTCGACAGCCCTTACATTTTAATTACCGATAAGAAGATCTCGAATATTCAAGATATCTTACCATTGCTACAATCGATCGTTGAACAAGGTAAGCCATTATTGATCATCGCGGATGATATTTCTGGTGAAGCTTTACCAACCTTGGTCTTAAACAAGATGCGTGGGACGTTTAACGTCGTTGCAGTTAAGGCACCCGGTTTTGGTGATCGGCGTAAGGAACAATTACAAGATATTGCCATCTTAACTGGTGGGACGGTCATTACCGATGACTTAGGTCTTGAATTGAAAGACACAACGATTGATCAATTAGGTCAAGCTAACAAGGTTACGGTTACTAAGGATAACACCACCATCGTTGAAGGTGCTGGCGCTAAAGATGCCATCTCAGAACGAGTTGACTTCATCCGCAACCAAATCAGTGAAACCACTTCTGATTTCGATAAAGAAAAGCTTCAAGAACGTTTAGCTAAGTTAGCCGGCGGGGTCGCTGTTGTGCGGGTCGGTGCTGCAACTGAAACTGAATTGAAAGAACGCAAGTATCGAATCGAAGATGCCTTGAATGCAACCCGTGCTGCCGTTGAAGAAGGCTTCGTTGCCGGTGGTGGGACTGCCCTAGTCAACGTCATCAAAGATGTTGATGCTTTGAAAGAAACTGGCGACGTTCAAACTGGGATTAACATCGTTAAACGCGCTTTGGAAGAACCAGTGCGTCAAATTGCTGAAAATGCCGGTCTTGAAGGCTCAGTTATCGTTGAAAAGCTCAAGGATCAAAAGCCAGGCGTTGGGTTCAATGCTTCGACTAACGAATGGGTTGATATGATTAAGGCTGGGATCGTTGATCCAACCAAAGTAACCCGTTCTGCGTTGCAAAATGCGGCTTCCGTTTCAGCCTTGTTATTGACGACTGAAGCTGTCGTTGCTGAAAAGCCAGAACCACAAGCACCAGCTGCGCCAGCCGCACCAAACCCAGGTATGGGCGGCATGATGTAAGTTTAACTAAAAACTTTTTAACACCTGCTCATTTGAGTGGGTGTTTTTTTAATCAAAAATAGCTAGCCAAGTGCTTAAGTCAGGAGTAAACTAGGGGGCTATGCGGGTTTAAAAAGTTAGTCGCTTGTGGTTAAACCGGTAGTATTTACTAATTTAAAGTAGTAAAATCAACTTTGACTTAGCACTTACTTGGGAATAATTATTTTTGAAATAAAGGAGTTATTATCATGTGGCGTTATTTAAAACGGTTAGTTATTGGGAAACCGTTAAAAACCATGGATGAAGGTGGGCAAGCGCTCACTAAGTTCAAGGCACTGGCGCTGCTGTCATCAGATGCGCTCTCGTCAGTCGCTTATGGTACTGAACAGATCACAACGGTATTGATTACCCTTTCAGCAGCAGCTTTGATGTATCAGTTATATGTCGCTGCTTTAGTGCTGATCCTATTATTTGCGATTACAATGTCTTATCGGCAAATTATTCGGGCCTATCCTTCTGGGGGTGGCGCGTATGTCGTTGCTAGCACTAACTGGGGTCGACCAGCAGGATTAGTTGCCGGGGGATCTTTACTAGTTGATTATATGTTGACGGTCGCAGTTTCAGTGACTTCTGGGACGGAAGCCATTACGTCAGCGGTGCCATTCTTAGGACACTATCAAGTTTTAATTGCCGTGCTAATCGTGGTGGCGATTATGGCGTTGAACTTACGTGGTATGCGAGAATCGGCTTCGTTTTTAACGTTCCCTGTCTATTTCTTTATCATCATGATTATTGGTATGATTTTATGGGGAATCATGAATATTGCCAGTGGTAACTTAACTTACCATGCTTCAGCAGCGATTGGAGGACCAGTGCAAGGGATGACTTTGGTGCTCTTCTTCCGAGCATTTTCATCGGGGTCATCGTCATTGACTGGGGTGGAAGCCATCAGTAATGCGGTACCTAACTTTAAACGGCCTAAGCGGCGTAATGCTGCGAATACGCTAGCCATCATGGCGATTGTGCTGGCGGTCTTCTTTGGCGGTATTACCTACTTAAGTTACTATCTAGGAATCAAGCCACAAGCTGATAACACGGTTTTGTCACAAATCGCTTCGGCGGTCTTTGGACATGGCTTGTTCTATTATTTGTTACAGTTGTCGACGGCGCTGATTTTAGCAGTGGCGGCGAATACTGGGTTCTCAGCTTTTCCAATTTTGGCCTACAATTTAGCTAAAGATAAATTCTTACCACATGCCTATATGGACCGTGGGGATCGTCTTGGTTACTCTAATGGGATCATCTCGTTGGCGGTCGGTGCGATCGTCTTGATCTTTATTTTCCATGGTAAGACGACGCTACTGATTCCACTATATGCGGTTGGGGTGTTTGTGCCATTTACATTGTCTCAATCCGGGATGATTGTTCATTGGTTACGCGAGCGTGGTCAATGGTGGGGACTCAAAGCTGCAGTTAACTTGCTTGGGGCATTGATTTCACTAGTTCTAGTGGTCTTTTTATTCGCTTTACATTTTGGCAACGTTTGGCCTTACTTGGTTGTTATGCCATTGTTACTGTACATGTTCTATCGAATTCATGTGCATTACAATCGGGTCGCAGCACAACTGCGGGTGGTCGCCAAAGAAAAAGCCGAGTTGCATGACTATGACGGTGCTACCGTGATCGTGTTGGTCTCAAATGTGACCCGGGTGACAGCAGCTGCCGTGAACTATGCGCGTTCGATTGGGGATTATGTCATTGCGATGCACGTTTCTTTTGATGAAAATCCCGAAAAGGAACATAAGACGGCGGCCGAATTTAAATCGACCTTCCCAGATGTGCGCTTTGTGGATATTCATTCATCTTATCGGTCAATTGCCACGCCAACCTTACGTTTCTGCGATGTGATTGCTAAACGAGCTGCAGAACGTAACTTTTCTACCACTGTCTTGGTGCCACAATTTGTGCCAAAGAAGCCTTGGCAAAATATCTTGCACAACCAAACGAGTTTACGTTTGCGAGCCGTTTTAAATTCACGAGAAAATATTATTGTTTCAACTTATAACTATCACTTGAAAGAGTAGTTGTAAACGACGTGGGGATGGCGCAGGCTGTCTTTCACGTCGTTTTTTAGTTAAATTATGACCTAATTGTGTAGGCTTTCCTAAGTTTCGTTGAATCGAGTTGTCAAGCGGGATTCTGGTTTGTATAATTATTAGTAGTAGGTTAGAGAGGAGTTACGCGCAAATGATTAGATTTGAAATCTTAGTCTGCCTGATGGCAACGATGATGATCTCCGCAATCCTAACGCCGTTTGTGCGAAAACTTGCGTTTAAAATTGGTGCGGTAGATAAACCGAATGTGCGGCGGGTGAATAAGATTCCGATGCCGACCATGGGCGGGCTCGCCATTTTTATTGCTTATACAATTGGTACAACAATGTTGTACTTAATGCATCAGTTCCCAACACGCTTGTTTTATGCGCTATTGGGTGGTGAATTAATTATTTTAGCCACTGGGATTATTGATGATATTTATGAATTGAAACCACGTCAAAAGATGTTGGGAATTACGCTAGCTGCCTTAGAGGTGTACTTTATTGGCGGCATTCGAATGACAACTTTTACCTTTCCATTTATTGGCTTGGTTCATTTCCACTGGATGAGTTTGCCAATTACGCTACTCTGGATTTTGGCAATTACGAATGCCATCAATTTAATTGACGGCTTAGATGGCTTGGCCACCGGGGTTGCCATGATCGCACTCAGTACGATGGGGATTATTGGCCTGTTCTTCTTAAATGCGAACACATTTGTCTCGTTACTTATTTTCACTTTAGTTGCGGCGATGATGGGTTTCTTACCCTACAATTTCTTCCCGGCTCGCATCTACTTGGGGGATACAGGGTCGCTGTTTATCGGTTTTATGACGGCGGTCTTCTCACTATTTGGCTTAAAAAATGTCACGTTGATTTCAGTGGGGGTCCCAGTCATGATTCTCGGTGTGCCAATAACGGATACCATCTACGCGATGATCCGACGAATTTTAAATAAGAAACCAATCTCACAAGCTGATAAGCATCATTTGCATCATCGCTTGATGCAGTTGGGGTTAACGCATCGCCAAACAGTTATGGTTATTTACGGTATTGCACTGATTTTCTCATTTATTTCATTACTATATCCAATCTCTTCACTGGGTGGGTCGATCCTACTGACCATTGGGTTGCTATTTGGACTCGAACTCTTTGTGGAAGCAATTGGTTTAGCAGGCGACAATCGGCAACCACTGTTGAAATGGATCAAACGGACCGTCGCTAAATTTACGTCTAAAAGCAATCATTAAAACTAAAACGGCTGGCATAATGAACTCTCATTATGTCAGCCGTTTTAGTTTGGAGAGGTTTGGTTGAAATGGGTGGCCTTTACGAAAACAATACAAGGGTTTTACATAAACATCATTTTGAATTTACAAATGGCCAGTAATATTAAGACTGTTCCAATGGCAGTCAATGAATCGTCCAGGCTAAACAGCGATCATGCTCGCATCGCGATATAGCACTTCCTACCCAGACTTGTTATTTTAGGCTGGCGGCGTTGATTGTTCTAATTATGATAGCAAAATGGAAAAGGGGAGTTTCAATTATGAAAAAAACAGTGACATTAGGGGCGCTGGCTGTAACGATGACAATCTTATTAGCCGGTTGTGGCAGTAGTTCAGCAACTAGTACTAAGAATACTAGCAGCAGTAGTAGTGCCAAGACTTCTAAGACGACTAAAATCGTTGCGACCGGGTCTACTGCGTTACAACCATTAGTTGAACAAGCTGGCCAAGCTTTCCAAAATGAACATTCAAATGTCACGATTAACGTGCAAGGCGGTGGCTCTGGTGCTGGTTTAAGCCAAGTTGCCAAAGGCTCAGTTAATATTGGTAACTCTGACTTGTTTGCTGAAGAGCAAAAAGGCTTGGATGCGAAGGGCTTAGTTGATCACAAAGTTGCCGTTGTTGGGATGGCACCAGTTGTCAACAAGGATGCCGGCGTGACTAACGTTTCTAAAGATCAATTAGTCAAGATTTTCCAAGGCAAGATCACCAACTGGAAAGAAGTTGGCGGTAAAAATGAAAAAATTACGGTTGTTAACCGGGCTCAAGGTAGTGGGACTCGTGCAACCTTTGAAAAATGGGGCTTAGATAACGCCAAAGTCGCAACTAGCCAAGAACAAGATTCAAACGGGACGGTTCAAAAGATCGTTTCAACGACACCAGGGGCTATCAGTTATTTAGCCTTCTCATATGTCAAATCTGGTCTTGAACCATTATCAATTGATAATGTGAAACCAACCGAAGCTAATGTTGCCGACAACAAGTGGAAAATCTGGGCATATGAACACATGTATACTAAGGGTGCACCTACTGGTGAATTGAAGACCTTCTTGACTTACATGACTTCTAAGAGTGTTCAAGGAAGCTTAGTTAAGAAATTAGGTTACATTCCTTTGACTTCAATGAAAGTTGATCGTGGGTTATCTGGTAAGATTACCACGCTCAAATAATTAAAGCTGTCATCAACTAAGAGGCCTTGCTAACGTCATTATTGACGTCGGCAAGGCCTTTTTTTGAGTGTTTAGATGGCAACCTCGTTATATTGTTGGCCCTGATTAGCGAAGCTAGCTTGACCGCTTAACAGGTTATTGATTGCAGTTTGGGTGGCTGTAACCGCATCTGTATCAACGGCAATAATGACCTGGACTTTGACAGCATAGTTTGTGGTCAGGGTTGTTAACTGATGTTGCGTCAGAAAATAAGTTAAGGCATCAACATTGCGATAATCAATTGTGACCGCGAGCTTAGTTTGCAAGACTCGCTGTACTTTCCCGACTGCCTGAATGGCTTGGACTGGTGTACTGTTATAAGCACGAATTAGACCACCTGCTCCCAGCTTGATGCCACCAAAGTAACGGGTAACGACGGCTAACACGTCATGGACTTGATTCAGTTTGAGGGCTTCTAAAATCGGTACTCCGGCAGTTCCGGAAGGCTCGCCGTCATCACTCATGCGTTGAATATGGTCGTCGTCGCCGAGCATATAAGCAAAACAATGATGGGTTGCCTTGGCATCTTGTGTGCGGACAGCCGCAATTTTTGCTTGGGCATCAGCTTCATCAGTGATGCGATAGAGTCGGGCAATGAAGCGTGATTTCTTAATCGCTTGTTCAAAAACTGTATCAGTTGCCAATGTATAGTAGGGTTCAGTCAAAAAAATCAGCTCCTTTAAAAATTTTGTGATGAAATTTCGTAGTTTAGTGATAAAGGGGACGATAAAATGCAAGCAACTGAATTATATGGCCGTCAAATTGCCTTGACGGTTTCGGAAGCAACAGCATTGCCGCCGGAAGCACAACGCTTAACGGCACTTGTTGTCACTGCCAAACAGCTTACATGTCAACGTTGTGGTAGTAGCTTAGTGCGAAAACAGGCCCGATTACCGCGCCAGCAATTTTATTGTTACCAGTGTTTGAATTTAGGCCGAATCAGCACCTTAACTTCACTTTATCACATTCCAGAACCAAATGAGTTTCTAAAAAAATCACAATTGACTTGGAATGGAAAGTTAACGGTACAGCAAGCTGAATGTGCCGCGATGATTCAAAGTAAATTTGCGACCCACCAGCGCCATTTGTTGTGGGCCGTTACGGGTGCCGGTAAAACAGAAATGTTGTTTCCGGGATTGGATTGGGCGCTCACACAAGGGTGGCGTGTAGCGATTGCGTCGCCGAGAGTAGATGTCTGCTTGGAATTATATCCGCGTTTACAAGCGGCTTTTTCAAACCTGAAAATTGCCTTGTTACACGGCCATCAAACCGAGCCCTATCATTATCGGCAATTGACGATTTGTACGACTCATCAATTATTACGGTTTCGAGCTGCTTTTGATGTCTTGATCGTTGACGAGGTCGATGCTTTTCCATTTGCGGCCAATCCACGTTTAGGTTTTGCCGTGACTCAAGCCTTGAAACCGGTGGGTGCCTTGCTTTATTTGACCGCCACACCGAGTCACGATTTATTGCAGCAAGTTCGTCGTCATGAATTGGGTTTGAGTTATTTACCACTACGATTCCATCAACACTTATTGCCGACGATTAAGGTGACCATACAGCCACGTTGGTGGGCAAAAGTGCAGGCAGGACGGTTACCATTACGTCTGGGTCATTGGTTGTCAACTTATGCTGCGACGGGTCAGCGATTTCTAGTCTTTGTGCCGCGGGTCGCACAACTCACTGTTGTTCAAGCCGCAATTCAGCGTGCGTATCCACGCCTCCATGGTTTGACCGTTCATTCAACGGATCCTGAACGGTTGGCGAAAGTTCAAGCGATGCGTGATGAGCAGGTTCAATATTTAGTGACTACCACGATTTTAGAACGGGGTGTGACCTTTCCCGGTATTGATGTCATCGTCTTGGGTGCAGATGATCCGATATTCTCAACGGCAGCATTGGTCCAAATTGCTGGTCGAGTCGGCCGTTCACGTGAGCGGCCAACTGGGGCAGTGCGATTTATTTGTGCTAGCTATGCGCGACCAATTAAGCGCGCGATTCGACAAATTAAGCTTGTTAATCGGAAAGGACGGCGATTACGTGCCCGTATGCCTGTTGTGTCAACGACCGAGTGACGTCAAATTAACTTTACCATGGGTATTAAGCTGGCAGCCATTATTACAACCAGTCGTTTGTGCGGCTTGTTGGCAGACTTTTACGCCAATTATTGCCAGTCAAGCTTGTCCAGATTGTGGTCGGGCGCAACCGTCACGAAATCCATGCCATGATTGTCGCCGTTGGGGCCCACTAGCGTTTTATAATCAAGCCTTGTTTACTTATAACGATGCGATGCAAGCCTATTTTGAACAATATAAATTTAAGGGTGACTATCGGTTGCGGCGAGTCTTTTCACAAGCATTATTGACGCGGCTGGCGAGTCTTAAGTCAGCAATCGTCGTTGCTATTCCAGTGACTCCAGAAACGATGACCACGCGAGGGTTTAATCAGGTCACTGGTTGGCTTGCTGAGGGTGAAAATTCCGATTGGTTGCGAACGAAAGGGCAGACTAAGTTAATCCCACAGTCAAAGAAAACACGTCAAGACCGCTTATTGACAGCTCAGCCATTTGAACTGACGGCTACTGCGCCCAAACTGGCCAATCAAACCGTGGTGATCGTAGATGATGTGTACACGACTGGGCGCACGATGCGACATGCAGCCAGTCTAATTCTGGAAAACGGTGCCAAGTCAGTTGTAGGGCTAACTTTGGCTCGTTAAATCTTATGAAAAATAGCATTTAGATTGTTTATTATAGCGCTTTCTATTATAATGAATTTAAGCAAAGTAATGAAAGAGTGGTCCTTTTGTTACTTTGGGTACACAGTAATGTGTGTGAAGGGAGAGAAGATCTATGCTTAATTTTAATATTCGCGGTGAAAATATCGAAGTGACACAGGCAATTCGTGACTATGTTCAAAAACGGGTGGGTAAGCTACAAAAATTCTTTGACAATAACGTTGACTCAATTGCCCACGTAAATTTAAAGATTCACCCAGACAAGACTGCTAAGGTCGAAGTAACGATTCCACTTCCCTATTTAGTTCTCCGGGCAGAAGAAACTTCTCCTGATATGTATGCTAGTGTTGATTTGGTGACCGATAAACTCGAACGCCAAATCCGCAAGTATAAGACCAAGGTCAATCGGAAATCCCGTGAAAAGGGTTATAAAGCCATTGACTTTGCAGCGACTGATGAAACAGTTGCAGCTGCTGATAACGATCAGGACGATAAGTTAGATGTTGTACGTACGAAGCGGGTTTCATTGAAACCAATGGATAATGAAGAAGCAATCCTCCAAATGGATATGCTCGGTCATGATTTCTTCATTTATGAAGACGCGGAAACGGATGCCATTAATATCGTTTATCGGCGCAATGATGGTCGTTACGGTTTGATCGAAACCGGCGATGATCAATAAATCAAATTGCTAAATCGAGGACTGGTCGCTGTTGACCAGTTCTTTTTGTTTACGAAAAAACCTGATTAGTGGGTTTAATCGTTAAGATTATTAAAAAGACTTAGGATGGTTAGGCCCATTTCGTAAATAAAGCCCTCGATACCGGTTACATTGATTTGCCATAGTTCCCATTAACGCCAAAAAATGGTAAAATTACAGATGGTATTTTATTTTGAAAATAGACTATAAAGAATCGATACTTAAGAATTATTATTTGGAGAGGATACGTAAATGGCCAACATTTTAAAACGCTGGGTTGAAAGCGACAAGCGCGTCATTCGGCGTCTTGATAAAATTGCGAATAAGGTTGAAGCATACGCGGATGAATATGCCAAGCTAAGCGATGCCGACCTGCAAGCTAAAACACCAGAATTTCGTGAACGATACAAAGAGGGCGAGTCATTAGATGACTTGCTACCAGAAGCTTTTGCAACTGCTCGTGAAGGGGCGAAGCGGGTACTGGGTCTATATCCATTCCATGTCCAAATTTTAGGTGGAATCGTCTTACATGAAGGGGATATTGCCGAAATGAAGACTGGTGAAGGGAAGACCTTAACCGCCACCATGCCGGTTTATTTGAATGCAATCTCCGGTAAAGGGGTCCACGTTGTTACGGTCAACGAATACTTATCAGCGCGTGATGCGACTGAAATGGGTGAACTCTATCATTGGTTAGGCATGAGTGTCGGGATTAATGGTGCGGACAAAACCCCAGAAGAAAAACGAGCGGCGTACAATGCCGATATTACTTATTCAACCAATGGTGAAATTGGGTTTGATTATTTGCGGGACAACATGGTCGTTTATCGTGAAGACATGGTTCAGCGACCATTGAACTTTGCGATTATCGATGAAGTTGACTCGATTTTAATTGATGAAGCCCGGACACCATTGATTATTTCTGGTCAATCCGAAGGGACGACTGGGATGTACAAGCGGGCAGATCGCTTCGCTAAGACGCTGACGAAAGACGAAGATTACAAGATTGACTTGGAATCTAAGACAGTCGCGTTATTGGATGAAGGGATTCGGAAAGCTGAAAAGTATTTTGGCTTGTCAAACCTGTATGATACGGACAACACAGCTTTAAACCATTATTTGGATGAAGCTTTGCGTGCCAACTATATCATGCTAAAAGATAAAGATTATGTGATCCAAGACGGCCAAGCCATGATCGTTGATTCATTTACTGGTCGGATTATGGATGGTCGGCGGTTCTCTGATGGCTTACATCAAGCCATTGAAGCGAAGGAACACGTTGAGATTCAAGAAGAAACTAAGACCATGGCAAATATCACGTATCAAAACTTGTTCCGGATGTATAAGAAACTTTCTGGGATGACTGGGACGGCGAAAACGGAACAAGAAGAATTCCGTGAAATTTACAACATGGAAGTTATTACGATTCCAACTAACCGGCCAATGATTCGTGATGATCGGCCAGATTTGCTTTATCCAACGTTACGAAGCAAGTTTAATGCGGTTGTTAAAGAAATTTCAGAATTGCACAAAAAAGGCCAACCCATGTTAATTGGGACGGTCGCGGTTGAAACTTCTGAATACTTGTCACAACGACTTGATGAAGCTGGTATTCCCCACGTTGTTTTGAACGCGAAGAACCATGCGAAGGAAGCGGACATTGTCGCTAACGCTGGTCAACGGGGCGCTGTCACCATTGCTACCAACATGGCTGGTCGTGGGACCGATATCAAATTGGGACCGGGCGTCAAAGAGCTTGGCGGCTTAGCCGTTATTGGGACTGAACGGCATGAGTCACGCCGGATCGATAACCAATTGCGTGGCCGTTCTGGTCGGCAAGGTGATCCTGGTATGTCACAATTTTATCTGTCATTGGAAGATGACTTGATGCTTCGGTTCGGTTCCGAACGGATCAAGAACTTTTTGCAACGGATGAATGTGGAAGATGACGATGCGGTGATCCAATCACGGATGATTACGCGCCAAGTGGAATCTGCACAGAAGCGGGTCGAAGGGAATAACTACGACTCACGGAAAAACGTGTTGCAATATGATGATGTGATGCGGGCACAACGGGAAGTTATCTATGGTGAACGTCAACAAGTCATCATGGAAGACAAGTCCTTGAAGTCGGTCATCATGCCGATGATCAAACGGACTGTTGAACGGACCGTCCAATTGCATACCCAAGGCGATCAAAAGTCATGGGACTTAGCTGCCATTGTTGATTTTGCAACGGGGGCGATGGTTAAGGAAGACTCAATCAGCACGGCCGATTTACAAGGTAAGTCGCAAACTGAAATTGAAGATTACTTAATGCAACGTGTCGACGATGTATATGCGGACAAAGCCAAGCAACTTTATGATGAAGGTCAAATGTTGGAATTCGAAAAAGTCGTTGTTTTACGAGTTGTCGATGCCCACTGGACCGATCATATCGATGCGATGGATCAATTACGACAATCAATCGGGTTACGTGGCTACGGTCAGTTGAATCCATTGGTTGAATATCAACGTGATGGTTATCGGATGTTTGAAGAAATGGTTGCTGATATCGATTATGATACGACTCGGCTCTTCATGAAGTCTGAAATCCGTCAAAATATCCAACGTTAATTAAACAAGTACCGGTAAAAACGTAGTTGGGTTTGGTCCAACTACGTTTTTTGCCAAATAAACCACTTTTAAATAAGTTGAAAGAAGGGTTCTTTGTGGAATTAAGTGAAACGAAACATTTAATTGAAAACATGCAAAGTGCCGTTGACGACTTTAGGGGGTCGCTTTGACTTAGATGCTTTAAATGAAAGTATCCAAGAAAATGAAGCACGGATGGCCGAACCAGGTTTCTGGGATGACCAAGCGGCTGCCCAAAAGGTTATTGACGACAATAACAATTTGAAGGCTAAGTTTGATGCCTATCAGCAGTTAGCCGATGAAGTGGCTGATCTGACAGTGGCTTATGAACTATTGATGGAAGAACCAGATTCTGAAATGCAAGCGGAGTTTGAGGCCAATTTAACGAAGGCTGAGCATGATCTCCAGCAGTATCGGTTGAACTTACTATTGGATGGGCCCTATGATCGTAATAATGCGATTCTTGAAATCCACCCAGGTGCTGGTGGAACTGAATCACAAGACTGGGGTGCCATGCTTTTACGGATGTATACGCGCTGGGCGGCTAGCCACAACTTTAGCGTGGAGACTGTCGACTATCAAGCGGGTGATGAGGCTGGTTTGAAGAGTGTGACCTTGCTGATTAGTGGGCGTAACGCGTATGGTTATTTGCGTTCTGAAAAGGGTGTCCATCGTTTGGTCCGCATCTCACCATTTGATGCGGCTGGTCGGCGGCATACTTCGTTTGCCAGTGTGGACGTCATGCCAGAATTGGATGATAGTGTGGACGTTGAGATTCGACCGGATGATTTAAAGGTTGATGTTTACCGGGCAAGTGGCGCTGGTGGGCAACATGTCAATAAGACGTCATCTGCAGTTCGGATTACGCATTTGCCGACTGGTATCGTGGTTGCGAGTCAAGCACAACGGTCACAATTGCAAAACCGCCAAACGGCGTTGAATATGTTACGGGCTAAACTATATGAACGTGAAGAAGAGAAAAAGGCCAAAGAACGGGCAGCCATCCAAGGGGAACAGATGGATATTGGCTGGGGCTCGCAGATCCGTTCGTACGTTTTCCATCCCTATACCATGGTAAAAGATCATCGCACAAATTATGAATCTCATGATGGTCAGGGTGTGATGGATGGCGATTTAGATTCATTTATTGATGCTTATTTACAATGGAAATTAGCGCAACGTAATCCACAATAGCTAAAAGGTATACTAAGTTGACTTAGCAATCAGTGGGTCGGCTTAGTATCTTTTTGTTTATTAGCATTATAATGACGGAGTATCAACTCATTAATACCAGGATAAGACTCATGATGACTAGCATTGGTGTGACTTTCGAAAAATGCTATACTAGCCTCAGAGTTTAACGTTAGGAGCAACGCACATGCACGTCTTGAGAGTACTGGAATTATTTTTGTTGCAGCCATTGGTCTGGCTCGGCCTGATTCGTTGCTATTTAGCAGCGCGGCGGCGAGTTCGTTATGAGCGGCATCACTTTAGAAGTGCGATTGATGCGCACTATCTAGAAGTTCGTAATTTTTTTAAAGGTGGACTGCTATTAGGACTCATCGCAACTGTCATCAGTCTTGGCTTGGGGCTAGTCGTATCACCAGTCTGGGCTGTGATCTATGAAACGTTGGCGATTTTGAGCTTATTAATTGTGCCGACTGGCTTAGTGCCATGGACCGTCTTTGGCTTGAGCTGGTTAGCTTACTGGGCTTTGAATCCACGGCTAATGGCGCAATTCAATACCCGTCTGCAGGCGCATGGTGTGACGCCCCTTGGCCTTAATAGTGGCGTCATTATTAGTGGGCTACTGATTTTTGCACTGGGGTTAGCGGCGACAGCAATTTTACTGAAACGCCATGAGACGCAATTGAATTCACCTGAAATCCGACCAGATCAACGTGGCAAACGGATTGTGCGCTATCGCTGGCAGCAATTGTTAGTGTTGCCAGTCGGTGTACTGATTCCTGGGGATTGGTTACATGCAACACTATCATGGTGGCCAGTATTTCAAGTTGGCACGCAACATTTTAGTGTGTTATTACTGCCGTTATTATTAGGTGTTAGTGCCCAAGTTTACAAGCAGCGGCCACAATTGGCTTGGCGACGGTTAGCTAAGGGGTATTGGCTGGTTGCAGCATTAAGTGTTATTTTGGCAGTCGTGGCACGGTTGACGACTTTAAGTCCACAATGGCTAGTCGGGCTGTTGGGCGGGGTCGTTGTCCTAGTTTGGGTCATTTTGGCACAACATCGATATCACGATCAGCATCAACAATTTTGGTTTTCGGATACTGATCAAGGCGTCCGGGTCATTGGATTACGGCCCAATACGCCAGCTGATAAATTAAATCTCAGCATCGGCGACGTCATTTTGGAATGTAATCGGCAACCAGTCCACTCCGAAGCACAGTTTTATGCTGCGTTATTGACGAGTCCAACCTATGTTCATTTAAAAGTTCGGAATGTCCAACAACAATTGATTATTACTGAAACAGCGATTTATAATGGGGCACCACATGAGTTAGGAATTGTGTTATTCACTGATCAGGAGGATTAACGACCATGGATAAGATTTTAGTCGTTGACGATGAACCTGCAATCGTCACATTATTATCATATAATTTGAAACAAGCTGGGTACGAAGTCGTGAGTGCGACGGATGGGGAAGCCGCACTCGAACTAGGACTAGAAGAATCATTTACTTGTATCTTATTGGATCTAATGTTGCCTAAGTTAGATGGGATGGAAGTCACGAAGCGGTTGCGCCAAGAAAAAGTGCGGACACCGATTATTATCGTGACGGCTAAGAACGACGAATTTGATAAAGTTTTCGGCTTGGAATTAGGCGCCGATGACTATATTACGAAACCATTCTCTCCACGAGAGGTTTTGGCGCGGATCAAAGCCGTGATTCGGCGGATGACACCTGTTGATGAACCGGAAACGGCACCGGTTGTGACGCCTAATCGGGCAATTACGGTTATTGGTGACTTACGAATCGATCAAAATAAATATCGGGTCACTCGGAACGGTGAAAATATTAGTTTGACGCCCAAAGAGTTTGAACTACTGGTTTATTTCATTGAACGTGAGGGCCGGGTACTCAGCCGTGATGCCATTTTGAACCATGTCTGGGGTTACGATTATGCGAGTGAGACGCGAATCGTTGATATTCACATTTCCCATTTGCGCGAAAAAATCGAACTGGATCCTAAAAAGCCACGGTTGATTCGAACTGTCCGCGGCTTTGGTTACGAGTTCGTAGGTGAAGACCATGCATGACCAGTGGCAGCAGACGCTACGTTTGCTCACGTTGGAAAATATTTTGATGCTGCTCCTCGGCCTAGTCGTTGTGCAGCATTTTTCTGTGATTCATTGGTCGCTGGCGTTAGTAATCAGTTTGGCGGTAGCAGTTCTCTTTTTGGCCATCATTGAAGCTGGAATCATCTGGTTTCGGCAACGCGAGCGCCAAAAAACGATTGACCGGATGGAAGCTAAGCTACGCCAGATGAGTAGTCAGCAGTTTCCGCCGCATATTTTGTTACCGGAAAATGACCCCTTGTACAGCTTGTCGCAAGCGGTTAATCAGCTGGAAAGTTATCAACGTAATCAGACTCGCCGTGCCGAGCTACAAGAAAAAGAACTGATGATGATCATGCGGTATTTGCCGGTTGGCGTGATGGTGATTGATCACCATCGGCAAGTCCAATTATCAAATCCAGCGATGAGTGAGTTATTGCAACAATCAATCAACGCGGTCGCTCATTTGTATACGAAAGATATTCAACTGTATGCGTTAACCAAAGTCATTGAAGATACGATTGCGACACAAAGTAATCAGCGGGCGACGGTGACGTTAACGCCGGCCCCCAATACACAAGTGGTCGAAGCGTCAACCGTGTACATTCAGAATAGCCGTTCTCACTATCAGATCGTGTTGATGTTATATGATATTACGGAAGTTTATATGATTGAACAGATGCAAGATGATTTTGTCAGCAATGCCAGTCACGAGTTAAAGACGCCGATTACGGCGATTGCTGGCTTCACTGAAACGCTGTTGAGTGGTGCCAAGGATGATCCTGAAACCTTAGATCAATTCTTGAAGATTATTGCCGATGAGAGTCAGCGCTTAATTGATTTGATTCAAGATGTTTTGTCACTCTCACGGATTCGTGCTCAGAATACGACGAGCCTGTCGATGCAGCGGATTAAATTAAAATCGTTAATTGATCAAGAATTATCGTTGTTGCAACAAGCCATTCAGCGTAAACAACTGACTGTGACGGATGAGGTTGATCCAGCGGTCGTCGTGACGGCAGACGTTCAAAAGTTAAGTCAGATTGTTAAAAATTTACTGTCGAATGCGATTAAATATAATCGACAATCCGGAACGGTCGCAGTGATTGCGACTGCGGATGAAACGCACTGGTACTTAACGGTCAAGGATACTGGTATCGGAATCAGTGCGGACGATCAGCAGCGAATTTTCGAACGCTTTTATCGGGCCAGCCCATCCCGTTCACAACAAGTTGTTGGCGGCACGGGCTTAGGACTAGCTATCGTGAAGGAACTTGTTAATGCGATGCACGGTCAAATTGGGGTCACGAGTCAACGAGGTGTAGGGACGACCATGACGGTCACGTTACCTTTGAAAGCAAGTCATTAGAAGAGACGATTTAGGCAATTAAACCTAGATCGTCTCTTTTTAATTTGGTTGATTTTAGTTGTTGCCGAGACCATTACTATAGCAAGCGATGATTAAGTTGTATTTTTGGATGGAAATTTAGTTCACCCCTTATTTCAACTCTTCTAAGAAAGTACCGCTAGTTCTAAATGTTAAAACGTTGGTTAATTGAGTTAAGCTTTAGCCAGTTTTATCGCGCGTTTAGTTTACCAAAGCATCCCAGTAGCGTATAGTCACGGGGAACGCTGTTAAGTCGTTAGTCACTGATGTTTACACAATCTTTACAAAACGCCTATCAAGACTTTACACAAACTTTGTATTATTAATATTGAGCAATGGGTAGGAGGTATTTTGTTATGAAGAAAAGTCGGGTCATCCAATTACTAGGATTGGTCTTAATTGGTGTCTTGGTCGGACTGGGATACAGTCAGCGAGCAACGACCGATGCCAGTGAGTCAATCACCGCAGTTGGTTCCACCGCTTTACAACCTTTAGTTGAAGCTGCGGGTGAACAATACAGCTCTGAACATACCGGTATTTTTATTAATGTCCAAGGTGGCGGGTCCGGGACTGGGCTGAGTCAAATTCAGTCGGGCGCAGTAGCCATTGGTAATTCTGATGTTTTTGCGGAAGAACAACCTGGAATCGATGCGAGCAAGTTAAAAGATCACCAAGTTGCCGTCGTTGGGATTGCACCCATCATTAATAAGAAAACTGGCGTTACTAATTTAACCAGTGAACAATTACGGGCCATCTTTACCGGAAAAATCACTAATTGGCAAGCTGTTGGTGGCAAAAATCTGCCAATTGTTTTGATCAATCGGGCTCAAGGCTCAGGAACCCGTAAGACGTTTGAAAGTTACGCTTTAAATGGGCAAAAGAGTGCTGATTCACAAGAACAAGACTCTTCGGGACTGGCACGGTCAATCGTGGCCAGCACGCCCGGGGCAATCAGCTATGTGGCCTTTTCATATCTGGATACTTCAGTGACTGCGTTGCAGGTTAACGGGGTTAAACCAACGAAGACTAATGTTGAAATCAATCGTTGGCATATCTGGTCATATGAACATTTATATACCAGTCAACAGCCAGATCAATTAACAAAAAAATTTATTAACTACATTTTATCAACCGCTGTTCAGAAAAAATTAGTGAAACAGTTAGGCTACATTTCGGTCCATGATATGCATGTACAGCGGAGTGCGACCGGTAAGATTACAACAGTGAAATGAGGGGGACCGCATGGATAAAATTCGAGCAAGCTTATTAAAAAAATCAATTGCCAGTAAAATTGAGCGTCGTGGGAAGATTATTAGTCTGACCTGTTTAGCATTAATTATTCTGGTCGTATTCTTAATCTTTTATTTTGTGGCGTCACGTGGACTAGCCACATTCTTTCAAAATCATATTAATTTCTGGCAGTTTCTAAGCGGCACGCAATGGAATCCAGGAACGAATGGCACAAATGGTCAGCCAGCTGTTGGGGCATTACCAATGATTGTCGGATCATTCTTGATTACGATTTTCTCGGCACTGGTTGCAACCCCATTTGCAATTGGGACTGCGGTCTTTATGACCGAAATTTCACCACGCCGCGGGGCACAAATTCTGCGCCCGGTTACTGAACTTTTAGTGGGGATTCCATCAGTTGTCTATGGGTTTATCGGGTTACAAGTGGTCGTGCCATTTGTGCGAAACACATTTGGTGGTAGTGGTTACGGCATCCTGTCAGGGACATTTGTGTTGTTTGTCATGATCTTACCAACTGTAACGTCAATGAGTGCGGATGCACTTAATGCGGTTCCACGTTACTATCGTGAAGCTTCATTAGCGCTTGGCGCAACGCGTTGGCAAACGATTTATAAGGTTGTTTTACGGGCAGCAATTCCCGGCATGTTAACGGCCATTGTTTTCGGAATGGCCCGCGCTTTTGGGGAAGCTTTGGCGGTTCAAATGGTTATCGGGAATGCGACCTTGTTACCACACAGCCTAGTCTCGCCGGCCTCAACTTTGACGAGTATTTTAACGATGGGTATCGGAAATACGGTCATGGGATCATTACAAAATAATGCCCTTTGGTCGTTAGCAATGATCTTGTTATTAATGTCATTAGTTTTCAACATGGTGATTCGCTATATTGGACGAAAGGGGAAATTAAACAATGAACGCTAAACGAGTTGATAAGATTGCAACTGGTGTTTTATATGCCATTGCTGCGTTTGTCGTCATCATTTTGGTGGCGTTACTTGGTTATATCCTCGTCCAAGGGGTTCCTGAAATTTCTTGGCATTTCTTAACGTCACCAGCCCTGTCATTTGAAGCGGGTGGTGGGATTGGCATCCAATTGTTCAATTCTTTCTACTTACTTTTCTTAGCGTTGTTGATTTCATTGCCGATTTCATTAGGTGCTGGGATTTATCTTAATGAATATGCACCTCAAAATACGATCACTGGCCTGATTCGGACAACTATTGAAATCTTGAGTTCATTGCCTTCTGTTGTTGTTGGGTTATTTGGTTATTTGTTCTTTGTCGTTCAGTTCAAATTAGGATTCTCGATTTTGTCCGGCGCATTTGCATTAACGGTCTTTAACTTGCCAATCTTGACGCGAAGCATTGAAGAAGCCTTGGCCAATATTTCTAATGATCAACGTGAAGCGGGCTATGCCCTCGGGTTATCACGCTGGGAAACGGTGACCAAGATCGTCGTGCCAGCCGCCTTACCAAGTATTATTACGGGGGTCGTTTTGAGTGCGGGCCGAATTTTTGGGGAAGCTGCTGCATTGATTTACACGGCCGGCCAATCTGCGCCAGCCTTGAATTTCCATGATTGGAATCCATTCAATATTAGTAGCCCACTCAGCCCAATGCGACCGGCAGAAACGCTGGCGGTTCATATTTGGAAAATTAACTCTGAAGGAATTATGCCAGACGCAAAAGCCGTTTCGGCTGGTGCCTCTGCTGTCTTGATCATTGCCGTCTTACTATTCAACTTCTTAGCACGTTGGCTAGGCAAACGCTTGTACAAACATTTAACCGCTGAATAAAGGAGGCCCTTTTTATGGCAGATAATACGAATTTAACAACGTCTCAACGGAACATCTTGAAATTTGATCCGAAAGACCATGAAATTGCGCTTTCGACCGAGGACTTGCATGTTTTTTATGGCAAAACTGAGGGGATTTCAGAAGGTGACTTGCAGTTTGAACGGTATAAGATTAGTGCCTTGATTGGTCCCTCTGGTTCCGGGAAGTCGACGTACTTACGATCACTCAACCGGATGAATGACCGCATTGCGACTGTTAAAGGTAAAATTATGTATCGTGGCTTGGATATCAATAGTAATGATATTGATGTTTATGAAATGCGGCGGCACATCGGGATGGTTTTCCAACGACCCAATCCATTTGCCAAATCAATCTATGAAAACATTGCGTTTGCATTGCGGCAACGTGGAATGAATAAGAAACAGGATTTGGATGAAATCGTTGAGCGCTCACTGCGTCAAGCGGCCATGTGGGATCAAGTTAAAGATGATTTGAATAAGAGTGCTCTAGCGCTTTCTGGTGGACAACAACAACGGTTGTGTATCGCACGGGCAATTGCCATTAAGCCTGATATTTTGCTGTTGGATGAACCCGCTAGTGCGCTGGATCCAGTTTCCACTAGCCAAATTGAAGATACTTTACTTGAATTAAAGCAAAACTACACAATTATTATTGTGACGCATAATATGCAACAAGCATCACGAATCAGTGACTACACGGCGTTCTTTAACTTAGGCAAAGTCTTAGAATACGCTGAAACTGGGGATATCTTTACGAATCCGAAGGTCGATCTGACTAACGATTATATTTCCGGAAACTTTGGTTAAAAGGAGGGCCGCCGATGAGTACGATTTTAACAACTGAAAACTTATCCCTATATTATGGTAAGAAACAAGCCCTAAAAGGGGTAAACATGAGCTTTGATGAGAAGGGAATTACGGCGCTGATTGGCCCCTCTGGCTGTGGTAAATCAACTTTTCTACGCTGCTTAAACCGGATGAACGATTTGATTCCTAACGTCACAATTACTGGGGAAGTCAATTTTAATCAGCATAATATTTATGCCCCAACGATGGATACGGTAAAGTTACGTAAAGAAATCGGGATGGTTTTCCAACAACCGAATCCCTTTCCATTCTCTATTTATGAAAATGTTGTGTATGGGTTACGGTTAGCCGGCGTCCGTGATAAAGAGACCTTGGATGCAGCCGTTGAAAAGAGTTTAAAGCAGGCCGCTATCTGGGACGAAGTGAAGGATCGTTTACATGTGAATGCCTTGTCGCTTTCCGGTGGGCAACAACAACGGGTCTGTATTGCACGGGTATTAGCAGTAGAACCGGATATCATCTTATTGGATGAAGCAACCAGTGCCTTAGACCCTATTTCTAGTCATACGATCGAAATGACCCTCTTGAATTTACGGCATGATTACACTATCATAACTGTTACGCATAATATGCAGCAGGCTTCGCGGATTTCTGACCGGACGGCGTTCTTCTTGAATGGCGAATTAATTGAAGTGAATGACACCAAACAGATTTTCATGAATCCAGTAAAACAAGAAACCAATGACTATATTTCAGGACGATTTGGTTAGGAGGATAAAACATGCGACGACTATTCGACGATGAGTTAAATGATATCGATGCTAATTTTACTGAAATGGGAATGATGGTCAGCGAGACGATTGAAAAAGCAGTCAAGGCTTTTATTGATCATGATCGGGATTTGGCCCAAGAAATCATCGACAACGATGCTAAAATTAATGAACGAGAAGTTGAGTTGGAACAAAAGTCATTTGAGATGATTGCGTTATACCAACCAGTGACTTCAGATTTACGGGAAATTGTCACAATTTTGAAGGCAGTTTCTGAACTAGAACGGATGGCGGACTATGCACGCAATATTGCGCATGCCACGATTCGGGTGAAAGGTCATGTCCGGGTTCCTGAAATTGAGGCCCAACTGTCTGAGATGGGAAACCGGGTTCGAAAGATGGTTGAAGAGATGCTGGCGGCTTACGTCAAGAGCGATGACGTGGCAGCGAGAGAAGTGGCCGCTAAAGACGCCAAAGTCGGTGAAATGTTTGATAAAATCAATGAAAAAGGCATTTCTAAGATGGAACGTCATCCAGAAACGGTCATTGGGTCAACTGACTACTTGAATGTGGCTAGTTACTTGATGCGGATTGGGGCACTTGTGACCAATGTTGGTGAATGGATCGTTTATTTGAATACCGGTAAAATTATTGAATTAAACCCTGAAAGTTCAAACTTGGTCTAAACAAACCTAAATAATCTTTAAAGCTGGTTCGTGAAGTTTGCAACCAGCTTTTATAATTAGTAAGATATAATTAGACTAAACTTATTGAGGTGTCTAATTATGAAAACTAAAACTAATCGTAAACTAACTAAATCTAATAATCGAGTCATTACCGGTGTTCTTGGTGGTATTGCGGAATATTTACAATGGAATGCGACTATCTTGCGAGTGTTGTTTGTTTTGTTGACCATCGCTTCGCATGGCTTCGGCATCTTATTGTACCTGGTCTTAATGACGATTATTCCAAGCAAGCCGGAAAATGCGGGCCTCTTTGAACAAATGCGCCAAGCTGGTCAGCGTGAAACACCGCGCGCTCAACATTCTGAAGGACGGAAAGAGATTCATAATGTCCATGAGGAAGACGAACCGCGCCACCAAGATTAATGGAGTGATAGCGAGTGGGTTTTTGGAAACGAATCTTGATTAATACTGTTTTATTTATTGCCATTGCTGGTTTCTTTCAAAGCGGCTTTCATGTTGCCAACATATGGGTCGCTTTGATTGCTAGTTTTGTGTTGGCAATTTTAAATGCGGCCGTGAAGCCCTTCTTGATTTTACTAACGTTACCGATCACGTTAATTACGATTGGGTTGTTTAGTATCGTCATTAATGGGGTCATGCTACAACTAACGTCATACTTTGTCGGTAAGGCAAATTTTGGCTTCTCTAGTTTTGGGATGGCCGTATTAGTCTCAATCTTAATGTCATTGGCCAACGTGATTGTTTCTAATTTTTTCGCCAAGTCGGCGGAGTAACTAGTGAATAAAGCGCTTTAAAGTGCTAATATTAACAGATAGGAATGATCCGTTTTCGGTCCAAAAAGTGTGGAAGGCTTGAAAAATGATTGCACATAGTAATCGTGGACAATGCCGGCCGCACTTTTTTTAATAACTGATTGATTTGGGAGGGATTAGCTTGGCAGAGAGTGTAACAGTCGCCGATTTGGTAAAAAATACCCGTTTGGATGTTTACCACGGCGCCAAGTTGTTAGCAGATAAAGAGATAACGATTAGTGATATTTCACGACCAGGGTTGGCTTTGACAGGGTATTTTAATTATTACCCACGTGAACGAGTCCAACTTTTAGGTAAAACTGAAACGGCATATTCAAAAAATATGAGTCATGATGAACGCTTAATGATTTTTCGTAAAATGTGTCAAATGACCACACCGGCGTTTGTCATTTCAACCGGTCTTCCAGTTCCTGAGGAGTTGGTCCAAGCCGGTGAAGAAAATAGTGTACCGATTTTAGGAACCAAGATGACGTCGTCACGGATTTTGAGTAATATGACGAATTACCTAGAAGGTAAACTTGCGGAACGGCAATCTGTCCATGGCGTCTTAGTGGATATTTATGGCCTGGGGGTCTTAATTACTGGGGATTCCGGTGTTGGTAAAAGTGAAACGGCGTTGGAACTTGTTAAACGTGGACATCGGTTGATTGCCGATGATCGGGTTGATGTTTATCAACAAGATGAACAGACTTTAGTCGGTGAAGCACCTAAAATTTTGAACCATCTCCTTGAAATTCGTGGGATTGGGATCATCGACGTGATGAATTTGTTTGGTGCTGGGGCGGTTCGTCAAGATACAGACATCGATCTCATCGTTCACTTAGAGAGTTGGACGCCAGATAAGCAATTTGATAGACTAGGCAATGGAGAACAGTCACGGAAATTCTTTGATGTAGAAGTGCCCGAAATTTCGATTCCAGTTAAGACTGGGCGAAACTTAGCAATTATTATTGAGGCCGCCGCGATGAACTTCCGGGCGGAAAGCATGGGTTATGATGCTACGAAAGTCTTCGATGATAATTTGAACTCCTTGATCAAAGAAAATTCTGCGCATGATTCTCACAAGCATTAAGGAGATGGCAACCGCGTGAAAACTGTCTTGGGGGCGTTAAACCCAATCGCCTTAAGATTAGGGCCGATTGAGGTACATTGGTATGGGGTAATTATTGCCACCGCCGTAGTCATTGCAGTTGGTTTGGCAGTGCGTGAAGGAAGCAAACGTGGGATTCGACCGGATGATATTTACGATATGATCTTGTGGGCGTTACCATTCACGTTAATTGCTGCAAGGACGTATTATGTGGCCTTTCAATGGTCATATTACAGCCAAAATCCTGGTGAAATCATTCGTATCTGGGATGGTGGGATTGCCATTTATGGTGGCTTAATTGGAGCGGCCATTGTGGTGATTCTATTTTGTCAACATCGGTTTATTCCGGTTTGGTTGATGCTCGATGTTGCAGCACCAACCGTTATTATGGGCCAAGGAATTGGCCGCTGGGGCAATTTTATGAATCAAGAAGCATTTGGTCGTGTGACCAGCTTAGGGTTCTTACAAAGCCTCCATTTGCCACAATGGTTGATCTCACAAATGAACATCAACGGGGCCTATCGTCAGCCAACCTTTTTATATGAGTCGGTGTGGGATTTGCTTGGGTTTGTGGTCTTAATGACGACTCGACATAAAACGGGACTTTACAAGCAAGGCGAAGTTTTCTTAGCTTACGTTGCTTGGTATTCGTTTGGTCGTTTCTTCACGGAAGGGATGCGGACTGATTCACTGATGTTATTTAATGTCATTCGAATTTCACAAGCGTTATCTGTGGTATTATTTGTTGGGAGCATCGGGCTGATTATTTGGCGCCGACGTCACCTGACACAGAATCGTTGGTATTTAGATGGTTCTGGTCAAAAAGTAGTAACCGAAAATAAGTAGATTAGAGGTTTATTTGGATGACAGAAAAAATTGCCGTTTTAGGTGCTGGCTCATGGGGCAGTATCTTGGCGAATTTATTGGACGAAAATGGTAATGACGTCCGCCTGTGGTCGAATTCAGCGGCGCAAGCGGCTGAATTAAATGATCACCACACAAATGAACGTTATGTCCACGATTTTCATTATTCCGAATCACTAACGGCCTATACAGATTTAGCAACTGCATTGGATGGGGTCGCAGCAATTTTGTTTGTGGTTCCAACAAAAGCAATTCGTTCTGTGGCACAACAAGTAACGGCTGTTTTAGAAAAGAGCCAACAACGGCCCATTATCATTCATGCCAGTAAAGGACTCGAACTCGAAACCCATAAGCGGTTGTCACAAGTTTTGGCGGAAGAGATTCCTACTGAACGGCGACAAGCTATTGTGGTGTTATCTGGTCCGAGTCACGCCGAAGAAGTTGCCAAAAAGGATATTACCTTAATTACGGCAGCCAGTGCGGATGACCAAGCTGCGAAATTTGTGCAAAAGCTGTTCATGAATGATTATTTCCGGATCTACACTAATCATGATGTGATTGGGGTAGAGCTTGGTGCAGCACTAAAAAACATCATTGCATTAGGGGCTGGTGCTTTGCACGGTCTCGGCTATGGTGATGATGCCAAAGCGGCTTTGATGACCCGGGGGCTTGCGGAAATCAGTCGTTTAGGGGTGGCGTTAGGTGCTGAACCGTTGACATTTATTGGGCTATCCGGAGTCGGTGATTTGATTGTGACTGCCACGAGTGTGCATTCACGCAACTGGCGGGCCGGTAATGAGCTTGGCGCAGGTCAAGATCTTAAGACCGTCGTTGCAACAATGGGCATGGTAATTGAAGGGATTCCTTCGACCAAGGCGGCCTATGAATTGGCACAACAACAAAATATTGAAATGCCAATTACCGAAGCCATTTATGATGTATTATATAATGGTGCCGACATTAAACAGGTGATCCCACAACTTATGCGTCGTGAGGGTAAACCTGAAATTCAATAGGTTATAACTGATTTCATTATATTTAGGAGGATTATCATATGTCTAGAGTTAAAAAAGCAGTGATTCCAGCTGCTGGTTTAGGAACACGTTTTTTACCTGCTACTAAAGCAATGCCAAAGGAAATGTTGCCAATCGTTGACAAGCCGACTATCCAATTTATCGTGGATGAAGCCCGGAAGTCTGGGATTGAAGATATTGTCATTGTAACTGGGAAGAGTAAGCGTAGTATTGAAGATTACTACGATTCTAACCCAGAACTTGAAGATAATTTACGCGCAAAGCACAAGGATGAAATGTTGAAGTTGGTTCAAGAAACCACCGATGTTAATTTATATTTCATTCGTCAATCACACCCACGTGGCTTAGGGGATGCGGTTTTAACTGCCAAAGCTTTCGTTGGTGATGAACCTTTCGTTGTCATGCTTGGTGATGACTTGATGGAAGACAAAGTGCCGTTAACTAAACAATTAATGGATAGTTATGATAAGACTCATGCCTCAACTTTGGCTGTGATGAAAGTGCCTCATGAAGAAGTTTCAAAGTATGGTGTGATCAATCCTGAAAGCGAAAAAGAACCTGGCTTGTTCAATGTTAACAACTTTGTTGAAAAGCCAAGTCCTGAAGATGCACCAAGTGATTTAGCTATCATTGGTCGTTACTTATTAACACCAGAAATTTTTGATGTCTTAGAACATCAAAAGCCTGGTAAAGGTAATGAAATTCAACTAACTGATGCCATCGATACCTTGAATAAGACTCAGCGCGTCTTTGCACACGAATTCAAAGGCACTCGGCATGATGTCGGCTACAAATTTGGCTATTTAAAGACCACGATTGAATATGGGTTGACGCATCCTGACGTTAAGGATGATTTACGGGCCTATATCAAAGATCTTGGCGCAAAATTGACCAAGGCTGATGCCAACACAGCTAGTAACACTAAGAAAAATACGAAATAATTAAACAAAAACGTTGCAACTGTTAGTCAGCTGCAACGTTTTTTTAGTGGTCACTTTTTAGCTTGAATAAATGTGGTTTACCGTAGTAGTAGCCTTGACGTAATGGAATTTCTAAATCGTCGGCTAGCTGATCTTCGGCGTCGTTTTCGACACCTTCTAGAATCAGACGCATATCATGTTTCGCTGCAATCCCGCGCCAGAATTTGAGTTCGGTGGGAATTTCGTCAGCTCGTTCTTCATTGCGAAAGTTTTGCATCGCAAATTTGATTTCTTCAGCGTAGCCGAGTAGTGGTTTGATATGGTCGTAAACGTTAATCCCAGTGCCGACATCATCCAAACTGAATTGAAGGCCGTGTGATTTAATCAATTCGATTTGTTTTTGCATAGCAGCTAGTGAATAATTGTCTTCCCCTGGTTCTTCGGTGACTTCGACGATCACTTTGGTGGGGAAGAGTTTCATTTGTGCATCAATCACCGCGTTGGCAATTTCTGGATTGAGAAATTGTTTGCGGTTAAAGTTGATTGAGACTGAGCCGATTTTTAAGGACAATTCGCTAGCCGTGGCTTTGAGTAGTTCAATTTGAACGTCAATGGGAATTGCCTCAAAGTTATCTGGCAGCGTCCAACGATCGTTCTCAGTTTCACGATAACGGATGAGCATTTCATAGCCAATTAATGAATTATTGAATTTATCTAATTGTGGCTGAATAAAATAACGATACATAGCCGTGCTCCTCGCATATAAATTATGTTTAAGAAAATTACTCTGTAAGGTACAGTTTATACCAAATCAGGCTTGAGCGAAACGATAAACAACCCAATAAAGACGATTGTTCGTCGGTTGTCTAAAAAATTGTGCAACAATTAATGATTTTGGATATAAATTAGTTGTAAAAGCGGTTATAATGTATGGTGGTTTGTTAATTTATATGAACGAAAAAATGGAGGATGTTAGATATGAAAATTGTTATCGTGGGATGTACCCATGCAGGAACAGCGGCAGCAGCTCAAATCTTAAAAAATCATCCCGAATCTGAAGTAACTATTTATGAACGTAATGATAATATTTCTTTCTTATCTTGTGGGATTTATTTATATTTAGGTGGAAAAGTAAAACGTTTGGAAGACATGTTCTATTCGTCACCAGATGCACTAGAAAAATTAGGGGCCACAGTTAAAACAAAGCATAATGTTTTAAAAATTGATGCGAAAGCCAAGACCATGCAGGTGGCTGATATGGCTAGCGGCAAAGTCTTTGAAGACACTTATGACAAATTGATCATGACAACTGGGTCATCTGTGGCGGTTCCACCAATCTTTGGGATTGATGAATCGAAAGTCTTATTGTGCAAGACTTATGAACAAGCTCAAGAAATCTATAAGACGGCTAAAGATAATCGGCGCATCGCCATTGTTGGTGCCGGTTATATTGGGACTGAACTTTCTGAAAGTTATGCCAATACGGATCATGATGTGACACTGTTTCAGTCGCATGATCAAATTTTGAATCATTACATCAGTAAAGACATGTCAGACCGAGCCGTTGATGTTTTGAAACAGCACGGTGTGAAAGTTCTATTGAATCACCGGGTCACTGGGTTTACTGGTAATGATGACGGCGAATTAGTCATTGAAACGAATCAAGGCGATTTTACAGCGGACTTAGCCATCGTTGGGACTGGATTTGTCCCAACAACTGAATTGTTGCGTGGTCAAGTTGAAATGGATAAGCATGGTGCAATCATTATTAATGATTATGTGCAAACGTCTAATCCTGATATTTATGCCGCCGGTGATTCTTGTGTCGTTAACTTCAATCCAACAGGTCGTTCAGCTTATACGCCATTAGCCACCAATGCGGTCCGTCAAGGGGCTTTAGCCGGATTGAATGTCTTTGGTGATATTCAACGCTACATGGGAACGCAAGCGACTTCAGCAATGCAATTATTTAATTACACGTTAGCAACGACCGGTTTGACTTACGAAGTTGCCAAACAAAGTCATATCCCAGTTGAACGGGTTGTTTTTGAAGGTAACTGGCGTCCAAGTTACATGCCATCAACTGATCCATTAACGATTGAATTAACTTATAATCCTGAAAATCGTAAAGTCTTGGGTGCGCAATTCTGGAGCCCACACGAAGTGGCCCAATCAGCCAATACAGTTTCCGTGGCGATTCAAAATGGTAATACCATTGATGACTTAGCCTTTGTTGATATGCTGTTCTCGCCAAACTTTGATGATCCGTTCAATTATTTGAATCTGGTTGCTCAAATGGCTGTGGACCAAGAAGAAAAGGCTGGTCGGACTAAGAGCCGTGTCACTGCAGTTGGTGACTGGGCTAAGCAGAACGATCAAAGTCTGAACGACCAGAAATAGGCGTTGTGACCCATGCGATGGAAATGGTTAGTTTTATTAATCGTGCCGTTGGGGTTACTCGCTAGTGGTTGTCAAAAACAAGTAACGGTTAAATTGCCGACGCAAGCGCCGACGAACTTTGCAACGCCGACTAAGCTGGCAACAACGACTGATCGGCAAAGATCCAAGTGGTTAGCAGACTTTGTGCAACAAAAGTTGTTGTCTAAACAAGGAATCTATACGACCTATTTAGAAACGGCTAAGCGAGGTAAAAGTGCCTCTGGTCATGAATTGTTGAGTGAATCGTCGGGTATGTGGTTACAATATTTGGCGACCACTAAACAGTGGGCAACGTTCAGGCAATTTTATCGGGCTACAAAAAAAACTTTTGATGACCATGGTCAGTTCAGTTATCGTTATGATCCGCGTGCCAAAAAGCGATATCGGGTCAATGCGACTCTGGATGATTTACGGATTATTCGGGCGCTATTGACTTATGATCAGATGCATCAAACGACGCATTATCGACAAGAAGCACGTACACGGTATCAGACGTTGGTCAACACTAGTATTAAGCAAGGTCATCTAGTGGATTATTACGATATGCAAAGTAAGAAGTCCACGACAACTGGTAGCCTAGCTTATTTTGATTTTAAAACGCTCAAGTATTTTGAGCAAGACACGAAGGCTGATCGCAAGTATTACCGGGATCAATTGACGGTCGTTAAAGGTGGCTATTTAGGTGATGTTTTTCCACTCTATGCCAAAAGTTATCAGTGGACAACGAGCACGTACAGTAGTGGTAGCCTGAATACTTCCGAAGCCTTGGAGACGTTGCTGCATTTGGCTGAAATTGGACAGCTGAAGGCGACCAGTCGCCGCTGGTTGATCCAGCGGGTGGCTAAACGTGACCTTGAGAATGGGTATACGACAACTGGAATTGTAAAAGTGGCTGGACAATCAGCTGCTAATTATGCGTTGGTTGCCATGATCTTTGCAGCTGAGAACGATCAGACACATTATCAACAAGCCATGCAACAAGTTTGGCGCTTACAAGTGAACTCACATGCTACTGATATTTTTGGTGCTATTGGTAATGCTAAAACACGTCAGACTTATTCTTATAGTAATTTAACGGCCCTGAATGCCGCGCTAAAGTAGCAAATTAGATTCAGATGAGCGGGGGCGTTATTAGTGACTGAGCTTAATCAGCTGCTAGTAAGGACTCCGCTCAATTTTTATGGAGGATTTTTTGGTGAAAAAGTGGAAACGGCGGTTGATGATTGCCGCGACAAAATTTGAAAGACTGATGCCACCACCATTATTGGCAACGTTATTGTGTGCAATCTTAGCAGGGGTACTCATTTTTGTGCCGCCAATCAATGGGCTCGCTGATAACGGTGATTATTATCGTGCCATGTATAGTAACGGCATTTACAAATTATTGGGGACTCATTATAATTATTTTGATTTTGTGACTCAAAAATATGGTTTGATGAAATATTATAATGAGTATTCATCAGTTAATTTTTCATCGCAACCGCTGTTTGTGAAATTAGCAATTGGGTTAAACAAACTGTTTTACAGTAAAACAGTTTTTGATATTCGGTTCATGGGGCTAGTGAACTACGTGTTCTATTTGGGGAGCATTTATTTAGTAACGGATGCCTTCACATACCCAGCAAAGCGGTGGCGTAACTACCTCATTGCTTTATTGGTCGTGTTTGTTTTCGGAGACTCATCATTTACGTTATATTTCAATTCGTTTTTTGCGGAGCCTCAGATGTTAAGCATGACGCTATATTCATTCGCAGCAATTTTATTGTTGGCGCGTCATCGTTATCGTCATCGCTGGCCGTTGATTATTTTATTCGGTGTGAGCACGGTGTTATTGATCTCAAGTAAATCACAGAATGCGCCCATCGCACTGAGTTATATCGTTGTCGCAATGGGGTTGCTGTTCTTACCGAATTTCAAGTCACAGCGGCTTTATCTGATTGTTGGAATGGGCCTGTTGTTAATTACTGGTGGGTTGACTTATAAATTGATTGGGTCCAGTTTCACGCAAATTAATACGTACCAGACTTTTTCACATGGTGTGCTGACACAGACTGATGATCCTAGTAAAACGTTGCGTCAAAATGGGATTGATGAACAGTACGCATTGATGAAAAGTCAAGATTATTATGCAAAACAGTTTGCCACAATCAATGCTTCTGGTAAATATGTCCAAAAAAACTTACTGACAAAATATGACTTTGTGTGGGTCGTTAAATATTATATGACACACTTAAAACAATTTGGTCGGTTACTAGATCTTGCTTCAGCGGATGTGATGATTACTCAAGTTAAAGCAGTTGGAGATTATTTACCAAATGTTGGTGCTAAAGCTGGTCAACAAGTCACGTTCTTTACCGGTTTTAGTTCGATTGCCGGTGCGTTCTTCCCACAGAAGTTTGCGTTCAACTGTTTATTGGCGGTTGCCTTAGTAATGGTTTATGCGGTTGGCTTTTATAACGACCTTAAACAACATCAAATTGAGGGTGTTTTACGGTTCTTCCTAGTTTTAGGCTTACTATCGATGTTCATCTTTGTGCCCATTATTTCAATTGTTGGTGATGGTGATGCGGATTTGGCTAAGCATATCTTCATGGTACCGGTTAGCATTGATTTGATTTTCATTTTATTTGTTTCAGATATTTTGAACCACCGCTTATGGCATGCTTACGACGAAGGGCAGGCGACAAAATGAAACGAGTCAAGTTATGGTTATTGGCTGTCATTAGCTTGGTTAGTTTTAGTTGTGTTTCAATGCTGACAGTCCAAGCGGCGTCCACGCCACGTGTGCTCTTCGTGTATGATTCACAAAATGTAGCCGATAATGATCAACAAAAAATTGCCGCAATTCAACGTCTCTTAACTGCAGCGCAAGTGCGGGTGACAACTACCGCAGCGGCTGATTATCATGCTGGAACGCTTACTAAGTACCAAGGTGTCATTACAATGATTAACTGGCCACAAACGACGATAAATAATCAAGCGTTTAATCGTGATCAACGTCGGTTTAAGGGATCCCGATTGCACATTGGCCAAAATCTAACTGCGATGGAAGCGACGGCACTGGGTGGTCAGCGCGTAAAACTTTATCATCAACAATTAACGCTGCAAAATCAGTCTGCAAAAATTCATCAATTATTACCATTTAGTGAAACGATGACGACACTTACACAGTTGCCGGCAAAGGCGCGGACGTTTGGCTGGCTTAAAGCGCAATCGGTTGATCAGCGGCTTTACCCTTACGGAACGTTGGTCGGCAATCAAGGTTATCTGCCTTATTTTTCGACCGGCGGCTATAGTTTTATTTTAGCAGCTCAACTAATTGGCCAACTTTTCGGTCAGACTGGGCATTATCAACCATTATTAACGATTACAAAAGTTACGCCGTATTCGAACTTAACGGTCTTGAATCAACTCAGTAAACGGCTGTATCAAGCGGGAATTCCGTTCGCAGTTAGTACGACTACAGTCGGCGATAACGCGCATTTCAAAGCTTATCAACGCTTTGTTAAAGTGCTACGCTTAATTGAGAATCGTGGTGGGGTCATTTTTCTAAAGACGCCGGTAGTTGGCGGGGTTACCGTTAGTAGTGGTCCTGGTCTAGATCGATTAATGACGGCTTATTTGATTCAGTTTGCTCAAAATCAGGTTTTCCCGGTCGGAATTAGTACGTCTGCTTATTGGAATCAAGATCAGGTTTATCGTGACAACGCTTTGACCAAGGCTAACCAGATTTTATGGTTGCCGGATCCAGCGACACCTGTCTATGCGAAGCAAGATAATCAGGCACGAACCTTTGATCGGAGTATTTATGGGTTGCCAGCATCGTCGTTAGCAACGGTGAAGCAAGGCTCGGATCTTGGTAAGCTAGGACTCGATTTTCCAATTCCAACGGCTGTAACGATGACGATGCCAAATAGTGAGCGGTCTTTGCATGATTTGATTCGACGACTCAAACGACTCAATTACCAGTGGTTTAATCCGGCATTAGCAGATACTAAGACTGAAATCACCAGCGGTACGGCTAGTTTTGGTTATCAACAGGGAACCTACTTTTTAAATGGACACCCAACAACTATCAACACGTCAGCGACTAAGTTAAAAACGTTGGCGAAAGTTAAACCAGAAGAAATATGGGTCAATCGCTTTTTTAAGGCACAGGGAAAATTTCTCCTAGTCTTCTTTTTATTGGCGTTTGCCGTATTTGTTGGCTTTATTTTGCTTGGCCGACGGGTTTATCTGAATATGTTTAAAAATAAGTCAGGAGGAAAATCGAAATGACGATTTTAGACGGCTTCTTATTTGTCGCAATTCTGGCGATTTGGGGGATTTTAGTTGTCAATGTTATTCTGACGATTGCGGGCTATATTAATTATTTACAAAAGGTTCGTCGGCCGGCACCTGAACTGCCGGCCGAGGTCCCCTTCGTTAGTATTATGGTGCCGGCTCATAATGAAGGCATTGTGATTGTTAAAACATTACAGTCATTATTAAATTTTGACTATCCACATGATCGATATGAGATTATCGTCATCAATGATAATTCTGATGATAATTCGGCAGAACTATTGGCCCGGGTCCAAGCACTGTATCCGCATCGTCATCTGGTTGTGATCAATACGGATAAGGTAACCGGTGGTAAAGGTAAATCGAATGCGTTAAATATTGGGCTAAAAAAAGCACGTGGGTCAATTATTTCAATTTATGATGCCGATAATACGCCGCAAGCCAGTGCACTACGTTACTTGGTGGCAGAATTGTTGGGGGATCCAAAATTGGCGGCAGTGATTGGCAAGTTTCGGACACGTAATAAGAATGCATCGTTGCTGACACGCTTTATTAATATCGAAACGTTATCTTTTCAGTGGATGGCGCAGGCTGGTCGTGAAAAGTTATTTAAGTTATGTACAATTCCTGGCACGAACTATGTGATTCGTCGAGACATTTTGGAAAAAATCGGTGGCTGGGATGTGAAGGCCCTCGCCGAAGATACCGAAATTAGCTTTCGGATTTATCGCATGGGTTATCGGATTCGCTTCCAGCCACTAGCAGTAACTTGGGAGCAGGAACCGCAAACATTAGATGTTTGGTTTCATCAACGAACCCGGTGGGTCAAAGGCAATATTTATGTGATTTTGAAAAATTCGCGATTGTTATTTACGAAGTCTGGTCGGCCAATTCGGTTTGATTTATTATACTTTTTATCGATTTATTTTCTATTAATGACATCATTAATCTTGTCCGATACAATGTTTGTGTTATCTGTTGCTGGAATTGCACATTCAGATTTAGTGGGATTTAGTAATTTACTATGGGTCATGGCCGTGGTGACCTTCGTCATTAGTACATTTGTGACGATCACCACGGAAAAAGGTGAAATGACATTCGCCAACTTTATGTTAATTATCTTTATGTACTTAGTTTATAGTCAGATGTGGTTGGCAGTGGCAGCACATGGAATGGTGGGGTATATTCGTGAACAAGTTTTTCATCAGCAAGCCAAATGGTACAAGACGAAACGCTATCAGTAGCTGGTTATTAATCTTAATTGCATTATTAACAGTTGGGATGAGCAGTGTCACGTTACCAGAATATTCGATTCAAGCGGCTAAGACGACTAAAAAGGCGTCAAACTTGAAGACTTATACGCAGCCGTTCCAGAATACCACGACGACACTGTCAGGTGAGTCGGTCCAAGCAAACCTGTATTTTATTAAGATGGATTATTGGCGGGTTAAGTCGGCAACGATTAATTTTAATTTTCAGGTTTCGCAATTAGCCAGTCGGTCAACTTCAGATATCACCTTGTCGTTGAATGGGACTAAATTCTATTCATTTCGACCTAAAAAGGAAACTGGCTTGCAGACGGAGTCAATCAAAGTACCGTTACGGTTGCTACAGGGTGAAAATCAATTACAGATTAATGGCCAAATTTTAAATCAAACCGGTGACAAAAATTATCAACTCGCGCAAACGCCGGCAAATTGGTTAACGATTTATGATGGTGCTAATGTTAACTTTCAATATGAATTAGAGCCACCGACCAAGGCCATCAAGTCATTTTATGCGCATTTTTCCGGTACCGATACGATTGCGGAAGAAAATTCAGTAATCACCTTACCTAAGCAAGCTAGCAATGCGGAATTAACGGCTGGTATGTATGCTTTATCGGGAGAAGCGCGGACGATTACGACTGAAGCTAGTCAAATCCCGGTGACCACGGCCGATACCGATGCCGCGAAGGCGGCTGATTATCAACTGGTTATTGCGACCTATGATCATTTACCAGCGGCGTTTCGTCAGCAAATCACCCGTAATCAGTTGGATCAGCGAGCGTTGATTAAAACGGTCACCAAAGGGAATCGACATTATTTAGTCGTGACGGCACTGACCGGCGCGATGCTAGAACGTGCGAGTCGCTTTGTGGCCAATCAAGAGTTGATGCAGGAAACTGAGGCGGATACCGAATATGTGAGTGCTGATACGCGGACGTACACCTCTGAATTACAATATGATGGCAGTTATCAATTGACGAAACAGGCGGAAACTTTGACAGGTGCTAAACATCAATCAAACACTTATTTTGTTAGTCTGCCAGTTGATCGGACCAATGCGGATGGCTCACAGATTCGGATTCATTTTCGATATGCTAAAAACTTGAATTTCAAGCGAGCACTGGCGACCGTGTCCTTGAATGGCAGTCCATTAGGCAGTAAGAAGCTGACAGCTGCCCATGCGGACAATGATAGTTTGACCGTGACGTTGCCAAAAGGGAAGGCACTGGGGCATACTTTCACGATTCAAGTCAGCTTTGACTTAGAGATGGCGGACCAAGATAGTTCGGACAATAGTGACACTCCTTGGGCCACGATTGAGCCGGATTCGAAAGCTTACATTAAGTCCCAACCAGTTTCAGATTTGCTCTTTACCAATTATCCGAATCTCTTTTTGAAAAATGATACCTTTAATCAGATTGCAGTTGTTCGACCGCAACGACTGACAGGCGATGACTATCAAACGTTGACCAATCTGTTTAACTTGATTGGCAATTATGCTCAAAGCAATACTGGCAAGGTTCAGTTCTACACCAAGCGGCCTAGTAAAACGGTTTTGAAGACGAGCAATGTGATTGCATTCGGGACACCGCAACAAAATGCGTTTATTAAGTCCTTGAATTCAAAGCTATATTTTAAATACAACCGAGATTATCATGGCTTTGTTTCGAATGAAAAACTGAGTATTGAACAAACTTATGGTCAGAACATTGGGACTGCTCAGTTACTACGCTCGCCTTATAATGCCCGCGCTGGTCTGTTGATTGTGACTGCGGCACATACAGGGGATGTTTATCGGGCCTCAACGCAACTGAATTATCAACGGAACATTTCCCAATATAAAGGGGATGCGATTGTTGTTGATCATGATAATAATCATTATGATTATCGTTTTAAAAAGAAGAAGACGGTTGATGATGGGGTGAGTGCTAAAACAGTCGTTTCACGCAATTCGCAGTTAGTCGTTTATTTAGCGATTGCGATTGTCGTGATTTTAATGATTGGTTTAGCAGCGTTCTTAATCTTACGTAAAAATGGCTTAATGACCGGAAAGGGGCGCGCTCATCATGAATGATGATCAACGTACCGCTGTGATGGCGGATATTTATTTATTACTCTTTCTCGGTCTATTTAGTACGACGGCTGTTCTAATGACTTTAACGGCAAACCTAACGTTAAATACGATCTATTTGGGTCTGACGCTGATTATGATCCTCATGACGTACTTTTTTGGGGCAGTGACGGGGTTAACAGCTAATCTTATCTTTATTTTTGTGCAAGCTGTAGTGATGATCTATATCAATTCGACACATCACTCGACGATTCCATTAATCATGATATTTTGGTTAATTATGCCGTTACTCTTGTCAGCCACTTTTTATGGGATGACACGTAACCTCACCAAGTTGCAAGCCGCAAATGCCAAGTTACGCGGAGATATTATGAAGCGTGGGGCGTTTGATGAACGGACGGATCTACGGACAACAGTGGCTTATATTCAAGATGCGCAAGTCTTCATTGAAACCAATCGGCGCTTTCAATTACCTGTGACAACGGTCATTATTCGAATTCGGTATTTCAATGAGATTAAACGGATGATGAACGACCAACAATTTACGGATTTATTGCGGCTGACGTCGGATACGATTTCAGCGACGACGCGTGATAACGATATTACTTATTCGTTAGATCAAGATAATCCGACCTGGGCTATTTTATTATTTTCCGATACACCGGGTGCACAGATTGCCGCTAATCGAATCAAGGTTGCCTTTGAAAAGAATTTAGCCAAGTCGGTGAGCTTGAGTTCTTTGGAAGTTTTACTAGTTGTCGGTATTTCTGCTTGGGACCCTGATAAAATGAAGAGTCCGTATGACTTTATGAATAATGGGATTAAAGCGACTGAATATGATGTTGCTCAGTCGTAGTTAATTAAATCATTTTACAAACCATGTGGCTTATTTCAAGCGCATGGTTTTTGTTTGGCTAATGGTGATTTAAGTCGATTTTTCGGCACTAATTCTGATGGAAAACACTAAGCTAAACCACCAATTAATTTTGAAAATCAACACATTGGCCGTTTTATTGCCTAAGAACATGGTATTAGCCTTGAACCTGAATAAGTAAAAGTCTATACTTTAATTTAAATTTGTTATGCTTACATAAGCCAACGATAAATGCAGTAACTCAGTCATGGAGACGACGATAATGACGCTTGATCAACTTGAGACATACTTACTATGGACAACACTAATATTAGCTGTAGCCTTTATGGCTATAATTCTCATTTATTATTGGTATTCGCGCAAGAGTTCTAATAATTACTTGGAAAATAATGAAATCGAATTACGCTATTTTATTCAAAAACAGGTCGATTATCATGGCGACGTGACGGGTTATGAGTGTTTATTACGTCAACATAACTCAGACGGCTCCTGGTCATTACCACAAAAGTTAGATTCATTACCCCTTCAGCGGGTCATTTTTTTGTTACAGGATACTTTCAAAGCGTTACCCGAAGTCCCAATTACGCTCTCCATCAATTTAGAGTATGACCAAATTGTCAGTCCAGATTTTCGTTATTTTGTTCGCTGGGCGATTGCAAATATTGATCCAATGCATTTATCGGTCGAGTATACGCCAAAGTATCAGCCTAAGCGGATCAATAAATGGCTCTTTCGGCGGCGTATCAGGCAAGCTCGTAAATACGGGATGACCTTTGGTATCGATAACGTTGGGTCTAATTTGAGCGACTTAAAAAGTATTGAATGGTTATTACCAGAAATCGATGCTTTAAAATGTTCCATGCGTGATTTTCGGAAAAAGGATGCCTCGGTTTGGCTTGATTTGAATTTACAATTCTGGTACAAGCTTTCGCAAGAACATCATATTAATTTAATTTTGATGGGTGTCGAGAACGCTGAAGATGAACAGTTAGCCCAGCAGTTAAAAATCGGTATTCGGCAGGGCTACTTATTTGGGCGACCAATTGATCCGGACAACGAGGAGGAAAATAATGGCGAAGCGCAACGCGACTGAAACAGACAAGCAACAGTTATATACGGATGCTTTCTTCAATAAAGGGCATTGGGGCTTGAAAATTTGGCAAAGCTTCATCGCACTTCTAGGGTGGATTGCGGTGATCATTCCGGTAGTTAGTACCGGGTTATCTTTTTGGCATAGTGTCGATCCACGGGTACCAGGGTTATGGACTTATCATGAGGGCGTCTTTGAAATTAAGTTCATTGGCATCCTACTGTTATTCATGTTTGTCTTTTCGTCACTATTTGCCGTGACAATGACAATTATTCAGAATCGTAAACGTGATCGGGTGGTTGAGCAGTGGCCGACTTTTAATCCGATTAACCAGAAAAAACGCACGAAGCTATTAGCACAATTTATGGATGACCGGTTTGGCACCCCAGCGTTTCGGGAGTCGGTTCGCGACTACCATGTTAAGCCAGAACAAAATTTAGAGACGGATACGTTTCAAAAGATGTATGAAGCAAATGATATTAGCGATTTAGATGAGTGAGGTAAAGCATGTTTAATATTTTTATTGATCATTTGTTGGCAGCGACTTGGGGTCAAACCTTACTTAACGTTGGCTTATTGGTTTTGTGTCTCTACCCAGTCACTGGGGCTTTTTTTTGGTTTGCTGGCGCGTTATCTTATCGCTTTTTCAAAACCAGTAAGCGTGACGATGATTGGGTTGAGATACCAGTAGAAAAACAGCCCCTGATTACGATTATGATTCCAGCCCATAACGAAGAGGTCATGATTGAAGAGACTATCACCTATTTATTTGACCGGTTGAATTATGAAAATTTTGAAGTCTTGGTCATGAATGATGGTTCGACCGACAAAACTGCCGAAATTATTCATCGTTTGCAGGCAACCTATCCGCGTTTACGAACCATTGAAATCGAGAAAAACAAAGGCAAGGCGCATGCTTTCAATATTGGCATGTACTTTGCCAAGGGTGAGTATATTTTAAGCAATGACGCGGATACGATCCCGGAAGAAGACGCGCTGATGAAATATATGAACTTCTTTAGTCATGATCGTGATATGAATACGTCGGCCGTGACGGCAAATATGGATGTCCAAAATCGGACGAAGTTACTAGGTAAGTCGCAAACAGTTGAATTTACGAGTATTGTTGGGGTCATTAAACGGAGTCAAACGGCAATCAACGACTCCATGTATGCCTATAGTGGGGCTAACACGTTGTATCGCAAGCAGTTTTTGATTGATGTTGGCGGCTTTCGGCAAAATCGAGCGACTGAAGATATTAGTATTGCTTGGGATCATCAAATGGTTGGTGCGGTGCCACGGTTTGCGCCGAACGTTGTCTTTCATATGAACGTGCCGGAAACGATTCATGATCTGTATAAGCAACGTAAACGCTGGGCGCAAGGTGGGACCGAAGTCTGGTTAACGAATATTAAAAAATTCATTTTTCACCCTTGGCGCCGGCGTTATCAGCTCTCGATGTTCATTGATTCCACGTTGTCGATTATTTGGTCGTTTTTCTTCTTGATTACTTCGGTAATGTTTATATTATTGATGGCCTATTTTTTAGTCACGGGTAATTTTGAACGGGTCTACCACGGTATTATGATGTCATTTATTTTTGTGACTTTCGAAATGATTGCGGGTTTTATGCAGTTATTGGCAGCATTATTGCTGGATCATCATGGCGCCAAATTGAAATATTTGTGGTTTGCGCCACTTTATATGCTTTTTTATTGGATGATCAATCCAATCACGGTCGTCATGACCTTTATTCCGGCCTGCAAGACGATTCTAGGCTGGGGGTCGGGGACTTGGACCAGTCCTGAACGAAAATCGTTACAAAAGTAATGCAAGCTGGTTTGGGAGACTCCTAAACCAACTTTTTCAGTTGTGTACAAACAACTTAGTCGACAAATGTAAATTTTGGGGGTATATTTAGCCACATAGTATTTTTAGTGGGAGGGGTCTTTAGAAATGGCAAAAAGTTACGACGTGATTATTATTGGTGCTGGTCCTGCTGGGATGACAGCGGCCCTTTATGCCTCACGAGCCAACTTATCAGTGTTACTGTTAGATCGCGGTATCTACGGTGGTCAAATGAATAATACCGCCGCAATTGAAAACTATCCTGGTTTTAAATCAATTTTAGGACCAGATTTAGCGAAAGACATGTATGAATCAGCGACCCAATTTGGCGCAGAATATGCTTATGGGAGTGTTGAATCTGTTGAAGACCAAGGCGACATTAAAATCGTCAAAACGGACTCTGACACATTTGAGACGAAGGCCTTAGTAATTGGGACTGGTTCTGAATATCGGAAGTTAGGCGTTCCTGGTGAGGACACTTATGGTGGCCGGGGTGTGTCGTACTGTGCCGTTTGTGATGGCGCATTCTTCCGTAACAAGCATGTCGTTGTCATTGGTGGTGGCGATTCAGCCATTGAAGAAGGCAGTTATTTGACACAGTTAGCCGATAAAGTGACCGTTATTCATCGACGTGACCAATTGCGTGCCCAACAAATTCTTCAAGATCGTGCTTTTGCTAACGATAAGATGGAATTTGTCTGGAACAGCAACGTGACTGAGATTATCGGTGACGGTAAGAAGGTCACTGGGGTCAAAGTGAATAACAATCAAACTGGTGAAAACAGTGAAATTGCCGTTGACGGTGTGTTTATTTACGTTGGCATCAACCCAATCACGAAGCCATTTGGTAATCTTGGTATTACTGATAAAAATGGTTGGATCGAAACGAACGACCACATGGAAACTAAAGTTCCCGGTATTTTCGCGATTGGTGACGTGCGCAAGAAAGACTTACGTCAAGTTGCGACAGCTGTTGGCGAAGGCGGGACTGCTGGCCAACAAGTCTACAGTTATATCACAGCTTTAGGCGATAAAGTTAAAAATTAAAGTTAAGAGATAATCAAAAACGAAGTTGAATTCTTAAATAAGGATTCAACTTCGTTTCTTTAGTGTTGATATGGAAATAGCAATAAGTGTTTATTGGTATAAGTTCCGAGATAAATATCACTAATTTCATAGTGTTGGGCGTCTAATTGGGTTTGTAGCCAGGCCAAATCGTGTTCGCTCGTTTCGAGCGCATCCGCATTCAGTTGTCCGTCCACAATAATGGGGTATTTGATCGAATCATCGCCAACTTGAGTGATGGTTAACTGACCATTTTGTTCAAGCACGGCGCGCTTCACGAAGCGAATATCTGTAATGCCTTCAGTTCGTAACCGAAAAGCGAGATCATTTGCACTCATGCCATTTTTCAAAGCCGTCGCGACGAGTAATTCGCCATTCTTGATCAGGAGTTGTGGCTTACCATCGATCAGTTGCTTAATATAATGATTGTGATGGGTCAAGAAACGGAGGACGAGTACGAGAATCGTCCAAATGAGTAGGACTAAAATGTACTGCAAGACGGTGACACTCGTGCTGTAGATCATTCCACCGACAATTGCACCTAGCACGTAATTTTGAACCTGATCTAAGGCGCTGATTGGTGCTAGATTACTTTTACCGGATAAGTTGATTTGTAAAATAATGGTTAATAGTCCGAGCGCTAATTTAATAGAAACATCCCAGTAAGAAAACATCTAATCGCCTGCCTTAACATAAGTTATTTTCGCGTTGATGGGCGTGGCTTTGGTGAGTGTGTAGCTGTTGCCATCCGGATTGATAGTGACATTGTAGACCCGTTGCTTGACCTTGATTAGCAAACCGCTATTAACTGTTGAACTATTCGCCCAAACTTGTTGCTGACTGACGCCTTTTTCGTGGGCAACTTGCTGCATGATCTGCGTGACCTGTGATTTTTGTGAGAAACTTGATTGTAAACTCTGCCATTCGTTCACTTGAATGCCGACGAGCAATAATAATAGCAGCACCATAATGATGACTAAATCGCGATATTTAAGGTCGGTTTTGTGCCGATACCAAAGCCAACTAGCAGCTGCAATGACAAGAATAATGATACTGATTACCGCAAGTTGAAACAGGGTATGATTACTATTTTGATGGGTCAAATAAGGATATGAATAAAAAGTCATGGCACCCTCCTTGATTAACATAATTATACCAAGTTTATGACTTTAGTTAACAAATAAACCGCTACCAAATTGTTAAGCCAATCAATTAATGTTCACTTAAAATTGACAAGAATTGCCCGTTTTAACGGGATTTTTAGTAAATTTTAGGTTACGGACGGTGTGTCTGTTGTATACTATTTCTGTAAGCACTCACAATAATAAGAATTGGGGATGGTCTACTTGAGTTGGAAAGATACCTATGCAACTTGGAAGAACCAAGCAACGCTTGAATCAAGCCTTAAACAAGAATTAGCAGCCAGCGCCGGGGACGACGCAACTTTGGAGGATGCTTTTTATCAACCAATGGAATTCGGGACGGCTGGGATGCGCGGCATTCTCGGACCCGGAATCAATCGGATGAATATCTATACGGTGCGGCAAGCTACCGAAGGCCTCGCCACATTTATGGATACTTTGGATGCGGAAGTCAAGGAACGTGGGGTCGCTATTAGTTTTGACTCTCGTCACCATTCTGAAGACTTTGCCCATGAATCTGCCCGTGTCTTGGGCGAACATGGTATCAAATCATTTGTTTTTGAAAGTTTGCGCCCAACACCAGAACTTTCCTTCACGGTACGGCATTTACATACTTATGCCGGTATCATGATCACTGCCAGCCATAACCCTAAGCAATATAACGGTTATAAGATCTATGGTGAAGATGGCGGTCAAATGCCACCTAAGGAATCTGACTTAATCACGTCATATATTCGGAAAGTGACTGATTTATTTGCCATTAAAGTGGCTGATGAAGATAAGTTGCTCGCTGATAAGACGATGACGATTATTGGTGACGATGTTGATCAGGCCTATTTAGCTAAGGTTAAGACGGTTAATATCAATCAAAAATTAATCGACGAAGTTGGTAAGGACATGAAGTTAGTCTTCACGCCATTACATGGGACTGGACGGATGTTAGGCGAAAAAGCCTTGCGGAATGCCGGTTTCAAGAACTTTAGTGTGGTTAAAGAACAAGCCGTTGCAGACCCCGAGTTCTCAACGGTTAAATTCCCGAACCCTGAATTCCCCGAAGCCTTCAAGATGGCCATCGACTTAGGCAAAAAAGAAGGCGCCGATGTTTTGATCGCCGTTGATCCCGATGCTGACCGGCTAGGGACGGCTGTTCGTCAACCAGATGGCGAATACGTGCTTTTAACTGGGAACCAAATCGCTGCTGTCTTATTGCACTACATTTTGCAAGCCAATAAAGATGCCGGGACGTTGCCAGCGAATGCTGCTGCGGTTAAATCAATTGTTTCGAGTGAATTTGCAACCAAGGTCGCTGCTTCATACAACGTTGATATGATCAACGTCTTGACCGGGTTCAAGTACATTGCGGAACAAATCGAACATTTCCAAGATACCGGTGAACATACTTATATGTTCGGTTTCGAAGAAAGTTACGGTTACTTGATCAAGCCATTCGTGCATGATAAGGATGCCATTCAAACGACCGTCTTATTGGCCGAAGTTGCTGCTTATTATAAGCAACAAGGCAAGAACCTCTATGATGGGTTACAAGACTTGTTTGCTGAATATGGCTACTTCCGTGAAAAGACGACTTCTGAAGAATTCGATGGTGTTGGCGGTGGTGACAAGATCACGGCGTTGATGACTAAATTCCGGAATGAAGCTCCCGTTGACTTTGCTGGTTACAAAGTGGTTTCAACCGAAGACTTTGCGTCACAAACTGAAACGTTTGCTGACGGTCATACGGCACCGATTGCGTTACCAACAGCCAACGTTTTGAAATATAAACTCGAAGATGGCACTTGGATTGCAATTCGCCCATCTGGGACTGAACCTAAGATCAAGTTCTATATCGGGACTTTAGGTGACAGTTTGAATGAAGCTAACTCGAAGCTTGATCAATTTGATCTGGCCATTCAAGCCTTCATTAAAGAATAGATGATTTAATTAAAACTGGTTTGCTAAATTTTGGCAGCCAGTTTTTTTGACTTTTTAAAAGTCAATCGCCTCATGATTATACTGGCAAGTGCCGGATAATCGTGGGGCGATTGGTGTTTAAGTGGGTTAATACTCATTCGGATTTGCAGCTAAAGGTTGATAAGCGTCCATTTCGGCATCACGGTAATCCCACCATTCATTCTCGTAGCCGACGAAGCCGGCAGCTAACATGGCAGTGTTTAAGATTTGATAGTAGTGATCTTGAATCGCCGTTCGAGGGGCGTCACGATGGGCGAGGGGACTGAAGTCATCAAAAGGTGTCGGCATGGGGCACTCATTGCCAACCATATCGGTCAAGGTCAAATCAAGGGTGACACCTTTTTGATGACTGAAATTGGGATTGGGTTTGGCCACAAATTCCGGATCAGGATAGACGTCAAAGAGGCATTTTTGGGCACTGACTGGCCGATAAGCGTCCCAAATTTTCAAACGGTAACCTTGGGCGTTGAGGGCTTTGCTAGCGGCAGCCAGTTTTCGAGCCGTCCCAGTGCGGACGATTGCCGTGGTGAAATCATAGATAACTTGGTGGGTGAAATTATTGGTAGTGGCATAACGTAAGTCAACAATGATGGTTGGCGCCAATGCTTGGACATTCGTAAAACCGGTTAATTCAGGTGACATAACTGTGTAGACCTCCCTCACTTTAATTAGCTCTATTGTACGCAATCTCAACGGTTTTGTCCGGTGCAATGATTTAGACCAATTAATAAGGTTTTAAAAGTGGACAATTATTATGATTGCCTGTTATGATGGCAGTTATTGTGTGAAAAAAGAAAGAGCGAGGTGAAGCTAATGGATCGTCAAACGAAACGGGCCATATTTATTCTAGTCTTCAGTGAATTTTTAGTGTGTTTAGGAATTAGTTTAGTCATTCCAGTGATGCCATTTATCAAAAATGACTTACAGTTAACTGCGACCGATATGGGAATCATGAATGCCTTATTTGCGTTGGCGCAATTCGTAGCTTCACCGATTATTGGCCGTGTTTCGGATCGTATTGGCCGAAAACCAGTTTTAACGGCTGGCCTGTTTTTATACATGGTTTCGGAATTCTTGTTTGCGTTGACCAATCATCTTTGGATGTTCAATATTTCTCGTTTGATTGGGGGCTTGTCGGCCGCGATGGTCGTGCCAACTGCGATGGCGTTAGCGTCAGACATCACGACTAAACGGCAACGGGCGAAGGTCATTGGTTGGTTGTCCGCAGCCTTTAGTGGTGGCCTGATTTTGGGACCTGGGATCGGCGGTATTTTGGCTGGAATCAGTTATAAGACACCGTTCTGGGTGGCGGGTGCACTGGGGCTGATCTCAGCGATTGTGTTAATCAGTTTATTACCGAGCGATGCGGAGACTTTGGCGAAAACGGACCTCGAACCAGCTGAAAATGCCGAGCCAGCTCATCATCCAATGTCGCGCGCCTTTTGGACGGTACCAATTATTATCCTTTTCACGATGATTCTGGTGTCATCCTTTGGGTTGCAGGGGTTTGAAAGCATCTATAAGTATTTACGTGAATGAAGTCTTCCACTTTAGCTTGAACAACATCGCGTTAGTTTTGACGTTGAACGGCTTGATTTCGTTGTTCCTCCAAGTAGCGTTGTTCGATACTTTCGTCCAACGTTTTGGCGAGCGACGGGTGATTCGGTTCTGCTTTGCGTCAGCCGCAGTTTGTACGATCTGGATCACGCAAGCGCACACTAAGTGGGAAGTCATGGTTGCGACCTTGGTTATTTTCTCAGCATTCGATTTAGTACGACCAGCGATTACAACGTTGTTGACGAAAGCGAGTGAGTCTAATCAAGGGTTGATTAATGGGCTGAATATGTCTTTGACGAGTGTCGGCAATATCGTCGGACCCATCATGTCAGGGATGTTATTAGACATGAATACCCACTATCCGTATATTGTCGTTGCTGGGTTCTTGATCGTATCCTACTTAATGGCGTTTATGCTACGTCAGCCAGGTAATCAGGCCAAGGCAGCTAGGTAGGCGGCAAATTTAACAGAGGTGACTTCACGAGGGTGGGGTCGCCTTTTTGGTTGCTCACAGGCGGTGGGTTTGGTACACTAGGTCCAATTTAACTTAATTCAGGAAGGTGATTGAGATGGGAATGCATCAATATTTACAAAGCTTGAGTAACTTAGAAACGATTCAACGCGCGCCGGGGTTCTTTAAGTATCAAAATCACTCGGTGGCGGCGCACTCGTTTAAAGTGACGGAGATCGCACAGTTTTTAGGCGATGTGGAAGAAAACGCTGGCAATCAAATTAACTGGCGGGCATTGTATGAAAAGGCGTTGAATCATGATTATAACGAACGTTTCATCGGCGATATCAAAACGCCGGTCAAATATGCGACTGCAACGCTGCGAGAAATGTTAGCGGATGTTGAACATAAATTGTCGCAAAACTTTGTACAAAATGAAATTCCGGCTGAGTTTCAAGCGGCTTATTCACGGCGCTTATCGGAAGGTAAGGACGCCACGCTAGAGGGCCAGATCTTATCGGTAGCAGATAAAGTTGATCTGCTGTATGAATCATTTGGTGAGATTCAAAAAGGCAATCCAGAACCCGTTTTTACAGACATTTATCAAGAAAGCTTGAAGACAATCGTGTCCTTTAAGCCCTTGGCAAGTGTGCAATATTTCTTGAAATCGGTCTTGCCTGAAATGTTAGCGGAATCGTTTACGAATCAAGAGAAGCTGCAAGCTTTGACGACCCAAATTTTAACGCCAACTGAGCAATCCGATTAATGGCGAAAGTATGTTCGATGTGCTAAAATAAATAGCGATTTGTAATTGATAGGGAAGCGTGTGCTTGCCTATTTTTTATGCCGCTCAGTGCGGTTAACGTTAATAAAATTAAACCCTTTAAAGGAGGAGTCGCTTTTGATTGATCGAGTTGATGATAACAAGTTTGACTTAGTTTCAGACTATCAGCCAACGGGGGACCAACCCCAGGCTATTCAAAAGTTAACGGCGGGCTTGGATGCCGGCGAAAAGGAACAGATTTTGCTGGGGGCTACCGGGACTGGGAAAACATTCACGATTTCGAATGTGATTGCTCAGGAAAACCGACCAACGTTGATTTTGTCACATAATAAGACGTTAGCAGGCCAATTATATGGGGAATTTAAGAAGTTTTTCCCGAATAATGCTGTGGAATACTTTGTCAGTTACTATGATTATTATCAACCCGAAGCGTATGTGCCTTCGAGTGATACGTACATTGAAAAGGACTCTGCGATTAATGATGAAATCGATAAGCTTCGGCATTCAGCGACGAGTTCATTATTGGAACGCAACGATGTAATTGTTGTTGCGTCAGTATCGAGTATTTTCGGTTTAGGGGATCCCCATGAGTATAAAGATCATGTGGTTTCACTACGAGTTGGGATGGAAATTCCGCGAGATGACTTATTACGAAAATTAGTCGACATTCAGTTTGATCGCAACGATATTGACTTTCAACGGGGCCGTTTCCGCGTACATGGCGATGTGGTGGAAATCTTCCCAGCGTCGCGGGATGACCACGCGTTACGGGTTGAATTCTTTGGTGATGAAATTGACCGTATTCGTGAAATTGATGCGTTGACTGGTGAAATTGTTGCTGATCGTGATCATGTGGCGATTTTCCCAGCGACCCACTTTATGACGAATGATGCCATTATGGAACATGCCATTAACGGCATTGAAGACGAGATGAACGGCCGCTTAAAAGAACTCGATAACGATGGCAAATTGTTGGAAGCGCAACGGTTGAAGCAACGGACGACTTATGATATTGAAATGCTCCGCGAAATGGGGTATACCAGTGGCATTGAAAACTATTCACGATTCATGGATGGTCGTAAGCCCGGTGAACCCCCTTATACATTACTTGATTTCTTCCCGAAAGACTTTTTGATGGTCGTTGATGAATCTCACGTGACGATGCCACAAGTTCGTGGAATGTATAACGGTGACCGTGCGCGTAAACAGATGCTAGTCGACTATGGTTTCCGGTTACCGTCAGCCTTAGATAACCGGCCATTAAAGCTTGAAGAAGTCGAACAGCACATTAATCAAGTCGTTTATATGTCTGCGACGCCGGGCCCATACGAAATGGGGCGGACGAAACACGTAGTCCAACAGATTATTCGGCCGACGGGGCTATTGGATCCAACCATTGAGGTCCGGCCAATTATGGGTCAAATCGATGACTTAGTTGGTGAAATCAATAAGCGGGTCGACCGCGACGAACGGGTCTTTATTACGACTCTAACCAAGAAAATGTCGGAAGACTTAACGGACTATCTGAAAGATTTAGGGATCAAAGTTGCATACTTACACAGTGATATCAAGACGTTGGAACGGACTAAAATTATTCGTGACCTCCGTTTAGGTAAATACGACGTTTTAGTTGGGATCAACCTCCTGCGTGAAGGAATCGATGTGCCCGAAGTTTCCCTGGTTGCGATTTTGGATGCGGATAAGGAAGGCTTCTTACGGAATGAACGTTCGTTGATCCAGACGATTGGGCGAGCCGCCCGGAACGAAAATGGGGCCGTCATCATGTATGCGGATTCAACGACTGAATCAATGCAAGCAGCTATCGACGAAACGGCGCGTCGGCGTGGTATTCAAGAAAAGTACAACGAAGATCATCATATCACGCCGAAGACGATCAAGAAGGCGATTCCGGACTTGATTGCATCGACGAAGAATACGGAAGACGCTGGCAAAAAGGATGACTTCTTGGAGACGGACTTCGACGATATGACGCATGAACAACAATTAGAATTAATCAGTAAATTAGAGGAACAGATGAAGACAGCGGCGAAGAAACTCGACTTCGAGCAAGCCGCGACCTTACGGGATACCGTAATGGAATTGAAAGCACAGATCAGCTAGGAGGTCCTTTTTTTGGCAAATGACAAAATTGTCATCCACGGCGCCCGCGCCCATAATTTAAAGAATATTGATGTCACGATACCCCGAAACAAATTGGTCGTCGTGACGGGGCTGTCCGGCTCCGGTAAGAGTTCCTTGGCCTTTGATACGCTCTACGCGGAAGGTCAACGGCGTTACGTTGAAAGTTTATCAGCGTATGCGCGCCAATTCTTAGGCCAAATGCAAAAGCCAGATGTTGATTCAATCGACGGGCTCAGTCCAGCGATTTCAATCGACCAGAAAACGACCTCGAAAAATCCGCGTTCAACCGTTGGGACGGTCACGGAAATTAATGACTATTTACGGTTGTTGTGGGCACGTGTTGGTCAACCGATTTGTCCAAATGATGGGACGCCAATTGCGAGTCAGACCGTTGAACAGATGGTTGATCGGGTCCAGAAGTTACCAGAACGAACTAAGCTCCAAATCTTGTCGCCAATTGTGCGCGAGAAGAAGGGTGAGCATAAAAAAGTTTTTGAAAAGATCAAACGAGAAGGGTTCGTCCGCATTCGAGTTGATGGTGAGACGCATGATATTAGTGAAACGTTTGACCTAAACAAGAATCAGAAACATACGATTCAAATCGTGATTGACCGAATCGTCGTTAAACCCGGTGACCGGTCACGGCTGTTTGATTCTTTTGAAGCGGCCCTACGTTTAAGCGGCGGCTATGCCATTGCGGATGTCATCGGTGACGAGCCAATTCTGTTTTCTGAACACTATGCTTGTCCCGTTTGTGGGTTCACAGTGGGTGAATTGGAACCACGACTGTTTTCATTTAATGCTCCTCAAGGTGCTTGTCCCGACTGTGAAGGGTTGGGCGTGAAGTTGGAAGTCGATGAAGACTTAGTCGTGCCAGATAAGAGCTTGACTTTAGCTGAAGGCGCTTTGGCACCTTGGAATCCAATCAGTTCGCAATACTATCCAGAAATGTTGAAACAGGCTTGTGAACAACTCGATATTCCAATGGATGTGCCTTTTGAAGACCTGTCTAAAGCTGATCAACAGACCGTGTTATACGGATCAGATGGGAAAGAATTCCATTTTCACTATCAAAATGATTTTGGTGGCGTTCGTGATGTTGATGCCGTTTTTGAAGGAGTCATCAATAATGTTGACCGGCGTTATCGCGAAACGAGCAGTGATTTTACCCGTGATGTGATGCGTAAATACATGACGGAATTAACTTGTCAAACTTGTCATGGGTTCCGTTTAAACCGCAAAGCCCTCTCGGTTAAAGTGGGCGGCGAACATATTGGAACGGTTTCAGACGAGGCAATCGGTGACGAATTGGCTTTCTTTAGTCAGTTAAAACTCTCCGAACAAGCATTAGTGATTGCACAACCAATCTTGAAGGAAATTCGCGATCGGTTGACGTTCTTACAAAATGTCGGCTTGGCTTATTTGACGTTGAGTCGCGCGGCTCGAACCTTATCTGGTGGAGAAGCACAACGGATTCGTTTAGCAACCCAAATTGGGTCAAACTTGTCCGGGGTTCTCTATATCTTAGATGAACCTTCGATTGGGCTTCATCAACGGGATAATGACCGTTTAATTAGTTCATTGAAAAAGATGCGTGATCTTGGGAATACCTTGATTGTGGTTGAACATGATGAAGACACCATGCGGGCCGCCGACTATATCATTGATATTGGTCCCGGTGCCGGTGAAAATGGTGGTCGGGTGATGGCTGCTGGGACACCGAAACAGGTCGCCCGGTCACGCAAATCACTGACTGGCCAGTATCTAGCGGGAAAGAAGTTTATTCCAGTACCGACGGAGCGCCGTGCTGGCAATGGTAAGAAGATTCGCATTACGGGCGCTGCTGAAAATAACTTAAAGCAGATCGATGTTGATTTCCCATTAGGCGAATTTGTAGTGGTGACAGGGGTCTCCGGTTCCGGTAAATCAACCTTGGTCAACGATATTTTGAAGCGGGCCTTGGCACAAAAATTAAACAATAATTCTGAAAAACCAGGTAAATATAAATCAATTAGTGGCGTAAAGAATATTGAACGCTTAGTGAATATTGACCAAAGTCCCATTGGCCGGACGCCGCGGAGTAATCCGGCGACTTATACCGGGGTCTTTGATAATATTCGAGACTTATTTGCTCAAACGAACGAAGCTAAGTTACGGGGGTATCAAAAAGGGCGGTTCAGTTTCAACATCAAAGGTGGACGTTGTGAAGCGTGTCACGGTGACGGTATTTTGAAGATTGAAATGAACTTTTTGCCAGACGTTTTCGTGCCTTGTGAAGTTTGTCATGGGCAACAATATAACTCTGAAACCTTGGAAGTTGAATACAAGGGCAAGAACATTGCGGATGTTCTGAAGATGACCGCTTCTGAAGCTGTCAAATTCTTTGAACCAATTCCAAAAATTCGTCGGAAGTTACAAACCTTAGTGGATGTCGGGTTGGGCTACGTTAAGTTGGGCCAACCAGCGACGACGCTTTCTGGTGGTGAAGCCCAACGGATGAAGCTAGCTTCCGAATTACACAAGCAACAGTCTGGGAAGAACTTCTATATCTTAGATGAACCAACGACTGGCTTGCATACGGAAGATATTCGTCGGTTGATTGGGGTCTTGGAACGATTAGTCGATGCTGGCAATACGGTCTTGATCATTGAACACAACTTGGACGTGGTTAAGTCAGCGGATCATCTGATCGATCTAGGGCCAGAAGGTGGTGCTGGCGGTGGGACCGTCATTGCGACTGGGACGCCGGAAGAAATCGCGGCGGTTCCTGAAAGCTATACGGGTCAGTATTTGAAGCCAGTCTTGGAACGCGATAAGGCGCTTGAAGCAGCTGCGACTGCCAAATAGCCAGTGGATTGTGCTACACTAAGATTGTAATGAGAATTTAAATAGAGGAGTGTTTTAGATATGGCTAAAGTTGAAAGTTTTACATTAGATCATACGAAAGTTTTAGCACCATACGTGCGTAAAATCACCGTGGAACATGGCGAGAAAGGTGACGCAATCACCAACTTTGATTTACGGTTAGTTCAACCTAACAAATCAGCGATTGATACGGCTGGCTTGCATACGATCGAACACATGTTGGCTGGCTTATTGCGCGACCGGATGGACGGCGTTATTGACTGTTCACCATTTGGTTGCCGCACTGGTTTTCATTTGATCACTTGGGGTGAGCACAGCACGGTGGAAGTGGCTAAAGCTTTGAAGTCCTCATTAGAATTCATTGCCGGCCCTGCAGAATGGAAAGACGTTCAAGGGACGACCATCGACAGTTGTGGGAACTACAAGGATCATTCCTTATTCTCAGCTAAAGAATGGGCTAAATTGATTTTGTCACAAGGTATTTCATCAGACCCATTTGTTCGCAAAGTCGTTGAATAATAACAATTAAGTTTTAAAAGAGAAATTCTGGTCAGCTTGATGCTGATTGGGATTTCTCTTTTTTGTTGTGTTCGGCTAAAATTGCCGCCTCCGGTTGCCACTGATGACATGCGGTCGCGGGACCGGGCCAAGCCAGAAACGTCTTGGCCCTCGCCCGGAAGCTTTGCCTAAACCGCAAATCTCCCGGCCGGTCCGTGGTGTAAGGCCGGCCAAAAAACAGCCGACCTAACGCCACCTTCGCGACCGATGCCATCAGTGGCAACCTCCGGCTAATTGACAGTTAAATCAGTAATAAGCAATAGCGTTGCACTTGGTAGAAACTTAAAAATCGAGTGACGAGTTTAGTGACAACTTGCCTGGATATAACATTATTGATAACATTCATAAACTTTTTGGTTTTTCTGAGTTAATGAAATATTTCGTTATTAATGGGCTCGATAGTTATTGGAATCAAAATAGTGTTCAGAAGCAAATATAAATATTGATGACACACAGGAGAATTTGGTATATAACGTGGAACTAGCGGTATTATCAAATTGAATTGAAGCTATTTAGCCGTTAGGGTGGTCAGTTTGGTGCTCAGTGGTGAAATTTTTCTTAGCTGGGTGGGTTTCCCAGGTTAGAAAAAGGCCGACTTTCGAGACCGGGCTGTGGCTCGAAAGCGTGCCCACCACGTTCCAGCGCCAAACTGACCACCCGGTAGGCGGCAAGTAGGGCCCAATCTCAACTAGCTGAAAATGAGATAGTTAATACATAATTAAATGAATAAATGTATAAATATCCATTATTACAATGAATATTTGAAAAATAACGAATATTTTATAATAATCGTTGCATAAAATTAAATCAGGTGGTACGATACTGTCATTGAGAAACAGACATAAACTTTTGGAGGGTCAAATCAATGGTCAAAAAAAATGATAAAATTATTCTCGCTTATTCAGGTGGTCTTGATACGTCAGTCGCAATCAGTTGGTTAAAGGATAAGGGTTACGATGTCGTCGCTTGCTGTATCGATGTTGGTGAAGGCAAAGATATGACTGCTATTAAAAACAAAGCGATTCAATTAGGCGCCGTTTCATCGTATATGATCGATGCGAAACAAGAATTTGCTGAAGAATACGCCTTGATTGCGTTACAAGGGCATACGCTTTATGAAGGCGAATATCCACTCGTATCTGCCTTATCACGGCCGTTGATTGCTAAGAAGTTAGTGACCTTGGCTAAGAAAGAACATGCTGTTGCGATTGCGCATGGTTGTACGGGTAAAGGTAACGACCAAGTCCGTTTTGAAGTTGCTATTCATGCCTTAGCACCTGATATCAAAATTGAAGCCCCAGTTCGGGACTGGCACTGGTCACGTGAAGAAGAAATTGACTACGCTAAGAAACACAACATTCCAGTTCCTATCAATTTGAACAGTCCTTACTCCATCGATGAAAACCTTTGGGGCCGGGCAAACGAATGTGGTATTTTGGAAGATCCTTGGGAAGGTGCTCCAGCCGACGCGTTTGATCGGACCAACGCCTTAGCGGACACGCCTGACAAGCCAACGGTCCTCGAAATTAGCTTTGAAGCTGGTGTGCCCGTTGCCTTAGATGGTGAAAGCATGAACTTAGCTGACTTAATCGTTAAATTAGACAAAATTGCCGGGGAACATGGGATTGGCCGGATCGATCATATTGAAAATCGGTTGGTCGGTATCAAGTCACGTGAAGTTTACGAAGCCCCAGCCGCAACCGTTTTATTGAAGGCTCACAAGGACTTGGAAGACTTGACCTTTGAACGTGAATTGGCCCATTTCAAGCCAATCATCGAACAAAAGTTAGCCGACACGATTTACAACGGTCTCTGGTTCTCACCATTGATGGATGCCATGATGGCCTTCTTGAAAGAGACTCAACAAGTCGTTAACGGCGTTGTGCGGGTTCAATTATTCAAAGGCAATGTTATTACTGAAGGCCGGAAGTCACCAAACTCCTTGTATGACAAGAACTTGGCCACTTATACTGCCGCTGATGAATTCGATCAACAAGCAGCGGTCGGTTTTATCAAACTTTGGGGACTCCCAACCCAAGTTAACGCACAGGTTCAAGCTAAGGCAAAAGCTGAAGCGAAAGCTACCAAGGAACACGCCTAATGAGTACCAAGAAGCTTTGGGGTGGCCGGTTTACTGAAACGGGCGCCAAGTATGTCGATGACTTTGGAGCGTCGATCGGTTTTGACCAGTTATTGGCCGCCGAAGACATCACGGGGTCGTTGGCACACGTTAAGATGCTTAAAAAGACCGGCATTCTAGATGCGGCCGATGTCGACCAAATCGTGGCTGGGCTGGAAAAACTTGAACAGCAATTACAAAAAGGTGAGCTTGAATTTTCAACTGTCAATGAAGATATCCATATGAATATCGAAGCATTGTTGACGGACGAAATCGGGCCAGTTGCAGGGAAATTACACACTGCGCGTTCTCGAAACGACCAAGTCGCGACTGACTTTCATTTATACATGAAACATCAATTGCCAAAAGTATTAGACCGGTTGCATGATTTGGAAACTGTGCTCGTTGAAAAGGCGAGTGAAAACGTTGAAACGATCATGCCAGGGTATACGCATTTACAACATGCACAACCGATCTCGTATGGTCACTACTTGTTAGCTTATTATCAAATGTTCAAGCGAGACATGGAGCGGTTTGAATTTAACATTCAACATACTGATATTTCTCCATTGGGCGCGGCTGCATTAGCTGGTACGACTTTCCCAATCGATCGGGAATACAGTGCAAAATTGCTTGGATTCAGTGACGTTTATCATAATAGTTTAGATGCCGTCTCTGATCGTGATTTTGTCTTAGAATTTTTGAGCAATGCGTCGATCTTGATGATGCATTTATCACGATTCTGCGAAGAAATCGTGTCGTGGAGTAGCTATGAATTCAAATATTTGAGTTTAAGTGATCAATTTTCTACCGGAAGTTCAATCATGCCTCAGAAAAAGAACCCAGATATGGCTGAATTGATTCGTGGAAAATCCGGTCGAGTCTACGGAAACTTGATGGGCCTGTTAACGGTCATGAAAGGGATTCCGCTGGCGTACAATAAGGATTTACAAGAAGATAAAGAAGGGGCCTTTGATACGGTTAATACCGTCTTAATGAGTTTGCATGTCTTTACGGGCATGCTTGCGACCCTAACTGTTAATGAAGATCGGATGGCACATGCCACTACGAATGATTTCTCAAATGCGACCGAGTTAGCTGATTATTTGGCTAATAAGGGGATTCCGTTCCGACAAGCTCATGCGATCGTGGGTAAGCTGGTCTTGGATGGTTTGAAGAAGAATCGCCCACTACAAGCTATTCCGTTAGCGGAATACAAAGAAATTTCACCGTTGATCGATGAAGACGTCTATCATGATTTGGACGCCAAAGTCGCGGTTGAACGGCGGCATTCCTTAGGTGGTACCGGTTTTGATCAAATCAAATTGGAACTCAAACGAGCCAACGCGCAGCTTGCACAGTATCAGTCACTTAACAGCGAATCTTAAAATTTGTTTATCAATTTGACCATTGATAGCGAAAAGGTCTGAGAGTGGATTCTCAGGCCTTTTCATTTTGGCAAAAACGGTTGGAAACGATTGCAAGTGAAGGGGATTACCGGTATATTTAAAGCACTGAGGGAGTGATTTTAATGACGAAAATGTTAGTAACGACGACGGAACAGATTCCAGGTCAAACTTATGAAATTATTGGTGAAGTTTTTGGGGTGACCACACAATCCAAGAACGTGTTCCGGAACATTGGTGCGTCGATGAAAAATATTGTTGGTGGTGAAGTTAAGGATTACACTAAGATGTTGGATGAAGCCCGTGAAGCGGCGGTCGACCGCCTACGGACAAACGCTACGGAGCTCGGTGCGGATGCCGTTGTCATGATGCGTTTTGATTCTGGCTCGATTGGGACTGATATTCAATCCGTTGCGGCTTATGGCACGGCAGTAAAATTTAAAGAAGCCTAACCAGTGGTTTCAATGGCGGTGGTTGAATCAGCTAGTGGTTGTAAACGGCCATTGTCAAAGAATTGGAAACTCTTTCATGAACTGGTATGATGGAACTAAAGAATATTGGAGATGTTGAATCGTATGTTTAATGATCATCGTTGGGGCTTTGATTGGACCGAATTTATGACGGGGATTGTCTTCTTAATTGCCGCCTATTTCGTTATGAAACAACCTAAAGCCGCGTTACTTAGTTTAGTTTTCTTATTTGCCATTGCGGCGATTATCAGTGGGATCACCACGATTGGTGGTTATACCAAATTACGGCGTGAGACTGGTTTGCGTGCTAATTTTGCGCTAGTTTTTGCCGTGATCGATATTTTGGTTGGCCTATTGTTCCTCTTCCACGCGCCAACTGGGATTGTCGTTTTAGGCTACGTCTTTGCGTTCTGGTTCTTAATTGATTCTATTGAACGATTAGTCGTGGCTTCTCATCTACGAGTCTTTGGGATGGGCTATTACGTGTTATCGCTGATTTTAGATGTTTTGAGTTTAGCAATTGGGATTATGTTGATTTTCAATCCAATCGTCGCAGCGGTCTCCTTTAACCTTTTAGTGAGTGTTTACTTCGCTATTTTCGGGGTCAACGCGATTTTAATCGCTTTTGCACGTCGAAATTAATTGGCACAACTTGCCGTTTGACACAGGTCTGGACGCTTAAAGCAACGACAAAAGAATGGGTTTCGGAAACGGTCGTTTTCTGAAACCCATTTTTGAGCAAGCATGCAGAGGGTGCTTTTTTAAGGTGTGCCAGGGACGAGAGTAGAAATGACACGCCCGGTATGATATACTACCAACAATATGGACCGAAGGAGTAGAACTATGGCAAACTCATTACAATTAGTCATTGTCTCTGGTATGAGTGGCGCGGGTAAAACGGTCGCTGTCCAGAGCTTTGAAGATTTAGGTTATTTTTGTATTGATAATATGCCGCCAGCCTTGTTACCGAAATTCTCTGAATTAGTCGAAGAATCTGGTAAGATCGAAAAGGTTGCGCTGGTCATCGATTTACGATCCCGCGCGTTTTACGACGAAATTATTGATATGTTGGCGAACTTGGATAATACCGATTTCGTTTCAACTAAGATCATATTTTTGGACGCTTCAAATGAAGAGTTGGTCTCACGGTACAAAGAAACGCGGCGTTCCCATCCATTAGCGATGGAAGGTCGAATCATGGACGGTGTTCGCAAAGAACGGACCTTGCTTGGACCGCTGAAAGATCGTGCGTCATATGTGATCGATACGACGACTTTGACACCCCGTGAACTCCGTGAGTCAATTTTTGATAAATTTGAAACGAGTGCGGATGAGACTTTCCATGTCGAAGTGTTATCGTTTGGTTTTAAGTACGGTTTGCCAATCGATGCTGATATCGTGATGGATGTTCGTTTCCTACCGAATCCGTATTATATTCCAGAATTGAAACATCAGACTGGGCTTGATAAGCCGGTCTATGATTATGTGATGCAACAACCCGCGACGGAAAAGTTTTACAAGCAATTTTTAGGCATGTTGGAAAGCATCATGCCAGGCTACGAAGCCGAGGGTAAAACTAGTTTGACGATTGCGATTGGTTGTACTGGTGGGCAACACCGTTCCGTTGCGTTAACGAAGCGCATTGGTGAAGCCTTGGGTCAAAATTATAAGGTGCACATCAGTCATCGTGATATCGAAAAGCGGAAAGAAACAGTTAATCGCTCATGAGAAAGTATACGTTTAAGACCCAACGGCCAAAAATCGTGGTGATTGGTGGGGGGACTGGGTTACCAGTTGTCCTGAACGGGTTGCGGAAGCAAGCCGTTGACATCACTGCGGTCGTTACGGTGGCCGATGATGGGGGTTCTTCAGGCATTATTCGAAATTATGTTAACGTGGTGCCACCTGGTGATATTCGAAATGTGATGGTGGCGTTATCTAATTTACCGCATATTTACAAAGACATTTTCCAGTATCGTTTCCAAGGTGATGACCAGTTCTTTGCTGGTCATGCGATTGGTAACTTGATTATTGCTGCTCTGACCGAAATGAAGTCTGGGGTCTTTGACGCGGTCCAGGAATTGTCACATATGATGCAAGTTGATGGGCATGTCTACCCAGCTGCTAATGAAGCCTTGACGCTACATGGCCGCTTTAAAGATGGCTCCGAACTTGTGGGTGAAGCTGAAATTACGGCTGCTCACAAGTCGTTGGACCGCGTTTGGGTCACCGATAAGGATGGCAATAAGCCAGAAGCGGTCAAGCCAGTCATTGATGCCATCATGAATGCGGATCAGATCGTGTTAGGACCTGGGAGCCTGTTTACGAGTATTTTACCGAATTTGACGATCAGTAATATTGGCCGAGCTGTTTGTGAAACCGATGCGGAAGTGGTTTATATTTGTAACATCATGACGCAAAAAGGTGAAACGGATAACTTTTCTGATGCGGATCATGTCCGCGTGTTGAATCGGCATTTAGGTGAAAACTTTATCAATACGGTATTAGTCAATACTGAAAAAGTTCCAGATGATTACATGGATTTCCATAAGTTTAACGAAGTGTCGCGGCAAGTCAGTCATGATTTTCGCGGCTTACGGGATCAAGGATGCAAAGTGATTTCGGCTAATTTCTTAAAATTACGGGACAACGGGGCCTTCCATGATGGCGACCAAGTTGTGACCGAGTTAATGAACTTAGTCGGGCACTCTGACGTTTTAAGATAGGAGGGCACGTTAGATGTCATACGCCAGTGAAGTTAAGAAGGAACTAACCAACCTCGCTGTCCATCGCGAGAATGCGAAGGCCGAACTAATGGCCTTGATTCGAATGAACGGGACGATTAGCTTAGCCAATCACCATTTTATTTTGAATATTCAGACCGAAAATCCGGCCATCGCGCGGCGTATCTATCGGTTATTGAAGCAGTTTTATGATGTGGCGAGTGAGTTGATCGTTCGTCGCAAAATGAAGCTGAATAAGAATAACTTGTATATCGTGCGCCTAAAAACCGGGACGGATATGGTTTTAGAAGATTTGGGAATTTTGAAAGATTTACAAATCGTGGAAGTTGCACCGACCGAAGTTCTAACGGATGACGGTGCAGTACGGTCTTATTTGCGGGGCGCCTTTTTAGCAGGTGGTTCTGTAAATAATCCTGAAACCTCGCGTTATCATTTAGAAATTTATTCACTGTATGAAGAACATAATCGAATGATTTCTGAAATGATGAATCAATATGGCTTAAATTCACGTACGACTGATCGCAGGGGTGGCTTTATCACCTATATCAAGGAAGCTGAAAAAATCGCGGACTTTTTGTCGTTGATTGGGGCTACGACTGGGATGCTGAAGTTTGAAGATGTCCGCATTATGCGGGACATGCGCAATTCGGTTAACCGGTTAGTTAATTGTGAAAACGCCAATATGGATAAAGTCGCGAATGCGTCGAGTCAACAGATTGAAAATATCTTGTTGATTGATTCACGTGTAGGATTAAAACAATTGCCAATCAAGTTACAAGAAGTGGCGATTGCACGGCTGGAACATCGAGAAGTTAGCCTGAAGGAGCTAGGGACCTTGGTTCCGGGTGGCCCAATTTCCAAATCAGGTATTAATCATCGACTCCGCAAAATTAATCAATTTGCGGCACAACTACAAAAAGATGCCTAAACAAAAGCCTCGCAAGTGCGAGGCTTTTTTGGACCCATTTAGTGGGCTAATTCGTAACTCGTTTGTAGAAACTTGAGTAAGTCGGCATCAGGAACACTGCCATCCAAAATGACAGTAAACCAGTGCTGTTTATTCATATGATAGCCGGGGAAGTAAGTCTGGTTATCGATCAGTTGTTCACGCTGTTTATCAGTTAAACGAAAATCGGTGATGGTGACGAGTTCATCCGAGTCTAAACCTAACTTACGTTTGGAAATTTTCATCAGTAGGGCGTACCACTTTTTAGTGTCAGAGCGGCGCCAGATAGCATTGTCAGGAAACTTTTGCCAGAGAAATTCCAGCTCGTCACCATAGTTTTGACGACAGGTCTCGATGAGCAAGTGGGCTTGAGCTGTCTGAAAGACATCGGTCTCAAAACACTGGTCGGCGATGGTTTGCAAGGCGGTGGTATAAGCCGTACGAACTTGGGCGACAAACTCGCCGGTGTTATTTGGATTGAGATGAAGCGTATAAGGCTGTTGTGTCTCGTTATCAGTTAATTCAGTTAGGACGGTGTTGGGTAAAGTGACAGTTACCGTCAGTGTGAAGGCTTGATTGTCTATAGGTGCTTGGCTGACGAATTGGTTACCCCGTTTCTGAAAACCAAATCGAAGTAGTTTGTCTATTTGAGCACGTTGATTTTTAAAAATTAGTGCAGCAATATTGTCCATTATTTTATTCCTCCTAAAGGGTGGTTATATTCTTAGTTTAGTCGTTATTGCCGCTGGATTTCAATCGGATTTTGGAATATAAAATTAATTGTGTCCAAATAAATCACTTGACAAAAGTAAGTGAGTTTCTCTATACTGAGACCATCTTATGAAATCGGAGGGATACTTGTGATGAAAAAGAATGCGACGCAAATGATGATGTGCTGTCCATGTTGTGAATCAGACAACATGGCTATTTGCGTTGAATTACAAGCATCCCTAGTGCAACAAAATTAACGAGAACGAGCTCAAAGTCGTTATTTTTGAAACGCCTGCTTGGAATCTGACGAGATTCTAGGCAGGCGTTTTTTGTTTCCGGTTGGATAAGCGGTAGTTCATTAAACGAAATTAAAGGGGCGAAAAAGGGTTGAAAAAGCGATCAGTAGTTGCAGTTATTTTTAGTTTATTATTAGTTACGGTGTTAGCTGCTTGTGGTAAGCAAGGTTCCCAAACAAGCGGTTCAGGCAAGTATGCGGCTGACCAAGTTTTGAATTTATCTTATTCTAGTACGTTAGATTCAATCGATGTTTCCAAGTCATCTGGTTTTGGGACCACGGGCAACATCTTTGAAAGTCTGTATCGACTTGGTAAAAATGGGACCGTCACCCCGGGACTCGCAAGCAAAACGAGCGTTTCTAAAGATGGTCTGACTTATAAATTTACGATTCGCGATGCCAAATGGAGTGATGGTTCTGCCATTACGGCACAGGACTTTGTTTATTCTTGGCAACGGGCGGTTACCCCGAAGACTAAGTCACAGTATGCCTATTTGTTCTCAGGGGTTAAGAATGCGGATGACATTGTCGCTGGCAAAAAAGATCCGAAAACATTGGGTGTCAGGGCTGAAGGCAAGCACACGTTTATTGTGACACTGTCGACGCCAATTAAATATTTCAAGAAATTGATGACGTACCCGTTATTCGGACCGGTCAGCGAAACTGCCGTTAAAAAGTGGGGCAGCAAGTATGCGACTAAGGCGCAATATATGCTTTATAGTGGGCCATTTAAATTAGTCGGTTGGACTGGGACCAACAATAGTTGGCAGTTCGTCAAGAACAATCACTATTGGGATAAAAAAGCGGTTAAATTGACGAAGATTAATTACACCGTTAATGAAAGTACAACCACAACACTCAACTTGTTCCAAGATAAGAAGTTAGATTTGACTCAGTTATCGAGTGAACAAGTTAAAAACTTAAAACATAATGCGGACTATAAGACTTATCCTTATTCCATCACACAATTCTTATCTTATAACTTTAATGCTTCAAATAGTGATGTGAAGAAAGCTTTGAATAACCAAAATATTCGCCGTGCAATTTCACTGGCCATTAATCGGAAACAGTTAGTCACTAAGGTGATTGGTGATGATTCTAGTACCGCTAAAGGCTTAGTTGCGAAAGACTTAGCGGATAATCCGAAGACTGGTCAGGATTTTGCGGATCAAGCTTATCTGAAAAATACTGTCGATTACAATCCAACGTTGGCGAAAAAGCTGTGGGCTAAAGGACTGAAAGAAACTGGGCTCAAAAAGTTAACATTGCGGCTAGTCTCTTCAAATGAAGAGCCTAACAAGCCAGTTTCACAATATTACAAGGGCCAGTTAGAAAAAGAACTTAGCGGTCTAACGGTCGACTTGTCCAACATTCCAGCCTCAGTTATGAGTCAACGTCGCGAATCGGGCGACTTCGATTTGTATTTGGGGATGTGGGGCGCCGATTTCAACGACCCAATCTCTTATTTACAAATTTTCCAAAAGAACAGCGGGTATAACTTTGGCAAATATAGCAGTGCCAAATACGACGCCTTGGTTGATAAGGCATCGAAACAGGATGCGAATAATGCGGATGCACGTTGGCAAGATATGATCGAAGCGGAACAGGTTTTGATGAAAGACCAAGCCATTGCACCGGTTTATCAAACAGTTTATTCTTTCTTGGTTAATCCTAAGGTCAAGGGGATTATTCATAATACCGCCGGGACTCAATGGAATTACAAATACACTTATATTGCAAAATAATCGTTTATGATAACAAAAGGTTGAAAGCTGAAAACCGTTAATCTATTCCATTATGATTCCTAATCAGGGGATGAAAGATAGTTGATAATTACCGCTTCCGGTTGTTGTTGATAACATGCGGCCGAGGGACCGGGTCAAGCCTGAGAAACGTCTTGTCCCTTGCCCGAAAGCTTTGCCTAAACCGCAAATCTCCCGGCCGGTCCGTGGTGTAAGACCGGAAAAGCGCCGGTCAAACGCCACCCGCACGGCCGATGCCATCAACAACAACCTCCAGCTGGTTAACTTTTTTGAGTGATTAGTCAGTGATTTAGATTTAGCGGAATCAGTGAGAATCGGTATGCTTCGTTAGCAAGGCTAGCTGGCGTGGCATTACGGCACAAAATCGGATTCTACCTGACAGCGTGATGATCATATGAGAGCATTTTAAGCATAACCAACGCCAGTATCAGTGGGTTCACGATAGTCTTGAAACTTTCAACCTTTAGTTACGATAACTAAAAATGAGCCACAGGAAAACTGATTTAGTTTTCCGAGGCTCATTTTTTTATGCTATCGTTTTAATAAGGCAAAGACGCCAAACGTGTACCCTGCGAGCATTAGCAGCAGGAATAACAATATGCCGACCAGTAAACATCGCCGGGCAAAATTTTTGCGAAAATACGGTAAAAATTCAAGGTAGGTTGCAAGACCAATAATGCCAGTCCCGGCCAAATACCAACCAATCGTGGGTTGTAACGCCGCAATCCATGGTTCTAAAATAACGAGGATGATCCCCAAACATCCAAGCCAACGCAAGGGCTTATTCTGGGAGATAAAAACGGATTTCATACAAGGCACTTCTTCCTATGCTGATCATACCGTTTAAGAATTAGTGATTCAACCAGCCGTAATCAAGCACGGCAATGATTATGGCAATCATTAAACGATTGAGTTGAATGAGGCGACCTTGAATTTGGTCATCATCAATTAAAGTGAACGGTGACCGTTCTTTTTGTTGGAGCCAATAAGATCGGCGGGAAAATAACTGTTTGCGGGCGTAAAACCAAGTGCCAATCGCCCAAATGATTAGGACACCACACCCAATTAGTGGCGGCAAAATCCAAAGACTCAAAATAACGAGCAGTAGTGGGATTAAGCTAATTAGGCCGGCGATGATTAGCTGGCGTGACCAGTGGCTCTCGCTAGGTTGTTGGAGGTATAAGTGCCTTAAGCGAAAACGTTGTTGCCAGGTTAATTGTGGTTGTTTTGGCTGATAGGGCACGGCCCAAGCTAAACGCCAAGCTTCAAAAATTGCATAAGCTAAGGCAATCAAAAGAATAATAGGGGAAGACCAAATCTCGGCTGCCATTGCGACGCCTCCTTCGAATGTTTTTCATCACTTCATTATACACAGCCGTTAAGCCGACTAGCAAACCGGCCACAAAAAAAGAGCCGACACGAAGTCAGCTCAATTCATTTAGCTTATTTTAAACTGTTGTTTTCCATGATATCATCGATCAAACCATAATCCTTAGCTTCTTGCGCAGTTAAGTAGTTATCACGTTCAGTATCGTGGTTCAGTTTTTCAACTGATTGACCGGCATTGTCTGCTAAAATTTGGTTGATCTTCTTACGGGTCTTCAAAATTTCTTCAGCAACAATTTCGATTTCAGTTTGTTGACCTTGAGCACCACCAGATGGTTGGTGAATCAAGATTTCTGAGTTAGGTAAAGCAAACCGCTTGCCCTTAGTCCCGGATGATGCCAAGACACTGGCCATTGAAGCCGCCATCCCCATGACGATCGTTTGAACATCAGATTTGATGAAGTTCATCGTGTCATAGATAGCTAAACCAGCGGTAACGACCCCACCGGGTGAGTTGATATAAAGGTAGATGTCTTTATCAGAATCTTGGGCATCCAAGAAGAGCAATTGGGCAATGATAGCATTGGCCATGTTGTCTTCAATGGGACCAGATAACATGATGATACGGTCCTTTAAAAGTCGTGAATAAATGTCATAAGCACGTTCGCCACGTGATGACTGTTCGATAACTGTCGGCACTGGATACATAACTTGTTAGCCTCCTAAGGTTTCAATAGATTAATTAGCTGCTTGCTAATATAAATGTAGTTTACCGCTAAGGTCAGTAAAGGTCAAAAGAAAAACCTCAAAAACAAAATTCCGTTTTTAGCTAATTCGTGGTATACTTAGGCTTCTATCATATACGGCTTGAGATTGGGAGATCCCAATCTCTTTTTTTCGGTCTAAACATATCGACGAACTTAGGGTTTAGGGTATTGGTGTGTTGGACGAATATGTTATGATGAAAGCGGTACATTGTGGAGTGGTTCAGGAAAAATCGGTATAAAAAAAGCTGAGAAACAATCTCAGCAACTGATGCGCCCGGAGGGAATCGAACCCCCATTTCAAGAACCGGAATCTTACGTGCGATCCATTACACTACGGGCGCCTAAACAACATATTATAGTTTAGCGGATTATGGATAAAAACACAAGGGTTATTAATAAAAATGTTTTGGGAGGAATTAGCTATGGCATTAGGACCAGGCTTTCGTCAACAACAACACCAAAGTCAAAAATTAGCCATGACACAGCGGTTGCAGCAGTCAATTCAAATGTTGCAATTTAATGTTGAAGAGCTACGGGACTTTTTGACCCAAAAAGCCTTAGAGAATCCTTTGATCGATGTAGATACGAATTGGAACGCCAATCATGCCAGCTTGAACCGGGTTAAAAATGTCACCAGTCAAGCGGACTTTATTGAACGGGTCTCAACCACTAATCAACATTCATTATTTGAATACTTATTAGATCAGATTCATTTAACGATGCGAGATACTAAACTACGCAAAATTGTCTTGGCGCTAATTGAGTATGTTGATGTTAATGGTTATTTAAAAGTCGACGATCAACAAATCATGGCCGAAACACAAGCCACGCCAGTCGAACTATTGGATGCAATCACCTTGTTACAGCAACTCGATCCACCAGGTGTTGGGGCGCGTAGCTTACAGCAAGCTTTAATGCTTCAAACGGAGAATGATGAAGGCGCACCAAATTTAGCCTACATTATATTAGAAGAAAATTTTGATGCGTTGGTCAATCGGCAATGGCAAGTTTTGGCAAAAAAGTATCAAGTCACCTTAGCAGATATCTCAAGCGTTTACGATTATGTTCGGACGTTGAGCCCAACACCTGGGGCCGCTATTGGACAAGAAACGACCGGGTACATTTTTCCAGATTTAGTCGTGACGAACCACGACGGTCAACTGGCGTTAAAGACAGCTTCAATGGCTCAGCCCGTTGTTAAATTTCAAGAAAACTACTATCAACAGATGAGTCGGCATAATGATCAAGAAGTGACTGAGTATTTGAAAGAGAAAAAGTCGGAATACGATTGGATTGCTAGTAGCTTACAACAACGTGAAGCCACGATCTTTCGCGTTGGGACGACAATTATTGATCGGCAAGCTGATTTCTTCTTAGAAAAGACGACCGACTTGAAGCCGTTACTGCTCAGAGATGTCGCCCAACAATTAAAAGTCCATGAATCAACGATCAGTCGGAGTATCAATGGTAAATATATCCAAACTGACTTCGGCATGTATGAACTTAAACGATTCTTTACTAAGGCGGTCAACAAACGTCCCACCGATGGCAAAGTCGTCTCGGCAGATAACGTTCAACACCGAATTGTTGCCTTAATTGATGCCGAAAATAAAGAAAAACCGCTTTCAGACCAGAAAATAGTTCAGATTCTTAAGTCAGAAAATGTCGAACTTTCTCGTCGGACAGTGGCCAAATATCGGGAAAATCTTAACATTCCGGCTTCTTCCAAACGCAAACAGTACTTAAAATCCGAACAGTAACAAATACTCTGACTTTAAGTAGTCGGTTATAAGCGTTACGTTGCTCAGATTTGCAACGACATCATGAACCTGTTATAATTCATGTTGTGGTAAGAGAGGTATGCAACATCAATTTCGTAGTAAATTATCGTTGTGTGCTTTGTTTTTTGAAGTCTTTGGGTCGTTATTCGACATAGCTGGACTTAATCCGTCCCACTAGAGAGCAGGTTGGATGCCATGCATTCAGATATTCAATGGATTGAGGCAATTGCCCCAGACATGGTTGAAATGCTGAGTCGTCGTTACTTAGTATTAAGAACCATTAATTGGATGGCCCCAGTTGGACGTCGGCTCTTAGCTCAGACTTTGGATGTTAGTGAACGCACGTTGCGTACCGAAACCGATACGTTACGTAAGTTAGATTTAATCGTCACTAACAAATCTGGTATGCAAGTGACCCAGCAAGGTAAGGATGTCTTACTTGGGTTGAGTCACTTCATGGATGAGCTAATGGGAATTCGCCAGAAGGAACGGCAGTTGGCACAACGTTTTAACATTAAGCGTTGTATCATTGTTTCTGGTGATTCTGACCGACAGTTAAAAGTTTTCGGGTCCATGGGCGAAGAAGTCAATCAACTCTTACAGCGGTTATTGCCAGAAGGTGATAATATTATTGCTGTGATGGGTGGTCATACCATGGAACATGTGGCAAATAACCTTACTAACAAACTGGCTAGTAAGCGTGAGTTGCTATTTGTTCCGGCACGTGGTGGTGTTGGTGAGTCGGTTGCGATTCAGGCCAATACGATTGCGTCACAAATGGCCGAACATACCGGAGGCAAATTCCGATCACTGTTCGTGCCAGAACAGGTCAGTGAACGAACTTATGAACCACTCCTTAAGGAACCAAGTATCCAAGAGGTGTTGGGAATTATTCGACAAGCTAACGTGGTGATTCACAGTGTGGGAGATGCGGTCTCAATGGCCCATCGTCGGAACATGTCTGAGGATCAAATCAAGGTTTTACGACAGCGTGAAGCTGTTGGTGAAGCTTTTGGTTATTTCTTTGATAAAGACGGCAACGTTGTTTATCGAATTCCACGGATTGGCTTGCAAATCGGAGAACTGGCCAATATGGAGATTATACTCGCAGTTGCGGGTGGGGCTTCCAAAGCCACCGCGATTGAGGCGTATATGAAAATTGCACCGAAACGGACGTGTTTGATCACGGACGAAGGTGCCGCTAACTTGATTTTAAAAAAGTAGTTTTCTACTTTTTAAAATAAAAAATATTTTTATTTCCACAAGGAGGAAATTCTAGTATGTCTGTAAAAATTGGTATTAATGGTTTCGGACGTATCGGTCGTTTAGCATTCCGTCGTATCTTAGAACTTGGTGCAAAATCAAGTGATATCGAAGTTGTTGCTATTAACGATTTAACTTCACCTGCATTGTTGGCTCATCTTTTGAAGTATGACTCAACTCATGGTACTTTGGATGCTGAAGTTTCAGCAACTGACGATTCAATCGTCGTAAACGGTAAGAACTACCGTGTTTATGCTGAACCTAAAGCACAAAATATTCCTTGGGTAAAGAACGACGGTGTTGACTTCGTTCTCGAATGTACTGGTTTCTACACATCCAAAGAAAAGTCACAAGCTCATTTGGATGCCGGCGCAAAGCGTGTCTTAATTTCTGCACCAGCTGGTTCAGATTTGAAGACTATCGTTTACAACGTTAACGATGACATCTTAACTTCAGATGACCGTATCGTTTCTGCTGGTTCATGTACTACTAACTGCCTTGCACCACTTGCATTCTTTGAAAACAAAGAATTCGGTATCAAGGTTGGTACTATGACTACTATCCATGCTTACACTTCAACTCAAATGTTGTTAGACGGCCCTGTACGTGGCGGTAACTTCCGTGCTGCACGTGCTGCCGGTGTAAACACTATTCCTCATTCAACTGGTGCTGCTAAAGCTCTTGGCTTAGTTATCCCAGAATTGAAGGGTAAATTACAAGGCCATGCACAACGTGTTGGTGTTGTTGACGGTTCATTAACTGAATTAGTTGCTATCTTAGACAAGAAAGTTACTGCTGACGAAGTTAACGCTGCTATCAAGAAGCATACTGAAGGTAACGAATCATTCGGTTACAACGCAGACGAAATCGTTTCATCTGACGTTATCGGTACGACTTTCGGCTCAATCTTCGATCCTACCCAAACTGAAGTTACTTCAGATGGCGAAAACCAATTGGTTAAGACTGTTGCTTGGTACGATAACGAATACGGCTTCACTTGCCAAATGGTACGTACTTTATTGAAGTTCGCTACTCTCTAATATAAATTAGTTTGTTAGAACTTTAAAACCGCATACGGTTTCGACGGCGGGGGGAGGCAAACTCTCTCTGCCGTTTTTTTATACGAGTCACGAATTCTAGGAGGATTTTAACATTGGCTAAATTAATTGTTTCAGATTTAGATGTTAAAGATAAAAAAGTTTTAATTCGTGTCGACTTTAATGTTCCTATTAAAGACGGCAAGATCGGTGACGATAACCGTATCGTCGCTGCCTTACCAACGATCAAATATGTTAGTGAACATAATGGTAAAGCCATCTTGTTCTCACATTTAGGTCGGATCAAGAGCGAAGATGACAAGAAGGGCTTGAGCTTACGTCCAGTTGCTGAACGTCTTTCAAACTTGTTGAACCAACCTGTTACCTTCGTTCCTGTTACTGAAGGCGAACAACTTGAAACTGCTATCAACAATATGAATGACGGTGACGTCTTAGTTGTTGAAAACACTCGTTTCGAAGATGTTGTTAACGGCGAACAAGTTAAGCGCGAATCAGGTAACGATCCTGAATTAGGCAAGTACTGGGCTTCACTTGGCGACGTTTATGTTAACGATGCCTTTGGGACTGCTCACCGTCAACATGCTTCAAACGTTGGGATTGCTTCAAACATGGACAAGGTTGCCGCTGGTTTCTTAATGGAAAAGGAAATCAAGTTCTTAGGTAACGCTGTTGATAATCCAAAGCACCCATTCGTTGCTATCTTGGGTGGTGCTAAGGTTTCTGACAAGATCGGTGTTATCGATCACTTAATCGACAAAGCTGATAAGATCATTATCGGTGGTGGGATGACTTATACTTTCTATGCTGCTAAAGGCATGGGTATTGGTAACTCACTTGTTGAAAAAGACAAGATCGACTTAGCTAAGTCAATCATCGAAAAGGCTGGCGACAAGTTGGTCTTACCTAGTGACTCTGTTGTTGCTGAAAAGTTTGACAACGATGTTCCTAGCAAGGTTGTTGACGGGTCAATTCCTGATGGCTACATGGCCTTGGATATCGGTCCTAAGTCAATCGAAGAATTCGAAGACGTTTTACGCGACGCTAAAACCGTTGTTTGGAACGGACCAATGGGTGTCTTCGAAATGAGCAACTACGCCAAGGGTACGCTTGAAGTTGGTAAGTTCTTAGGGACCTTATCAGATGCAACGACTATCGTTGGTGGTGGTGACTCAACTGCCGCAGTTAAGCAACTTGGCGTTGGCGATAAGTTAACCCATATCTCAACTGGTGGTGGCGCTTCACTCGAATACCTTGAAGGTAAGACTTTACCTGGTATTGCTGCTATTTCTGATAAATAATCTGTTCTCCGAAAGGAAGGTCTATCGTGCGTACACCTATTATTGCCGGTAACTGGAAAATGAACAAAACCGCTAGCGAAGCTTTAGCTTTCGTTAACGCTGTTAAGGATCAATTACCAGATCCTAACAAAGTTGAATCAGTCGTTGCTGCTCCTGCCCTTTTCTTACAAGAAATGGTCGAAGCTGCTAAGGGTTCTGATTTAAAGATTGCTGCTGAAAATGCTTACTTTGAAGATGCTGGGGCATTTACTGGTGAAACTTCACCAGCTGCTTTAGCAGACTTGGGCGTTGACTATGTCATCATCGGTCATTCAGAACGTCGTGGCTATTTCCACGAAACTGATGAAGATATCAACAAGAAAGCTCATGCTATCTTCAAGAACAACATGTTACCAATCATTTGCTGTGGCGAAAGTTTGGAACAACGTGAAGCCGGCGAAGCTGAATCATGGGTTTCAGGTCAAATCAAGGCTGCTTTGAAGGGCTTATCTGCTGACCAAGTTAGTTCATTAGTTCTTGCTTATGAACCAATCTGGGCTATTGGTACTGGTAAGACTGCTTCAAGTGACCAAGCTGAAGAAATCTGTGCCGTTATTCGTAAGACGGTTGCTGATCTTTATTCACAAACAGTTGCTGACAAAGTTCGCATCCAATACGGTGGTAGTGTTAAACCTGCCAACGTTGTTGACTTGATGAGCAAAGCTGACATCGACGGTGGTTTAGTCGGTGGTGCTTCAATGCAACCAGACTCATTCTTGGAATTAGTGAACTACCAAAATAACTAATTCATTATTGCAAGTTGTCACACAACCTCTTACAATAGGTTGTGAACCAATTACAAGCAAAATTAAGGAGAGAATTTAATGTCTATTATTACAGATATTTATGCTCGCGAAGTCTTAGACTCACGTGGCAACCCAACTGTCGAAGTTGAATTATATACTGAAAGCGGCGCATTTGGTCGCGGTATCGTTCCTTCAGGTGCTTCAACTGGTGAACATGAAGCCGTTGAATTACGTGATGGCGACAAGAGCCGTTTCATGGGCAAAGGTGTTACTAAGGCCGTTGACAATGTTAACAAGTTAATCGCCAAAGAAATCGTTGGCTACGATGTTACTGACCAACGTGCCATTGACCAAGCTATGATCAAATTAGACGGTACTCCTAACAAAGCTAAGTTAGGTGCTAACGCTATCTTGGGTGTTTCTATTGCCGCTGCACGTGCTGCTGCTGACGAACTTGAAATGCCTTTATACAACTACCTTGGCGGATTCAACGCGCATGTCTTACCTGCACCTATGATGAACGTTATCAACGGTGGGGCACATGCTAACAACGACGTTGACTTCCAAGAATTCATGATCATGCCTGTTGGTGCTTCTTCAGTTAAAGAAGCTGTCCGCATGGGTTCAGAAACTTTCCATAACTTGAAAGCTATCTTGAACGAACGCGGTTACTCAACTGCCGTTGGTGATGAAGGTGGTTTCGCACCTGACTTGAAGAACAACGAAGAACCATTCGAAATCTTAATTGAAGCTATCGAACGTGCCGGCTACAAGCCAGGCAAGGATATCTCAATTGCCTTCGACTGTGCTGCTTCTGAATTCTACAACGAAGAAACTGGCAAGTACGACTTAAAGGGTGAAGGCGAAAATGGGAAATCATTTACTGCCGAAGAATTCGTTGACTTACTTGACAGCATCGTTGACAAGTACCCAATCATTTCCATCGAAGATCCTTTGGATGAAAACAACTGGGAAGACTGGCAAATGGCTACTGAAAAGCTTGGCAAGAAGGTTCAAATCGTTGGTGATGACTTGTTCGTTACTAACACTGACTACCTTGCTAAGGGGATCAAGATGGGCGTTGCCAACGCTATCTTAATCAAGGTTAACCAAATTGGTACTTTGACTGAAACTGTTGAAGCTATCGAAATGGCTAAGCAAGCTGGCTACACTGCCATCGTTTCTCACCGTTCTGGTGAAACTGAAGACACGACCATTGCTGACTTAGTTGTCGCAATGAACGCTGGCCAAATCAAGACTGGTTCAATGAGCCGTACTGAACGGATTGCTAAATACAATCAATTAATGCGGATCGAAGACCAACTTGAAAGCACTTCAGAATACAAGGGTCTTGCTGGTTTCTACAACTTAAGCGAAGACGCTCGTAACGCCATTGCTAACAAGTAATTGGTAAGCTTTTCTAAAAAGGGTCGCTCATTTGAGCGGCTCTTTTTGTATGCAATCACACGTTACCATGGGTTTATTGCGTTTGTGATGGGCTTCTCGTGGTAAAATAAGAACACGAGTCTTTTAAAGGGGTCATGGAAACGTATGGATTATTTTAAAACTGAACTTAGAAAATGGGCAGACTGGCAAGCTGTGATGCTGAGCCCAGTCGTCTTTGAACCATTAATTCAACAAATTTATCGCAGCGAGAATGAACCATTTAAAACACCTGAAGCGGTTGCTGATCCTTTTGCGGCAGTCTTTACCGTTGGTCCAACGCAGATTGCCATTTTCCCACCGGTCACAGTTGCTAGCGACACGCGGGATCGTTATCAAACGGAACGCTTTAGTTTGAGACGATTGGCGCGCCTGAAAGTTGCAGCCGCAACGCTCCTACATGCTGGGTTTATTTTTGACAGTGAGCAATTTTATTATGTGATTTACCGGCCATTAGTTGGGACGTCGTTAACTGAGTTTGTGAAGACTGCAGAACCCTTAGCTAAATCAACATTAGGTCGGCAACTTGGCACAGCTGTGCGGCAGCTCAATAGTGAAGTTGCCGGGTTTAACCAAGTTGATGCGGCAACCTTAGCTAATCAAGCCAATTGGACACAGTTGGGATCGAGTTTTGTTGCTGAGCGTGAAAGTTACTTAGCTGCGCATCCTGTGTCAATGACCGATTATGTGCATGGGCGATTGACTGGTGAAAATATTGTCGTTACGGCTGGACAGGTTGGTTTTCAGCATTTTCAAGCAGCCGTTCAGGGGCCGCGGCAAGTTGATTTAGCCACGCTTGTCAGCGAAGCGTTTGCAGGTGATGCTGACTTATTGTCCGGCTTCCAAACGACCTTCAAGTCACCAGATTTAGCGGTTGACGTCTTAATTGGGTTGTTGTGGCGTCCGGATGGGCCTGCGCGTATTCAAGCATTGATGGGGGCAAAACAAGTCACATTTACCGCGTTAACACAACGAGTACAACAATTGGTCAAGACCGAAAGTGAGGGTTAAGCAGTGAAAATCCAACATCAACCAAAACAGCGTCATTTTGATTTCACACGTTTCGGCGCGATTGGGCGGGGATTGTTAGTTGGGCTATTAGCGGGCGTGGTCGTCAGCATTTTTCGCTTCTGTATTGAAAAAGGCTTGAAATTGGTCCAATGGGTCTATGGTCAAATCTTACAAACGCCGTGGTATATTGTGCCATGGCTGATTGTCAGCTTAGCCGTCGCAGTTTTTGTCGGTTTATTAGTCAAAAAAATCCCAGACATTAAAGGATCTGGGATTCCACAAGTTGAAGGTCAACTTGCAGGTGAACTGAATTATGCCTGGTGGCCAGTACTGTGGCGCAAGTTTGTTGGGGGGATTTTAGGCATTGGTTCGGGCCTGTTTTTAGGTCGCGAAGGGCCCTCCATTCAGTTGGGGGCCACGATCGGTCAAGGCTTTGCAGAAAAAACGCATCAAACCGGCGCTGACCGGCGTTCTTTGATTGCTGGTGGCGCGGCCGCTGGATTATCGGCGGCCTTTAACGCGCCAATTGCGAGTACTTTATTTGTGCTGGAAGAAGTGTATCACAACTTTTCACCGATAATTTGGACCACGGCCTTAGCCAGTGCCATTGCCAGTAACTTTGTGTCACTTAACTTTTTCGGCTTGGTACCGGTGCTACATATTCCATATGGGACGAATTTACCGTTGAGTCAATATGGCAACTTAATTGGTCTCGGTGTTTTTTTGGGCGTGTTCGGTTATCTCTATCAAAACGTGACGCTGGCAATGCCAAGTTGGTATACGAAATTACGCTTGCCGAGTTGGTTAGATGGCGTCGTGCCATTCTTGTTGGTGATTCCGATTGGACTGTTATGGCCTAAACTATTGGGGGGCGGCAATGCCGTCATTCTAAATATTGCGGCGATTACGCCGGCTTTATTGCCACTGATTGGAATTTTTATCTTACGGTTTGTTTTCTCGACTTTATCGTATGGTTCAGGATTACCTGGGGGGATCTTTTTACCGATCCTTTCACTGGGTGCAATTTTGGGTGCCATCTATGCCCAATCGATGGTTGCACTGGGCTGGATGCCTGCCAGCTTTGTACCGAACTTCATTATTTTTGCGATGGCGGGGTACTTCGCTGGCATCGGGAAAGCGCCGTTTACGGCCATCTTATTGATTACAGAGATGGTCGGGACGTTGCACCATTTGATGCCGCTGGCCGTTGTGTCGATGACCGCTTATTTGGTGGTTGATCTACTGGGTGGCGCGCCGATTTACGAAGCCTTACTCGAGAAATTAACGCAGCCCAAATTACCAGAGCATAGCGGGGTTCAAGATCGGTTGGAGATTCCAATTTTTGAAGGGGCCGCCTTCGAAGGCCACCAAGTTCGTGATTTCAAATGGCCCAAGGAGTCCTTATTGATTGCGATTCGTCGTGGCGAGCGGCAAGTGATTCCACACGGTGATACATTGATGCGGGCTGGCGATACGCTGATTATCTTAACAGATCGCAGCAATCGTGCCTGGGTTCGCCATCAAATTGACAAATTGAATGTGAGTCCGACCTGACCACTTTAGAATGCAACTAATTGCGTCCGATACTGGAAAAATGACGCTAAATATGTTAAATTGTTATAGACATAGCGGACTCTTTAGGAGGCACTTTTATTGTATAATATACTGATGACGTTAATATTGGTCGTTTCCGTGTTGATTATTATCGCGGTGATGATGCAACCATCTAAGACAAATGATGCCATGTCTTCATTAACCGGTGGTGCTGACGATTTGTTCGCCAAGCAAAAGCCACGTGGTTTTGAAGCCTTCATGCAAAAAGTGACTGTTGTACTAGGAATTATTTTCTTTGTTGCAGCCCTCGCGTTAGCATGGTACTCATCGAAGTAAGCGACTGTCCTCCTGTGATTTCAGGAGGATTTTTTTTAAGAAGGTGTAATTGTGTTAAAACGCCCCGAACCGTTTTTCTTTGAACACAGCGAGCAAGCCGTTATTTTGTTACACGCTTATTCAGGCAGTGCGAATGATGTCCGGCTGTTGGCGCGTGCGTTGGAACGTGAGAACTATACGATTTATGCGCCACAATTTAGCGGCCATGCGACGGGAGATCTGCGTGATGTCATTCGTCAGGGTTCACCGGAGCAATGGTGGCAAGATACCCAACAGGCAATTTCATTTGTACGCCAAAAAGGCTATACTAAAATTAGTCTCTTTGGCTTGTCACTTGGTGGCATTTTTGCGACGATGGCCTTGGAAAATGACCCAGCTTTGTTAGGTGGCGGCGTGTTCAGTTCGCCGATTTTACCTAGTGCGCATAGTCAGGTTCCGGCGATGTTTATGGCACTGTGTGCGCGTCAATTCGAGCGGCAGGGATTATCACCACTGGCACAGCAACAGACATTAGCGGCCCTTAAACCCGCATCAGAAGCTCAGCTACAAGCCATCACACAATTCACAGCCACCCAGGTACAGGCTCATCTGACCGACTTAACACGACCATTTTTCATTGGTCAGGGTGGTCAAGATGAGTTGATCGATGCGACCGTTGCCACGCAATTACGCAATCAACTCACTGCACAAGGGTTGCCAGTTGATTTTCACTGGTTCGCCTCAGCGGGGCATGTCATCACGGTTAACCAAGCGCATCATGACTTAGAACAAGCTGTCTTAACGTATTTAAAAACTATCTATTAAAAAATGAGGTAAATAATGTCAGAATCTAACTTACAAGAACAAATCCTGACCTTTTTGCAAGCCCATCCCGACCGGAGCTACAGTGTAGAACGGTTAAGTGATGAACTGCAATTTTCAGGTGCAACGGCGTTCACATTTCTCGTTAAAGAACTTGCCAATATGGAACGCAAAAAATTAGTGACCACGGACGATCATGACCAATTCAAATTGGTTCAAGACACTAAAGTTGTCGATGGTTCTTTCCATGGTAACGATAAGGGCTTTGGTTTCGTCCGTTACGATCCAGATCTGCCTGATATTTATATCAATCCGGACAACACGATGTTTGCATTTACCGGTGATGACGTGCAAGTCGAAATTATTCGACCAGCCCGTCCAGGCTCAGATCGCGGTCCAGAAGGGAAAGTTGTCAGCATTACGCAACGCAACTATTCCCAAATCGTGGGGGCCTTTGTGCCTAGCACGGAAAATGCCGGTTTTATCGGTAAAGTTGAAATTAAAGAAAAGAAACTTTCTAAATATGAACTCTTAATTACGGATCAGGGGATTCACCCAACTGAAGGGGAAGTTATCATTGCCGAAGTGTCTGCTTACCCAGATGCTAAGAATCCAACCCGAATTGTCGGAATTGCGAAACAAGTTATCGGGAGTGTCGATGATCCTGGGATGGACGTCTTGCAGGTCGTTTACCAACATGAGGTGCCATCAGTCTTTCCTGAAGAAGTCACGGATGAAGCTAATCGGATTCCAGATTACGTCACGGAAGAAGATAAAAAGGGCCGTGTTGATATTACGGACCAACCATTGGTCACGATCGATGGTGCAGAATCTAAAGACTTGGATGACGCGGTCGTTGCATGGCGGTTACCAAATGGTAATTTCCATTTAGGGGTTCATATTGCGGATGTCAGCCATTACGTGACTGAAAACTCTGAATTGGATCGTGAAGCCTTCAAACGTGGGACGTCTGTTTATTTGACAGACCGGGTCATTCCAATGTTGCCACGGCGCTTATCAAATGGGATCTGTTCATTAAATCCAGATGTTGAACGGTTAGCCATGAGTTGCGAAATGGAAATTGACCAAGAAGGCCATATTATCAACCATAAGATTTTCCAAAGTGTGATCAAGTCGCACGCGCGGATGACTTATGATGGCGTCAACCAAATCTTGGAAGCCCATGACCCTAAAACACGTGAAAAGTATGCCGACTTAGTGGACATGTTTGATACGATGGGCGATTTACATCGGATTCTGTATAAGAATCGTCGGCATCGTGGAGCCATTGATTTTGATGACAACGAAGCTAAAATCATCGTCGATGAAACGGGTCACCCAATTGATATTCAATTACGGGTGCGCGGTTTAGCTGAACGGATGATTGAAAGTTTCATGTTAGCTGCCAATGAAACGGTTGCTAAACATTACAGTCTGCTCAAGGTGCCATTCATTTATCGGGTGCATGAAACGCCTGATGCTGATCGGATGCTCAGTTTCTTCGAATTTGTCGCGACTTTTGGCGTTAACGTTACCGGTTCTTCGAAAGACGTTAAACCGAAGATGTTGCAAGACGTTTTGAAGAAGGTTGCGGGCAAGCCTGAAGAAGCAATGGTTTCTGTCATGATGTTACGGAGCATGAAGCAAGCGCGGTATGCGGACCAATCCTTAGGTCACTTTGGGTTGGCGGCACCATACTACACTCACTTCACGTCACCAATCCGGCGTTATCCAGATATGATGGTGCATCGTTTGATTCGCCATTATGCTGAAAACGGCACTGGGGAAGATGCCCGGGCGAAGTATCGGGATAATTTACCAAACATTGCAGAAACGACTTCGCTTAATGAACGTCGTGGCATCGACACGGAACGTGATGTTGATTCAATGAAGAAAGCAGAATACATGGCTGATCATGTGGGCGAGAAGTTTGACGCTGTGATTGACTCGGTCATGAAGTTTGGCTTGTTCGTTGAATTGGAAAACACGGTCGAAGGACTCGTGCACATCAGTGTGATGGATGACGACTATTACGAATATGTTGAAAAACAACTCGCTTTAGTTGGTCGCAAGACCCATCGGACGTTCAGAATCGGGCAACCAGTTAAGGTTCAATTAATGCGGGTCGATAAAGACCAACGCGAAGTGGACTTCAAGCTGTTGAATCCTGAAGAAGCACCAAAGACTGACTTATTACCAAAACGGGAACATCACGATAACTATCGTGGGAATAACCGTCGCGGTGGTAACGGCAACTATAAGCGGAATAGCAACAGTAGTAATAACCGTAATGGCAATCGGAACAGTAGTAGCAATGATAATCGTAGCAGTAATGGCGGCGGTTATCGTGGCAATAATAATCGTAATCACAGCAGTAATAATAATCGTAGCAACAACAATAGCGGTCGGCGGACGACGAACAGTAGTAACAACCGCCACTAAGGCTAGCTAGACGTTAGGGGTGTGAGGCTGATGGCCAAACAAAACGGTAAGCATCAAGATAGCGCCCTCGCACAGAACCGGAAAGCGCGGCACGATTATGCCGTCGAAGAAACGTATGAAGCAGGGATTGCTTTAACGGGGACGGAAATCAAGTCAGTGCGTGACCGGCGTGTGAATATTAAGGATGGTTATGTGCAAATTCGTAATGGTGAAGCCGTTATGATGAACGTGCATATCAGTCCTTTTGCAGAGGGAAATCGGTTTAACGTTGACCCATTGCGTAATCGTAAGTTATTACTCCATAAAAAAGAAATTCAGAAGCTCGGGGAGGCAACCACTACTAAAGGGGTTACCATTATTCCGTTAAAGATGTATCTCAAGCACGGCTTCGCGAAGGTCTTAATTGGGGTCGCGCATGGGAAGCGTGAATACGATAAGCGACAAGATATCAAGAAACGCGAACAACAGCGTCAAATTGATCGTGTCATGAAACACTATTAACATTTGAACAGCGCAACTCACTGAACGTCAGTGGGGGCGCTGTTTTTTTATTGTATTGTGTTGTGCCTCCGGTTGCCGCTGGATGGCATGCGGTCGTGGGACCGGATCAAGCCTGAGGAGCGGTCTTGATCCTCGCCCGGAACAGTTGCCAAAACCGCAATTGTCCCGACCGGTCCGTGGTGTAAGATCGGCAAAAAATCGCCGCTCTAACGCCACCTTCACGACCGATGCCATCAGTGGCAACCTCCGGCTATTCGGTGGATCTAGATGAGGAGTGACGCGCTTTTCTTACTAGCACATAGTCAAAATGAGGCTCAACGGATTTTGAATAGCAGCAAATTCAAATTTAGCATCAGGTGTTCCTGTACCCTAAATAACACATTGGTGCATCAGCGATAACCTTAGGATGGCACGGGGCTAGATAATCGCGCCTAATAAAGTTAGCACGTCTATTTTTGAAAGTTACCCATGAAAAGTAGCAAGTAACTGATTTAGCCGAGAGGTTGGGGCCTAAAACGCTCAGCCATGATATTTTCCTTAGTGCGGGTGGATTCACCCGGACTTAGGAAAAGGCCAGTTTTAAAGACCGCTTTTTGGCTTTAAAATGGCCCATGGCGTTCCAGCGTTTTAGGCCCCAACCGGCAGGCGGGAAGAGAACACTGTTCACAATTTACAACGTTCCTAACGCGAACTAGTCATCCAGCCCTCTAAAATATAAACAAGTTTATAGACTTACAATTGTGGTGTTAGCTTTGTCAATTTGTAAATTCAAATCGAAAAACTTAATAATAGTAAAAATTAGCCTGATTCCTTAATTTCTTTAATGAATCAGGCTTTTAAATTAAGAAAGTTAAGTTAAAAATGAATGATAGCGCAATCATTAAATTAAAATTAGAATATTATTACATTTTGAGTTGGTGAGATTGCCCAATCTATGTTATATTTTATGACATACCGTTCAGGTAGAATGAATTAGGAGGTCTCCATCATGAAGAAATGGCAAGTTGCTGTTGTCATGGTGTTAGCCACACTCGGTAGCTGGTTCGCGTTTGCGTCAACTGCTCAAGCCAAGACTTACACCATCGCGACGGATACCACGTTTGCCCCGTTTGAATTTCAGGCAAAAGGTGGTAAGTATAAAGGAATTGATATTGATATTTTAAATGCAATTGCTAAAAAAGAAAATATCAAGTATAAACTCAAAGCAATCAGTTTCGGTGCCGCCGTTCAGCAGTTGAGTGCTAATCAAGTTGATGGGGTCATCGCCGGGATGAACGTCACCCCTGAACGAAAGCAGACTTTTGATTTCTCCGATGCTTACTATACTTCGGGGGTCGTCATGGCCGTCGCCAAGGGGAGTTCAGTCAAGAGCTTCAAAGACTTAAAAGGTAAGACTGTGGCTTTGAAGACTGGGACTGCTGGGGCGACTTATGCCAAGTCGATCGAAAGCAAATATGGTTTTAAAATTAAGTATTTCAATGATTCAAACAATATGTATAACGATGTAAAGGTTGGTAATTCAGCTGCCTGTTTCGAAGATTACCCAGTCATGTCCTACGGGATCAAGAATGGGATCGCTTTGAAGATTGTTTCTAAGCAATATGAAGCCGGGGATTATGGTTTTGCGGTTAAAAAAGGCAAGAATGCCGAATTACTGAAAAAATTCAACGCTGGCTTAAAAGCAATCAAGGCTGATGGTCAATATAAAAAGATTGTTGATAAATATTTACATTCCAGTGAATCATCATTAACTGGTGAAACGGCCAGCAGCCGAACTTTTGTTGGGTTATTCACGCAAAACCTCAGCACCATTGGTAGTGGGCTGTGGATGACTTTGGAATTAACGGTTATTTCAATTATTTTAGCAACAATTATGGGAATGATCTTAGGGGTCTTGGGTGTCATGCCTGGTAAGCTTGGCCCAGCCATTTCCAGCACGATTATCTATATTTTCCGTGGGATGCCATTAATGGTTTTGGCATTCTTCATCTACATCGGGTTCCCCGACTTGATTGGACACGGGTTCAAAATTCCAGCGTTCATTGCCGGGATGATCACCTTGATGCTCAATGAAGGGGCGTATACCGGGGCATTCGTCAAAGGTGGGTTCCAAGCCGTTGATGATGGTCAGATGGAAGCTGCTCGTTCATTAGGGTTACCATACTGGACCGCGATGCGGAAAGTTATCATGCCACAGGGGATCCGTATCATGATTCCATCATTTATTAATCAATTTATTATTACTTTGAAGGATACGTCAATCTTGTCCGTTATTGGGATCGTTGAATTGACTCAAACTGGGACGTTGATCATTGCGCGGAACTTCGAAGGATTCAAGATTTGGTTAATGATTGCGATTATCTACTTGGTTATCATTACGTTATTAACGTGGCTCTCAAATTGGGTTCAAAGGAGGATGAATTAGCATGGCTAAAGTGATCGTTAAAGATTTACACAAAAGTTATGGGGACAATGAAGTCTTAAAAGGACTCAACTTAGAAGTCGAAGATAATGAAGTTGTCTGCATGATTGGACCTTCTGGATCTGGTAAGAGTACTTTTCTACGTTGCTTGAATGACTTGGAAGTGCCAACCAAGGGGCAAATCGTGATCAGTGGCTATGATTTATCTGACAAAGGAACCAATATCAACTTAGTGCGTGAGAACATTGGGATGGTATTCCAGCATTTCAATCTGTTCCCACATTTGACGGTGATGCAAAATATCACCTTGGCACCCGTCCAATTGAAAAAAGAATCCAAAGAGACCGCGGATGCAACGGCACATGAACTGTTGAAGACAGTTGGTTTGGCTGATAAAGCGGATGCGATGCCTAATTCCTTATCTGGTGGGCAACAACAACGGGTCGCCATTGCGCGAGCCTTAGCTATGAAGCCAAAGATCATGTTATTTGATGAACCAACTTCAGCTTTGGACCCTGAAATGGTCGGTGATGTTTTGGATGTTATGAAGAAACTGGCTGCCGGTGGGATGACAATGATCGTCGTGACCCATGAAATGGGCTTCGCTAAAGAAGTGGCTGATCGTGTCGTTTTCATGGCGGATGGCTTGATTCAAGAAAGTGGCAAACCCGATGACGTCTTTGATCATCCAAAGAGTCCTCGACTACAAGATTTCTTAAACAAAGTGATTAATGTTTAGATGACAATTAGCTTACGACCAGCGACGGCTCAAGATGACTTTGAGGCCGTCGCTGAGTTGTATCTAGCCACTTGGCGAGCAACATACGTGGGTCAAGTGCCAGCGGTTTATTTGGCACAACTGACACCAGCGACTTGGCAGCCTAAAAAGCGGTGGCAGCGAACCGTTTTAGCGTTTGACGGCCGAAAAGTCGTCGGGGTCTGTACATTTGGTCCGGCTAGACCGACCAAATGGCAGGGGTGTCAGGAAATTTATTCCCTGTACGTTTTACTAGCCTATCAGCATCAGAGGATTGGTCAGCGCTTGATTCAGGCAGCGATTGCCCGCTTAACTGAGCCAATGCCCGTGATGTTAGCGGTACTTGCGAGCAATCACGCTGCACGAAGATTCTATGAAGTGCAAGGTTTTGTGGCGGTCGGCGAGCCATATTTAGTCCCACTACCACAAGGTGTCACGTTGACCGAACAAGCTTATCAGCTTAAAAAATAAAAAAATCAGCGTTCAGAAATTTTTAACTCATTTCTGAACGCTGATTTTTTCTTTGCTAGTCGAAGACGCTACTAAGTTTGTGGTAGCTTATTATGCGGATGCAACGTGTAGTTACTTTCACCGAATGTCATATTGTAGCCCTCTTGTGGGGTCTGGGAACGTTCCCGATTGGTTGGTTTTTGCCAATGATCTAAAATGGCGGCAATGCAAATGCAAAGTGGTTCCGTCGTTTCGTCGGTAATTGCCAACTCAAAGGCTTCGCCGTTCGACGTGACGACGGGACGCATCGTCATCACTAATTCGGTACCATGGTAAATCCGATAATTTTCATTACTGAGGCTGCCCATAATGATCCAGCGCAGTTTGCGCACATAGATCATTTCGTGCCAGAAGCCCAGTGTTTTACTAATTGAACCAACGTTTTGACGATTGTAGTACAGATCAAACTTCGGCAAGAGGCCGAGTGAGGTCTGCTTTATTTCGGCAAGTAGTTCGCCTTGAATTGCATAGAGGCTTAGCGCATCTTGACGCCGGCCCCAACGACCGACGAGTAAGTAATGGGATTGACCGTGGTCATCGCGAACGATGCGGGCCCCTTTAGCAAAACTATTGCGACTGAAATATAATTTACGCATGTCAAACCCTCATTTCCCGGTTAACTATTGTTCAGCTAACACTTCCAAGATGGCCTTGCCAACGCCATCATTCACATTTGTATCTGTTAAATGGCTGGCAAGTTGCTTTACTTCTGTCGTGGCGTTGCCCATCGCGTAGCTGGTACCAGCTAATTTGAGCATGGAGACATCGTTGTTATTATCACCGATTGCCATGACATTACTCATTGGCGTGTTGAGCATATTGGCATAACGTTCAACGGCGATGCCTTTTTGGGCATTGATATTGTTGATTTCAATATTAGAGCGTGATGATGATGTAATCTTAATTGAAGAATGTTTGCCTAATAATTCGTCTGATAACGGTTTGAGTTTAGCTGGGCCTTCCTGACTGAAGGTAATGATCTTCATCACGTGGTTCTTCGGATCAGCCAACAACTCATCATAGTTATCGACATAGTTGATGTCCATGAGTTCTAGGCGGGCAGTTGCCAGTGAGACGGCAATTTTGAAAGAAGTATCTGGATTTAAATTCGTTAATAAATGGGCAATTTGTTCAACCCGTTTCGCCTTACTGTTAGAATAAACGCCGTCGTTACCAACGACCTCATAATAGTAGCCTTGCGAGGATAGGGTATGGAAGATGGCCCGCGCGACCGTTTTCGTGATTGGGACCATATCGAGCATTTTGCCGGAAGCATCGTATACTTCGGCCCCGTTTAACGTGATGAGTGGGGCAGTAATGCCTTGTGCGGCAATCAACGGCTGAGCTTCAGAGTAGCGGCGACCGGTGGAAACGATAAAATGGACCCCTTGCTGCTGGGCTTTGAGAATGGCCTGGGCGTTGAAATCGGAAACAGTCATTTCGTTATTCAAAAGCGTCCCGTCCATGTCAGAAGCGATAATCGAAATCATGTTGTCACATCCTTAGTTGTCTTAATAGTTACATTCTACCATGTTTGAAAGTGAATTCAGAATTATTATCATTACCGGTTTTGAGTATGCTACAATAATGCTAGAGGTGTTAAGGATGAAAGCGTTTATTCATACTGATTGGTGGGACGTTCTCGAACCAGAATTTGAGAAGCCATATTACCATCAATTACACGAGTTTTTGAAAACCGAATATCGGACAAAAAATATTCATCCCGATATGTATAATATTTTTCAGGCCTTTGAATGGACGCCGTTTGCTGACACTAAGGTCGTTATTTTAGGGCAAGATCCGTATCATGGCCCGCGTCAAGCGCATGGGCTCAGTTTTTCGGTCTTGCCGGGGGTTCAAGTCCCACCATCGTTGGTCAATATTTATAAAGAATTGCAAGATGATGTTGGCTGTACGCCGGTCAATCACGGTTATTTAGAGGCGTGGGCGAAGCAGGGTGTGTTATTGCTCAATTCCGTTTTGACGGTTCAAAATGGGGTCGCCTTTTCGCATGCCGGTAAAGGCTGGGAGCGACTCACGGATGTGGCGATTCAACGGTTGTCTGAACGGGATATGCCGGTGGTCTTCATTTTATGGGGCAAAGCGGCTCGTTCTAAGATTTCACTGATCGATACGGACAAGAATGTCGTGTTACAAGCACCGCATCCCAGCCCGTTATCTGCTTATCGTGGGTTCTTTGGTTCCAAACCATTTTCTAAAACGAACATTGCGTTAGCCTCGTTTGGTGAACAGCCCATCAATTGGCAATTGCCTGCACAAGTTAGTGTTAAAAATAATTAAATCATTTATTTAATGGAGGTCATTTCATGGATTTATTTGCATCATTAGCAAAAAAGATTACCGGTAAGGCCCAAACAATTGTGTTTCCAGAAGGAACTGAACCCCGGATTGTTGGTGCGGCAGCCCGGTTAGCAGCTGATGGCTTAGTTAAGCCAATCGTCCTTGGGCCAACTGATAAAGTTGAAGCCGTTGCTAAAGACTTACATGCTGATTTAACTGGCGTTCAAGTCTTGGATCCCGCAACGTATCCAGCCGCTGACAAGCAAGCGATGTTGGACGCGTTAGTGGAACGTCGCAAGGGCAAGAATACGCCGGAACAAGCGGCCAAAATGCTCACCGATGAGAACTACTTTGGGACAATGTTAGTTTATTTGGGCAAAGCCGATGGGATGGTCTCTGGTGCCGTTCATCCAACTGGTGATACGGTCCGGCCAGCCTTACAGATCATTAAAACGAAGCCGGGTTCACATCGGATCAGTGGTGCGTTCATTATGCAAAAAGGCGACGAACGTTACGTCTTCGCAGACTGTGCCATCAACATTGATCCCGATGCCGACACCTTAGCTGAGATTGCGACGCAAAGTGCGCACACGGCCCAAGTCTTTGATATCGATCCTAAAGTTGCCATGTTGAGTTTCTCAACTAAGGGCTCTGCTAAAGGTGATATGGTGACCAAGGTGCAAGAAGCCACAGCGAAAGCTCAGGCCGCTGAACCAGATTTAGCGATTGATGGTGAAATGCAATTTGATGCTGCCTTTGTTGAAAAGGTGGGGTTGCAAAAAGCACCCGGGTCTAAAGTTGCCGGTCATGCGAATGTCTTTGTCTTCCCAGAATTACAATCAGGGAACATTGGCTACAAGATCGCCCAACGTTTTGGTCACTTTGAAGCGGTCGGTCCAATCTTACAAGGCTTGAATAAACCCGTTTCAGATTTGTCACGGGGTGCCAGTGAAGAAGACGTGTATAAAGTTGCGATTATCACCGCAGCGCAAGGGTTAGAAGCCTAATTAGTTTGTTAAGCGGGGGAAACTTCAGTGCTTGGTCTTTGAAGTTTCTCGCGTTTTTTTTATAATATGATAGAAGGAAATTTAGATTGTGAGATTGTGCGTTTGTTTGCCGCCTGTCGGTTGGCTCAGGTGATGCTGGAACGTGGTGGGCACGTTTGGAAGCCAAAGTGCGGTCTTCCAAGCCGGCCTTTTACTAACCTGCCGGTAAAGCACCGTCAGCTAAGTAAAATTTCACCACTGAGCATCACCTGAGCCACCCTATCGGCTAGTTTGAGCAGTGAAAGTAATCACGCTTTATTGTTGACGAGGGGGATATAGCCGAGAGGTTGCGTCGGAAAATGCTCAGCCATGTCGTTTTACTTGGTCCGGCTGGGTTGTGCCGAACCTAGTAAAAGACCGAGCTTGTAGACTTGCGTTCTTTGCAAGGCTTCAAGTCGTGTCCATGGCGTTCCAGCGTTTTCCGACGCAACCGGCAGGCGGGTAAGCAAGCACAATCCCGACAATCTGGATGTTAATTGAATGGAGGATGGCTTGAAAAAAATATGAAAACTGTAACAGTCACGTCCCCGGAACAAACCATGCAGCTTGGTGCTAAACTTGGCCAATTAGTGCAGCCGGGTGACTTAATTTTATTAGATGGTGATTTAGGTGCTGGCAAGACCACCTTTACTAAAGGACTTGCCAAAAGTTTAGGGATTGAAAACAATGTCAAAAGTCCGACTTTTACGTTGGTTCGTGAATATCAACAAGGTCGTATCCCGTTGTATCATATGGATGTTTACCGGTTGGAAGACGGCGGCGCTGAAGATTTGGGCTTAGACGAATATTTTGACGGTGACGGGGTCAGTGTCGTGGAATGGTCTGAATTTATTAGCGACCTTTTGCCACATGAGTATTTACGCATTGCCCTCAGTCGCGCCGATGAGTTAGTTGACACACGCACAATTAAATTTGAACCAAACGGGACCCACTATCAAAAGTTGGTTGATGAATTAGAGGGGTGACAACCATGACAGCAGAAGTTGTCGATGTCCGCCCAGCGGAAGCTTCCGATGCGGCGAAATTATTAACCTTACTGATGCAATTAGCAGCTGAGTCAAATACGTTTACGATCGATGATGGTTTGGGTGAGCTGAGTGAAGCGGACGAACGCAGTCAAATTGAACAAATTACCCGCACGACTACGAATACGATTTTTGTGGCGGTGTTGGGTGAAGACTTGATTGGTGTTGGTACGGTACAGGCGACAGATGATTTGATCAAGCAACAGGGGGAAGTCGGGGTTGCCGTGTTGAAAGCATACTGGGGCCAAGGCTTAGGAACCGCGCTAGTCGAAGAAGTGATCCACTGGGCGCAAGATTTCAGCACTTTAGGTCAACTGATTTTGACGGTGCAAACGCGCAATGAGCGGGCGACGAAGCTTTATCAGCATCTGGGTTTTAAACAGGTAACCCCAGCTAGTTACAATGTGGTCGATCCCACGGGCAAAAAAGTGGCTGCCATTGATATGATTTTAGACGTTTAAAAAAGTGGATCAAACGGCCACTAATGAGCTGTTTGATCCACTTTTTGCTTAACCTTGAACGCGCACAAAGGGTTTGAGTTGGGCCGCCCCAAATTGTTCCGCTTCGGTGATGAGAATATTGGCACAAGCCAAGCTATCATCTAAGGCGTTATGGTGGTGTTGAAGTTCAATATTTAAAGCACGACACATCGTATCGAGTTTATGATTCGGGAGTTCTGGATAGAATTTTTTGCTGGTCTTAACCGTATCCATTGAGAGATATTCGGGTGCGCTGATGCCATAATGCGCTAGGGTTTGGCGTAAGACGCCAGTATCAAACGGCGCATTATGGGCAATCACGAGGCGGTCGCGTTGGAAAAATGGTTGGATGTGTTCCCACACCGCTGGAAATTTAGGGGCATCCGCCACGTCTGCGGCATGAATACCGTGGATTTGAACGTTGCGCCAGAAAAAGTCGGTCTCAGGTTTGATCAGGGTATAAAATTCATCTGCAATTTGATTGTTACGAACAATGGTGAGCGCCAGCGAACAGGCGCTATCCCGCTTAGCACTGGCAGTTTCAAAGTCCATGGCGACAAAATTCAACCAATTCACCTACATTTCTAAAGATTATGGGCTAATCGTACTTGGATTAGCCGTGAAATTCAAGTGTTAGACTCGAATATCTAGTTCGACGGGGCAATGGTCTGAGCCAGTTACGTCCGTTAAGATTCTGGCATTCAAGAGTCGGTCATTGAGCTTTTCAGACGTGATAAAGTAATCGATTCGCCAACCTGAATTGTTTTCACGGGCGTGGGCACGATAGCTCCACCACGAATAAATCCCCGTTTGGTCGGGATAGAAATGGCGGAAGGTGTCTGTGTAGCCGCTGGCGAGTAATTGGTTGAACTTGCCACGTTCTTCATCGGTAAAGCCGGCGCTGTGATGGTTACTCTGCCAATTCTTTAAGTCGATGTTTTCATGCGCCACGTTTAAGTCACCACAGAAAATCACTGGCTTCTGGGCGTTGAGACCATTGATATAAGCCAAGAAGGCCTCTTCCCAAGTCTGACGGTAAGCGAGTCGTTTGAGTTCACCGCCGGAATTTGGCGTGTAACAGGTGATCAGATAGTAGTCGGCGTATTCGAGTGTGATGACCCGGCCTTCCGTATCGTGTTCGGGAACGCCGATGCCATAAGTCACGTTTAGCGGATCATGCTTAGTGAAAATGGCCGTCCCAGAGTAACCCTTGCGTTCCGCATAGTTCCAATATTGATAGTAACCTGGGAAGTCAAGGTCAATCTGGCCGGCTTGCAGTTTGGTTTCTTGCAGGCAGAACGCATCGGCGTCCAGTTCATTAAAACGGTCGACGAAGCCGTGTTTGACAGCGGCTCGTAGCCCATTGACGTTCCAAGAGATAAATTTCATTATGTCAACGCCTTTCTATTTGTTAGTAGTTTAATTGTACCGCATTCGATGAGTTAAATTGGAGGATTCCACATGATAAAAATTGGTGTGATCGGTTTAGGTAATATTGCACAAAAGGCCTATTTGCCAGTGATGGCGGCCATGCAGGATCAGTATGAGTTTCATTTAACGACGCGCAACCCTGAAAAAAGAGCCCAGTTAGCGGCAGAATATGGGTTTACGCACACGCATGCGACTTTAGATGACCTGATGGCGGCCAAGCCCGCCGCGGTATTTGTGCATACCCCGACCGCGACGCATGCAGCCATCATTAAAAAATTATTGCTCGCGGACATTAATGTTTACGTCGATAAGCCGGTCTCAATGGACTTGCAAGAAGTCCAAGGGTTATATGACTTGGCGGCCGCGCGTCACTTGTTACTGACTTGCGGATTCAATCGCCGGTTCGCACCATTGAATCAACAACTAAAAGCGATTCCTGACAAGCGCTTGATCATGGCTGAAAAGGTTCGTGAAACGAGTGATCAAGATGTTGCGACGGCGGTCTTTGATTTAATGATCCACAGTGTCGACACGGGATTATATTTGTTGGATGAACCACTGGAAAATACGACGAGTCGAATCGTTGCTAGTGCGGATGGCAAGTTAGAACAAGGGTACTTTACCGCGCAAACCGCCCATGAACAGTTACAAGTTGTGACGAATATGCGTGGCGGAGTCAATTTGGAGACGTCGACGGTTCAAGCAACGAGTCAGCGGGCGATGGTCAGTGATTTAAGCAGCTTGACGACTTATCAGACTGCGAGAACGCAAACGACGACTTTCCCAGATTGGACGCCAACCTTAGAGAAGCGGGGCTTTGCACCATTGATTCGGGCGTTCTTGACGGCGGTTGCTACTCACGGCCCAAATCCAGTTGATCCAACCTCGGCCATCACTAGCCATGCGGTGTGCCGTCATTTATTAAGCGATTAAAAAGTGCTATCATTATTGAATAGACTAGGTTAGATTCCGTTGTATTGCCACTCCGGTTGCGCCAGATGAGGCTGGAACGTGGTGGCCACGTTTATGAGCCAAAGTGCGGTCTCATAAAACGGGCTTTCACTAAGCCGGGAAAGTCCCCGACTAAGTGAAATTTCACCACTGAGCCTCATCTGGCGCAACCTCCGCTAATATTCAGTCTATTTTATTAATCAGGTTTAGATTGAAAGTCTCAAGAGAATCTTGAATCTGATACATGATGCTGATACTTTTACGTTCGGCTAGCTGTTTTTGGTAGCGTAATATTAGGCTACCACATGTGTTGTAGAAGACGTGTAGTTTATAGTTACTATTTCTCATTGAGCTGGACGAGTTGGATTGCGAAGGTAACAGCTTGTCCATTTGTGGATACAACTATTAAGCAATATCAGCCGTCATGATGACTATTAATCAACTAGACGTCAAAAAAAGTAAACAGCCAGTTAGTAAAAGATTAACGCTTAGTCACAAGGCTTGCCTGTTAATTAGCGCAGGTTAGGCTGAATGAGGCTCAGTGGTGAAATTTCACTTGGTCAGCGTTTTTGGCTGGCCTAGTGAAAGCCCGGCTTGTGAGACCGCACTTTGGCTCGCAACCGTGGCCACCACGTTCCAGCCTCATTCAGCCTAACCGGAGCGGCAATCGGCCTTCTCACACAATACAATATAAATAAAATCATTGAAACATGAAAGGAACTTCACTCATGACCCAAGATGTGTTGGCCAGTTTTCCAGCCATTGAAATTAAAAAAGATGAATCACTGAGTCATTATACGAATACTAAAACTGGCGGTCCCGCCGATTACGTGGCGTTTCCAAAGTCCATCAGCGAAACTAAAAGTTTGATTGACTTTGCCAATGCCAATGAATTGCCGTTGACGGTCATCGGCAATGCTAGTAATTTAATCGTCAAAGACGGCGGTATCCGCGGCTTGACGCTGATTTTAACTAAAATGGCGCAGATCCATGCCAGTGAAACGGAAGTCGTTGCGGAAGCCGGTGCGGCCTTGATTGCAACGACGAAAGTGGCCTGCAAAGCTAGTTTGACCGGTTTAGAATTTGCGGCCGGCATCCCCGGTAGTATTGGTGGTGCCGTCTTTATGAACGCGGGAGCGTACGGTGGCGAAATGAGCGAAGTCGTCAAAGAAGTTACCGTGATCACGCGTGAAGGCCAATTGAAGACCTTGACTAACGCAGAACTTGATTTTGGCTATCGGCATAGTACGGTCCAAGATTATGGTGATACCGTGGTGACGGCGACGTTTAAATTAACGCCAGGGAACCAAACTAAAATCCAAGCGCGGATGGATAAACTCAATACCTTGCGGGCCGCTAAGCAACCTTTGGAATGGCCATCATGCGGGAGTGTTTTCAAGCGACCAACTGGGTACTTTACTGGTAAACTGATTCATGATGCCGGCTTACAAGGACATCAAATTGGTGGCGCTCAAGTTTCCAAAAAGCATGCTGGATTTATTATTAATGTCGATCATGCCACGGCCACGGACTATATGGATATGATTCATTATGTGCAAAAAGTGGTCTATGAAAAATTTGGTGTGCATCTCGAGACCGAAGTTCGGATCATCGGGACGGATGTCAAGTAGTGTTATTAACTCAGATTAAACAAAGGGGGCAAACACTTTAATGCCGATTATCGAATTAGTGATTTTATTGGCATGTTTAGTGCTGCTGTCGAATGTGTTGAGCCACTATCTAGTCGCAATCCCGGTCAGTTTGATTCAAGTCGGGCTGGGTCTAGGGGTGGCTTTATTATTAAATGTACAAGTTAAGCTGCAAACGGACTGGTTCATGCTCGTCTTCATTGCGCCAATGCTGTACAACGATGGCAGACAGTTCCCCAAACAAGAATTGTGGGAACTTCGCGGGGCGATTTTTGCCAACGCAATCGTGCTAGTCTTTATCACCACCATTTTAGGGGGCTTCTTAATTCATGTCCTCATTCCAACGATTCCTTTAGCAGTCAGTATTGCGCTGGCGGCCATTTTGTCACCGACCGATCCAGTGGCGGTGCAATCGATTTCCGAAGGGGTCAACTTACCAAAAGAAATCTTGCATTTAGTCAGTGGTGAAAGCCTGATCAACGATGCCAGCGGACTGATTGGATTTAAGTACGCGTTGGCTGCAGCGGTCACCGGGAGCTTTGTCCTCGGTAAAGCGGTCGGGGACTTCTTTTACATCAGTTTGGTTGGTCTGGCTGTCGGGTTAGCACTGATTACGATTATCCAATTGATTCGCGATGTGTTGCGTCGTGAAGGGATTAACGACACGGTTTTTAATGTCGTCTTACAAATTTTGACGCCTTTTGCGATTTATTTTGTCGCTGAAGAATGGTTTCATGCTTCCGGGGTCGTCGCGGTCGTGGCGGCTGGAGTCTTAGCGCACGTGCAAGGGTCGCATGAAGCTGAAGATGCGCCCGAATTACGATTAGTGACCGAAAAAGTTTGGAATATTATTGTCTATTTATTAAACGGAATTATCTTCTTAATATTAGGGATTGAATTGCCAGTTGCGACGCAAGCGACGATTGAAGGCAACCATACCAATACGTTACATGCGGTCTTTGATGTTTTGATTGTGTGGGGCATCCTGTTACTGATTCGGGTGGCTTGGACATATATTTATATGTTAATGACGTGGTTACGCAATCACGAGAAAACGAAGCCGAGTTTGCGAATTGCGGCGTTGTCAGGGTTGTCTGGCGTTCGTGGCGCGATTACCATGGCGGGGGTCTTTACGATTCCAACCGTGATTGCTAATGGTGATGCGTTCCCCGAACGTGCGTTAGTGCTCTTTATTGCTGCCGGGGTTATCGTTGTGAGTCTGGTTTCTGCGGCCGGTATCTTGCCGTTGATGGCAGCGAAGTCGTTACCATTTATGACGCGGGGGTCCAGTTTGGATGAAGATGGCGCGGTCATTGTGGATGGCGATGATCCTGATGACGACGAGGCCACTGCCGAAGCCTTGCCACAACAATTTACGTATAAGCAGGCGCGAATCTATATTTTACAGTTAGCTGTACAAAATATTGAAGAGCACCGCCGACCGGAAAATCAACGCGCCGCTTATGATTTGATTTTGGACCAACAATTTCAGATCAGACGGCTCGAAGTGGCCTCACAAACGGCCGATGAACTCCAACCGATGCTGACGGATGAGATGCAATTACGTTTAGTCGCGTTAGCAGGTGAACGCCAAGCCGTGAAAATGATGCTCGCAGACGGTGAAACGTCGAAGTTAGGCGCTCAGGCCTACTTGCGCCGCATTGATCGCCGTGAACAACGATTGTCCCAGGCGGCCCATAAACCCGGGTTACCAACGTTACGCTCCTTACGCCTCATGATCTCACGCGGCATGCAGAGCTTACGCGTTTGGTTAACGCCAGTGGATAGCGACAAACTGCGTGCCGAACAGTTAGCGATTCAACGGGTCGCTTCCAAAGCTGCGATTAAGGCGTTGTCCCAGTATCTCAAACAGACTGGGGTCGATGAACAGCAATTTGACCGCCAAGCCTTGTATCATCTAATTGTTCATTACCGCAACCGTATCGAGAGTGCGAAAGCAGATCATAGTTTGTCACGCGCTGACTATGAACGCCAAGGTCAACTGTTACGGATCAAGAGTCTTGGGGCTGAGCGCGCCGGTGTTCAGCATTTGCTGGAAAGTGGTCAAATTAGCCTTAGGACGGCCTCTAAACTCCGTCAATTTATTAACTATTCTGAAAATCTACTGATGCTGAATGACATTGAAGCTGATGACGATTAATAAATTATTTTATATTGCATTGTAAGCCTTCTCGGTTATAATGAGGTTAGAATAGTATTTATAGTGAACGATTAGAACTGGCAATTAGTTGCGAGTTTAAAAACGGGATTTATCGCTTAAAACCTAGCGGGGGGACGTAACATGACAGAAACAGAGATTCATGAACAATTCGTTGAAACTTATATGCATATTTTAAAATACATTGGCGATTTCGTTTCGGTGCCAACACGACCATATAAGATTACTTTTGAAGCTTACATTGTGATGCAGATGATTGCCACCACGAAAGAACCGTTGACGCTGGTTAAGATCGCCAATGCCCAACGTGTTTCTCGGAGTGCAATTGCCCGTCAAATCAATGTTTTGCTGGATTTGAAGTATATTGACCAAACGACCAATACCAATGATCGTCGGATCAAGTACTTATCATTGACACCGGCTGGCTTAAAAGTTGAACAAGCGATTAGTACTGCTTCGGATGAGCGTTTCCATCAATGGTTACAAGTCTACGGTGAACAGCGTGCAAATGATACGTTGCGCTACATTACGGATGCGGAAAAGAAAGCCACTGAAATGGGCTTTAGCGGTTTTAGTGGGCTACACGATAAGCGTAGCGCCCATGCTAGTTACACGGATCCCAAAGTCCTTTAAACTAAAAATGCACATAAAAATAGTAAGTCAATGTTGGCTCAATTGAGCACATTGACTTACTATTTTTGTCTGGTGTTGACACTGGTGACGCGCCAAGCACCGTAGATAATCAGTTGCAGCAGCCACATCAGTAAGACGAAGGCCAACATTTTAGTCGACCACATTTCTGCGAGTTGTTCCAAAATATATTGCGGGGTAATGAGTAGGTAAATCGTGTGTAGCCGTAAAAAGCGGCCCACATAAACCCCGATACTGGCAAATAAGAATAAGACGATACTGATCAACGTGCGCCCAGCTGGTAATTTTGTTAGATGCAGGCGTTGTTGAAATTGCTGGGCAACCTGATCGACACTATAAGTTCCGATAATAGTTGAGACAACAGTGGGCGCAACGAGATAAGCAAAATCACGCCACATACTAAGATCAAATTTTAGAAGGCCATTGACGGCGTAGGGTTTTAACAAGCTTAGGTGAAATAAATCGGTCAACAAGTATGGCGTGTTCGGGTAAAATAGCAACCAAATGAGCGCAATCAGCCAGAAGATGAGTGGCGAGCGGCGACTGGTTAACCAAAAACTTAATTCAATTGGAATATACGCCAAGAACGTGTTGAGCAAGAGAAACGAAAATGAATCGTGAATCGTTAACGCGGCAAAACCGATAAATCCCCAATAAGCCAACCGGACGAGCCAACGCTGAATACTAGTCATTTGATCACCACACTTTCACCATTATTTTAACAGAAATATTAACCAATCTATATTAATTAACCGCAAGTTTAATATTAACGCAAAAAATACTGAAAATCGGGGGCTTCCATTGCAAAAGGGGTCAACGCTCAGGGTTCCCCGTGCTATAATGTGAAAGTAAATAATTTTCATAAGGAGGGGGATCATGAACTTCAACTGGAGCGATTTGTTGACGGTGACTAACTTTGTCCGGCTCCTTGACATCCTAGTGGTCTGGTTTGTCATTTATGAATTGATCATCCTATTGCAGGGGACCAAAGCCGTACAGTTGTTCCGTGGCATTGTGGTAATCGCAATCGTTAAAATCCTGAGTGTCTTCATTGGTCTAGATACGGTTTCGTGGATCATGGACCAAATTATCAATTGGGGTGTGATCGCCCTAGTGATTATTTTCCAACCAGAAATTCGACGAGGGCTCGAACATTTGGGACGCGGTTCGATCTTTGTCCGTGGTAAGCGTCAAAATGAGGACGAGGAACGAATGATCAATGAGCTTGATAAAGCCATTCAATACATGGCAAAACGGCGCATTGGGGCATTAATGTCCATTAAAATGGACACAGGCTTGGAAGACTATATTGAAACTGGGATTGCACTGGATGCTGACATTACCGGTGAGCTTTTAATTAATATATTTATTCCAAATACACCCTTGCATGATGGTGCGGTCATTATTCAAGATAATCAAATTAAAGTGGCCGCAGCCTATTTGCCGTTATCGGAAAGCAATTTGATTCCGAAAGAATTAGGAACGCGTCACCGGGCCGCTGTCGGAATCAGTGAAGTGACGGATGCGCTGACCATTGTTATTTCGGAAGAAACTGGTGAAGTTTCCATTACCAAAGACAATGAACTAATGCGTGGCATGACACGCGAAAACTATTTGCGTTACTTCCGGCAAGTGTTACTCACGCCCGAAGATGAAACTAAGCAGAATGCGATTCAAAACTGGTTTGCACACATCTTTGGAGGGGGGCTGCATAAGTGAAAAAATTTATGGATAGCGCCTGGTCAATGCGATTATTGGCCTTAGTTTGCGCGTTAGCGTTATTTGCTTATGTGAGCTCGACTAAAACGAACAATACGTCGTCGAGTCTATTAACAAATAGCACCTCCAAAACGACTTTAACGTCCAACCGCAAAGTCACAATTAGTGCGCCGCTGGAATTGAACGTCAATAGTACAAAGTATTTTGTGACGGGTTATCCTGAAAACGTGAAGATCACGATCGAAGGACCAGCTGCGTTAGTCACGACGACGGCCAATACGCAGAACTTCAAGGTGTATGCGAACTTATCGGATCTTTCCGTTGGCCGGCATAGTGTTAAAGTACAAGTGGACGGCTTAAATAAAGAATTAAGCTACAGTTTAAATCAAAAATATATCCATATTAATATTCAACCACGGCGAACGGCGACTTATAAAGTGAGTGCTGATTTCAACAAGAGCAATGTGGCATCTGGCTATGAAGTCGGTAGCGCTCGGCTTGGCACAGCTTCAGTCAAAGTTACTGGTGCGGTCAGTGAAGTCAGCAAAGTCGCTAAAGTGGTGGCCGTGGTCAATACGGAAAAGAACCTGAGAAAGTCCGTCAACCAACAAGCCATGATTGAAGCGCTAGATGCGAATGGTCAAACTTTAAACGTGGTTTTAACACCGTCAACGACGTCGGTTTACATCCCGATTACGGCGGCAACGACAAAGAAAGATGTGCCGGTCGATCTCAAGGCGAGTGGTAAAACGTCCGCGGAGACGAGTTACTCGTTTTCAACGGATACGAAATCCGTGACCGTCACCGGGACCAAGGCGGCATTAGCCAAATTGGATAAATTACCGGTGGACGTGGATGTGACGAATATCGATGCGACGACCACTAAGACGGTTGATATTTCGAATACGGATGAAGATGGCATTTCATCTGTAAGTCCCACCACGATTAAAGTGAAAATTACAGTTAAAAATAACTGAAAATCTGAAATGAGGTAAAGAAACGATGAAATATTTTGGTACTGATGGTGTTCGTGGTATTGCAAACTCTGGTTTAACTCCCGAATTGGCTTTCCGATTAGGCCGCGCTGGTGGCTATGTTTTAACGGAACATGCGATCGATAAAGAAACCCAACCACGTGTTTTAGTGGCACGCGATACGCGGATTTCTGGTCAAATGTTAGAAGAATCCTTAATCGCTGGGTTATTATCAGCTGGAATCGAAGTCTTACGTTTAGGCGTCATTACCACGCCTGGGGTTGCTTACTTAGTTCGGATTCAAGATGCCGATGCTGGGGTCATGATTTCAGCGTCACATAACCCCGTTGAAGATAACGGAATCAAGTTCTTTGGTGGCGATGGCTTCAAGTTGTCCGATGCCAAGGAAGAAGAAATCGAAGCTTTGTTGGAAAAGACGACTGATGATTTACCACGGCCAGCTGCTGAAGGTTTAGGGACCGTTGCGGACTTCCCAGAAGGCAACTTGAAGTATTCACAATTCTTGGAACAAACAATTCCTGACGACTTGAGTGGAATTCATTTGGCCGTCGATGGCGCCAATGGCTCGACCAGTAACTTAGTTTCACGGATCTTTGCAGACTTAAATGTTGATTTTGAAACGATGGCCACTTCACCAGATGGCTTGAACATTAATAAGGGCGTGGGGTCAACGCATCCTGAAGCCTTAGCCAAGTTCGTTGTTGAAAAGGGTGCCCAAGTTGGGTTAGCCTTTGATGGTGACGGGGACCGTTGTATTGCGGTCGATGAATTAGGCAATGTCATTGATGGCGATAAGATCATGTATATTTGCGGGAAGTTCTTGGCTGAACGTGGCAAGCTGAAGAAGGATACGGTTGTGACAACAGTTATGAGTAACCTTGGTTTGTACAAGGCTTTGGAAACAGCCGGCTTACACAGTGAACAAACTAAAGTTGGGGACCGTTACGTCGTTGAAGAAATGCTCAAAGACGGCTTCAATCTTGGTGGTGAACAATCTGGTCACGTGGTCTTCTTAGACTTCAATACGACTGGTGACGGGATGTTGACTGGGATTCAATTACTACATGTCATGAAAGAAACTGGCAAGAAGTTATCTGAATTAGCTGCTGAAGTGACAACTTATCCACAAAAGTTAGTTAACGTGAAGGTTCAAGACAAGCAAGCCGCTTTGAGCAATGACCAAATCAAAGCTGTTATCGGTGAAGTTGAAACCGAAATGGCTGGCGACGGTCGGGTCTTGGTTCGCCCTTCAGGGACGCAAGACTTACTCCGGGTCATGGCAGAAGCCAAGACCGACGAATTGGTCAACGCTTATGTTGATCGGATCGTCGACGTGGTTCGCGCTGAAGTCGGCGTCGAAGCCTAAGGGTTTAAATTTAGTCAAATAATGATGGTCGAACTGGGAGTGCTTTCCTAGCTCGACCATTTTTTTGTACGTTGCTTTATTGCCGGTTGTTTGCTCACCTTATGTTTTAGATTGCTGTTCGATTGCCGCTCCGGGTAGGCTGGCCTGACGCTGGAACGTGGTGGGCACGGTTATGAGCCAAAGTGCGGTCTCATAAGCCGGCCTTTTACTAAGCCGAGCAACCCTCTCGGCTTAGTAAAATTTCGCCACTAGGTATCAGGCCAGTCTATCTCGTACTAGTGATGTTTTTTAGATTGTTGTTTGTTTGCCGCTCCGGGTAGGCTGGCCTGACGCTGGAACGTGGTGGGCACGGTTATGAGCCAAAGTGCGGTCTCATAAGCCGGCCTTTTACTAAGCCGAGTAAACCCACTCAGCTAAGTAAAATTTCACCACTGAGCATCATGCCAGCCTACCCTGCGCTAATGAGGTGTAAGGACTAGGTAGTTGTCGAGGAAAATGAAAAATGACGGTGATCTTTTTAGGTGATTGTTTAGTTACCGATATGGCTAATCATAATGTAACTAAGGAAAGCACATCATAGTAATATTGTCTTAGCTATTCTCAAAATAGACTCATGTGCGTTATCATTTTGCTAGTCAGAATTAGTGTGTGTGCTATGGGGTATCGTGCCAGCCCGAGGACGGTCTTGCGTGTCAACTTCAAATTGGCAAACTATGTCTTCAAATATTCCTACACACCTATTCTGATTGACTCCGCTTAATCTAAACAACTGACTAATTACTCAACAACAACCGGAAGCGGCAATCAGCGACTAACTTAGTTGCTAGTAAAGTCAATCGCTTAACCAAAAGTCGCGAGTGTTCTAATAGGACGCGTTGGTCAACAGTTAATACAATTGGGTTAGGAAAAAGTTCTATCGTTTTTAACTGTGAGGTTATAGTTATCGACTCGTTGAGGTTGGTTATGTTTCCTTTGAAATTGGTATAACAGTCTTTATGTGAATAATCGATTGACTGGATTGGTCTGATGAAATTTAGCGTCCCACCCGGCAGGCGGCCAAGAACCTGTCTCAAACACATTAAGTTTATAAATATTTACAGATTTTTTGAGAATGTGCTGGTTAGTTGTCCCGCTTACGTTCTCAATTGGTATACATGCTTATTAACACGTATACCAATGCAAAACATTATTGACTTTTTACGATTGTAACGTTAAAGTAATACTGTTTCTAGGAAATATACCAATCAGAGGTGAAAAACAACCAATTCTTAATTGGTTAAAATGGAATAGCGCCAGGACTTTAGATTCTAAAGTTGACGAGGATGACATTTATCGACAATCGACGGGTGATGTCAGGGACTGCACTCTACAGGTCAATTACAAAAACTAGTTGTGAGACTAGTGACAGATATTTTGACCAAGCAGCTAGAAACAATTCAAACAAGTAAAGGAAGATAAATTTATGTGTGGAATTGTTGGAGTTACCGGTAATGATAGTGCTGTATCGATTTTATTAAATGGCTTACAAAGATTGGAATACCGCGGGTACGATTCAGCGGGTATCTATGTCAATGACCAGAATGGCGAAGACTATTTGGTCAAAGAAAAAGGTCGGATCGACGACTTACGTAAAGAAGTGAGTGCGACCGCCAATGTGCACGGGACTACTGGGATTGGGCATACGCGTTGGGCGACCCATGGTGAACCTAGTGTTGCGAATGCGCATCCCCAAGTTTCAGCGGATGGGCGTTTCTATTTAGTTCATAACGGTGTCATTGAAAACTTCCAAGATTTAAAAAATGATTATTTAAGCGATGTTGAATTTACCTCACAAACGGATACCGAAGTCATCGTTCAATTGGTTGACCGGTTTGTCACTAAAGAAGGTTTAGACACCTTAGCGGCTTTCCGTAAAACGTTGAGTTTGTTGGGCCATTCATCATATGGTTTCTTATTGATGGACAAAGAAGATCCTGATACATTATACGTGGCTAAAAATAAGAGTCCACTATTGATCGGGGTCGGCGATGGTTTTAATGTGGTTTGCTCAGACAGTTTAGCGATGCTTGATCAAACGAAAGATTTCTTGGAATTACATGATGGTGAAATCGTTGTGGTTAAGCCTGACGAAATCAAGATTACGAACCAAGCCGGCGAAGCCGTTCAACGTGACACGTTCCACGTGGACATTGATGCTGCTCAAGCTGACAAGGGGACTTATCCCTTCTACATGTTAAAGGAAATCGACGAACAACCAAATGTGATGCGGAAGTTATCACAAGTTTATTTGAATGACGATGGGACGCCGGTCATTAATGCCGACTTATTGGACGCCATCAAATCGGCTGACCGCTTATACATCGTGGCGGCTGGGACGAGTTATCACGCTGGTTTAGTGGGTGCTAAGTTATTTGAATCACTCGCTGGTGTGCCAACTGAAGTCCATGTTTCTTCAGAATTCGCTTATAACCAACCATTACTTTCGAAGAAACCATTCTTCATCTTCTTAACACAATCTGGCGAAACGGCTGATAGTCGAGAAGTTTTGCTAAATGTGAATGAACAGAAATTCCCAAGTTTGACCATTACCAACGTGCCAAACTCAACGTTGTCACGGGAAGCCACCTACACGTTATTATTACATGCGGGTCCTGAAATTGCCGTCGCCTCAACCAAAGCTTATACTGCCCAAATTGCTTTACAAGCGATCTTGGCTAAAGCTTTAGGTGAAGCTGACGATCAAGCCGCTGCCAAAGACTTTGACGTTAAACAACAATTAGCGTTAGTTGCCAATGGCATGCAAGCGTTAGTTGATGAAAAAGCTACTTTTGATAAATTAGCTAAGAGTGCCTTATTACACACGCCAAATGCCTTTTACATCGGCCGGGGCTTAGACTACGCCGTTTCGTTGGAAACCGCCTTGAAGTTGAAGGAAATTTCTTACGTGCAAGCTGAAGGTTTTGCTTCTGGTGAATTGAAGCATGGGACGATTGCGTTGATCGAAAAGGATACGCCGGTTATTGGGATTATTACCCAACAAAAGACGGCCGGTTTGACCCGCTCTAATTTACAAGAAGTCGCTGCGCGTGGTGCGAAGACTATCACGATTGTGACGGATGCGTTAGCTAAACCAGATGACACGATTGTGTTACCAACGGTTGACGAACGGATGACGGCTTTATTGAGTGTCGTTCCTGGTCAATTATTAGCTTACTACACAAGTTTGAACAAGGGCTTGGACGTTGACAAGCCACGTAACTTGGCCAAGAGTGTCACGGTTGAATAATTATTAATTGAGATCAAAACGTAACTTATGGGGAGTTACGAGGTGTCAGCACAGATGATTGTGTTGGCGCCTTTTTTTGTTGTTTCATGGTTGACTCCGGCTTGACCCGGTTCCACGACCGCATGTCATCAGAAAATTAAAAAAATAATAAAATGAAGTGTTTTTAGTCGTCAAGTTAGTTAATTAACTTTATGATGAAGGCAAATAAGCAGAAGGGATGATTTTGACTAATGACTAAACAAAATGAACCGATTCGGGATGCTGACAAGACTGGTTGGCTGGATCAAGGGCCACGCAACGTGCAACGGGATTTACAAAATCCAGATATTTTAGTGCCGCCGACTACTGATCATGGCACGATTACAAATTTAAGATTTAGTTTTTCTGATGCGCATATGCGACTTGAAGAAGGCGGCTGGGCTCGTGAAGTGACTAATCGTGAATTGCCAGCGTCACACGATATGGCTGGCGTGAACATGTGCCTGAAACCTGGTGCTTATCGAGAATTGCATTGGCATAAAGAGGCTGAATGGGCCATTATGCTGAAAGGTAATGCCCGGGTCACCGCATTGAATGAAAACGGCGAAAGCTTCATTGATGACATCGTCGCTGGCGATCTCTGGGACTTTGAAGCGGGGATTCCACATTCTATTCAGGCACTCGATCAGGGCTGTGAATTTTTACTGGTCTTCAGTGAACCAGATTTCTCTGAAAATAATACCTTTTTGTTAACAGATTGGTTAGCACATACGCCTAAAGATGTCGTTGCGGCTAATTTCAAATTAGACGAAGATGCGTTGGAAAACTTGCCAAAACATGAAAAATACATTTTTGACGGCGCGGTACCAGGGCCAATCGAACAAGTAAAACGGCCCGGAACACCAATGGCAACCCCATTAACGTTGCACATGAAAGATGTGCCAGCTAAGCATTTTGAAGCTGGTAAAGTTTGGATCATCGACCAAGCAGTTTTTCCAGCGGCCAAAACGATTTCGGCGGCAATCGTCGAAGTACAGCCTGGTGGGATGCGCGAGCTACATTGGCATCCTAAGTCAGAGGAATGGGACTACTTTATGCAAGGTCGTGCCAAGGTTGGCGTTTTCAACTCGAATTCGTTAGCCCGGACGTTTGACTATCAGGCTGGCGATGTGGGTGTGATCCCAAAGGAAGCCGGTCATTACATTCAAAATATTGGCACCGAACCGTTGATTTTCATTGAACTCTTTAAGAATCCAGTTTACTCGGATATTTCGTTAAACAAGTGGTTAGCGACGACCCCATCGCAAATCGTGGCGGATCATTTAAATGTGACGCCAGCGACCGTTGAACAGTTTCCAAGTGAAGAAGCTGCCGTAGTTTGGTACCAGAATCCAGATCAGCCGACTGACACGCAGTCAACGAATGGGCATGTCGATGATGCCAATGCTTACTTTAGTTAAAGCCAATGCCAACTTTTGATTTAATTGTGATTGGTGGTGGCGTTGGCGGCGCTGGTGCGGCCATTAAAGCACGGTCGCATGGTCAAAAAGTCGCGGTCATCGAGCAACGCGACTGGGGTGGGACGACCGTTAATCGCGGGAGTACGCCGAAAAAAGTCTTATTAGCGGCTGCTGAAGCCCACCGGCACTTTCAACCGCAAACTTTCGCGGCAACGACGCCAGCCATCGATTGGCCGAGATTAGCTGCTTATCGTGATACGGTGGTAGCACAGACGCAAACGAGATTCAAGCAACGTTTCCAACAGCAGGGAATTTTTACCTATGAAGGCCATGCTGAGTTTGTTGATGCACAGACGATTTCTGTAAATGGGCAATTCTTGACGGCGACTAACTTTGTGTTGGCAACGGGGGCCCATCCGGTGGAATTGGCGTTTCCGGGCAATGAATTTGTGCAACATTCTGGCAGCTTTTTCCGTAGTGAGCGGTTACCCAAACGACTGACGATCCTCGGCGCTGGGATTATTGCGTTTGCGATGGCCAGCATTGCCAGTGAGGCTGGGGCCAAAGTCACATTGTTACAACATGATGCGGTGGCATTACGGGCTTATGATCCAGAATTTGTTGGCTTGTTGTTGGCTGACTTGGGTAAACGTGGTGTCGACTTTCAATTCAATGATGAATTGACAACGTTGACGATGACGGCCAACGGCTTGCAGGGAACGACGCGACAAGGCACGACCTTTATTACGGATGCGGTTTATACCGCGCTGGGTCGGGCGGCCAATGTCGGTGATTTAGGGCTAGCGAATGCCGGGGTAGCCTTTAATCGACAAGGGATTCAAGTCAATTCGCGACTGCAAACCACGCAACCTAATATTTATGCCGTGGGTGATTGTGCAGCGGCTAACGTGCCCAAATTGGCCAATTATGCGATCTATCAAGGTAAGTATTTAGGCGATAGTTTGACTGCTACGCCGACGTTTCCAATTAAGTATCCTCTGCCTGTTTCGGCGGTGTTTAGTTTGCCACGGCTGGCACAGGCCGGGGTCACGGTGTTGCAAGCTCAGGCACAATCGGCTAAGTATCAGCTTAAAGCGATTCCGTTGGCGCAATGGTTAACGTATCAGCGTGAGCACGATGATCAGGCACGGCTGAAATTGATTATCAATCGTCAGAGTCAGTTGGTCGTAGGGGCAGAAGTTTATAGTTATTCAGCGGATGAGTTGATCAACTATTTGGCTATTTTGATTCAACGCCAATTGTCCGTTGCACAAGTCCATGAGCTATTTTTAGCTTATCCAAGCACGGCGACTGATCTGTACGGTATCTGGATTTAAATTTGAATTTTTGCGCGCTCAAGTCATTGGCTTGGGCGCGCATTGGTGTTTCTTAGGGGTGAGCGTGTATAATGAACCAAGAGATAAAAGGTAGAGGAAGTGGACTTGGTGTCAATTAAACTCATTGCGACCGACTTGAATGGGACGCTCTTACATGGTGATCAGACGTATAATCAAGCGTGGTTGCAACAAACGCTGGCGGCGCTGAAAGCACGTGGTATTCGCCTCGTGTTGTCGTCCGGCAATCAATACGCGCATTTAAAACAGCTGTTTGCACCCGTTGCGACGGATAATTTAGTGATGGTCGCGGAAAATGGGGCCTCAATTTATTTAAATGATGAACAGGTCTATGATGGCAGTTTGTCAGCAACCGAACTTGAGCGGTTCGTAACGGTCGACCGACAACAGGCGCCTTTGAAATCATCTTATGTGATCTTAGTGGGTGAGCATGGGTCGTATACGGAAGCCGGCGCGCCCCAAGCCTTGTTAGATGCCGCCGAGAAGTTCTATGATAATTTGCAACAAGTCGCGGACTTTTGCGTGGTTCAAGATAAGATTAAGAAAATCAGTGTTTCCGCAAATCCAGCGCACGTTGCCCAAAAAGTAGCGGCCCTAAATCAGTATTTTGATGGTCGCTTACAGGCGCATGATAGTGGCTATGGCGTGATTGATCTCGTGACAGCCGGCGTTGGCAAGTTGCCAGCCGTACAGTGGCTCATGAAAAAGTGGCAGCTTTCGGCGGACGATCTATTAGCGTTCGGTGATGGCGACAATGACAAACCCTTGTTGCAATTTGCGGGGCATGGCTTTGCGATGCAAAATGCCGATGTGAGTGTTCAAGCTGTGGCAACCGACGTAACGACCTTAGATAATGAGCATGACGGTGTTTTAGCAACGATTGAAAAGTTAGTTCTTTAATCGATTTTGAATATAACTAAACTAATGACCTCAGAAATTTTCACTTTCTGAGGTCATTAGTTTTAGTCTCGAGATTAACTGTCTTTGGTCAGAGCCTGGTTTGGGTTAAAAAAGCTCTGAACACCGGTGGAGTTTAAGGCAACGAGGCGTTGTTTGAATTGTGCCGGCGTCAAATCTAGTTGACCCGTGAAGAATAGTCGGAAAAAAGTGAGCATGTTATGGATTAAGAAATTGGCGCAGATAAAGGCATCGGTTTTGGACAGGTGATAGGCACGTTGCAAATTGGCGGTCAGTCCCCGCGCGACTTCGATTTGGACTTTGCGGGCAATGAAGCTGTAATCATCGTTTACGAGCACTAGACGATTGAAATCACGTGATTGGTTAAAGTAGTCTGCTAAACGGTCAAAAATCAAGCCCGATTGCGCTAGGCTGGCTTTAATATCTTGTTGGTTAATGACAGTTAAGATGGCTTCAGCACTTTCATGACTGAAAGTCGCCGCGAGGTCATCAATCGAGTCAAAGTGTAAGTAGAATGTTTTACGATTAACGTTGGCGACTTCGGTCAGTTGTTTGACGGTGATGTCGCGATATTGATGGGTGACGGCGAGTTGTTGAAAAGCAGTGCGTAACGCTTGATTGGTTCGTTCGACCCGGCGATCTATTTTGACCATGTGCGTCCCTCCTGATTAGTTAGACCCCAGATGTGGCATAAGTGTGGCTTAGACCCCATTTTGCTAGCGGCTGTTGTGGTTTTCAAATCCGATAGTCAGTATGCTATGACCACAGCTGAGGATTATTTCAGCAAAAGCATAGCACAACAATGGGGGCAAACGCACATGATTAAAGCCGAATGGCGGTATCTTTTGGGACATAAATTTATTTTGTTAGTTTTGATTGTGATTGGATTCATTCCATCGATTTACGCGGTCACTTTTTTGAAGTCGATGTGGGATCCATACGGCAAATTACAGGATCTACCAGTGGCCGTTGTGAATCATGATCAGGCGACGACGTATCAGGGCACGCACTTGGCGGCGGGCAAACAATTGACGCATGCTTTGACGCACTCGTCCGCCATGGCTTTTAAAGTCATGTCTGCCCGTTCCGCGACGCAAGCCTTGAAAAATGGCCAAGTCTATATGGTCATGACGATTCCAAGCAACTTTTCGAAAAATGCGACGACACTTTTACAGACCAAACCGAAGAAAATGGTATTACAGTATGCCACAAGTGCAGGTCACAACTATACCGCTTCTAAAATGACGGCTAGCGCGGCCAAGACGGCGGCGGACCAAGTAGCCGACCAAGTCACTAGGACCTATGCCAAAACGATGTTTAACAGCATTAAAACGCTCAGTAACGGAATAACTGCGGCTGGTCAGCATAATCAGCAACTCGCAACCGGAAGTCAAAAAGCTGTCACGGCCGATCAACAATTGACGACCGGCTTAAATCAGTTGGTGGCTAGTACATTGACGTTCCGTGATGGCACCAATCAGTTGGTGACCGGCTTAAATCATTATTTATCCGGGGTCGATCAGGCGACAAGTGGGAGTCGCACCTTAAGTCAAGGGGTCAAGACTTATACCAATGGGGTCAACACTGCTAGCACAGCGGCGCAACAACTGGCCACTGGCTCACAGACACTTCAAGCTGGGACACAACGAGTCGTTTCCGGCGTGGGCAGGACGGCTGTCGGCGCACAGCAACTCAGTCAAAATTTAACTGAGTTGACGCAAAAGACCGGTCAACTGAGTGGCGGAACTGCGCGGCTAGCAACGGCGAGTCAGCAATTGTCACGCGGCATGCAACAGCTGACGATGGGTGGGCAGCAACTCACCACGGGATTAGACCAGTTGCAACTCGCCGTTAACCAGCAAGCTAAGGACCCAATATTGTCACGACAAGTTTCACAATTAGCTGCGACGCTCAGTCAGCACGGGTCAGCAGCTCAGTTGGCGGCCATTAAAACCGCCATCAATCAAGTTGAAGCAGCAACGACTAAGCCAGCCACGGACAACAGACTCGCTGCTAAAGTGGCCGCCACAGCGGATGCAGAGAAATTGACTGCCACGCAGAAGCAAGCGATTTTGGCGACTATTAATGGCGCTCAACCAACGCAGTCTACTGAGCTGACGGCGGCGTTACAACAGTTGACGCAGGCGGCCGCGGCACTGCCAAGTGACCACACCACTCAAGCGACCACTGAACTACAAGCGCTCAAACAGGCGCTTCAAACCACAGCCAATAATCAACAGGCACTAGCGACGAAACTCGCAACCGTGACCAACGGGGCACAAACGTTAACGAGCCAATTACAAGCGGCAACGACTGGGTTTCAAACGTTGGACCAAGGGGTGCAAGTCTTAGCGACCCAAACACCAAAGTTAGTGACCGGCACACAAGCCTTATCCGCGGGCGCAACCGGCTTAGCTACCGGAACAACCCAACTCGCACAGGCTAGCACGGGGTTAGGCCAAGGGAGTGGGCAATTAGCGACTGGGGCCCAACAACTGGCGTTAGGCACGCAAAAATTAAGTCGCTCGGGTGCAAGCTTGACGCAAGGCGCTGAGACGCTGACGGCTGGCTTGACCACTTTGACGCAACAAAAGTCTGCCTTATTAAATGGCACGGGCCAATTAACTGCCGGGACGGCACAACTGGCCACTGGTGGTCAACGATTAGCACAAGGCGGCAATCAGTTGGCGACCGGACTTGATCAGGTTCAGCAGGGTAATCAACAGTTAGCTACCAAGTTGACGGCTGCTGGCAAACAGGCGTCAGTCCGGCCAACCAATCTGACGTATGATCAGCTTGCCAAGCCGACGACGACCAAAGCGAGCGACGCGGATGACGCACAAAATAATGGGACTGGGATGGCGCCGTATATGATGTCGGTATCCTTATTTGTTGGGGCACTCGCGTTTAATATGATGTTTGATATGTATACGCCACGCAAATATCCGAAGAGTGGCTTTCATTGGTGGACGGGGAAAGGGTCGATTCTTTTAGCTTTTGCTCTGAGCGAAGCCGTGCTAATCGAAGGGCTGTTAATTTTGATTGATGGGCTTGCCCCAATTCACCCGTGGGCCACCTTTGGCGTACTCGTCAGCATTGCAGTTGCCTTTATGAGTATTGTTTACTGGCTTAATTTAGTGTTTGGTAAGGTCGGGGCGTTCTTCAGCATGATTTTACTGGTTTTACAATTAGGCGGTTCAGCGGGAACGTACCCAATTCAGCTTTCTAACCACTTCTTCCAGACGATTCATCCGTGGTTGCCAATGAGTTACGCAGTAAGTGGGTTACGCAACACCTTGATGGTCGGCAATTCAGCTTGGCCGCAAATTGGTGTTCTGATAGGGATTGGAGTGCTGTTTTCAATCTTCAGTATGCTGTTCTATGGTCGCCGGCACGGACGGGTTAAAGCGATTGATTTTGAAGATGCTGATTAGGAGAAGTTAGTGGAATTTAAAGGTGGCTTGGCGGCCAGCGTAGTCGTCAAGCCACCTTTTTTGTCCGATAAGAGACTAAAAACGACCTGATTGTGGTCAGGTCGTTGGTAATTAAACATCATATATATTTGAAAATTGATAAGCGGTTTGATAAGTGACTGGGACATTCGGTTCAATAATAATATTACCGAATTCCTTGTGATGAATGGCATCTGGCAACATTTGCGGTTGGAGTGACAAGCCTAATTGTGAACGCATCGGTTTGCCGCCGTTAATGCGATAACGATCGTCACGATAATTCGTGGCGCTGGAAACAACGACGGCCTTAGCATTTGTCCGTAAGGTAACTTTACGACCACTGACGCGATCGAGGAGTTCAACTTGTGGATGCGGGGTCTGATTTAGGACGAAGCCGTGATGGAGGCCATCTTTGATTTGAGCAATCTGCGGGCCGATTTCCGTGCGTTCGCGGAAGTCGAAGGGCGTGCCGGTGACCCAAGGCAATTTGCCGGTCGGAATCCCATGCTTGTTGAGCGCACAATATTCATCGGTGTTGATTTTCAAAACTTGGTGGTCGATCAGGCGGTCAGCGTCGCCGCTTAAATTGAAATAGGCGTGGTTGGTTGGATTGAATAGGGTGGCTTTGTCACTTTTACCGGTGTAACTGATTGTAAACTTGCCGGTATTGTCTAAAATAAAGTTTGCCGTGATCGTCATGGTTCCTGGAAAGCCATTTTCGCCATCCAGCGTGATATACTGCATGACAAGGCCAACTTGTTCCGACGTTTGTAATTTACGTTCGAGGAACCAAGGCTCAAAGGCAATTTGCGGCATGTTGCCACCGTTTAAATTATGTTCGCCAAAATTTTGTGTTAGATCATAGCCGCGCCACCGGGCATTCTTCAACACGCCAGCGACCCGGGCAATCGTTGCGCCAAAAAACGATTGATAAGTAATGTAATCTTCACCATTATCAAAACCTAAAATGACGTTAGCAAATTCACCATCCTTGTCATGAGTTTTAATGGCCGTAACCGTGGCCCCCCAGTCCATGATGGTGACGCTCATGTGATGATTGTTCACTAATGTGTAATAATTTATTCCGTTGGCTTGATGCTCAATTATCTTCATAAATTCAATCACTCCAATGCATGCCTGACAATTATTCTGTTACCATATAGTATATTTCATTCTTACTTGGAATGCGAACGATTACCCAGCCTGAATTGGATTAATTTGTATAATTTCTCACAAGTAGTTGCGTGCCGTCCTTAATTTTAGATTAAGGTTAGCGTGTCGGTGCTTGACGGTGTTAAACTTCTCTAGTACCATATAGCAGTTAGTAATATGCTGCTATTAGAATATAAATCGCAAAAATTAGGAAGTATTAAAATGACAACTGATTACAAAATTAAAGTTCAAAATGTGACGAAAGAGTTTGATCTTTTCAAAACGCGTTCGGATCAATTAAAAGCTTTTTTCTCGATCACGCATCGTGAAATTCCAGAATTCTGGGCACTTAAAGGAATCTCACTTGAAGTGAACCCGGGTGAAACGCTTGGGTTGATTGGGGTCAACGGTTCTGGTAAATCGACTTTGTCGAATATCATTTCCGGGGTCATTCCGCAAACCACTGGGGTCGTGGATGTCCGCGGGGATACTTCGATTGTTGCCATTAATTCCGGGCTGCGTGGCCAATTGACCGGTTTGGAAAATATTCGTTTGAAAGCCTTGATGATGGGGATGACCAATCATCAAATCGACGACATGTTGGATAGTATCGTGGCGTTTGCTGATATTGGTGATTTCGTTTATCAACCAGTTAAGAGTTATTCCTCTGGGATGAAATCTCGGCTTGGTTTCGCGATTGCCGTGCATATTAATCCAGATATTTTAATTATTGATGAAGCGTTATCCGTCGGTGACGATACGTTCTATCAAAAGTGTGTGGAAAAAATCAAAGAATTCAAGAGCCAAGGCAAGACGATTATCTTCGTCAGTCACTCTTTGAAGCAAATTGAAATGATATGTGATCGAGTTGCCTGGATTCAATATGGTGACTTGAAAAAGGTTGGCTCAACTGAAGAAGTCGTTAGCGAATACCGTGACTTCATCAAGTGGTTCAAGGCTTTGTCGAAGAAAGATAAGCATAAGTATCAAACGGATGCCAAGGAACGTCAAAAGGCTTTCGATATTAAAGCTTATCAAGAAAAAGTCACCGCTGAACGTCAAAAAGCGGAACCAGATAATAACCATGTTGCGCGGGACGTCCAAAAAGACTTTTATAGTGGCGTGATTTCAGAAACGATGCCATGGCGGACACGGATTTTCTCTGGTCTTGTCGCCATTGCAGTTGTCTTTTTAATGTTGGTCAACATTTCAGGACATTCCCTGAGTGGTGTCTTACACCAGCCATCACAGATCTTCCATCCAACATCAACATTAGTTGGGCCGGGAGTTACTAAATCAACAAAATAATGTTTTAATATAAAAATCGTAATCACTTAACTGTTGGCTGCGATTTTTTTGTGGCAATAAGGGCGAACTACTGGGCAAGGTTAGTTGAACTAATTAAGTGATTAAACAGTGGAAATAGCGTAAGTTCGGCTTGATAACGGCCTGTCGCAGGCGATAAACTTGATGACGAGATAGTCAAAATCAAGCTATTCATTAAATCGAGATGATTTAAGTATTTATTTTTGCTAACTGTTGACAACGCTTACAATATCGCTTATCCTTAGTTCGTAAGGTATTTAGTTACCTTCTAATCAATTCTCTTTCTCTCTTATGCCGACCACTATCTTTGGATAGTGGTTTTTATTTGAAACAAAATGAATTTTGAACGCACTAAACCAAAGCACTCGAAAGTGTTGAAAAAAACTAGTATACTG
>NZ_BJDI01000003.1 GCF_005405065.1 Lactiplantibacillus nangangensis | reverse complement strand
CTCATTTAAAAAGTTGGTTCAAATTTATTAATTGTTTTCACGAATTGACTTCGCAAATGTTTTGCTAACAATCTCGAGGATTGCTAGACCCTACACATTTGATTTGTCGAAACTTTGTTCAGTTTTCAAAGGTCTAATTTGTTGGCTGATTGCCTCAACACAACTATTACATAATATCATCACATCTTTTATGTGTCAACAACTTTTTTAAGAAGTTGAATATTTATACAATCAAGATAATTTTGATTTATGTGGTACAAACGTCGTCGAGCAGCTGTTTAACAACTATCTCTCGCAGCGACAAGATATATCTTATCAAGAATTAGTATGCAGGTCAACCCTTTATTTGAATTTATTTTGATAAATTTTCAAATGACGGAATCGTATTGACCTTAACACTCTCAAATAAGCCATGTAGCTCACGTGCGGGGACAAAGACTAACCCGTGTTGACGGCAAGACTCGCGAATCGCCGCGTCAATTTTTAAATGGTTAAAAACGAATAACGACACATTTTCCGTGCCACTCTGCGCGACAACTGAATCATATAAACGTAATTGATCAACATCGATACCAACAACATGCCGCAATTGCCATAAAACAGAAGCTAACGGCGTCTGATTCTCTAACACTGACAAGTTGTAAAACTTGTACTGGCCGGCTACTTGTTGCACTAAGAAACTCGTCCCTGCATCTTCAGGGTTAATAATCGTACCTGCAACGCGTTTTGTCATGACTTAGCCTCTTCCTTCAAACGATTCAGTGAATCATCAATCCAACCATCTAAATTTTTTGCAATCGGGGCAAAGCCCGCATGAACATGTCGGTTAGTCCAAAAATGCTTGTGACGAAATGTTTTATAGATTTCAAGATCACTAGTCGTCCGATGTGGTTCACTCTCGACACACCGTAAAGACAAACTGATTTTACCGGTATATTCATCAATATCCAAAATAACCACGTCAACCGACTGACCAACTTTCAAATAGTCACTAATACTTTTAACATAGCCTTCATGACATTCCGAGATATGAATCAAGCCTTGATGGTCAGCATCCAACGTAACAAATGCCCCATACGGTTGAATACCAGTCACTTGACCATGAACTTGCATCCCAATACGATAATTGCTCATCAAACCAGTCCTCTCATCACTACTTTTCACAATACTAGCATAATTATAATCCCAAGTATTATAACCTGAAAGCTTGATAAATCAAAATAACGGTTCAAAAAAAGAACCCGCGTGAGCGAATTCTTCTATATAGAACCTATTCTGAAATCGTAATAGTTTCGATGACCACATCTTTAACTGGTTTGTCTTGCGCACCAGTCGCAACTGCAGCAATTTTATCAACAATGTCCATCCCATCACTGACAGCCCCAAAAACTGTGTGACGGAAATCAAGCCAAGGGGTCCCACCGTTACCATAGGCAGTCACAACTTCTTCTGGATAACCAGCTTTGGTCATCTGATCAGCCATGCCAGCATCTAATTCTGACTTCTGAACAATGAAGAATTGACTTCCATTAGTATTTGGCCCAGCGTTGGCCATTGATAAAGCACCACGCAAGTTAAAGACTTCTGGTGAAAATTCATCTTCGAATTGGTTACCCCAGAGACTTTCGCCACCCATCCCGGTTCCAGTTGGGTCGCCACCTTGAATCATAAAGTCAGGAATCACGCGATGGAAGATAATGCCATCATAGTAACCCTTTTTGGCTAAACCGACGAAGTTTTCGACACTCTTCGGTGCTTGCTTTGGAAATAATTGTACTTTGATATCACCATAGTTGGTTTGAATCGTTGCTTTTGGTCCTTCGACCTGCGATAAATCTAATTGTGGATAAGCCACAAAATCACCCGTTTTCCTATTAGAATAACTTGATGATACAAGAGAATGCCCACAATTGCTAGTAAATCTCTCTCAAATTATTAAGCTTTTGCTGGGGTTTATCTGCCAACAATAGTATTTAGCCGCGTTATCTGGTATGCTATATCAGAAATATTTATAAATACTTTGGAGGTAACCATGAGTTTTTTAGTTGATTTCGTGCTCCATATTGATCAACACTTGGTCACAATCGTCAACAGTTTTGGAATCTGGACGTACTTAATCCTTTTCGCCATCATCTTCATTGAAACTGGTGCCGTAATTTTACCATTTTTACCAGGTGATTCCCTATTGTTTGCAGCCAGTGCCTTAGCTGCTAACTTAACCTATGGCCTACATATCTGGACCTTCGTTATTTTGTTCTTGGTTGCTGCGCTAGCTGGTGACTCACTCAACTTTTTGATTGGGCATTCCCTCGGTGAGGCCTTGACGCGAACATCCTGGTTTGGTCGGCTCATCAATCAGAAACAATTAGCCAAATCGGAAAAGTTTTTCGAAAAGCACGGTGGCATTACCGTCACGATTGCACGCTTCATGCCGATCATTCGGACCTTTGTTCCCTTTGTGGCTGCTAGCAGTCGCATGGAATATCGCCAATTCATCCGTTACAATGTGATCGGTTGTGTCTTATGGGTCGCACTTTGCTGCGGTGGCGGTTACTTCTTCGGTAATATTCCATTCGTCAAAGAACACTTCTCACTCGTCGTCCTTGGAATCATCGTTGTCTCCTTGATCCCAGCAATTCTCTCGGCCGTGAAAGCCCGTTTCAGTCACACTCCTGAAAGCGAAGATTAATAAAAAATGCGTGTCACCTGTAAAAAGGATGACACGCATTTTTATTTAAGCTCGTTTAAAGCCTGCTTGCCGACTGACAAGTAATAGGCAAATGACCACTCCAAAATCACGAAAGCTAACACAAAACACTGTCCGAAAAAGGTATCCGGTAAGACGATGATGATTCGATCAAATAATGGGTCAAACAACCAGTCTGAGTTACGGAACAAAATCTTGTGAAAGAAAACAAAAAATTGATCAAAGTTGACCGCCATCACTGCCGCAATCAACGGTGGGACCCACAACGCCGTTTGCATCGGTAACACAAACCGCCATAATTGACGGTCCCGCTTCAATCGACGCCATAAATAGTAAGTCGTCACACCAGTCACAATGAAGACCGCGTAATCAAGCAAAAATAGATTCTTGACGTCTGCAAAATGGACTAGTGCACTCGGTGAGTCTGTAAAATCCCGCATTTGGAGTTTGCGGACCCACGGAAAGTTTAAATAAGCCAACAATTGAAAATAGTTGGTCATTAACCGTCCTGTCGACAAATTGACGAGGTGACCTAGATGCTGCCAGCGGGCATTAAAGTAGTACAACCACGTGGCATTGATCGTCAAAACAATGGTCCCGCTAAGTAACCACAAGTATAGTCCGAGCCATTGTAACCACTGCTTAACCTTATTTAGCCACGCCATCTTCTAAGTCCCATTCATCTAATGAATTGACTTCATTGGTTGGTTTAATCGCTTGTTTAGCGACCAGTTCAGGAGTCGAGACCCCGGTATAAACCAATAATGAATCCATATCAAAATTAATTGCTGCCGAGATGTCCGTCATATAGTTGTCCCCAACCATGACACAATCTTGCTTATCTAAGCCAATACGATCAATGGCCTTTTGCATGATGATTGTTTCCGGCTTACCGACATAAGTCGCCCGTTGTTGAGTCGCCCGTTCGACCATCGCAATCACTGAACCAGCCCCAGGCACTAAGCCTCGTTCGTTTGGTAGGTTCGTATCAGCGTTGGTCCCAATAAACTTCGCGCCCCGTTTGATAGCCAACGTCGCCAATTCAAACTTATGGTAAGTCACATCATAGTCTAAGCCGACAATGACAAACCGCGGCGTCTTTTCCTCAAAATGGAACCCTTTTTCAAGCATGGCTCCTTTGAGACCTAGTTCACCAATCACATACATCGTCTTGTCGCCTTGACCTGCCAAATCATTCACGTAATCGGCTGTCGCTAGTGCCGCAGTATAAACATTAGCTGGACTCACATGAATATCATGATTATCCGCCAAGTTCGCCGCGACATCTTCTGGTGACTTAGTCGTATTATTCGTCACTAACAAAAAGTCCGTCTGGGTTGCTTGTAACCGTTCGATAAACCGTTTTGCAGCCGGGATACGTTCACTCCCACGATAGACGGTCCCATCTAAATCAATTAAATATCCCTTGTACTTACTCAATCTCAAAATCCTCTCTACTTCTGGCGAATGGTAAAATGCCGTTTACCGTTCGCTGGTTTACTCGTTCGCGCTTGCTGACCACTACCAGCGTTAACTTTAGCTGGCTGTTGTCGTTTCTCACTGAATGGTGCTGCCTTTTGCTTGGTCGTGAATGATTTATTCCGACGCCGCTGTTTCAATTTACTACTATTACGGTTGCTTCGACTACGCGATTGTGTTGAACGACCATTATTGTTGGCCGACCCGTTAGTCCCGTTGCCCCGTTTACCGCGCCGATCATCCTTACGCGCATGACTGGTTCGTTTTGGCTTAATGACCCGTTCATTCTTCAAAATGAAATATGCGCAACCAAAATTACAGTATTCATACAAATAATCCTGGACTGTGCCAATCGTTTGGGCACGCTGAACGTCCTTGGTGTCGTCCTTATAGAACCCTTTCAAGCGGAGTTGCTCGAACCCCCAGTCACCAACCAAATAGTCATACTTATTCAAAATAGTGCTGTAGCGTTCAGTAAATTTATCTAAATCGAAAGCCTCATGATAATCCAAAACAATCTCAAACGGATGCTTATTAACTTCAATGTGCGTTTTATCCGTCCGAATGCCCTGATAGAGACTCTGACGTCGTTCGGCCTGCTGAGCGGCCAGTTCATCGATGTGATCGCGATTCAAATCGACACCACCTTCCTATCCTTGATGTGGATATTGCGTAGCAAGGTAATCCCCCACTACTGTTCTTAAAAATGCTTTAAATAATATCTCGGTTTGACCACTAATGTTTAGTGTTGGGAAAAATGGAATAAATAAATGATGATCCAACAGCGCAATTTGATACGTCGCTGTCATATCGACAGGTTCCTCATTCACAAGCAGTGTCTTGGTGTCAGCTTGCCATTTAAGCCCTTGGTATTGAATATAGCCGAAAACTTGACCCCGGAAACCCATCCCATGAATCTGAAATTTATTCAAGAAAGGTCGCGCCAATTCCATTTCATAAACCAGGCGCCAGAGATCTTGACCGGTCAGACTGACGCGAATCACATGCATGGCGTGCGGTAGCATCGTATGCAAATCATTCAAATTGACATCGCCAGCGGGCAAATCACGCATAAACAAGCCACCATTTAACATCCCGAGATCAGTCCCGGCATAACTGGTGATGGCCTTCAATCCCAAGGCCGTCAACGCACTGGCATGGTGCCAATGCGGCTGTAACTGTTGTGGCACGGTGGCAATCACCTGTTGAGCCAGTAACTGCTCACCCTGCTGTTGCCAACCTGCAATCTCAGCGGCATCCGTCGCATCAACTGGTAATGTTTTCGTCGCCACCGTTTGTGCCTGACCAGCAGTTACATGGTGCGCAGCGTCTAACGTTAGGTTGATTTGGCCGACATATTCACCATACTTGCCGGCCGCAGCCACTAATACTCCATGGTCTTGCTCACCATTTACTAATAAATGATGGGTATGGCTACCGATAATAACATCAATCGAAGGGTAGTGTTTAGCTAACCAACGATCAACAGTGATGCCTAGATGCGACATCACGACGAGCACATCATATTGGCCCGCGTATTGCGCTAATAATTGTGGTAACCGCACCTTAACACTGGTCGGTGTCCACCCATTCAACGGATACGTCAACGTAAATGGTGCCGTGAAAGCTAACAGTAAGACCCGAGTCCCCTGTGCAGTCGTGATGACCTTCGCTGGTTTGGCCCAGGTCGGTTGACTGTCGTGCTGCGTCTCTGTCAAATTATCGAGAATCACCTCAAAATTGGCATGCGCGTATAACCGATCCAATTCAGCGTGTGTCAGCCCTAAGCCTTCATTATTACCAATCGTCACCGCATCGTAGCCAACTTGATTTAACAATTGCACATTGGCTTGCCCCCGCGTCGCCTCAGACAACGGATGAGCACGATCGACCGCGTCACCCAGATCCACGGTCAACACTGTCTGACCAGCGGCTTGTTGAAACCGCCGCTGATCCGCCAAATACCGCCGAATTCGCGGCCAGTTTTCAAAATGCGAATGTAAATCATTCGTATGTAGAATCGTGATCTGTTCACTCATTGGTCGTCGCCTCTCACTAATTATCTTCGTTAATCCTAAAGCATTCCCGGAAGCCGGTCAAGCTCACTTACTGTCGCTTGGCAAAATCAATCGCCTTACCTGTCACCATTTGTTCAATTTCAGCTAAGGAAAATGGTGCCCCGAACGGTACTTGATGATCCAAATAGTCGGTTTCAGGGGTATCAACGCCGACATTAATGTCTTCCTTAATGTTCACGGCATAATGGTGAATGTGACCATGCAAATTAATGATCTGTTTGACGATACCCATCATCATCGGATAATGGGTCATGTAATATTGCCGGTGATCATACTTGATCAATACCCCCACGTCATGAAACTCAAATTTAGGTTGCCCATTGAGTTGTGGGTCATGAGCGGCCAAATATTTGAAAAAGGCGCGAGAATCATGATTTCCTTTAATGAAGATAATTTTACCATGTAATTGCACCAAAATAGCCAACACCCGTTCATAAGATAGTTTGGCTGGGCGTGTGAAGTACAAAGCCACGTCCCCCAAGTGATAAACCGTGTCTTGATCAGTGACGCGCGCATTCCAGTGGTCGATGATCGCTTGATTCATCGTTTCAACGTCTGGAAATAGCCGGGGTGCAAAATCATTTTGCCCTAATAAATCAGCATGGTAAAAATGTGTATCTGAAGTAAAATATTGCATAAAATTCCCTCGATTTCGAAAACTCTCACATTAAGTTTAATTGTACCGCTTCAAACGCGAAAGCGCACCGGAACAGTTTAGGGGCGCCACTAACGCCAAAAATGATCGCTAATCACTCTGACACAAGTAATTAGCGACCATCTAATGGTTAGCTTTTAGTGACTACCGATATGCATCCGGTCATTCACAATTTTAATGACATACAAAACGACTAACCAAATGAGTGACGCAATCAGGGCAATCAACGTTTCTGATTTCAAACATAATACGATCGTGATAAACCCGAGAAAGGCCAAAATCAGATAATCGGACAGCGGGAAAAACGGCATTCTGAATTTTTTAGACGGCTGTTTACCAACCTTTTTCCGATACGCGAGATGGGCCAAAACAATTGCGCCCCAGATAAAGATAAAACAGGTCGTCGACACACTCGCAATGAGTGAGAAGACCTTACCGGGCATGAGCAAATTCAGCAACACCGCTAACCCAATCACTAACGTAGAAAACCAAAGCGCATTCCGTGGCACTTGGCTCGGTGAGAGTTGTCCCATCCGACGAGCAAACTTACTCTTGCCGCCATACGTCAACGAGAATAACATCCGTCCCGTACTAAATAACGCACTATTGCAAGAAGAAGCCGCCGCCGTTAAGACCACAAAGTTAATGATGGCCGCTGCTGAAGTCACTCCCAAGTTCGTAAAGACTTGGACAAAAGGACTGTGGGCTTCTGAAAAATAGCGCCATGGATACATCGCCATTAAGAAAAAGAGCGACCCAACATAAAATAAAATGATTCGAATGGGAATATTGTCGATTGCCTTAGGAATTACTGTCTTCGGATCTTCGGTTTCTGAAGCAGTCATGCCGACCATTTCAATCCCAATGAAGCTAAAAAGGACCATTTGAAACGACAGGACAAAGCCCTTCATCCCATGCGGTAAAAAGCCACCGTAATTGACCAAATTGCCGAGACCGGCATGGCCAACCGGTGTTTTAACACTAAAGACCACCATCACGATACCGACAACAATTAAGGCGACAATCGCCACAATTTTAATAATCGCAAACCAAAACTCAGTTTCCCCAAAAGCCGAGACATTGACAGAGTTTAACGCGAGCAACAAGATCAGAATAATGACACCGGGAATCCACTGTGGCAGTTTTGGAAACCAAAATTGCATGTATTCCCCCACTGCGGTAATTTCAGCCATTGCAATGGTGATCCAGCAGACCCAGTAAGTCCAACCAGCAACAAAGCCGGTTTTCTCGCCCAAATATTGCTTAATAAAATCAATATATGAATGCGTATTTAAATCTGATAACAGTAATTCACCTAACGCCCGCATCAATAAGAAACAAACTAGCCCAGTCACCAAATACGCAATTAGGATCGATGGGCCAGCCAAGTGGATGGATTGACCAGCCCCTAAAAAGAGACCAGTCCCAATCGTGCCGCCAATCGCAATTAATTGCACATGACGACTTTTTAGCCCGCGAGAAAGTTGTTCATTCTCCGGTTGTTGACTTGCTTTCATAATATCAGCACTCCCCTTAAAGCTTATTATACGGGTCAAATTAGTGGCATTCAAAAGGGCACGCTTTTGGTTTTTGACAGATTGGTCTATGCCAAAAGTAAGTTGTGGGCAAGGAAGACCGGTTTAATCAGGTTCGTTGAGTCCCTCATAGCGCGATTGGTAGCGGATTATGATTTTATCAGTTTACAAACTAATCAACATGAATGACATGAAGCCAAGACAAGGTAAGATGAATAATTTTCAATCAAGTCTCAAAAAAGCGCGTGTCTAAGGGAGCTTAGACACGCGTTAAGGCTTGATTTAATGATCTGGATGACCGACCCGCTCAACATCACGGGCAATCATCAATTCTTCATCCGTGGGAATTAAAATCGTGCGAATTTTGGCTGTTTCCGTGCTCAAATCACGCTCGACCCCACTGACTTGGTTCTTATGTGGGTCAATCTCGACCCCAAAGTAACTTAATTTATCAGCAATACGTTGTCGCATCTTAGCATCGCGTTCACCAATCCCAGCCGTAATCACGATGGCATCTGCGCCTTGCATCTCAGCCAAGTAAGCCCCGATATACTTCACGATTCGATTCACAAAAATATCGATTGCTAGCTGGGCCATTTTATCATGGTCACAGCGGGCTTCCAGCTCTTGCATATCCGCAGAACCAGCAATTCCTAGTAAACCAGACTTAGTGTTCAAAATTTTGAGCATCTCATCTGGATCACTGATATTTAGTTTCTTCATTAGAAACGCCATCAGTGACGGATCAAGATCACCAGAACGTGTCGCCATGGTAATCCCAGCCAACGGCGTGAAGCCCATCGAAGTATCTAAACTTCGTCCGTTTTGAATCGCTGTAATAGAACTCCCCGCACCAAGGTGTAAGGTAATCAGTCGCAATGACGACAATGGTTTACCCATTAGTTTTGCGGCCCGACCGGCAACGTATCGATGACTCGTCCCATGGGCACCAAATTTTCGGGCACCATACTTTTCATAGTATTCATATGGCAACGAATAAAGATAGTTCACCGCCGGCATGCTCGTGTGGAAGGACGTGTCGAACACGGCCACCGCAGGCACATTCGGCAAGATCCGTTTAAAGGCTCGAATGCCCACCGCATTGGCTGGATTATGCAAGGGTGCATATTCAGCCAAGTCTTCAATCTGATGTAAGACTTTGTCAGTAATCAGTACTGAATCCTTGAAAATCTCACCACCAGCTACGACGCGATGACCAATACCCGTGATTTCATCGTAAGTTTCAATGATATGCAGCTTGATCAATTCATCTAAGATGATATTTACGGCGGTCAGATGATCTGGCACAAACTCGGTCTCACGATACTTGTGATCTAAGCCGTACCGAATATGCACGGGTGATTCATCCAAACCAATCCGTTCAATCGCACCACTCGCAATCACCTGCTCCTGTGGCATTTCAAATAATTTAAACTTTAAAGTCGAACTGCCAGCGTTAATAGCAATTGTCTTCCCCATCAAGACTCACTCCTAGCGAATAATATTTTGACCAACCCACGCATCAATCTGCGCTGTGAAAGCTTCAAAGGCCCGCGTGTCTTCAAACGACGGGAACTCGCCTAACAATACTTTACCCGCTTGTTGGGCTTTGCCGCCACGTTTTTGTAAGACAACGACCGATTTACGTGACTTCTCATCTAAGAATAAATTCGTTGGCAAGTTTAATAAACCTTGCAAATATGCTGCTGAACTCATCCATTTGAGTAAGCCTTGTGCTTCCTGTGATTGGAAAATATTGGTTGGTACGAGGAACACGCCCCAGCCACCTGGTTGCAACTGTGACATCGCTTGTTCCATCAATAAATGATGGACGTAAGAATGTCCGTTAGTGGCTTTGGTCTTAAAGTTTTGAACCCGTGCGTCCAGTGGATAGTAGCCAACTGGTAAGTCGCCGATCGCAATAGTCGTTTTCGGCATGACTAACGGATCAATGGCGTCTTGATGGAAAAGTTCAACTTTTGAGCGTTGCAGTTCCATGCTCATCGCGGCGATGGCTAACTGATTGTCATCGTTATCCACGCCATAGCCTTGAATCGCGGTCTGACGCGTTGGCTGTAATTGGTTCATCACCGTGGTCAATAAATTACCCGTCCCGACGGCAATGTCTAGGATTGACAATTGCTCATCTGGACCAATTAGCTTGGCCACCAAGTACGCCGTCAACAATCCAATGGAGTCAGGGGTCATTTGATGGTTCGGATCAACACGGTCGTTATGAATCGCCTTAAGCAAGGCTAACTGTAATGCACGCCGAATCGTTTCAGCATCTAGGTTAGACAAAGTCACTGACTGATATAATGCAGTCAGCTTCGTCACACTAGCTTCATCCGGTTGCCCATTTTCCACTTGGACCGTTTCACCGAGCAAATTATCCCCGGTTTCAATTAACGCATCCACGTACGAGACCGATAGTTGTTGCATTAAAATACTGACTGATTGATCTAAGACTTTAAATAGTGTTTCAGTTTCTGCTTGTGCCAGAATGCTCACCTCTTCGAAAATTCTTGAATCCTTTCCCATCTTACCGATTTTTAGGAAGGACTTCAAGCCGAAACCCCGTGAACACGCTTTAAAGGTCCTTTTTATTGACCGGCACAGACTGCGCAGCAACTGGCGGCTTAGCTGGTTGTTTGGCCGGTTTACCACGCTGGCTTGTGTTATTTTGCACAGGTACTTGAGTTGGTGGTTTCCGGTATTCAATCAACATATACCGATAAAGTTCTTGTCGTTGGACGAAATTGTGATACCGAAAACTTTCGAAAGCCCCAAAAATGAGTAAAAATGCCATGACTGACAAGAGGATACTACCGCGTCGGCGCAACATAAGCACCTCCTACTGACTGTGGCAACAGCAAACGCGATTGGAAAACCTCGCCCGTGTCTAATTTGATCGTCAACTGTTGGTCCCGCGTCACTTTGAAATTCTGAACGTGGTCCATCAAAAAAATCCGGCTGTTACCGACCAGCAACCAGAGCGTATTGCTCTTTTTAGGTGTCCAAACTAACGTGTATTCTTTCTTGAATGCATTGCGCATCACAACACCACGTTCGGATACCCCGTATACCGAGAACTGATGGGCCGGGTTCTCTAATTCATGTAACATCAAATACCATTGAACGGCGGGTATCGGCCGATGGGCATTCGCCATCAGTTGTCGTTGTCCACGAATCATGACATTGCCAATAATGAGTAACACACTCAAGGCCAACACCACCTCAATTAACGTAAAACCACGCCGCCTATGCATCCGCAGATAACGGTCGTAAGTTGAACTGCGATAATCGGGCTTGTTCATAGGCTTTCCGGGCTTGTTTGATTCGACGAACCTGAGCACGGTCATGCTGCACCATCATGGTTTCAGTGCCAATTCCTAAACTGACACCCGCCGACAGAAGCACTAGTGCCACCATGGTTTCTGCCATGATGAACCCGGATTGTTGATTAAGCAGGGACATCTTCAAGTTCATAACCTCCCCACCCCATCTTGATAGATAATTTATACAACAGTTTTGGCCGGAGTGTTGACTGATAGTAAACTGCCGCCAGCGTGGGGTGCCCATTTTTAGTAATACGGACCTCGGCTGTGCTGTGGCGATTAGCCAAATGTAAAGTCGCCGGTAAAGCCAAGTGCACCGTTGCCGGACCACCGCCCTGTTTTAATGGCGCAAAAACAACTTCTCGCGAATTAAACTGAACCAGTTGCTGATGATCGTAGGCACTTGCGACGAAGACCCGTGTTTGCCACAGCGTTGCATACTTTTGCCAAAATACGGTTTCATCATCAGCCGGTGGGCGTGTGGACGGAAACCGATAGACCGCAATGACTGACATCGAGGCTAAGAGCCCTAACGTGACGACCGTTTCAATTAGGGTGAATCCTGACCGACGCACCAGTTCTACTCAGTTTTAGAATCTGGATTGTTGGGGACTGGACGTTGCAGCTCAACACCGTCACGTTTGGCTTGATCGTATTGTGCTGGCGTCAAGTAATGATAAGTTTTTAAATTGTCCAGTGATGCTGCTGGGTCCTTAGGATGATCAGCCGCATCATTCTGATACATTTCTGCTTGATTGTAGACGACTTCTTGCAAGGCTTCCCGTTGGTGTTTACTTGCGTTTTCACGTTGCTTATTTAAGTTAGGTATCACAATCAACATTAATAATGCGATGATTCCTAACACAATTACCATTTCGATTAAAGTGAATCCGCGGCGTGGTGCAGTGGTCTTTAGCATGATCCGTTTCAGCATTTTCATTTTAAAATCTCCCCCATTGAGTTATACATTGGCAACAAAATATTTAAATAGGTGCCCACGATGACTAACGCAATAATCATGAACATCAACGGTTGAATCCAACTGATCAAACGGTTCAGATCCCGAACTAGACGGCGATACTGTACCGTGGCGAAATAAATCATCTCTTGACTGAGCTGTTCTGCTGGGCTTTCCTTACCCACTAGCAAAATTAATTCATCCGGTAATAGCCGATCAGCTTTAATGATCTCCGCTAATGACTGCCCAGCTAATAACGCTTGTTCTACAAAGTGTCCTTGTTGTTGCAACAGAGACTGTGGTTCAAAATGTGTGCTGACTTCACAGATACCTCGTAATTCCAATCCACCGGCCAATAGCATGCCGGCATTCAATGTTAAATAGTAGCCACAGTAAGTTCGAATCAGCGGTCCGACCAGTGGCAGCCGCGCCAGCCACAAATAGCGGGCCCGGGTCGGTAACTGTTTGAGCCGCCCACCAACGATAATCAGGCCTAGAATCACGATTGTGGTAAAGCTTCCTAACAGTAACTGCCACGAAATGGTTTGTGCAGGAGCCGTTGCCATCGTGCTAAAGTTCGGTAAGATTGCTGTTTTGACCATCACCAACGTCCCAACCAGTAATGCCAACAACACTAACGGATACTGTAAGAGCCGGCGAATCTGTTGCTGCTGGGTAGCTTTAGTCCGCATTAATTGTCCCGCCTGTTGCAGTGTTGTGACCAAGGCGCCATGCTCTTCTGCAATCAACAATTGGTAATATAAATCGACTGCAATGTACGCTTGTAAAGCACTGGCCAAACCAACGCCAGCCTGTAACTGAGTAATGACCGGTGTCAATCCCTTAAATTTTTGACCGTGCACATCCACAATAAAACGCATCGCATCTCGTAATGAAAAACCGTTATCGATTAAATCAGCCAAAGTTTCAAATAAAGTTGCCTGAACGCGAATAGTTAATCGTTTAGTGTTCTTGGTACCGGGCCATCGTCTGAGCCGTGATGCGACCCACGGCATGCTGTTCTTCAAGATGTTCCCCCCATTCGCTTGTCATCATCTGTGTCTTGTCCGCTAACTGTAAGGGCTGTTGCGCCGTAATAATGTCAAAATAGGCTGCTTGACCGCCCGCCGCTAATGGTATCAATCGCTGATAACTCGCAGCTGACAGGGCTTGTTGCAATGTTTCCGGATCCACACCTAACTGTTGTAACCGTGGCACTACTCCATACACGCCACGCGCATGGATCGTACTGAGGACCAAGTGACCGCTTAACGCTGCCTGAACCGCAATCTGGGCCGTTTCCGCGTCCCGTATCTCGCCAATAATGAACACTTCCGGATGATGACGCAGACCGACCTTCAACAAATCGCTGTACGTCATTTGTGCGGCTACATTGACCTGTAACTGTAAAAACTTGGGTTCATAAATTTCCACTGGATCCTCAATCGTCATGACCACCTGTGGCCGTCCTAAATTGCGGACTAAATCGTACATGGTAGACGTTTTGCCCGCCCCCATTGGTCCTGAAAATAGTATCAATCCCGTTTGCTGCATCAACTGCTGGAGTTGCGCGCGTTGCGTGGGAATGAGATATTGCAACGCGGCGCTACGCGATTGGTACAACAAGCGGACCACTAATGACTCACGACCCAGAAAGTCGCCGACGGCTGAAATGCGCAAATTCAACGCTTCTTCGGCGATAACGACCGACATCGCACCTAACTGTGGCCGTCGATGATCACTGATCGCCATATTGCTGCGATACTTGATGTGGTTGATCAATTGTTGCGCCACAGCAGTTTCAAGCGTCATTAGCGTTTGCAATTCACCGGCTGTCTGTAATAAAACTTGATACTCGCTCGCAGCTGGCAACCAGTAAATATCACTGGCTTGCTGATCAACTGCGGCCTGAATGATGGTACTGAGTTGGGCTTCAACCGACACTTTTTCACGCTCCTTTCAGTGATTAGCTCCGCAAGTTGCGCGCAAAAAAGCGACCAAGTTAATCATTAAATTAACTCAGTCGCTGATTATTTTCAGGTTATTTTACGTCACTAGGCGCGTTCCGCAGCCAAAATGGCCGCTTCAGTCGGAATCGAGGGTTGAGCGCCCAATTTTTGAACCGCTAATGATGAGGCCCGATTAGCAAACCGGACCGCTTCGGCCAAATTACTAAAGTCAGTCGTCAACACTGAACTAAGTGCGCCAATGAAAGTATCACCGGCGGCCGTCGTATCCACCGCATTCACTTTGTAGGCAGGTACGAAACCATGTTTCTGTCCCCGCATCCAAAAAGCCCCCTTGCTACCAACAGTGATAATGACATTAGCCACACCAAGCGCTTGGCAAGCTTCTGCAGCTTTAATCATTGAATGCTCATCCGTAACATGCACTCCAGTCAACGTTTCCGTTTCCGTTTCATTTGGAATGATTAGATCCGTCAATTTTAACAAGGCTGCTGGAACTTCAGTCGTTGCCGGCGCCGGATTCAAAATGGTGCGCTTTTTAGCCGCGTGTGCTAATTCAAACGCATGCGTGGTCGTCGCTTGCGGCGTTTCAAACTGGGCAATTAGAAAATCACTCTCAGCAATCGCCGACTGTGCCAAATCAACATCGGCTGGTGTCACTTGTTGGTTCGTCCCACCATCGATCAAAATACGATTTTCACTACTATTGTCCAACATAATGATAGCTGACCCAGTGTCTGCTTCAGAACTATGTTGCACAAACTGATCGTCGACGCCACTGTCAGTGAGTTGCTTGACCATAAAATCACCCGCTTGATCCTGACCCACTTTACCAATAAACGTCGTATGTGCCCCCGCGCGTGCAGCGGCAATCGCTTGATTCGCCCCTTTGCCGCCACCGGCAATACTTTTACCAATTAATGGTAAGGTTTCACCTGGCTTGGGGAAACGTTTGATCCGTAAGATTGTATCCACATTTAAACTGCCTAAAATCGTTACTTTATTCATTCAGATTCGTCCCTTCGAGAACTTGCTAGCCTAATTTTAGCAAACCGCCTCCCTAAGCACCAGCATTCGCGAAATTTATCAGGAAATATTAAAAAAACTTGCTCAATGGTAATTACTTAAAAAAATTTGAGAGTTATCCCACATCCTAATTAGTCATGACTAGCTACTGTTATAATTCACATTGTTAACAACTATTTATGATTCATATAACTCAATTCAGTTGAAGCCAATTTCAGTTTAGGCATGAGTCAATGTTATTACCTAATACGATTCGCGCTAGTCCGCAGTTGCTGGCCGGGTCTAGACCTTGAAATCTCGCGGTTAATTTGATATGATACTAACCGTATGTTTAAACATAAATTTGATAAATAAAAGAAAGAAGGAGTCACACATGTCAGGACATTCAAAATGGCATAACATCCAAGGGCGTAAAAACGCTCAAGATGCAAAACGTGGGAAGATTTTCCAAAAGATCTCTCGTGAATTATTTATGGCTGTAAAAGCCGGGGGTCCTGATCCCGATTCTAACTCGAATCTGCGGTTGATCATGGACAAGGCCAAGGCTGCCAACATGCCTAAAGATAACATCAAACGGGCAGTTGCTAAAGGTAGTGGCTCCGATGCTGCGAACTACGAAGAAGTTACCTACGAAGGCTACGGCCCCGGCGGTATCGCTGTTCTGGTTCACGCATTGACCGACAACAAGAACCGGACTGCTGCAGCAGTTCGTTCTGCCTTCACTCATCATGGCGGTGCATTAGCTGCGACTGGTGCGGTTAGCTATATGTTTGATCGTAAGGGTTACATCGTGATCAATCGGACAGACGACATGGATACTGATGAAGATACGATGCTGATGGATGTTTTAGACGCTGGTGGCGATGATTTACAATCTAGCGACGAAGCCTTTGAAATCTATACAGATCCTAAACAATTAGCCCAAGTTCGTGACGCTTTGGAAGCCAAAGGTTACAATTTGGAAAGCGCCGAATTAACGATGATTCCTGAGACATTGACCGATGTCCCAGAAGACAAGCTCGAAAAATTACAACACATGTTGGAAGAACTCGAAGATAACGACGACGTTGCAGATGTTTACGAAGCCGCTAACTTCCCTGACGAAGACTAGCATGCTAAAAAGCGTGATTGGTGATTCTTAATGAGAATCGTCAACCACGCTTTTTTCATAGCTATGTTAAGTTAGCTACCCGCTAACCGACTTTAATGTCATTATCCGAGCTGTTGTAATTTGGGTTTCAAGCTTACGATCGATTTCTTGATTTGCTGCCTCACTTTTTGGGGGCAGTCGTTTTAAAAAATCACGCAAATCTGCCGGTATTGACTCATCATTTAGTAACTCGATTATCTCGGCATACTCATCCTTATTAGTTACCGACGATACCGAATAATCAGGCATGACCCGTGTTCTCGCTGGTCTTTGAACATTATCTGTCTGTTTAATCATCAATGCCCACCTCCTTTAAAATCTCCAGATATCTGACACTATTAGAAAAACTACTAAAAATCACTTTCATTTCAGTTAACTGTTCGAACTGATTGAGCTGTGTAATCTCTTTACTGATCAAGGTGAGTAGCTGTGGCTTTTCTTCGTCCAACAATTCAGTATCCAAATATTCACACAGCACTGATAACTGATAAAAAGTTTGATAAAATCCAGCATTCACAAAAATATACTCATCTATCTTTTGTGTTGAATACAATTTCGACAATCTTTTAGAAATGCTCATGTGAACGGTCGTATATCGTAGCTGTCGTCGTAAGTCCGTCATGTATTTAATCAATTCTAACTTGCGTTCAAACGCACGAGTACGACGATCAAACTCTTGATTACTGATTGTCCGCTGATGATTATTAACATTCTCGATAAAAGTTTGTCGGGCCAAATTCAATTGCCAGCTCGCAACGCCAATACCGACAACAGTTGCTAAAGCCACCAGTGGATTTAATATAATCATCGTTTGTGTCAGTAGAAAACTCGACTGACTAATCCAAAATTGACTCACCAGCAACAGCCAAAAAGCAAAAACTAACCCTATCAGTCCAAACATGCCTTTATGCTTCTTCACTAACTGACTCCCCCTCCAGATAGTGCATAGCTGAATTATATCATGGTATGAAATAAATATTGGCCTAAAAGCTTCAAATACTAAGATAAAATGTTTTTACTTTCACGGCCGAATATAAGCGGCCCCCTGCCCCTCGAGTTCAACCAGCCGAACGACACCAGATGGCACAACCACAATCTGTGTTCTCAAATCGGTCGTTGCCACATGGTGACTCGTCAAGGCATTTTGACAGGCGTCGACCTCCACTTGGGGATTAGCTGTCATAAACTTGGCCCAACTCGGCGACGTCAACGTTGTAACCGCTGGGCCGTTAATGACCATGAAGATTTCACTGGTCGGTAAATCGGTCAATAAATTTTGAACATTGCTGAACGCCATTTGGACCTTTTCGACGTCATCCACGTGTACCACAATTTTTGCCATCAATCTTAGCCTCGACTTTCTAACATTTTAACTTCCAAATTACGCAAATAATGATAGCTCGCTAGCATATTGGCACAGGATTCATCGACCGCATCAGGTACTTCATAAATCATACTAGCCTTCGGATTCAACACCGGTAACACTTGTTGCCAATCGATCAAGCCGGCGCCCAAAGGTAAGCTGTCGTGCTTTTGCCCTAACGAATCCACTAAATGATAGTGTCGGATCAATGGCTTTAGTCGTTTCAAAGACAACATGGTCAACGCCATATCACCGTGTAGGCCGATAAAGACGTGGCTTAAATCGCAGACTAATGGCAATTGATGCTGAATGATCAATTCATCAAGTTGCGGATCGCCATACATAAAACTGTCCGTAATCCCATTTTCAATCATCACGTGGCCATTTCCTTGATGGACGAGTTCATCTAAACGTGCAAAGACGACCTCACGTGCCTCGTTTAACGATGTATATTCCTGAACTAGTGCTGAGCTTTCACTGCCGCCGTAACCACCGTGAACGAGTAACCGACAATCTTCAGCGGTCACTAATTCTAACAATTGCGCCGTTGAGGATTGTAAAAATTGATAAGCTTCCGGTTGACGGCGTGGGTCCAACAACTGGTCTAAATGGACCCCATGATAGCTCATCGGATGATGGACAACGACATCTTTAGTGATGTTGGTTTTGACAAATTCAATCGCAGTTTTAAGGCGTTTAACCCCGTCAGGTTCAAGATCGGTTGCACTGGTGAAAAATTCAAACGTGGTTGGCCGATATTGTAATCGATCCATCAATTGTGCCGGTTCATCGGATGCTTTTAAGCCCAGCTGAACGATGCCTGGGCGTTTAGGTAAAGTTAACATTTAAGTGATCATTCCTCTCTTGGTCTGGGAGTCTTTTTTGCTATCGCAAGTTGAGTCGCTTTTTGTTTGATAGCCGAAACGCGTTTAGCCAGACTGAGGGTTCCGCTTGCTACGCTAAGATTCCAATGCAAAAAGCGCATTAAAATCTTAGCTAGGCAATGCTCACCCTCAACCCGTCTGGCGAAACGCTCTACAAAAAAAGCCCAGAACCGAAGTCCTGAACCTAGTATAACGCAATAACCGGCCTATTCGACTGGTTTTGTAGACGCGCGACGGACGATACCGTATGGTAAGGTAACCGTCTTTTCATCTAATTCTTTATCATTCATTAACTTAGTTAACATCCGCATTGCCACGGCACCGATATCATACAATGGTTGTGTGATCGAAGTGATGGCTGGACGCGTAATTTGCGTAACGATCGTGTCGTTACTGGTGATTACTTCTAGGTCGTCGGGTACGCTGACACCTGATTCGATGCTGGCATTGATGATTCCGGCGGCCATTTCGTCGTCGCCAACGAATACAGCAGTCGCACCGCTATCTGCAATCACTGGTTGTAACTTCGTCCCAGCATCGTATGAATAACCAGCTTCGTAAACTAACTTGTCGTCATATGGCAACTTTGCTTTGTTCAAAGCACGCTTGTAACCGGTCAAACGGTATTCCGCGTTGATTGATTGTGACAGCGGTCCGAGGGCCAAAGCAATCTTCTTGTGGCCGCGTTGGATCAAGTTTGTGACTGCTTCTTCAACCGCCGCAGCGTAATCGATGTTGACACTTGGCGTATCGCCTTGTGGGTCAACGGTCCCAGCTAAAACAACTGGCGCCTTGGCACGTTTGAATTCAGCACGTAACTTGTCATCAATATGGTTCCCCATGAAAATGACCCCATCAACTTGCTTAGCCATCAACGTGTTCAAAACGTTGACTTCTTGTTCGCCAGCATCGTCGGAGTTCGTCAAAATGATGTTATACTTGTACATCATCGCAATATCATCAATCCCACGTGCTAATGAAGCAAAGTAAATATTGGTGACATCGGGAATAATGACCCCAACCGTCGTCGAACGCTTGCTAGCAAGGCCTCGTGCAACCGCATTGGGACGATAATCAAGACGTTCGATCACTGCCAAGACCTTTTTACGCGTCGCTGGCTTCACATTTGGGTTCCCGTTAACGACTCGTGAAACTGTGGCCATTGAAACCGCCGCTTCACGTGCCACATCATAAATCGTTACTGTTTGTTTTTCCATATAAAATAGCCCTTTCTTACTTGGTATTACTTGTTTTCATTCGTTTTCATACAACATCAACCAATATAGCAAAATTATGGCTTTGATGCAACTTTAGAAAGCTCATGAAATCGCTTTCATGAAAATAATACCGTACTTGTTTTCAAAAAGCAAGATTTTACAACGACTTTTTCAAGTTTTTCAACATTTTTTCTCACTTTGCTTTAATGAACCGCGTATACTACACTATGTAGTATGAACAAAACTTAATTTGAGGAGTGATCTAAGTGGCAGATTATACTAAACTGCAACAAGTACGCCAATGGACCGTCGACAACCATGTCGACGTCACCTATGTTAGCGATTTTCATACGATTTCTTATCTCACCGGTTTCGGCAGTGATCCGATTGAACGGACCCTCGCCCTCTTCGTCTTTGCCGACGCCGAACCATTCTTATTTGCGCCAGCCTTAGAAGTAGAAGCAATTAAAGAGACTGGCTGGCCTTACCCAGTCTACGGCTACTTGGATCATGAAGACCCATATGCCCTGATTGCCAAGCACATCACCGACCAATTAACCGATCCTAAAGTCTGGGCGCTTGAAGAAGCCAGCTTGACTTTAGGCCGCTTCCAAGCAATCAAAGCACAATTTCCAGCGGCACATTTCGACAAAAACTTGTCGCCAATGATTCAACAACTCCGTTTGGTCAAAACATCAGACGAATTGGAAAAACTGAATATTGCTGGTAAATGGGCTGACTTTGCCTTTGAAAAGGGCTTTGCCGCCGTTAAAGCGGGTCGGACAGAACAACAAGTTGCCGCTGAACTCCAATACGCCCTCATGCAAAAAGGCGTTATGGAAATGAGCTTCGGGACCTTGATTCAAGCTGGTGCCCACGCCGCAGAGCCCCATGGTGCCACTAGTGAAGCCCAAATCAAGCCCAATGAATTGGTCTTATTTGACCTCGGTGTCATGTGGGAAGGTTATGCTTCCGACGCCTCGCGGACGATTGCTTACGGCAAACCAACCGCTAAGCAAAAAGAAATTTATGACGTCTGTCTCGAAGCCCAATTGACCGCCCAAGCTGCTGTTAAACCAGGGATGGCCGCTGAAGATGTGGACAAATTAGCCCGCGACGTCATCACCAAGGCTGGCTACGGCGAATACTTTATTCATCGTCTCGGTCATGGCTTAGGCCAAACCGACCATGAATTCCCATCAATCATGGCCGGCAACCACATGCCGTTAGTTGAAGGTATGTGCTTCTCCATCGAACCTGGGATTTATATTCCAGGCGTTGCTGGTGTTCGGATCGAAGACTGTGGGGTCGTTACTAAGGAAGGCTTTAAGCCGTTCACTCACACTTCAAAAGAATTGAAAATTTTAGATATTTAACGTGTCACAAAAACGACCGGTCGTTCACCTTCAAAAAAGTGAATGGCCGGCCGTTTTAATTTTTAAGGTAAATCATTACCCGCTGAAAAGTAGACGTCATACCATTCCTGCTTAGTTAGCGTCACATCCGCCCCAGCGATGCTTTCGGTTAAATGTTGCGGATTCATTGAGCCTAAAATGACTTGCATTTGGGCTGGATGTCGTAAGATCCATGCGGTCGCAATGGCATTTTTCGTCACCCCATACTTGTCAGCCAAGGCTTGGAGTTTCGTGTTCAAGACTGGAAACTTTGGATTGTCGATAAATGGCCCGGCAAACATCCCGTATTGATATGGCGACCATGCTTGAATCGTCATGTGATGCAACCGCGAGTACTCAATAATTTCACCATCGTGATTGATGCTCCGATCATCCTGCATGTTCGTGTGTAAGCCAAAATCAATCGGACCGGTGTGCATGACACCAAATTGTAACTGATTAATGATCAACTTTTGACTGAGCGCTGATTGGAGTAACTCGACTTGCATCGGATTAAAGTTCGAGACGCCAAAGTGCCGAACTTTCCCACTGGCTTGCAATTCGTCAAAAGCTGCCGCAACGTCGGCCAAATCCATCAAGGGGTCCGGACGATGTAACAGGAATGAATCCAAGTAATCAACTTGCAGCCGTTTAAGAATACCATCGACCGTCGCAATTAAATGGGCTTTTGAAAAGTCGTAGCGTTGGCCAAAGACTAACTCACCACTGCTCTTTTCAGGGTCAAGTACGATGCCCCCTTTTGATTGAATAAAGAAATCGTCGCGTGAGAGACCCGACTGCTTGAGCGCGGCACCGAACGTTGCTTCTGATTGACCGTTACCATAAATATCAGCCGCATCAATCATGTTAACGCCATGATCGTGGACCACGTTTAACACGTTCGCCGCGTCAGTTGTATTCAGACGCACCATCCGCATAATGCCCAAGGCCACAGCTGAAACACGGGTCTGGGTCGAACCTAACTGAATTGTTTTCATAAGCTTGCTACTCCTTTGATTTGAGTCAATCTTAGACACGTAAAAAGCCACACACTCAACGGTGTATGGCTCCTGCATTAAAAGTCGATTTTAGTTATCAGACTTGGGTTCATCCGCAGCACTGTCAGCTTCACTCGCTGCAGAATCAGTCGTCTCAGCAGCTGAATCAGTGTCAGTTGCTTCAGAAGTTTCGTCATTCTCAAACGCAGCGGCTGAATCGATCACAATATCATCACTGTCATCTTCTTCATCGTCGTCGCCGTCAGCTTCAACACGAGCAAGTTCGGAACGTAAACTATCCGTGGCTTGATCCAAGCTTGAACTAAAGCTTTCGCCATCTTCCGATTTAGCGGCTTGATATTGATCCGCAAAATCAGCGACTTTACTCTTGGCATCGGCAAATTGTTTGCCAGCTTCTTCCTTAAAGTCTTCGGCGGCATCGTTTGCGTAGAACGCATAGTCAATGGCCCGGTCTTTAAAGTCAGCTAACCCTTGTTGCGCTTTGGCCTTCAATTCAGCCTTCTTGTCGTCGTCCATTTTCATGGCAACCGTCACAATGGCAGCGCCACCTAACGCTAATCCAAATAAGAATCCTTTTTTCGACATAATTAAGACTCCTCGCTATTATTTTTTGAGCGGCGATTCCGGTAAACATCAAAGGCAGCTTTACCAACCTTGGTGGCACTGGAGAACTTGCTCCGCTTTTCATTATTCTTGCCGACTTTAGCAGTTAATTCCCGCGTGGCGGCATTTAAATCTGAAACACTCTGGCCTAAATCACCCATGGCTTTGAACGCTGGGTCAATCGTGGCAACTTTGCCATTCACGTCTTTTAATAATTCGTTCGCATTTGACATGATGTTTTCGGTTTGATGTGACAAAGCATCCACGTCATCCGTAATTGAGCTCAAGCTCCGATTGACTTCGCCCATCGTCTTGGTCATGCGTACTAAGAAAATCCCGATGAAGCAAACTAGTAATAAGAATGCGACAGCGGCAATGATCCCCGCAATATGTGTAATCATCTTAAAAATTCCTCCTTCAACAGTCGCTACATTAGAATAAGCATAGCATTGTCATAAAAATACTGCAATGAAAAAAGTGCTTACATCCTGATGAGATTAGTCTTTTAATTATAGCGGTTACATCCGTGACTAGCCGCAATTTTAATCAGTGGCAGCCTTACATGGCAGCGCAACGTTTAACCCATTACCCCAGTTCAACCGGCAAAAACCACGCTGTATGACAACTAACCGAACCATGTTCCTCAGAAGCCGGCATCTGCCAACCATTAAATCCTAATTTATGCCGAAATTCCCCCACTGAACTGAATCTAACTTGGTTCAACACCTAAAATCTGCTAAACTAAATTTCAGACAACTTTAACGAGGGTGAAAAAATGTTCTTTCCATTAAATCTCGGTGTCGTGGAAACGCCGAAGCAAGTGTCCGTCTGGATGAAATTAGCCACCAAGATCGATTGGCAACAAATCGTCCTCAATATTGGCGGTAAAATTATTGAAATCGTGCTATTCAGCGCCTTATTTTGGATCATCGATCGAGTCGGTAAACATCTGATCCATCACATTTTCATTACGAATGCAAATACGAGTGATACTGCATCGAACCGGATTTCGACCATCTTCACGCTATTATTAAATATTTTTCACTATATAATTATGTTCTTTTGGCTATACGCAATTCTGTCAGTCCTTGGCGTCCCCGTCGGCACCTTGATTGCCAGTGCTGGGATTTTCAGTGTGGCGTTAGGCTTAGGTGCTCAAGGATTTGTGAGCGATATCGTGACTGGTTTCTTCATTTTACTAGAAGATCAGTTTGACGTCGGTGATTACGTCAAGATTGAGACTGTCGAAGGGACCGTGTCGGCAATGGGCTTACGCACGACCCAAATCACTAGCGCAGATGGGACTCTCAACTTCGTGCCCAACCGCAAAATCTTGATTATCAGTAATCAATCACGCAATGATATGCGAGTCTTGATTGATTTGCATATCACGGCCAGCACACCGGCTCCCGAATTAACTAAAGCCATTGAAGGAACCAATAAATCGTTGGTCCCCCAGTATCCTGACATCATCGGTGAACCGGATATTCAAGGCGTGACGACTCAAAGCGATGGGACCCTGGTCTTTCGGGTACAGTTTTACGTTAAGAACGGGATGCAATTTGCCATCCAACGCGACTTTTTGGCCGCTTACTTAGCCGCTGCAAAGGAAGCGGGCATTCAGTTACCATCATTATCATTGTATCGACCGCAGTCATAACTAACACAAAAGACGTTCCCACTTGAGCAAAAAAGTGAGAACGTCTTTTTAATTTAACTTATTTTTGTAAGTCATTACGATGGGTCAAGTAGCCCGTCATCGCATTCACCCCGGCCATGATGGCGCTCGTGTGTGGCACCATGTGTTCGGAATGTAACGAATAAGGACTATCGACACCTAGCCAGAACATGGTCCCAGGAATTTGATGGATCAAGAACCCAAAATCTTCCCCGGTCATAGCTGGCCGCGTTTCGATAAAGTTGACCGCCGCATCTGACTTCATGTATGACATGAAGTCAGCGGTAATCGCATCGTTATTTTCAACAGGATAGTAGCCGCCTTGATGCAAATCGAGATCGATATTGCAATCGTAGGCCAGCGCAATCCCTTCAACGATCGTGCGGACCCGGCGTTGAATATGCAGGTTCATTTCCTGCGTCAACGCGCGAATCGTGCCATCGATCTGAGCTTCCCCAGCGATGACATTGCCAATCGTTCCAGCGGTGAAATGGCCCAAGGTAACGACTCCACTCTGGATAGGATCAACGTTGCGAGACACAATGGTCTGCAGCTGCTGCACCAAAGCTGAACCCGCCACGACCATATCATTCGCATTGTGTGGAAAGGCTGCATGCCCACTCTTACCAGTCAAGTGTGCATGGATCTCACAGGTCCCCGCAAATAGGGTCCCCATGCGACAGCCAATCGCCCCAGCTGGTAGATCTGGATTGTCATGGAAAGCGAAAATTTCATCTGGTAACCAGTCAGCGTCCAGCACACCACTTTCGTAGAGCCGTTTGCCACCCGAAGCATTTTCTTCAGCGGGTTGGAACATGAAAATCATATCCGTCGCAGGTTGGTTTTCAGCAAAGTAGCTCAAAATCCCTAAGGCAACTGACATATGAATATCATGCCCACACGCATGCATCGTGCCTGGATGTTTAGACGCAAATGGCAAGCCCGTCGCTTCCGTAACCGGTAAGCCATCGATATCGGTTCGATAACCGATCCGATAATCATGCTTATGACCACTGACCTTCACTAAAATGGCGGTATCCAACGTTGGAATCGTCTTGACCGTTAAAAAGTCTTGCGGCATTTTAGCAATCACTGCCAATAAATAGGCGTGCGTTTCATGTTCTTCTAAACCAAGTTCCGGAATTTGGTGTAAATGTTGATAAATTGGAATTAAATCAGATTCCTGTAATGCCATCTTTTACACCCCTTAAATTAAAGATTCCGTAATTCACTCATGAGTTCCGTCTTGCTCTTCGTCTTGTCGTCAATATCTTTCAACTTACGAGCTGGGACCCCACCAACCACCGTGTTTGGTTCAACATCACTAATCACGATGGCACCAGCTGCAACAACCGCACCTTTACCAACATGGACGCCTTCCAAGACAACCGCGTTAGCGCCAATTAAGACGTCGTCGTCGATTTGAACTGGTTTAGCCGAAGGTGGTTCTACCACGCCAGCTAACACAGTGCCGGCACCAATATGACAGTTTTTTCCAACAATTGCACGGCCACCTAAAATGGCTCCCATGTCGATCATTGAGCCTTCACCGATTTCAGCACCGATATTGATCACAGCGCCCATCATGATCACAGCGTTATCGCCGATTAAAACTTGGTCACGAATCGCGACACCGGGTTCGATCCGAGCGTTGTATTGCTTCAAATCAGCCATTGGGACCGCTGAATTACGAGCGTTATTTTCTAATTCTGAATCTTCGATCTTGTCGGCATTCGCCTTTAAGAATGGTTCAACGTCGGCCCAATCGCCGAATAACACCCCAGCCTTGCCGCTGAAGAATGTTTTGATTCCAGCGGGAACGTCGGTGATTTGGTCTAATTGACCTTTCACGTAAACTTTCACTGGGGTTTTTTTCTTGGAACTACCAATGTAGTTAATAATTGATTGTGCATCTAATTTTGCCATTGAAATGCCTCCATTATTTTAGTTAGTTTTTTCACTGCTGGAAAAATCCTTCTCAATCATATCATATTGTTTCCCGATTTCATGCGTCAAGAAGTTGAAACTCTTCATAAATTCACGCCGGGTAATGATGCCTTGAAAAATGCCATCCGCATCAACAACCGGCACGAAGGGATCATTGATCATCAAGTGTAACGTTGCCTCGACATCACTGACCGCCTGCACGGTCTTAACGTGCGTCTCCATGACATCGCTGACGTGCATGTGCATTAAGATTTCAGTATTCAAATGATCAAATCCGAGCATTTGTTCCGTAATCAGTGGTAACGAGATCAAGCCTTCAAAATGGCCATCATTATCCAAGACCGGAATCTTAGAATACTTGATCTTCGTGAGCACTAAAAACGCGTGGTATAAATTATTATCAGCTTGGACGACGGCAACAATGTCGGCCGGAATTAAATAATGGTCAGCATTGTGTAGCAGCATGTCCTGAACTGGTTTAATTAACATCAGGTGGACCCCCTTCTTTGCAGCTCCTCTTTCTATTTTACCTGAAAGCGGCGCCAAGTTAAGGGCTATTTCGCGATTTTAAGACTTCTTTAGCTGGTAAAATGGAAACTTAACGCTGGTACCGGCTGTAATTGGCGATTGTAATACTGGACGGCCACGGTTTGACCATTGGTTTCGACAATGGCATACGTCCCGCCGAGGCGCATGAATTCGCCCCGGGGTTGGCTAATGCTACCAGGATTCAGCAACAATAACCCATTGTGCCGTTCCACGCCCAACTGATGGGTATGGCCAAAGAAGGCCAGTTGTGCCTGTTGTTGCTGCGCCGCGGCCATTAAATGTTCTAACCCAAAGTTAACGCCAACCAAATGACCGTGCGTCATATAGACCGGCACACCTTTGACGGTCGCATTAACGACTTCGGGCAACCGGTCATCAAAATCCATGTTGCCTTTTACCGTGTACATCTTATCGAAAACGGCATCATCCACTTGTAATTCAGAGTCACCACAATGGAAGAAAGCATCAACCTTGCCTTGATACGCGTCTAATAACTTGACCAAAATGTCGCGGTCACCATGACTATCACTGACAACTAAACATTTCATTGTTAAGCCTCCCACCAAGCGTCAAATTTTGGCATCAGATTGCGTAACGCCGCGCCCCGATGACTAATTGAGTTTTTTTGTGCATCCGTCAATTGTGCCAGCGACTTCTGGAATTGGTCTGACCAAAATAACGGATCATAACCAAAACCATTATCACCACGCGGCGCAATCAAAATGCGGCCTTTTAACTCACCGTTAACAACTAACTTCTGCCCATCCGGTTTCAAAGCCACTAAGGTCGTATGGAACGTCGCTGTCCGCTTCGCTTCCGGTACGCCACCCAAGTTCGCTAACAACTTCGCATTATTGGCGGCATCATCGTGATCACCCGCATAACGGGCCGAGAAAACGCCCGGATCACCATGTAAGGCATCGACCATCAAGCCAGAATCATCAGCAATCACTGGTAAGCCAGTCGCTTCGACGACAACTGTGGCCTTTTTTGTCGCATTCTCTTCAAATGTAATCCCGTTCTCTTTGATTTCCGGAATATCTGGGAAATCGGCTAAAGTTCTGATCGTAATCTCATAGTCTTTAAACATCTCGCTAAATTCGCGGGCTTTACCAGGATTGTTGGTCGCAATAATTAAGTCTTTCATGATCAGTTCCTTCCTAAGTCAATGTGAGTTGCGGTGAAATCTGGGAGCCTTAACCAGTTTTTGGCAATCGTCGCAAATTGGTCGGCTGAACCAGTCGTATAGTACTGGTCAGGCTGAGCCTGTTGGGCACTCGTATTCGCAATATCTAAATAGTCCAACATGAATGAAACCCCATTGACCGTCTCGGCACCCGAGTCAATCAACGTCACGTCTGGTCCAACAACGTTTTGAATCAATGGCCGTAATAACGGATAATGCGTGCAGCCGAGTACTAAGGTGTCGATGCCGCTGTGCTTGAAGCTTTGTAAGCCTTCTGCCACGACCCGCTTCGCGACGGGCGACTGATACTCGTTTGATTCAACGAGTGGGACAAATTTTGGACACGCCTGTGAAATTACTGTCGCCCCAGGGTCTTTCGCTAAAATTGCATCGCGATAAGCGTTACTGCGAATCGTGCCCTCAGTTGCGATGACCCCGATCCGATGGTTCTTTGAGGCCTTGATGGCGGCCCGTGACCCCGGTGAGATCACGCCAATCACCGGAATATCTAGTTTGGCGCGCAAATCCGGTAGCGCTGCCGCAGTCGCCGTATTGCAGGCAATGACTAACATCTTAATGTTTTGTTTTAACAAGAAATGGGTCATTTGCCAGGAGAAGGCACGCACTTGTTCACTGGGACGCGGCCCATATGGTAACCGTGCCTGATCCCCGATAAAAATAACCGTTTCACGGGGGAGCTGTTTCAAGGCCTGCTTGACCACTGTCAAGCCGCCGACCCCGGAATCCATGAAACCAATTGGCTGTTCATTTGACATTCTCAAAATCTCCGTTCGCTGAATTCTGAAACTACATTATGGTCTTTTTTGAGGGCGATTTCAAGCGGCTCAAATGTGACGAAATTGGTAAAGTTTCCATTCAAGGAAGTGAAAAAGTGCTGTATATCTGCGAGAACAAGTTATAATATATATTATGATGCAGTAAGATACTGCGACTAAACACGGAAAGGAACAATCATGACGAACGCCTTTTATTCTCAATTTGCGGGTAACGCGATCAAGACTTCCGTTTTAAGCGTTGAAGTGTTGCGTGATGCCTTGTTACCAAACTTGCTGGGGGACGATAGCAGTGGGATTCTTTACTGGGCCGGTAAAGACTTGGCGCGCCAATTTCCTGTCGCTTCAAATGAAGACTTGGTCACGTTCTTCGAACAATGTGGCTGGGGCCATTTAATCGTCGAGAAAGAAGCCAATGACCTGATCACCTATGAACTGACCGGTGAACCGGTTGCTCGACGGAGTTATGCCATTAAGAAACCAGACTTCATGCTCGAAACTGGCTTCTTGGCTGAACAAGTCAGTGCCCGTTTCAACTGCGTCGGTGAAGCAAAAATTACCTTTCAAAACAAAATGCGGCTTCGTATTGCGGTTACCATCGATCATAATCAACCTTTGTTGGGTCATGATCCTGCGACCCCCATCGAAATCGTTCATCCGGAAACTGAAATACAACCAGACGCGGACGATACCCCCGCGAATACGGATGCTTAAACCGAAACACTGCCAGCTTGGTAGTGTTTTTTTGATACTGACTAATCAAAAAGGCAGCACCCTGTTACGCGATACTGCCACTGATTCGATTTCGATCAACTGCCTCAAATCCTTTGTATTCTCAAAATCTAGTTTTAATGATGACCACAAACAAATCGCAATTTGCCTAATTGCTTTCACGATAGTCGGTAACTTGATCCACCTGAATAATCACTTCAAGCACATGGCCTAATCTACTATAACACGCTGCAGAAACAGCTGGATCACCTGCTAAGGCTGCTTGAACGCTATCAAGAGTCAGTCCGGATTTTTTCGCTAATGATTCCTCGTTAATATCTGCCCGCATCAACAAAAGTGCCAATTGACGACTATTTTTATAATTCTGACCATTAATAATTGCTTTCATATATGAATTACCGGTAATCATTTCATTTAAATCTTGCATTCGTTTCACTTCCTAAATATAAAAAATTTTGATAAGTTATGGGATGCCTTTGAAAATCATCATAACGATCTTTACAAATATCTACAAAATGATTTGTTGGCCCACTACGGTTAATCTTTGTGTACGCACAAACATAGACATCAAACGCATTAGACCCAATAGTCAAATAGAGGAAGATTGCCCTGAAAGCTTTATCTGGTAAATTGAGTCGAAACTCAAAGATTGGGTCACTCGGATATCGCTTAATCTTTTTTACCAATTTCAGGTAACCATCGACGCGCCGATTTGTCTCAGGCTCAGTATAACTGACATTTAGTCTGAGTTCTCGTTTTTGGCCTCCCATCAACTGGTAAAAATCGGCCGTAGTTGCGGATTTCACACTCAGCAAGGCATTAAGAAGCAATCTTAACTCACGACAATCCTTAGCCTGATGATCCGCTTTAATTTTACTTTCCAATTTAGTTAAATAGTTTTCTAATTCAAACTTGCCATATTTATCAGGAAACTGTCGAATCCATGTGGTCATCTAACTTTACACCTGCCTTCAATCATTAAAGTCGATTCAACAGTTAATTACGTAACCTGTCCATCTTTCCATCAAAAAAGCGGGTCCAAAATCACCAACAACTGGCAATCCTGGACCCGCAAGTTTCAACCATTACGCTTCAACGTATTGATTTAAAGTTTTCATAATTTGTTCTTTTGAGTGGTAGCCAACCAACGTATCGACTACTTCGCCGTCTTTTTTAACTAATAACGTTGGGATACTCATAATGCCGAAGTTGCTAGCCGTTTCCGGATTAGCATCAACATCCATCTTGTTAAAAGTAACCTTATCGCCCATTTCGCCGTCTAATTGTTCAACCACAGGTGATTGCATCCGGCAAGGACCACACCATGTTGCCCAAAAGTCTGTTAATGTGACGCCCTTAGCAGTATCCGTTTCAAAAGTCTTATCAGTAGTCGCTGCGACCATTTTGATCGGCCTCCCTATAATTTAATCATTTACTTATAGTAAGTATATCAGTTAACCCAAAAAGAACAACTAATTTGTCTACAATCTATTTAAAACTAACCTCAGTCGCCCCATTGCCACCGTGGTTCGGTGCGGCGAAGTGGAACGACTTCACTTGTCGATTCGTCTTCAGGTACTCGGTGATCCCTTCACGTAAGGCGCCAGTCCCTTTCCCATGCACAATGGTGACGGAAGGATAACCGGCTAATAAGGCAGCGTCAATATACCGATCCACTTGGGTCATCGCGTCTTCGTAACGAACACCACGCAGATCCAAGTTCGGTGAAACATGGCTCGCATTAGCCGATTGCACCGTGGCACGCGCCCGTTTAGGCTCGGCCTCCGGCGCTACCTTTTCCATATCAGCATCTTGAATCTTCATCTTCAAGATGCCGAGTTGAACTTCCCACTCATGATTGCCCATCTTCTGAACGAGCACCCCACGTTGGCCATACGACTTGACTAACACATCGTCGCCTTCATGGAAATCTTGCTTGGCCTTTTCATGCCGCAAGACTCGGTTCTTCCGCAACTTAGGCTGTTGTTCCAAAGCATTCAAGGCACCCTTGGCATCGATCAACTCATTTTCCTTAATGTTGGTCGTCCCACTAGCGAGTTGTTTTTTACGTAAGTCACTAATAATGGCATCCGCCTTAGTCTTGCTCTTCTCAACAATTTCATTAGCTTGAACCTTGGCGTCTTCAATCAATTGATCCTTACGTTGTTGATAAGCATTGAATTCACTCTTCAATTGTTTGTGTAGCTGATCCGCGTCAGTTAGGTCAGTTGTTAGCTGCAACTGTTCGTCTTCGACTTGCTTGCGTTTAGCAACTAAGTCGGCGATCATCGCATTTAAATCCTGACTATCGCTGTCAGTGAGTGATCGTGCTTGATCAACAATCGTCTTGGAAATTCCTAACCGTTGTGCAATATCTAACGCATTACTCCGTCCAGGAATCCCAACGAGTAACCGATAAGTTGGTTTCAATGTGGCTTCATCGAACTCCATGCTAGCATTGATCGTATCTGGGCGATTAAACCCGTAGGCCTTCAGTTCTGGATAGTGGGTCGTGGCAACAACCTGCGTTCCTTTGGCGCCAATCGCGTCCAAAATGGCAATCGCCAAGGCTGCCCCTTCTTGAGGATCGGTCCCGGCACCCAATTCATCGACAAGCACTAAGCTACGATCATCGATTTGAGCGAGAAAACTTTCAATGTTCTCCATATGTGACGAGAACGTACTCAAGTTCTGCTCGATGGATTGTTCATCACCAATATCTGCAAAAATTTCATTGTAAATGCCAATTCGACTACCTTCGTCCACTGGAATGAATAAGCCAGATTGACCCATCAATTGCAGTAAACCGAGTGTCTTCAACGTGATCGTCTTCCCACCAGTGTTGGGTCCCGTGATCACGATTGCCTGATAGTCCGTGCCCAACGTAATATCGTTGGCGACGACTTTCTTTTGAGCAATCAACGGATGCCGTGCTTGCCGTAAAAAGACTTCATTCTTCGTCGAGACGGTCGGTTCGGTGGCTTTCATGTCATGCGCATACCGGGCTTTAGCGTTGATAAAGTCAAAATGGCCCAGGATTGCCGCATTTTGCAAAATTTCATCCTGGTACGGTGAAATCAAGTTAGAGAGTTCTTCCAAGATACGTTGTTCTTCTTGCTTCTCTGCCACTTGATTTTGACGTAACCGGTCGTTCAGGGCCATCACTGCTTGTGGTTCAATAAATAATGTTTGCCCACTCGCACTTTGGTCATGCACGATCCCGCCAAATCGACTGCGATTTTCAGCTTTGACTGGAATCACGTATCGGTCGTTTCGAATCGTGATGATTGGATCACTGAGGTATTTAGAATCCTTCCCCCGCGTATATTGTTCCATCTTTGAGCGAATTTCGCCTTCAGTTTTGCTAATGTGACTCCGAATGCTGCCTAGTTCAGGTGACGCGTCATCTGTAATGTGCCCGTCCCCTTCGATCGCGGTCGCCAGCCGTTTAGTCACTTCGGGTAAGGTCACCAGTTCTTGGACTTCGTCAAATAAATGCCGAATCCCGTTTTCTGGTGAATCTTCTAGGAGGTCTTCAAAGAACCGCGTGATTGCGCGCGTCGTCTTTAAGACCCGGCCGACTTGTCCGAGTTCACTCCCGTTTAATGTGGCCCCAATCGCCAAACGTTTCATGTGGGGTGCAATGTCTGCTAAGCGGGCAATCGGAATCCCACCTTTTAATCGGTAGACTTCGGCCCCATCATTCGTCTCATCTAACGCCAATTGGACTTGGGCTAAATCGTTCATTGGCTGTAAACTGGCCAGTTCTTTTTGACCGGCAGCTGACACCAGATATGGTGTCAGCTGTTGTTTAACTTGTTGGTACTCTAAGGTAGTGAGTACTTTAGAATTCAATCGTATCCCTCCTTGGATTGACTCGGGTCAGACGCAAAAAAAAGATGATGCAGTTATTCTTTGGCATCATCCGGTTGCATCTTCAATAATTCTGCTTGTTTATCCACTTGATCTGAAATCGCATTGAAAGCAATCAATGTCGCAATCTCTTGGTCAGACAGGTATGGGGCTAATTTCTTTAATTGTTCAATTTGTTCATTCATCATCCGCGTCACCGTTTGCATGTGACGGTCGGAGGCACTCCCGATGATCGTATACTCATGACCATCGATTTCCGCTTTAAAGCGGCGCTTACTTGCAGCCATCTTGACCCAGCTCCCTTGTGTTCAATAACAAAACTTATTTTAGCATGAATGCTGGGTTTATGCGACTTTTAAGGTGCAACGAATGTCCTCCGAACCTTAATATTAGTCAACATTATGATTCTTGCCCATTTGAGTAACTTTTTTTGATATTAACGACACAACCAGTCCAACTAAACTGACTATGATTTCGCGATTAATCACAACAACCAAAACTAATCCTACGCCCATGAGTAGCGCTTCAATCATTAAGCTAGTCGAATATAATCCCAACGTTATCATTAAGATACCAATTAGCGACACATTAACCACTTTCCACGGCATTAGAATCTCAACAAATTTATTGAGAGCCTGTAATCTCAACAACATCGTGACTAAGAAACCGGCTCCCATACCAATACCAGTCCCGTTGATGCCGATCACTGGCGTCAAACAACCGCCAACTAGCAAATTGATAACCACCCCATAAACAGTCGTTGCGAATAGACCAGTCGTTTTTTCGGCCGCTAAATAGATTGTGCCCAAAAATGACGCCAAATTCATAAAAACAACCGCGACCAATAAGATTGGCAGATACTGCCACGACTCGTAATAGTCGTTAGCGAAAAGCATTGCCATCATTGGCTTAATCAAACTAATGAGTAACGCAACCAATAAAAATAAGCATTGTTGTAGGGACTTAAAGACACGCGAATAATATCGTGAACAATCTGGACTATTGTATTCATCCACAACCGAAATTTGCCACGCCTGCAGGAAGATTGTAAAGAATAGATTGATGATTGTGGGTCCTTTATTGGCTACCGCAAATAAGCCATTGGCAGTTATGCCAACAAAATATAAAATAAAGAATCGCCCAACACAATTGGTGAGCCACCATACTAAAGTGTTGGGAATTAGTGGCACACTGTACTGTAACATTTTCACAACTAATTCTTTTGAAAAAGCCGTAAGCCTAATAAACTGCCATAGTTTCATCCGAGCCACCAAGTAAGTAATTGCAATGAGCGTTGCGACTAGATAAGAAAGTAAATAACCTTCTACCTTCATTTTCATGGATACAATCAATAGTATGTTTAAAAACGCTAATGTAAACGAATTGACGATGCCAGAAATTGCAAATATTTTAGCCTGCCCATAGGCTCGGACAAAGTTCTGAAACATCATCAAGATCGCCGTACTTCCTAAAATCAAAACAAACAAGAATACATTCGGGACGTGTAAGAACGCTAACGCTGGCGAAATTAATCCCAAACCGAGTAGTAATACCCCCATTGACACAAAGCCGGTTGACAGTACCTCAGTTGCCGCCATCTGCTTATTCATAACGAACCTGAATACTGCATCAAATAAGCTCAGACTGATCAATGGTAAGCATAAATTCAGACTAGTTATCAACAAATCGATTGTTCCGTATTGCTCAGTAGTCAGAAAGTAAGTGTACATTGGGACTAATAAGAAAGAGATCAGTTTACTCCCAAGATTACCGATGATAAATATCAACGCATTCGACAGTAGTTTTTTATTTCTAGTCATTACTTCCCCTATTGATGACCCATGACGGCACTTTTTTGTAAAAAGACTTCAAGTGGCTCAAAATGCCCCATTGCATCTGCTTGGATTGCCGCTAAGCTATCAGAATCTACCGTATTCATGGACACTTCCAAATCAGTCGCCTCAATTTGGGCCAACATTTTAGTAGGCACAGCATGCTGTTCAGGAAAGCAGTCAGCAATCACATTTTTAGTCTTATCGCTATACGTCACGACTAATTGAGGTTTCTGAAATAACCAACCTAAGATCATGGCATGAAAACGACCACTGATCAGTCGTTCTGCACCAGCCATCATTTCGAATAGTTGTGGAATATCTTGATAGGTATAGATTCCGACATGCTTTTGAAATTTTGGCACAATCAGTCGTGCAATACGTCGTGCCGCCTGCTCATCGCCCTCGGCTTCACTGAAAGCCATAATTTTAATCTCATAACCGCTGCTGATTAACGCTTCCGCTAATCGTTTCATCTGTCCTTCATAAAAATCACTCGTTGTTGAATACTGTTCCGATAAAATTCTGCTAGTAAACCGTAGATCAATTGGCGTCATCACGACATAAGGTTTTTCGCAAGCTTTTAACATACGTTGCGTCACCGATAAACTCAACGCTGCATCCGGTGCAACAGCGACCTGCTTCAAATTCGAAAATAAGTTATATGAACTAGTATCACGAAAAACAACGCTATTTATTTTGCTAAAAAAAGTCTCATATTCATTAGTATACCGATCAGTACTGACTGGTCCAAAATTACTACCGATAATAAAATACGGTTTTTGGCTCAGCTGAACCCCACTCCGAAGCCTATTCACAGTTTCTTTGGCCGTGCGCTGCTGAAAAATTGCGCCTCCGAGTTCCACATACGCCACGAACGGCTTTAAGAGTCGCCTTGTCAATTTGACCATTTTAACCATGTCCAACCCCCGCAGCAAACACCGGCTAACAAGGTTTTTCGAGACAACTCGTAAATTTTGACCTAGTTTTTGATAATGTGTCACATCCTTCTTAGCGACTAAGATATAAAACATTATTTCTGGAAAATGTTCCAGCAGAGCCTTCAGCAACAAATCATCGCCCAAGTTACGATTAAAATAGCCTTTTACAGCAATTCGTTTCATAGTAACCTCATTTCTAAAGTGACCTAAGTTGCTGCCGTCTTGTCTGAGTATGCTTTATGCGACAAGCTATTCTGACCAGTTTCATCGAAACACTCGTCGGCATTCGTCTCAATAGGTTAATCATTAGTAATTGGCGGCTGTTTAGATTACGACGAGTCAATTTTCCGACGGTATCGTGTCTCAAATTAACACGTAAGCTAACCACCGTAGCTTGAAAGTCTGCCAAATAGCGCTTAGGATTGCGCCAATATAGACGCACAATATTGGTCAACGCCAGTCGAACCGACCAATAAGCTAAATAATCTGATCTTTTTAACAAGCGGCTCTGCAATAGCACTTGTTTAATTTCATCTAAGAAACGGTCATTTTTAGCTTGCATTGCAAGATCTGTTTGACACATTAAAGAAGTCAGATTATGACGATAAAAATAGGCCGAACCGTGAATGATCAGGATTTGGTGACTATGCATAATCGCATAACAATTAAAGATCAAGTCCTCACCATTGTCGACTCCCACTGGAAATAAGATTTTATGTTCAACTAGTAAAGTTCGCTTATACAACTTTGAAACCGGTCCAGAGAGATACTCCTCAGCTGTAAACTCATCACTTGAAATATATAAATTTGATAATAACAACTTATTCTTATCTTGCTCTGAACAAATCAGCCGTTGCACATTTTCGGTATTTACAGATGCTGAACACGCCACAATATCCGGTTCATTCGCATGCCGAGCCGACGTCATCAGTGTCTGATAAACTTTGGGGTCAATCAAATCGTCCGAATCAACAAAAGTGACATAATCTCCGACCGCCTGCGCCAAGCCAAAATTTCTAGCAACACTAACCCCCACATGGGCATTGGTGAACACTCTGAAATAAGCGGGACCTGAATACTGATCTAGGATTTGCCGCGTCCCATCTGTTGAACCGTCGTCAACAACAATCACTTCACAATCGAGTATTTCTTTCAAAGCTAAAATTGAGGCAATCGTTTGCCGCAGGTACTTTTCTGAGTTGTACGTTGGTACAATTATTGATAGCTTCATCGCATTTCCTCACTAAAAAATAGGCACATTTCTCAACAGACTGATTAAATTCGTCGTTATTAATTCCCACAGTGGCACGGAAAAAGTCATTCGCTTGAAGCCAGCAGATGCATTAACTAACAACATCAGCCCACTTATTCCAACAATCAGCAGACACGCGCTAGCCTTAGCTTTTTCGACATAATTCACATTTTTTGCAATGTAAAACAGACCAAGCATCGAACTCACCAGCACGTATCGGTTAAAAATCATCGTATTATTGAAAAGCAACAGCCAAAATACAAATTGTAATCGACATAGCCGTTCAAAATAGTCACACTTTTCACTTCGAGAGCCAACCACCAACGTTGCAATTAATAACAGCACTCCGGATAATCGTGAAAGAAACAAGACAATTAGCCCATTTGAATTTCGGACCAAAAAGTCTGTGGAATAAATATTAGCCATACTTGTGATCTGGGCAAACATGCCGGCCGAACCTGCCCCAACGAATCGCTCTGTGACTAGCCAAAACCCGATAAAGCCAAGAATTAAGCCTAGGTATGACACACGGGTTCCTTTACGGAAAATTGCCACAAACACTGCCAATATGACTGCTAAAATGATTCCCAGATGAAAAAGAATTGGTGTAATCAGCAACCAGCTGTACCTGAAATCATTCAGTTTCACAAAATAAATGTATGCGACGCAACCAAATAGCGCCGATGCTAGCGCCCAACGCATCGTATTCGCAGTTAAATTAAGATTAAAAAGTAACAGTAAATTAATCGATAGCCCCGCGGCAATCCAACTGTCCAACTTTTTTTGCTTTCTCAAATCGATAACTGGAAATAGGACCAACAAATTACAAGCTAAGGTACTGATAAACGGCAACCAGCTAAAACGGCCGGTCCTAGCAATTAAATACTCAATAACGTTAAAAACTTTATTTGCATCCTGATATTGTAAGATACGATCATTTTGTGAAAAATCAATAAAAGCTGACCAGTCAGATAGTGGCTGCATTAACCGCATTGTGTCATAATATCTTGACAAATCACTATCATAATTTGGAATAAGCCATAATATTGGTAAACTTACACCAAGGCAGAACAGCAGATAGTACAAATATGGTCTTCTAATTGACTTGATCATCCCGACGAAGCAGCCCAGGCCAACTGGAATGGGTAGCCATAAGGCTGTTACCAACACGATTACGAACAATAAGATAATCACAGTAGTCTATCCCTCACAGTTGTGCTTCTGATCTTAACAATCTTCGATAGACTGCCACCAAAAGTTTAGGTGGTAACAATCTGGCACCGCAACGTAAAACGATATTTTTAAAGAATATCATCCGCGATGTAAATCGTGACTTCAACATGAATCTTTGAAAACGATACTCCAACTGAGCATAGCGCACACCCTGCCGACGCAAAATCATTTTTTGAGTTGTACGAACATCGACGATAACGTCAGGCAGATTGGCCAATTGATAACCTGCATTCAGCATCCGAACCCAGAGGTGATAGTCCTCGAATCCCTGAAACGCCTGATAATTGCCAACCGCCAAAACCGCTTGTTTGCGGAACATTACGGTTACATGATTCATTGGATTTCTTCGCTGTGCGAACTTTTTAATCAAGTCATTTTCTTGAGGAACTGTTCGTTGAACTTTACCTAACTCACCCGTTGAAATTTCAAATTCTGCAATATTTCCTCCTACCGCGGCAATGCTCGGATGGCTACTTAAATATTGAAGCGTTACTGATGCCCGATTTGGCAGCATCATATCATCAGTATCCATTCTCGCAACCAGTTCAGCTGTACATCTTTGCAGTCCCACCGCTAAGGCAACTCCTAAGCCCCGGTTTTCGGACAATTGAACGATATCTAATACCTCTGAAAAGTGATTGACAACTCTTTGCAGTTCAGTTCCAATCGGACCATCAATGACCAGCACAATTTGTTTGGGAGGGACGGTCTGGTTTAAGACGCTTTCAATACTGGCACTTAAAAAGTCAGGACTCTCATTCTGATATAACGACATCAATACTGAATATGATTCCAACTATCCTAGCACCTCCTTCTGGTCATCCAACAGTTTTTGATATAAAGCCGCATAGCGCTTCGTCATTACGACGTCACTATATTGCTCGTAAGCATTCTTTCTAAAGGCCGCTCGATCTAATTTTTGACGCAGCAGTTGCTCAAGCTGTACTTTGAAATCACGGCTATCATCAACGTGAAAACCGCGACCAAAATTACCCGAATTTAAAAGCTGTAAGTGACTAGGTATATCAGACAATAACACCGGCAAGCCGTATGATAGCCCTTCTAACACCGCCATCGGTAACCCTTCACTTAAGGAAGCCGAAACTAAATAATCAGTTTTCCGCAGATACTGTTCCGGATGATCAACATGACCCAAGAAGGTAATGTTAGCAGTTGCATGGTACCTTGCTTTCAACGGTTCCAATAACGGCCCTTCCCCTACAATCGTTAACGAATACTTTGATAGGCTCGGCAAAGCGAACATTCGGAGTAGAAAGTCAACATTTTTGCGGTGATTGACCTCCCCCAAATACAAAAAGCGCTTGGAAGACCCCTTTTTTACAAAGCAGTCGGTAAAAGGCACGCCATTTGCAATACTTAGTAACCTAAGACCAGTCTTTTTTTCAATCTGTGTTTTAATTGTTGCTGAACACGCCACAGCCACTAATCTTTTTTCAATGAAAAGGTGCCCCTGAGCCATTAGTCGGCCCATGATGCCCCCAAACGTCATTGAATAATCTTCAAATGGAAAATTATGCAACGTCGATATTTTGACTCTTTTGGCACTAGCAACCATTAGATTTATGAAATCAGGAATGATGCCATGCGAATGAAAAATGACTGAAGCATATTGTTGTTGCCGTTGCCTAAGTTGCCTAATATAGGCCAAAATTCCTGCACATTGAACAACTTCAACCCCGACAGTTGAAAAATCACTTAAACGGGAATTTTCCGTCTCATTTTTGAAGGTAAAAATAATTGGTGTAAACTTAGCAAAATCAAACCGATTTACCAATGAAAAAAGCACATTAACCGGCCCACAGCGCTTCAATGAACTGATCAAAAAAAAGATATAGATTTTAGTTGGCTGACGAGAATGCCCACCTTTCATAACTAGGAACCTACTTTCTTATCTTGCACCATCACCAGTAAATATAATTTTAAAAGTCTTGACTAACAGCTTGAAATCAAACCAAAGTGAATAATGATCAATATAATAATTATCCAATCGACATTTTTCCTTAGGCGTCATATCATAGCCCCCATTTACTTGAGCATAACCAGTAATTCCTGGCAAGACACGGAGACGACATGGAAATTCAGTTAAGTCATCACTAAATTGTTCTGTTAATTCTGGTCTTTCTGGACGCGGACCGATGAGGCTCATCTCTCCCCTAACGACATTCCAAAACTGTGGTAATTCATCAATTCGAGTACGACGAATTAAGCGACCGACTGGCGTCACGCGTGGATCACCTTTGATTGCCCATACTGCCCCAGTCTCAGCCTCTGCATTTATATACATTGAACGCAATTTAATAACTTTGAATGGCTTGCCCATCAAGCCAACCCGTTCCTGTGTATAGAAAATGGGGCCTTTAGAAGTTACCTTGATCAATAACCCGAAAAATAGTATCAATGGCAGACTGGCAATTACGCCACCCAATCCTAGCACTGGATCTAATAAACGCTTAAGGCGTAATGCGTTGCCAATTGCTGGACAGCCAATTCTTTTTGCAAATTGATATCGAGAATTCAGCAAATTTAATTTTGAAGATCGTGGATTACTACTAGCTTCAATCTCAACTTGTTTCACATTGTGCCCCTTTCCAATACTGGGTCAGCCCCTGCTTCAAAGACCAATTTGTGGCATAGCCTAGCTTAGTTAGCTTACCAACGCTAGCAACTGACCGTTTCACTTCCCCTAACCGACCGGCCATCGGGGTAATCTTCAGGTCACGGCCCGTAATCTTTTCATACGTTTTAATAATATGAGCTAAAGTTAATTCACGACCATTCGCAATATTAAACACTTGGTGATGCGTACTCTTCTGAGTAATTAGCCACAATGCTTGAATAACATCCTTGATATAGACAAAGTCCCGCGTTTGTAGGCCATCACCGTACATGGTAAAAACACGCCCTTGACGCAAACAATCCGTCAAAATTGAAATTACGCCGGAATATGGTGAACTAGGATTTTGTCGCGGCCCATACACATTGAAAAAGCGGACACAGACCGTTGGTAGCTGATAAAGCTCACCATAAGCCAAAACATAACGTTCAGTCGCATACTTATCAATTGCATATGGGGACAACGGACTAACCCGAGCGTCCTCATTTTTGGGCAGTTCTGGCAAATTACCATAAACCGCTGCTGAAGAGGTAAATAGAAATTGTTTGATTGGCAGTTTTGCCGTCCGAATAAATTCAAGCATATTCAAGACCGCATTCTGGTTTATTTCATGTGTTTCACATGGTCGTTCAATCGAATCAGCAACACTCGCTACCGCCGCAAGAAAGTAAATATAATCAAACTTTTCTCGTTGCAACAAAGCCTGCATAAATGACTCATTACGGACATCTTCAATATAAAGCTTGACATTGTCAGATTGCTTAATATTGTCAAGCTTTCCCATCGATAAATTATCAACTACGACCACTTCAATTGCTTGCGCAACCAGATACTCAACTAGATGTGATCCGATAAAACCCGCACCACCCGTTACTAGTGCCTTCAATATGTCACACTCCTTTGTAAAACCAACTAAAGTAGCTGCCCTTCGAGACTTTAGTCGCAGTCACCCTAATCTCTTCACCATTCAATAAATTTTTAGCGTTGCTTTTAAATTGTTCTGGGAGTCCCGGTTCGATCGCTGCCAAAACCTGATAAGCGCGTGTCATCGCAAATGCGCGATCTTTTGAAGCGTGGGCATCCGAACCAACCACTTGAGCTAGGCCACCGACCACCAGTTGCTTCGCCAAGCGCTGGACTCGCCGTCCAAATCCACCCACTAAGCTGGTCGCTGTTACTTGCGCCAATGCGCCTTGCCTCACTAAATCAAATAAAATTTGAGGACTCGCCAAAATTTGGTCGTTTCTTTCCGGATGGGCAATGATTGGTGTAATTCCCCTGCACAATAATTGAAAAACGATTTCGTTGACATAGTTAGGAACCATCTCGTGTGGTAATTCCAGTAGTAAAAACTTGCCCTCAGCATCCATTCCCAGAACATCATCCAATCTTGCCATTAACTGACCAGTTACGTGAATCTCTTGGCTCGGAAAAAGGGTCAACTGAATCTGCCTACGCGTTAGCTCGGTCTGAAATGCCTTGACCGCTTGCCGGACTGTTACAGCATGATTGGTATAATGACGATCCAAGTGATGGGGTGTTGCCAGAATATAGCCGACACCATCTGCCACGGCTTCGATTGCTAGCTCAATAGCCGCTTCCAGTGATTGTGGCCCATCATCCACGCTTGGTAAAATGTGGCAATGTAAGTCAACTAATTGGTTAGTTTCCATCATTGTAATAGCCCTTACCGTAATAACCATTGCGTCGATCCTTAGAAACATCATTCAGAACCACACCCAATAGATTCGCATGTGACTGTCTTAAGGCATTAAGGGCCCCTCGAACGGCCGATTTTTGAGCAACATTTTCACGAACAACCAACACCGTACCATCCACTTTATTCGCTAATAACTGTGAATCGGTCACTGGCAAAATTGGTGGTGCATCAATAATGACCAAATCTAACTGACAGGTCACTTTACTAAGAAACTCGTTCATTAACTGACTACCTAATAGTTCTGCTGGATTAGGTGGCTTGGGACCACTGGTCATCACAAAAAGATTATTAATCGTGGAATGGATGACCTCATTAACGTCAGCGGTTTGACGTCCCAACCATGAACTCAAGCCAACCTGATTTGGTAAGCCAAAAGTTTCATAAATCGTTGGACGACGCAAATCCGCATCAACCAATAACACTTTCAAGCCGTCCTTCGCATATTCAACTGCCAGATTGCTGCTGACGGTTGACTTACCTTCGCCCAACATCGCAGACGTCACCATCAGGGTCCGTAACTTATTAGTGGTCATCGTAAAATTAATATTCGTTCTAATCGTTTTGATCTGTTCCGCAATCACTGAGGTTGGTTCAACGATCGTCGTTAACTTGACCGGCGTGGTTGCGACTACCCTATTTTTATTAAACATAACTGAACCTCTAAACACGCTTTCTAGCGGTTATATTTTCATCATTCCCAGCACTGTACTTGTCAAACCTTCCTTTTACACGCTTCAATTGCTCGATAAGCTCATGCTCACGCAAAGGCTGCTGATGATTGACTTGCCCTAATACTACTAGCCCCAATTCATCCGTTAAATAATCCGATCCCTGAACACGCCGATCCGTTAACGTGCGAATAACTGCAACCCCTACCCCGAACATTGCGCCAACAGCTAAACCAAGCAACATGTTCACAACTTTCCTTGGTGAAACTGGCGCTATTGGAGGCGTTGCCGGTGAAACAATCGTAACATTATTCACCTTGATGATTCCTTTGACTTGGGCTTTAAAGTCTTGTGCAATCTGATTGGCGATATTCGCGCTTCGACTACTATTTTGATCCGTTACTTTAACTGAAAAGACTTGTGAATTTTGTGTATTTGCAACGCTAATCGCTTTTTGTAACTTTTCTATCGTAGCGTTTTCGCCATATTTTTCTTTGAGATGTTTGCGAACCGGGTTCAAAATCACTTGATTGGTAATTAATTCCTTATATGTTGTGATCATTTGAACGTCAGCCTGTTGATTAGCGTATTGGGCGGCACCATTATCACTGCGGCGACTTACAAGAATTTGCACACTAGACTGATACTGCGGTTTCATGATTTTAAATGTCAACAGCGCTGCAATCACTATGCCAATCAACGTACAAGCAACTACCAACAACCAATATTTACGACTCAACTTAATCCAAAATTCTAGATTTACTGCTTCATCCATTATTCACACTCCGTTGAACTAATCCCGACAACGACGTCTCAGTTTTCAAAGTACTTGTATTTTCAAGTTATTACTTAACCAAATTTTTCTAGGAGTGTCAATTTAGCAGTTCGAAGCAATATTGTGTTTTTTGAAATTTAATTATTGGCAGACCCATATGACTAAACACAACCACAATCAACTGTTGCCAACGCTTCATAATGTTTTCACTAACTTTAACCTTGTCATAACCAATTTTAGGTCACCATAAAAGAACCGACTACTTCAAAAACTAGCATTGCACCCGCCTTTTCCATTTTCCACATAATCATCAGCCGATAATAAAATAACATTGGCCGAACCAATTCATTTATTTTCTTGTTTTAATTTACTATTTATATGTTGTTTGTTTTTCCTTGCCTTTTTATAATTCGATTTCTGATATTGCCTTCAAAAACTTGCAAAAAAATTTTCTTGATTAGGCCAAAAACTGATTTATTTTACTCGAAAGCACACAAATCCTTGTAGACAAAAAAAGCTCCCAGACCAAGTTACAGTCTGAAAGCTTCCAATATTATTCACTTAAGACAGTTTATTGCATCCCACTATCATCCGCCAAGAAAGTGTTCAAGACTTCCTCGACCATATCCCATTCTTCATCCGATTCGATTGGTTTCAAATCGCCATTGTCTTCATCTTCAGGATTGAAAATGTAAGCTTGAATGTCGACCTCTTCATCTTCCGCAGCGTCAGCTGGGTACAATAAGATGTATGAATGTCCAAAATCTTTGGAGTCGAACGTGAACAAAATATTAAACAGCGTTTCATTACCGTCGTCATCGACTAAAGTAATCTTTTCTTCATCTTGCGACTTATCTTGGCTCATGCTAATTCCTCGCTATTCTTGGGTGAGTTTACCATGGCGATCTAAGTAGTTCTGCAAAATCAAGCTGGCAGCTAACTTATCAATCACCTTTTTGCGTTTTTTACGTGATGTATTGGCTTCTTCGACCAGCATCCGTTCGGCCTCAACCGTCGTCAACCGTTCATCTTCAAAGTCAACTGGTAAATGGAAACGTTCCGTCAACAGGTCGCCATAGTGTTGCGCAGCTTCGGCCCGTGGTCCTAACGTGTTGTTCATATTCTTTGGTAACCCTAAGACGAATCCACCCGCATCATGTTCTTTGAGCAATTCCGCGACTCGATCCAAGCCAAAGACTTCCTCATCTTCATTGATGCGAATAATCTCAACACCTTGTGCAGTCCAGCCAAAAGCATCGCTCACGGCCACACCGACTGTTCTAGAACCAACATCTAACCCCATTAACTTCATGCATTAACATCCTTATCTGCCTTCAAGTAGGACTTGACAAGTTCTTCGATAATTTCATCGCGTTGGTGCTTGCGAATTAAGTTCCGCGCATCCTTTAAACGCGGGATATACGCCGGATCTCCTGACAGCAAATAACCAACGATCTGATTGATCGGGTTATAGCCTTTTTCTTGTAACGCTTCATAAACCGTCGTTAACGTGTCATGGACATCCTTGTTACCTTCATTATCGAAGTCAAAATACATTGTTTTATCTAACGAACTCATATAAAGCACCTCCCGCTAGTTTCCGCTTCTAGTCTATTCTACTAAATGCCTATATGAAGTACAATCAATCGACTTGGATGTAACACATTCGTAATATCCAAAATTACTGTTCCGCCAACCAATCATGGGCGGCTTTCAAGGCGGCTGGCAACCCAGCTGGCTTCTTCCCGCCGGCTTGCGCTAAGGTTGGTCGACCGCCACCACCGCCACCAACTTTCGGTGCAATGGCTTTGATCAAGTCGCCAGCTTTCAGTCCAGCTTTGACTTTATCGTCACTGACAGCAACCAACAAGTTAACCTTGTCACCGATGACTGTCCCTAAGACTAAGACGTCGGAATAATGCTTGGCTTTCCAAGTATCACTCAATTGACGCAGTTGATCCATCCCAGAAACTTGGACAGCTTGGGCGATCAAAGTCGTGCCAGCAACGTCATCGATTTGTTCGAAGACCGCACCGGCTTGTTGCTTGGCTAATTTGCTTTCAAGGCCCGCACTCTTTTGTTGTTCGGCTTTTAAGTCCGCTTGCAACTGTGCAACCCGGTCAGTGGTATCTTTCAATTGTGGTGCTTTAACTTGCGCCGCAATCGTCTTCAACCAGCCTTCTTCTTGTGATAACAGTTCGAAGGCTTCCTTTGACGTGACCGCTTCGATCCGCCGGGTTCCGGCACCAACACCAGATTCGGACACGATCTTGAAGAGGCCGAGTTCACTAGAATTTTTAACGTGAGTCCCACCATCAAATTCGATCGAGTAGTCACCGATTGAAACGACTCGCACGATTTTACCGTATTTTTGCGTAAAGACGGCAATGGCACCCATTTTATGACCAGTTTCTTGGTCAGTTTGGATGGCACTCACTGGTAAAGCCGCCCAAATCTTATCATTGACGATTTGTTCCACTTTGGCTAATTCGGCTTCAGTGACGGCCCCAAAATGCGTAAAGTCGAACCGCAAGTAGTCGGGTTCCACTAAGGAGCCAGCTTGCTGCGTATGTTCGCCTAAGACGTCCCGCAAAGCTTGATCGAGCAAGTGGGTGGCCGTATGGTTCTTTTCAACCTTGTTGTGGAAGGCTAAGTCGACATTCATGGTATAAGTTGTCCCCTTGTGCATGGGCTTCAAGACTTCAACCGTATGCAAATGTTGTTTGTTAGGGGCATTTTGAACATCCGTTACTTTAGCAACCGTTTCGCCGTCAGCGTCCAAGATCACCCCACGGTCAGCGACTTGACCACCCATTTCGGCATAGAATGGCGTCTTGCTGAAAATCATTTCAGCGGTGCCGTCATTCACGCCATCAACGAGTTTTTCGTCGACGATGATATCTTTCAATTCACCTTTGACATCAGTCAATTCGTCATAACCAACGTATTCACTTGGCGTCTTAAGCTCGATCAATAAGCTCCGTTGGACACCCATTGATTTCGCATTACTCCGAGCATTCCGAGCACGGTCACGTTGGGCTTTCATTTCAACTTCAAAACCAGGTTCGTCGACAGCTAAGCCTTCGTCACCAGCATATTCTTTGGTCAACTCAAATGGGAAACCGTACGTATCGTACAGCTTGAACGCATCAACACCAGGTAACGTGTCATCGCCGGCCGCTTTCGTGTCCGCAATCAATTGATTGAGCAAGCTTAAACCATCATTCAAAGTTTCATTGAACCGAACTTCTTCAGAGTGGACGATTTTAGCAATGTAATCCGCATTCTTCAAAACCGCTGGATAATGAGATTGCATGATTTCGCCAACGATTGGGACGAGTTGATCCAAGAACGCATCCTTCAAGCCCAATTTTTGACCATGTAAGATGGCCCGCCGAATCAAGCGCCGGATGACGTAGCCGCGACCTTCGTTAGATGGCAATGCGCCGTCACTGATGGCAAAGGTAATGGTCCGCGCATGGTCCGCAATCACTTTAAAGGAAACATCGTCTTGCTTATTTTGACCATAAACTTTACCATCGCTTAAGGCTTCCGTCTTATGGATAATTGGTAAGAATAAGTCGGTTTCAAAGTTGGTTGGCGCATTTTGGAAAATGGAAACGACCCGTTCGAGTCCCATCCCCGTATCAATGTTTTTACGTGGTAACGGTTCGTAAGTGCCTTCAGGCGTATGGTTGAATTGTGAGAACACAATGTTCCAAACTTCCAAGTAGCGTTCATTTTCGCCACCAGGATAGTTTTCAGGATCATCTTCAGCCAAATTGTTGAAGGATTCCCCACGATCATAGAAAATTTCTGAATCGGGGCCTGAAGGGCCTTGACCGATGTCCCAGAAGTTATCTTCCACTTTGATAATGTGATCAGGCTTAACGCCAGTGGCTTCCCAGAATTTAGCGGCATCGGTATCTTTAGGATAGACCGTCATATATAGCTTTTCAGGATCCCAACCGAACCATTTTGGTGACGTTAAAAGTTCCCAAGCCCAGCTGATGGCTTCTTTTTTGAAATAGTCCCCAACGGAGAAATTCCCAAGCATTTCAAATAACGTATGGTGACGCGCAGTCCGGCCAACATTTTCAATATCGTTGGTTCGGATACTCTTTTGCGAACTCGTCATCCGGGGGTTATCGGGTACAACGGACCCATCAAAATACTTCTTCATCGTCGCGACCCCAGAGTTGATCCAAAGTAACGTTGGATCATCGACTGGAACTAAGGACGCACTCGGCACAATGGTATGGCCTTTTTCATGGAAAAAGTCTAAGTACATTTGCCGAATTTCACTACTACTTAATTGCTTCATTAACTTGTGGCACCCTTTCTCAATTGGTCTGATTTTAGGCAAAAAAACACCGTTGCTAGCAAAGACGCTGTTAACGCGGTACCACTTTGCTTGCAACGATGTGTTCGTTTACCTCTTAAGCTCATTAACGCTGAGACACGGACTAGTTAGCTAGTCATTACTTCTCGGTAGCATTCCATCGACACCGCACTTTTTTCAGCAACCAAAGCGTTTCTAAACCGTCATGGCGATGGAATATGTCCTTACTCTTGAAATTGTACTGTTTGCATCGCGGACTGTCAATACTTAACCACCAATGATAAGTGGTTCATTGCCGCCTACCGGTCGGTTCGTTTAGGGCTGGAACGCTGTGAATCGTTTTTGAGCCAAAAAGCGGTCTCAAAAACCGATTTTTGACTAACCGCGGCAAGCCCACCGCGCTAAGTCAAATGCCACGGCTGAGCCCTAAACGAACCGACCTCACGGCTAAATCCAGTCGACCACAAGCTTCAACATTGTTGAAAACATTCAAATGGCAGGCTACTGATTCAGATAGAACCTCCATCCACATCATTGTCTAAATGTTTCAATCTCTTGCCTATTAGCCATCAAAATAACTATATCGATAGCTTAACTAAGTATGCAATCTAATCAATTATGGCCAAAAAACGCAACCTCAAAAGTGAGAGATTGCGTTTGCACCAATTCAACTAAAATTAGCCCTTACGATCTTTACGCGCTTTCCGAGCAGCAGCACGTTGTTCGATACGCCGATCCATCCGCGCCTTATCCGAAATCTTAGTCCGAATACGACGCTTATAGCCAGGTTTAACTTTCTTTTTGGCATTCTTCACGTAACTAATCAGTGAAGGATCAAGTTTGTCATGCCGAGCCCCCCGCTTTTCACGGCGGTTACGGTCATATGAATCCACGATTTCACCGTCACGAATGGCTTTGGGCTTAAATTTGATACCCATCGCTTCAACCGCAGAAACTTTATCTTCTTCACCAGGGCTGTAAAGCGTGATCGCCGTCCCTGGCATGCCATTACGACCCGTCCGGCCGACCCGATGAATAAAGAATTCCAAGTCATTTGGAATATCATCGTTGATGACATGTGAGACCCCTTCAATATCAATTCCCCGTGAGGCCAAATCAGTAGCCACCACGAATTGATACTTCAAGTTTTGCACATCACGCATGACCCGCTTCCGTTCACGTGGCTTGATATCCCCGTGAATCATCGCGACAGTCATCCCTTGTCCCTTGAGATAACGGGCAATTTCTTGAACCCGTTCCTTTGTATTGGCAAAGATCAAGACCAAATAGGGCTCACCAATCGTCAACAGCTTGTAGATCACACTATTTTTGTCATGACTCTTTGTCGAAATGAGCCAGTTGTCAATCGTCGGGCTGATGACGGATTCAACTGGAATTTCTTCCATGACTGGATTATTCATATATTTCTTCAAAAATGGCGTTAATTTTTGTGGCATCGTCGCCGAGAACACTAACATTTGTAAATCAGCTGGCATCCGGCCGGCAATTTGGTCGATGACATTTAAGAAGCCCAAATCTAACGTCATATCGGCTTCATCGACAACTAATTGTTGCGCCGTATGGATGTTCAACGCTTGTGAGCGAATCAAATCTAAGATCCGCCCTGGCGTCCCAATCACTAATTGAGGTTGGTGCCGATTTAATTTGTCAATTTGGTCCTGCTTATCGGTCCCACCAACATATAAGCCGATGTGTAACGCCTTCGGACTGTGCTGGATCAATTGTTTAGCCGCTTCTTGAATCTGATAAGCGAGTTCACGACTTGGCGTGGTGATCACTGCTTGAACGCGTCGTTCATCTGGATTCAAGTTGTTGAGCATTGGCAACAAGAAGGTGTGGGTTTTTCCACTCCCAGTAGCCGATTGCCCAATCACGCTGCGGCCGGCACTAATTACTGGAATCAACTTTTCTTGGACTTTCGTCGGCTTTTTAAAGTTGATATCCGCTAGTGCTTGCATCAAAAACGGCTGCAGTTGGAAAACATTGAAACTTGCGGTCATAGTTAAACCTCTTTCTTATATTGACGAGCAACTTGGTCGAGTTCGCGCACGACCTGCTCAATTTCTTGTTGGTCAGCGGCTTTGGCCCCACTTGCCATTGGATGACCTCCGCCATCATGTAATTTGGCTAATTCATTGATAGCTGGGCCTTTTGACCGTAGCCGAATTCGGAAGTCGCCTTCCTTTTGTTGCACGAAGATCGCCCAAGCTTCGACGGTATCAATGCGGCCAGGTAGCGGCACAACGCCGGCAGTGCTAGCATCTCCAATTTCAAATGAGGCCATGATGTCATTAGTCAAAATGACATATGCGGCACCGGAATCTAGTTGGGTCAAATGTTCGTAGACGTACGCTGACAAGCGAGCAACCGGTAACGTAATCGTATCTTCAATCCGATTGACGGCCGTGGCATCCGCGCCAGCTTCCATCAAAGCAGCTGCGGTCCGCATCGTGCTTGGTTTAGTGGCAGAATACAGGAACCGACCCGTATCCCCGACAATTCCGGCATAGAGCAACCGCGCGGCGTTGGCCGTTAAAGTTAACTCGGTTGGGTTAGCCGCATAGAATTCGTAGACGAGTTCACTCGTACTAGAAGCGTCGACGTCCACCCATTGTGGGTCACCGAAAGCGTCGTCGTTAGGATGATGATCGATTTTAACAAGCGTCTTGCCGGTATTATAAAATTCACCGTCAATCCGAGGTTGGTTAGCTGTATCTAAGACTAAGACAAGCGCATCCTGATAGTCCGCTTCGGTAACTTCATCCATTTGTCCGAGCCAGTCGAAACCATGGTATTGTTTACCAGGCGTTAAGACCTTTTTATCGGGAAAACTAGTTTTCAAAATGTCTGCCATTCCGAGTTGACTCCCAATCGCATCGGGATCAGGGCGTTGGTGACGTTGAATAATAATTGTTTTGGCTTGTTTGATTAAATTTAAAATTTCTGTTTGGACGGTCATAAGTGATCCTTCCTCTTCCTGATTTGCTGGTGGCCGAAAAGTGGCACAGTACTTTAGTATACCGAACAATTGCCCTAACGCCAAATTAATTAATCACGTTCATTGGGATATAATGGCAAACTAATATTTTCGAACGTTAATGGGGCTAGCCCAGTTAGCGTAATGCCAAGCAAGCGGATGCCTGACTCAAAATGACTATCAACGACGTCATCGAATATCTCTTCCGCATATTGATAGTACGTGTCGGGCTCATTCGGTAAAAACTCGGCGAACGTGCGCCGTTTAGTAATCGTCACAAAATCACCATAGCGTAATTTCAAGACGAGCGTTTTCCCATGGCGTTGGTGCGACTGCATCGTCTCACTGACCAACTGCGCCAGTTGCTTGAGATGCGCTGAGACTTCACCATGCGACTGTAAAAATGGCCCAAAAGTGCGTTCCTTGCCGATCGACTTGCGCTCACGCAAATATTCGACCGGGCGATTGTCACTGCCGCGCACCCGCCGATACAAAATATAGCCGAGTTTACCAAAATGCTGAATCAAGTCCATTTCAGTTTGCGCATAGAGGTCAGCCCCCGTCTCAATGCCCAGATCATGCATCTTCGGCACGGTCTTCTTGCCAACACCGCGAAACTTTTCGATCGGTTCACGTAATAGAAAGGCTTCCGCATCTTGCGGCAACACGATCGTCACCCCAGCTGGTTTACGATAATCTGAGGCCAACTTAGCGATAAACTTGTTATATGAAATGCCAGTTGAGCAAGTCAGGTGGGTCTTTTCCCAAATTTCACGCTGTAGCCGGTGTGCCAACGCAACCGCACTATAAATTTTCGGCTTATTTTCCGTCACATCCAGATAGGCTTCATCAAAAGCAATTGGTTCAATTTTATCGGTGTATTCGTGAAAAATCTCATGAATTTGATCAGAAACTTGGCGGTACAACGGAAAATTTGGCGTCTTGAAGACTGCCTTTGGACATAGCTCCAGCGCTTTGGCAGCAGGCATAGCGGAATGCACCCCAAATTGACGCGCCACATAATTGGCCGTCGTGACCACGCCACGACCACCAGTTTGGCGGGGATCATGGGCAATCACTAACGGCTGCGTCTTGTACGCCGGATTTTCACGTTCCTCAATCGACGCATAAAAAGCATCCATATCCACATGGACGATCTTGCGGCTCGTATCAATGTTGATCGGTGCTTCGACGATTGACTGCGACATGATGTATCCCCTCCTTAAGTAAGCCTATTATACACGAACAAGCGTTTGTTCGGCAATTAGAAGGATTATACGGTCAATTTGAAGTCACCAGTTCATTCCGCCTACCGGTTGGGGCCTAAAGTGCTGGAACGCCATGGGCCATTTTAAAGCCACAAAGCGGTCTTTAAAACTGGCCTTTTCCTAAGTTCGGGCAAAAACCACCCGGACTAAGTAAAATTTCATGGCTGAGCACTTTAGGCCCCAACCTCTCGGCTAACTAGTAACTTGTATGCGGTACCAGCTTTATCAATCTAACTACGACTATTCCAGCACCCCCTTCACCAAAAGCCATCACAATTTCATAGACGACTTTGTTCATGATAGAAACTAATTTTGGTATAATTAGGTTAATATAATAAAAAATTGGCTCACCGGTTGCTTGTCTAGTGGGGAGACAAGATTTCATATCGGTGACCAATTTGAAGGAGTTTGTTAAGAATGTCTAAAACGATGACGCATAATCTCCACTTTAGCTACTTGTACACGGCTTTTGCTTACTTTGGCATCGCAGGACTCTGGGTCATGTTTTTGCAGCAACGTGGGCTGTCGTTAGTCCAAATCGGCTTATGTGAAAGTATTTATCACATGACCAGTTTCCTTTTTCAAGTCCCGGCTGGTGCTTTAGCCGACCGCTTCAGTTATCGGACGATGCTCATCATCAGTCGCTTGGCGGCCATCGGTCATGCCGTGATCATGCTACTGGCGCCCATACATAGTTTCTGGTGGTTTGCGAGTGCCTTTATGCTACTCGGTTGGGCCTACAATTTTCAATCTGGAACGTTGGAAGCGTTGCTTTATGAAACGCTCGCAGACGGCCACCAAACCAAGCGCTATCCACAAGTCACTAGCAATCTCAATACCATTTTAAAAATCGCCGGCATGGCAGGTTTAATCATTGCCGGTTGGTTGATTCACGATTTCACGTTGGTCACCTACCAACTGTATTTAGTCGGCGCAATTGGTGCCTTGATCGCGGCAATCGTTGTTCGTGAACCAGCGCATCATCGAGAAAGCGACCAAGCGTTGACCCTTTGGCAGATTATTAAGGCCACCATTGCTTATTTACGCGACCTACCGACACTAGCTTACTTAATGTGTTTTAACGCGATTTTTTCAGTGGTTGGTGCGGCCTACTACAACTACTTTCAGGCTGTCTTATCGGCCCATGGGTTTAAAGGCGGTCTCTTGTCCGGCGTGCTCGTCGGGGTGACGGCTTTAAACGTGATCAGTGTCCAGTTAACACCCTTTCTGCAACGCCACTGGTCACCGACTAAACTACTCAGTGGTTTAGCAAGTTTGCTTATTTTAACCCTGCTGATCACGGGTACCAACCAATTGCCAATCATGCTCGGCGGGTATTTTTTCGTCAACATGTTAATGGCCGGAATTGCCCCCATCATGTCGAACTATTACAACGCGCTGATTCCCAGCGGACAACGGGCGACGCTACTCAGTGTCAGCAGTATGTTATACAGCATCGTGACCAGCCTAGCTTTTCCACTCATTGGCTGGCTGATCGAACGCGTCGGCTTTGGCCTCAGCTTTGCTTGGCTCGGTCTAGGATTATTACTGATTACACTTGCTAGTTTAGGACTCGTCTTAAAACTCAAACGTTAACTTCTTTATCTAAAACAGGGCAGCTAGTCTAAATGGCAAGCTGTCCCGTTTTGCCACTAAGCTCTCATTGAACCCACTGATCATATTTCGCCAATGTCGCTTTAAGGGCATCTTGAACTGCATTGACAAGTGACGGTGGCGTCAAAACTTTAACCCGTGGTCCCTGGCCCAATAGCCAGAGCAACACACCTTGTTCAAAGGACTCCGCTTCAATGATCACACTCTGATCTGGCATGACTTTAATGACACGGGAGTTAGGAAGCTTATCAAGCGCTGTTTGCGGGAAAGCCCAATAACGGAACGTGTAAGTCAAGTCGCTCCCACCGTGTAATAAATAAGTTTTATTGTTCAAATCTGCCTCATTAATTTTTTTATCATACCGTAACCGAATCTTACGATCAGTCACCGGTTTAACTGTGCGGAAACGGTCCAGCCGATAGACCCCTTGCGGCCGATGCTCATTAAACATCACAATATAAAAGTAGTAGTTGGCAAAATAGACACTGATTGGCACACCAATTTCCGAATGGACCTGACCATCATAGCTATGCTGATACTTAAAACTCAACGTCGTCCTTTTCATGATCCAAGTTGAAAACTGCTTTAAGCGCGGTAATAAGACCTGATCAGGCTGCCCCACTGGCGTATATTCCGCTAGACTCACGCTACACAACTTGCGTACAACGTCCTGTTCATCCGGTGCTAAGAGCGCAGTCAACGCGTCCACAATCTGCACCAGCTCATCCTTTTGAAAAGCTCGCGTCCCAATCATCAGTTTCAACAGGCTGAGGGCTTGTTCTAATTGGATTCGATTAGTGGGCGTTAGCGCATACAGATTGGACCGATTCTTATGCTCAAACTGATAGTCGATCTTGCTAGCTGCCAACAAGTCACGTAAACTTCCCATATCCCGTTGAACGGTCCGCTTAGTGACATGATATTTTTCCATGAATTGTTCCGTCGTCAACGGCTGCCCAGCTAGTAAATCAATAAAAACATTAATAATCCGTTCCGTATTTGTCATTACTATTCCCCTCGCTCGTCTTAATTTTCTAATAGCCACTTGCTAAGTCACACTACGAGTATCATATCAAATCGAGACGACGCTATATGTCGTTATAGGAACTGTTTTGAATTTTTTTAAAATAATTCGACTAATTTTTTGATAAATACGAAAAAACGCCCAACCAATTAAGGTCAGACGCTGAAAATATGTTATTTGAATAGGTTCCGAAGATTATCCAACAAAATCGTTAATGTTTTATCAGATACTTGACCAATAATTTGACCATGTCGAGCATTGTAATCATAACAATAAGTTTGCCACATAATTACGCTACCCTGAATCTTAGCATTCGGATTGACTAGTGGATAATATAAAGTTCGATTTTCTTTAAAGGCATGCGTTATCAACATCCCAATGACATATACAGTATGTTGATTATAATCAGTGTTGCTTAGAACCACCATCGGGCGTCGAATATTTTCCTTCTGAGAATCATGCCCACCAAATTCATGACCTGCATGCGGTTCAGAATCAATCAGGATCAAATCACCCTGTCTAGGCTTAATATTGACCACCTTCCGCTCCAATAGAAGATTCATATCCACCATTGAAACCCATCTGCTTCACATCTGCTTCAAAATCATAGCCATCAAGAGTCCCATCATGCCAGGGATTCTTCTTTTCTACTACCGGCGTATAAATTAAGCGACCATCCTTATCCATCTCGAATGAGTACTCCCTTCCCACAGGAACATCAGCATCTTTTGCAATACTGATACTAACTGAATTTCCTTGCATCCTTGTTTTAAAAACCTTAGTAGTTGGCAACGTAACCACTCCATTCTGTGATTACAGTATAGCCGGAAGAAACGGTATTAACAAGTATTAACATAGTTCCTTTTCAAACAGTCACCTCAATCTTTAGATTATGTTCACAATCAATAGCACTTTAGTATCGGTCGTGACACTTTCTAAATACGTCATTCAATCAAAAAAGTCACGAAAAAACGCCCAACCAATTAAGGTCAGACGTTTTCATGACACAATCACTTATTTTGCTTCTGAATCATCTGCGGCGCTATCAGCGCTTTCGGCAGCACTGTCAACGTTGCTGGCAGCTGAGTCGATATGGCTTTCTTCGGTATCAGCTGAATCATCTGCAGCTTTGTCAGCGTCGGCTGGCTTAGCATCAGTTGCTTTAGCAGCTGCATCGGCCTTAGGCGCAATTTTAGCAACGGCGCTTAAATCAAAGACCAAGAAGATGCCGTCACAGTCTAATGTCACTGTCTTTTCAGCTTCATTAACTTCGTCGACGACCCCATGCAAACGACCAATCGTGGTAACCTTGTCGCCACGTTTGATTTTGCTGAGCATTTGTTGATGTTGTTGTTGTTGTTTACGTTGTGGCCGGATCATGAAGAAGTACAAGAACCCGAACATAACCACGATAAAGATAATTGATGTTAGTTGACCCATTTGAATATCGCTCCTAATCTATGTTTGACTATCTTTAACTTTAACAAATTACGCTATAAATTACTAGTATCCCTAGAAGTTTTTAGCGTTTTTCTTGTTAAAGCCGTACATTTCAAAAAAGTTTTCACGGAATTCTAGTAAGTTATCGTCCATAATCGACTGGCGAACCTGTTGCATCAGGTGCAAAAGAAAATATAAGTTATGATAACTTGTTAACCGTAATCCGAACGTTTCGTCAGCTTTGATCAAGTGTCGAATATAAGCACGCGAGAAATTACGGCAAGTATAACAATCACAGTTGTCATCTAACGGCGTAAAGTCATGCGCATATTTGGCATTCTTAACGACTAAACGGCCGTGTGACGTCATACAAGTCCCATTTCTAGCGATTCGGGTTGGCAAAACACAGTCGAACATATCGACGCCACGAATCGTGCCATCGATCAAGGCATCCGCTGAACCAACACCCATCAAATAACGCGGCTTATTCTCTGGCAACAATGGCGTCGTGAAATCGAGCACGTGATTCATCTCCGCCTTAGATTCCCCAACAGACAAGCCACCAATCGAGTAACCAGGAAAGTCCATGCTGACCAAATCCTTGGCACTCTGTTCACGTAAATCCTTAAAGCCAGCCCCTTGAACGATGCCAAATAACCCTTGATAGTCGGGATGTTGATGGGCTTTCAAGCCGCGTTCCGCCCAACGACTCGTCCGGGCGACTGAATTGCGGACATATTCGTAACTTTCGAAGAATGGTGGGCATTCATCCAAACTCATCATAATATCTGGTCCTAAGTCATTTTCTACTTGAATCGCCTTTTCAGGTGAGAGGAAGCGCTTCGCCCCACTCAGATGATCCTTAAAATGGACCCCTTCTTCAGTAATATCGCGATTTTTCGCCAATGAGAACACTTGGAAACCACCAGAATCGGTCAAAATACCTTTTTTCCAATTCATAAACTGATGTAAGCCACCAGCTTCTTTAACGATCTGCTCACCAGGACGGAGCCATAAGTGATAGGTATTGGAAAGGATGACGCCTGCTCCCATCGCATCCAGCTCTTCTGGTGCCAATGATTTCACACTTGCCTGAGTTCCCACGGGCATAAACATTGGCGTTGGGAAAGTGCCATGTGGGGTGATCAATTCACCCAAACGCGCACCTGTATGTTTTTCTTTCTTAATTAATCGGTATTTAATTGCCGGTTCCATATGATTTATTGCCTCCGTTAATTCCTTATCTAAACTTTCAATATCATAGCACGATTTCAGCCACTGAACCAGCATGGGAGCCGTTCAATTGCCGCTCCGGCTGGTCTGGATCGACGCTGGAACGTGGTGGCCACGTTTGTGAGCCAAAATACGGTCTCACAAGACGGGCTTTCACTAAGCCGGGAAAGTTCCCCAACTAAGTGAAATTTCACCACTGAGCGCCATCCAGCCCAGCCTGCGCTAACTCGGCGTGACTGGCTAAATCTGTATTCGCTTAGGCCAATTTGTAAAGCCTACTTTCTTATACCTGTTAAAGTTCACTTCAAATGAAACAACACTTTAGAAGGCTATTGGACTGGCGTTGCGACAGCCTAGTCTAAAAAGAGACCGGAACTAATTGAGTTCCAGTCTCAAACTGTTTCGCATTTAGTGACTAAAGGTTGAAAATGCCAAAACTGTCACGAAGCCAGTAATACTAACATTACTCATGTCTAACATAGTCTCATATGGCTTATCACTTTTTCAGGCAGAATCCGGCCTTGCGCCTCAACAGCCACACCGACTAGCCTTGCCAAGCCAGCATACCAATTCTGACTGACGCCATTAATTTCAAATCACGGACTAATCACTCAAAACAGTTGACTAGCTGTAGGTTGTTGTTGATGGCATCGGCCGTGTGGGTGGCGTTTGACTGGGAATTTTCCGGTCTTACACCACGGACCGGCCGGAAGACTTGCGGTTTAGGCAAGGCTTCCAAACGAGGGGCAAGACGCTTCACAGGCTTGCCCCGGTCCCGCGACCGCATGCCAGCAACAACAACCGGAAGCGGCAATTATCAACTAGCTTTCATGGTCTGATTTATCTTAGTGAATATACATCGCATCGCCAAAACTGAAGAAACGATACTTCTCATCGATTGCATGTTGGTAAGCATTCAAAATCATGTCACGACCCGTAAAGGCAGCAACTAACATCACTAACGTCGATTTTGGTAAATGGAAGTTGGTGATAAAAGCATCAACGACTTTCCATTGATAGCCAGGTTTGATGAAGATATCAGTCCAGCCAGAATCAGGCTTGATTTCGCCATCAAACTTCGTCCCAACCGTTTCCAGGGTCCGAATCGACGTCGTCCCGGTCGCAATGATTCGCCCACCGTTCGCACGCACTTCATTCAACGTCTTAGCAGCGTCTTCATCAAGACGATAAAATTCGCTGTGCATCTTATGGTCTTCGATATTGTCCTCTTCCACTGGTCGGAAGGTCCCTAACCCAACGTGCAAGGTCAAATAAACCAACTTAACACCTTTATCTTGGACTTTCTGTAATAAGTCTTTCGTCCAATGTAAACCAGCAGTTGGGGCCGCCGCAGAACCATTTTCCTTGGCATAAACCGTTTGATAGCGGTCTGGATCGTCCAACTTTTCTTTGATATAAGGTGGCAATGGCGTTTCGCCTAAGCTTTCAAGAATTTCCATGAAGATGCCATCATAGTGGAATTCAATCATCCGAATACCGTCTTCTTTTTCAGCGGTAACGGTCGCCGTTAACTTGCCGTCGCCAAATGAAATGACAGTGCCGACTTTGGCACGTTTGGCGGGCTTCATCAGCGTTTCCCATTCATCGCCTTCGGTATTATGCAATAACAAAACTTCTGCATGGCCACCGGTTTCAGGCTTAACGCCATACAACCGCGCCGGCATGACCCGTGAATTATTCATGACAACAGCATCGCCAGGATTTAATTGATCGATAATATCGTAGAAGTGTTTATCTTGCATTTCACCGGTTTGGCGATCTAATTCCAGTAAACGGGACGTATCCCGTTGTTTAATTGGGGTTTGGGCAATTAATTCATGTGGTAAATCATAATCAAAATCTTCAAGCGTTAAGCTCATTGGGGTGACCTCTAATCTATTTATTTTCTGGGTATGGAAAACCCATGTGTTGATAACCTTTTAAGGTGACGACTCGACCACGCTGCGTCCGCTTCAAGAACCCAATTTGTAACAAGTAAGGTTCGACGACTTCCGCAATCGTGTCGGTCTCTTCACCGATGTTCGCCGCAATCGTGGCTAAGCCCACTGGCCCGCCATCGTAATATTCTAGCATGGTGCGCAGTAATTTGTTATCCGTTTCGTCCAAGCCGGCATCATCGACGCGTAAATAGGTCAGCGAACGACTCACGATGGCCTCATCGATGGCGTCTTTATCAGCGACTTCCGCAAAATCTCGAATCCGTTTAAACAAGCGGTTCGCGATCCGGGGCGTACCGCGCGATCGGCTAGCGATTTCATGCGCACCAGAGGGCTTGATCGGCGTCTGAAAAATATCCGCGGTCCGTTTGACAATATCTTCCAAATCCGCCACTTGATAATATGCCATATGTTCGACGATCCCGAACCGGTCACGCAACGGCGCCGATAACATCCCCGCCCGCGTGGTAGCACCAATCAAGGTGAACGGTGGTAATGGAAAATGGACCGGATGCGCAGTTGGCCCTTGACCGACCACGATATCCACGAAAAAGTCTTCCATCGCCGAATAGAGCATTTCTTCCACGATTTTTGGCAACCGGTGAATTTCATCAATGAATAAGATATCACCAGGATCCAATTCATTCAAGAGTGCCACCAAATCGCCGGGCTTTTCAATCGCCGGACCACTCGTCGTCCGAATATGCACTTGCATCTCATTGGCGATCACCATGGCTAGTGTCGTCTTCCCTAGTCCTGGTGGGCCAAACAGCAGCACATGATCCAAGGATTCTTCACGCTTCCGCGCAGCTTCAATATAGACGCTGAGCTCGTGTTTGACGCGATCTTGACCAATATATTGGGCCAACGTCTGCGGACGAAGCGACTTTTCCAAAGACCCTTCGGCGGCATCCGTGGTGTCACCCGATAATAATTTGTCGTCGTCCATCCAATTCCCTCCTACTTAGTCAATAACCGAAGCCCTTCACTCAACAAGTCGTTCGTATCCGTGGACTTGGTTTGGCTGAAGGCCTCTAACTTCTTCGTAATCTTTTTCGTCTCACGCGCTGAGTAACCGAGTGCTTCTAAGGCCGCCAAAGCATCTGACAACGCTCCTTCGGCTGGGTCAGTTGGCATTGCTAATTCCGTCTGCCCAGTGACCTCAACATTTAAATCATTTAATTTATCCTTTAAATCTAAAACAATTTGTTGGGCCGTTTTCTTGCCGACACCTGGGAAACTTGTTAAGTACGTGGCATTGCCCTGATTAATGGCTTGGATTAAACCAGCATGGTCATTATTTGCGAGAATTGCCAACGCTGATTTGGGGCCGATCCCGGAAACATTCAATAACTTTTCAAATAACGCCTTCTCATCTGCATCGAAGAACCCGAATAACGACATGCCATTGTCGCTGACGGCTTGATGGATGTACATTTTCACGGCGTCTGGACCAACTTGATAACGATAAGGATTGGCCGTTAAAACTTTGTAGCCGATCCCCGCAACCTCAATAACCACGAAGCCCGGGGTGACATCGACAATCTGGCCTAAAAAATATTCATACACGGTCAAAACTCCTTTAGTAAAACGTATGTTTGCTTGCTAAATTGTACCACATTCCAGGCGCTCCTTGATAGCTTTCGACCGCTGATTTTCTCACGGTCGACCCACTTGCTGAAATGGCCCCGAACATGCTATGCTCAAACCCTATGGAGGTGCAACTACTTTGCAATTAAAACCCTTTACCGCCGCGTTGCCAAACGCCAGCGGCCTCACTAAACTAACGACCGGTGACCAAACTTGGTCCGCCGAAGATGAACAAACACAATCTGGCGACAGTTATTATTGGTACGAAATTACCAAAAATGGCGTCCATCAGTGGCGCCTCATCGCCAGCTGGCCAGTGGATCAAACCGTTTCGACCATGATTCCCGCTGAAATCAATACGGTCTTGTATGCAACCCAACCGGTGATCGAGATGTTGATCGACGATTGGGTCGGTCACTTTCCAAAAGCTTTCGAATTCACTGATCCAGCCAACGTCACGCATCGCCTGTGGCAGATCACAGATGATGACGTGAACGCCGATATTACGGAAGCCATGACCAACGTGACGCCACGTAAAACTTGGTTGACGACAACTAGTACGAAATTAGTCATGCTAGTTGCTGACCGCGATTGGGCCAAGTTCAAAGAACCCGTGACTGCACCGGATCATCTGATTAAATTTTTAAGCGACTAAGCCGACAAAGGGACTGTAACCACTCGTTATCAATGCGAGTCGTTACAGTCCCTTTTGCTATAAAATGATTGATCATATTCAGATACACAACTGTTAACCAACCGGCAGGCGGAAATTGATCAACTACCTCATCCGCCTAAACTTTCGATAGCCGAACCAACCGGCTAACCCAATAACCACCAGCCAGCTAATCGTAGCTAGCCAAGTTCCTAATTTCAAGCCTGGCGTCGTGTATGTCAACTTAATGGTATGGTTTCCAGCTGACAACCGCGCCCCAACGAAGGCGTCATTCACGACCTGCGTCGCGACGGACTTACCGTCAACTTGTAGGTGCCAACCGGTTGAATACGGGATGCTTGTGGTTAAAACGCTAGCTTGACTAGTTTTAGTCGTCCCAGTCACTTGATTACGAGTCACTTTTAAGTTTGCCAAACCTTGCTTTTGTAGTTTAGTCGTTTGTTTTGTATACGACTTGCCAAATGGTACCGCAACCAGCTTGGCTGACTTGAATTTCAGATTTCGAACTTGGGTGAAGTTTAAAACAATCTTTTCACGTGCATGTTTGCTATAGCCAAGATTAATGACCGCCGACGTGCGCTGTTCATAGTCAGACATATTGGTCGTCCCAAGTTGGCTAAAGGTCGCTAAATTGTCCATCGTTTGGGCCGTCAAACTATAACCACTTGCACTCAGATTACCCTTCAAGCCATCCCGCAATCGATTAAGTTTATCAATCTTGGTATTCGGTCGATCCGAAAAGACCGTCGTGTGATTGCCGACCGTCATCGCATGTTTGATTGACGAGGTTTGATAGCTAATACCATCTAATACCAAGTACAATTCAGTATTGCGATATTTTTTCGGTTGGGTAATCGTTAAATTATAAGGTAATTGATGCCCCTGAACGTCACTGACCATCTGCTTCAGGCCATTTTGATTAATAATCCCATCATTTTCAAAAATCTGCGCATTCGCATCGATCAAGCTTTGAAGTCGCTTGGAAGTGGTTGTCATCCCAGTCGCCGGAGCAAGGCTTTCCCGTTGTTCTGGCGTCAAAATAATCGTCGTTGCCGGCAACTTGGTCAAAATATTATTGGAGGAACCAGTCGCATGTTGATTCCGATAAATCATGACCTTATCCGTCGTATCCAACATATTGGTATCATCCAGCTGCACGGTATAATCGACGTTCTCACTCTTCGCTTTCGGGGTAATGGTCGTCACCCCTTTGGCCTTAGTGCTCGTCAACGCCCCCTGCAACAAGGCTTGTTCTCGATCCGTAGCTGTCAGCTTTTCAAAGGCCTTGTTAGAAAACTGCTTAGTTTGCGTATAAACCAGTGGCAACGCCCGTTTGGATTCCAACAACACGGTCCCAGTATGATTACTCAAGCCATAAATAAATTGGTCCGCGTAAATCTTCGGCTCATCCTGTTTTGTTTTAACCACGCGGTAGCCACTCGGTAAGGCTTGCCCTTTCAACTGATCTTCACGCGCAAATAAATACCGCACACCGAGGAAATTGCTCAAGGTGGTTCGCTGATCCAGCGTGCCCAGCGGTGAATTCATCGCGTATTCGGAATTACCCAACGCTTGCGCCAACTTACCAACATACCCACTTTGCACCGAAAAATAAGACCCAACGGTGTGCGTGCCTAAAACCATCGGCACATCGCTTTCAGCCGATCGCATCGTATAATAATTGGGGCCGAGCGCCGTCCGGTAGAAGCCAGTTTTAGCGAGGCCTTGCTGGGCGTCATCCAAGTACCCTTTGACCCATTTCATGGCCGTCCCCCGCCGAATCTGTTCGGTACTGTTAGACGTCGTATTAATACTCATCCAACCTAACCCATTGTTGGCGAGGTTTAAGGTGACCATCCCCAGCAGCAACCAATTAAATTGCCGGTTGGATAAATTTAAAGCTTTGCGAGCAAATAATAAGCCCACTAGTGCTAATAAAATTAAATAAGTTGCAATATCATGTTTTCGAATATTTAAATACAAGCCGTTAATTAGCCAAATGACGGCCAACAAACCGCCACTCACCCCAGCCAGCCATTTCAAATCACCGGTCGTTAAATTCGGCAAGGCATCGATAAAGATCATTGTCGCTATGGCAAAGACGAGCGTCGCCATCATTAGCCAACGGTTAGACGGTGTAGATAAAACGTTAAAAAACGCCGCAAAACCAGGTACTAAGATGCCAATCATCATGGCAACGATGACCCAATTCAACGTCCAATACCGTTTAAAATGCCGTAACGTGAAGATTGCCCCTAGAAAACTAATACTACTTAGACCCAGCGTCACCCAATATTGCACGCTACCACCATTCGTTAATAATCGGTTTGGTAAATTGACATAATAATTAATTGGGTAAGTCCACAAGCCATTGGCAAAGTCAAAACTCGTCCGCGTCGCGTGCAACATGGCCAAAATTGTTGGCACTAAGACGATGCCAGCCATTGCCACTCCTAGCGTGACCGCCGCTAATAACCGCCAAAACAACGTCATAAATTTTGTCGTCAGCCGTTGCTCACGTTTCAGCTGCCAAAAGCGCACGAAAGCGTAGATCAAACTCCCCAAGGCTAGCAAATACGCAAAATAAAAGTTGCTCGTAATCACTAAGGCCGTGATGAGCGTCACTGGCAGCCAATTTTTGCCTTGCAAGACCCGTTCAATCGCCCAGCAGAGCAATGGAAACCAGATCATCGGTAAGATAAAGAACGGATGATGCATGCCGACGTAGAACGTGTAGGCAGTGAACGTGTAAGTCAGCGTCCCAATCAGGCGACTGAGCCGGCTAAAATGGAACTGTTTGCTGAAGCCTAAGAAGGCTAGTCCCGCGCAATAGAGCCGCAAAATAATTAAAACTTGATACGTCAGTTCCAAATGTGCACGCGACGTGACTGCCACCAAATAGTTGAATGGATCACCGACCACATAGTAGGCAAACGTCGTTAACTGGTCAGCCCCTAACCCCAAGTTCCAGGACCAGCTAAACAAGCTCATCGGATCATGCTGTAAGATTTTTTGAAATTCTAATAAAATCGGAAAATGCTGTGCGATTCCGTCAACTTCCCAGATCAAGGTTCGCCCAGCCAAAAACAGACTGCTGAACGTCAAGCTACAAATTAGGATGAACATCACGGTGTAACTCACCCATAGCGGAATCTTTCGTAATTTAATCAAACTCTGGTCCCCTTCATTAAATCGCAGTGCCCCGCGATCCCCATTGATTTGTCCTAAAATAATGATTTAATTTTACCATGAAACCCGTTCGTCGCGACCATCCCATGAAAAACTTAAGCTTTTTAGCAAGAGTGGGACAAAAAGCGGGTTGCTACCGAGCATAGCTTAGGGAACCGAATGATTGGGGACTTTCCAATCGTTTGGTTCCCTATGCTAAGCGGAGGTCGCAGCTTTTTGTCCCACGTTTCGGCTATAACTATTAGGAGCACAAAAAAGAGCCTGGAATCCCAGACTCTTTGGACTTAATTCGCTGATTGTGACAAGTGATTATCTTGAATTCGTTTGAACATTTTTTCCATATCCGTATTCGTAAAATGGACCGTCACCGGACGACCATGTGGACAATTGAAGGGATTTTCGCAAGTCGGCAACTTTTTGAGTAAAGCCCGTGCTTGTTGATCATCCAAATGATGGTTCGCCTTGATTGCCCGTTTACATGACATCATGATAGCCGTCTTCTCTCGAAATTGAGTGACTGTCAGATGGCCATCTTGCAGGACCCAATCGATCATTTCACGAATCGTATCTTCTTCTTGTCCAGCCTTAAACCAAGTTGGATGTGAATGTACGATGAAACTATTGCCACCAAATGCCTCGAGTTTGATTCCCAGTTCATCGAGTAATGGTAACTGTTCTTTAATTTTTAGCACATCACTAGTTGGATAATCTAAAATGATTGGGACTAACAAGTTCTGTTGATCTGGGCTAACCTCACCAATTGCTTGGCGATAATATTCATAATTGATCCGTTCTTGCGCCGCATGCTGATCGAGGATATACATCCCGTCATCAGATTCGGCTAACAAATAAGTCCCGTGCATCTGACCAAGATAACGCAACGTTGGGAAACGTTCCGTACTTGTTTTCACGGCTGGTTCTGGTTCAGCAGCCAACACCTTTTCAGGCTTAGCTGGGCCAAATGGTAAGCCAACCACTTCATCACGATAACGATCATCAAACGCGGCCACGGCAGTATTATCGAGCTCCCGTTCATCACTGATCATAATGGGCGTAGGTGCTGCTGACTCATCTTCTGGTGCAGCCGAAGTCGGTGACTCCGGCACTGCCACTTCAGAAATGGCCGGGGCCGTCTCGGTTGCTTCCGCGGCGAATGATGGCGCGGCTTGACTCGTTGCTGAACGTGGCGTCACTTGATATTGTGAAGACGCCGCATTCAAATCGATGGCAAGTTGATCCGTATTCAGTCGTTCCCGGCGATGACTCCCTAAATTCGTGAGCGCTGACGGAATCAAATTGACCGTTGCCAGTCGATCGGTGATCGTGGTACTGATCAATTTGGCCAGATCCGGCTCTTTACTCAATCGAACCTCTTGCTTAGTTGGATGAACATTCACATCGACCAACAATGGGTCCATGGTTAGCGCAATGACTGCAATCGGATAACGGCCAACCATCAGCTTAGACCCATACCCTTTGATGACGGCTTTGGTTAATTGTTGATTCTTAATGGCCCGTCCATTGATCAATACCGTAATATATTGACGACTAGCGCGTGTCAATTCTGGCAATGCGACATAGCCTGAAAGGGCATAATCTGCGGTCTTGCCTTCAATGGCCACCATCTTACGCGCATTTTGAACACCATAAATTCCGGCGATGACTTGTTGTAGGTCCCCCCGACCGGCCGTCCGTAACAGTTCTTTGCTGTTATGCACTAACCGAATCGCGACGCCCGGATAACTGAGTGCTAAGCGATTCACGATATCCACAATGTTGGCAAGCTCCGTTTGCGGTGATTTTAAATACTTCAACCGCGCCGGCGTATTGAAGAAGAGATCCGTTACCGTAATATCCGTACCTTGCCGTAATGCCGCCGGAACTTGCTTCAACAATTTGCCACCGCGATAATGAATACTTGTCCCCGTCGTCCCAGTACTGGTCGTTAAAACCACATCCGCAACGGAAGCGATACTCGGTAACGCTTCACCACGGAAGCCCAGCGAATGGACCCGAAATAGATCAGCGCGGGACGTAATTTTGCTCGTCGCATGCCGTTTAAAGGCCGTTAACACATCGTCATCCGCGATGCCATCACCATCATCGATCACCCGAATCGACTGCACGCCCGATTCAAGCACTAAAACATCGATCTGCGTCGCATGCGCATCAATGGCATTTTCGACGAGTTCTTTCACTACCGATGCGGGTCGTTCCACAACTTCCCCAGCGGCGATCTGATCCGCTAAAACGGATGCTAATTCATGGATTTTTCCCATTGCCATCGGCTCCTTTACCTAACTTACTTATCTAACTTTTGTTGCCATTTATACAATTGATTCATCACGTCCATCGGCGTCATTGCCATCAAGTTCAAGGTCTTCAACTGTTGTAAGACCTTTTCCCCCTTGGGATCAGTGACCGTGGGTTCGCTGAACAGTGAGAGCTGCTCTTCAGGGGCCGGTTGGGCAGCGACTGCCGCCGGAATGGCTTCTGAAGTGGTTGCTGCAACTGCGGGAACCGTTGAACTTGGTGTAGTTGACTCAGCTGATTCAGTTGGTGCGGCCGCAAGCGACTCATGCGTAACTGACACGGTACTGGTCTGACTTTCCAAGCTGGTCAAAATCGTTGTGGCACGATCTAAGAGTTCATTGGGCATCCCTGCCAATTTGGCGACATGGACCCCATATGATTTATCTGCTGCCCCGGTCTCAACTTTATGCAAAAAGACTAACTCGCCGTTTTGTTCCGTCGCGCCGACGTGCACATTCCGCAATCCCTTGAGTTCTTGATCCAAAGCAGTTAATTCATGATAATGAGTCGAGAACAACGTCTTAGCGTGAATATTGTTATGCACAAATTCAATAATTGCTTGGGCTAACGCCATCCCATCATAGGTCGCGGTCCCCCGACCAATTTCATCAAACAAAATCAAGCTATTGGCCGTAGCATGTTTCAACGCATTATTGGCTTCTTGCATTTCGACCATGAACGTACTTTGACCAGAAATCAGATCATCAGTTGCACCAATCCGCGTAAAGATTTGGTCAAAAATTGGTAACTTAGCCTCTTTAGCAGGAACGAAACACCCAATCTGCGCCATAATGACTGTCAAAGCCAATTGCCGCATGTAAGTACTCTTCCCAGACATGTTCGGCCCAGTAATTAGTAAGACTGTTTCGTCTGGGGTCATCTTAACGTCATTTGGGACATAGCTCTGATTGCCCATGACTTTTTCAACGACTGGATGACGACCTTCCACAATGTTTAAATCATGCGATTTCGTCAAAGTTGGCCGAATGAAATGATAATCTTCACTGACCACCGCAAAACTTTGCAGCACATCAATGGCGGCAACGGCCTTTGCTAACGTTTGAAGCCGCTTGATCGCCCCTTTAACCGTCTCGCGGACCTTCGTGAAGAGTTGATACTCGAGCTCTGTTGAATGGCTCTCAGCCTCTAGAATCAAGCTCTCATGTTCTTTAAGCTCTGGCGTACTGAAGCGTTCGGCGTTGGTCAGCGTTTGTTTCCGTTCATAGCGATCTGCTGGCAGTTGGGCTAAATTAGCCTTGGTGACTTCAATGTAATAGCCAAACACCCGGTTGAACCCGATCTTGAGGTTCTTGATCCCGGTCACTTCGCGTTCTTTCGCTTCCAAGGCCGCAATCCACTTTTTCCCATTATTCATCGCATCGCGATACTTATCGAGTTGTTCGTCGTAACCGTCTTTGATCACCCCACCATCGGTCACCGACAGTGGTGCCTCTTCAACGATAGCGCGGTCAATCAAGTCAGCAACGTCTTCGACTGGGTCTAAATGCTGCACTTCATCCGTGAAGACTTTTTCATCTAATTCGGACAAAATATAACTAATTTTAGGAACTTGGTATAACGAGGTCTTTAACTGAATCAGGTCACGCCCGTTGACGCTCCCGAAGGCCACCCGACCAGCTAACCGTTCCAAGTCATAAACTTTAACTAGTTCTTCTTGCAAATTACTGCGTTCAAAATAGTGATCTAGGAGTGCGGCCACTTTATTTTGACGCGTTTCAATATCTGCCTTAACGATCAAGGGACGGTCTAACCATTGTTTCAGGAGCCGGCCACCCATTGCAGTCTTGGTCTCATCCAGTAGCCACAAAAGCGTGCCTTGTTTCTTGCCAGTTCGAATTGACCGCATCAGTTCCAAATTGTATTTGGAGTTGTGGTCTAATTTCAAAAAGTATGACGGTTCGTAAGCAATGGCCTTTTGTAGATGGGCCAAACTCCGCTTTTGCGTCACATTGATGTACATCAACAAGTGTTCGACCACTTTAGTTTCGAGTTCGACCGTCAGATCCTGGGTCAAATAACTCAACTCGGCTTGTGGTTCAACCTGGTTTTGCTCAGAAATCAAAATGTCTAAGTTTTTAAGTTGGGCGCGCAAGTCGTCCCCAATCGAGTCGTCGACCACGATTTCTTTCGTCTGTAAACTCGTGATTTCATTGATCAACGTGTCGTTAGTGGTCAACAAACTGGTCTTGAGTTCACCAGTTGATAGATCGGCATATGCAAACCCATACTGCCCAGCGTCTTGGATCAAGGCCGTCAAATAGTTGTTTGACTTGGCTTGTTCAGCACCACGTTCTAGCGTGGTCCCCGGCGTGACCAACTGAATCACTTCACGTTTGACCATACCCTTTGCCAACTTAGGGTCTTCCATCTGTTCACAAATGGCAACTTTATAGCCCTTGTCCACTAAAATATCAATATAATTTTGAACGGCGCGATGCGGCACCCCACACATTGGAATTGGATTGGCGGCGGAATGGTTCCGCGTTGTCAAGGTCAATTCTAAGAGTTGGGCCCCTTTAATAGCGTCGTCATAAAACATTTCATAAAAGTCACCCAACCGATAGAATAAGAACGCGTCTGGATATTGATTTTTTACTGAAAAATATTGACGCATCATCGGCGTATCATTCGTTTTTTGTGGCAACTTAGTTCCTACTTTCTATGTCAAATTAATCATCAAAATAAGGATGGTCCGGGTTAATGAGGATCCGTTCGATTTTTTTCGCATGGCCTGTTTTACCATCAACATCGATCACACAGCCGGATAGCACCGCCGGACTGTCTTCTTGCACGTTAAAACGCGTCGGCATTTGTTCCAAGAACCGCCCAATCACATTTTCACGCGTCATGCCTAGAATGCCATTATAAGGGCCGGTAAAGCCAACGTCACTTAAAAAGGCCGTCCCATCTGGCAACACCCGGTTATCACTCGTCTGCACATGCGTATGCGTGCCAATCACCGCACTCACTTGGCCGTCTAAATACCAAGCCATCGCTTCTTTTTCACTGGTCGTTTCGGCATGGAGGTCAATAAAAATATTAGGTGTTTGTTCCCGCAATTCAGCAATCAGCGGTTTTACCGTCAAAAATGGATTGGCCAAATTTTGCCCCATGAATACGTTACCTTGTAAATTGATCACCGCTAATTTTTCAGTATTCACATTAACAATCGTATAGCCCGCACCCGGAGTCGTTTCACTCGGGAAGTTTAATGGCCGTACCAACTTCTTGGCCCCACCAATGAAATCAAAAATTTCGTTATTATCCCAGGTGTGGTTCCCCATCGTAATAACGTCGGCACCCGCCGTTAAAAAGTTCTTGTAAACCTCTTGATTAATCCCGCGACCTTTAGTGGCATTTTCACCGTTCACGATCGTGACTTGCGGTTTGTAGCGCCGCTTTAACTTTGGCAAGTACGTGGCAATTGCGTCCTGACCCACTTGACCCATGACATCGCCGACAAATAAAATTCGCATATGCTCTCCCTTGTTTTAACGTTATAACCATTATTTTAGCATTAATTCACGCAAAAAGTGGCGCACAGTCCACAATAAAAATGAGCCTAGGCCAACTTTCAGCCTAAACTCATGCCACACACTTTAGCCTTTAGCTTTCTCCGTTCGTACCACCAACCAAAGGCAGACGCCCACGAACCCAATCATCCCCATCGGTCCGCTCAAGTGTGGTTGAAAATTCAACGCTTCACCAACCAAGCCCAAAATGGTGACCGGAATAAAAAGCCACTGCGCATACCGATTAAACCACGGATGTCGCTCACGAAATAATGGTCGGTCATCCAAGCCTAAATGACGATCAGCCTGATTCAACCCATTTAAGGCAAAGATCCCCAACAACAGGACAAAACTGACGACCGGATTAATCAGCTTCAATTGTGGTTCAAGTTGGTCAACGATTGTTAAAATGACAACTCCCATACTCATGAATGCTAACATCAGTCGAACTGGGCGAATTTGTTTGCGAACTTCTTGGCGGCGCAAATAATCGGTCATGCCCTCATCTTCACGCAACAACACATCCAGTGATAAACCATAAAAATCACTCAAACGTAACAAACTATCAATATCTGGATAACTGTTTTCTGTTTCCCAACTAGAAATCGTTTGACGGGAAACGTGTAATTGTTCAGCTACAGCTTTCTGGGTCATTTTTTGATCAAGCCGAGCTTGTTTTAATCGTTCACCAAAACGCATCCTGATTACTCCCTTTTGAATTAGCTTCATCATAAAACGGGCCAACATAAAAGCCTAGCTTAGAATCTTGGCAGCGTGATTTGACGGGCTTTTTCCTTGGTCTCCTTAAAAAGTCACTTAACCAATCTCGCCATAAAAAATAAGCCCAAGACCGAAGTCTCAGACTTATCCTCTGCTTATTTAGCGTAATCAACTGCTCGAACTTCCCGAATGACCGTAACTTTAATATGGCCAGGATATTCGAGTTCATTTTCAATTTGCTTTTTAATATCGTGGGCCAAAACAGTTGCTTGTAAATCAGAAATCTCTTTTGGCTTAACGATAACCCGAATCTCACGACCAGCTTGAATCGCATAGCTCTTCTTGACGCCATCTTCATCATTAGCAATCGCTTCAAGTTTTTCAAGTCGATGAATATAATTCTCCAACGACTCGCTCCGAGCGCCTGGCCGGGCAGCGGAAATTGCATCCGCCGTCGCAACCAACACAGCGATGATCGATTTTGCTTCAACATCCCCATGATGGGATGCAATCGTATTGATGACCACTGGATTTTCTTTGTACTTAGTTGTTAATTCCACGCCAATTTCAACGTGGGAGCCTTCGATCTCGTGATCGACGGCTTTACCAATATCGTGTAATAACCCTGCGCGTTTCGCGACAGTAACATCTTCACCAAGTTCAGCGGCCAAAACGCCCGCCAACTTCGCAACTTCAATCGAATGATTCAATACATTTTGACCGTAACTAGTCCGATAGTTCAACCGGCCGACCAACTTGATCAAGTCAGGATGCATCCCGTGCAATCCCAAATCAAAGACAGTCTGTTCACCAGTTTCGCGAATCTTCTCGTCCATTTCTTTACGGGCTTTTTCAACCATTTCTTCAATCCGTGCCGGATGAATCCGACCGTCCTGAATTAATTTTTCGAGCGCAATCTTAGCGATTTCGCGTCGAATTGGATCAAAGCCACTCAAAACGACCGCTTCCGGCGTGTCATCGATAATTAAATCGACCCCCGTCAACGTTTCCAGCGTCCGAATATTACGACCTTCACGACCAATAATACGGCCCTTCATGTCATCATTTGGTAATGAAACGACAGAAACCGTCGTCTCAGAAACCATATCGGCGGCACTCTGTTGGATTGCTTGGACGATTAAGTTTTTAGCTTCCTTTTCAGACTGAGCCTTAACTTCGTCCGTGCTTTCCTTGATCATCACGGCCCGTTCATGCGTTAACTGATCCCGCGTTTGGGCTAAGATCCGTTCCCGCGCTTGGTCTTGTGATAAGGCTGCGACCTTTTCTAATTCTGCTTGACGTTGCGTGATTAGTGAAGCTGCACTTTGTTGCTGTTGTTCAACCCGCTTTTGCTCTGTGGCAATTTTTTCTTCTTTTTTGCCTAAAGCATCTTCGCGTTTTTCAAAAGTATTTTCTTTGTGATCCAAAGTTTCTTCGCGTTGTAACAGACGGTCTTCTTGCTTTTGCACTTCATTCCGTCGTTGCTTCAACTCGCCTTCAACTTCAGTTCGATAGCGGTGACTCTCCTCTTTTGCTTCAAGGACTTTTTCTTTCTTGTGAGTCGCTGCTGCTTTCTTAGCCTCAGAAATAATACCTTCAGCTGTGTTCTTGGCGACATCCAATTCTTTTTCATGGACGTTCTTACGAACATAATAACCAATCCCATAGCCGACAACAATCGCGATGACTGCGAGGATTAACCCGAAAACATTCATGTTTCCACCTCCGCATCACCAAAATCCAGTTAACATAAAATCAACTACAAATTTTCAGATGTTATATTTTGATTACTTACACACTTGTTATTCTAATGTTTGAAACAGGTAGTGTCAACTTAAAGTCTTATGTGAGAACGTTTCAGCACCTTAGCCTCACTGAGAAAAGGCCCCTTTTTCTATTAGAAAACGCCCAAAGCAACCGCTTTGGACGTTCTGTTTAAAACTTATTTATCTGCTTTAGTGGCTTTTGGCGTTTCTTTTAAATCTAATGTCGTTGGGTCAGCTTCAACTTTAGCTTTCGCGCTGTCCTTTTTCTTTGGATCAGTCATTTCAGCTTCTTCATCAGTTGCCGCATCCATCCCATAGGCTTTTCGAACCTTCGTCCGAATTTCGTCCATGACATCTGGATGTTCCGTCAAGTAATTCTTTGCATTTTCACGGCCTTGACCAATTCGATCTTCACCGTAAGAGTACCAAGAACCACTCTTCTTAACGATATCCTTGTCAGCGGCCATATCCACGATTTCACCAGTTTGGGAAATCCCGCGACCGTACATGATATCAACTTCCGCCTTTTTGAATGGCGGCGCAACCTTGTTCTTGACGACCTTGATCCGAACACGGTTCCCGATAATATCGGTCCCATCTTTGATCTGTTCCGCCCGACGAACTTCCAAACGAATCGTTGCATAGAACTTCAATGCCCGACCACCTGGCGTCACTTCAGGGTTACCGAACATCACCCCAACTTTTTCACGAATTTGGTTAATAAATAAGGCAATCGTTTTAGTTTTATTTAAAGTCCCAGAGAGTTTCCGTAAGGCTTGTGACATCAAGCGGGCTTGTAACCCAACATGCGCGTCACCCATTTCGCCTTCGATTTCGGCCCGTGGCACTAAGGCGGCAACGGAATCGATGACCAAAATGTCAACAGCCCCACTAGAAACCAAGGCATCGGCAATTTCCAACCCTTGTTCACCAGTATCTGGTTGTGAGAGCAACAAATCATCAATGTTAACGCCTAAATGTTCTGCATAAACTGGATCTAACGCGTTTTCCGCGTCAATATAAGCAGCCGTTCCGCCTTGCTTTTGCACTTCAGCGACAGCGTGCAACGCAACGGTCGTTTTACCAGAACTTTCAGGCCCATAGATTTCAACGATTCGGCCTCGCGGATACCCGCCAACGCCTAACGCATCATCTAAGGCTAACGACCCACTTGAAATGGTTGAGATTTCGGTATTAGCCGCATCCCCCATCCGCATAATGGAGCCCTTACCAAAGTTCTTTTCAATCTTTTTTAAGGCAGCATCTAGTGCTGCTTGACGTGCATCAGCCAAATTATTTCCTCCTTTGGTTCTCGCTCTTAACTCTTAATATCATAGCTGTTCAATTGCAGAAATGCAAGCAAAAAGCGAACAAAAGTTCGGCTTATTTTTCAGATGTGGTTTTGCCATCAAGTGCGTGCCGTAAGAGGTCCAAGCCAGCCATCACACTGCGTTCACGAATCTTTTGGCGATCACCAGCAAAATGATACAAGTAGGCAGTGGTTGGCTGTTCAGGGTAAGCTAGGCCAATCCAGACCGTCCCAGCAGGTTGTCCTTCCAGTTCATCCGGACCAGCCACGCCAGTGAAGCTCAGCGCTGTATCGGTGTGTAACTGTGCTCGGGCCCCATCGGCCATCGCGATTGCCGTTGCTTCTGACACAACCCCAGCTTGGTCGATTGTCGCTTGTGGGACATTGACGAGTTGGTGCTTTGCGGCATTCGCATAAGTCACAAAGCCACCTGGGAAAATCGCTGAAACACCCGGCACACCGCCGATAGTACTCTGGAATTCGCCAGCCGTGAGACTTTCAGCCGCAGTAATGCTCAATTGCCGATCGATCATCGTTTTAATGACGACTTTTGCCAAGGAATTATCGTCCCCATAGCCATAAAAGTAAGTCCCAACCTTAGCTTTGATCTGAGTTTCGACCGTGTTCAACGCTTGTTGCGCGGACGCCTTAGAATCCGCTTGGGCACTCAGTCGTAACGTGACTTCATTCGTCTTCGCATAAGGGGCAATCGTGACGGCTTGCTGGTCATCAATCAACGTTTGCAATTCCGTGACTAGCTTAGATTCACCGATGCCAAAGAACCGTAAGACCCGCGAATAAATCTGCGATTGTTTGCCATAAGCCGCTTGCAACTTCGGCTTAGCTTCCATTTCAAACATCTTGGTCATTTCACGCGGTGGCCCTGGTAACAATAAAAAGTCCGCTGAGTCTGGGGATTGATAAAAAGCCCCGACTGCCATACCATTATGGTTCGTTAATGGTGTGGCGCCCGCTGGATACAACGCCTGAATCCGATTATTCGCTGTCATCGTGCGACCCGTTGTCTTGAAATAGTCGTTGATCACGTTCATGGCAGCCTCATCTTCCACCAATGGCACATTTAAATATTGAGCTAACGTTTGTTTGGTCAAATCGTCCTTAGTTGGTCCGAGCCCACCAGATAAAATTACCAAATCATTACGCTGGGCCGCAATTTCAATGACCTTGGCAAGTCGCACCGGATTATCCCCGACGACCGTTTGATAATAACTATCAATGCCAAGCTCTGCGAGACCTTGCGCAATATGGGTACTATTCGTGTTCGTAATTTGACCGAGTAAGATCTCGGTCCCAACCGCAATTATTTCTGCTTGCATAACTGCAAAGACTCCTCCTTATAACTGGTTTGTATGGTTACATTAAGTATATACGAAACTTAACCGGTACTTCCATCAAAAGAATCGAAAAAAATCACCGACCAGTTGTGCTAGTCAGTGATTTTATCAAGTTATTTAAAGCCGTCCGCAAAGACATCGCGATTTTGAACAAAATAGTCGATACCGGAGTAGATGACAAAGAATAAACAAATATAGAGCATGATCAAGGCAAATGGGATATTAATCGCATCAAATAACACATTATTCAATAACAAGAAGATGATGGCGATCATTTGCGTGGTCGTCTTGATCTTACCGGGCATGGCCGCAGCCATTACTTTACCGTTATTTTCAACAATCAGTAACCGTAAGCCCGTGACGGCCAGTTCCCGACACATAATAATTGCCACGACCCAATCGGGCGCCATATTCATCCGAACCAAGATAATGAACGCCGTCATGACCAGCATCTTATCCGCCAAGGGATCGGCAAACTTACCGAAGTTGGTGACTAAGTGTTGTCCGCGAGCAATCTTACCATCCGCTAAATCGGTCAATGAGGCTACCGCAAAAATAACAGTTGCCACCACTTGGGTCACAGGAATCGTCGTCCCCGCCCAAGTCACTTGACCCCAACTTAAGGGTAAGACCATGATCAAAATGAACACTGGAATCAAAATAATCCGAAAAACAGTTAATTTATTAGGTAAATTCATGACTTTTCCTCCGTAACGTCTATTTAATGGTTAAAGTAATCGTCCGTACTTGTGACGAACTATTCTTTGGATTGAAGTTAAACTTCTTGCCATTAATCGTTACTGAGGTTGCCGTGGCATTTCCAAATTGGAACTTCACCGTTTTAGCATTGGCTGGCAACGTCACATCATGAGTCCCATTGGCCGTTAAAGTCCCTTGCCAAGTTTGAGTGCCATCCGTCGTCACAGCCATCCATGCGGCTTTGGACGCCTTAAAGCTAACTTTATTCTTATCAGCACCATTGGTTAACGTATAAGCCGTATCACTGTCACCGTCAGCCTTAATGGTTTGTTGATCGTCCTTAGCTTTCTTTTCAGAACTGGCTTTAGCGGCACTACTGCTGCTAGCAGCCTTCTTAGAACTGGCTAATTTGCTACTGCTATTCGCCTTAGAACTTGAAACTTCCGTCGTCGAACTGCTTGAATCTGTAGCTGAACCAGCACCGGCATGGGTCTTAACCGCCATGAACCAAATAAACAACAAGATGATGACCACAATGGCCGTCACAATGATCGTTGGTAAATAGTTCCGGACTCGGCCAGCCGGACTGGTTGGTTGTTCTCGTGAACTCGTCCGGGTTGGTTGAACTTCATCAACATTTTTAACAATGGTTTCAGTTTCAGTCTTCGGTAAGTCATCGCGATACGTTTCTAACAATTCATTGCCGTCTAAGTCAACGGTATCTGCATATTGCTTGATAAATGCCCGCACGTAAAAGTCGCCCGGCAACTTATCAAACTCGCCATCTTCAATGGCAATTAAATAACGTTTTTGAATCTTGGTGATCTGTTGCAGATCATCGATGGTCAAACCTTTAGTTGTCCGCGCTTGTTTAAGCCGCGTACCAATGGTTAGCTTCTCTTCATTTTCACTCATTTGACTTTTTCTCCACCCTAAGTCTATTTTCAAAATCTTTCGTTTCATAGTATATCACAGCCGACTCAATTGTCGGTACTGATGACAATAACTTTCAGATTTCTTTAATTCTTGGCCGCTGGTCGAATTTGATATTCGCTGATAGCTTGCGAGGTTAACAATTGTTCAGCGATAGTTGCCAAATCTTCCAAACGCAGGCCGTCGATGATTGCAGGTTCGTCAAAAATCGTTGCTTGACCAAATAAATTCTGATCATAACGGTTAGCAATGGCTTCAAGCGAGTTCGCCATGAACACGATCCGGCCAATCATTTCTTTTTTGACCGTCGCCAATAACTCGTCTTGACCTAAGACTGCTGTCTGCCAATGCTCAAGACCATCAATGATGGCCGCATCAAAAGCCGCCGGATCATCCGTTTCGCCACTGAACGTTAGAAAGTCAAACCCATTTTGTAACTCAAAATCATAACCAAATGATTCGTCAATAATGCCTTGATCGTATAACCGCAAATAATTCTGCGACGTATCGCCAAATAACATTTCTAATAAGACGTTGACGCCGGCCCGATACTTCAAGGCTGGCAAACCGGATTCAATCGGCATTAAGCCCTTGACCCCCACGACCGACTTAGCACGCGCAACAGGCATTTCAATTGACCGATACGGGATAATGTCATGGCCATCGGTAGCTGTCGCCGGAATTTTGGTTTCAATCGGTTGAAACGCATCAAAGTTTTTTGCACTCTGATTGGCCGTAATCCAACTGAGCACTTCGTCAGGATCAAGCTTACCGACGACAAACAATGTCATATTCTCTGGATGGTAAAAGGTCCGGTAAGCGGCATAGAGATCATCGGCAGTAATCTTCGCAATGGAATCCGTCGTCCCGGCAATATCATACTGTAATGGATGATTAGGGTATAAGTTACCAATCATTCCAAAATATAAACGCCAACTTGGATCATCATCGTACATTTCGATCTCTTGGCCAATGATGCCCTTCTCTTTATCGACCGTTGCCGGGGTAAAATAGGGATCTTGAACAAAATCAAGCAACGTTTCTAAATTTTCTTTGAGGTTACGGGTGGCCGAGAATAAATAACTCGTGCGCGTAAAACTCGTGAATGCATTCGCACTGGCCCCATATTTACCAAAAGTTTGAAAGGCATCGTGATCCGCCTTTTCAAACATCTTATGTTCCAAAAAGTGCGCAATACCATCGGGGAACCGTTGCATTTCCGTCTGCCCTGCTGGTACAAATGTATTGTTAATCGAACCATAATTAGTCGTAAAGACGGCATAAGTCTTATGGTAACCAGCTTTAGGTAACATCGTGACCGTTAAGCCATTATCGAGCTTGGTTTGATAACTAGTTTCATTAAATTGATCATAATTAGTTACTTGCATGCTGACCCCCACTTAAGAAGAATCCATTATTTAACGTGACCAGTTCTGAGACTTCAATAATCTGCTCACGTGTCACTGCTTGGACTTGTTCGAGCCAGTCTTCATCGCTAACTGTCTGTTGCGTCAAGTCATCAATTAAGGCTTGAATCGCAAAGGTTCGTTGGCTATCCAAACTGGACTCAAAATCATTGATCAAGCCTAACTTCAATTGATCAACAAGGTCATCCGTGAAATCACCTTGTTGAATCGCCGTTAATTGATCGGCAATGATTTGTAGCACTTGATCATGATTTTGACCATCGATACCCGCAGAGACTTTTAAAACACCTCTAAACGTGTCTAACGAACTGCTGGCATAATAAGCCAAGCTAGCCTTCTCACGCACGTTCATGAATAATTTGGATAGTGGTGAGCCGCCAAAAAGTTCATTGAAAACTAACGCGGCATAGTAGTGCTGTCCCCGGTAAAAGACCGGGAAGTCATAGCCCAAATTGAGTTTGGCTTGACTCAACGCCTGAATTTCACTTGTTTCAGTATATTGTCCCGCATTTTCATGATGGTAAAACGCAGCTGGCCGTGCCGCTAGCCGGTCTTTAAATCCGAGCGCTTGCCAGCGAGCAACAACCGCCGCATCATCAAAATCACCCATGACAATGATATTGATCTGATCATCAGCCAACAAAGTTTGATAGTAGGCATATAAGTCACTCGACGTGAGCTGATCTAAATCGGCGGCTAAGCCGTAACTAGGAATTTGTTGGGCTTCATCGGCCGCAAATAACGCCGCATTAAGTTTTTGCGCCGCATAGTATTGCTTGTCATCATCAACGGATTGAATCGATGCCTTTAAGTTGGTCACTTGACGCTTAAAAGTTGGCTCATCAAAATGGCCATCCTTTACTAACGGTTTAAAAATAATCGCCGCTAAAAAGTCAATCGCCTGCAAAGTCAACGGTTCATCCGTTGCTAAATAGCGTTCATTCGGCACGGTGATGGCTAACTGTAAATTGTGCGTGGGTCCCTTGCGACTCACACCGGCGCCAAAAGCCGCACCATACATACCAGCTAAGGCGTGGGCTAAGGCCCGTTGATCTGGATAATCGGCAGAACTAGTTTCTAATAAATTGGCCAGTAATGCCCGTTTCGTAATATCGGCCCGTTTAATTGGTGCCCGAAAATTAAGTATGATTTGATTGGTTTTAAATTGATGACTAGGCACCGTCGTCAATTGAACCCCTTTCGCTAACTGAGTTTGCAAATATAGTCCTCCCTGCATATGTACTAAATAATAAGCGAAAGGTTGGCTTGACGCAACTTTCAATCTCGCTTACTGAAAATGGTTCGGCGAAGTTAACAAATTATGACTGAAAATGAGAGCCACATGAGGTTACATTAACATTGCAAACTAGCGGTTTGTCTGCTATTCTTTGAAGTATTGATAAAATTGAGGAGCGATTTAATGTGAAAGTAATTAAATTTGGTGGCAGTTCCCTTGCCAGCAGTACCCAGCTACAAAAAGTACTGTCGATCGTCGAAGCCGACGACCAACGGAAATATGTGATTGTTTCTGCGCCTGGGAAACGGTTTGACGGCGATACCAAAGTCACCGACTTACTCATTCAGTATGCTCGCCAAACGATTCACCATCAAGATACAACGGCCGTGATGAGCACCATCATCGACCGCTACGCTGAAATTGGCCACGGCTTTGAGGTTCCCGAAGCTCAGTTGACGCCAATCTTTGACACGATTAAAAACTTACCTAAACAAACTTATGCGGATAACACCTATTTAATGGCTACTTTTAAGGCCCATGGTGAACGGCTTAACGCGCAACTCGTTGCTGCCGTCTTCGCCAAGTCCGGTCTGAACGCCCGCTACTTAGATCCAAAAGAAGCTGGCATGGTCGTTACCGATGTGCCTGATGACGCCCAAATCATTGATAGCAGTTACGACAATATCGCTAAATGGGCCAACAGTGATCAGATTTTGGTCATTCCTGGCTTCTTTGCCTACAATCGTAACGGTCAAATTTGTACCTTCTCACGGGGTGGCTCCGATATTACTGGTGCGATCATTGCGCGCGGCGTCAATGCCGAACGCTACGAAAACTTCACCGACGTTGACGCTATCTATGCCGTTAATCCGTCCTTAGTCGCACAACCAGCTGCGATTCAAGAGATGACTTTTAGAGAGATGCGGGAACTTTCCTACGCCGGCTTCTCCGTCTTCCATGATGAAGCTTTGATTCCTGCGATTCAAGGCAATATCACGGTGAACGTTAAGAATACGAACCATCCAGAAGCACCGGGGACCTTGATCAAATCGACGAAAGATAACAGTACCGATTATCCGGTCACTGGGATTGCCAGTTCCTCAAGCTTCTGTTCCCTCTACATCCGTAAATACTTGTTGAATAAGGAAGTTGGTTTTGGCCGTAAAATCTTAACTATTTTAGAAGACCACCATGTTAGCTATGAACATATGCCTTCCGGGATTGATGATTTAACCATTATCTTCGACGAGCATCAATTGACACCCGAGTTAGAGTCAACGCTGAAAGCCGAAATTGCCGAAGCTGTGCAACCAGATGAAATTTACTTCACCCACGATTATTCAATTTTAATGATTGTCGGTGAAAGCATGCGTAACCGTGTTGGGATTATGTCACGCGCGGCCACCGCTTTGGCTGACCACAATATCAAATTAATTATGGTCAACCAAGGTGCCTCCGAAATTTCAATCATGTTTGGGGTACATGACCGCGATGCCGATCAAGCAGTCATTGCGTTATACAACGAATTTTTCAAATAACGATTCAAAAAGACACGATTCGGGAATTCTCCTGAATCGTGTCTTTTTGATATCGGCTTTACGCTGAAACGACTGATAAGTCAATCGTCACCCCTAAAGCGGCCGCATACTGACTTAAAGTCGCAACCGTTAATGGCTGATCAAGCCCTTCTAATTTGGTTAGCGCAGTTGATGAGATTGCCAAGCGCCGAGCCATTTCATCGGCTGAAATTTTGCGTTGGATTCGAGTTGCAACAAGATTTGCAAAAGTCTCGAGCAACATCCGCTCACCTTCAGAAACATCATCTAATTGTTTTTTAAAGTCCTGCCAATTGGTCATTTAATCACGAGCCTTTCTTGCAAGCCAATCATCTAAGTTTTTTAAAGCACGTTCAACTTCACGAATATCGGTTCTATTCTGTCGCTTGGTATAGTGATGTAATAACACATAGCTTTCTTTGCCCCAAGCAGCATAAAACACTCGTTCTGGCAACGGCCGTAGTTCCATAATAGAATAGCGATAACCCTTCAGACGCTTTGCATTCGGTTCAGTTAAATTGGGACCTAGCCTCGAAAGCAACTGCATCTGATAAATAAGCTTTTTTAAAACTTTTTGGTCATCCCTTTGTCGACTCCCATTAATTTTTTCAAGGTAATCTCTAATTTCGCTGTTTCCAGCTGCGTTTTCATACAGGTCAATCTCATACATTTGCCATAACCGGCAATACCGCCCTTATGCTTAGATTTCCTTGATTGTGATTAAGTATAACCTACAAGTCACTTTTTCCCTAACAAAAAAGACGACCTTTTAATGTCGTCCTTCAAATTGACCGATTCAAGCATTCGCCTTAATTTTCAACCTGCTGATCGCCAAACCACTTGTGATTGATTTTAGCTAAAGTCCCATTGGCCTTCAACGTCTTCAAACCAGCATTGATTTTAGCTTGCATGGTCTTATCGCCTTTACGCATCCCCACCGCAAAATCTTCTGAATCGAACGTCCCTTGGGTTTCTTGGTAGTCGGCTGAATTAGCTTCATGTTTGATGTAATAGTTCGCATAAACGCTATCAATCAGTAGTCCTTGAATCCGGCCAGCATTCAAATCCAAAAACGCATTGGTAAAGGTATCATATTGTACCGGCGTCTTCTTGGCAATTTTATCCTTCAATAACTTTGGATTATTTTCCAATGATTCATAACCAGAGGATCCTGACTGCACACCGAGCGTTTTACCGCTCATATCGTTAAAGGACTTGATATGATTCTTCTTCAAAGAAACTAGGATTTGTTTGTTCTTCAAATAAGTATTGCTAAAAGCCACGACTTTTTCCCGTTGCGGATTCTTCGTGTACCCGTTCCAAATCAAATCAATCGTCCCATTCCGTAACTCGGTCGCATTCATGGACCAATCAATCGTCTGGAAGCTGACCTTCACCCCATAGAGTTTGAAGACAGCGCGTGCTAGATCAATGTCATAACCCACAAGTTTCCCAGATTTTTCCCGGAACCCCATTGGCACGAAACTATCGTCCAAGCCAATGACAACCGTTCCCTGCTTCTTAATTTTCGACCACGTGTCTTGGGTATCAGCTCTAGTCGTCACATTTTCGCAACCACTTAGCGTACTAGCCAAGCCAAACAAAACGATGAAGAGAAAGCTAATCGAAAGTAATCTTTTTTTCATGCAATCCCCTCCTATTTCGTTTGGTTAGGTTCAACGTGTAACATCTCATCCGCGATATTTTCTGCAAAGGTCAAATCATGACTGACTACGATTTGCGTCATGCCGTCTGCTTTCAGGCCTAAAATCAACTTTTCGACTTCTTGACGAAGGTTAGGATCCAACGCTGAAGTTGGTTCGTCGTAACATAACACGTTCGGCTTCATCGCTAGCGCCCGTGCAATCGCAACCCGTTGTTGTTGACCACCGGATAATTGATACGGATATTGTTCACCGTGGTCGCCTAAATTCAGGCGATCTAACAATTTATTGGCCGCAGCCTTAGCTTCTGACTCGCTCTGTTTTAAAACCATCGTTGGGGCCAAAGTGATATTTTGACGCACCGTTAAATGTGGAAACAACTCAAAGTTTTGGAAAACGACCCCGATCACACTATCGTTAGTCCGGTTTGTATAAGGATCAAAGGCTTTACCATCGACTAAGAAGTCGCCACTGTCAACTTGTTCTAGACCAGTGATACAACGTAACAAAGTGGTTTTACCAGCCCCAGAAGGGCCCACAATACTTAAGATTTCGCCATCTTTAACGGTCAAACTCAATTTGTTGATGATGGTCCGATCACCAAAACTTTTTGTGATATTTTTAAGTTCTAACATGTTGTGCCCTCCTTATTTCCAATAACTATAGCGTTTTTCAACTTTACGTAAAATGAAGGTCGTCACGGCCGTCAATAGCAAGTAGAGCACGGCAACTAAGACCAGCGGAACTAAAGTGACATCGCGTGCCGTTGCCACATTTCCGGCCCGTAACAGATCACCAATCCCGATGACGTAAACCAACGATGAATCCTTGATCAAGTTGATGACTTCATTCCCAACTGATGGGATCACGATTTTGACCACTTGCGGAATCACAATTTTACGAATCGTTTGACTGTAACTCAAGCGAAGGACCCGAGCACTTTCATATTGCCCATTATCAATCGATTGTAAGCCGCCCCGGAAGATTTCGGCGAAGTATGCCGCATAATTTAAAATAAAGGCAAACAGCGCGGCTTCGTAGCGTGGGAAGACAACCCCAATCAGTGGCAAGCCATAGAAGACGAAGATCAATTGTAACAGCAATGGCGTGCCCCGCATTAACCAGACGTAGAAATTAATCAGCCATTGTAACGGTTTGATCTTGGAAATTAATCCTAAGCTTAAAATCAATCCTAATGGTAATGACCCAATCAACGTCCAAAGGAAAATCTGAAGCGTCATGCCGGCGCCTGATAATAATGATGGCAAAATTTCTAAAATATAGTGCATCTGCAATCCCTCCTAATTTTTATCACAGTAACAAAAAAGTCCCCTTGAGAAAAGTTCTCAAGAGGACGTCTATGCGCGGTGCCACCTCACTTCGCAGCAACTTCACAGTTACTGCCTCAGGGAGTTTAGTGATAAAAGCACAAAAAAATCGTCCCTAGGCCTAAAGCCTAAGAGGACGATTTCATCGCGGTGCCACCTCATGTTTATCAATTGCTCACGCAACTGAACTCAGCGAGTTTATCACTAAACTCCGCCGCTAACGAGGCCAACCGAAACAGCTTACTTAATTCAGCCATTCAACTCACAGATGTGTTTCGTTGTTTAAACCTGATCGACTTTTCAGCTTCGTCGACTCTCTGTTCAACGCTTAACCAACTACTCTTCTGTTCTCTGTTTTTTAATGTTGCTCTCATAATAACCAAAACCTGGTCACTCGTCAAGCGTTTTTTAGTTATTTCGATGAAAAATACCAGCAATTCGTGACCAGACGCCCGGTTTTTGTTGTTCAAGATTCATCAATGGCACGGTCTCACCCTCGATTCGACGCGCAATATTACGATAACCTTGCGCAGCTGGATTCTTAGGATCTAACACGATTGGTTCTCCATTATTGGAAGTCCGAATGACCGCATCATCATCAAAAACGATTCCTAACAGATCAATTGACAAATGATGGGTAATCTCATCGATGTCCATCGTTTCACCATCTTGCATCATCCGCCGGCGAATCCGGTTGATCACCAATTTAGGTGCTTCGGCTAATGGATATTGTTCCAATAACCCGACGACCCGATCGGCATCCCGAATGGCTGAGATTTCTGGCGTTGACACGATAATCGCGGCATCGGCCCCAGCAATCGCATTCATAAAGCCCCGTTCGATCCCAGCTGGACAATCTAACAAGATATAATCAAAATCTGGTTTTAATTCATCAACCACTGCCTTAACTTGGTCCGGATTCAAGGAATCCTTATCCGCATTTTGCGCGGCTGGTAACAAGAATAAAAGATCATCAAATCGCTTATCCTTAACTAAAGCTTGGCGAATCTGGGCGCGATTCTCGACGACATCCACGATATCATACAAGATTCGGTTATCTAAGCCTAAGATCACATCCAAGTTTCGTAAGCCAATATCTAAATCGACCAGACAAACCTTTTTGCCCATTAAGGCCAAAGCCGTGCCAAGATTGGCGGTCGTGGTCGTTTTACCAACGCCACCCTTACCAGAGGTGACCACAATTGCTTTTCCCATTAAAGACGTCCTCCATTCCGCGTAAATAATTTTGGCCGGACCCGTTTTAATTGCGTTAACGGAACATAGTCGAGGGCTTGAATATCGTTAATATAAACGACATTCGTCCCGGCCACGATTTTTTCTTTGTCGACTAATTCCATCAGTTCCCCAACTCGTACGCGGGGCACGGTCGATAAATCACTCACAATCGCCGCATCATTATGATCTGGGAAGCCAGCCTCTAAAGCGCCAGCGACTTCCCCCATCACAAAAATACTGCCAGTGGCACGTAAGACGCCGCCTTCATGAATTTTACCGAAGAATAACACATCTCCGGTGACTTCTAAGACTTGTCCATTACGAATGATCTGATTGACCAAATGCACCGTATTCCGTTCCACCATGGCTAACGCGTCCGCGGTTAAAATCACGTTTGCTGCCAACTTGTGGATACTAAATAAGGGGTAACGGTTCACTAATTGCGTTACTTTTTGATTCTGTTCAGCCGTCAACAACCGGCTCTCGGTGTCCATATCAAAAGAGATCTGTTTATCAGTCGTATTGTCAACTTGTAGCCGGTCGAGCAAGGTCTTCAAATCGACCATAATTGCGTCAAAACTGGCGGCTTGCCGAAAGATTAATTCATAGCCATCACTACTGGCTTTTAAAATCACACTTTGCTGCATGTTCGAATTCCTTTCTACCGACTACTCAACTCTTAGATACAACTGCCGCATTGGATAATATAAAATAACGAAGATTGCTAAATTAACCGCAATCGTTGGTCCAAGCGTATAAACCGCAAAGTCGGCTAAATTGCTCGTGATCACCTTACTCATCAAATACCAAGTATAGACGAAGGCCTCGACGATGGTTAAGTTAATGATATAGACCATTAGTAGCGTCAAGAAATTCAAGTCCAACCAAGGCTTGATTTGACGGCATAAATAGACGATTAATGGCAATGCCACCACGTAGACCCCGAAGACCCCTGTGTAAAACCAGTCAAAAACTAGTCCCGCAAAGGCTGACCAAGCTAGAATCGGTAACTCATCACGATCGTCCAAAAAGACCGCAAAGATGATCCACATCAATACGAGGTGTAACACACTCGAATAGGGGTATTTAAACAGACTCCCCGCAAACACATTCGATAATGACCCATCCAAAAACAAGGCTAGAAATAAGCCAATTGGGAAGATAATTCTTAAACGTGATTTCAAAGTTGACCCTCCCTATTGTTCAGCGACCGTCACGACAGTTAAGTCAGTTAGGTCGGCTGCCGGTTTGATTTCAACTTCAGAAGCCAGCCCATAATCATCTTGTTTGATTTTAGCGACAGTTCCAACATACAAGCCTTTAGGTGTTAAACCACCCAAGCCACTCGTCACGACTTTATCGCCTTTTTTAATCTTAACTGACGACGTCACTGAACCCATCTGGATATAGTTGTCGCTCTTGTCAAAACCAGTCACGATCCCATTGACCGTCTTACCAGCTGAATTGGTGACTTGAATCGCAAACTTATCCGCAGACGAGCTCGTATTTGAAATCAATTCAACCTTCGAATTGGTCTGGTTTACTTCGACCACCCGACCGATCAACCCAGACTGTGACATCACTGGCATGTTCTTCTTGACACCTGCAGTGGCCCCTTTGGAGATCACTAACTGGTTCATCCATGACGATGGTGTCCGCGTTAACACATTCGCCGTCACGGCGGTGTAATCGGACAATGATTGGTTTAACTTTAGTTCTTTCCGCAATTGCTTATTTTCCGCAGTTGCGGTCTGTGCATTGACCTTAGCCTGTGCCAATTGGTCAACTTGTTTCTTTAACTTCTGGTTTTCTTGATAAGTGTTTAGCAAATCTGAAACTGAAGTTGTCGCACTTTGCAACCCGTTTACAGGTAAGGCGACGACCCGATCAATCGCACCCGCAACGTCGTTCCCAAATTGTTGAACTAATGGCGGTGTAGATTTACGGTTTCGAATTGCGACAGAAACGCTCATCAGGCCGAAACTGATAATTAGGATAATAATCGCAATAACCAATTTACGGTTTGAAAAAAACTTTTGCATAATGAACCCCCGGTCGAAAATTCAATGATTTAACAATAAATAAGCGGGAAGTCATCTTCCCGCTCACCTGTTATCGCTTTTTCATAACATCAATGCTCTTAAGTGATTCACCGGTTCCGACCGCTACACAATCGAGTGGTTCGTTTGCGATGAAGACTGGCACTTTGGTTTCGTCAGCAATTACTTCGGAAAGATTCTTCAATAATGCGCCACCACCAGTCAAGACGATGCCGTGGTCAATCACGTCAGAAGCAATTTCTGGCGAGGTTTCTTCCAAGGTTTCTTTAATTGCAGAAACAATTTCAGAAACGATTTCTTGAATGGCTTCAGAGACATCCGTCGCTGAAATTTCAACGGTCTTTGGGAGACCCGTTAAGAGATCACGGCCACGAATCGTTGAACCGTCAAGATCTTCAGCGGCCGCCATCGAGGCTGAGCCAACGTCCATCTTCAACTGTTCAGCGGTTCGTTCACCGATCAACAAGTTAAACTTTTGACGGACATGATAGATGATTGAATCATCGATCTTGTCACCAGCCATCCGAATTGACCGACTAGAAACGATCCCACCTAAAGAAATCGTGGCCACGTCGGTCGTCCCGCCACCAATATCAACAACCATGCTACCGGTTGGATCCATGACTGGCAAGCCAGCCCCAATCGCTGCGGCAAATGGTTCTTCGATAACATACGCATCACGGGCACCAGCCACGCGAGTCGCATCGATCACTGCTCGTTTTTCAACTTCAGTTACGCCTGATGGTACACAAACCATGACGTAAGGCTTCCCGTTTGAGCGACCTAATGTCTTTTGAATAAAGTATTTCATCATTGCCACGGTCGTATCGTAATCCGCAATGACGCCGTCTTTCATTGGTCGAATCGCCACAATACTTGCGGGGGTCCGTCCAATCATTTCACGGGCGTCTGAGCCAACGGATACGATTTCACCAGTCTTCGTGTTCTTCGCAACTACGGATGGTTCACGCAGTACGATTCCCTTGCCGTCAACGTACACAATCGTATTGGCAGTACCGAGATCGATCCCGATATTCTTTGTCCCAAATCCGAACACTACATTCATCCCTTCATCAATTACAATTTAATTTTTATTAGTCATAATAGTAAGTATTATAGCATAATAGCTCAGCATTAAAAATACTGCCTGAATCCTAGCATACCGTAATCTATTAAAAAATACAGTCCCATTATTTAACTTAGATAAAATTTAACAAAAAAACGCGATCAGCGCGAGTAAAACACTCGCCCTAACCCCGTTATTTTAACACAATCTATTCTGAATCCGTATTACAATTTAACAATCCTTGCTCGGCAAAACTGAAGTAATCGTTCTCACCAACGACAAAACTATCTAGCAGCGGTAACCCGAGTAAGGCCCCACCAGCGGCCATCCGTTCGGTAAATTCTGTATCTTTTGCCGAGGGCTCACAATCCCCACTTGGATGATTATGGGCAACGACGACCCGGGCAGTCGATGTTAGTAAGGCCGCCTGAAAAATCTCGCGTGGATGAACCGGACAAGCATTCAAAGTCCCCTGAAAAATGATCTGCCGCTTTAAAATCCGATTCTTCGTATCCAAACAAATCAAGAGTAATTGTTCTTGAGCTAAACCAGCAAAGTCATGCATCAAGTCTTCACCGATTTGCTGACTCCCATAAATCTGCCCTAAAACGACGCGCGGCTGTTGTTGCAACAACCGACCACAACGTAACGCGGTCAGTAAACTGTTCCAAAGTGGATCACTCGCCGGTTGTTGTGACCATTCTGTCACTTGGGCAGCTGGATAACTACCCTCAAACGCCAGTGTCGCCGTTGCCGCCGCGGTTGGTTCTAAGAAATCTTGGAAATAAGTCTGAATCAGCTGATGGATCTGTGTCCCATGGTCATCCGTGCGACCAGTCAATAAACTCATACGAAAGCCCCCTATCTAATAGGTAGTTCCGTAATCGTCTTAAGCTTGCGTTTTAAAATATGCCCGTACGTCAGAAATAAAGTACAGTGAGCCCGTCAGTAACAGGACATCTTCGCTCGACATCTCATTAGTCGCGGCCACCAGCGCTGATTGCCAATCGTCAAAAACTGGGGCATCGTAGTGTGCGGGTAACTCTGCTGCTAATGCTGCCGGATCCGTCGCTTGGCGCTTAGGATTGGGCCCAGCAAATTTCGTCAACAATAGGCGCACATTCGGCAAGGCCGCGAGCGTCTGAATCATCTGATCATGTTGTTTGTCAGCGAGTACCGCAAAAATCACATAGACCGTCTGCTGACCAAAGCGTTCCTTAAGCGTCGCCGCTAATTCCGTCACGGCAGGCTCATTGTGAGCACCATCAATCAAGATCAGTGGTTCCGCATTCAACCGTTCCAAACGACCCGGCCAACTGGTATTGGCTAATGCTTGGCGCACGTCACGGACATTGACCGGCAACTGGGCCTGACGATGATACGTCAAGTAGGCTGCCAGTGCGACCGCGGCATTGTCCACTTGATAGTCACCAAGTAGTGGCGTGGTCAAGCCTTTGAAATGATCCTGCTCATCATCAAAATTAAACCGTTCTTCCCAACCTTGAGGCGGCAACAATGTCGTCTGAAAGTCGATGCCTAACGTTTGTAGGGATGCCTGTTGTTTCGCCGCCGTCGCGACCATCACCGTTTGCGCTTCTGCGGGTAATTTACCAACGACTACCGGAACATTTGGCTTGATAATACCGGCCTTCTGTTCCGCAATCGCGGTCAACGTATGACCTAAAATTTGCATGTGATCATAGCCGATCGTCGTAATGGCACTAACCTTGGGTGTGAAGACGTTTGTTGAATCATACAAGCCACCTAAACCGACTTCCACAATCGCAATATCAATGGGTTGCGTGGCAAAATACAGAAACATCATCGCCGTAATAATTTCAAATTCAGTTGGACCACCCGTCGGCAACTCCGCATCTAACTTCGCCACGACTGGCTGAACTTTTTGGACCAACGCGACCAAGTCATCATCACTGATTGGTTCCCCGTCCACACTGATGCGTTCATTAAAGCGGGTAATAAATGGCGACGTAAACGTTCCCACGGTTAGGCCATCCGCCATAAATAACTCACGCAAGTTAGCCACCGTAGAGCCTTTACCATTCGTCCCAGCAACGTGGATGCCATTAATTTTTAATTGCGGATCACCGAGTTCTTGTAAGAATCGACGCATCCGGTCCAATGTCGGTAACTTTTTAAATTTCGTCCGGCCATGAATAAATGCCAAGGCCTGATCATAATTTTCAATCAATCAAATCGCTCCTCTTTCAAAGATTATGTCATTTCGGTATTGATCTTTAAAACACGTTAGTCACAGCTTGAACCGCAATCATAGTGCTATTTTCCGCCTGCCGGTCGGCTAGATAACTTTTTCAATGCAAATTCAATTGCAGAATCATTCAGTATCTACAAAGACTAAGTAACATGGAAGAATAACAGTTACCTTTTAACACAATCTGCAATGACAATTAAAAGTTGAAATCATCAAAGTTGCCGTGAATCCAGTAATACTCACGTTAGTTATACCTAAAACGATCTCACACGGCTCGCCACTCCGTCAGGCATAATCAGATTTTGCCCACTCGGTACACCAATTCTGACCAGCTCAGCTAAATTTACACAATTGCCTAATCATTCAAAGCAGTTAACTAGCTGTAGGTTGTTGTTGATAGCATCGGACGTGTAGGTGGCGTTTGACCGGTGATCTTCCGGTCTTACACCACGGACCGGCCGGGAGATTTGCGGGCTTGGCAAAGCTTTCGGGCGAGGGGCAAAACGTTCCTCAGGCTTGACCCGGTCCCTCGGCCGCATGTTATCAACAACAACCGGAAGCGGCAATGATCAACTTTCAACCTTTAGATACAATTCAATTGTGGACTCAAGCCAAACTTCAATGACATATTTTACCATTTTTTCTATGGAACGACAAAAAAGTCTACCAAACCCTTTGTAGGTTCGATAGACTTTCGATTTGTCTAAGCTTGAGCTTGAATATCAGCTAATCGTTGCTTAGTGGCAGCGAGTTTGCTTTCATTATCAGCCAGTTTTTCTTTTTCACTGTTTACAACATCTTCCGGTGCGTTCGCAACGAAACGTTCATTACCGAGCTTCTTAGTGGCCCGCGTAACTTCACTTTCAAACTTAGCTTGTTCTTTTTCAAGCTTCTTAACTTCTTCATTCAAATCAACTAATTCAGCCAATGGGATGTAAAGTTCTGCATCACTGATCACTTGTGTCATCGCTAATTTAGGTGCTTCGACATCGGCACCAATCGACAATGTCTTTGGATGAGCGAAGCGGTCAATATAATCTTCATTGGTCTTGAAGACGTTTTGAAGCCGTTCACTATCCGTCTTGATCAATAAGTCCACTGCTGAAGACATCTTGGCGTTGGCTTCGGCCCGAATACTCCGAACCGCCGTGATCAACTCAATCAATGAGGCCATATCGCTTTCAGCGGCGGCATCATCGAATTCAGCATGTTCAACTGGGTAATCCGCAACAACCAAGGATTTACCAACGTGTGGCATCGATAACCAAATCTTTTCAGTCACGAATGGCATGATTGGGTGGAGTAACCGCAACATTTGATCCAAAACATAGGCCAAAACATTTTGCGTGTTGGCTTTGGCTTGCGCATCATCACCCGTTAAAACGGCTTTACTCATTTCAATATACCAGTCACAGAAATCGTTCCAAATAAAGTTATATAAGGCCCGACCGGCTTCACCAAAATCAAACTTTTCGAAGCAATCTGTCACTTGTTTAACAGTCGCATTCAAACGGCTCAAGATCCATTTATCAGCTAAAGTCCATTCTGACTTGGCTGGTAAGGTTGGCTTGTCCATGTCACCCAAGTTCATGATGACATAACGACTGGCATTCCAAATCTTGTTGATAAAGTTCCAGGCTGAGTCCATCTTCGTATAACTGAAACGAACATCTTGACCAGCCGTGGAGCCATTTGATAAGAACCAACGTAAGGCATCGGCACCGTACTTCTTGATGACATCCATTGGATCAATCCCATTACCTAAGGATTTACTCATCTTGCGACCTTGTTCGTCACGGATCAGACCGTGTAGCAAGACGTTCTTAAATGGCCGCCGACCAGTAAACTCAAGGCTTTGGAACATCATCCGTGAAACCCAGAAGAAGATAATATCGTAACCGGTGACTAACGTATTGGTTGGGAAATAGCGCTTAAAGTCTTCGGCATTTTCATCTGGCCAACCCATCGTTGAAAATGGCCATAAGGCACTTGAAAACCAAGTATCCAAAACATCTGGGTCTTGTTCCCAATTTTCAATATCCTTTGGTGGTTCGACGTCAACGTAAGTCTCACCTGTCTGCTTGTTGTACCAAGCTGGAATTTGATGTCCCCACCAGAGTTGTCGTGAAATAACCCAATCATGCACGTTTTCCATCCATTGATTAAAAGTCTCTTCAAAACGATCCGGCACGAAGTTAACTTTGTCATCACCCTTTTGATTTTTAAGGGCTTGTTCAGCTAATGGCTTCATCTTAACGAACCATTGCGTTGATAAGCGTGCTTCAACTTGAACCCCAGTCCGTTCAGAATGACCAACACTATGCACGATTGGATCAATCTTAATCATCAAGTCTTGGTCTTGTAAATCTTTGACCATGGCTTTACGAGCCGCAAAACGATCTAAGCCTTCGTACTTACCGGCATTAGCATTCATTGAGGCGTCTTCATTCATCGTGTTGATCCGTTTCAAATCATGGCGATTACCGACTTTGAAGTCATTGGGGTCATGAGCTGGCGTAATTTTAACCATTCCAGTCCCAAATTCAGGATCAACGTATGCATCCGCAATAATTGGAATTTTACGTTCGGCCAATGGCAAGATGACTTCTTTACCAACGAGCTCTTTATAGCGATCATCACTAGGATTAACGGCCACCGCAGTATCACCCATCATCGTTTCGGGACGCGTTGTGGCAATTTCAATGTAATGCTTGCCATTAAACGTGTAGTCTTTATCAGCGAATGGATACTTGACGTGGTAAAAGGCACCCTTATCGTCTTTATGAATAACTTCGATATCTGACAAAGCAGTCCGAGCTTGTGGATCCCAGTTAATGATGTATTCGCCGCGATAAATTAAGCCCTTCTTATAAAGGGTCACGAAAACTTTCTTAACGGCATCAGACAACCCTTTATCCATCGTAAAGCGTTCACGTGAATAGTCGAGTGACAGGCCCAGTTTGCCCCATTGTTGCTTGATGATTGAGGCGTATTCGTCTTTCCAATCCCAAACTTGTTGGACAAACTTTTCACGACCTAAATCGTAACGGCTAATCCCTTGTTCACGTAACTTAGCTTCAACCTTAGCTTGCGTTGCGATACCAGCGTGGTCCATCCCTGGTAACCAGAGCGTATCAAAACCTTGCATCCGTTTTTGACGAATGATGATATCTTGTAACGTGGTGTCCCAAGCATGACCTAAATGCAACTTACCAGTAACATTTGGTGGGGGCAAAACGATTGAGTAAGGTTGTGCTTTCTTGTCGCCTGAGGGCTTAAATAAGCCTTCGTCCAACCAAGTTTGATACCGGCCTTTTTCAACGGCGGTAGGGTCATACTTAGTGGGCATATCAGTGGTTAAATCTTCTGACATATGAGTCCATCCTTTCATTTTTGGCACGAAAAAAGCCTATTCTCCTAAATTGACATTAGGACGAATAGACTTCGCGGTACCACCTAAATTTAAAGAGTGGTTCAAAAGGCGCTCAGCTGCTGAGCATCGCCTAGTCACTGGTTCGATGCGGTTTTAGCATCTAATCAGTGGCGTAGCGAAGCGGAGGCCGCTGCCTTTTGAAGCACGTTTCGGCAATATCGCTGAAACTCTCTTCACACTTAAACATTATTGTTAACGAACGGTGTATCCGTCCGGTCAGCCCTACTCTAATTTCAGACCAACAGCTCGCAAGCTACTTTCACTTCAATCCGCAACGAAAACTTACAGCACCATTTTCTTTCTGAGGATGCAACTTGAAGTTACTCTCTTGCTCATCGCTTGAATGTTCCTATTGTAATCAATTTCTAATTGGGCGTCAATGCTTATTCAAATTGTGCCAAAGCATCCAAGGCCGCCACATAATTTGGTTCATGCGTCATTTCAGGCACGATCTCGTGATAAACCACCTTACCAGCGGCATCCACGACGTAAATGGCCCGAGCTAACGTGCCGTTGTTTGGCAAGTATAAATTGGTGGCATAACCAAAGGAAAGTTCTTCATCTGAAACGACCGTCAAATTCTTGACGCCTTCCTTGGCACACCAGCCAGCTTGATCCGCAATTGAGTTATTCGAGACGGCCAAGAATTGAACATGTGGGTATTGGTCGGCTTGTTGATTGAACTTTTTCGTCTGAATGGAGCAGACCCGAGTATCGATATCGGGCATGACACTAATCAACGCGGGCTTGCCTAAAAGATCTTTAGTCTTGAGCTTCTCATTATGGGTTGTGAACACTTTAAACTTTGGCAATTCAGCGCCATCTGCTAAGGGTTCTCCAACTAAATCTAACGGCTGATCATGAAATAATACTTGCACAGCAAACACCCCTTCAATAACTTGATTAAGCTAACGATTACTAGTTTAACTAGTATGCTTCAAATGTACCGCAAAGTCGGGGCAGTCGCAAACAATAACTTTATAATTCGGCAAATTAGTGCAACCGTTCCCGTAAAGTAAGCTGTTGATACTGCTGTGCCAGCCTGGTCGCAACCTGAGCCTGTGGGTGCGTGACAATCAAGTGCCACCATTGCCCGGCGAGTGTTAACTGTGGCTGCGTAAGTGCGGCTGCCGCCGTCTTTAAAATGGGACCAAATCCCGTCAAGCCAAATTGAATCACAATGGCACGCATCGCTGCCAGTAAACGTTGCCCTTCTTGAAGTCGCGCAGGTTGCGACAACGGCGTACCGAGGGCAACTACCTCGTTGAACTGATCACCCGCTGTGACCCACTGATCAGCGTCGACACCTTCATCTAACCACAACATCGTGATTAAGAATAAGTGTAAAAACTTAAGTTGTGCGATGTCGATGCCGTTAGCTGCCAACGGATTCAAATCAAGATTGCGAATCTCTAAATATTGAATGCCAGTTGTTTTTAGCTCTGTAACTTGCTGACCACCCCGTAATCGCACGGGTGCATAGAATTCCTTCGCCGCACCCAGTTCACCACGGGCCACCAATTGGTCAATATCACTCAAATAGACGGCTAAAGACCGATACGACACCAACACAGTGGTCCGGTTCGTATAACCAAATCGACTATTGCGAAGACTTCGAACTGGTTCTTGGGGACCAGTTTGGGACTCAAAGTAGTGAGGCTCACTGACTGGCGTCGCCCCCATTAAATAAGTCACTAACCAACGATAATGCGCGTAATTTCGGGCCATTTTGAGGTATAACTTATCTTTAAAAGTCCTGATTTTTGTCTCCTCAGTTTGCGCTGCAAAAAGTTGCTGAACCAGTTGCGGTGAAAACTCATAATTAAAATGGGTGCCACACATCATTTGACGACGCCGACCATAGCGCACTGCCAACTGTTGACGATAAGCAACCGCTGCCGGATCAGGTAGTTTGGCAATAGTGATATTTTCAGCATTGACCGGTAACGCGGGTGGTAGACTTAACGGCCAAATTAGCTCGCCTTCCGTTAGCGCTTGGCGAGCTTCAAAATGAACCTGCTGGAGTTGCATCCATAAAGCTGCCAAAGAAGCCGTGACTGACGTAACTAGTTCTAGCTGCGTTTCGGCAAAGTCACGTTGAATCCGGGTCGAATTTGGCGATAAGGTTGGCGGAAAATCGGTCCTAGCCAAATCACCAGTCGCTGTCACACGTTGGCCTTCTCGTTCCAGACCAAAATGACCCATTAAGAGCGTCTGACTTGTTGCACATTGTTTTAGTAAGGTTCGAAAGTCCATCTACTCACCGCCTTCACCAGAATGCTATAACGTTGGCATTAGCTTAGCATATTCTCATCATCATTATGATGATTTGCGCTACTTTATTTGGTGAACAAAAAAACTCGTCTCAGTGATTGAGCTGAAACGAGTTTCGTTGTGATTTGTTTAGGGAAATGTAGCAACGTCGACAAACAGTGCTAGACCACCGTTTTACTTTGATTGCCGAAACGTGTTCGACGAGGCAGCTTCCTCCGCTTAGCTACGTCACCAGCACCATGCTCAAACCGCATGATACTGATGACTAGAACACTCCCTCACCTTGATTGCTGAAACGTGTTCGACGGCACTGCGGGCTCCGCTTATCACATCTAGGGCACTATGTGGAAAGACCACCACATAATGCCCTAGCTACGATAATGCTCACCAGCAACCCGTGCCGTCGAACACTCTTGTTTTAAAGCAATTCCGCAAACACATCTTCCTGTGCATTCATGTAATTCTCACCTGGCTTGATTTCGGTAATCTTAATCCCAGCCATGGCGCGTGCCATCAAGCCTTCGACATCAATCCGTTCCTCGTAGGCCCGCGAACGGTCGAGTTTTGGATGCGTCTTTGGTGCTGGTGGCGCAAAAATTGTACAACAGTCTTCAAAAGGCATGATCGACAAGTTATACGTGTCAATGTCTTCGGCAATCTTGATGATTTCAGTCTTGTCCATTGAAATCACTGGTCGTAAAACAGGTAACGCTGTCACGTCATTGATGGCAATCATGCTATCCATTGTTTGTGAAGCCACTTGGCCTAAAGATTCACCATTGAAAATGGCCTTACCATGGCGTTCACGCGTAATGGCATCCATCAAACGCATCATCAAACGACGTTGAACCGTCATCAAATAGCCTTCTGGGACCTTTTCTTTGATTTCTTCTTGAATTTCAGTAAATGGAATCTGGATGAATTTCACACTACCTGAATAACTTGCTAAAGTTGACGCTAGTTGCTTGGCTTTAGCCAAGGCTTGTTCACTCGTGTATGGCGGACTGAAGAAATGAACCATTTCCATATCAACGCCACGCTTCATGCCGAGATAACCAGCAACAGGTGAGTCAATCCCACCAGATAACATTAACATCCCTTTACCGGCAGTCCCAACTGGCAACCCACCAGCACCTTGAATCGTTTCAGACGACAAGAAGATCCCATTAGGGCGGACTTCAACACGAATGACGATATCAGGTTGCTTCATCTTAACTTGAATCCCATCCACGTGGTCTAAGATCTGACCGCCTAACATATCGTTGATGGCATTCGTGTCGTATTCAAAGTTATGATCAGAACGGCGCGTGTTGACCTTAAACGTCATTCCTGGTTCAAACTGTGCTTTCACCATTTCAATTGCGGTTTCATAAACGGCTGCCATGTCTTGTGGCACCCGAATACTTGGTGAGAAGTTCTGAATCCCGAAAACCAACTTCAACCGTCCCATGACCTTCGTCGCATCTTCGCCATTTAAAGCGATATGCATCCGGTCACGATCGGCATGAACTTTAAGTTCTGGGAAATCGTGCAGTGCTTTGCGGACGTTACGACCTAAACTATCAATAAAGTTTCGTTTGTTCTTCCCTTTAGTTGAGAGTTCACCGTAACGCACCATTATTTCAGTATATTGCATGCGTAGGTTCCTTTCAGTTATGCGTCAGCGTTAATTTTAGAAAACTTTTTATAAAGATCATCAAAAACGCGGTTAAATTCATCAGCTTCGGCTAAAGTATTATTTTCATCTAAACTAATCCGAATCGCACTCGTTGCCACGGCTTCCGGCGTATGCATTGCCATCAACGTACTTGACGCCAAATGTTTCTTCGACGAACAAGCACTCGTGGTGGAGATATAAATGCCTTGATCTTCAAAAGCATGCACAATAGTCTCGCCCCGCACCCCGTTGATTGTGAAACATAGGATATGCGGTGCAAAACTAGCCGTTGGCTGACTAAAGATCGTTACTTTTGGAAAGGTCTTGATATGATCGTAAACCCGTTGCTTGATAGCACGTTCACGAGCGACTTTTTCGTCTTCATCCGTGAGCAACAAACGTAACGCCTTTGCCATGCCGGCAATTGCGGGAACATTTTCGGTTCCTGAACGCCAATTATTTTCCTGACCGCCACCAGTCATTAATGGTGCAAGTTTTCGGCCTTGACGCGCATAAATAAAGCCGATGCCACGAGGCGCATGGAATTTATGACCAGAGAACGTGACGAAGTCCACCCGATCATTCATGATCATGTCTTGAATGCCTTTACCAATCCCTTGAACTGCATCAATATGGAAATGAATCTTCGGATATCGTTTCAACACGTCCGCCACTTCAGTCAGCGGTTGGATCGTCCCAATTTCATTGTTCACAGCCATGACCGACACCAAAATCGTATCTGGTCGAATGGCCGCTTTCAAATCATCAATGGAGATGCGGCCTTCATGGTCAACGGGTAAATACGTGACATCGAAACCAAGGTCTTTCAGCTGTTCCATTGAGTTGTGAATGGCTGGATGTTCAACTGCCGTGGTGATCAAGTGTTTCCCAAAGGTGCGTTTTTCCATTGCGGTGCCTTTAACGACCCAGTTATCCCCTTCCGTCCCACCAGACGTGAAGAAGATTTCATTGGGTTTAGCACCAATTAAATCAGCAATTTGTTGACGCGATTGTTCCAATAGATGGAAGGCCGTCTCACCAAAATTATGCAAACTAGAAGGGTTGCCCCAAATCTTTTGCGAGACTTTGGTATAAGTCTCAAGCACTGCTGGTGCGGCTTGCGTCGTCGCACTATTATCAAAATAAATCATTCTAAAGCCTTCACTTTCCCTAAAAGTCGTGCATTGCACTAACTTTCGATAAGAATTCTTTGCAATTATACCAAATAAATAACCTGAAACAAGCCTTTTTGTTTTTAGCGCAAACAAAAAGCCACTTGATAATAGTGGCTTTCATTACCGAACACTTACTCAGCATCCGCTTGTTTCTGCGTATAATAACTATCTTCGATCCGTTTATAAGCACCTGCATCAACTTTGTCAATTGCGGTCGCAATCACTTCTAAGCTGTGTGCGTAGTCATGGTCTTCGTTAAACAACCTTTGCGCTTCCGCACTAGCCGCTTGGACGTCCGCATGGTTCGTCTTATAACGGTTCGCGTATTGCAACAGCTGTTCCGACAAGACGGCTGAATCAATGAGATCTGTCGTCTTCTCCTTTAAAGTCGCCATATCACCCTGAATTACAATCAACTGTTTCGTAATATCATCCATATTAATAACTAATTTATTAATATCGTGATCAAGTCGTTCGATCTCTTTCGTCACGACCATGAAATAGTCCAAGTAATCTTTCGGCAAGCCCGGCAAGTTCAAGTTTTCAACCTGACGCTTGGTGGCATGAATTTCGAAGTCAAAGCGTTGTAAGGTATCATGCGCCTTGGACTCTTCCGCAGCTAAACCCGCAACCCCGTCATTAATGGCCACTTGTTCTTCTTCGATGCCTTTTAATTGTTTGTCTTGTTCCGTATAATGGTTGGCAATTTGGCTAAAGACAGCTTGATTCGTCGTTAAGGCCGTCATATCTGCTTGATAGACATCCTGAATCGTCTTCAATTGTTCACCGAGTTCCCGCGTCCGTTCAACTTCATGATCATTTAAGGCATAGCTTTGGGCCAGCCGATCCAATTCAAGTTGTAACCGTTGATTTTGATTCGTGGCGTGCGTCAAGAATTGACTGATTTCATCCTGTTTCCGGTCAACCGTGGCTTTCGCATCAATTTCAACTTGCATCACGTCATAAAGATGATCGATCCGTTTTTCAATCGCATGATTACCAGCTTCGGCATCCGAAACTTTCAAATCTCCAAGTAACTTAGTGTTGTCGTCGATTGCTTTCGTCAACGCTTGAATTTCAGGTTCGATTTTTGCGACTTCAAAATGGAAATGTTGATCAGTTAATTGCCGATAACCGGTTTCCAATTCACTGAGTTGGTCAGGAAAGCCACTGACGAGATCTTTATAAATTGGTGGAATCCGATCAATGTCCATCTCTAACGCGCTCGTATCATGCCGGAGCTTATCCAAAACTTGTTCGGCAGCGTCATGATCGCCGGCCTTGGCTAATTTGGAGAACTTATCAAAATCGTTTTCCAAATTAGCCAGCCGATCCTCTAAACGATCAATACTGGGTCCAAACGAAAAGTTTTGTGATAACAATGTTTTCCGTAAATTCTGATATTTCTTTTCAAGGCTAGCTACCGCTTGTCGGTGCGCTTGATCTGCTTCATCTAAAGCTTTCAAACCCTTATCGATCTCATCAAAGGTCGATCCTAGCTCAACTAAAGCTTGGTCAACTTTTTTAATATTTTGATTAGCGTCCATAAATTTAATACTGTGGGCGGCGGCGGTAATTTGGGTCAATTGTTCACTGATGGCCGGCAAGCGATCGTTGCGCACGGCCTGACCATGATTTTGCAGCGTCTCTAGTTTGACTAGTGACCCACCGGTTAATCCCAGACCTTCAATTTTTTCAAAATCAGTCGCCTGCGCACGTTCGACCAACGCTTGCTGACGCGCCGTTAACTGTCGAACTTGTTTATCTATGTACAGTTGAAAGCCTTTGATTGCAGCGTAAATCACAAGCGCGACAACCACAATACCGATTGCTACTTGCATATGAATACCCCTTACTTAAATTAAATTAATGGCTAATGGTTTAGTTACGAGTTCGCCCTGTCGAACTGCAACCTTGCTTTTTGCGCAAATTCCAATTAAAATCTAACCTAAATTATAGCATACCCGCAATTATCAAGCAGTATGAAATTGCCAACTTCTAGGAGGATTTTTCATGTCAGAGACGCAAACTTCACTTATGAACCAACAATTGGACGCACTTCTTTATGATGAAACCAATTTGGTCGCAAACTTAGCCAACGCAAGTGCATTAATTAATGACACTTACACCGACTTAAACTGGGCCGGTTTTTACCTTTATAATTCTGCGACTGATTCACTCGATCTTGGGCCCTTCCAAGGCAAAGTCGCCTGCATGCACATTAAAGTCGGTGCTGGCGTGGTTGGGACCGCCTTTGCTGATCAACAGATTCATCGGGTCGCCAATGTCCATGAATTTCCTGGTCACATCGCCTGTGACAGTGCCAGCAACGCTGAAATCGTCGTCCCATTGACTAAAAATGGCCATAAAATTGGCGTGATGGATATTGATTCACCACTGTTAGACCGTTTCACTGCTGAAAATGAAGCTGAATTGGCCGAATTTGCCAAGATTCTCGTGCAACACATTGACTAAAGTGGGGTCGGCATGCTATGCTACTCTTTGTGTAAAATAATGCAGCAGTGAGTGGGTAAGCTCGTCAACAGATTGGTGCCAAATTTTTGGTCAGTTAGTAACCTGCGGCTGCAATGGTGAAACCTGCAGTCCAATCTGAACGAATATCGAACTTGCATCGGATTATTTTACTCCAACTAAAATTATTGGAGGAAACAACATATGTCTCGTTATACAGGTCCAAGTTGGAAGATCTCCCGTCGTTTGGGAATGTCTCTTTCAGGTACTGGTAAAGAATTAGCTCGTCGTCCTTATGCTCCTGGTGATCATGGTCAAGGTCGTCACTCAAAGCTTTCTGAATACGGTACTCAATTACGCGAAAAGCAAAAGTTACGGATGATGTACGGTTTAACTGAACGTCAATTCGCCAACTTATTCATCAAAGCTGGTAAGATCCGCGAAGGTAAGCATGGTGTTAACTTCATGATCTTACTCGAACGTCGTTTAGACAACATGGTTTACCGTTTAGGTTTGGCTACCACTCGTCGCCAAGCTCGTCAATTAGTAAACCATGGTCACATCACTGTTGATGGCAAACGCGTTGACATCCCTTCATACGAAGTGCAAGTCGGCCAAGTTATCTCAGTTCGTGAAAAGTCTAAGAAATTAGTCGTAATCACTGGTGCTGTTGAAGCCGTTGTGTCACGTCCTAACTTCGTTCAATTCGATGCTGATAAGCTTGAAGGGTCATTAACTCGCTTACCACAACGTGAAGAACTTGAAGCAGACATCGACGAATCACTTATCGTTGAATACTACAACAAACTTTAATTTTCCAGTTATTAAAAACACGTCGCATTTGCGGCGTGTTTTTTTGTCTTCCGAAACTTGCTGGATAGATTTTCGGTTGTCGCCTACCGGGCAGAAAAATTTAGGGGCTGGAACGTGGTGGCGCGTTTTCGAGCCAAACTGCGGTCTCGAAAGCCACGCTTGGCCTAAGCCGCCGGTACCCCACCGCCAGCTAAGGCCAACTTCACCACTGAGCCCTAAATTTTCCTACCCTCTCGGCTCGTCTTACTCAATACCGACCTAAAACTTGGAACAATGTATTAACATAACCAAAGTATCAAAACTGTCGTGAACCCCACTAATACTCGCATTGTTTATGCCTAAAATGGTCTCATACGTATCCACCACTCTGTCAATCAGAATCCGTTTTTGCGCCTCAACGCCACGCCAGCTAGCCTGCCGACACAGCATATCGATTCTGACTGATTCCGCTCAATCTAAATAACTGACTAATCATTTCGAAACAGTGGACTAGCTGTAGGTTGTTGTTGATGGCATCGGCCGTGTGGGTGGCGTTTGACCGGCGATTTTCCGGTCTTACACCACGGACTGGCCGGGAGACTTGCGGGTTTGGCAAGGCTTCCGGGCGAGGAACAAGACGTTTTTCAGGCTTGTCCCGGTCCCTCGGCCGCATGTTATCAACAACAACCGGAAGCGGCAATTATCAACTATCCTGATTAGGAATCACAGTTAGATAAATGAGCGGTCTTCAACCTTTATTTCAAGGCTGCCATGATTGGCTCGTAAATTGGTAACAGTGTTTTCAACGTTGTTTGAATATAAACTAATTGGGCCGCATCATCCGCTAACAACGGTGACGCCAACTTAATTGCGCGACCCGCGACCAATTCGCTATGCTTGTATTGACCAAACTTTTTAATCGCCGCCGTCACATTGGGCGATGTTGCCAGTTGCATTTCGGCCTTACTGTGGTCATTACTGATGACATAGTCTGTCGGCAACTGGTTGAACAACGCTTGTAGGTCGGCCGGTGATACGACAGCTTGAACTTTGGCCTTACTCTCATCTAAAATATCAAAGTAACAAAACAACCGATCCGGCCATAAGCCTAATTCAAAATGTGGTAACCCTTTATAACTTCGCTTATTTTCACTAAAAGCCACCCAAGTATCAACTGGCGGATTCTTAAACCGTCGCAAGTGCTTGGCAATGTGCGGGGTGAACGTTTGGCCGCCCGCTTGCAGAATTGGTAAGAGTTGCGGCGTAATTGCCTCAAATTTCGGATCAATTACCGTTTTAATTTGGGTCATCCGACCGGTTAAAGTCGGATCATCGAATAAGTTAAAGTCTGACTTTGTAAACACAACTTTCCCTGCTTTCGTTTTTCGCTTTTAGGTCTGGAACATGCTACAATTGTATGATAATCGGAGAAAGGATGTTTGACAATGGCTGACAAAGATATGCAACCCGTTGATCGGATTCAAAGTGCGATGCACGGGACCCCACAGCTCCACCCAGATGAACAAAATAAATATCTTGGGACGTTTCGCGAGCGTGTCGAAGTTGCCGTCACCGTCTACCAAATCAAGCGCCATCACTACGTTGATCAGCTCAATTTGGCCTTTTCAACGCACCCAGATTACCGCTTGTACATTAATGGCAATCTTGACCAAGACATACTCGGTCCCTACCTGCAAGCTGCGGCGAAAGCCAATATTCAGTTCACCATTAAGACGGATGATATTTACCGCACTGGTGACGAGAATTACGCCCTCATTTTCACGGCGACTACTGCAATTAATCAAGATGTGATCGATATCGACCAACGTTACCAACCTGAAAGTACCCAAGCAACCACGCCTAAAAAAGCAACTGGTTTGTTTGGAAAATTAAAAAAATTATTCTAAGCTAAAGGCGCCTACTGACCGAATAACTGGTCAGTAGGCGCCTTTTTTTAGTTTCATTAAATCAGCTTAAACTTCTGGAAATAACGTCTTTAATAATTGAGCTGCAACCGGCCGGGCTGCCCCAAACATTGGAAACAAATGTGGATAGAGGTATGGTGCCGCATGAATCCCCAGATAGACAGCCATCTCAGGATGTTCCGGCGTCAATTCAGCATACAAATTAGGAATCATGACATCGACTCCTGCAACTTTCAGCTTGAGGTCTGCAGCTAATTTTTCAACTGCCGCGATGTATGACTGATGCATCTCATCCGTTGCATCTAAGACATCCGACCCATTACCAAAGGTCGCATCTTCGCGCAATAGGATCTGGGTGCCTCGACTCACCACTGAATCTAAGTCCATATTGTAAGACTGCAAACGATAACGTTCGACCGTCCCTAATGTCAACTCAGATTGCGGGTACTTGAAGGCCATGCCCCGCAATGCACGGGCGTTCTTACGATCTAAGAGTGTTTGCACAGTCGAGCGGCCATCACCGACAATATTGGCCGGAATCCGTTCAACAATTGCTTGAACTTTCCCGTCGATCACTAAGAAGCGATAACTTGACCCAACGATCAACTCTTCTGCCATGACCGTCTTCGTCTGTTCAAAGAGTTGCCGGACGACTTGTTCAAAGAGTTCCCGTTTCGGCATGATCCGAAAGGCCACGACAGTATGTGTCGATTCGGTCCCCTTCAGCACGATCCCCCCACCTTGAGCATAACGATCATAGTCATCAATCAACTGATTAGCCGACCGATACGTCTGAGAGGCTGGTACTTGGACGCCATGTTCCGCCATGATCTGTTTGGCCGCCACTTTATGCCCCAAGACGGTCGTCAAGGCCTGTGGATTTAAATCAGTGCCACTCCCGGCGACGACTAATTGTGCCCGATTGGCATGCGTCAAGCGCATAATATTCGCTTGTGCATCGACCACGTCGACCTTGATGCCACGCGCCAAAGCTTGCTCAGCTAATAGCTGGCTAGATAAGTCCAACGTCGTATAGCCAGGCAAGTTAAACGGTTGGCTATGAGCTGCTTCCTGATACGCCTTAGCTTGTTGCATGGCCCAAGTTAACGGCTCGGCCTGCATGGCAACCTTGGCACTTGGCGTTTGCTTTGGATCACTCACGCGCTGCTTCAAGTGGGTCAACAAAACGGCATCGCTTGCTGGCAGTCCGTACTTCTCGACAAAGTCCTTCAAAGCATCCAAAACTTGTAAGGCTGGCTTAGCTTGGGCGCTTGCCGTCGTCGGATTTTCAGCGGTGACTTGGGCCGCCAGTGCGTCAGCTTGCGCACTAACTTGACCGACCATTGCTGTAGGTAATGCCGGCATCATGACAAAATAACTAGCCAATAGCCGCAAAAACTCAATGGCATTTTGATCCACGCCAGTCGCCGTCGTTGGATCAAGGTCTAAGCCCCGATATTCCAAATAATAGACGCCTTGACGACCAAGTGTCTTCAACTGGCCCGTACTCCGAAACCGGACTGGCCCATCAAAGTCGCTGATTGAGAGCAACTTCTTGCTCCGAACATCGGCTTCTAGTTTTGAGACATAGCGATCAATTGACGTATAGTCCCCCTTGACTTGGCTATATCGCCCACTCAAGCTATGCACACTAGTCCGCTGCGGCTTGGCCTGCTTATCCGCAATGTTCAAACTTGGCGTTGCCCCAAACAAGTATTGGATCAACCAATTCATCCGCACAAAGCCTTGCGCAGCCTTCAAATAAATCGCATTACGAAAATCAACATAACTGGAATAATGTTGATGGAACGTCTCCGTATATAAACGCGTAAATAATTGTTCATTAAAACTAAAATTGACGTGTACCCCAGTCGTCATTAATTTCGTGACGTCATATTTTTTAGCTTGTTGTTGGCGACGCTTGAAACCAACTTCATCAGCCTCCGCCAACGGAATCTTGGTTAAATCAGCCGGCAACACGGGGGTACTGGACAATGGCCACAGATAATCATCCGTTGTCAAAGCCCGCCGTGCGGTCGTATTGAGCCCAGTTAAATACGCCATCAGACTGGTCAAATCAGCCATGGCCGGCGTGGTCAATTTTAACTGAGTTTGGGCAAACGCGTTGTGGATCTGTCGATTTTGACGCTGGTCACCAAACACTTTGGGATACGGTTGCTTGGAAAGTTCCCCCTGAGCATTGACCCGTTGCATGGTCACTTCCAAACCAATGTTTGAATGACTGACTAGTGGCACTAACCGATATTGCCTAATTGCTTTTCCGACTGCATCTACTTCCATATTTTTAGCCATCCTTATACTCTTGATAATTTTGTTGTATCATACGGCGCGCCATCGGTCAATGTTGAAACGCGTCAATCGGTTCTCATAGGAGAAAATGCTATAATAATTAAGACTAGTTTTTCAGAAGGAGGATGCTATGCAACAACCATTAGCCTATCGTATGCGGCCCAAGACGATCGAAGAAGTCGTTGGGCAACAACACTTAGTTGGTCCCGGAAAAATCATTGCGCGCATGGTCACGGCCAAGCGACTCTCTTCAATGATCTTATACGGCCCACCGGGTACTGGTAAGACCAGTATCGCCAGTGCGATTGCCGGCTCGACTAAGTATGCTTTTCGGCTCTTAAACGCCGCCACCGATAGTAAAAAACAATTACAGATTGTCGCAGAAGAGGCCAAGATGAGTGGCACGGTCATCCTACTATTGGATGAAATCCATCGTTTGGATAAAACCAAACAAGATTTTCTACTGCCACACTTGGAAAGTGGTCGCATCATTTTAATTGGCGCGACCACCGAAAATCCGTATATCAGTATCAATCCGGCCATTCGCAGTCGAACCCAAATTTTTCAAGTCAACCCGCTCACCCCCGACGATATCGAGACTGCCGTTAACCGCGCGTTAACAGATAACGACCGCGGCTTGGGTGACTATCACGTGAACCTGGAACCAGCAGCAATGCATCACTTATGTACTGCCACCAATGGGGATCTCCGTAGTGCCCTAAACGGCTTGGAACTAGCCGTCTTATCTTCAACCCCTGATGACAAGAGTGGCGTTACCATCACGCAACAGATTATTGAGGAATGTTTACAGAAAAAGGCGTTATCAGCTGATAAAGATGGGGATGCGCATTACGACGTCATCTCAGCCTTCCAAAAATCCATTCGCGGTTCGGATGCTAATGCCGCGCTCCACTACATGGCCCGTTTAATTGAAGCCGGTGATTTGAAGAGTATCATGCGACGATTGATGGTTATCGCCTATGAAGACGTCGGTCTCGCAAATCCGGCCGCCTGCGCACATACCGTCACTGCCTGCCAAGCCGCAGACCAGCTGGGGTTACCCGAGGCGCGAATTCCGCTCGCCAACGCGGTCATCGAACTCGCTTTATCGCCTAAGTCCAATTCTGCCATGAGCGCCATCGATGGGGCCTTGGAAAAAGTTCGCAGTGGTCATTTTGGCGACATTCCCGCAGATCTTAAGGATGCCCACTATGCCGGTGCAGTCAAACTCGGTCACGGCGTCGGCTACGTTTACCCTCACGACCACCCGGGGGATTGGGTAGCCCAGCAATATTTGCCGGATGCCATCAAGGGTGCGGAATACTATCAGCCTAAGGCGAACGGCCGCTATGAAACGGCACTCGGTGAGCAATATAAAAAATTATTAAAAGCTAACCGAAGAAACCGTTAACATTCGCACCACTAGTACAATCATTGCAACTTTTATTTTAATATGCTAGACTAATAGTCGAAATTACTAAGGTGTGCGCATTGCTCTAAACAAAGTGTTGCCGAACAATTAATACTACTTTGGGATTGGCTTTAGGTAGTCATCATAACAAGCCTTATCATTTGGTAGTTAGAAGGCTATACAGCCGGTCCCACCTGCCTTGAAGCGGGTCAATACTGAAGGGCGACTAACGGCACCACTAGTTTTTTTCGGAAGGCAACTTCCGTGGGTCAGGACTTGTCCTGGCCCTTTTTTGTTGAGTGCTTGACCGGCCGGGAGCTGCTGAGCATTGCCTAGCCAGTGACACAATGCGGTCTAGGCATTCTGTCACTGGCGTAGCAAGCGGAAGCCTCAGTCCACGCGAGCACGTTACGGCTATCAAGCTCAAATCACCCAGTATGAAAATAGCCACCCAGATTCAGCAAATCGCCACCTGCGCCACTAAAAACAGTCAGGAAAACCACGGAGGACTCATTTTGATCACACTACTCTTACTCGTCTACACCTTAATCGCTGCCGGACTTGGTTATTACTTAGTTCGCCACCAAAATAAACGTTTTCTCACGTTTGATCCCACCCAGTCACCTACCGTCCAACACGTGGCGCGCTATGGTGGCAGTCTCATGTTATTAGTTGCAATCGGCGGTGCCATCACCATCTTCTATCAAAGTACCGTCGTCATTGCCTTAGTCCTCGCTAGCGGCTGTTTAATTATGATGGCAATTGGCTTACTTCTCATCAGTTTCATGTAAATTGAGAGAAAACGCTTTTTATTTTTTACGAAAACCTTTACAATATAAGTATAAAGTATTGAGGGGTGAGAATGATGTTACAACAATACCAACACATCTTAGTTCCCGTTGATGGTTCTTACGAAGCGGAATTAGCATTTAAAAAGGCGGTCGCCGTTGCCAAACGAAATGGCCCTAAAGCGTCCGTTCACATGGTGCACGTCGTTGATACCCGTGCATTCCAAAACATTTCTAGTTTTGATACGACCATGGTTGAACAAGTCACCGATACCGCCCAAAAGACATTAGATAAATATGTCGAAGAAGCGAAATCAGAAGGCTTGGACAACGTCGATTACTCGATCGAGTACGGCGCACCAAAGACCATTATCGCGCGTGATGTTCCAAAGGATTTAGGCATTGATTTGATTATGATCGGTGCAACTGGGTTAAACGCGGTCGAACGCTTGTTGATTGGTTCGGTCACGGAATACGTTACCCGGATGGCGGTTTGTGATGTTCTCGTCGTTCGGACTGATTTGGCTAACAAACCAGCACCAAAACCTAAGAAAAAATAATTTAACCAGTTAAAAAGCATTCTGACGACCTTTCAATCGAAGGATCATCAGAATGCTTTTTTAAGGCTAATTAAACAGATGTGACTGATGCGATAACCAATAAGCGTAACCTAGCGCAATGCCACCGCTGAGTATTACAGGAATGAAGACTAACACTGGTCCGGCAACCGGCTTCCAAGCACTGAGTCCAATACCAATCAGGCCGCTGGCATACAACAACCAGCCCCCTAACCGATTCGTTCGCTGCCAAACCATTTCGGAAGCATAGGTCCAACTTACCCGAATGCCAAGGGTTCGATTGCGTGGCGCGTCAACACACAAGATACCGAAGAAACTGCATAGAAAACCATTTCCAATCTCAATGGCTTGAGCTGGTTTAAACCAGCCTGGGACGACTAGCAATAAAATCCCATACCCTAACCAGCCGAGTAGCCAATGCCACATCACTTGGTGCGGCTGCCATTGAAAACTTTGTGCTAATAAAAACGGTGCGACGAACGACAAAGCAAAAGCCACCGTAATCACAATTAATAGCTGTTGCCCAACCATCAGTGGTGATTGCCAATGATGCCAAGCCCCCCAAAGCCAGCATAAAATCACACTGTCGATCGCACCCACCAAAGCAACGGCGCCCCATTTTTTAACCATTTCAATCCCTCCAAAGGTCATTGGCTCGCACTAAAACGTTAAAATGTTTACACCTCAAAAGCATGGACTAACTAGTTGCAGTATTATAGCCGACTCAGCGGTAGACCACCACTCATTAGGTCGTTTTGATTCGGTGGCCTAAAAAACGTCCAGCGCGACTGATGCGGCTGGACGTCATTTTTAGTTAGGCTTCGTTGGCCACTTGCAAGGGAGCAATGTGGTATTCAGCCATTTCTTTAATAATCTTCTGAGTTAATTTATCATTGTGCGTCACTAAACTTAGTGCATACGCCACGTAATAATGATCATGCGCCGAAACGATGTTGTTCAAGACCACTTCATTAGCGGCCTTCTGCGCGTAAAGTCGGTCTAACAAGTACAATGACTGACTTTCTTGCGCTTTTTTCAGCGCGAGGTCGATCAATTCCAACGCTTCTTCTGGGAAATTGATTTTAGCATACAGCTGAGCCGCTGACGCGTAGATCAAGATCTCATTTTGCAAATAATCATCGTCACCGATTGGCATGGCTTGGGCATCCATCGTGTGTAACGTTGCGACGGCTTGCTTGACGAAGATCTCGGCCTTGTCGTACGATTGTTTCCGTTCATAGGCCAAACCAGTCCCCAAGGTCGCTAAAATCGCAAACATATCATGACTTGACTTTACAAATTGATTTAATAACATCCCAAAGTTAAAAATCGCTTCATCCGCATTGTCGCTCAAAACCAATTGCAGGTAACCTTCGTAATAGTAATATTGTTTCTTATCCGTGTTACTCCGCAATTGTTTCGGCCGAATTTTGGTAAAGACCTCATTGGCCGCGACTAACTGATCATGACGAATCAAAGAATCAATTTTTTTGAAAGTCCGATATAACTGATCATCATTTTCCACAATGACATCCGATAACCGAATTCCTAATCGATTACAAATCTTCATCATAATTTTCATGCTCGGAATCTTGCTCTTCTTTTCAATTAAACTAATCGTTGCCTGGGTACAAATACCCTCCGCCAATTCCTTTTGCGACATGCCTTTACGCTTGCGGAATTGCCGAACTTTCTCTCCCAATATTCTCATCTTAAACCCCTCTTTTATCGACTACTCTCAACCTAACACTAATTTGATCACCGCTAAGCCCGACCCCACTCGCAAACTTACCGTCGCTAACACCTAATCAATCCTCAAGCATCGATTAAATAATCAGTACCCCAATATTAACTAATTGGACAATACCAATTACGCATATTATTATATTCAGATAAGTGATAATACGCAAGAAATAAGAGTAATTCTTATTTAATATTAAGTTATACCATGCTTGATGTGGCAGGTCACTTAATAATTATTCAGGTTTCTGATTAGTTAACGGAACTAATTTACCCAAAGTTAACTGAGTCACCAGACTAGCGAAACCGGTTCAAAGTGGTTCAAATCAACGTTTATATTTGTCAAACAAAACCACACCACAATTGCGACAATGAAAGGCGTTAACTTCCTCTCCGAGTTTTAATTCTCTCATTTTCCAGTCATGGACTTTCATAAATTAATCAACCAATTAATCAACTGGTAAAAATAATAATGTTGCGGCTGTTGTTGTAGCCGACGTAACCGACCGGGTTGATTCGTGATCAGTCCGGCTGGTCGCATCGTGCTTAGCCGTTGCATCATGCTGCCACGATCGACAGTCCACAAATAGACGGGCTTGCCTGACCTTTTGGCCGCTGCGAGTTGTTCCCGCGTGATGGTTAGTGCCTGCAGCGAATAAAAGTCCGCCACATTGGTCGTAAAGTTGGTCAGATAAAAGGGTGTAATATAACCCACCCGAATTTTTTGCGTGCGCTGTTTCAAGCGAACAATCACCGTATAATCCAATGAATGTACCGCACTACCGCGTTGCTCAAGTACCTTAGCATAACGATCTGCAAAGGGTGAAATCAGTTGTACCGCATTGCCCACCGCCTTGATTTCAACTAATAACGGTTGTCGCAACCTGTGGGCAGTCGCCAAATAGTGGTCAAAAGTACTCAACTCACCGTGCTGCCCATGTTCTGCCAAAGGCAAGCCGGCTAACTGATCCAGTTGATAAGCTTGAACTGGTCCGGGGCGATCCGCCAAATTACGCAGGGTTGGATCATGCATCACGACCCAATGCGCATCGGCAGTTGGCTGAATATCCATTTCAACCATGGCCGGCCGAGTCGCCTTAACCGTCCGTTTAAGCGCACCGGTGGTATTTTGAACGCCATCTTCACCATTGACCCCACGATGCGCAATAATGGCTGGTGCGGTCGTTGGAGGCGTTTGGAGCCAGCCCAATGAAAACACAAGTGCTAGGAGACTGAGTCCAACGAACCACCAGTGCTGCCGAACCTGGCCCACTGATAACGGCTGTTCAAACCAATCGGCCCACCAGCCCGCTAAAATAACCCAGCCAACAACTTGCAACCCGGTCAAGCTCACAATGGCTGCCACACGTCCCACGGGCACCGACATCAGCTCTAAGCCACCAGTCACAAGTACTAAGCCCACCGCTAGGATTAGCCAACCAATCAACATCAAGCCTAAACGGGCTAGGCGGCGAACAACTGCCCACCACCGCTGATGCCAACCAGTCACCCATAGCTGGCGCCAACTCGTAGGCTGGCGCAGTTGAGCGCGCCAAGCCGGTAACCACTTAAACGACCCCAGCCACAGCACTAACCAAATTGGCACAAGCCAAGGCAACCAATCATACCGCGTCATAAAGAGGTGATTTTGCCAGTCAGCCGGTAACTGAAGACTGGCTTGCAACGTCGCGAGATAGCCACCCCAACCAAGGGGCAACCAAAGCAGTGCCAAGGCGAGTTGGCTCACCCAGATTAAACCCCATTGCCGCCAAGACCAGTGTTGCGGCCCCATCCGTTCAGCAACCAAGGGTAACCAACAACTGAGCACCAGTAAACCAATCCCGCTCACCCAGCCGCCAACTTGAATTCCGAGCCACTTGACTGCCACTGCTAGTCCGAGGCCACCAAACCACCAGCACCCAAACGGACCTTGGAGGCTAGCTAACCCCAGTCTTAAATTGTGTCGGCCGCGTGCCAACATTTTCCCATCCCCCCGAATTAGTCAAAAGGCGGTCAGAATGAAATTACTTTCATCCCAACCGCCTCACAGCTGACTGTTTTTATTCAGCGTCTAACGCTACAAAATCGTAATGAATTTCTGACTGACGTTTAAACTCGTCAAAGCCAAGTTGGATTAACCGATCAATCAAATCAGTATAATTAATCCCTGAAACTTCCCAAAGCTTTGGATACAAACTAATGTTGGTAAACCCAGGCAACGTGTTGATTTCACCCAAGTATGGCTCGCCATCTTCAGAAACTAAGAAGTCTACTCGCGCCATGCCCTTCAAACCGAGCGCTTTAAAAGCACCCAATGACATGTCTTGAATCCGTTTCGTCAAATCAGCTGGTAGATCAACTGGTAATTCGAAAGTGACCCCACTCGCATCCACAAACTTGTTATTGTAATCATAGAACGTATCACTCTTTGGGACGTCGATGGCACCGAGCTTAGAAGCAACGGCATCTTCATTCCCTAAAATTGAACATTCAACTTCACGCGGATTGTCGATTGATTCTTCAACTAAGATTTTGTAATCATACTTGAACGCATCTGCTAAACCGTCCAAATAGTCCTGTTCGTTCTCAGCTTTATGAATCCCAACTGACGACCCTTGGTTAGCGGGCTTGATAAACAAGTGCTTACCAACGTGTTCTGCCAAATAAGCGTATGTCATTTGTTCCCGATTTTCGGGCGTCACAACCACATACTTGGTATTTTGAATATGATGATGCGTCAAAATTTGTTTGGTAATGTCCTTATCAAAGCTGGCAGCTGAAGCTAATACGCCACTCCCAACATAAGGTTTCTTCAATAGTTTAAATAACCCTTGCAAGGTCCCATCTTCGCCCAAATTCCCATGTACCACTGGGTAAAAGATATCAATATCCTTGGCCGCCGCCAAATTCTTGATTGGGGCCAATGGATCACTCATATCCAATTTCGGCAATTCTTCTGCGACCACTTTGTCTTCTGGTTCCCCAGCAAAGACCCGGCGTGTCGCAGCATCACTTAAGATAATCCCATTCTTCGTAATCAAGAATAAGTCGATCTGATACTTTTTCTTGTCCATTGCGTCATAAATATTATGAGCTGAACGCTTCGAAACATCATGTTCAGAAGAGTTCCCGCCAAACAACATGCCTACATGGATCTTTTTCTGTGTGTCCATTTTTTGTTCATCCTATCAAGATTTATTTCATATTACGGCTTCTCTAATTCTACAATATCTTACTAAAATTGGAAATAGTTTTGCAACGTTGTAACCGCTATTATCCATTAAATGGCGCAGTTAACACTAACTTTCCTAACATTTGTCCGGTTTCAACAATCTGATGGGCCTCAGTTAGCGTTTTCGCGTTAATCCCTTTGATGACTTTTTTGGTCGTTGGCTGTAAAATCCCATCATCTGCCAATTGAGCCATTTTAGCTAACATCATTCCTTGAGTCGCTAATTCTGGCAACTGATAATTGGCCTTCGTGAACATAAACTCCCAAGCAAAATTCAAGCTCTTGGGCTTCAATAACGCCATTGGTAACGGTTTGGCATTTGTCACCACCGCGACCATCGTGCTAAGTGGCCGCATTAATGGCGCCACGATGGGCAAATACTGATCAGTAGATTGTAACAAAATCGCACTATCGACCGCTTTGACTTGGTGAGTCGCTAATTGGGCGGCTAAATCGTCATGATAGTCCAATACGATATCTGCGCCTAAGGCTTTGACCCACGCCGTCGTTTTTGGTTGACCAGCCGTCGTGATCACGGTTAGGCCAGCCCATTTTGCCAACTGAATCGCCACTGAACCAACGCCGCCAGCGCCATTGATGATCAAGACTGAATGACCAACATTGGCATTTTTAGCGGGTTGCCAAGCTAATTTTTCAAACAACGCTTCCCATGCCGTCAGCCCAGTTAATGGCAAACCAGCCGCAGCGGTCAGGTCCCACGATTTTGGCGCTAACGCCACTAGCCGTTCATCAACCAATTGGTACTGCGCATTACTCCCAGGGCGATCAACCGCGCCGGCATAATAAACGATATCATCGGTCATCACACTTGTGACTTCCGGCCCTACCGCGATGACGCGACCAACGGCATCAAAACCTAACACCCGCGGCGTCGTGGTTGCTGGCTGAACCTGACGTTGTTTCGTATCAATTGGATTGACCGAAACGGCTTGGACGGCGACTAAAACATCGCGTCCGGTTGGCTGCGTTACAGTCAACGTCACATCCTCCAATGCCTTGGGATCACTGATCTCGTGACCCGCGTATAATCCAACTGCTTTTGCTTGCATCAGCGTAACTTCCTTCCAAAACTACCCTAAAAACTCTAATTCATCATCTAAATAATCAACGATGGCCGTGGGAAAATCATCGTGTAACGCCATGGCCTCTAATAAACGATTCCGATTAAACACGCGCGTCCAAGCCGTCGCTGTCGCCGGAGCTGGCTGCATCACTAATTGTTGGTGCCATTTTTTAAAGGCCCGCAAGAGATAATCAGAATATAACTCATCCTTGGTGGTAATCAACGCCAAGTAGGTCGACAATCGTTCAGCCTCGCCAAAAATTAGTGGGGTCGTCAGACGCTGATAACGTTCAATCAAACAAGCCAGCATCATCAATTTATCCGCACGTGCCAGTTGGCTCTCATCCGCCAATTCATCTAATAAATTGCCGATGTGCGTATAGGCATGTGCCCAACCATGGTCGGTGACAAAGCCGCGCGTATCGCGTTCCAACAGTAAATAAGTCGTAAACTGCTGCACCACAAGTTCTAGCCGTGCTGGCGTCATAAACGTCATACCGGCATGATCCGCGTACAATAAGACTGACAAGATCAAAATTGAAAACGACCGTTGATAAACAGCATCATTTTCAGATTGATCAATGTGGGCAAATAATTGCGCATCTTGGCTAACCACATCGAAGATCGTCCCCAACTGTTCATTGGTCAACAACTGTTGCTGGAGTGCCTCATTCAGTAAGTAGTAACAGCCCCGATCGCGCACGGCGGGATCAGTTGAACCTAAATGTTGTAACAACTGTTGCAGTTGCGCATCCGTAATTTCAGTTAAAGTCCCGGCTTCAAGGCCAGCATGTAATTGTTTGATTAAGTCTAAAATTTCCCCGTCATCCGGTATCGTCACGGTCGTTGCAGGGGTCACTGGGATTTGATCAATCAAGTATCCCAGCCGCTGCGGGAGGGATTGATACAAATCACCAGCACGTAAATGCTGACGTAACTTCATGACATCAGCTTTTAAAGTTGCTAATTTCTGTGCTTCCATAATAACCTCGATTGCTCAGTTTAACCTTTATTTTAGCATGATTGCGCGGCTTTGCACATTGGTTACACGTGACTTTCAACGGACTAACGCCCCACCAGGACAGCAAAAAGCCGCTCCAACGAAAACTCACGCTGAACCGACTAGCTTTAACTTATTTTTTAAAATTACTTAGTAGCTTGTGGTAAAACGTCAACTTTTGACTTGATAAATTTCGCTGACGATGCCAATGAGGCTTGTTCATCAGCGGTCAAGTCCAAATGAATCAAGGATTCGATACCATTTTTACCGATAACGGCTGGCATCCCCACATAGGTGCCAAAGTCTGGATCAAATGCTGAAACGGGACAAGCTAACTGTTCATCCGCACTGACGGCTTCCGCCAAACGTACCCCACAAGTGGCAATGGCAAAATTCGTATACTTTTTCCCAGCCATGACGGCAAAAGCCCCTTGACGTGCATCTTCTTCAAGCTGTTTTAAGTCCAGATCCTTGAAGTTAGCGATTGATTGCCCATTGACTGAAACCGTCGACCAAGCAACAAATTGTGAGTTACCGTGTTCGCCATAAACATAGCCGGCCACATTTTTACCGTTTGTGTGCAGTGCTTGACCAACGTACTTCTGCATCCGTGCGGTGTCCAAGAACGTCCCCGTCCCAAAGACCCGGTTACGGTCAAAGCCAGTCATGCGTTGTAAGTAATCGGTCATGACATCACAAGGGTTCATGATGTCGATCAAGATACCTTTGAACCCAGAAGCCACGATTTTTGGCGCAATATCACGAACAATAGCTTGATTGGAATCATATTCGCCAAACCGCCCCTTGGGACTGGTCATGTCGATGGCCCCGATATTGCCGGAAGCTACGATCAACACTTCAGCGTCGGCTAAGGCTGAATAATCATTCAAAATAATCTTCGTGGTCGAACCCAGACGTGGTGAGGCATCATCCAAATCTAACTTTTGTGCTTGTGCTAACGCTTCGTTATGATCGATTAGCACCAATTCATCAACCGTGCCGTGTTGTACTAACGTATAGGCAACGGTTGCCCCAACTTGACCTAATCCAATAACACCATATTTACGCATATCGCTAACTCCATTCTGTAAATGATTTAACTAAAAGTTGAAAGTTGCCACTTCCGGTTGTTGTTGATAACATGCGGCCGAGGGACCAGGGCAAGCCTGAAGAACGTCTTGCCCCTCGCCCGAAAGCTTTGCCTAAACCGCAAATCTCCCGGCCGGTCCGTGGTGTAAGACCGGAAAAACACCGGTCAAACGCCACCCACACGCCCGATGCTATCAACAACAACCTACAGCTCATTAACTGTTTTTAGTGATTCGTCAATTGTTCAAACTCTGGCTGACGATGTGATAATCCGTATGAGTCTATTTTAGACATACCCCATGTTAGTATTCCCGAATTCACAACAATTTTGACACTTTCAATCTTTAGGATTTAACTAAAATTAGCGTACCCTGCAAGAGGCTCAAAGTCAAGCGGGGCTTAATCTCATGCGATTTTAATGTAACTAAAAAGCCGGTCATTTTCAGACCGACTTTCAATCACTTTAGTTGGTAGACGTTACAGGTAAGATGGCACCCTTATAATGGTTCTTGATCCATTTTTGCGTTGAATCTGAACGTAAGGCCTTCATCAATTTCTTGATTGCCGGCTTGTCTTTATCACCCTTACGAATGGCCACAATGTTGGCATATGGCGAATCCGACTTTTCAAGGGCAATCGCATCTTTACGTGGGTCTAAGCCAGCTTGAACCGCATAGTTGGCGTTGATCACTACCGCGTCGCCTTCGTTATTCTTGTAGAATTGAGGCATTAACTTCGCTTCGTAAGAATGCTTGAAGACCAGATGCTTTTTATTCGTTGCAATATCATTGAAGTTGGCTGACGTAATATCCGTCCCCTTCTTCAACGTAATTAAGCCAGCGTCTTTGAACAAGGTTAAGACTCGACCGTAATCAGCAACGTTGCTACTTACTAAGACCGTGGCGCCATCCTTTAAGTCTTTCAAATGCTTAACTTTCTTAGAGAAAACACCAATTGGTTCCAAATGAACGGCGCCAGCTGAAACCAAAGTCCCGTTATTTTCTTTATTCCAATTGTCTAAAAATGGCACATGCTGGAAGTAATTTGCGTCCAATTCCTTAGAAGCCAATGCCTTGTTTGGTAGGACGTAATCTTGGAAAACTTTAATTTTTAAATTAACGCCTTCCTTTTTCAATTCTGGTTGAATATGTTTCAAAATTTCTGCGTGTGGTACCGCTGAAGCCCCGACAGTGATCGTTGTCGTTTTGGACGATGACGCTGATTTACCACAACCAACTAGCAAAAAGGCCGTTGCCGCCACAGCTAATAACCCTAAAATTCCCTTTTTTCGCATGCTAAGTTCCTCCTAATCAAATTGTTGAACCCTTTTTAACATCCCTTGAAACCGTTAGTTAGCGCGTTTATCGATGTGCTTAACTGCCACATCCCCGATAAATTGGAAAATAAACACGATGATGACAATGATGACTGTCGCCACTAATGTGATTGCATTGTTGTTGGATTGGAACCCATCTTGGTAAGCTAAGTTACCAAGACCCCCGGCCCCAATCGCCCCAGCCATTGCGGTATAACCGATCAACGAAATGGTCGTGACCGTGATTCCGGAAACCAAAGCTGGCAAACTTTCTGGTAGTAAGACTTTCCGAATAATCTGCCAACGCGTGGCACCCATCGATTCAGCCGCTTCAATCACGCCATGATCAAGTTCATGAAAGGCGAGCTCGACCATCCGAGCATAAAATGGTGCCGCCGAGATAATCAGTGATGGCAAAGCAGCTCGAGGACCGATAATCGTTCCAACGATACTTTGCGTCACTGGTAATAATAAGACAATCAAGATGATGAATGGAATTGACCGGAACACGTTCACAAATAAGGCAACGACCCAATTGAGCACTTTGGCCCAAGGTTGTTGGCTATTTGTCGTTTCGAACAAGAGCAACCCGAGCGCAATCCCCAAAATCGCCACGACGATCATTGAAACGAGGGTCAACCAAATCGTTTCCCAAGTTGAGCTCAACATGTTGCCCCAGTCAACATTTGAAAATTTAAAATACGACCCTAATCCTTGACTATTCACGATTTAAGACCTCCGTTTCGACCCGCATTTTTTGTAAATAAGCTAGTGCGCCATTAATTTGTGACTGGTCACCGCTAATTTGAATGTACAGCGACCCAATCGCGCCCTCTTGAGTTTGATGAATTGCCCCTTCGATGATGTTTAAATCCAACGTATATTGTTTCAACATTTCTGAAACAATCGGTAATTGGGCTTGGTCACCATGGAATGTGAGTTGAACGATTGTCCCTTTAGGATATTTCGCTAAGAGTTGATCAACCACTGCCGTTGTTTCAGTCAACGATGGCGTCACTTCCTCGTTCACGAACCGCTTCGTGACGGCTTGTTGTGGTCGTTTGAAGACTTCCAAAACCGGCCCCTGTTCAACGATTTTACCGTCTTCCATGACTGCCACATGGTCCGCAATCTTACGAATGACATGCATTTCATGGGTAATGAGGACAATCGTTAAATTCAACTTCTTGTTAATATCTAGTAACAAGTCCAAAACTTCATCCGTCGTTTGCGGATCAAGCGCACTCGTCGCTTCATCCGAAAGTAAGATTTGAGGATCATTGGCTAAAGCTCGCGCAATCCCGACCCGTTGCTTTTGCCCACCAGATAATTCAGCTGGATAAGCATTCTCACGACCAGACAACCCGACTAATTCGGCGAGATGAGCGGCTTTCTGCTTGGCATCTGCCTTACTATTACCGGCAATTTCTAGTGGAAACATGATATTTTCCAACACGGTCCGTGACCAGAGTAAGTTAAAATGTTGAAAAATCATCCCGATCTTATGCCGTTGGGCACGTAACTTAGCGCCCGTCAAAGCGGAGATTTCGACCTCATCGATATTGACTGAGCCGCTAGTCGGTGTTTCTAGCCCATTCAACATGCGAATCAAGGTACTCTTTCCAGCCCCAGAATAACCGACAATGCCGTAGATATGGCCATCTTCGATCTTTAAGTTCACATCTTGGACCGCATGCACAGTCCCTTGCTTGCTATCAAACGTTTTGGTCACGTCTTTAAATTCAATCAATTCGTTTCCTCCTTATGCCGTTCAATTGGTTCAGACCAATTAAGCTAACTTAATCATTTATCAACTGCAATTACTTTGCAAACAAAAAAGCTTCTCATCTTATCAGTTATGATCTCAATCATAACCAATAGGACGAGAAGCTCAGTCTCGCGGTACCACCCATCTTTGCAACTTGCTCACACAAACTGTCTTAAGAGTTAGTTCTAACTCGGCACGATAATGGGTGCAATCCAAACTTGGCTAACCGTAGCTCACCAAATTGCATTGATTCAAGACCATCTTCCGTTTCACGTCTAATCTCATTGCACCAACCTGAGACTCTCTTAGTAGCCGTAACCACGTACTCATCTTTTCAAAATGATAATTTTCTAATCGTTTATTAATGTCCTGAGTATACCGAGGACTGATTCGCTTGTCAACCCCGAAAATTAATCGACGTCAATCAACCAAGCAACCCCGTCTTCAAGACTGTTCAAGGCTTTGAAATCAGCTTTCAAAGCTGGGTTAACCGCCGTAACGGTCCCATTAATTGGACAGTTAAATTCAGAAACAGCTTTAGTGGCTTCAATGCTAAGGAAAGCTTCTTTTTGACTGACCTTATCACCCACAGTTGGTAATTCCGCGTACTTCACTTCACCCAAGGCTTCGTGTGCCGCTTTCGTTAACCCAATCCGCGTATGACCGTCAGTATCTTTGGTCCAGAAATAATTTGCATCTTCACTCATCTTCAACACCATGCTTTCCTTAATTTAAATCTTGATGGTTTCGTTCAACTAATTAATATTGTAATAATTATGTCTAACTATAACACCAATTATGCTAAACGACCCGCAACAACTTTAGTTATTCAAACCGATCGTTGCGACTGAACATGTATGACTTGTAATGGAACCGCATTGACATGATCAGTCCAATCCCGGCCATGTTCGCAATCAAAGCCGAACCCCCTTGACTAATAAAAGGCAACGGAATCCCAGTCATTGGGAGCAAGCCGATACTCATCCCAATGTTTTCGAACACATGGAACAAGATCATCATAATGACCCCTGTCGAAATATAAGCATAAAACTCATTTTTTGTATCGAAGGTGACCCGCACCATTTGATAAATTAATAAGAAATATAATAAAACGACGATCGTACAACCGATGAAGCCAAAGTTTTCCCCAATGACGGAGAAAATCATATCAGATTCACGCACCGGCACGGTCACGTGGGACACGTTGAACCCGCGACCAGTAATCTGACCAGAACCAATGGCTTTCATACTCTGCCAAACTTGATACGCATTATTAGACGTATCGGTCGACGGATTCAACCAAGTATCGATCCGGGCGAATTGATACGCTTTAAAACCCACTGCTTCCAAAATATGCCGGCCACTGGTTGTGACGACTAAGTAAAGCACCGTTCCAGCAAACACAAACACAATTGAAAACGCCGGTGCCAATAACCGCCACGAAATTCCTGAAACCAGAATGACACCACCTAAAATGGCGAAGAAGACTAACATCGTCCCAAAGTCATTTTGAAGCTTCAACAGGATAATTAACGGAATCGTATAGGCAATCAGTTTCCCAATCAACTGCCAATCCGTCGCCATCGTGTGGTTCGGATTTTCGGTATTATGCATCGTCACGACCCGACCTAACATCAAAATAAAGGCCGGTTTCATGATTTCTGACGGTTGAAAGGTCAATGAGCCAACCGCAAACCAACTTTTAGCCCCGGTACTGGCAAACATCGACCGACTGTACAGGACTAAGACCGCCACTAACAGAAATATCCCAAACCAATAAGCTAGCGGGGCGACCCGCCAGAGTTGTTCAGAGTCAAACTGCATAATGATAATTGCTAACGTGGTCCCAATCACGAACCACATCACTTGTGAAATAACCTGTTTCGTCACGTTGACCACACTTGAATCGTGACTGGCAGCGACATAAATTGAGGCCAGTCCAATCAAGCCTAGCATCATGATGGAGAAAATAATTCCCCAGTCAATCCGTGATTCTTCTGCTTGACCACGCAGTCTAGATTCTTCTGCCACAACAAACGCTCCTTAATTTTCTAAGATAAGCTTGATTATACAACAACCTGGTGCCGAATAAACGGAACCAGGTTGAAGGTTAACCAAAAATTAGCCTTTATGCAAGTGGTACGCTGAAAGGACTTCTTGCAAACATTCATCGAATGATTTGCTATGGGCAAATGGTTGTGAATCACTAGAAAGTTCCGCATCAAAACGGTCCCCAGTTTGGGTCACTTGACCAATCACTTGTTTACCAATCAAAACTTCCGTGATGGTCTGATCATTTACTTGGGTCTCATTCAGCGTCACTGAGATAGCTTTATCTTTTTTTGACAAAATTACTTTTCCTCCTTAAAGGCCGGATTTCGACGTAATGAAAAGGTCGCTGGGACGGGATCAAAGCCACCTTTGACAAAGGGTTGACAACGCAAGACGCGCGCTATCCCCATTAAACCGCCACGAGCCGCACCAAAGCGGTCGACTGCTTCGATCGTGTAAGCCGAACAGGTCGGCCAATAACGACAATGTGCCGGTGAAAAGGCCGAAAAAGCTCGTTGATACCAGCGAATGCTGCTAATTAAAACACGTTTCATCGTCGCTTATTTCTTCTTATTACTCTTTTGCATATGTTCTAGTAAAATACCGGCGCCTTGAGCCACATTGTTCAATGGGTGTTCGGCAACCATCACTGGCACTTTTAAGTTTTCGCTGATCAACTGGTCTAAGCCGCTCAAGAGCGCGCCCCCACCAGTCAACATGATACCACGATCGATGATATCCGCTGAAATTTCTGGCGGTAAGGTTTCCATCACATGATGTGCCGTTGAAACGATCTGCATCAACGTATCATGGATCGCCACTTCAACTTCATTTGAATCCATATCAATTGAACGTGGCATCCCAGTAACCGTATCACGGCCACGGACTTGCATCACTTTATCGTCATCGCCCTCTTGCTTGAAGACTTGCGCGATTTGAATCTTGACATTTTCAGCGGTGCGTTCACCGATGAGTAAATGATGTTCATCTTTGACATAGTTGGCAATATCTTGGTTCATACGATCGCCAGCCATCCGCAATGAACTGCTGGCCACGATATCCCCTAATGATAAGACTGCAATATCACTGGTCCCACCACCGATATCGATCACCATGTTCCCACGTGGTTGGAAAATATCCATGCCGGCACCAATGGCCGCAACCTTAGGTTCAACTTCCAAGTAGACCTTGCTGCCACCAGACTTCTCAGCCGCCTGTAAAATTGCCTTGCGTTCAATTTCAGTGGTGTTCGTTGGCGTACAGATCATAATACTTGGTCGTGACATAATCCCACGGACATTTAATTTTTTAATAAAATAAGATAACATTTCTTCGGTAACATCAAAATCTGAAATTACCCCGTCCTTTAATGGTCGGATTGCCCGAATGTTACTAGGGGTCTTCCCAACCATTTGATAGGCTTCGGACCCGACTGCTAATACTTGATTTGTATTTGTATGGATGGCAACGACAGAGGGTTCATTTAACACGATGCCCTTCCCTGATACGTAAATCAAAACATTGGCAGTACCTAAGTCGATACCAATATCTAAAGCCATGTTCTTGCTCCTCTCAAACTTGCAGTTATACAACTTTTCATTATAGCATACTCACTACCGGCTGCGAACTAGTCGTCGCGTCGCTTAGACCATTCATCAACGGTGATCGAGTAAACCACTTCGTCTTTATATTGGCCATTAATCAAGATATTTTCTGGTAAGGTCGCATCCAAATGGTACTGACGCCGTTCAGCCACAGCGCGACTACGCTGGTTAGCGACATCCGCACACAAATTTAATTTGTGGAGGTCAAGTTCCGTAAAGGCGATTTCTTCCACGCGTTCGAGTGCTTTGGTCATCACACCTTTACCCACATAATCTTGTGCCAGCCAATAACCAATTTCACCGTTATGGCGTGCGTCACTAATGTTGTGGACATCGATCATCCCAGCAACTTCGCCATCGACAACGATCGTCGCAATAAAGACTTCACCTTTAGCTTGCTTCGTTAACATCATTTCAATAAATTTCCGTTCATCTGCGACGGTCGCTGTCGCATCCACCCAAGGCATCCAAGGTTTCAAATGCTTACGATTGGCAGCAACCAAATCAAATAAGGGTTCTGCATCCGCCACTTCGGTTGGTTTCAATGAGAGGTGTTTATCAATAATATTTATGAACATCTTGTTCCTCCTGAATGACTTTTTTCATAAAAAAACCTTCAAACACGAGTTTATCGCATTTTGAAGGTTTTGTAAGCTATTTTTTTACCTATTCGGCAGCTTCATGCGCAAAATCAGGATTCAACGCATAGACTGCTTCGTCAGGCACATCGATCCGTTCAATTTCAGCACCCAACTGTGCCAATTTACCATGAAAATTGAAATAACCACGATCCAAATACTTCAAGTTGGTGACTTCAGTATAGCCACGACTAACCAAACCGGCAATCACCAGCGCAGCAGCAGCCCGTAAATCCGTGGCAGCCACTTGGGCACCGTTAAAGTTCGTTGGCCCATACATGATCACTGAGCGTCCTTCAATTTTAAAATCTGCGTTCATCCGGCGCAATTCCTCAAGGTGCATGAACCGATTCTCAAAGACTGTTTCAGTCAACAAACTCGTGCCTTGTGCACAGAGTTGCAAAATAGTCATTTGCGGCTGCATGTCCGTTGGAAAGCCCGGATGTGGCATCGTCTTGACAGAAGTTGGCTTTAATTTCAGTGGGCCGACGACCCGAATTCCACCAGCTTCTTCGTTGACTGTAACCCCCATCTCGCGCATTTTAGAAATCAAGGGCTTGTTATGTTCAGCAATTGCGTCTTCAACTAAAACGTTCCCTTGTGTGACGGCAGCAGCCACCATGAAGGTCCCGGCTTCGATCCGGTCTTGCACGATACTGTGTTCACAGCCATGCATGGCAGCAACGCCTTCGATCCGAATCGTTTCGGTCCCAGCACCCATGACTCGGGCCCCCATTTGATTGAGGATATTCGCCAAATCAACGATTTCTGGTTCCCGGGCAACGTTTTCCATCGTTGTCGTGCCTTCAGCCAGAGTAGCGGCCATCATGATGTTCTGTGTCGCACCGACACTTGGAAAATCTAAATAAATTGAAGCGCCATGCAATTTTTCAGCATGGGCTTCGACGTAACCGTCATGGCGTTCAATTTCCGCGCCCAACGCACTTAATCCTTTCAGATGCAGGTCAATTGGCCGTGAGCCAATAGCACAACCACCAGGCATGGCAACCTTCGCATGGCCTAAACGTGCCAACAATGGTCCCATGACCACGATAGACGCGCGCATCTTGGAGACATACTGAAATGGTGCTTCAGCTGACAATTGATGACTCGCATCAATATCAACCGTTTTATTAATTTCATCAAAATCAACTTTAGTATTCAAAAAACGTAATACATTATTCATTGTAAAGACATCTGATAAGACTGGTACATTCGTCAAATGCGTTGTCCCAGAACTAGCGAGCAACCCTGCCGCTAGAATGGGTAAGACGGCATTCTTGGCTCCTTCGATATGGACATTACCTGTCAAACGATGACCGCCATGAACTACAATTTCCTCCATGGATAACCCTCCATCACAAACGATTACAAACAAAACAGATCTCCGCAATTTTGAATCACAGTCTCGCCGTCCTCAAAACAATCAACAATTACCTGGCACCTTGATTGGGTCTGCCAAGTAATTCAGTGACCGCCAAAAGTCGAACATCGGCTAACAACTAAACTAGTTGTTAACCGCAAAAAGCAATCCAAAGCCACTAAAAAATCGACAAATAAAATTCCGCAATAATACCGGTCTAAACCGTGTTATTACTTGGTATTCCTAGTAGTTTCCTAATCATCATAACATAAACCCCTAGCGAATAAATATTACATTTTACAAAAGTGTTACAATTTTAACATTTTGTCATCTGCCGATGATTAGTTAACTATTCTGATCTTGCTAATGGCAATTAACAGGCGGCTGGTTTAGTTTCGTTAATTGTAATGCTCAGCAGCCCTCATAACCGCTCCTATTTTAAGCGTACAAAACCCACAATCGTTACTGGATACGCTCTGATTTCGACTTAATGCGAACTTTTAAGCATTGGCTTAAGACGTTGACCTAATTATCTTCATTTCTGCAAAAAGCTGTCCATAAAAAAAGTATCCACAACCAACTGGCTGCAGATACTTTTGATTTCGTTTTCGAAAACGTCTTCGTGGAACCTTACCGGTGCGCCACATGCAATCGGTTCACGGCACGCCGCAATGCGACTTGTGCCCGTGCCAACTCAGCATCATCATGCTTTTGTTGGGCTTCTTGAATCCGACTTTCAGCTCGTTTCCGGGCATTTTCAGCCCGCGCAACGTCGATATCATTCTGACGTTCAGCACTGTCCGCCACGATGGTGGCAACATTATCACTGAATTCTACGAAACCACCATTAACGGCAATTTCATCGTCTTCTTGATCCGTTTCTTGTTGCTTGATCCGAACTTCATCAATTGCTAAAGAAGCAATCATGGGAATGTGGTTCGGCAAAATCCCTAATTCACCGTTAATCGTGCGAACGATCAACATTGGCGTCTTACTTTCATAGACCTGACCGTCTGGAGTAACGATGCTAACGGTTAATGAGCTTGCATTGTCAGCCATGTTAACCCCTCCTAATCAGTGACCATCGATTTCGCTTTTTCGACTGCATCTTCGATCTTACCAACTTGACGGAAGGCATCTTCTGGTAAGTCATCATATTTACCTTCAAGAATTTCCTTGAAACCTTTAACAGTTTCCTTGATTGGCACGTATGACCCAGGTTGCCCAGTAAAGTTTTCAGCAACGAAGAAGTTTTGTGACAAGAAGAATTGAATCCGCCGTGCACGTGCAACAGTGGTCTTTTCTTCGTCAGACAATTCATCCATCCCTAAGATCGAGATGATATCTTGCAATTCACGATAACGTTGCAAGACCCGTTGAACTTCGGTGGCAACTTCATAATGTTCTTCCCCAACAATTGATGGGTCCAAAGCGATTGATGATGAAGCCAACGGATCAACAGCTGGATAAATCCCTTGTTCAGTCAAAGAACGTTCCAAGTTGGTCGTTGCGTCCAAATGGGCGAAAGTCGTTGCAGGTGCCGGGTCGGTATAATCATCGGCAGGCACATAAACGGCTTGAATCGACGTAACAGAACCTTTTTTGGTTGAAGTGATCCGTTCTTGTAATTGACCCATTTCAGTTGCCAAGGTTGGTTGGTAACCAACGGCTGAAGGAATCCGGCCAAGTAAGGCGGAAACTTCAGAACCAGCCTGGGTAAACCGGAAGATGTTATCAATAAACAAGAGGACGTCTTGACCAGCAACATCACGGAAGTATTCCGCAATTGTTAACCCAGTCAAGGCAACCCGCATCCGGGCACCAGGTGGTTCGTTCATTTGACCATACACCATGGCCGTGTTCTTCAACACGCCAGATGCCTTCATTTCGAAATAAAGGTCATTCCCTTCACGAGTCCGTTCACCGACACCGGTGAAGACGGAAATCCCGTTATGTTCTTGGGCAATGTTATGAATTAATTCCTGAATTAAAACGGTCTTACCAACACCGGCACCACCGAACAACCCAATCTTACCACCACGAACATAAGGTGCTAAGAGGTCGATAACTTTAATCCCAGTTTCCAATACTTCTGTACTGGTCGTTAATTCATCGTATGCAGGGGCATCCCGGTGAATCGGGTTCCGTTCTGCATCTGGACCGAATTCTGGACCACCATCAATGGTCTCTCCTAAAACGTTAAATACCCGACCTAACGTTTCCTTACCAACGGGAACGGTAATTGAAGAACCAGTGTCTTCAACGGCCATCCCACGGCGTAAGCCATCCGTACCATCCATTGCGACGGTCCGAACAACCCCGTCACCTAATTCAAGCGAAACTTCAACCGTTAAGGTCTCGTCGCCATCTTTATGGATGAGCAAGGCATTATTAATATCAGGTAACTTGTCGTTTAGAGAGAATTCAACGTCGACAACGGGTCCAATAACTTGTACAACTTTACCTGTACTCATTAGTCGTTAATTCCTCCCAAATTCGTTATTCTTGCGCAACCAAACCACCAGTAATTTCGGTAATTTCCGTCGTAATAGCAGCTTGACGTGCGCGGTTATATTTCAGATTCAACTTATCGATTAAATCGCCAGCATTATCTGATGCCGCCTTCATCGCCGTTGACGATGAGGCATGTTCAGCAGTTTTAGCATCCAAGATGGCACCATAAACCAAGCTTTCAGCATATTGTGGCAACACGGCCGACAAAATTGCTTCTTCTGAAGGTTCCATTTCATACTCGGGACCCACATCAACTCGGCTGTCTTTGGCTGGACGATTATCTTTTTCACTTTGGGCAAACGTCTCTTCAGAGATCGGCAGCATTTTAACTGACCGGAACCCAGAAGAAAGCCGATTGATAAAGTGATTATAGAACACGTACAGTTCATCAAAGACTTCGTTATGATACATCGAGGTAACTGTTTTAACGATTTCACGGACTTCTTTAAAGGTTGGGACGTCAGAAACACCGCGATATTCATACGCAACGTTTAAGCCGTTCTTCTTATAGAAATCCGCACCAGTGCCACCAACCGCTAACACAACGGCGTTATCAGCATTTAATTGGTGTTGGCGCATAAAGTCGTTCGTCTGTTTCAAGACGTTCGAATTATAGCTCCCGACCAACCCTCGATCAGAGGTAATGATTAATAACCCGGTGCGTTTAACGGGGCGTTGGGCCAATAATTCACTCACCGAAATGGTATTGGAATTACTGTTCGGAACACCAGCGCTCGCTGACATCAGATGAGCTTTGGCAAGATGTGAAACGATGCTTTCAACTTTCGAAGCATACACCTGATACGTGCCAGTATGCTTTTGAATCTGGTTCAACTTAGAAGTTGAGACCATTTGCATTGCTGACGTGATCTGATGAGTCTTCTTGGTTGAGTCGATCCGGCGCTTGACATCCATTAATGATTCAGCCATGCACTACTCACCATCCTTTTCAGCCATTAACTACTTAGCAGCGGCAGCACTTGGCTGGAACTGCTCTGCAAATTCATCCAATGCGCCATTGATTTGGTCAGCATCTGGTAATTTCTTTGTTGAGACGATCGTATCGAATAAGTCTTGGTGATTTGTATGAACGAAATCAAACAATTCAGTTTGGTAACGTGCGATGTCTTCAATAGCAACTTTATCCAAGTAACCGTTAGCCAAAGCATACAAAATCATAACTTGTTCTTCAACCTTTAATGGTGAATGAACAGGTTGTTTCAAGACTTCCACGATCCGTTGCCCACGGTTCAACTTAGCTTGCGTTGCCGCATCCAAATCTGAACCGAATTGTGAGAATGATTCCAATTCACGGAAAGATGCCAAATCCAAACGTAAAGTCCCAGCAACAGACTTCATCGCTTTGATTTGTGCATCCCCACCAACACGGGAAACTGAAGCCCCGGCATCAATGGCTGGCCGCACACCTGAATAGAATGAATCACTATCCAAGAAGATTTGACCATCGGTGATAGAAATCACGTTGGTTGGAATATAAGCGGAAATGTCTCCGGCTTGCGTTTCGATAATTGGTAACGCGGTCATTGACCCGCCACCTAACTTATCGTTCAACTTAGCCGCCCGTTCGAGCAACCGTGAATGCAAGTAGAAAACATCCCCAGGATAAGCTTCACGACCTGGAGGACGACGTAAGATCAATGAAAGTTCACGATAAGCAGTCGCTTGTTTTGATAAATCATCATAGATAATCAAAACGTGCTTGCCATTATGCATGAACTCTTCACCCATCGCAGCGCCGGCATATGGTGCCAAGTAAAGTAATGGCGCTGGTTCAGAAGGACCGGCTGTGACAACAATGGTGTAATCCATTGCACCATACTTTTTGAGCGTTTCAACTTGTGACCGCACCGTTGAGTCTTTTTGACCAATTGCGACGTAGATACAGATCATATCTTGGTCTTTTTGGTTCAAAATGGCATCGATAGCGACAGAAGTTTTCCCAGTCTTACGGTCACCGATAATCAATTCACGTTGGCCACGACCAATTGGTACTAAGGCATCAATGGCCTTGATCCCAGTTTGAAGTGGTTCGCTAACTGATTGCCGTTCCATAATCCCAGGTGCTTTGTGTTCAATTGGTCGAGTGTGTGAAGTTTTAATTTCACCTAAACCGTCAATTGGTTGACCTAATGGGTTAACGACCCGACCAACCATGTTTTCCCCTACAGGAACTTCCATGATGCGGCCAGTCCGCTTAACAGTATCGCCTTCACGAATACCATCAAAATCACCTAAAACAACGATACCAACATCATTGCTTTCAAGGTTTTGTACCATTCCGTAAACCCCGTTACTGAATTCGAGCAATTCACCTTGTAAGGCGTTGTCGAGTCCATGTGCCCGGGCAATCCCATCACCAACATAGGTGACAGTACCGGTTTCAGCAACTGAGAGCTCAGTTTGATAACTTTCTAATTGTTGTTTGATTAGAGCACTGATTTCTTCAGATTTAATGCTCATAAAAGTTTCACCTCTTCGTAAAAGACTTTCTAATTGTTGATGAGTGCTCGTCTTAAGTTCGTTAATTGTAAAGCGACGCTGCCATCAAACGTTTGATTGTTTGAACGGACAATCACGCCACCAATAATTGCGGTGTCGACTTTTCGCGTTAGCTTAACTTGGTCGGCACCAACACGCTTGGCAAACGCTGCTGCGATGGCATTAGCTTGCTCATCTGACAACTTGACCGCGGACGTTACTTCGGCATGCACTATCTTATGATTTTCATCATAACGTTGCTCAAACGCGTCGATAATGGCGACCAAATTCGACATGCGGCCGTAATCATACAACATTTGAATAAAGTTTTTAATGTATTCTGAAGCATGGTCGGTCAAAGTTGACAACGTTGCCTGCTTTCGATCAACCGAGAGCAATGATCCTGAAAGGACCTCTGCCAATTGCGGATTGTCGACAAAGACTTGCCGTAATTGTTTTAATTCAGCCAGGAATGCTTCGGTCTGATCTTTTTCAACTGCAAGCTCAAAGAGTGCCTTTGAGTATCGGTTTGCAATTGTAAGATTATCAAGACTCATGCTTTCCCAACCCTTCAATATACGAATTGATTAATGCCTGTTGGCCTTCAGGGTCCAATTGCTTCTTGATAATTTTCGACGCAATTTGGACTGAAATGTCAGCCACGTCAGATTGGACGTTCTTCAAGGCATCTTGACGCTCCTGTTCAATATCTTTGCGCGCGTTTTGCTTATACTGCGTAGCTTCGTTTTGAGCGTCAGCGACAATCGTCGTGCGTTGCTTCTCACCACTTTGCTTGGCTTCAGCGACAATATCGCTGGCTTCGCTCCGTGAATGTGACAAGGCTTCACGCCGTTGATCAGCTAAATCAGTGGCCTCTTGACGAGACTTCTTGGCTGAATCAATATCGTTGGCAATTTTGTCAGCTCGATCACCCATCATTTTCGTGACAGGATTCCAAGCAACTTTGGCAATCAAAGCCATCAAAATGATAAAACTAATCGCAATAAATAACATGTCGCCAAGGTAAAGACCGGATGCACCGATAATTAAATGCGAGAGCATCTAATGACACCTCCTTCTTTCATTTTCATTAAAATGAACTCGTTTACCAATTGATTACTTGTTCATAACCATTAAGGCAACAACGAAGGAAATGATAGGCATTGATTCGATTAACCCAACACCAATAAACATGTTAGTCCGTAATTGACCAGATAATTCTGGCTGACGGGCCATACCTTCAAGCATCTTTGAAATAACCAAACCGTTACCAATACCAGCACCTAAAGCGGCACCAAACATAGCAATACCTGCAGCAATTGCTCCCATAATCTGTGTATCCTCCTTAAAATTAAAAAAACAAGAAATTTCTATTCCTCAGGCGAAACTTTTTGAGAAATATAAACTGAAGTCAAGGTGACAAACACGAATGCTTGCACACTCCCGATAAATACTGAGAACCCCTGCCAAAGAAATTCAATTGGGAAGGAGTAGACGTAGCTAAACCAGCTACCACCACCGGTCGCTAAAGTTGCAACCTTACTCAGTAACATTTCACCAGCGAAGATATTCCCGAACAACCGAAGTCCTAAAGTTAAGAAGTCGGTAAACTGTTCGAAAATGTTGATTGGCAAGAATACAAGAAACGGTGAGGTGTAATCTTTAAGATATCCCTTTAACCCTTTCTTTTGTACCCCAGCAGCATGTGCTAGCGCCACAGTCATAAACGACAACGTCAACGTCACAATCGGATCTGCGGTTGGACTTTTGACATACGTATACTGGCCAACTTGGATGTGTAAGAACAAGCCAAGTTGGTTCGCAACGAAAATGAAAAGGAATAATGTGAACGCATATAAACCGAAATGTGATGCATCATTCCCTTTGATTGAACCTTTGACAATGCCATTCGTGAACTCGATGAGCCACTCCAGCACATTTTGCCCACCCTTGGGCTTCAACGCCAAATGCCGCGACAATAAGAAGACAAATAAGAATACGATTATACAAGTGAGTAAAATCGAGATGTCATTCGCGATATTAAACGTCAACCCAAGGAATTTGACCGTAGGAACTGGATCACCCACTGAATATCACCTCTTTCCTTAATTTCGGTGTTTCACGATAACCATAACGTGTGGAACAATTAACGTCAATTGTATCGAAACATGAAATAGTAAATTAGAGCTACCTCTAATTAAAATACAATGGTAATAATACCACCACCAACCTAAAAATTCAAAATAATTTCATTATTTGGTCACTTGGTGAAAATCCCACGATATCGGGCTTTACGCCGGATTGACATCGTGGGATTTTCATAAAGTTCAACATATTTTCATTTCTTGCAAACGAATGTTTCCGCTTACTTCTCATTAACCGCCGTCTTTGGCAGCACTAAGTTCATAATAATTCCTAACACGGTTGCGACTGCCAAACCACTAAATTGAAAATTGCCAATTTGTAAATAGGCGTTACCAATCCCAATGACCAAAACTGCCGACGCAATCATTAAATTTCTTTTTGAATTAAAATCAATTTTATTATCAATTAAAATCCGCATCCCACTCGAAGCGATAACCCCGAACAATAGGAAACTGACCCCACCGATTACCGGTGACGGAATACTTTGGATCAAAGCCGACAACTTGCCCACGAAACTAAAGACAATGGCAAAGAACGCCGCGCCACCGAGTACATAAATACTGTGAACACGGGTAATGGCTAACACACCAATATTTTCACCATAAGAGGTCACAGGCGGGCCACCAACCAAACCAGCAATAATCGATGCAGTCCCATCCCCAGCCAAGGTGTGACTCAAACCAGGATCTTTAAAGAAATTCCGTTTGGTCAATTTATTTAAGACCATGATGTGACCCATATGTTCTGACATCGTCACAAAGGCAATTGGTGCCATACTGAAAATTGCACCCCAATAAATGCCTGGATGATAATTAATAAACGGAATTTGGAAGTTCGGTAAAGCGAACCATTTTGCCTGCATCACCGGTGTAAAGTCCACAATTCCGAACAAAACAGCAATGACATAGCCAGACACGATTCCCAACAGAATTGGGACCAAACTCATGAACCCCCGCAAGTACATGTTGAAAATAACGGTTAGAATCATCGTCAACATCGCGACTGCGAAGAACCGTAAATCATAATTATTGCCGTTCATCGTCGCATCTTTGGCCGCAGTACTAGCCAACGATAAGCCAATGACCATGACAATTGGCCCAACCACAATTGGTGGTAAAGCTTTGTCGATCCAGTCGGAACCGATCAACGTTACGAGCAAACTGACTAACAAGTAGACACAGCCAACTGCAATAGTCCCCTGGGCAATCGCCGGATAGCCCGCGGTCTTCATCAAAGACTGCATGACCACAATGAACGAAAAGCTAGAGCCCATATATGCGGGAATTTTATGCCGCGTAATTAAGATATACATCAAGGTTCCGACCCCAGAACTAAATAACGCGATCCCGGGATTTAAGCCAACTAAAATTGGGACTAAAACGGTTGAGCCAAACATGGAGAATAAATGCTGGATCGATAACCCAAGCCAGCTACCAAACTTTGGACGGTCGTGAATGTCAAGCACGACATCGTCGTTATGAAATGGTTTTTGCTTTGCCATAATGCACCCCTCACTATGAATTTAATCCAAAAGAAAAGACAGACCCCCACTCAAAGCGGCTGGTCTGTCTGAATTGACTCCACCTATTTAGGGTGAAGATCCGATCAATCCTTTTCAGCCTCTCTGAGCTAAATTAAAGGAACTGTTCAATTGAAACTAGTTTACTTGAGTTGATTTACTTTGTCAATAGTGGTCTAAGGCTGATAACTTTCAGATTAAGTTGTTTGCCGCCTACCGGTCGATTTGTTTAGGGCTGGAACGCTGTGAATCTTTTTTGAGCCAAAGTGCGGTCTCAAAAGCCAATTTTTGACTAACCGCGGAAAACCACTGTGCTAAGTCAAATGCCACATCTGAGCCATAAACAAACCGACCTCACGGCTAAATAACTGGTAATAGGTTAATGTCAAAACTGCTGAATTTGTGCTGCCATCACACTTGCAGTCACATTTTGTCTTTAACCACGAGAACACACGATTATTACCCGCCACTTCGACCCAACCATCCCATTAAGGTCAAAACGGGCTGTATCGACGCTTAGCACGGTTTAAATCGATAACGACAAATAGCCTATATTATGGTAGAAAAATCATTTTTTAGTTATAAATTAGCCTTTAAAACATGTCGTCGATTGACAAGTCATGGACAATTATTTCTACCATAGACGCAAAAAATCCCGTCAGCCTCTCAGCCAACGAGATTTTAATGGTTTCAATTAATTACTTAGTCCCGAATAAACGGTCCCCTGCATCACCTAAACCTGGGACGATGTAGCCATCTTCGTTCAAATGATCATCAAGTGCCGCCGTGTAGATATCAACATCTGGATGTGCTTCTTGGAGAGCTTTAACCCCTTCTGGAGCGGCAACTAAGCACATAAACTTAATGTTGCTAGCACCACGCTTCTTGAGCATATCCATGGCCATGATGGCTGAACCACCAGTGGCTAACATTGGATCAACGACAAATAATTGGCGTTGTGAAATGTCACTTGGTAACTTCACAAAGTATTCAACTGGCTTCAGTGTCTTTTCATCACGATACATCCCAACATGACCAACTTTAGCCGCTGGAATCATGTTTAAGACACCATCGACCATCCCTAAACCGGCACGTAAAATTGGCACGATGGCCACTTTCTTACCAGCTAAAGTTTTTTGGGTCGTTGTCGTAATTGGGGTTTCAATTTCAATATCCTTTAATGGCATATCACGTGAAACTTCGTAAGCCATCAATGTGGATATTTCGTTGACCATTTCCCGAAATACCTTCGTCCCGCATTGCTTTTCCCGAATGATCGTTAACTTATGTTGAATGAGCGGATGATTCAAAACCTCAAACTTACCCATGTTTCTGTGCACGCTCCTTAGTGATTTCTTTCTATTGTAGCTAATTTAGCAACAAAAAACTAGGGCTCAGCGCGATTAGTTATAAAAAGGACGCAAAAAATCGAAAATTTTATTTATATTGACGCTATGTGTCCATGACATACCAGATGATCATCACCATAGAAAAACAGCTACCCAGAAAGTTGTACTGATTTCTAAGTAGCTGCCATCGTTATTCAAATTAAATTTAATTAGTCGACATCAATAGGATGCTTGGCCGTCAATGCTAAGGCTTGGGCTTTAACATCATCCAAATTGGCTTGATCTTCTGGCGCCTTTAAGGCTTGCAAAATCAATTCAGCCACTTTCGCCGCATCCGTTTCATCAAACCCACGAGTCGTAATTGCCGGCGTCCCTAACCGAATTCCGGACGTCTTGAAGGCGCCCAATGTTTCATTCGGAATAGCTTCCTTGTTGACGGTAATGTAAACCGTATCCAGCAAGTCCTGAACTTGGCGACCATTTAACCCAGACTTCGTCACATCAATCGTCATCAAATGGTTGTCCGTCCCACCAGAAATCACCCGGACTAAGTCGGAGTCATTGAAGACCGCTGCCATGGCTTGAGCATTGGCAATAATTTGCTTAGCATAAGTTTTGAATTCAGGTTGTAAATCTTCACCAAAGGCGACCGCTTTACCAGCAATCACGTGATCTAATGGACCACCTTGGTTGCCAGGGAAAACGGCGGAATTGATTTTCTTACCATATTTAGCTTTGGCTAAAATCATCCCGCCACGTGGACCACGGAGTGTTTTATGCGTCGTGGTTGTCACAACATCCGCATACGGGACTGGGTTAGGATGCAATCCAGCCGCAACCAAACCAGCGATGTGTGCCATATCGACCATCAACATGGCCCCAACAGCATCCGCAATTTCACGGAATTTGGCAAAATCAATCACACGACTGTAAGCTGATGCCCCAGCCACAATTAATTTAGGTTGAAATGCCTTGGCTTGCGCTAAAATAGCGTCGTAATCTAATTCTTCCGTTTCAGGATTTAACCCGTAACCTTGGAAATCGTACAATTTACCCGAAAAGTTGACACTTGACCCATGTGTTAAATGCCCCCCGGCATCCAATGACATCCCCATTACCCGGTCGCCCGGTTGAATCAATGCCATATAAGCTGCCGCATTGGCTTGTGAACCAGAATGTGGTTGAACATTGGCGTATTCCGCCCCAAATAATTTCTTGGCCCGTTCAATCGCTAATGTTTCCACTTGGTCAATAAACTCATTGCCGCCATAAAAACGATGACCCGGATAGCCTTCAGAATACTTATTCGTCAAAACACTGCCTTGCGCAGCTCTTACACCTTTTGAAACAATGTTTTCCGACGCGATCAACTCGATATTGTGTTGTTGCCGTGCCTGTTCCTTACTAATTGCAGCCCAAACTTCTGGATCTTGTTCTTGGTAATTCATGAATAATTCTCCTCCATTTCGCAAGTGACAACTTTCGGGTTTTCCCGATTTAAACTCATTATACCCTAAAATGGGTTTGACCGGCAGACTTATTTAATCGGTTCATATAAGCTGCCCCAAGCCCCGTGCTATCAAAGGCTTGGCAGAGGATATCTTTGATTTTTGTTTCAGTATCAAAATGACGTAGTCCGGCAAATAGTTCACGGCTTGCCGATTGAACATCGTCGCCTAAAGAGAATTGTTCGCAATTTGCTGGTATCTGATTGCTAGTCAAAATCGCATCTGTCGCCATGACGCCCATCTGAACGGACTGCTTGCCAGCCCAAGCCAAAGCAGCTGGCCAATCTTCCAAATGATCAACAATATAGACTTGAGCATCTGGCGCGTAATGCTTATATTTCATGCCAGGTGCCTTGGGGACTTCGGTGGCCCCAACATGATGTTGTTCCGTCATCACTTTTTCGCCAATCACCGCTTCAATTTCACTCGCCGTGACAGCACCCGGCCGTAAAATGGCTGGCTGCTTGCCGGACAAGTCTAAAACAGTTGATTCAACGCCCACTTGCGTTGCACCGTCGTCCAAGATACCGGCGATTTTTCCATCCAAATCATGCAAGACGTGTTGCGCGGTCGTTGGACTAGGTTTACCAGATGTATTTGCGGATGGTCCCACAATTGGCGTCCCCGCTTCACGAATCAAGCTTAAAGTGGCCGCGTTATTTGGATTACGAAAGGCTGCCGTGGCTAGCCCACCCGTCACTTCTGGGGCTAAGGCAGCGGGTTTTAAATTAAAAATCATGGTCAGTGGTCCCGGCCAGAAAGCTTTAATTAACTTTTTAGCGGCAATCGACAGTGGCTTCGCAAATCGTTCAACTGTTGCCACGTCGGCAACATGGACGATCAACGGATTATCACTAGGCCGTCCCTTGGCTTGATAGACTTGTTTCACAGCGGTAACGTTCGTCGCATCCGCCCCTAAGCCATAAACGGTTTCAGTTGGAAAGGCGACTAATTCGCCCGCCTGGATCAATTTAGCTGCGGCTGCGACCTCAGCTGGTTTAAACACTTTAGTTTCCATATTAAGATCCAATCCTTCTTTGCTTAATTTCGATTTAAGTTACAAAATAACCCGCAACATCCGATCATGACCAGCCATATCTTGACGCAAGGTCACATGTGCTGTCGGCAATGCTTTGGTAAAGAGCTGTTGAATCGCAGCCCCTTGATGATACCCAAATTCTAAATACAATCGGCCATGTGGCGTCAAATGGCTAGCCACTTGCTGGGCCAACTGTTCATAAATCGCCAAGCCCGCATGTTCGGCAAATAAAGCCTGGTGTGGCTCGTAGTTCAAGACACTCGCGTCCATCACCGCTTTTTCGTCAGTCGCAATGTAGGGCGGATTGCTGACGATTACATCAAAATTCTGACTTCCCAATTGTGCAAACAAATCACTTGCCACAAAAGAGACCGCTAATTTTAGTCGCGCCGCGTTTTCGCGGGCAACACTTAAAGCCGCCGCGGAAATGTCGCTCGCCGTCAGTTGCCAAGTCGGTCGCTCATGCTTCAAGGATAACGCAATGGCCCCCGACCCCGTGCCAATATCGAGCACCGTGGCAGTTGGTGTCGTGACAAGATCAGTTAAAACCCAATCCACGAGTTCTTCAGTCTCCACGCGAGGAATCAACACTGCCGGGGTCACTTTAAACGTTAACCCATAAAATGGCGCCGTTCCCAAGACATACTGGGCTGGCTCACCAGCAACCACGCGCTGGGTTGCGACTTGAAATTTGGCCCATAGTTCAAGCGGCACGAGGTCGCGATAATGGACTAATAATTGTGTCTGGTCGAACTGGCTCAACCCCAATAATAAAAAGCGGCCCGCGTCGGTCGGTAATTTGGCTGCTTTTAGACAAAAAGAAGCCCATTGCTGGGCTTCAAAAAACGTTGGTTGCTGTGGCAAATTAGTCATTGGCCAATTGCTCGATTTTCTTGGTTTGATCCGCCAAAACTAAGGCATCGATGATTTCATCTAATTCCCCGTTCATAATGCGGTCCAACTTGTTCAAAGTTAACCCGATTCGATGATCGGTGACCCGGTTTTGTGGATAGTTGTAAGTCCGAATCCGTTCCGAACGGTCCCCGGTCCCAACGGCCGACTTCCGTTCAGCATCATATTGGTTTTGTTCCCGTGATTGATAATAATCGTAAACCCGCGCCCGCAAAATTTCCATGGCTTTTGCCCGATTCTGTTGTTGTGACCGTTGATCCTGCATAGAAACCACGATACCAGTTGGCAAGTGGGTCATCCGTACGGCAGAAGACGTCTTGTTAATATGCTGACCACCGGCACCAGATGACCGGAACACATCGACCCGAATATCTTTTTGTTCCAACTTGATATCCACATCTTTAGCTTCGGGCATGATTCCAACAGTCGCCGTTGACGTGTGCACTCGACCAGCTGATTCAGTCACTGGGACCCGTTGAACACGGTGAGCACCACTTTCATATTTCAGTTTAGAATACACTTTATTCCCAGAAATAATTAAAACGATTTCTTTAAAGCCACCAACTTCGGTTTCATTACGGTCGGCAACTTCCACGCTCCAGCCTTGGCGTTCGGCGTACTTGGAATACATGTTAAATAAGTCAGCCGCAAATAAACTCGCTTCGTCACCACCAGCAGCCCCGTGAATTTCCATAATGATATTTTTATCATCGTTAGGATCTTTGGGGAGCATCAATAAGGTGATTTCATGTTCAAGTTCATCTTTTTGCGCGTTCAAGCTCTTCAAGTCTTCCTTGACCATGGTGTTCATGTCATCGTCAAGCTTTTCACGTAACAACTCATCGTTTTCGGCGATTTGGCTCGTCACGTCTTTATATTGGTTATACTTTTCAACCGTTTCACGAATGCTACCCATTTCTTTGGACAGCTTCATGAAACGATCAGAATCCGCAATGACTTCTGGATCACTTAGCAGTTCGCCAAGTTCTTCATAACGGTCAGCCACGGCTTGTAGTTTATCAAAAAATTTATCCATACTTGGTTAATTCCTCACTTCGTTAATTTCGGCGGATAGAAATAGTGACGACGGCAAACGGGATAGTAAGTTTCATTGCCCCCAATTTGCACTTGCTCGCCTTCATAAGCGGGTTGCCCATCTTGAAAACGTAAGTTCATGATGGCTTTTTTACGACAGAACCAGCAAATCGTCTTCATTTCTTCAATCTTATCCGCATACAGCAACAGGTATTTACTACCTTCAAATAAGTCGTTCCGAAAATCATTTTTCAGACCAAACGTCATCACTGGAATGTTTAGATCATCCACAATGTGCGCCAATTCCAAAACATGATGTTTCTTCAAAAATTGGGCTTCATCAATTAAAACACAGGCCGCGTCCGGATTCGTCTTTTTAACGACGTCATAAATGTCCGTCTCGTTAAAGACAGGCATCGCTTCACGCTTCAAGCCAATCCGACTCGTCACATAACCGACACCATCACGATTGTCTAATCCGCTCGTCATGATGATCACGGATTTATTTTGTTCTTCATAGTTGTGAGCAACTTTCAAAATTTCAATCGTTTTCCCACTATTCATTGCGCCATATCGAAAAAATAATTGTGCCAAAGTCTCGGTCCCCTTTTCAAACCCATATTCTTTTTAATTATAGCCGATTTAAACGTTAATTTCAGCAACCAACCGCGAAAAATGGTTAATGATTTCATAAATGCCGGTCAGTAACGGGATAATCGCTTTTCTTTTATTACTGTTCAGTATAAAATACTTGAGAGAACGGCTTTATAAGTCCGCTTTAGTCATATAGTTAGGGGTTCATCAAATTATGTCAATCAAAAGTACCGTGGCAACTTGGACTGGGAAGTCCGCTTATTGGTTCTTACACACCTTTCGAGGCGGTGGGAGTTCCCTTCCCGGCAAGCTTGCCCTAAAACTTGATCCAGCCATTTTAAAGCAATTGGCTAAAAATTACGACGTGATCGTCATTACCGGGACTAATGGTAAAACGTTAACGACAGCCCTCACGGTTAAAGTCTTGCGCGAACAATACCCTGACATTTTAACCAATCCGAGTGGTTCTAATATGAAACAAGGCATCGTCACGACTTTTTTGACGGCGCCTAAATCACATCAGAAGCCCTTGGCCGTCTTAGAAGTCGATGAAGCCAACGTCATCATGGTCACCAAATATATTACGCCAAAAGCGTTTGTTTTCACCAATATTTTCCGTGATCAAATGGATCGTTATGGCGAAATTTATACGACTTATCAAAAAATCTTGGATGGCATCGCCTTAGCACCAGAAGCGACGATCATCGCAAATGGTGATTTGCCACTTTTTAATTCAAAAACATTACCGAATTCCATTTTATATTATGGTTTCGATTACCAACCAGACAATGAGACTCAAGCCCCAGCCAACACTGATGGCTTGCTATGCCCACGTTGTCAGCATATTTTACACTATCACAGCCGTACTTACAGCAATATGGGCAAGTATTACTGCCCCCATTGTGGGTTTGAACGGCCACAACTCACTTATAACTTAAATGCCCTGACCAAAATGACCCCGACGTCCTCCGACTTTGAAGTCAATGGTCAAGCCATGCATTTAAATATTGGTGGCCAATATAATATTTATAATGCGTTAGCCGCGTTTGCAGTCGGCCGCTTCATGAACGTGAAACCGGCAAAGATCGCCCATGCACTCAGCGAAAATGATGAACAAGTTTTCGGTCGGCAAGAAATTTTCCATGTTGGTGATAAAGACGTCACCTTGATCTTGGTCAAAAATCCAGTTGGCTTGAACCAAGTCCTCCAAATGATCAGTACCGATGACCGGCCGTTTTCGTTCGCAGCATTACTGAACGCGAACTACGCTGACGGGATCGATACGAGTTGGATCTGGGATGGGGATTTCGAGAAATTGCCAAAATTAAACGTCCCCGCATATATTAGTGGCGGCGAACGCTATCGCGATATCACATTCCGTTTGAAAGTCGCCGGCGTGCCGACCGACCAATTAACGATCGTACCAGATTTAACGAACATGACCGCTGAAATTCAAAAATTGCCAACCGAACAAGTTTACGTGGTCGCTACTTATACCGCGATGTTGCAATTGCGTAAACAACTTGCTAGCCAAGGCATTATTGATGGAGGAATGGCTTAACATGACTTATACTTTAAACGCCGCCCACTTGTACGGCGACTTGATGAACACATATGGCGATATTGGTAACATTTTAGCGATGGGCTATTATGCTAAAGCGGTCGATGCTACGATTATGACCGACTTAATTAGTTTGGATGACCCCTTTGAGCCGGATAAGTATGACTTTGTCTTATTTGGTGGCGGTCAAGATTACGAGCAAACCATTGTGTCGAAAGATTTACAGACTAAAAAAGCGCCATTAACCGCCTATATCGAAAATGGTGGCCCATTTCTGGCCATCTGCGGCGGTTTCCAAATGCTCGGCCATTATTACATCGGCGCTAAAGGTGAAAAAATTCCCGGAATCGGTGCTCTTGACCACTACACCCTGAGTCAGGATAACAACCGCTTTATTGGCAATATTACGATCAAAAATGCTGAAACCGGTCAAACTTACTACGGCTTTGAAAACCATAATGGGACCACTTTCCTTGGTGAAGGTGAACGCCCACTTGGCAATGTCATCCAAGGCCACGGCAATAACGGCAAAGATCAAACGGAAGGCGTAATCTATAAGAATACGTTTGGGTCCTACTTCCATGGTCCAATTCTAGCCAGAAACGAAGCCTTAGCCAAACGCATCCTTAAATTAGCGCTCCAACGGAAATACCCTGACGCTGATTTTAGCGCGTTAGATGAACTACACGAAGACCTCACGAAAAATGTGGTCATCAAACCTTAATCAATGAGTCTGGCATAAAAAACCAGACTCTTTTTTTGTTATTCCTAATATTTATAGTCGAAACGTGGAACAATTAATACACCCCTTTAACCCATAATAAAAATTTATAGCCTTTTTGTAAGTGGTTTCCTTATCCTGATAGTATCAGTTAATCAACAAAAAAAGAATGATAATCGTTAATGTCGATTATCATTCTTTTTTATAGTTTAAAGGGGTTAACTTTCTAAGCTTGATCCCCAGGTTCAGAGGCAATAATTTGTAAATCGCCCTTTAAAGTCCATTGCTTAACATCGAATGGCAAGATAAAGTGGATACCTTTCTTCAAAGGATAGTCCTGACCATCAACGGTAATACTTCCTTGACCGTCTAAAACTGAGACCAAGGTGTATGGGGCTTTGCCACGGTTAAATGTGGCTTGACCATCTGTTAACCGCCATTGCCAAACACCGAAGAATGGTGATTCGACGTATTTTGTGACCGTGGCGTCGCCAACTTGGGTCTTAGTAATATCCAGCTTAGGATCTTCATGCGGCACAATCGTTGTATCAATCGATTGTTGTAAATGAAGTTCACGCTTTTGACCAGTTGTCTTATCAACACGATCCCAATCGTACAACCGATAAGTCGTATCAGAACTTTGTTGTGTTTCTAAGACCATGATTCCTTTACCAACGGCATGAATCGTCCCTGATGGTACATAGAGGAAGTCACCAGGTTTAACTGGCACCCGCCGGAATAATTTATCCCATTCGCCATTATGAATCCATTCGGCTAATTGCGCCTTCGTTTTAGCATAATGACCATAGATCATCGTGGCACCAGGTTCAGCCGCAATCACATACCAGCATTCAGTCTTGCCGAGTTCGTGTTCATGTTCCGCCGCGTAGGCATCATCAGGATGGACTTGAACAGATAAATCTTCACTAGCGTCCAGAATCTTCGTCAATAATGGGAAAACGTCCCCCTTGGCATTGCCAAAGACATCCCGATGTTCCGCCCAAACTTTATCCAAGGTCATGCCCTTGTAAGGGCCATTTTCGACCGTTGCTGGGCCATGTGGGTGGGCCGAAATTGCCCAGCATTCACCAGTATGGTCGCTAGGAATATCATAGCCGAAATCGGTTTTTAATTTGGAACCGCCCCAAATTTTTTCGTGGAACACTGGTTCTAAGAAATAAGGTTCACTCATTATGCACACGCTCCATTTACTCAATTTATAGTTAAATTTTAGCATAAATGAAAGCGGTTGTGAAACCGAAACTAACGATTTGTAACCGCATCCGCGACCCAAGCCGCAATCAAGCGCCGCCGCGCCGGTAAAAAGCTGGCATTATGGGCCACTGGATGAACACGATTTGATAAGAAAATTAAAGCGGCCTGACTTTCACGGTCAAGCATCACTAACGTGCCCGTATACCCCGTGTGAAAAATAATCGGTTCGTGGTCTGCCCCTGCATGCCACAGATTCCAGCCAAAGCTTCGCCGTAAACGCTGATTGGGCGTCCAATCACGGTACAGGCTTGCAATCGTCGCTGGTGCTAAAACGGTTGGCTGAACCACTTGCCCCAACATGAACCTCGAAAACTGAACTAAATCGTCGACACTGGCAAATAAGCCAGCTGAACCACAATGTTCACCTAAGATACGGCCTTTGGGATCATGAACAATTCCTTGCAATAAGCCAGCTTGCGCCGAATAAGTTGTCGGGACCGCTTGCGCCACAACGGGATTAAACGTCGCATCTGGTAAGCCTAGTGGCCGAAGTACTCGCTCAGTGACCGCGGCTTGAATCGATTGTCCAACTAACTTCTCAATAATCATCCCGGTCAAAATCAAACCCAAATCTGTATAAACGACGCGATGATTGAGATTGGCCGCACTAATCGGTAATTTTTGAATCGCCGCTAATAGCTCTGCTGCGGGTAAAGCGTTTCGATTTTGAATATAACCACTAATCCCACTCGTGTGCGTCATCAAGTTGAGAACAGTCACCTGTCGATTGGAAAATTCCGGTAAATAGTCATGCACTGGCCGATTAATATCCAACGCCCCACTTTGCATCAACTGTAACGCCACCGTGGTCGTTCCAACGACCTTCGTCACCGATGCCAAATCATAGACTGCATGCGGCCACAGCGGCTTCACTTCTGGCTGTAGCTGGGCCACGCCAACTTGTGCCTGTTCCAACTGGTCACCACGCATCACGGCATAGCTGGCACCTGGGATAATTTTTTGATCAACTAACCGCTGAATTTCTGTTTTAGTCCGTTCGAAAAGCATTGCTTTAACTCATTTCTCTCTCTAATTTAGTCATAATACCTAGCTTACTTGCCTTTAGTTAATCAAATTATAACCTAGTCAGTCCTGATTGGCTCAACTTGATACTAATTATTAAAGTTGCTTAGTTTAACCATAAAAAAATCTCCTCAAGCTTCAGTGTCATCCAACACTAAATGCTAAGGAGATCTTCATAAGTCGTTATTAATCTAAATCTACTTTTTGAATCCAACCTTCAGGGGCTTCACGGTCACCAAATTGAATCCCAGTTAATTCATCGTATAGCTTCTTCGTAACTGGGCCAACTTCAGTTTCGCTATAAAAGACGTGTAACTTACCGTTGTGTTCAAGTCCGCCAATTGGTGAAATAACGGCAGCCGTCCCACAGGCACCAGCTTCAGCAAAACGGTCTAAGTCGTCGATATAAACGTCGCCTTGTTCCGTTTCCATACCAAATTTGTGTTCGGCTAAGTAAAGTAACGAGTACTTCGTCACTGATGGCAAAATCGATGGTGACTTTGGCGTCACAAACTTGTTATCTTTAGTAATCCCGAAGAAGTTAGCTGAGCCGACTTCTTCAATCTTCTTGTGTTCGACTGGATCAAGATAAACACAGTCAGAATAACCATTCGCATGTGCTTCTTGACCTGGGAATAAGCTGGCTGCATAGTTCCCACCAACTTTATAAGCCCCGGTCCCTTTATGGGCAGCGCGGTCGTAATTAGAAGTTGTAAAGTTTGTTGGTGTCATACCGCCTTTAAAGTAACTCCCAACGGGCATCGCAAAGACAGTGAAAATGTATTCTTGCGCTGGATGGACACCGATATTACCACCGACCCCAATCATGAGTGGTCGGAGGTAAAGCGTTGCGCCAGTCCCATATGGGGGCACATAATCCTGATTAGCTTTAACGACTTGTTTAACCGCATCGACAAACATGTCGGTTGGCACTTGGGGCATTAATAACCGTTCACAACTCGTTTGCATCCGCGCCGCATTACGGTCTGGCCGGAATAATTGGACACTACCATCTTTTGTCCGATAAGCTTTTAAGCCTTCAAAATCTTGTTGACCATAATGTAACGCAGTCGAGCCTTCACTAATATGTAAGGTTGCATCACCGGTTAATTCATGTTTCACCCATTCGCCATCTTTATAATACGCGCGATAACGATACGGGAGGTTCCGATAGCTGAACCCTAAGTTGTTCCAATCTAGTTGTACGTCTGCCATTTCAGTCAACTTCCTTTATATGTAATTTACTCCAAATAATTAATTAATTGGAATTTAATTAAAAGATTAATAGTTTATGAGAGCTTTGTCAAGTCGTTTTCTGAAACATTTTTCATGAAAACCGATTATTTTTGGTATAATAGACACAAAATTCAACAAAGGACTGGTTCGTCGTGGCAATTAATTCTGATTCAATTTATAATGTGCTCTTTTACATCGTCCATCACCCGGCTGAAATCACCTTTACCACGCCAAGCTATACGAACGTGGTACGGATGGCGATTCCTGATCAAATCAAAGTCGCGAATCCTGAAATCTATTTTCCAGATGACAAACTCCTTGTAAACCGTTTCGAAGATGAGTTTGTGGCCAAAAATGGTAGTCTTTTAGACTTTTTCTTCGACTATACCGAAAAGAAAGTTCCGAATTATCACGAAGTTTGGGTCTCGACCGCTCACCTTTCCAGTAAACAATTGTATTTCTTAGAACTCTCATTTGAATAGCCAAAAGCACCCGCAGCCAGTCAATTGGTTGCGGGTGCTTTTTAAATTAATCCTACTTGGTCATAAAGATATATAAGTCTGAACTAGAAACCCCAATGGTAAAGCGCACACCCTTCGAAACGATTGGATCGATCGTCGTGGTGCTACTCTTGTTACTCTTGGTTTCCTTGCTAAACTTCTTCATCACTTGCTTGGCATTGGCGCCAGCCGTACTGCTTAGCAATGCAAAAGACGTTCCGAAGTTCTTTTGACGCGTCTTATTCTTGAACGCCTTCGTTGGCACGATCATCGCCGTCCCCATCACATCACCCGATTGGACGTTCATCCGAATCTTGTAATCTTTAGTGGTGACAACGTTAGTCACGCCTTGAGGGGCCTTCGTTGGTAAGAGTTCGTCTTTGACTTTGGCTTTAGCGGTCTTCATCGCGGCCGCAACCGTCTTTTGAGTGGCTTGTAAGCTAGCTGCTTGCGTCTGTAGCTTTGCGGCCGACGCTTGTTGTGCTTGCAACGTGGCAGCTCCGGTAGCAGCCTGGGCGCCACCCGCGGCCATTTGGGCTTTCGCTTTAGTGACAGCCGTTTGGATCGCCGCTTGTTCTTTCTTCAAAGCAGCCCCTTGTGCTTGCAACTTTTGGGCATCTTTTTGTTGTGATTTGGTCAGCTTCGACCCAATCAAGGCTTGGTTATATGCCGTTGATAAGGTTTTGTACGATGCTAACCGCTTGGCACTTTTGACATAAACCGTCTTTTTAGCGCTACCGGCCGTTAACTTGACCGTTTGGCGGGTTGTCTTAGTTGGGACTTGAATGATGAACGTATTATTATGCACTTTGGCCGTCTTAGACTTTTGACCATCTAAACGATAGCTGACCGTCTTTTGATTACTGTGACCCTTAACACTAGCCACTAAGCCGCTGCGTGTATACGTTGATTTCGTTGTCGTTAAACTATCTTGACCACAGCCAGCTAAAACGACTGCGAGCAAGCCAGCTGTAACGGCAACGACTGCTGTTTTTCGAAACACTTGACACCCCTCCTTTAATCTAAGCTAATATTGCCGGTAAATTGACTGTTATACAAATCAGCGTAGAAGCCGTTTTGCGCCATCAAGTCATCATGAGTCCCAGTTTCAACCACCGAACCATGATTCATGACGATAATATTATCAGCGCCTTGAATCGTCGAGAGCCGATGAGCAACCACGAAACTCGTCCGATTCTTCAATAAGCGTTCCATGGCGTGTTGAATATGCACTTCAGTCCGCGTATCGACAGAACTCGTGGCTTCATCCAAAATCAAGATTTCAGGATCAGCAACGAAAGCCCGGGCAATTGTTAATAATTGCCGTTGACCTTGTGAAATATTCGACGCTTCTTCGTTCAGAATTGTTTGGTAACCTTCTGGTAATTTGCGCACAAACTCATCCACGTGGGCCGCTTTCGCTGCGGCGTAAATTTCATCATCCGTGGCATCTTCACGCCCATACTTCAAGTTATCAAAAATCGTCCCGGTAAATAACCACGTATCTTGCAAAACCATGGCAAAGTGTGAACGCAAGTCTTCGCGTGGCATATCACGCGTATCCACACCATTTAACCGAATTGACCCACCTTTGATATCGTAGAAACGTTCCAACAAGTTAATGATGGTCGTCTTCCCGGCCCCAGTTGGCCCAACGATTGCGACTTGTTGACCACGCTTAACATCTAAGTTGTAATCTTTCATTAAGAGCGCATCATCAGAATAGCCGAATTGGACATGTTCTAAACTAATTAAGTTATCGGTGTCCGTTTCCGCTGGCAAGTCTGACTTCGTGTCAGTCATTTCTTTTTCATCTAAGACGTCAAAGACCCGTTCCGCTGAAGCAATGGTCGATTGAATCGTGTTCATCAAGTTCGCAAGTTGCGAAATTGGTTGTGAGAACTGTTGTGTATATTGCAAGAAAGCCTGAATGTCCCCTAAAGTGACATTCCCATGCGCCACGTCAATCCCACCAATGATGGCAACAAAGACATAACCAATATTATTCAAGAACATCATCAATGGCATGATGATCCCAGAAATAAATTGTGCTTTCCAGGCTGATTGATAATAATTGTCGTTTTGTTCTTCAAAATCATCAATGGCATCTTGTTCCTTATTGAAACTCTTGATGACCACATGACCGGCATAGTTTTCTTCGACTTGGTTGTTTAACAAGCCTAAACTCTTTTGTTGCACACTAAAGAATTTTTGTGACTTGGGCGCAATCACACCAACAACGATCAGGCTCAATGGAATCGTGACCAACGCAATCAAAGTTAACTTCCAACTAATCGAAAGCATCATCCACAACGTCCCGATAAACGTGACGGTACTTGTGACCAATTGCGTTAAGTTTTGTTGCAACGTGTTGGCGATGTTATCCATATCGTTGACGGCCCGACTCATAATATCCCCGTTTGAATGGGTATCATAATATGAAATTGGGACATTTTGCATCTTACCTTTGAAGGAACGCCGTAACTTGTAAACCGTTCCTTGGGAAATCCGCGTCATAATGTACTGTTGAATAAAGTTAAACAGCGCTGAAGCCACGTACATTAAAATAACAACGAGGATAATTTCACCAATCTTGTCAAAGTTGATTGGATAACCGGATTGACTAATACCAGCTTTTTGCTGGGCAGCGCCTTTCATAATACCTTTATAGATTTCAGTTGTGGCTTGCCCTAAAATCTTAGGCGTCCGAATCTGGAAGACCACGGATGCAATCGCGAAAATCATGACGACCGCTAAGCCGACCCAACGATCGGACATATACTTGATTAAGCGCCAAGTAGTTTTCCAAAAACTCTTGGGTTTTTCAACGAGGCCGCGACCACCGGGACCATGCCCTGGGCCAGCTGGACGAGGTGTATTAACCGACGAAGATTTCTTTTCACTCATTACAGTTGATCCTCCTCTCGTAATTGTGATTTCATAATTTCTTGATAAACTTCATTATTCGCTTTCAATTCTGCATGGGTCCCTTTACCAACTAACTTCCCATTATCTAACACGAGAATCAAGTCAGCATCAGCGACTGTGGCAATTCGTTGCGCTACGATAACGACGACCCCTTGTTGAACTTGGGCATCTTGACGCAATTCAGCCCGTAACTGAGCATCGGTCTTAAAGTCCAACGCTGAGAACGAGTCATCAAAGACATAGACGGAGGCTTTTTTGACCAAGGCTCGCGCAATCGCTAAACGTTGCCGTTGCCCACCGGAGAAGTTACCCCCACCTTGTTCAACGTGCGCATCTAAGCCGCCTTCTTCTTTGACAAAATCAGTCGAACGCGCAATTTCTAGTGCGTGCCAAATTTCATCATCGGTCGCATTATCGTTACCGAACTTCATATTGTCACGAATCGTCCCAGTAAATAGGGTCGCGGTTTGTGGCACAAATGAAATCGCACGATGTAAGTCAGCCGTCTTTAAATTCCGAATATCTTGTCCATCAAGTTTGACTTGACCAGACTCAATATCATAGAAACGAGGCATCAAATTAACTAGCGTCGTTTTCCCAGAACCGGTCCCACCAATGATAGCCACAGTCTGACCAGAATGCGCACTAAAGTCAATATCAGATAAGGCTAATTGTTCAGCACTCTGATAACGATAGTCAACATGTTCGAAATCGAGACTGTGTGCCGTCGTCGCTGGTAAACTGACTGGCTTTTCTGGATCATTAATTTTAGTTTTAATATCTAAGACTTCTTGAATCCGTGAGGCTGAGGCTGCCGCCCGTGGAATCAAAGCAAAGACCATTGCCAGCAACATGAAACTCATTAAAACTTGCATGGCATAAGTCATAAACGCAATCATGTTCCCAACTTGCATCGTTTGGCTACTGATCAATTGACCCCCAAACCAAACAATGGCCACGTTAGTGCCACTCATGATCAACGTCATAATTGGAAAGGCTAATGCCACGATCGTATTAACCTTGATCGCATTTTTCGTAAAATCTTGGTTCGCATCTTCGAAACGATCTTGCTCAAATTTATCTTGTCGGAAGGCCCGAATAACCCGCACACCCGTCAAGCCTTCCCGGAAAACTAAGTTAATCCGGTCAGTTTTAGTTTGCATCGCTCGGAACAATGGAATGGCAAAGGCCATCACGATCCCAATAAAAATCAATAGCACTGGAATCGACACGACGAAAATCCAAGTTAGTTCATGACTTTTAGTGTAAGCTAAAAAGCTTGCCCCAACCAACATGATTGGCGCCATGATCATCATCCGTAACGCCATCATCGCAACGTTTTGAATCTGGACCACGTCGTTAGTCGTCCGCGTGATTAATGAAGAGGTTTCGACCTTATCGAATTCATCATTCGAAAAATTAATAACCTTCTTATAAATATCCGAACGTAAATTCTTACCTAATTTTTGTGACGACCGCGCGGCTAGGAAAACATTCCCAAAAGCGGCAACAACGGACAGTAAGGAGAATCCAATCATTTCAAAACCGATTTTCCAAATATAACTAATATCACCCTTGGCGACCCCATTATTAACAATATTGGAGGTCAAACTAGGTAGATTCAAGTTGGCAATTACTTGAACAATCATAAATAAGATTGCGCCAATAACCGCCGCATACGAGATCCGCCCTTTCGCTATTTTAAGCATCAACACGCTCCCCTTCACTAATATAATTATGCTACTGATAGTGCAATTATCTAATTTATCTAAAAATTAGTGTTTTGTCAACCATCTTTACAAGTCTCACGCAAACTATTGTAACGCAACTGTGCCCGTTTGACAGCTAAAAAGTGTTAAAAATATCAGCTAATCACGGCGTAGTGCTAAATGATCATTTTTGCAGACTGCTATTATTGTGCCTATTGCCGGCGCCAAGACACTTGAATCAATTATTGACCGATTACAACGATCATTTACTTCATTATAGTGGACCCTTTTCATGGACTCGATCAAAACGACACGTCAAAAAAGCCGAGTCTCATAATCGGTGACTCGGCTTTAACTTGATTTTATTAATTTAAACTGGCTTTGTGATGACAATCAAAATCACTGGTCTTAGCTCTTAGCCAACTGTGCGATAACCGACTTGGGGACTGTTTGGCTACTGACAGCTTCCCAACTATTCACATTTTGACCTTTCGTGACAATCTTCAGATATTTGTTTAACTTTAAGCGTTTATCAGCATTAAAGGTCAACCAGCGCGTCGATTCCTGAGCATCGTAAGTTTTAATACGATACGTATAAACATCCTCGCCAACCCCACCTTTACCCTTTTTAATGGCCGTATTAGTGACGCCATAAACGGTGCTCGTTTTCACCAAGGGATTCACATTGTCCATGGCCATCGACAATTCAGAGCCACTATCTTTGGTCATGGCACCAGAACCGAATAAGGCCCCAACCCCGAGTCCAATCATCACTAATAACCCGATCATCACTTTTTTCATGCTTGTATTCCCCCTGCAAGACTTTATTATTTAATTACAAAGTTTATCGTACCAAGCAGTTTTATACTTGCATAGTGGGGCTAAGTCATTCTTAACGTTATTAATATATTGATAATAAAGCCAATAGAATCTTAAATCATAGACCAATTTTGTTAATTAACCTAAATAACAGTTAAATTCACCCTAGAAAAGCTGTTTAATCACACTTAATGCTTTAGACTTACCAGTAATTGAAAACTTTGGAGGAATCAAGCATGTTTCTTAGGGGATTTAAGCACTTGATTAGGTTTAGCTTACTCACATTACTTATTGCTGGTCTAAGCGGTTGTCGGGGACAATCAACTGCCAAAAACGTCACGTCTACATCACAGTCACAATCAAAAACTGTGAAATCACTCAAAAAAGCGAAAAAATCACCGTACGCGGGCTGGCATCACGTGAAAACCGTGAAATTGCCGATTTTGATGTATCACAGCATTTCCAGTGGGAACGCTTTAAAAGTCCCAGCGTCGGAATTTAAAGCCCAGATGACCTATTTGAAACAACAACATTACCGAACATTGACCACGACGCAAGCAGTCTATGCCCTGTCACACCACCGCCTGCCACAAGCCAAAGTTGTCTGGGTAACGCTCGATGACAGCTATACCGATAATAAAACCGCGGCTTGGCCGATTTTAAAAGCCAATCATCAGCATGCGACGATCAACTTCATTACCGGCTTCGCAACGCATCACAATCATTTAACTTTAGCGGATGCCCGCCAAATGAAAGCTTCCGGTGCCATTGATTTTCAAAGTCACACTGTGCGCCACTTGGATCTGAACGAACTCACTGATCAACAACAACTAACCGAACTGACCAATTCTAAGCGCTGGCTTGATCAACACTTGCACCAAAATACTGCAGTCATCTGTTATCCAGCAGGACGGGCAAATCAGGCAACCATCAAAGCAGCCAAACAAGCTGGCTATCAGTACGCGCTGTCGACGGCGCCTGGAATCGCAACGAGTCAAGAGCCAGCCTACAACTTGACGCGCCAACGGGTCACACCCGGCATGTCGTTAGCCACATTTGCGACGTTACTGCACTAAAAAAGTTCTACTAATGACTGATATTAATCAGCTTAGTAGAACCTTTTTTAAATCGCATCAGAAATTAAGTGCTAGCGAATAAATGACGAAACCACCTAGCAACATGGCAATCACAGCTAAAATGACCCAGATGACATGCGTTGTTGCTTGACCAATCCGGTGTTGCAACTGTAGGTGTGCTTGTGAGTGTTCATGTTCCGCATTGAACAGTGACGCACTCTCATTTTTGACCCAGTCAGCACCACGAGTCCCATAAAAGGGATTGTTGTGGGCTTTCACCTGGCGTGGCACCCGTCCGTTGTGCTTGGCTAATGGTTGATACAATCGCATCTCGAGCCTCTTTTCAGTCGTTAAGCCTTACCCTTTTTGCGCTTTATAAGGAACGGCATAATTTTTCGGTGCGTCGCTTGCTTTGGCGTACTTCCAGTGACCGGACATCTTCTTCTCTAACGGTGCATCTTTCTTAATGCACGTAAACCGTGACCCAACTGCATTTTCAATGATAAAAATTCGGTTGAATTCATGGCGTGTTTGCACGATATGACAATCATCGTGGTCGATTCCAAATACATCTTTATAAACCAAAAATCATGATCTCCTTTGTTTTGACTTTTTGACCGATAAACTTTTCACAACGCCAATGATGCTTGGCGTAACCCATCTAGTAACACTTCTATTATAGACCCCATTTATCATGCGTAAACCTAATTTGTTTAGGAAATGCTTTTTTGCCCAAACAAAAAGCTTTAACAAACACCGTCAAAACAGTGTTTATCAAAGCTTTTCGTTCTCCCAAGGTTGCTTCAAATCGCCCGCACGAGGATCGAACTCGTAACTCCGCCTTGAGAGGGCGACGTCTTAACCAATTTGACCAGCGGGCAAAATTCATTAACTATCTTACCGAAAAAAAGACCTGTTGTCAATCTTTCATTTGACGCGTAACCGCCAAATCGTCACCACCACTAAGCCAATGAATAAAATCAAGCAATAAGCGACACTGCACCAGAAAACAAAGGTCAATAATTGCGGTAACAAGAATGTGCGCATAACCGCTAAGCCAATCGCAGTCACTGCCCAAACAATCAACTGTTGTCGTAAATGATTAAATAATCGTGTCAATTCTTTGGCTGTCATCAGCGCACCCCTTTTAGATGAAGAAAAAACTTGTGGCCCCACCCGCAATTAGAATCAACCCAACGGTTCGTAACCAACGAAAACGCGCATTCCGTTGAGCAATCGCTGGTGTTGCTAATTGAAAGTTTGGCAGTGGCCCAGTCGTTTGTTGCCAAAAACGATAACAGTAACTTGGTAGTAACTGCTGAAAGACAGCTAGATACAGGACAAAGCCCAGATCAAAACTCCCAGCAAATAACCGAGTCGCAGACTGCTTAAAGGCCATTAAAGCAACCACAATACAAGCCACCACGCCGATACCGGCCAACCAAAGCAGGAGTCGTCCCCACAAACTGACCCCCACAAGCGGTGAAAAGTTAAACAACCGTTTGGTGGTCGTCACATCCGCGCCAGGTAGCACCTCAAACAGCGGATTTTTGCTCATTCCCCGCACTGCCATTAATGTCAAAACAATGCCGACAATAATTAGAACTAATACCAAACCACCAAGGACCAACTGTCTCACCACTTTCATTTTAAGTCTCGTTCAATCGTACAACAGTCCACGAAAAAAGTACACGGGATAAACTGTGACAGGTGGCGATTAAAATTCATTGGTAAAATCACATTCAACGCTTGACATGATTTGCGCATAAAGTTAAGATTAAATAGTTGTTTATTGGGTATTCGCCAAATTGGTAAGGCAGCGGACTCTGAATCCGTAATTTACTGGTTCGAGCCCAGTATACCCAATTTTATAGTTTTGCCAGTCGTCAATGAGGTGCCTAATACCTCGTATGACGGCTTTTTTATTGTTTTGATATTCAGTAATCTTAAGTGTCATGGAACCAATTGGCACCATTTTTTGCACCAGCCGAACACTCAAACCAGATTGTTACAAACACCGTCAATGACTCACGGATTAGTCTATTTTGGGGGTTCCCGCCGTTTTGCTATTAACAAGCAACACAAAAAGGTCTCCGTTTAGGCATCAAACTAAGTTGATGACGCTAAACGGAAACCTTTTGAAGCCCCATTTTGAGATTCTTATTTCAAATAAAATAATTAACTTATTTTAAAAAGCTTTTCTTGGCAACAATGCGATAGATTGCATCACTCAACCCAGTAATGAAAACCAAGATCAAGCCCGCATATTGTAACCAGGGTGCCGCTTGGTGTACAACTTCGATTTTACTGCCGACCCCAAACATGACCAACCCGATCACGATAATGATACTTTCAACAACATTTAGCGTTTTCATGCCTAATCTCCTTGATTACTAGTTTTACTCAATGAGTACTTAGATTTTCGCACGTTCCCCCGGCATTTGCAACTCAAGCTGGTTTTGACCGTTTTGTGCTCGAAAAAAAGGCGTCCCCAAAATCACCCGTAAGTGATTTCAGGGACGTCAAAATTTTTAAGTTTTACGGTGCTTATTTAAGGCGTGAAGTTAACTTCTTAGTTAAGTCTTCGTAGCCTGGTTTGCCAAGCAAAGCGAACATGTTGTTCTTGTAAGCTTCAACACCTGGTTGGTTGAATGGGTTGATTCCGTTCAAGTAACCAGAAATAGCAACAGCAGCTTCGAAGAAGTAAATCATGTAGCCTAAGGTGTAAGCATCTTGGCTAGGAATGTTAACGACCATGTTAGGAACACCGCCATCAACGTGGGCCATAATAACCCCTTCGAAAGCCTTGGTGTTAACTTGGGCCATTGTCTTACCTTCAAGATACTTCAAACCATCAAGGTTTTCAGTTTCTTTAGGAATGTCAACGTCACTAGTGGCGTTTTCAACTTTAACAACAGTTTCCATCAAGTTACGACGACCTTCTTGGATATATTGACCCAATGAATGTAAGTCAGTCGTAAAGTTAGCTGATGATGGGTAGATACCCTTTTGGTCTTTCCCTTCGGATTCGCCCATTAATTGCTTCCACCATTCTGAGAACATCGCCATATTTGGTTCGTAGTTTTCAAGAATTTCAGTAGTGTAACCCTTCCGGTATAAAATGTTCCGGAAAGCAGCATATTGGTAGGCTTCGTTCTTGGTCAAATCAGCATCGCTGTATTCTTTTTGACCATCAGCCGCACCTTTCATTAATGAATCGATGTCGCCGCCTGAAACAGCAATTGGTAATAAACCAACTGGGGTCAAGACAGTGAAACGACCACCAACGTCATCAGGAATAACGAATGATTCGTAGCCTTCAGCGTCAGCTTCTTGCTTCAACGCACCACGTTTGCGGTCAGTTGTTGCAAAAATCCGGCCTTTGGCTTCTGCTTCACCATACTTAGCGATTAACTTTTCTTTGAAGACCCGGAAAGCGATTGATGGTTCAGTCGTCGTCCCAGATTTAGAAATAATGTTAACAGAGAAGTCGCGGTCACCGATCAAGTGAACTAAATCGTTGACGTACGATGGTGAAATTGAGTTCCCAGCAAAGACAACTTGTGGGAATTTACGGTCTTCACGTGAAAGTGATGACCAGAATGTTTCATGTAAGAATTCAATGGCTGCCCGGGCGCCGAGGTATGAACCACCGATCCCGATTACTACTAAGACATCTGAATCTGATTGAATCTTCTTTGCAGCCGCTTTGATGCGGGCAAATTCTTCCTTGTCGTAATCTGTTGGTAAGTTTAACCAGCCGCGGAAATCATTTCCGGCGCCAGTACCTTCACGCAGCTCCTTGTCAGCAGCTGTGACCATAGCTTGCATTTCGCCAAGTTCGTTATCATGAACGAAATTAGTTAAATTAGAGCTGTCAAATGAAATGTGTGCCATTTACTATTACCTCTTTCTAGACATATTTAACAACTCACATTATACAATACGAGTGAACGGAATGAAAAGCGCTTACCCGGTTTTTTCGTAAATTTTCGTGAATTATGTAAAAAATTACGATTTTTATCAACCAAAAAAGGCGCTGATAACGAGTGGTTATCGCGTCTGATTGCGTTTTAAACGATTAAAAAATAATTTAATTAATTTTCAGGCAAAAACTTTACTAAGCCTTCATCAAGGATAGTGCAACCCCACCAATGATGACTAGAATTGACCCAATCACGACATACACCATTTCACGTTTCGTCTTACGCTCACCTAACAGATAGATGCTCCCGAAGGTTGAAATGACGATGCCCATTTGAGACAACGAATACGCAATCGCTTGACCAATCTGAGCCATTGCCATGAACATAAACAAGTTCCCGACACCCCAGACTAATCCAGTGACAATATTACGATACGTGGCCTTCTCAGCCCATGGTTTGTCCTTAAAGGACCAGATCAAGGCCCCAATCAACATCCCGATGGCTTGTGGCATCACGACTGCTTGCGCGTTGACGTTGCCATAGTGGACCACGATTGTATAACCGGCATAGCCGATGGTTGACAAAATCAGTGCCCGAATCCCAACACCCCAATTTTCAGAAGCGCGCCGGTTCGGATCAGAACGGTCAGTTAATGAGGTCAAAACGGCCCCAGCAATTAACACGATCACTGAGATTGAACCAATCCAATACATCTTGCCATGCCACTCATTAAAAAGTAAGACACCGGCTAAAGCGTTAGCGACTAGTTGCATCCCAGTTGACATTGGCGTGGTCCGCGAAATCCCAATCGCTTTCATTGACGTGAACTGTTGTCCTTGACCCACACTCCAGAATAACCCAGAAATAATCCCAGTCACCCAAACTGCAGTAGTCAAAGATGGTTGTTTCACAATCCAAAGAATGAGCCCAAAGACCAAAGCACCCATTGTCATACCGAGGGTCTGTTGCCGCGCAGAACCGCCCATATGACCACTAATTAAGCCGATACTACCCCACGCAATTGCAGGAATCAGTGCAATTAGAATTCCCATTAATCATAATCCTCATTTCTATTTTTTCTCTCATGCCTAACGACAAGAAATAAGTTTATCAGGAAAGTAACCGTTTTACCAGTGTTAAATAGCGTTACAGGCTTAAATATAATTATTTTTATATTTTCATGAATTCGTTTTCTTTATCAATAGAGACCGTTTTCAAGTAATGAAAACGGCCTCCAAAATACGGTTTAAATTTTTTTTATTTAAGCAGTTATTTTGGCCTATTTATCTAGTGTTAAGACCAAAACTTTTAAATAGTTGCTGGCTAAGTAAGCTTTCCGCGTCACAAAATCGGCTGGTAACCGCAGCGTTTCCGTCACAGTGTAAGTCCGGTCACTGCCGATAAAGGCATCATCAACAGCTTCACTGAACCGTTTCATTGAGAAGTTGTTAGCCGTTGTGGCAACGACTAATTGGCCTTCACGTCGAACGGTTGGCAAAGCCTGTGCCAACAAGTCAGTTAAATCAGTCGCTACTTGGAACTTTTGTTTCTTGACTCGAGCAAACGTTGGCGCCGTGACCACGACAACATCATAGCTCAAATGATGCTTGGCGGTGTAATCCAAATAATTTGGCACTTCGATCGTTCGAATCTCGTGCTTATCGGGGTCGATGTTATTCATCGCTAATTGTTCAGCAGTCGCTGAAGCCCCTTTCTTACTCGTTTCAATGGAAATCGTCTTCGCCGCACCGGCAACGGCAGCCGCAGCGGTGACCCCATTTTCTTGGCTAAACAAGTTCAGCACCGTTTTACCTTGCAGTTCAGCACTAGCCAACCACTCACGAATTGGCCGCATGTCGAGCAATAAGCCAGTCGTTAAGTCATCCGCCAGATGGACCGGATAAGTAACCTCGCCTTCAGTGACCAAGAGTGGTTCAGGGGCAGCCGTCCCAGTAACTAATTGACTCTTCAAGTTGGCTTCACCCACGTTGAACCGTAACTTCGCATAAATGCCTTTAAATTGATGATCAGTGGCCGTTTCAAACGCCGCGTAGATCATTTCACGTTGTTGGTAAACGCCTTCTGCGTACCAAGTGAAGACATAGTAGTCACCGTAACGATCAATCGTCACGCCACCCAAACCATCACCAGCCGCATTGAAGACCCGTTGTGGCAAGTCAGCCGACAACGTTGTTTGCCGACGAACCAAAGCTGTCTTGAATAACTTACGGAAATAATCCGTCGTTGGTGTTTGCGTTTCATCGACGCTCAAGACCCAACCAAGCTGGCGACGATGCTTGGCGATCAACGCATAACCCATAAATTGGGAGCTCGCCATTAAAGTCACGAATGACCCATCCGTCAATTTCATACTTGGATCTTTAAGATCATCTTCAACTAATAGTGGATAACCATCTTTAACTTTACGTTGCGAATTCCCTGTAATTTGTACCTTTTGCATAATTGTTGCTCCTATTCGTTCAATTCTGACGAAGCTGACCGCCATATTTGTGACGGCTCAACTTCTACTTACTTATCTAAAGTAGCGGTAAATCGCTGTTCACAGCCCTGTTAAGAGTAACATACTCCCGTCATGAGTGCGACTAGTTGTTTACTGACCAGACCAATTAAGCCGATAGAAAAGTGGTTTAAACGCCAAATGCGCAAACCACTTTCAATCACTAACGCTTTAATCCTCAATGATTGGCTTATCAAAGCCCTCATCCGGGAAAGTGACCGTAAAGCGCGTGCCTTGGTCCGGTTCACTCTCAACTTCAATCGTCCCACCATGTTGTTGGACCAATTGATGTGAGATGGCTAACCCCAACCCGGATTCACCATATTTCGTGTTTTTCCGTGATGGATCGGCTTTGTAATACCGTTCCCAAATATTTTTAACTTGTTCTGGGGTCATGCCGATGCCGTGATCTTGTACCGCAATCACTGCCGCATGATCGCTGCGACTGGCAGTCACCACAATCGTGCCCTTTTGTGAGAATTGGATGGCATTTTGCATAATGTTAAACAACACTTGTACAAAACGATCATAGTCCGCCCAAACTGGTAACGTTTCTGGCACCGTCAAGCTGAATTGATCCTCAGCGGCGGCCGCTTTCTTTGTGAGTTGTTCAACTAAGTTGTGTAAAACTTCAGCACCGTCAAAATTGGTCTTATTCAACGCGATCTGGCCGGTCCGAATCTTTTCATAATCCAAGTTTTCATTCACTAAGCGAATCAACCGTTTCGTCTCGTTTTGCATCAAAACGATTGAATGGGCTTTATCCTCTTCTGGAATAGCATCGTAGGCCAGCCCTTCCAAAATGCCATTGATCGTTGTTAACGGTGTCCGCATTTCGTGTGCGGCATCCGCCATAAATTCCCGGCGTCGTTTTTCTTGCCGTTTGATTTCTTCATTAGACGCACGTAACGAACTGACCATGCCGTTGAAATCATCTGCCAAATCATCAATTTCATCTTTATGATTACTGTCAACATGAATGTCAAAATCACCGCTGGCAACTGAATGGGTCGCATACCGCAACCGATTGATGCGGCGCACCGAGTAACGCGCCAAAATATAACTTAGCAGCAATGCGGCAATCCCGGAAACCAGCAACGCAATAAAGAGATTATTTTCAATTTGCTGCTCATTCGCCTGCAGTGTCTGTTCAAATGAACCGATTGAAATCGCACCGACAAACTTTTTCGTCGTCCCATTCTTATAAAATAGTGGGACTAGCACGTCGATTGTCCGTAATGCCGGCGTATTCACTGGCCGGTCATGATTGCGCGACTTAAACGAAACATGTGGCGACTTCGTAATCGTCTTGTTTTGCTTAAGTTTGCGCCAATCAGCACCTGAAATACTAGGCGCGTAAAACGACCCACTCGGCATGCTATTTAACCCCATCGTCGTCGGATAAACGACCTTTTTAGTAGCATCATAGACCGAAAAATGAATGTTTTGATCACGTAAAATAGCCGTACCATCATTCAGGAATTGTTGGTTAAATCCAACGACTTTTTTCGTCCGCGTATTGTAACGAATGGCTTCTTTTTCAATACTCGTCGCGTACTGTTGCAGTTGTTGCCAAGAATTTTGATAAATCATCGTTTTGGTCGTGCGAATAAACGCAAAACCCAAGACCACGATTACCGTAATGATCACGGCAAAAAATGCCAGCATTTGTTGATAGATCAGTTTCATTGCGCATCAAGGCCACTATCATCGAACTTGTAGCCAACCCCCCAGACCGTTTGAATAATTTGAGGACCCGCCTTTTCAATTTTTTGACGCAACTTTTTGATATGCGCATCCACAGTTCGTTCATCACCATAATATTCGTAATCCCAAACCAACTGCAAGAGTTGTTCACGGGAAAAGACTTGGCGTGGCTTCTGAGCGAGCGTCTTCAACAAATCAAATTCCTTTGGCGTCAAATCAGCAATCTGTTTGCCAGCCAAATAAGCTTCCCGCGTCTTCGTATTGAGCTTGAAGTGATCAGTCTGGACATCGAAATCGCTGACGGCATCATCAGCAGTTTCAGTTAGCGTGGCTTTACCCAGATCAGCACGCCGATGTAACGCTTTAATACGTGCAATCAACGTAATTGGCGAAAATGGTTTGGTGACGTAATCATCCGCGCCCATTTCGAGCCCTAAGACTTGGTCACTTTCAGAATCACGAGCCGTCAACATAATAATTGGTACAGTTGGTGAGACTTTGCGAATTTCTGCACTAACCGCCATACCGTCTTTACCGGGTAAATTCAAATCAAGCGTGATCATGTCCCAGCTATCAGCATCTGCTTTAAACATGTCGACTGCCTCATTGCCATCATAGGCAAAGTGCGCGTCCCATTGTTCTTTTTTAAAAAACATCGCCATCATTTCTGAGACAGATTTATTGTCTTCAATCATTAATAATTTCATCTACATCGTCCTCCAAGTTTATCGGTTTACATGTCACGATAGCTTTCTACCGGGTTCGGCCACTAACCAAACACCGGTCCTAGATTTAATCATACCCCACTTTGGGTTAATTATCAGTCCCAGTATATCAACAAATTTGTAACAAAACATGGCTCAATTGTGAAAGAAATGTGGTGCTACAAGCTCAACAATAATTGCCGCTTAAACATGAGTCCGATTACTGCTATATTATTATAGTAGTAAAAAAGGAGTGAGCCACCAATGCTAGCACCCAAAATCAACGCAACGAGTCTAGTGCCAACCGATTTCATGACCATTTATGACGATGAGGACCACCTCTTAAACAACGCTGAAATTGACGCCCAAGTCATTACTGGTCAAGACCGTGAGCATCCGATTATTGAACAGTGCCAATTTAGTAAAACGACTTTTACGAACAACAACTTTTTTCGGGCAGAACTAACCGACGTCATTTTTAAAGACTGCGACCTCTCCAACTGTCAATTTGAAAAATCAAGCTGGTATCGGGTGCAGTTAATCAACTGTAAGCTTGTCGGCACCACTTTTGACCAGAGCTTCTTCAAAGAAGTCAGCTTTGACGGTTGTAATTTAAACCTTGCCAATCTCAATGAAATGAAACTAACCTCGGTCACCTATACCGAAACAAAATTGACTGAAATCAATTGTATGGAAACTAGTCTGAAACAAACTCGGTTAACGGACTGCGACTTGAACAACGCCGACTTTACCAATACCTCGTTAACCAAACTCGACTTGCGACGTTGTCAATTTAAAGCTTTGCGCGTCCAACCATTCGACATCCGTGGCTGTCACGTTAACGCTGAGCAAGCCTTGTACTTCGCAAACCAATTTCTCGAATTACGCATCGATTAACTAAAAGCAGCGTCTGGCAATGAGCTTCCAGACGCTGTTTGCTTAATTTTTAAAGGAATGAATCGGCACTGGAATATGACCACCACGTTCAATAAAAGCCGTTGTGTCACCGGGCACGCCAATCATGTCTAAGCCAACCGAACATACCGCCGTCATGACTTCTGGATACTGAAAACTAACGCCATTTGAAAATAATAACTTCATGATAATTACGTGAAGAATCGCCGACAACGCGCCGATAACAACCGTGCTTTGTTATAATGAAAAACGCTGGTTAATTTTCAGAATAGGGGTGCACTAAGATGACATTAAAACTTAAAGCTAACGGAAAGGGTGTCGTCCGATGACCCGTCAACATCATTTGCGTGGTGTCTTGCTGGCAAGTGTCGCCTGCATTTTGTGGGGCATCTCTGGGGTCGCCGCCAGTACGCTATTCATCAACAATCCACATATTACGCCACTCTGGTTAACCCAGGTTCGGATGATCAGTGCTGGCATTATCATGCTTGTCTGGGCACAGCTGGCTGGCACCAAGCCAGTCACGATTTGGCAGCAACACCACGATACGCTTCAAGTGATCTGCTATGGCTTATTAGGCTTGATTCCAGTACAGCTCTGCTACTTTGAAGCGGTCAAAGTCGGTAACGCACCGATCGCCACTATTATTCAATTTTTAGGACCATTTATCATTAGCATTTATTATCTTCTATTCAAGCACGTCAAACCGCGGCGCGCGGAAGCCATTGGCATGGTGATGGCATTTATTGGCACCCTCTTAATCGTGACGCACGGCCATTTGACGAGTCTGGCAATTTCGCCAGTTGTTCTGTTCTGGGGTGGACTTTCAGCCATCGGTGTCGCAACGAATACACTGATTCCACGCCCCTTGTTACCGAAGTATGGGGCTTTGACCATCACGGGTTGGGGACTGTTGATTGCCGGCCTCAGCTTATTAGTCTTGAAACCACTTTGGACCGTTAGTTTAAAATTAACCCTAATGGAAATCGGTTTGATTGTCGTGATCGTGTTGCTAGGGACAGTTGCGCCCTTCTTCATGTTTGCACGCAGTTTGAGTGATATTCTGCCAACAACTGCCAGTTTGCTAGATGCGTTCGAACCGTTGGCAGCCACCATTTTTTCAGTCACTTTTTTAAATGTCCAATTGACCGGTTTCGACTTGGTTGGTGGCCTCTTGATTATTCTCGCCGTGATGGCACTGTCACTGAATGTCCGCAAAATGATGGCCCACTTACATCGACAAACAGAATAGTTGGCAGCCGACCATCACTATGCTAAACTATGGTTGTATCGAATTTGGGGATGTTCTGGATTCGACAGGTATAGTTTGAGTTCGGATTGCGATTCGTGGTTGTGCCACGTAAAACCACTCAGTTTATTTATAACTGCAAAAAATAATAACAATTCTTACGCTTTAGCTGCCTAAACAGCGCTAACCGTAGATCCTCCTGAGATCGTCCATGTCTCAGATCTGGGTCCTAAATTCAGTGGACTTACGCTCAATGCTCACACCTGAAGCAACGAGAAGAGACTAATCGGGTTAGCTGTTACTGGGTGCCCTGACATGCGGCGTTTGTAACGGCGAATTTCAAATAGTATGCCTATGATCGTAGATATTCGAAGGGCAATATGCTTGGACGCGAGTTCGACTCTCGCCATCTCCATAACAGTTAGTCACCTACCAGAACAGGTGCGAAGGAATGCCGGTATGACGGCATTCCTTTTTTTATTTTAAGAATTGATAAGAAGTGTTTTGAACACTAAAGGAAACATTTAGGAAACATTTTTAATTTAAAGCAAATATTATCATGCCAAGCGGGCAATGCTAGAAAATTTGGCATGGAGGCACAATAATGAATGAAAACTATTTCAAAAAAATTGTTGAAGAAGTTACCGACGATCTAGAATCACAAGCCGGAATCATAATAACACCTAAGCAACTAAGATCATTGCAACAAACAAAGCAAATCAGATTTAAAAAAGATGAATTGGAACCTTACAACATCGCTGGGATAAAGCTTTATCTGCATGACACACCATGTAACAGTCGTGTTTGGAATAGTTATGAAAGCATGTCAGATGGTAGCGTGATAGTTGCCATTACAGTAGCTACTCAATACGTCAATCTAATAATCGGTTAGCACAAATAAACCCCGACTTCGGCCGGGGTTCTTTTTTTATTAGTGATCTAATATACCCTCACGAAGCCGCATATATTGATCCACATAACAATGCAATGCCCCCCGTGCAAACGTCAAGGAAATGTCATTTAACTTATGTTTATCCAACGCACCGATCTCGGCGCAATAAATGATAGCTAGTGTGTCATCATCGGTGTTACTCACATCGGTTTCCAAGCCAAGATCTTTAAGGTACGGTGTTACTAGCACGGTAAACCACTTGGCAGCGATGGTTAATGCTTTTTGTTGTTCGTTCATTTCAGAATATTCCATTTTATTACCTCCGATTACACTCACTAGCTTCTTCACTCGTGATGCTCCTCGTAGCTAAGGGCATCACAAGCACAAGACCTCACACCGTGGGTTGACTACCCACACCCGTTTGGGGAGCTTCTCCCCAATCCTTATAAATCGCGGTGCGCGATAGCCGCGGGCAAAGGGTTGACAGACCCTAACCCTTTGCTGATTTCAAGCATTTGTTACGTTAAGTCCGTAAAGGCCAAGCCGCTATGCGGTTGCTACGCAAGTCTTGACGGACAGCAATAAAAAGCCCCCGGCTTGGTAGCCAGAGGTATGTTGTTGTAAAGTTTTAAAGCCCACGACGCCGATCACGATCAGTACGGAACGGGTGCGATACTTGGTCACGAGCAGACGACACTTGATCGCTAGCATGGGGCACTTGATTGTGAGCTTCTGGGATATTGTCCCGCGCCGTTGATGTGAAGTGACTACGTTTGCGTGTAGTAGTTTTGGCGCCAGCATTGCCACCAAAAAAGATTTTCCAAAGGAATAGGAAACCAACAATCCAAAGCAGCCATTCACCAAACGCAATAATATACGGGATCGCCCAGATCACGACACCAATGACGACGACCCAACCTAATATTTTCCCCACCGTTTCAGCTTTCAAGTGTTCGTACCTCCCGATTAATTTACTTGTTTAATTATACACCTGTTTTCAGCTCTTGAACGCTGATATTGCAGGCTTTTATGACTAGCGGTCAAGATCACTATCGGGACTATCAGACGTATGGGCAGACGAACTAAATGCAGACCGTTTCAAGCCTTCGGTTAGTTGAGCGACAGTCATGCCAGTTAGAGTAGCAGCACGATCTTTAACACGAGGTGTTTGTTGGATTGCTCGATCAGCGACCGCTGTGGCAGTCACTTCACGGCGGATCAGTTGCCGATTTCGATATTGTGCAATTGCACGGGTAACAGCTCGTGCAACGGACTTCATCAGCTCCCAACCAGTACCGGCAACATCACCAGCAATCTCTAAGCCGCCTTTAGGTTCAGTAGTATTAAAGCTTTCAGACAATGCTGTTAAGCCTTGTGCTGTTTCAGGGTTAAGATCCGGCACCATTACCGCATTGTCCATAACGTCGGCATACTGTTTCGCTCGATCGCGTAATAGCACGTTTGCGATGACGTCATGGGCACGTTGTCGTACTGATTCACCGGTGATCTTTTCACCCGGGTGTACTGATTGTTCGGCCATCGCACAACGTTCCATTAAATCACGTTTGTTGGAATCGGTCCAGTTAGCTGCGTTGACATCGATCCAAGTCGGCACACCGCCGCGGCCGGAGTCGTCTAAGATACCAACGTTAGTTGTACCATCACCGTTCAACAGATCACTAATGGCGTTGCTGTGCTGCTGCATCACATAGCGGCCGTGCTTGGCTTCGGCTTGGAGTTTCGGCATATGTTCCTTAATATACGTTTTAGCCGTTTCCGACTTGTTATAGTCCCAATCACGTAATGTCGCGTCATTCTGCATCATGTCGGCGGCGTCACCCATACTTAATAAATCTTTCTTCATAATTTTAGCCCTCCTTAGCAATTAATAAATAACCAGCAGTAATGGCAAGTGGCAATAACGAGAATAGCCCCCACCAGCCGGGCAGTGCGATCGCAACAAGCAACGATCCTCCAAAGCCAGCCAGTGACGCTAACAAGTTACGTCGGATCAGGTCGGCCGTGGCACGTGTTTCTGCTTGTGACGCTTGTGCAGCTTGTTTTGACAATTTGAATTGCGTCGTAGCGGCGTTTACGGTACTAGCTAGTTCTGACAGTTGCCGACCAACTGCTCGTTGAATATTCTCGGTTAGCGACATGCCAGTCTCATGCTGAATCGCACGGACAATATCGGGGGCCAGATCTTCGGCATGGATATCTAAGCCCTGTTGTAATGCTGCTGTTAAACGGTTTTGAGCTTGAATTGCTTGTTTCTGGGCTTGGGTATTGTTGTTCAGATCCTTGGATAACGTGGACAAGTCGACCGATTGTGCTTGTAACTGACGCTGCATTGGGGTGTATACACTGTGCAAGTTGTTCGTTTTGACTTGCAATGCGTCTAGTTCTTGCCGGACGTCGGCTTGACCAGCTGCAAAGCCTTTAGCCGTACCGGTTTCAGATGCCGACTTAATCGCCAGCAGGACATCAGAGTCCTGGGCCGCCTGCTTCTCGGTTAGGTCGTCTAGTTGGCCGGTTACGATGTGGAACTGCGCGGCTTGCTCGCTGCTCGTTGTAACGGCGTTGAGCTTGTCGTTGATCATCGTCAGTTTCTCGTTCGTTGATTGTTTGTTGGACTTGGCGCGATCGGCGAAGCTTGGTTGCTTCGATTGAGGCTCGGAGTTTAACTGCCGCGTCGATTCGGTCAGATCGGATTGCATTGGTAATGGTGTCATGTTGATCTGCTTCTTTCTTTAATTGATTAGGCCCGGTGTGATCAACATTGACCGCCTTACCAGTTATATTGTTATTATCTTCGTTCAATCGGGTCTTGATTAATTCAGCAATATTATCAGCCATATAAGCCCGGCCAAGACCACGGGTAGACTTGATTTCACCCGTTTGCTTATTAATGCGCTGATAGAAATCGCGTGACTTGTGGCCGTCGGCATCATGGTAAGTCCAGCCGCCGCGTCGTTGGGTGATCGTAACACCACGATCAGCGAGAGCTGACTCAAATGTTGCCATATCAACAACAGTATGATCATTCAACGTGTCACTGATTGCGTTCTTCACAGCATCTTGCCACGTAACATTATCAGTTGGCACGTTGGCACGGGTTTTGTGTTGCTTTGATTGGGGATCGTCCCAAGTTAAACCCATCTGGGGCATCTCAACTTTAAGAACATTGTTAAGGTCATGGCGCTGCGTCGGTATGTGGAACCTGCACGTGCGTACTACCTTGCCATCGGTTTGAACCGTGTTAACTAATAAATGAACATGCAACTTGTGCCCTTCTCCATCACGTTGAGCTGCCGCAACCCACTGGGTGTTAGGTGGAAAGTGATCCCGTGCGTAGTCACTAGTCAACTTGATGGCTTGTTGTGCTTGTTGCCGCAGATCGCCGCTTGGTGGGAACTCGGTGTCAGAAAAACTAATAATGACGCTCTCTGCTTGATATGTTTTGTGATTATTTTTGGCGCGACCTTGAACACGGGCATATTGGCGTTGCAGATAGGCGGCAGACTGAGTGTCACTAATTGCGCCACCCGGATCGTGTAGCAGCCGGACGTTTTGCCCAGTCGTTGCAAGTACCCGTTGATCACTGCCGTCATGTGCGGGAGTGTCATATAGGTAAGTCAGTCGGCCATAACTGGTCTTAATACGATTAGATTGTAGGGTTGCCATCGTTAAGTACCTCCTTAACGTGAGTAATATCACCTTTAATTGGCACAACAAACCTGTCACGGAGACCTTCGACAAGTGCCAAAGCCGCAACGAGGGTATCTTCGTCCAAGTCGTCATGCAGCGCGTTAATGTGGTGGCTAATCTGATTAAGATTGGTCGCCATTCCATGCAGATCGGATAGCATTGCGATCAATGAATCATCGCAATCTGCCATCAGATCATTAGTGCGCTGGAGCGTGTCGGGCGCGTTGCCATTGGCAGCCAACAGCACCCGATCAACTGCCGATACCCCGCCGGATTTAGCACGGGAAATGGCTGCGGTTGCAGTCATTTTTTCGGGGTTTGTTGCTAGTGTTAGCAACAATACCTCGTCGCGCAAAGCCTGCCGAAACACTGCCGCATCGCTGTTTAAATTGTACGTTTCCCGTACCATCTGCACCGCCACGGCATCGCCTAATTGTTCTTCGATCCGATAAGACTTACGCTTATTGGTTTTCATCATTATTATGCGATCCTCCTCGTTAATACTCGTCGGCTGTTAGTCATCGCTAACGTTTAATTGGGACGCTCTTACGCGTCTCAATTCTCACTTTCCGCAACTTTGGTTGTGGAGCGATGGTTAACAGTTGCAAGTGCTTCCTGATGCTCCGCATCAGGGCCCTTGCAAGGAGAGGGCTGCGCCCCCTCCTTAACCTTCCTCGCAACGTTCTTCCCTCGCCTTTAGGCTGGGAAACGTTGCTAAATCCTTGTCGTAACTCAACGTTACGACGCAACGTTATTAACGGGTTTCCGTTAATAACGTTGTTGCAAAGCCCCCATCACCAGCACCGTTAAAACAACCACGATGTGTGGTTGTTTTTGGCTGCTGAGGACGGAAAAACAGGCCATTATTTGTTGACCTGATCGTCAAACAAATTGGTTATTTCCTTTTGATCCGATTCGGTTTGCAGAACTGGATTAACATGCGCAACCGTTTCAACGACCCGCTCAGGCTTAGGTATCTTCAATCCATTTTTTATCGCAATCAGAGTAAGTCGCTCTGCGTCAGTAGCTCGTGGTCCTAGCCGGAAAAGCCAAGTGTCAACATATTTATAAATAATTGCCGGTGAATCTAAAAACTTTTCGGCAATGCCGGGTGTCTCGGCATCAGTTTTAGCGTCATGTAACGCGTCGCGGAGTGCTGTAAGAGTCTTATCGCTGCTCCAAAAAAGTTTGTTTTTTCGATGGAGACGAGCAAACCTCAATAAACCATCTGCTAAGAATTGACGGTCATCATAATCGCCATTGAAGCAGTCAACTAGGGACGTGCATGCAGTCATAACAGGTGTGGAGATGCTTGTCGAAGTATTATGGATTGGTTCATTCGTCAACAGAGGCTCACCAGACACACGGTTAATTTTCACCGAAAAATCACAATTATCGGCAATCCAGCCATCACAATCCGGCAACCATGCCATGGGATCTTGGGCAAACACTTTATTGGCTTTGGATTGTAATTCAGCAATAACCGTGGCTGTTTCTTTTGCAATGCGTTTAGCAACTTTGGCAGGTGTTTTGTCCGTCAATATCGTATCGATCCGAAACGTGCTATCATCTGTGCGGGCGTAATCGTAGCGATTAAGTTTGCGCCCACTCGGCTGATATGCCAGCACGGACACCTTAATATTGGTACCTTTACCGTCACCGGTTGGTGTCAGCTCAATCCAAACTGGCAAACGGCGTAATAATTGAGACAGTTGTGCCAAATATGACCGTGCCGCGCCTGTGTCGTTCTCGATTAAGTGCCACTCTGATTTTTTCCCATGTTCTGATTCTTCTTCTTTTAAATATCCAAGATGTGCAACCCCAGGAGCGTAGCGCAGCACTCGTCGAACATACTCCGCGACACCGTCACCAAACACATTCGTGATGAACATATGATGCAGTCCCCAAGGTGTTTTGTTGGTATATCGTGATGGGACATGCGGCACCTTCTGGGGGTCAAGTGTGTCCTTTAGCGTTTGCCACGCTACACTATTTGGTTCCAGCTCATCAATTACGGCGCTCAGCTCATTGTGGTAGTCCTGCCATAGATCAACAGTCTTGTCCGAGTCATGAGTACTGGCACCATAGGACGTGCGGCCATGGTCGTAATACTGCGCAAGCAGGTTGCCGAGATATGTCTTACCGATCCCTCCGACCGATGCAGTGATCATGATTGTTGTCATATTGCGACTATAATTCGGATCATGGATTGTTGCTTCAATTTCCCCGTTTATCAATGCGTTTAGACGTTCTGTCATACGCTTATCACCAAGCAGCTTATCGGCGTCAGCGTCGTCTAACGCTGCATGTACCAGCGACGGCCAATCATTGACAGTAATGGCACCAGTCCGAATCAGACTCATGATCGCATCAGGCAACGCTTCAAGGGTACGGCGTGACAGCTTATTACTGGCACGAGCGTGAGTTACAAGTGATCGTACATCGCGTACCATCGCATAGGTAAACGGTTTATTATCGGTCTTAACGCCAACTAGGTCGCCAATATGATGGGCAGTGTTATAGGGGCTGTGCAGATTGCGGAGCACATCAGCGTTGATACCAGTAGCAGCTGCTTGGTTGTCATAAACGCCCGCAATTGCGCTGTATGTCTCACCCGGATTGTCTGGCAACCACGAGATAACCTCGTTGGTGCTATACGGAACCTTGTCGTCTTTAATCGCGCCAAACGACTCATGAACGAGGTACTGGAGTTTCGCCGTATAATCGTTCGGAACTTCATAGTTTTTGATCAAGCCGTTAAGGCTATCAATAAAGGTAGCAGTTCGTGCTGACTTCTGATCAGCGGTCTTCGCGATCCAATTAAATGTGTCCGTATAATCCTCAAAGTTAACGCCCATGCGTTCCATCATTTGATACCGCGATATGCGATTACTAAATCTAATTACACCATGGGCATGCCAAGGTTTAGTTGTGACTATTGCGTCACGTTTAACGTCGCGTTCATCACGGGTATGGGCAATCAGAAATGCGCTAAACCGGCGACCACGGTGGTGACTAGCCATGGCTTTGGCTTGCATGTCATCAATTAGTGAGCAGAGCCAACCAAACCAGCCATCACGCTGTGGGGTTCCATGGTCGTTATGTTTGGTTACATAACCGTCATGATCCCAGCTGTGACCAAACACGGCACTGCTCGCATCGCGAAAGCGACTATCTCCAACAAGCTTATCGCCATGTCGTACTAACTTATCTTTACTCGTGTCCATATAGTCAAGTTCACCAGATACGTCCGTCGGCAACTCGCACGCATAACGCTGATAAACTGGCGAATATGCTACATTAGTCTGATCTTCAATCTTTGGGTTGCAAACCGTATACATGTGATGAAGACTGACCGCCCATTGACGGCTAGACTCGCCGAGATCGTCCATCAATTTAACGGCGCTGTACGCCAGATCGAGATAACTATTACCATCATTATTCGTCGGAATTGTTCCACAAGCATCGAGTGCTTCAATAATGGACTTGAACAGCGGGCGCCGTGAGTGACGATAGTTGGGCAGTGTCTTCCCCACATAGGCACGATGTTCGGCGGCCACCTCAGCGGGCGATTTCTGTTTGTTTTTGTGATTCTTGTTCGATGGCATCGTCGAACACCTCCTTTAACTTTTGGATTGTTAATATTTATTCGGTACGAGTTCAAACCCTTGTGGCAGTAGCTCGGAACTCATGCCAACGGGTGAAGCACCCTTGTGGGTACGTGTTACTAGCGTCGCCTAATCCCTTGCGGCTGTATGTCGCAACCCATACCACGCGATGAAAATCGCGGTGCTAAAGACGGAGCAGCAATCGGCGCCAAACGCGCGCCGAAAAGGTTGTGATAGCAGTGTTTGTAGTCTTTAGTTGTTAACCCAGTGCAAGACACTGTGCAAACAGTGAGTTAAAAACTTTTTTGAAAAAATTAGGACTTTAAACGCTAGTTATTACGTGCCGTTTTTTCTCCACATCTAAATATCTGACTCGCGATCAGAGCGCAAGCTGTTCAACATACTTGTTGACGTACGTCCCGCGCTGGTAGAACGGGTAAACTTTCCGGATTGCGGCGGTCACGCGCACTCTGATCGCGTCTACCAGGCTGTCATCTTTGTGTTGAACGGTCTTAACAAGTCGATCATAGTTCGTCAACCGATGGCGAATGTAGTTATCAACCCACCGATCACGGTCGGCCGTCGGTGCGAAGTCAAGTACCTGTCGGCCGTCGCGATTCAGATCATTGCGCCAAGCAAGATAATGGTCTAATGCCCGGCGATACAAGCTGCCAGGGGCAACAAGCTTAACTGTGACCTGTTGTGCGGCCACCTTATGCTCAATGGCAGTCAACTCATCGCGCTTAACCTGTTCAGCACGTTCAACGTTACGATTATGGCGCTCGTCGTAGTTAGCCTTAATGACTATGAACTCGGACGATTCAGCACAATCTACGACGTGCTGCCATGTGATAAGTTCAACGTTACCGTGCCGACCACCCCGGCTTGATGTTGGAACCAGTACACCGGCCTTAATCAGCTTCGTTCGAAGGTACTTGTTAATACCTAGCACGTTCTGTGCCTGATTGGCGGTGATCCCGGCCGAAAACAGCAAGTAACGATGCAATGACCGGTCGACACGTTGATTGTGCTCGGCCCGTTGTAGCAAGGCCGCTTGATAGTCGCACACCTTGCCGTGCTTAAGTTGTGCTAATTGATGTTCGGTCAGAAGTCGCTCACCTAACGGGCGTAGCTCCGCCCAAGTCGTTACGGCACTGATCATTTGTTCATTCGTTGGTTTGTTCATTGTTTAATCTTCTTTCTATTGGGATCATTGCCCGCTTGGCATGATGATTTGTTGTCTGTTTTTAGATCACTACCCGGTGACGATCCATAAAGTCATCGAGTTCGCTGCGCTTGACGCGCTTAACACCGTCGATGACGTATTCGGGTAGTTCACCTTTAGTAACCCACGTATAAACCGTGCGTGATGTAACACTTGTCACAACAGCGACCTCGCTAAGTTTGTAGTACTCAGGTGTTACCTTTAATCGGCGATCAAGCGCATTAAGTTGCCGGTTGATCGCCTCTACTTGTTGCTCTAATGTTGTGGTCATCTTAGCCATCTCCTTAATTTTCTTAGCGTGCTTCTTGGCGAAAAACACGTTATTTCTTTAACTTGATGCTAGTTTATCACCATTTCTTCCGATTGTGAAGCATTTCGGCCTATTTTCTGTCAATTTTCTTTATTTTATTTAACGTTTGCGATATACTCATCATTGAAAGGAGCGTGAACACTATCACTAAAGATTTAAGCATCACTGCTGAACGTATAAAAGAAGTTCGTTTGAAGCTGGGATTAAGTATGAGTGATTTCGCCGCCAGAATAGATGATCGGGCACGTGGAGGTACCGTTAGTAATTGGGAAAATGCAAAAAACGCGCCTAACGCTGAACGAATACGCCGTATCGCCGATTTAGGGCATGTTGATGTCGACTATATTCTTGGAAAAACTAACGACCCAATAAGTGACAACTGGTGGACTCAACTGTCAGAAAAAGCGGCAAGATACACATCGCTACAACGTGCATTGTCGGACAACTACGAAAGCTTAGGCAAGAGTATATATCAAGCCGGAAGTCGTGCCGACGAGTACAAGCTTGAAAAAATTGCTTCTATAATTGTGGACGCAGAAAAACAAATCAATAACTTAAAATAAGTCACCAAAAAATCCTATTGGAATCGTTGCCCGCTTGGCATGATAGAAATAGGAGATTATTTATGACTGTTAAAAAGGTTACATTGAAATCAGGCAAAACGTCTTATCGGGTTGAAGTTAACCGTGGCATGATCGACGGCCACCGCAAGATAATCGTCCGTCATAAAGACAACCGCAACGAAGCACGAGTGCTCGAAGCACATTTAAAGCTGGCCGTGGCTGAGGGCACTTACAAGGATAAAGAGGAAATAAAGGAAGAAGCCGCTGTAGTCAGCACATTCCAAGACTACTATGATCAGTGGTGGCCCATCTACGTTACCACCGTTGAGAGTAGCACCGCGTACAAGACGCGCGGCGTGTTTAAAAACTGGTTGCTGCCAACGTTTGGCAATATGAAACTAACGGATATCACGCCCAGCCAGATCCAGAAGTACGTGCTGGAATGGAGCAAAGACACGGCTAAGGCATACCGCGACCGTTTCATTTATCTGAACAAGATTCTAACAGACGCGGTGGATATGGCGCTAATCGCCAAGAATCCATGCCGCCCAGTCAAATTGCCTGCCCAGCAAAAGAAGGGCGTGCCAGTCTACTGGGACGCAGACCAAATTGGCAAGTTCTTTGCTTGTATTGACGCTGTGGCTAGCCCCGAACAGTACACGGTACTCTTGTTTGCAACTTATACTGGTATGCGACGTGAAGAGCTTTGCGCATTACGTGTTGGAGACATTGACTTAGACAACAACGTCGTGTCAGTCAACCACGCGCTCGCTTCCGGACTAAAAGGAATGTACGAAAAAGGCACCAAGACCGGAGCTGGTACCCGTCAAGTACCGTTAATGCCCGATTTAGTGCAGCAGTTGAAGAAATGGATTCATATTATTGGTGAAAGTGTTGGCAAAGGCTATGATAATCGTTGGCTTTTCCCGGCCCCCAATGATTGGAGCCGTCACATTGACATTAACCGACCTAACACGTGGTTTAAAGCAATCCGTGAAGCCAACGACTTGCAGCCCAGGATCACATTGCATGGCTTGCGGCACTCGTTTATTACTAATATGCTGCGAGCAGGAAATGATGTGTCGGCCGTCCAACATTTAGCTGGGCACGCGTCACCAGATATGACGTTACGCGTATACTCTGGTCTAAACTTATCAGACGCAAAAATGAGCATTGAGAAACTGCAAAATTACATGAAGAAAGCTTAAAGGAAACATTTCAGGAAACATTCTAACATACACCGCCTATCAATCGTTGATACGACAGGTATTATAAGGCATGGTTATAGAGGCTCGCCATCTCCATAATTAAGTCTCAATCGGGTGTAATAAGCTCCAGAACACTTGTTACATCAAGGTCGCCTTAACGGGTGGCCTTTTTATTTTGCCTAAATCTGGTTATGCCCGAAAATCACTACATAATAAAGCCACCAACTAATCCGAGCAAGTTGGCGGCTTTATCTGTGCGTTAATTCAATTTTACGTGCAACTAATCAATGACAACTTTAGTCCCATACCGAATATTTTCATAGACCCACTTGGAATCAGCCACACTCAGATGCACACAACCATGTGATGACGGCTTCTTACCAAGAGACGCAGCATCAGACTTAATATAGTGACCTTGTGCATCGACTGGCGTTGAATGAAATAAGTACTCACCATGATTCAACCATGAAACCCAGTAATAAGCGCCCTCACTGACACTTGCGCTGTAAAAATACTTACCGCGTTCTCGCTGCACATGATAAGTCCCGCGCGGTGTCTTTCGATCAGCGGTTTGGACACCGGTTGAAGCATACATCGTATATAAAACCCGGTGTTTGGTCATTAAATACATCCGCTGCTTTTCAATCGACACGTGAATCCACAAGTCTGGATAGTGACTTACCACTGGATAAGCCACCGTTTCTGACGATTTACGCCAATTAATCGGCTTTCTCATCACACTTCGTTTCGCAGCTTGCTTGGCTTTTTCAGCCTTCTTAGCTTTTTCGGCCTTCTCAGTTGCAATCGCCGTCTGATGCGCACGTGCTTGACTGGCTGTATGTACCAGAAAAAGGCCCGCCACCAAAACAATGCCAACTAAGATAATAACTGTTTTCTTGTATTTCAATTCTAATCCCCCATTGGCAAAACCGGTCATTTTCCAAATTAGCTATCGCTAAATGAAAAAGATTCCTTAATACTGTTATAGGTTTCTGAAAGTCGAAAATCAATAGCTAGTCCCTAAAAGTTGTGTCAATCGTCCTCAATTGGCACAAACTCAACAAATTCAATCCCAATTTGACCGTCAGTTATGACCACCTCATTTTCACAAAACAACCAATTCGTTGCAACCCCAAGCAACCATTTCAATCGTCACTAGCGACCTTGATCAGCCAAATGTTGCCAGCTTTGTCGCTACGAAAAAGCCCCCATTACCGTCAGAACCACTTTCTGACCGCGATGGGAGCTGACGAGATCACTAGTTATTAAACCGAGTACGACTAAAGCCCAGTTGTGCCAGCAATTTATAAATCAATGGCACTAAAATGAAGCAGGCAATCGAATTGATCGTCGCTGCCAGTAGACTTGAAAAGGCACCAATCATGGCCACTTTCAATGATGTTCCAGCCATCAAGGCAACGATTACCCCGTTACCCCACGAAGTCACAATTTTGATCAGCCCAGCCGCCAGTGAAACTAAATATAGTTTGGCTAAATGGTGTTCATCATAACCTACCAACCGGAAAAATAAACTAACCGTTGCCGCCAAAATAATAGCTTCCAGCACAGTCAACCAGGCGGTCGCTGCATAACCATTGAGAATATCAAATAATCCCAATCCAATCGCGCCAGCCGTCGCCCCATAGCCGAAACCTAACTGCATGACGGCAATTACCGTCAGAATATTTCCAAAATGAATAAATGGGCGACCAACGATGGCCGGTAACGGAATTCGTAAGATACTAATCCCAATAAAAATAATAGCTGCAAATAATCCCGCAAAAACGAGTTTTCTTAATTGTGTATTTTTACCCATATGACACCTCCTCCAACAATTTACTAATTTCATTTTAATGCAATTATAGGATAAATCATAGTCTTGCCGGTTAAAAATTGTCACCCTTTTCGATAACAATCTGGCAAGCTGATCAACTGTCCGTTCACCGTCTGATCAGTCGCGACCAATTGTGCCACCGCCAATAGTTCATAGGCTTCGCGAGGCATTTGGTACTCGTGGCAAAACAAATAATACCCAATATCAACGCCGATTTGGCGGGCGACCGCCCCGCTATCCCCCGTAAACTGTAATCGATGACTCGCCCGTCGCACTAAACGCAATAAGACTTGATCCTGTCGAATTGCTTGCTGAGAACTTGCTAGCATCAATTGTGACTTCAAACGGGCACTTTGCTCAGCCTTGACTCGTAATTCTGCTTTTGCCACTTTTTTCACCCCAATCTTTTTATCGGCTTAATCATAAGAGTTATCCGACGCCTTGGCAACCCAAGACACCTCTAAAAACGCCGGTTAGACGGCATTCTTATCAATTGATAAATGAATTTATGGGACCTATTTCGCTGTTCATCTTAATTAACGCAATTTCCAAGATAAACGTAAAAATTTAAATTTATATTGATTAACTAGGAAGCAATATAAAAAGCCTTGGATAATTAATATCCAAGACCCACGAAACTAATTTTTAACGATCTTCATCACGTAACCCGACTAGTAACACAATGACCCCAATAATTAAGGCACCGACAAAGACCATGAAAATGGCCGGAATCTTAAAACCAATCGCAATCAACGACCCAACTAGGTACGGGCCAATCGTCGCACCCATTCGACCAATAGATTGTGCAAAACCCATCCCCATACCGCGGACACTTACCTCGAATTGACCAGGCGTAAAGGCAATCATAATCCCCCAAGCGCCTAAAGTGAAGAAGGATAACCAAGCGCCACTAATTAAAATCATCGTTTCCGTCGTGGCGGTCCCGAAAGCCCACGCACTCAACATCGTCCCTAACAAATAAATCGTTAACACCACTTTACGTGGCATTTTACCAATCAACCACGCAGCCAAATAATAGCCTGGTAATTGAGCTAAACTCATCAGCACGGTGTACCCAAAACTGTGTACGACAGAGAATCCACGCATGACTAGCACACTAGGCAGCCATAAGAACATCCCATAGTAAGCAAACATGATAATAAACCACAACGTACTCAAGCAGAACGTTGCTCGTCGATATTTCGCCGACCAAACCTCTCGCAACGCTGGACCGAAGCCTAATTTGCTAGTGACTTCAGTTTTTGTCTTTTCCGGTAAGTGCCGCCGCATCAATAAGGCGTATAAGCCCATCAAGGCCGTAATCAACACTGTGATGCGCCAACCAAATTTCGGCATGATCACAAATGACAAGACCGAAGCTAAGATCCAGCCAAAGGCCCAAAAACTATCAACTAAAACGAGCATGCGAGCCCGTTTCGTTCCGGTAAAATGATCGGCAATGATCGTTGCCGCCACTGGTAATTCACCCCCGAGGCCAATCCCGGTTATAAAGCGAACCGCCAAAAACCAACCGACATTGGGTGTAACGGTTAATAACAAGTTTCCAAATGAGAATAATAGCAAGGTCGCAATTAAGATCGGCTTGCGGCCAATCTTATCGGCCAAGTAGCCACAACCCAAAGCCCCAATCATCATTCCTAAAGACGTGACGGCACTGACGGCCCCCATTTGACTCGCTGATAAATGCCAACTCTGTTTAATGACCGGCATGATAAACGATAATAACGCCACATCTAAGGCGTCAAAAAGCCATGCTGTCCCGATTAACAGCAGCAGCTTGTTCCCTTTGACTTCCATTATTTCAATCCCCCATGATTGTCCTAAATAACAGCGCTGTTTGTTTTAGGTCTTTTGTACCTTTAAGGTGTCATCAGATTACCATGTGGCTTTTTGACTGTCAACCACGCGCTAGTAACCGATAAATTTTCGCTGGCCGGCCAGAAGCGTGTTGATGTGCTAGACCAATTTCGGTAAATAAATGGACGTGTGTCTTCCGAAAGTTAGAATTATCAATCGAGCTGAGTGGTTTTCTTAAGAGAATGGCATAGAGCTCACGCGCCTGTTTTAGCGTAAATTCACGGCCAAGAACTAGCAAAATCGTGGGTGCATAATCTAACCGATTCCGAACCCGAATTAGGGCAGTTCGTAAAATTAACGTATGATCGGCAGTTAGACCATTAGGCGTCACATAGGGTGTTTGGTCATGGTAATAAGTTTCAGCACTCACCGTTAGTGGTAAGCCAGTAAACGTTAGCCCATGCCCGATTAAATTATAACCTTTAGAATCCGGTTGAATCGCGAACCAGTCAACGGCTTGGGCCCCATAGCCTGGCACCAGTTTTGGCATCGTTGGCAAATAAATCATATAAGTCAGCGCAAGTTCCCGGTCACCTGGGCCCCGTTGCGTATTCGTAAAGGTCGCCAACTGCTCCGTGTGAAAGGTCGGTAAGTTCAAGCCCAATTTTTCACGCACTAATCTTAAAGAAGCGGCTTCTGCACTCTCATCAGCACGCAAATAAGTGGTTGGCAAGCCCCAGGTCCCTTTAAACGGGGCATTGGCACGTTGCAGCAACAAGACTAATAATTGATGCGTCACCGGGTCAAAACTCCAGATCACATTGGTAATACTAATCAAAGGCCGATTGACGACTTGGTTGGTCATGCGACCACCTCCTACAAAAAGGCCACGACAAGTTGCGTCGTGGCCTACCGTTATTTTTTAATTCATTTGTAAAGCTTGTACGGTCCAGCCATTAATCGCTGACTTTTCAATAATCGCTTTTTTGATTTCCCAGACATCCGCCTTGATATAGCGTTGCCGAGCGGTCATTAACGGAATATCGGAATAAACCTGTTGACCTTTATTAATTGTTACGCGCATTTAATTACGTCCTTCCCTAATGCTCAGGAAATTTAGTAAATAATTCTGTGTATTGATACTGGGGCAGAGTACTTTATACTAAAAATTACTTTCTTCAAATCTGAGATACTTTGTTAGTCATTGGTTTGAACATCCACATGTGCCAAACCAAGAGTTAACTTTACCATACTCCGCTGCTTTTAGCTAATGGTTTGCCTTTTTCTTAAACTTTCTGACCAAACCGAGGGTGTTAACGTTGTCATTTTTGTGAAAACGCTTTACACTTGAGGGAGTTAATTAAGGGGGTTCTGCAGATGCATAATTATAAAACATTAGTTTATGGGGGCATCTCGGCAGTCTATCTCGTTGCGGCATATGCGCTGTATCATTTGATTCGCCTCGCCTACATTTTATTCTTCCTATAATAAAAACGCTGACCGTCAAAAGTCAGCGTTTTTTCGTTTACCGATGCCATATATAGTTGTCGACTGCTAAGGCAACTTGCGGATTTTCATGTAACCGACTGTGTTGTGCCTGCTTGCCATGGAAATCTTTTTCAGTGTAATCGACCTGCCGTCCGCGCAACAAATACTTGATCGACCGCGCCGAAACATTGGTCACGAGGCTGTCAGAATGGCTCCCATCATCTAAATTGCCGACAATGTTCAACAACTGTACTCCTTTGGGAAAATTGGTCCGTTTAGCGACTAACAATTCATAAGCCGCATGTAAATACTTGGGCTGACCGTCTGCCAAGACTGAATTTTGATTGGCAACATCATCTTCGCCCACGACCCCATCAAACGGCCCGGCAATCGTCACTAATTTATGAATCTTAGGAAAATCACTGGCTTGCTTAGTCATTAATAAATTAACACTCGCCACGCAGCCCGCTGAATGGGCCACAATATTATATGATTTAAACGGGTGTTGCGCTTTAACAGCCGTAATCACCGCCGCCAACCAAGTACTTTGTTGATCATACTGGGCCAAATTATTTTTGAAGACAACTTGAATAATGGGATTACGGGTCTTAGCTGACCACGTGCCGTCCAATGTCACCGTCCCACTCGTACTGACCGTCGCCACGATGACTTTATGCGCATGCGCCGTCTTTTCAGCGTGCGCAATCAACGTGTTCGTTGACTTGGCACTGCCTTGAAACCCATGCACATAAAAAGTGGGCCGTTCACTTGTGACATATGGGGAAAGCACCTTTTTGGCCTGCTGGCTACTGGCTGCGGTTGACTGTGACTGCTTTTTACCACAGCCGCCGAGCCCAACCACAAGTACCAATCCTAAAAATAACCATTTGATAAATCCTAACTTTCGCAACCTATTTTCGCCTCATTTACCTTATTCTACCCAATTTCGTCTGACTTGCACCAATTCATCCTTTAAATACGTCGCTGAGAGTTGCAAATACGTGATGTGCTTGCCAGGCGTTGGCGAGTGTAATAGCCAACCATCACCAGCATACATGGCGACATGGTGCAACGCCCCCTGCCCCTGCTGATGCGCAAAGAAGCAAAGATCACCAGGTCGGGCAGTCGCAAGTGTCACCGCGTTACCGTTAGCGACTTGTGCACTCACATCACGTGCGAGAGTGACGCCGATACAACGATGTAAGCCATACATGAAGCCGGAACAATCAAAGCCATAAGCACTGATTCCACCCCACAAATACCGCAAGTCGAGAAATTTTGCGCCTAATTTAACCATTACCTGACCAGCAGTGAGTCCGGCGGTTGGAAAATCAAACTGAGTGGCACGTTTTGCGACTTTCGCCAGGCCCAAAGGTGTCTGAACTAAATCAGTCAACGGGTCCTTACTTGAAATGACGGTCAATTCGGTTCCCAAACTGAGTGGCAACAAGGTGTGACCATCAGCACTCAACAGTGGCGTGAATGGCCGCCGAATCACGACCGTTGGCCCAGTTTGAATGGGTAAAGTTGCTGTGGATAAATGCGCCGCCCAGATCCAACCAGGATACCCCTGCGGATGCTGAGCATCTTTTTGTGAAACCACGTAGCCGTACACCCAGCCACCGACTTGGCGCTCAATTAAAATCGGATCATTAAACAACGCTTGCGTCACACATAAGTTAGCCTGTTCCAACCCAACTGAATCTGCATCCGTCATCTGTCCAATCCAAGCATCAAGCCCTTGCACGTCTAAGGCATGTTGATCAATCGATCGTAATTTAGGTTGACGCCAGACCGTCGTAACGGTGGCACATACTCTGGCAGTTTGCATCTGATGGCCTCCATTTTCAATTAGTCTTTCATAGTTGTATTTTACCCCCATTCGTAAGCCACAGTAAAGTTGCTGTCCTTTCTTTGGAAACTTAACGATAAGATTAAAAACAACTGTGAAAGTATGCTATGATACTACTAATTACTTAGGGAGGCGTTTTTATGGACAAAACCGATTTGAAGATTCTGAACGCCTTACAAGCGGACGCCCGAATCTCACTGAAAGCGTTAGCTGATCAATGTTTTATTTCATCACCGGCGATTTCAGCACGAATTTCCCGCTTAAAAAGTAGTGGCATTATTCGCGACTATCAAGCCAATTTAAATTATCAAAAACTGAATTACCGCATCAAAGCTTATATTCAGTTACAACTTGAGCCGTCACAAAAAGAGCGGTTCTATCCGTTCGTCGAAGGGGTGCCGAACATTCTCGAATGTGATTGTGTCACAGGTGAGTATTCTCAAATCCTAAAAGTTATTTTTGAATCCACCCAAGAACTGGATGATTTCGTCAATCAACTGCAAACTTTTGGTAAGACCAGCACGCAGATTGTTTTTTCGACCAGCGTTCCGAATCGCGGCTTCAACTTACCCGATGACCATGATATTAGTCATATTGTGGATTAAAGAAAGAGACCCAGCAAATTTGCTGAGTCCCTTTTTTAATCTGCAAAACGATTCATGACAAAGATAATCAATGTTCCGGTCAACCACAACCCCAGTAGTGGCAGTAAAACTAACGATCCGAACGTATACCAGCCGATGACCCCCATAAACAGGATTTCCAAACTGTGGACCATAACTAACAATTGAAAATAGGCGCGATAAGTCCATTGAACTAAAATCCCCATTAAAAATAGCACTAGCATGACACTATAAAAAAAGCTGTGGACCATTTTAACCTAACTCTCCTTTTCGAAAACTCCCAATGAATTTTCAAGCTGGTTTCATTGTGACCCAAGAAGCCTGTTGTGCACAATCGAAAAAGGGTAAATCCTTTGTAAATTTTGAGTAAACTCACACAAGTTGATCACTGTCGTCGGTCGTAAAAATAGCCATCAGGATTAATTCTATCACCGTGAATACCAGTGACAACGGTGGCCAAATAAAGACAATCAAACCTGCCATGGCAACCGTAATGACCCAAAACCACCAACTCGTGTGTAATCGATAAACTAACATGTGGCGAATTTTGGCACTAACTTCTGGGTGGTCGCCTTGATTTGCCACCACAATGGCATGCGACAAAGCGATATAAGCGAGCGCCCACAAGACAAAAATTAGGAAATAAAATAATTCTGGCTGTGCTTGACTAATAAATCGACCAGCCCACGCGGTTGCAACTGGTAATAATGACATCGACAATAGCCACAAATTATTTAACCAATAAATCCGTTTGGTGACGCGCCTCGTGAGTGTGAACATATAATGATGGTTATACCAGGCCACCCCAATAAATAAGAAACTAATTAAGTAAGCCGTCAAGTAACTGCCATTGGCCGCCAGTGCCTTAAACGTTGGCTGATCCGGCGTTTTAAATTCCAACACCATGATCGTCATTACGATGGCAATGACCGCATCCGTAAATGCTTCGACTCGTCCTTTGTTCATAACGATTCCCACTTTCATTTTTAACTCTGACTTAAATCATAGCACGAAAAAACGCCACCCATCACTGGATGACGCTTATCGCTTTAACCTTGACGTTCTTTAAGGCTTAATTTTTCAACGTTTAATTCTTTATCGACCCAGCCATCCACAAAACTACTTTCATGGCTGACCAAGATCAGATTACCTTGGAAACTCTGTAAGGCCTTTTTCAAGCCTTCCTTAGTCTCATCATCCAAATGGTTAGTCGGTTCATCCATAATCAAGAAGTTGCTAGGGATGAGTTCGATCAACGCCAATTTGACCTTGGTCTGTTCCCCACCACTCAATAAGTGCATGGGTTTCATCGCATTAGCCGCATTGATCCCACACTTGGCCAACTTCGTCCGAATCGTCTTCGGCAACATCGTTGGATAATCATTTTGAATCGTTTGTAACGGCGTCCAGTCGGGATGATCCCATTCCAAATCTTGATTGAAATAGTTGATCTTAGCTGAAGGTGAGAAGTTCGACTTCCCGCCTAATGCCGGAATAACGCCCAAAATCGATTTGATCAAGGTTGATTTACCGACCCCGTTAAACCCTTTAAAGGCTAACTTTTCACCGTTAGTCATTGAAAAAGTTACTGGTGCCAATAATGGTTTCCCATAGCCCACTGACAATTTAACGACCGTTAAGGCATTTTGCGAACCAGTATCTAAATATGGAAACGCAAAACTAGCATGCGCATTTTCACTCGGTGGATCGACCCGATCCAAATGCGACAGCATCTTTTCACGCGACTTGGCCATGGTCGACTTCGACCCCGCCTTGTTTTTCCGAATGAACTTTTCAGCCTTATCGATGACAACTTGTTGCTTTTCAAAGGCCTTCAATTGCGCTTGCTTGCGCGCTTCTTTTTGGCGCATCGCGGATTGGAAATCCCCACGATACTTGATAATTTTGCCAAACGCCACATCACAAATACAGTTCGTCACCTTTTGTAAGAAATCATAATCATGTGAAATGACCATGACAGCGCCACGGAACCCATTCAAGTAGTCTTCCAACCACGAAATATGCGCCGTATCCAAATAGTTCGTCGGTTCATCCAAGATAATCACATCTGGATTTTCAAGCAACAATTTCGCCAAAATAATTTTTGACCGTTGCCCACCAGACATTTGACTGATCACATGGTCACGGCCAATTTCATCTAAGCCTAACCCTGTAATGACTCGTTCCATCTCAGTTTCGATATCATAAAAGTTATTGGCTTCCAAAGTTTCTTGAATTCGACCAGCGCGTTCCAATAACCCGTCATCCATGCTGGTCGCATAGTCGGCGTAATATTGTTGCATATTGGCATCCATATCATATAGCCGTTGGAAAGCCGTTTTCAGAAAAGCATACAGTGTCATGCCTTCTGGAATATCAGCGTATTGGTCCAAATAGCCGGTCCGCAAGTTGCGTTGCCATTTGATTTCACCTTCCAAAGGTAAAATTTGACCCGTTAAAATTTTAATTAAGGTACTCTTACCGGCCCCATTTTGACCGACGATACCCATGTGATCGGCCCGTTCCAAAGTAAAGCTGGCGCCTTCGTACAACTTACGATCGGCGAAACTTTGTGACAGGTCTTTTACTTCTAGTAAAGCCATTTATTTTCATCCTACGCTTTCATTAATTCACTCTGCAAAACAGGCCCCGTTGAGTAACGAGGCCTGCAAACTAAGGTTTAGCGGCGCTATGCCATGACTAAATCCTTATCTAACTCATACTGCATGTGGAAATACATGTGATCACCAATTGGCTTGATCCCAACCGTTTCATAATCATGACGATCATAAAGCTTCTTGGCACCAGGGTTCGCCATATCAACGTTTAAACCGATCCGTTTCTGGCCGGCGTCACGGGCATACTTTGGTAAAGCGGCTAATAAGCGCCCACCAATCCCGTGGCCTTGATAATTAGGATCAACTGCAATTGAGTCCAAGTACCATTCATGTTCATAACTCTCTGCTTCAGCTTCAAACGCTGAACCAAACGCATCGTTACCTGCAGTGACTTGCGCTAACACGTCATCCACAGCATCTTCATTCTTGTCGGGGTAGCCAAATGCGACCCCAACCACTTGACCATCGGCCTCGGCCACTACCGTCGTGGCTTTCTCAGACAAATAAGCTGGTGTCCGGTAAGCTGCAGTAATGGCCTGCTCTAAGTCAGGTTCTGGAATGTCGTCTAGTTCCTCAAGTTGCATTTCATCAAAGATCATATTAATTAGCGGTGCTATCTGGCCCGCGTCATCCTGATCAGCTGGTCGAATCGTTATCACAAATAGTCCTCCTTCTTAGTAATTAATACCTTACTATGAATCGGCGTGGTTGTCAAAATTCATGCCGCAGCTAACCATTAACTAACGCGCCATATCTGGCTAATCACGCGACAGTCAAACATCGGCCCGACACGTGGTATACTTAATTCTGAAATCAATTTGAAGGGATTTGAGCTTGTGAATATTCGTGACATTGATCACATCGTTTTGACCGTCACTGATTTACCACGTACCTTACGTTTTTACCATGAAGTTTTCGATTTACCCATCATCACTTTTGATGGCGACCGCCAAGCAGTTTTAGTTGGCAAACAAAAAATCAATTTCCAAGTCGTTGATGAGCCCCATGACCCTGTTGCTGGCAAACCAACCCCTGGTAGTGCAGATTTATGCTTCATCGCGAAAGATCCGATTGAAAGCATCCAACACCATTTGAAGAGTTACTTCGTTGATATTGTCGCCGGTCCCGTTGAACGATCCGGTGCTCACGGTAAATTAACTTCATTATATGTCCGTGATCCTGACAACAATCTCATTGAAATCAGCAATTACCACTAAACCAGAAAAAATCGGCTAAGCTTCGGTTGAAGACTTAGTCGATTTTTTTATGGTAATAAACTTTTCATTAATTGGCGAATGTGATTATTCTCATTCGCAGTTGCCATGGCAATTCCCATCTGACATTGAGTTTCAAAGTCTGAGTCAGTTGCCGATAGACAGCTTACTTTATAGTAATACAGATATTCAACAAAATAAGTGACGTGCTTAGTTTGGGCAAGTTTGATCCCACGATTGCTGACTTTAATGGTAGCAACTTGATCTTTGCTAGCAAAGTAAAAGGCTGCAATGTCTTTAAGAATAAACAATAGTTCACTAGACTTAGCATTTGAAATCAACAGGTTAGCCTGTAATGCTTGCATAATCAATCCGTAGTAATCCCCGGCTCGATATAAATCTTGCTTTGCCATGTATACTTTAGCTTTAACAAGGTACGCTAATTCAGTATAAACGTCATAAGTGTCATTTTGAGTCAACATCAGGACTTTATCCATCATAAACAACGCGGTATCTGGATCTGATTGGATCGCCAAAAATCCTTTCAAGAATGTATAGCTAATTTGGTCGTTGGTTTTTAATTGCTTTTCAGTGATTAGTGCTAACTTAGCCGCCGCATTATCAACTTGACCGAGCAGAATGTCGCGCTCTAAATTAACCAAAACAGCATGTTCTTCCGCATTAGCATTGCTAGCAAAATCACTGAAGACATCATTCAGGGTTAAATTCAGCTTAAGACAGAGTTGTAGTAAGACTGGTAAGGTCGGCATCGCGTCGTGCTTTTCCAACCGACTGATGATATTTTGATTGCAAATACCGGCTGCTAATTCAGTTTGCGTTAAGCCTTGCTTTTTTCGCTCATCAAAGATGACATTACCGAGAAACATCTTTCCACCTCCAAACAATGCTAGTCACGTTTTATTTTCTTCATTCATAAAATTAAGAACAAGACATTATAAATATGATATCATTATAGTATAAAAAGGAAGCGGATAAAACCTATGTTTATATTAACGAATCAACCCTTAAAATCAAAAAAGCGTGTTGCTGAGGCAATTTTTGGAAGCGCTTGCTACCAAACAAAAAAAGTATTGGTAGTCCCTAGCACAACTAAAGATTGGTAACCGCCAATGATACGTATACCCACTTATCTCGGTCAGCTTACCGACGCCAGTATTATCTTGCTGTACTTCCTCTTACTATTTACATTTGGCCCAACTTATCGTTTACGTCTAAATTATCTTATTGCCGTAATCAGCACGTTGGTCATCAGCTTCATTGATACTAAATGGCATATCGCAAGTGACCTGATTATGCCATTAATTTTTCTGTTTGCAATCCAACCAGTCAAGGGACACTACTTGGACAAACTACGACTGTATCTTTTCAGTTATCTGATCCTAGCTTTCTCAGCAAGTATCGTTGGCTATCAGATTACCAAAATGATTAATATCACAAAGTTAGCCGACCCTGCCACCGGTTATAATTTTATTATCTTGCACACATTCCTACTTTACTTTTTAAGTTTTGTCATCGCAATTATTGGCATTTTAATTTATGATCGTTTAAAAAAGAGTCTCGACTTTCATGATCCAATCATAAGCCGTTCAATCTTCATTGGTACCGGTATTTTGTCCGTGAGCATCGGCCTACTTATCATCGTATCCCGACTGCTAGATCAACAGCTGAATCTTCTGCTAATTAATATTGGAATTATGGTCACACTGCTACTGCTAACACTCACTGGGCTCATATTTTATCTCAACGCCTATCAAAGTAAACTTCAGGTTGAAAAGGAACGACAAAAAAGCCAAAATGATGCACTTTATATCCATGATCTACAGCTTAATTACGACAACTTACGCCGTTTCAAACATGACTATAAAAACCTATTACTCTCGCTATCAGTACTGCTCACGGAAAACAAAGTGTCTGCTGCGCAAGCTGCCGTCAATAATTTTTTGAAACAGTCTGAGCAAGCAAACACACACACACGGCTTCACAGTCAGGCACTAGCCCAAATTTCCGATGACCTCGTTCGTAGCTTGCTAGTTGCCAAAACTAGCAACGCACTCGCCAAAGGCTTAAAAGTAGATTTAGAAATCAGCGAGCCAGTTGGGTATTTTGGCACTCAGCAAGCCGATATCTTGCGGATTTTAGGCATTCTCTTCGACAATGCGATTGATGGTGCCACTGACTCAGCTCAAAAACAAATCCGGTTTGCTATCCTACGCAATTCTGGTCACTATGACTTCATCATTCAAAACACGGTTAAACCAAATCATATTGATCTTGAAGCGATTGGTCAGTTTGGCTATACAACTAAGCAACAGCATTCTGGGCTTGGCTTAGCAACTGTCCATCAAATTTGTGATTTGAATGACTACTTGATTCAATTTACCACAGCAGCTCACCGTTTCACCTGCACCTTAACTATCTAATAGGAAGTGACGATATTGTTCGACATGATCATCTGTGAAGATAATCCAGAATTACTAAACTTATATACGATTATCATCAAAAAGTATATGACTGAACATCCCAATGACCCGTTACGGCTAAGATTAGCAACAACTAACCCCAACGAAGTCGAAAGTGTCCTGAAACCACAGCACTATCCCGATACCATCTTTTTATTGGATATTGAGTTCGCCAACTCAAAAATCCGCGGAATCGATCTAGCCACGACGATTCGACAGCATGACGCTCATGCTAAAATCATTTTTATTACAACTCACGAAGAATTGAAACCACTAACTTTTCAACGAAAAATTAATCCGTTAGATTCAATCAACAAAGAAATTGGTTTAGCGGAGATTCAGATTCGCCTGTTCAAGGACTTAGCAACCGTCTTTAAACAAAATCAGGCCACAACATTGTTTGACTATCGACTGGGTACACAGTGTTACACCATTCCAACAAATCAGGTAGATTATTTTGAAGTCGCCGAGACCGGCACCAAGACTCGTTTACACGCTCGCCATGAGATCACCGAATTTCGTGAGTCCTTAGCAAACATTGTTAAGCGGTGGCCAACGTTGGTCAGCATCAATCAAGAGCTGTTAATTAATGCTGACAATCTTCAAACCATTGATCAGGCAAACCATACCCTACACTTTCAGGATGGCCTAAAATTGTTGATTATGCTAACTAACCGTGAACTGCAAGCCTTACAGAAAGCCATATCTTAACCAAGCAGTCAATCGTCAAGACAGCATAAAAAGGATCGCCGGTTGTTTAGTCGTTAATGACCAGACAACCGGTGATCCTTTTCGTACACTCAGGCAAGATTTGACTCAATATATGAGACCATGTCAGCTAAATAGTCTTGCGATTTATCATGCTTACGGTAATCCCAAGATAAATCGAGCCGAACCTCTTCGCCATTTTTTAGTTTCAAATTTAAATATCTAGCCGTGCGCATCCACGGTAAATAGAACTCAGGCGCATAGGCCATCAAAGGCGCACCGATAATTTCTCTGGATTCAATAATTTTATGACCAACGACCACACTGACCGATTTAATTTGATCAAAGCGCAGTAATTCTTGTGGCGTGGCATGCGGATTGAAGATTGCCCTAACTCGATCTGACCAACTGTTATAACGATAATAGTGAATTCCTTGTGACGTGACTTGCCAAAACCCATATTGAAGGACTAAATACTGTGGAAAGTAGAGCATGCTGACTAGTAAAAACGCAACAATACCAACGACTAAAACATATTGAAGCCCGATCTTTGAAAAGAACGGTAACATCACTAACATGAACGCAGCGCCAACGACCAAACTAGTTATTAACGGCCGCATTGATATTTGACGACCAAAAACCCATTTATTGAGCATAATTACATCCTCTTTTCAGTACGTATTCTTACTTGAAGCAACGTCAGAACACATAAATATGATGCCTTGTCTAACCCAGCTTTTCTTATTCAAACCACAACATGTTGTTTATGACTTAAGCATATCACGAGCCATTAATATGTCAACGGAAGATTAATTTTATGCTAAATAAGCATAAAATGCTTTTCACTCAATTTAAGTCCAAAAAGATATCCCTCTAATTAAGCTTGATCTGCTTAGTTAGGGGGACCCTTTCAGCCTGAGACTAACCTCGACTCGTTCAAATAACTTTGACTGCTGCTGCTAAAGTTGCTGTGACATTATTGAGCGGCCTCGCCTGTGAACGGCCAAATTTGCATCCGACACGGTCATTTTCTGATTGCCATAAGTGGAGCTTCACCGGTAATCGTCAACAACTGCACCATCACTTCATCATCAATCTGCATCCCCTCAGCCATGCTTGTCATCATCGCACCCAATCCTAAACTCGCCGTCATCATTGTGGCAACAAAACCAACCTGTTTCATGCTTGGTTCCCCCTCAAATCCTTTTTACCTACAACCAATGATTTAACTATATTTAAGACCACCAACCAAATTAGCGCGGTTAGTGGTCTTAAACAGGACTGTATTATTCAGCCGCGCCAACAATATCGCCAGCTGCAACTGATTTAGTTTGATTCAATGTTAACTGATGGACTTGATCCATATTGGTAATCACAACCATCATCGTAGCGGCTTTACCTGCTGCTTTAATGGCAGCCAAATCGACCGTTGCAACTGCCGTTCCAGCAGCAATCTGATCACCTTTTGCCACGTGTAATGTGAATGGCGTCCCATTCATTTCAACCGTGTTGATTCCCATGTGGAGCAAAATTTCTAACCCTGAAGCCGTCTTTAACCCCAAAGCATGCTTCGTTGGGAAAATACTCGTGACTTCACCACTGACTGGCGCCACAATTTCATTGGACGTCGGTTCCACGGCATAACCATCACCAAGTAATTTCTGTGCGAAGGTGTCATCTGCCACATCACTGATTGGCATCAACGTCCCAGTAGCTGGGGCTTGAAGGACCGTCGTGACCGGCGCTTGTGACACACTCGACGTAGTAGCAGCAGTCGTTTCAGCTGACGTTGACGTATCAGCAGTCGTTGCCGTGACCGGCGTCATTGCAACATTGCCATCAAATAAAGACTGGAGTGCTTCAGCCACAAACTGAACTTCGGTCCCAACGACGATATGAATATTATGCACGTCCAAAATATTCAATCCAGGGACGCCTGCAGCTTTAACCGCTGGCTGATCCACTTTGCCAGTATCCTTCAATTGTAACCGTAAACGCGTCGTACAATTACTGATGACACTAATGTTGTCGTGACCACCAATCGCCGCATAAATTTGTTTGGCTTGACGCATAAATTTATCGTCGGCGGCATCAGCAGCCACCATTGCGGTAGCGCCAGTGTCAGCGACCGCGACAGCATCACGGCCAGGTGTTTTCAAATCAAATTTTTTAATTGCAAAATCAAAACCAAAGTAATAAATTACCGCCATGACCAAGCCTTGCACGATCAACATGTACGGCTTATTGGCCAATGGCATCCGAAAACTCAATAAATAATCGACTAACCCGCCACTGAATGAAAAACTGGCCGTCCAATGCATCAAAGCCGCAAAACCGAGTGAGAGGCCCATGAAGGCTGCGTGTAACACGTACAATGGCCAAGCCACGAACATGAACGAAAACTCTAAGGGTTCGGTGACACCGGTGAAGAACGAGGCAAACGCCCCAGCTAACATCAATGAGCCCGTTTCCTTTTTATGTTCAGGCAATGCATTCCGGTAGATGGCTAACGCGCCTGCTGGCAAACCGAACATCATGATTGGGAAGAAACCGGCTTCGTACATCCCAGTCACACCCTTGACCCCTTTGCTAGCCCAGAAATTACCAATATCGTTAATTCCGGCCACGTTGAACCAGAAAACTGAATTGAGCGCATGGTGTAACCCAGTTGGAATCAACAACCGGTTGAAGAAACCATATAGTGCGGCACCGACAAAGCCTAACTTGGAAATACTCGTGGCAAATAAAACCATCGCGCCGTAGACAACTGGCCAAATAAAGTACATCCCAGCCGTGAAGAACAGCATCACGAAAGCCGCAATAATCGGGACTAAGCGCTTGCCACTAAAGAACGACAAGGCCATCGGCAACTTGACTTCGTGGAATCGGTTGTAAAGCGTGGCGGCGATTAACCCCGCACATATCCCGACTAACACGTTTTGATCCACATATTTGAACGCTTCATTTAATGACGTCGGTTTGACGTTTAACAAATTTGCCAACCCAATGGCATTGGTTGGACTCAACATTGTGGTTGGGACCAAGTAGGCCACGACCCCCGCAATGGCGGCGGCCCCATCCTTGTTGGCCGACATCCCCACGGCTAACCCAACTGCGAATAGTAACGCCAGGTTGTTGAGTACAACATCCCCACCGTTGATCATGAAACGCGATAAAATCCACGCTTTCGGTAAATAGTTACCGAGCCCCACTAAGATTGCCGCTGCTGGTAAAGTGGCAATCGGTAGCATTAGTGATTGGCCCATCCTTTGAAAATATGTCTTCATACCAATTTCTCCCTGTTCTCTTTTTCAATACGTTGTAAATCCTATCACAACGTGTAATTTGATAAAAGCCAGCCGGCCAAATTTCAGTATAGACCAATCGTCGTTGATACCGTTTCCAACCTTATGATGTAATGTTTTTTGAATCATGAAAAAAGTTCTGAAATAAATCAGAACTTTTTCATAAAGATTCTTAAAAAGTTATTTTTTTGATTAATTAATCGTTAAATGTGCAAATATAAACTATTATGAGCTTAAACCTGAACAGGTACCGCTGGCTGTTTATATTGTCGCATCATTTCAGCGAGATGAACCTCTTGGGTTACGAACTCATGGACCCGACAAACGTAGTCATGTTCGCGACCGAGTTTAGCAATGTAACCATTAATGTAGTCCACTTCAGTTGGCCGACCATGTGAAAAATCTTGATACATGGATGGATAATGATATTTATACGCATGACTGACGGTTTCAACAGAATCGATTTCAGCTTGCCGCGTCTCAATCAGTTTAATCCCAGCACGTTCACAAGCATCATAAGCTTCATTAAAGAGCTGGGTCGCCATCGCTTTAACACCCGGATATTCGATAAATTGTCCCATCTGTAGTTCAAACATCGTACATAAACTGTTGGTGACCGCGTTGAAGACAACTTTTGACAGGCACATGCCCATAAAGTTATCCGACCAGATTGGATTAAGCTGTGCGGCCTTAAAGTCTGCCATGACATTGCGCGTCGTCGCATCCATCTCACCAGCATACTTACTCATATGCATCGTTTCACTGCCAACTGGTCCCATGAAATCAACGGCTCCTGGACCAGTCAATACGGTCGCAATCATCGCCGTTCCACCAATAATTTGTGTTTCAGGAAAATAATCGGCAATTTTTTCAAAGTGCCCCATACCATTCATCGCGGAAAAGACATATTGGTCTTCATGGAATAAGTGTGCATCTCGTTTAAGCTCATCAGCTAATTGCATCTGTTTCTTAAAAATAATCCAGACATCTGGATGACCAGTATAGTCCTCGGGCGTATAAATATTGATTGGAACGATGTGTTGGTTCGCATGATCACGAGCAACTTTCACCCCGCCCTGCTGACGAACCTGTTTAATATTTGGTTCCCAAGTTTCAATAAAATCAACGGTCACCCCTGCATTCTCTTGTAGCATGACGCCGTAACGATAGCCCATTGCACCTGCACCAATAATGCCGTATTTCATAACTAACAACTTCCTTCCAATAACTAGTATGTGTAAAACTTTTATAATATGATGGAGCTAAGTAGAAAACTTATGTGTATTGGGTCGATTTAGTGCTTATGTGTTTAAAAGTTGACGAAAAAACGGCCTTCGGATAATCATATCCAAAGGCCGTTTACACGGGTTCCCACCTTAATTTGACTAGTACTCACATACTAATCCTCAGCACGTTCAAAAAGACTAAACGTGTGCACGTTAATGGGTGCGCCCAGCGAACCTCGAAAAGTTCGCACCAAAGTTTGAGCTTTGATCAAATTGCCATGACACCTTCCCAACTAACGGTGCTTTCTAAGCATGTCAACTTAACGACTCCTTCAAACCATTATGGTTTTTCATCAAGTTTTAATATTATTACCATAATCTCATTTTAAAGATTTGTCAACTAGGTTCCGGTAAACTGTTGATTCTTAAGTTCAAACGACGACCGCTGTTAAAAATAGCCCCATTAAGCTTAAGAATCTTAATCAGTCTGATTGAGTGTGTTTAACAATGGCTTCCAATCCAGCGACCAAATCATCCCCAACGCGTGCTCTCCGGTCAACGTCCCCATTAAGGGGCCAATCTCACCCGTTTTGACGCGAACTGCTGGGAATTGATAACGGAGCTCGCTAGCCCAATCTTCCGCAATTTGAGAATCATTGGCACTAATAATATCTAAACGAACCGGTAACTGTTGCGTAATCACAAAGCGGTCGAATTCATCTTGAACTGCCTGTTGCGCATTTTTCAAGGTCCGTTCCTTACCCATGACCTGAATCTTGCCGTGGGCATTGAACGTGATCATCGGTTTATTTCGTAAGACCATGGTCCCAGCTAAACTACTATTATTGTAGATGCGGCCATTTTTAACCAGATGCCGCATACTATTCACAATAAAGACCGTGCGCGTCATTTCACGCAACCGTTGGAGCTGGGTTAAAATCGCATCCAAATCATAGTGCGCTAACGCCATTGCTGCGGCAAGTTTCACCATGTTAGCAGTCCCAGCACAGGCTGTCCGTGAGTCAAAGACTTGAACATCCAGATCTTTCACTGAAGGGGCATACGTCTTTAAATTGTTCACATAGCCGCTGATGCCGCTACTGAGTCCAATCACTAAGACCTGATCATAGCCGGCTGATTTCAAATCATCGAAAACCAGCTGCATTTCAGGCATGGAAATTTGAGAAATTGTCGGAATATCTTTTTCAACTTTTAATAGGCGATAAAATTGATCCGCATTAATATCCACATTTTCATGATAAACATGATTACCGAACATAATTGGATCATTGACCACGGTAATTTTATAATCTGCCGCTGCTTGGGCCGATAAATTTGCCGAGCTATCAGTGACCACCGCAATTTTCATTTGTTTCACTCCAATTCAACGGTGTCCGCACACTGAAATTCCAGCCTGCCGCACACCTTTTCAAATCCGATCCGCATTTGTCTTGACATTTTTTGTCAACAAAAAAAGACACTTACGTACAGTATACTGTACGTAAGTCCCCTTTTTCAAACTTAGCTTAGTGTGACGTCACGTTTTTACGAAATTGCTAGTTTAACATTAGAACGGACACTGGGCTTAACTGATGCTGGCCATTGCGTCGAAAAGGCAATTGGCAAGGCCGTCACTTGTCCACGACCCAAAGTTGCCGTCAAATGGGCCAGTTGGGTCGGTGTTAAAACACTCGTCTCATAGCAGCTTGCGTTACGACGATTGATTGAGAAATCACCTTCATTAGCGCACTTTTGTAACGTTAAAACTGGACTCGTCGTAAATAATAGATAAGCTTGCGCCACTTGACTCAATGCCCGCACTGGTAAATGGGCCTGGTTCGGATTAAAGGCCGTGCCACGGGTCTGTTGCAGCCAGCGATGGGCCGCCACGATCACATCATTCAAGACGCTATTGGCGGTCGCCGTGCTCCAGCACCGGGTCCAGTGTACAAGCTCTGCCCAATCGCTTGACTCCGGACCGCGACCCCATTTTGAACCCCGTTGATTTGACTCAAAGCCAACGTATTCGGCACGGCAACGGGCGCAACCCGGCAATACAATTGCCCCACCTGAAGTTGGGCTTGTGCTAACAGCTTAACTTGCCAGCCAGATTGTGCCGCTTGCTGACAGGCGGCGGCAGTTATCATCGTAATCCCCTGCGGTTGAATTTGTGAAATCGTCAATCCTTGGCCAAAAGCAAATTGACTGAGAATCATCAATTTGTAAGTCGTATCTAAACCACTGACATCATTCGTTGGATCTGCTTCCGCATAGCCCGCGCGTTGGGCTGCTGCCAACGCCTCTGCATAGGTCGCACCAGTTGCCGTCATCGCACTTAAAATATAATTAGCTGTCCCATTAATAATTCCAGCGACTTGCTGCACTTGATCCGTGGCATAACTATCCGTTAACGTCCGCAAAATTGGGATACCACCCGCGACACTTGCTTCATAAAACAAATCACACTGTTGTCGCTGGGCCAAAGCAATTAAGCGTGGCCCAGCCGTCGCAATTAAATCTTTATTCGCCGTGATGACTGATTTGCCATGTTGTAAAGCCGCAACGATTGCTGCTTCAGCGGTCGCCAACGTCCCCATGACTTCAATCACGATCTGAATGTGTGGATCAGTCACGACGGTCGCAATTTTATCAGTCAACCGAGTCCCAATTGGCAAAGTGACTGCTCGCGGGGCATTTAAATGATGCACAGCAACTGCCGCTAAGTGTAACCGAATGCCTTGTGTCTGTTCAATCTTGGTAGCGGCTTGTGTTAGTCGCATCACGACCCCACTACCCACGGTTCCAAGCCCTAACATGCCCACTTCAATTGTCTGCGTCATTTAAAACACCTTCCTAATCAAGTTTTGCGTCAGTTAGCTTTCAACCTTCGCTAATTTCAAACTTCCAAGCCAATTCTCATAAAGCTGACAGCTCGCTGATTGCCAATTATAACGAATTTTTTGCAACGTCTGATCCGCAAAATAATGTTGTGGTAACTTGATTGGCAACTGTTTACGTCGATCACGAAAATATTCGTTGGCCAGCGTTTCCGCTTCATATTCCGGATGACCAGTCACGTAGACCGCCTTTTGCTGTGGCGACGTTAGGATCAATGGGCCAATCTCGTCATTGGCAGCCACAACTTGTAAATCCGCCGGTAAGTCGGCTGGCAAGTCAAGTTGCGTATGCCGCGATTGTGGCATTTTCAAGCTGCCACGCCCTTGCAACCCACGGAGTAATCGTGATTGTTCATTAACGGTGGTCGCCTGAAAGATACCAAAAATTTTCTGTGCGACAAGTTGCTTTCGGATATTGAATTGCGCGTAGAGCCCTGCTTGAGCTGCCCAACATTCAAACAACGTATTGGTCACGTGTGTTTGCGCCCAAGTCACGATGGTTTCAAACTCCTGCCAGTAGTCAACAGCTTCAAACCGCAACTGTTCAACGGGAGCCCCGGTCACGATCAAGCCATCAAATTGCTGATCAGCTACCTCTGCCAGTGTCACATAGTTTTTAGCAACCAACGCTCGTGGCACACTTTTGAAATGATGCGTTGCCGGATACATAAACGTCACAGTCACATCTTCGTTCAAGGCCGAAAACCGCTGTAGAAACTGACGCTCAGTCGTCAGTTTGGTTGGCATCAAATTGAGAATCAAGATCCGCATTGCGGACGCACCTGCAGGCTGATTGAGCCATTGTTGTTGGGCTTTTAACAAGCCATTTACTACTGTTACTGTCATTTGATAACTCCCTCTCTGACCGATTTTGAGCCTAAAAAAAGCTTTCGCCCATCAGTCTCCCTAAAGAAACTGACGGACGAAAGCTTTCGCGTAACCACCGTGATTTATTGCCATTTCGCAATGACAACCTCGACAAGTACCCATAACTGAACAGGATACTCCGCAATATATCGGTTGCCACCGCATACGTAGCCGCTTGCGACCCGTATCATGACTCCAAGCTCATCTTCACCACCACAACAATTGCTCCTCACACCACTCCGAAGCTCTCTGTAAAATTGTTCTAGCCGTTACTCTTCTCTTCAACGTCTTAATGTGTTTTTAATTTAAGCCTAATTTAACACCGTAGTTTCTAATTGTCAATACATCCTATAAACTTTTTTAGGCCGACTGGATCAAGCAGCCAATTTTAAACTTGCTCGTGCGTATTCCAGCGACTGATCTGCTGCACTAAGGCATCTAGCTCTATCGGCAATGCTGGTCGATGTCGATGAATCAGTGGCCGGACCAGTTTTATTTTGCTAGGGTAGCCGATCCGATAATTGACTGAACTCGTCGAAAAATCGGTCGTGACTGCTGACCGATAGTCTTCAATATAAGGCGCGACCCGCCCAGAAAATTTAAGTTTATCCCCGGGCTTCAACTCACCAAGATCGCGAAAGCCCTTGCTCAGCTTGAACCAAGATTGGGTCGCTACCAGCTGCTTGTCAGCCAAGCGGACACTCGTTAATAGAATTGTTGGTTCAACCCGTTCGGCCCCAGCACGATAACCGTAGCGCTCAAAAATACCCGTGAACCAATAGCGTTCAGTTGTGCCCAAACTTGCTAAGTGTTGGCGCATCGTTTGTTCTTCCAAAATCGCAGACCCCTTTCAATCAGTAATTAGATTATAGCAAACGTACGTTCGATTAACTAGTCATAAACCAATATTTAAGATTTTGTTTTTATCAGCGATTTTCCTGATTAACCTTCATTATGACCACAAATCAGCGACCTAATAACTGGTCAGTTTTCACAACGAATTCTAATTTTTCACTTGACAGCTTTTTTATCTATGCCTATACTGAATTCATTCAATAACGAAAGCGAGGAACCAAGGATGACAAAGTTCTTATTGACCAACTTGAATAGTTCATGGCAAAGCCGGCGATTCAGATTGTAATTCCGTCACACGGATACAATCTGGCAAACAGTTTGTATCTGTGCCGACTTAACTTTGTTATCTAAAGAAGTCTGCATGGGTTTTAGACACAGCAGGCTTCGGTTCCGTAAAGGGCAGACCAGAGCTTACTGGTTTGCCCTTTTTATTTTGCCTTACCCATGCCCAGACCAAAAAGGTTCGAAAATTTTAAGTTGAGGTGAACATATTGAAACGCATGCTTGCATTTATTAGCGCGTTAGTCGTCTTTCTTGGGGTTGCCTTCTTCATGACTGGTAATGCTAAAAAAACGGCTAACACTAAAAAGGTCCCCACAGTTGGGATTCTTCAATTACAGACCCATCCAGCCTTGGATGCGATCCATCGCGGGGTCATCGCTGGGTTGAAAGAATATGGTTACGTGCCTGGCAAAACGGTGAAAATCGATTATCAAAATGCCCAAGGTGACCAAAGTAATCTTAAAACGATGAGTCAAAAATTCATTAATGAAGATGCCGACGAAGTTGTCGGTATCGCTACCCCAGCCGCCCAATCGTTAGTTTCAGCTGCTGGTAAAAGTACCCCGGTCATTCTCGCCGGAATCACCGACCCATCCGGCAGTGGTTTAATTAAAAGCGATGCCCATCCTGGCGCGAATGTAACTGGGACTTCCGGCGAGTCGCCATTGAAATCGCATCTTGATTTAATGCGCGAATTGGTGCCAAACACCAAAACAGTCGGCATTATCTACACGACCTCCGATCACGGTGGCGAATACAATGCTAAAAAGTTTGCTAAAATTTGTAAACAAGAAGGTGTGGCTTACAAAATGTATACCATTGCCAACACCAATGATATGCAAACGGTCGCTGAAAAAATGGCTTCCGAAGTCGACGCCGTCTATGCGCCACAAGATAACGGGGTTGCGAGCGCTATGAAGACGTTGGTTTCCGTCACGAATAAAGCGAAAGTCCCAGTGATTCCGGCCGTTGATACGATGGTCAAAGCTGGTGGCTTAGCAACACTCTCTGTCGATCAGTATCAATTAGGTAAATTATCTGGTGAAATGGCAGCTAAAGTCTTGAAAGGCCGTAAAACGTCTGACTACGCCATCAAGGTCATCACCAAAGGTAAAATGACCCTTAATTTATCGGCAGCCAAAAAGCTTGGTATTACTTTCCCAGCCAGTGTCCTTAAAGAAGCCAAAACGAAAGGGGTCGTTTATCAATGAGTATGATTGTCTCTAGTATTGGACAAGGCCTCTTATGGGCTTCACTTGGCGTCGCTTTATTCCTCACGTTTAGAATTCTAGATTTTGCCGACATGACCGTTGAAGGCACGTTCCCACTCGGTGCGGCAGTTGCAGTCACTGCAATTTCAAATGGGATGAACCCCTACTTGGCTTCCGGCCTAGCTTTCATCGCTGGCGCCTTAGCTGGCCTGATTACAGCGCTCCTGTATACCAAAGGCAAGGTCCCGATTCTGTTAGCCGGAATCTTAGTGATGACGGCTTGTTCTTCCATTAACTTACGTGTCATGGGCGGCAGTTCTAACGTCTCCCTGCTTGGAAAAACCACGATTTTCTCCGGCGACTTTTTGAAATCATTACCAAAATACTTCGATAGCGTCTTTGTCGGCTTAGTTGTGATCATCATTATTACCGTGCTATTAATTATCTTCTTACAAACGAATCTCGGCCAAGCTTTCATCGTGACTGGTGATAACCGCGTCATGGCCCGTTCCATCGGGATCAATACTGATAACATGACAATTATGGGCCTAATGGTCTCAAACGGCATTATCGGCCTCGGTGGCGCCCTGATTGCCCAAAATAACGGTTATGCCGATGTCAGCATGGGGATTGGGATCATCGTCATTGCCTTGGCCTCCATCATTATTGGCGAAGTCGTCTTTGGTGAATTGACTTTGAACCAACGTTTAGTGGCCGTCACACTCGGCAGTGTCATTTATCAGTTCGTGCGTCTACTTGTTTTACAACTCGGTTTCAATACCAACGATATGAACCTCTTATCCGCCTTGATTTTGGCAATTTGCTTGATGTTGCCGCGGTTAAGTAAGGCCTTACATTTAACTCACGTGATCAAGAAAGGAGTGGCCAAATATGACGCAGAATGAGACACCATTACTAGCTTTAAAAAATATCGTCACTAAGGTGAATGTGGGCACACCCAACGAAGTGTCGATCTTGCAAGGGTTAAATTTAGACGTGTATGATGGCGACTTCATCACCGTTCTCGGCTCAAACGGGGCTGGTAAATCGACCCTTTTCAACACGATTGGCGGCGGTTTACCGGTCGACAGTGGCAGCATTCAGTTAAACGGTAAAGACATTACCCATTTGTCAGTGGAAAAACGTACCGCTTTCTTAGCACGCGTCTTCCAAGACCCCAAAATGGGCACCGCACCGCGGATGACGGTCGCCGAAAACTTATTACTTGCGATGCACCGTGGCAAGCGACGCACGTTGAAGCTACGCGGTTTGAAACAACAACTGCCTCACTTTAAAGCAATTACTGCCACCATGAAAAACGGCCTAGAAACTCGCTTAAACACCGCCACCGAAAACTTATCCGGTGGGCAACGGCAAGCCTTGAGTTTCTTAATGGCGACCGAGCAGCGGCCAGATGTCCTCCTTTTGGACGAACACACCGCTGCCCTCGACCCCAAGACCTCAGCCGAATTGATGCATCAAACGAATGAACATGTTACTCAAGAAAAATTGACTTGTTTAATGATTACCCATCATTTAGACGACGCCTTAACTTATGGCAATCGCTTGATCGTCCTCGACCAAGGGAAAATCAAATTTGATGTCCGTGGGGAGGCCAAAGCCGCCCTGACGAAAGAAAAATTGCTCAGTTTCTTTGATACAATCGAATAACGAGTTTTAAGCGATAAGATTAAAGGCTGAAGACTAAAGAAGTCATCAGCCAACGAAAGCTAGTTGGTCATTGTCGCTTCCGGTTGTTGTGGATAACATGCGGACGAGGGACCGGGACAAGCCTCAGAAACGTCTTGTCCCTCGCCTGGAAGCCTTGCACAAATCGCAAGGCTCCCAGACGGTCCGTGGTGTAAGACCGGAAAAACACCGGTCAAACGCCACCCACACGTCCGATGCGATCCACAACAACTACAGCTAGCCAACTGTTTTAAGTGATTAGTCAGTTATTTAAGTACCGGAGCTGGTGTGCTTGGTCAACTAATCTTGCGGGGCAATTCAAAAACGTGGTTCGTCGGCTTAAAATTGCCGTGCCAGACCGCACTTTGGCTGGTACCGTCCCCCCATAGGACACCAATTCTGGCTGACGGAGTGATGAGGATTCCAAGTCATTTTAAACACAGCAACGCTGGTATTACTGGCCTCACGAACGTTTTCGTCCCCTCAACCTTTAGCGATAAAATAAAAACCTGTTCAAAATCTCACACGGATTTTGAACAGGTTTTTTATTGAAAAATTAGCGCACTTAAATTGGCTTTGACTCGTAAGTATTAATTAATCCTTGCGTTCCTTGATCACCAAGGCCTTTGACATCGACCATCACTTCATAGAGCCGCTTAGCCTGCGCGGTTGCTACGAGGTCTAAGCCCATCGCATCCGCCTCACTCAACGCAATTCGTAAATCCTTTAAGAAATGCCGCGCAAAGAAACCGGGCGTGTAGTCACCCTTTAAGATTCGTGGCACATAATTATCCATACTCCAATTGTCTGCCCCGCCACTGGATAGCGTGCTCAGTACCTTTTGCGGATCGAGCCCAGCGGCCTTAGTATAAAGTAACATTTCCGTTAACCCAGTCATGGTACCGGCAATCATAATTTGATTCGCCATCTTCGCATGTTGACCAGTACCGGCAGGACCAAAGTGATTGACTTGATGTCCAATCACCTTGAATAATGGCTGCATTGCGTCATAAGTGGCGTCATCCCCACCAACCATAATGGTTAAGCTGGCCTTTTTAGCGCCAATATCCCCACCGGAAACTGGCGCGTCTAAAGCATGAAAGCCATGAGCGGCCGCATAATCAGCAATTTTAGCAGCCAACTTGGGCTGACTAGTTGTCATATCGATCACAGTTTTGCCCGGCTTTAAACTAGCGAAGATGCCATTTTCACCAAAATAAACTTGTTCAACATCCGCCGGAAAGCCGACCATCGTCAACACGACATCGCTTTGCCGTGCCACTTCAGCAGGATTTTCTGCCCAAGTCGCACCGGCCGCAATCAATGCGTCCGCCTTACTTTTAGTCCGATTATAAACGGTCATCGCATAACCGGCCGCCATCAAATTTTTAGCGATGGCGGCGCCCATGACACCCGTCCCAATAAATCCAAGTTGCATCCTAATCACCTTTCTTTGACTCATCAACTGACTGCTGACGTCGCCGCCAAAAGTGAACAGCCAATGTGAGTACAAACGCCGCAATAACGATCAAACCAAACGCCGTAGCCGGAATATCCCAGCCAATCACGGGAATTGACACGAAAAGTTTCAAGGCGATAATCACGATTAAGCAATACGCCATCGTTTCCAACTCTGGAATCTTGCGCATTAACCGCATAATTACTTCGGCAATCCCCCGCATGCAAGCAATCCCAATCATCCCACCAATTAAAACGATAACCGGATTGTTGGAAATCGCCAACGAAGCTAAAACCGAATCAATAGAGAAAATAATATCCATCATTTCAATTTGAATGACGACCGACCAAAATTGACTCAGCCCCATAAAGCGATGCTGTTGATGTGGTTTGCCAGTTTGCGCCGGCTTTTTCGTAAAGAAACGGTAAACTAAATAAAATAAGTAACCGGCACCCAGTACCTTAATCTCCCAAAAACTAATTAAGTACGTGCCAATGCCGATAATCAGAAAACGAAACAGATACGCGCCCCATAAACCATAGAATAATGATTTTTCACGATCTTGTAAATTGTCCAAACTTTGCGTCTGCGCCGCCAGTACCACCGCATTATCGACCGACAATAAACACTCGATAATCGCCAACGACAAGATGATCAACCAGTCATTAGCCGAGGTGAAGACTTGGCCCCAGTTCGCCGCGCTGAAGAATGGCCCATACAGTTGCTCGATAAAATGTAACACGCATAAACCTCTTTCCAAATCAGTCTAATCCTACTCTTTTAGTATACCCGTTCTCATCGGATTTTTAATGACTCAAGATTAATTTTCGCACATTAGAGCATATTTAAACACAAAGCTTGGGTACGATTAGTTAACTCTCGTACCCACGATCATCGTTTCTTTATTGATTAGCAAAGCTATTGGTTAGACTCTACGTCATTTGACCGGTGTAACTGTCCAACGTCACAGCGCCTGCTAGCACGCGCTACTAGACCAATTAACGCCACGACAAAAAAACGATTCTTTTCAAAATCGTCTTTTCATTCCACCTTATCACTCAACATTACCATGAGTAACAATTAAATCAGGCTATATTAATAAATAAACCACTGTCGCAATAACGCGTAACAAAAACGCCCACCAGCTAATTGAACAGACCGACTGGTACCACTGCTTAATTAAACTCGCACTTTTGACGACAGGTTGATAGATTGTCGTTAATAATTCCAAATAACTTATCCCCAATTTGACATCATGTCTTTTTAGATGACTGTTTCCAGTATTGTACATAAAAGTAATTGCACGATGACTAAAATTTATCATGCCAATATTACCTTGTCAAATGGCCTCTTTTCGGCAAAACTGATTTAATTAATCCCACGAAAAAAAGCGATTTTTCCTTAAAATCGCCCATTTATCATATTAACTAAACAAAACTGTCGTTGATCCAGTAATACTAGCATTGATTGCGTCCGAAACGAACTCAGGCCGCTCAACCGTCAGTCAGAATCTAAAAACGGTGAATTAGCTGTAGGTTGTTGTTGATGGCATCGGCCGTGTGGGTGGCGTTTGACCGGCGTTTTTCCGGTCTTACACCACGGACCGTCCGGAAGACTTGCGGTTTGTGCAAGGCTTCCGGGCGAGGGGCAAGACGTTTCTCAGACTTGGCCCGGTCCCTCGGCCGCATGTTATCAACAACAACCGGAAGCGGCAATCGCTGATTATCTTTCATTACACAGTGAGCTGAGCCAGTAATTTACGACCCTTGGAACCCAGTCTCTAACGCTAATGCCTAGCCGACTTCGCTTGATAGGCGGCAATCAACTTCCGCAAGTCCTGACCATCCGCAGCTGTCCCAATCGTCATTCGTAACCAGCCGTCCCGCAACCCAGTTCGTAAACTGTAACCATGGTGCAATAGCGCATCCGCTAAAGCAGTCGCTTCAGGATAAGCAAAGAAAATAAAGTTTGCGTCACTCTGATCATAGCGAATACCCTGCTGGTCAAAAAACGTCGACCAGGCCTGACGTTCGGCCGCATTCTTCATCACAGTCTGCCGCACAAATGACGTATCTTTAACCGCGGCTAGCGCGGCCACCTGCGTAATCGCGTTCACGTTGTAAGGCAATCGAACGGCTTGCATCGTGGGAGCATAAGCTTTCGAGAAGATCCCATAACCAATTCGAAAATTAGCTAGGCCATACGCCTTTGAAAAGGTTCGCATCACGACCACATTGTCGTATTTAGCTGGCAGTTGCATCGCCGTTAGCGTTGCGGCATTTTTCGCAAAATCAATGTACGCTTCATCAATGAGTACCATGGTCGTTGCCGGCACTTGCTGAATGAACCACTCGATTTTAGCTAACGGTTCGCTCGTCCCCGTTGGATTATTAGGATTACATAGCCACACCATTTTCACCGCGGGAGTGATGGCTGCCAGCAAGCCGTCAAAATCAACTTGATCATTGGGCAAGGTTGGCACTGACACGAGTTTGGCGCCCTCAATCTCGGCATGCAAGGCATATTCAGAAAAGGTTGGCGCTGACACCAGTACTTGGTCACCGGCTGATAAAAAGGTCCGTGAAACCATCGCAATCATTTCATCCAATCCGACGCTAAAAACTAATTGATCCGGATCAACTGACTGTTGCTGGGCCACCGCTTGTCTCAAGGCAGTGGCGTCACCATCGGGATAACGATTACTTTCATTAAAGTCCCAAGCTTTCACCGCTTCGGCAACTTTTGGGGATGTGCCGTAAGGATTTTCATTTGCCGACAACCGGACTAGTCGCGCAATGCCAAGCTCCTGTTGCAGCGTGGCGAGTGGCTTTTCTGGCACATATGGTTGTAATTGACGCACACTTTCCTTCATATATACTACCCCCCTACAAATTTTTGATTTCAGGCCGATCCTTAAAGTCGCTCATCTTGCCTTCTCGTTTTGCCAATTCTGCCTTGATTTGATCAAAACTAACACCTCGTTCAACGAGTAAGACTAAAACGTGATAAAACAAGTCCGCCGTTTCATAGACCAATTGGCCATCATCGGGATTTTTAGCCGCTACCACGACCTCGGTAGACTCTTCACCGACCTTCTTTAAAATCTTGTCCAACCCTTCGGTGAATAAGTAATCCGTGTATGAGCCTTTTTTCGGATTTTTTTGCCGTGCAGCGATCAATTGATATAGTTCTTCCATATTTTGCATACTCAAATTCCTCTCTCTATAAAACTGGCTTAAAGAAACAACTTGTGTGACCGGTATGACAGGCCGGTCCATGTGGTTTAACTGCAATTAATAAGGTGTCGTTATCACAATCGAGCGTGATGTGCACCACATCTTGCAAGTTGCCACTAGTGGCCCCCTTATGCCATAGTTCTTGACGCGATCGTGACCAGAACCATGTCTGGCCCGTTGCCAGCGTGCGCTGATAACTTTCAGCGTTCATCCACGCCACCATCAACACCGCTTTAGTCGTCGCATCTGTCACGACCGTTGTGACTAACCCCTGTCCTTTTTCAAAATCCGGTTGTTCAGTCATCGCACCACGACTCCTTTCGCACGTAACACCGCTTTTACTTGCCCAATCGTTAACTCACCATAATGAAACACTGACGCAGCTAACGCGCCATCGACCGGCGACTGCTTGAAGACATCTACAAAGTCAGTTAACTGCCCCGCACCACCCGACGCAATGATTGGCACAGACACTGCTGCGCCTAATTGTTGGTATAGAGCTAAATCAAAGCCAACTTTGGTCCCATCGCGATCCATACTCGTGACCAGCAACTCACCAGCACCCAAAGCAACGGCTTGTTTGGCCCACGTAATCGCGTCTAAAGCCGTAGCTTGCTGACCGCCATGCGTATACACGCGGTATTGCTGGGATTGGGCATCCCAGGCCGCATCAATGGCGACCACGATACACTGGTTACCAAACTTTTCCGCCCCAGCTTGAATCAATTCTGGCTGGGCAACGGCCGACGAGTTAATGGCAATTTTATCCGCACCCGCCTTTAATAATCGTTGCATATCAGCCACACTACTAATGCCACCGCCAATCGTCAATGGCATAAAAACTTGCGCAGAAACTTGCTCGACCAAATCAGCCATCGTCTTGCGGTGTTCGTTTGTCGCTGAAATATCTAAGAAAACTAATTCATCCGCACCTTGTTCCTGGTACGCCGCAGCAATGGCAACCGGATCACCGACATCCGTCAAATTGACGAAGTTAACCCCTTTTTTCACACGGCCATCCGCGACATCCAAACATGGAATCAATCGTTTCGCTAACATGCATCCACCCCCGCGAGTTCGTCTAAGGTGACGGTCCCTTCATATAAAGCTTTCCCGATAATGGCGTCACGAATTCCCAGTGCTTGTAACGCTTGAACATCTGCCAAATCGCGAATGCCCCCACTAGCAACCAAATTTGCAGCTGGTAACTTAGCGTGGAGTTGTGCTAATAAATCAAGGTTTGGCCCCTGCATCGTGCCATCACGGGCGACATCCGTCACGATAAAGTTTTTGGCGCCGCTCATCATCATTTGCGCAATCAACGTGCTCATCTTAATTTGGGACTGTTCAAGCCAACCGTTGATCGCCACTTGTCCGTTTTGACCATCCACCCCGATTACGATTCGATCGCCGCCAAAGTCTTGTAACAAACGGCGAACAAGTGCTGGATCCGTCAAGGCTGCCGACCCTAAAATCAAGCGGTCCACACCCAACTCCAAATAACGCTGCGCCAAGTCATAACTACGAATCCCACCACCTAATTCCAAGACACCGTCGAACGCCTGTCGGATCGCCGTCACTGTGGCAAGATTTTCTGGCTGACCAGACTTGGCACCGTCGAGATCAACAAGGTGTAACTGCTGCAAGCCCGCCGCGTTGATCTGCTGCGCTTGTACGACCGGATCAGCATTGATTAAAGTCGTTTGCGCATAATCACCCTGGTATAGCCGAACGCTCTGGCCCGCTTTTAAATCAATTGCTGGAAAAATCATTTGCCATCACCATTTCCTTAAAAGTTGCTAACTGTGCCAACCCGACTTGCCCACTTTTTTCCGGATGAAATTGCATGCCAATCACATTCTGACGTTGCACGATGCTCGGCACAGTCACGCCATGTTGAACACTGGCAACAATCTGGTCAGTTGGGCTCACCGCATAATACGAGTGCACAAAATACGTATACTCATGATCAATACTGGCAAAGGGACTGGCTGGCTGTTGGAATTGATTCTCATTCCACCCCATCTGTGGCACCTTTACACCTAGATTTGTTGGGATGTCAGTCACGTGACCCTGTAATAGCCCCAAACCCGCGTGGTCACCGTATTCAGTACTACTTTCAAACAACAACTGCATGCCTAAACAAATGCCTAGCATGGGTTTGCCATTTCGTCCTAATGCTTGTAAGACCGGCACCAACTGACGCTCAGTTAGGGCCTGCATGGCAGCTGCAAACGCGCCAACACCTGGCAGGATCACTGCATCGGCAGCCGCTAATTGCACTGGATCAGCGGTCAGTTGCGTGGGCACTTGCAAATAGTCGAACGCTTTTTGCAAGTTACGCGTATTGCCCGTATCATAATCCACGATTGCAAACATCTAAATCACACCCTTAGTCGAGTTCACCCCGATAATGTCTGGATTGACCGTCACAGCCGCACGCATCGCTCGCCCAAACGCTTTAAATAGACTTTCCACCTTGTGATGGGTATTACGACCGTATAAAATTCGTGCGTGTAGATTCATTTCCGCCGCAAACGCGACGGCTTGGAAGAAATCCTCAACTGTTTCCGTATCTAACCCGCCTAACCGTGGATTAGTCAATTCTGCGTCAAATACCAAGTATGACCGGCCACTCAAATCCACGCTGACTTGCCCTAACGTTTCATCCATCGGGACAAATTCGGTCCCATACCGTTCGATACCGACTTTGTCACCGAGGGCCTTTTTAAAGCACTCCCCCAAAACGATGCCGGTATCTTCAGTCGTGTGATGTGGATCGACGTCCAAATCGCCATGCGCCTTGACGACTAAGCCAAAGCGACCGTGCTTGGCAAATAAGGTCAACATGTGGTTGAGGAACCCAATGCCCGTATCAATTTCAATGCCACTCTGTTCATCTAAGTTCAAACTAATCTCAATCTGTGTTTCTTTCGTGTCTCGTTTAATTGTTGCTTGTCGCATTTGCAAACCCTCCTAGTCGTAATACGTGTCAAAACGTGATTCGATTGCGCGCGCATGTCCCTCTAAGCCTTCAACACGCGCCAAAGTCGTAATTGCTTTGGCCTCTTTCGCTAAGGCCGGCTTGGTGTACTGGATGAACGAGGTCCGTTTGACGAAATCGTAAACGCCCAATGGTGATGAGAACCGTGCCGTCCCACTCGTTGGCAAAATGTGATTAGGTCCGGCCACATAATCGCCCAAGGGTTCACTGGCGTAACGCCCTAGAAAAACTGAACCGGCATTCTTAATCAGATTCAAGTATTGGGTGGCATCTGCCAATTGGACTTCCAAATGTTCTGGGGCAACCGTGTTCATCAAGTCGAACATGTCTTCAACCTTAGGAACGACGGCAATAAAGCCTTTATTGGCCACTGACGCACTCGCAATCTCAGTCCGTGGCAACACCTTTAATTGGGAAGTCACATTTTCACTCACGGCAGTCGCCAGCTTGGGACTGTCCGTAATCAAAATTGGACGGGCCAACTTGTCGTGTTCCGCTTGGCTCAGCAAATCCGCCGCCAATTGGCGTGGATCAGCACTCTCATCCGCGATAATCCCAATTTCAGATGGTCCTGCCACCATATCGATTGCTACTTGCCCAAAAACTTGTTTCTTCGCGGTGGCAACGAACACATTCCCTGGACCAATAATCTTATCGACCTGAGGAATTGATTCGGTCCCATATGCCAGCGCAGCGATGGCTTGCGCGCCACCCACTTGATAGATGGCGTCCACGCCGGCAATCTTCGCAGCGGCCAAAACGGCGGGATTAATGCCATTCGGTTGAGGTGGGGTTACCATGATGACTTCGTTAACGCCGGCAATTTTAGCGGGTAACGCACTCATCAAGAGCGTCGAAGGATACGCTGCGGTGCCACCTGGCACGTATAGGCCGACCCGGTTCAATGGTAATAATTTTTGCCCGCGCAACACGCCCGGTTGTTCGGCATCAATAAATCCAGTGGCCTTTTCTTTTTCATGGAAACTGGTAATGTTGCGCTTTGCCAGGAGTAACGCAGCCTTCACGTCTGGATCTAATTGATCATAGGCGGCATCAATACTGGCTTGATCGAGTTTGAATTGATCAATCGTCACATTGTCAAATTGCTGTTCGTAAGCCCGTAATGCGCTGTCCCCGTTCTCAATCACGTCGGCAATAATTTTTTGTACCGCCACGACGACTTTCGGATCCGTTAACTGTTGAGTCTTGGTTTGAACTAACTTTTTTAAACTGGCTAAATCTTCATTAATAATTTTCATTTAATCTGCTCCTTTGGTGTCGTCGCATTAACGACGGCTGCTAACCGATCAACCAAGTCATAAATCGCGGCTTGTTGCTGCTTCAACGCTAAACGATTCACGACGAGCCGTGTCGAGACTGGCTGTAAATAATCATAAATTTGTAAGTGATTCTCACGCAACGTCGTCCCAGTCTCCGTAATATCGACGATGGCATCTGCCAAGCCGGTCAACGGTGCTAGCTCAACTGAACCTTCGATCTTGATGATCTCAACATCTTGTCCCAACTGATCGAAGTAACGTTTCGTAATCAAGGGATATTTGGTCCCAATAATTTTTCGTTGCGGCGCATCGGGATCGAAGTCGGCCGTCGACGCGAGAATAAATTGGCAACGACCCACGCCTAAATCCAACAACTCATATTGCGTACTGCGGTGTTCGACCAAGATGTCACTCCCCACGATGCCAATGTCCGCGGCCCCTCGCTCTAAAAATGTCGTGACATCGGGGCCTTTTGCCAAAATAAACTCATAGGGTTGCGTCGGCGAGTCAAAAATCAAGCGCCGCTGCTTGTGGCGGATCAAATCGCAATCGATCCCTGCCTGTTCTAGGAGCGGTAAGACCTGTTGTTCCACGCGCCCTTTCGTTAATGCAATTTTCAAACGTGCTTCAGTCATCGTAGTCACCTTCCGTCAAATCAATCAAATTAGCGCCCAATTGTAATGCTTCCGCCTGTGCGGCTACTAAGTCCGGCGCCAAGCTCAGTTGCGCTCGTGGCGTCTTGGCAAGTAAGGCTTCGGCTTGCGGCCATTGTTCCGGCTCAAAATAAATCAACTGCGTTGGGGTCGTCGTTACCGGCGATAAAGCTAAGGCCGTTAAGAGATCTACATCTAAACCCATCCCGACCGCTGGTTCATTTTTCGCTTGGAAATTCGCTAGCAACTGATCATAACGACCGCCGCTAAATAGATAACCTGCGCCCGCCTGCGAATACCCCCGAAATGTCAGCCCAGTATAATATTTCTGCGGTGCTTGACTACTCAGGTCCACCGACACGGCTTGCTCCGGCATCGTTTTCCCCATCCACGCCACGACGGTCTGTAATCGTTGCAACGCCGGTCGGACGCTCGCTGGTAGTGGTGCCGCCCGCAACTGCTTAAAAATCGTTTCCGGTTGACCAAACAATCGTGGCCAGTTTTGTAAGAATTCGAATAATGGGTTTTCACGATAGCTGTCAATTAATGCGGCATAATCCGGAATTTGTTTATTGAACAATGCCTGTTTGATTGCGGCCTGACGATTAGTGTCAGCCGTCAAGCTAGCCACGACTTGCTGGGCAAATTGTGCATCGCCCAGTTCGATTTCCACGGCATCATCGATCAACTCCGAACTCAACTGATTGGCAATCGTCAAACACTCCAGCTCCGCCTTGATTGACGGATAACCGATCAGCTCAACACCAGCTTGCGTCATTTGATTGTATGACCCTGACAAACGACGACTCACTCGGAAAATGTCCCCCACGTAGCCAAACTTTTGTGGTAATGGCACCTTGGTCGCACTCAGGAAGCGGGCAATCGGTAACGTCATATCGGGACGCAAGACTAAGGTCTGTCCTTCGGGATCCAATAACCGATAATACTGATAATTGCCCATTTGATAAGGCGTAAAGACTGCCTGATTTTCCAGCAATGGCGTGGCAATGGCTGCCAACCCTCGCTGCTTGAAATGGGCTTGGATCACCGAGATTAATTGTTGTTTGGTCGTCGCACGCCGTCCAAATTCATCGCGCGTCCCTAATGGTAATAGATTGTTTAACATTGCCAACGCCTCCTTGTTATTTCTTAACTAATCGTTTTGTTTATAGCCGAAACGTGTTTGCTCGGGCAGCGGTTTCCGCTTGCTACGCTAGTCACAAAATGCTAAAACCGCATTGTATGACTAGCTAAGCTTTTCCTTTACTTATGGTCGAAACGTGTTCGCTCAGCCTGCGTCGGCCGCTTAGCTACGCCACTAGCACGATGCCAAAACCGCATCATACTAGTGGCTAGGCTATGCTCGGAAGCAACCCGGCTTCGTTCACACTCTACAAAAAAAGCGCCCTCCGCAGAACTTATCTGCTAAAAGGACGTTTACACGTGGTACCACCTAATTTCGTTGCCAGCTCACACTGGTAACCTCTGGTTGACTCGAAGTCAACTTGGATAACGAAACCATTCGGCTAAGGCTAATCAGTCAGGTTCACCTTAGCAGTTCATAGATGTGTGTTCATTAGGACTGTCTGCTTGGTTCTCAGCTTTCCAAGCTCTCTGGATGAGGAAATCCTAATTACTTTTTCTAATCACAACCGTTTATTAAAATTTGATTAGTTGTTTAATTTAAAACTCATTCTAGTGATTACAACTGGCTTTGTCAACCATTAATTAATTTTTTAATTAAATGTTGCCCGCGGCCCACACTGAGAATATCATGAGCATCCGACCCATAAACCAGCGGAATGGCTAACTTTTGCGCCCGTTTTAAAATTTGATCACCAGGGTAAAAATCGTTACAAAAAGGTTTATACAAACCGGCCAAATTTAAATCTAATTCCCGTTTTTGTGCCTTGATCTGATTCAGAATTTGATCAACCAGTTGCAAATTTGTCTCATCTAACGGCGCCGTCAAACCAAAGTAATCTTGGTACTTCCGGACTAAGCTCATGTGACCAATCCGTTGTGGGGCGTACGGTCCCAGGTCGGCCTGCACTGAAGCTAAGACGGTTTGATAATAGTGTGCAAAGACCCGTTGTGGCTCACTTAGCCAGGCGCCGAATCCTGTTTCAAAGTCAGCCGTGCCATTGTCAACACACCAAAAGTGCTGGTCCCGACCACGCATAAAATGAACGGACAAGATACTCTCCTGAGTCTGTGGCCCATACGTTGTCATGAAATCGCGCGTCCACGCCACTTGATCCGGGAGAAAATCAACTTCAAATCCAATTGAGATCTTAATCTGGCTGGCATACTTTTGTTGTAATTTGCGCGCTAATGCCAGATATTCCGGGACTTGTGCCATGGTCAAAGAGGCCTCCGAAAAGCCTGTCGGATTGCCGGCATATTCTGATTTAAACGTTGGCGGCAGTGGCGCATGTTCAGTGATACAATATTTCTGTAGCCCTAATTGAATCGCACGTTGGATCATTTTTTCGGTACTTTCACCAGAACCATGCGGACAAAGTTCAGTATGGGTGTGACCATCCATCAACATTTTCTCATCTTCTTCTAATTTTTTCGTCTATTTAACCATATCCACACTCAAATAGCAACTCGCTGTCAACACAACAGTTAGCTTATCTGCCATCAATTTAGTTATATTTTTCCAAAAGAAAGGCTTTAATCGGCCTTTGAGCCTGATTATTCGGTACAATAGCCCTAATCACTCAGCAGGGGGCCGCTACATGCACACAATTATTAGTAAACTTTATCAGTTAGCACTTTCCAGTCACATCGTTAGTGCCCTACTTGAACCTGTTCATATTATTATTCTGGCCTTACCGTTCATGACATTTTTAGTCGCCATGTTAGTGCTGACGGTTCAGTTGCAAACAAAGAAGACCCTAACCGAACGCAATATCATTGGGACCTATTCATTCATTTGGTATTTGGCCGCAGCCTACTTGTTAATCATTCTGCCGCTACCGACCCGTAGCACCGTCGCCAATCTCACTTCGGCCGAGTACAATCTACAGCCATTTTTATTTTTAACAGAATTTAAGCAGCTGACCCCATTTCAAGCGGATGATCCGAGTACTTGGCTCGCGGCCCTCAAATCAGAGAGTTTCTTCCAACCGTTTTTCAACGTCCTCTTTTTCATGCCAATCGGTGCTTATTTAAAGTGGCGTCACCACTGGCCACTTTGGTTGATCACATTGACAAGTTTTACGATTTCCTTATTCTTCGAAACGACGCAACTGACTGGGCTATACGGCTATTATGCCCGCGCCTATCGGATGTTTGACGTGGATGATTTGATGATGAATACGCTCGGCGGCATGATTGGCGCCTGGGCCTTGATCGTTATTCCACGACGCTGGCGAGAAACAGACCACTCCACCGCCCTCACCCAAGCTTCGCATCCGATCAATTGGCAGCGAATTGGTGCCTTACTCATCGATTGGGGACTCATCGCCGCATTTGATGTGTGTTATTTTGTCCTCGTTAAACATTTTGATTGGCCACTGACCCGTGATCCACGCTGGTTGTACTTACTCGATATTGGGCTATTTTTCTGGTTGCCTGCCCGTCTCACGCACGGCAAAACACTCGGTGGTTGGCTCACTAATAGCCGACTCATCAGTACAACTGGTCAAACGGTCACTGGCTGGCAATTGGCCATTCACTACGGCGGCCTCTATTTAGTCAGCTTACCGTTACTTTTTTTGGACCTCTGGCTCTTTAACCAACTCGGCGATATGCCAAGTGCGTCATTAAACCGCCTCGATGTTTATTTGGTCATCGTTTCGTTAACGTTACTCATTATCAGTTATGATTTAATCCTGACGTTCTTTAGTCGCCAACACCAACTATGGTGTGAGCGTTTAAGCCAGACGACCGTTGACTAAAACTGACTTTGCGTTAGGCCTTAAATCATGTTAAATTGAAAGTAAATTAAAACTTTGGAAGTTATAAAAATGATAAAAGTACAAGCCTTAAGCGACGACTTTCGCTGGGTCGCCGTCAACAACTATACTGACAACGACTATAACCAACTCGTGAACGAAGAAGGCGTCACCGATGAAATGCTCGGTTACGCGACCGACCAACACGAACGGGGCCGTTTGGAGTATGACGACAAAAGTGCTATCACGACGATTATTTTTGACGTCGTGACCCGCAATGATGGCGAAGGAACCTACACCGCCCAAGTCAGTTTTATGCTCGTCGACCGAACCCTATTGACTTTCACGACCGACCATACGGACTACGTTGAAGACATGCTCGCCGACGTGATTGATGCCGATTGGGAAAAAGTCCAACATCCTTTCGATTATATTTTTGATGTCTTATACAAATTATCACGCCAATATTTTCAAGCTATCAACGCCATTAACAAGCAACGCCAAGATATCCAATTAAAAATGCGCAAACAGATTCAACGTTCCGTTATTTTGCAACTGATGGAATTAGAAACCACCTTGGTCTACTTTTTAACGTCACTGAAAACAAATAACGATTTATTACAACAACTGAAACGTTTTGGCCCCATCAAGTTTTCTGCCCGCCAAAAAGAGCGCCTCGACGATATTATTGTCGAAGCGCAACAAGGGTTGGAAATGGCAAATATCGCCTCAGATATTATTGGCCGGGTCTCCAATGCCTACTCAAATATTTTGGACAACTCTTTAAACAACACCATGTGGTTGTTAACGATTTTCTCGATTGTCTTGACGATGCCCAATATCGTCTTCGGCTTTTTCGGTCAAAACGTTGATCTGCCCTTTATGAAAAACCCATTTGGTTGGGAAATCACGGTGGTCATCGCCATCGCGCTCTGTGCCCTGACCGTGTGGCTGCTCCGTCGTAATTCGTTCCGAAAATAATTTTTTGAAAGCTGGTTTTAACATGCCAAGTCGAATTAAAGTGACCGATACTGCCGATTACATTAGTAAAGCGGCTCCTGAAGCACAACCAATCTTGCAACAGCTTGCTGACTTGATTCAAACTGAACTGCCCGCCGCTGAGCCTAAAATTAAATGGAATTTGCCTTTCTGGAATTTAGGAAAACAATACGTCAGTGTGGCCGGTTACAAAGCTCACGTGAGTTTGAGCTTATCTGAAGATTTAACAGATGAGCTCCTAGCCACTGCCAAAGCACAAGGTTATGCCACTGGTCAAAAACGACTCAATGTTGGCTTAGACCAAGCTGTTCCCGTGCCGTTGGTCAAAGCAGTGCTGGGATTATTAAAATAATCATGACAAAAAAAGTTCCGCGAACTCAATGACGAGTTCCCGGAACTTTTTGCTAATCATAATTGTGTTTAGAGATGTAATAAGCCTAACTTGTCCAAGTGTTCTGCAATCTGAACAGAGTTCCAAGCAGCACCCTTTAACATGTTATCGGAAACATCCCACATCTGGAAGGCTTGTGGTGTTTCTTGGTCTGGACGAATCCGACCAACGAACGTATCACGTGACCCTTCAGCGTTATGCGCTTGTGGATAGATCTGATGGTCAGGATCATCTTGTAAAACGATCCCAGGTGCAGCGGCTAAAGCATCTTGAATACCTTTGACCGTTGCTTTAGGATCTTCGACTTCGAAGTAAACAGATTCGGAGTGACTAACTGGCACTGGAATCCGAACACAGGTCGCCGTTACTTTGATATCTTGACTATCCATATCACCGCCACACATGATCTTTTTAGTTTCATGGATCATTTTCCATTCTTCATGGGTGTAGCCGTCTTCTTCAAAGACATCAATTTGTGGAAGGGCATTGAACGCAATCGGATAATGCTTCTTGTCACCTGAGACTGGTAAGATATGTGCTTCCATCTCTTTACCATCCAAGTAAGCTTGCGTTTCGTCACGCAATTCCTTTAAAGCCCGATTACCGGCACCACTCACCGCCTGATACGTTGAAACGATGACCCGCTTCAACCCAAAGGCCTTGCGGATTGGTTCCAAAGCAACGACCATTTGAATCGTCGAGCAATTTGGATTGGCAATAATCCCATGATGTTGATACAGCGCATCTTCGTTAACTTCTGGAACGACCAATGGAATCTTGGGGTCCATTCGGAAAGCACTTGTATTGTCAACGACCACCGCACCACGTTTAACGGCTTCAGGGGCGAATTTCTTTGAAACGGAACCACCAGCTGAGAACAAGGCTAAATCAATGCCTTCAAACGATTCAGGGACCGTTTCTTCAACCGTCAATTCTTGACCATTAAATTTAAGTTGCTTCCCTGCTGACCGACTTGACGCTAATAGTTTCACCGAGTTAACTGGCAAACTAGTTTGTTCCACCATTTTGATCATGCGGGCGCCAACTGCACCAGTAGCACCGACGATCGCGACGTTATATCCACTCACAATGAAGACCTCGCTTTGATAGTTATTGAAACTTTATTATAGCACAATTTTAATAATTAGAAACAAATGAGATTATTTAGTTGTCAATGAAAACGGTGTCTTCAATTTAATAGCTGTAACTGATTGCAAAAGCGGGTAAAAGAGTGCATGATAAAGCCGAGGTGATGGGATGGCTTTGGCCAAAGGAAAACGTATCTTCGCAAATTTCAATCATATTATCGACACTTTGGAAACCGACTCTGCCAAACTAGTTTCGACTAGCTATCATCAGCTGGCGACTAAAGGAATTGTTCCTCATGATTTTTCCAATCAACACAAGTCAGAGGAGACTTTGACGATGATGACTGGCATTGACGAATTGGAACAACTATACGCGCAACTCAAGCGCACTGACTAAAAAAATCAACCAGCTTAAGCTGCAATTTGGCTAGCTATCAACTATAGTAATTGTCTTCAATACTAAAAATAGCCTCACCAAAAGGGACCCTTGTCTGGGTCTCCTTTTTTATACTCAGGGCACTTATCGATCACCCTAAATAACCGCCAATAAGCGTATACTGAAGTTAGTAAACTTACCGAAAGGATCCTGACGATGTGCACCAGTTTAACTTATACAAATAGAACTGACCAACATTTTTTTGCCCGCACCATGGACTTCCCAACGACGACCCCTTGGCGGCCAAGCTTTCTCCCCCGCCAACAGCACTGGACAACTGGACTAAATGACGAACGGGTCACACAACAAGCCATCTTAGGTGGCGGTCGCCTACCGATCGGAATCGATAATTTTCTAATGGCCGATGGCATAAATGAAAGCGGTATCAGTTGTGCCGAGCTGTATTTGCCACATGCCGTTCACTACGAACCTGCTGCGCAAGCTGGGCAACTCAATCTCACACCGCAAGACTTCATCAATTGGGTTCTGGGTGAACACACTAGTTTGGACGCTGTTAGCCACGACCTGCCACGTGTTCGTCTGGTCAACCAAACTTGGCACGACGAGCCTTACGTTTATCCATTTCACTGGGTTCTCAGTGATCAGACTGGGCAAACCTTAGTCATCGAACCGACTGGTGGGCCTTTAACCGCGCAAGTCAATCCCAGTGGCGTTTTGACGAATACCCCAGTTCTTGAGAAACATTTTGAAAATCTCAATCGGTTACTCGGTGTCAACGGTGCAACCATCAACGTGGACACCAAAAAAGCTGCCCAACACTGGCTGCAGTCAGCCCAACCGTTACCCACTGGCTCAATTCCGACCAACCGTTTCAATCACATGGCCATTCGCCGTTTAGGGACACCCAAGCTGTCGACTGAGCAAACAATTCCGACTTTGTTCACTTGGCTAAATGAGGTCCGCCTTCCCTATGATCCAGCGAAACGACACCAAATTAGTCACAATTACACTCACTATCGCAGCGTGATTGACTTAGATCGGCACCAATATTATTTTCGACCGCGGACAACCGAACGGCTACAAGTCATTCCGCTCACGACCGAGATGGCCCAACAATGGCAGACACCAGTCGTCTTTTCAGCGGATTAGCTTAAGCTGCCCACTATATAGAAAGATGGTTGTTTAGCTTCAGTGGCGTCGGCCAGAAACGACATATCATGGAGAGACACCCTCGAGGGACAACATTCCAAGTCGGTATTCGAATTGATCAGTGATAATTCGCATGAGTCTACTTTTGGACATAACTAATATCAGTATTACTGGCTTCACGTCAGTTTTGGGTCTTCTAACCATTAGCGGATTAAACTAAAGTGTTGAAAAATTTTGTAACCGCCATAAACAATCAGATGATTATTCTGAAAAACTTCGATGGTGTACTTTATAACGGCTATTTAACGATTCTACTCAAAAAGGACGTAAAACCAGAGTCAGGTTTTACATCCTTTTCATTATCACTAAATTTTTAATCCATTTATCATTTTGTCAATTCGTCAGGCAGCTAAAATCAAACGATCACGTTGCTTTCAACTTCAAAATAGCTTTATAGTCATTTACAAGGCCCAAAACTGGTTGCCATTGCAACCAATAAAATGAACCAGCCAGTCTGAGAATGAATATTTGAAGTATTTGTCGGCCTCTATGCCAGGATAGCTCAAATAGTTTTGATGCTGCTGAAATCTCTCATCATTGATAAATATTGTGCCCAGATCTCGCAGATACAATATTGGTACCCAACTTTCATCAAATAGCGCTTTGTTTTTAAGCACCATCTTAATACTATAAATTTGACAAACCGCTCCCCCCAGCGTGATTCCTTCATATTTATCCTCAAATAGTGAGAGACCGTTTGTTATTTTTAAAAATTCATAGTAATCAGATGGCAAATGATACCTATTCAGCTCTTTCAATTCACTTAAGGTCGCTGGTTTATTAAAGGTTACTCGCTCTTCAAAGACACCACCAACATTAACGATATTAAAAGCCTTGTCACCATCACTCGTGATCTCTTTTAATCCATTGAGTGTCTTTGCTAACATTTTTTCCATAAAATTTACTCCTAATAATGAATGAACCAGGTTGTAATCAACTGATGCTCCGCAACTGGCACTGGCATAAGATTAGTAAACGCATTCGAACCACCGTAAATACGAGGACGGATATGATGCACTTGATTTGCCTTCCAATAAGCGGCATTTTGATTACCGAAAATTTCACTAAATTGTTTAATAAAACTTTGACGATCAGTGTTTTTCCATTCTGGTGAAGTTGCCAACTTAGTCCAAGTGGTATTTATTGGAGATTCCGCATCACGTTTTGAGACGGGGTCAATATATTCCGGAAAGTTTTGTCCGATACTGTTTTGTAAATGAATTGTACTCAACGGAATTGCTTTGATAGATGTTGCGCCACCCTCACCTAGCAACCCCCATTGCCCACTCGTTGCAAAGAAAGTCGTTTTGGCCGGAAAATCAGCATATCCTAAGAGTCCTTTAGTAACATCGCCTTCTTTAGTAATCAACTTTGAAGTTTGTGTTGTGATGGGGCCTGACAGCGATGGTTCAGTATAGAAACCCAATTCCACAGATACTGCCGCTGGTGGTTCGCCAATAATCGAATCAATATAAAAATTAATTCTGAACTCGCCATTAACATATTCTTCCGAAGTATGATACGTGACTACAGTTTCTGGCACTTCAGCGAACGTTGTAATACCATTTTCAGTTTGATCATTTGAAACACTGACATTACCTTTTGATAAGCCAATGGTGTGTTGTGAAAACTATTTCTCCCAAGATCGTTACTGTTGAACTGATGCAACTTTTTAACATCTGTCTTGTTACTCTTAACAACGTCTTGCTTAAGTTCCGTAGCGTTGTCCGCTTCCGGAGTTATGACAGTAACCGATAATAGTGTAACAGATGCTACAGCACTTAAAATAATGTTTTTAATTTTTTTCATGCGCTCATCCCCCAAATTGAAAACATAATTTATTGAATTCTTTAAAACACTTTCCTAAAATGTGTTGGCTCATTGGCCGGGCCGATTATTACGCCCCTTTCAGATTATAATTGCGAATTATATTAGCACTCAAATAATTATTTTTCTATCTTCGCCATTCATAAAGCATTTGTACGAACTTGCATGAACACTTCATAAGAACATAAAAAAGAACAGTGAAAAGTCACTGATCCTTTTAAATAAAAGAAATATGACAACTTAGTAACCCATAACCTTCGAAATTAATTCGATCAAAATCTGTAAAAACTGATCACTAAATATCCAGGAAAAGCTGTTGCAATATTGGCGATGCCTTATTTTCGCGACATCGTCTGAAATTTCAGCACAGCGGACCACCTCATTAAGCACGGCTAAACACAAACTCCAAACACTTATTGCATCAAACAGAGCAACCAGTTTACTCACAAATAACCACAATTTAGCCGGAGGTTGCCGCTGATAGCATCGGTCGTGTGGGTGGCGTTTGGTCGGCTGAATTTTGCCGGCCTTATGCCACGGACCGGTCGGGACAATTGCGGGTTTCGCGACTGTTCCGGGCGAGGGTTAAGACGCTTTCCAGGCTTAACCCGGTCCCTCGACCGCATGCCATCAGTGGCAACCGGAGGCGGAAATGACTAGCCTAACGTAAAAAATCGCCCACGATGACTTTAACAACTAGTCATTACAGGCGATCTTTTCACAGCCAATCTTAGTGGCGTTGTTTTAAAAAGTGGTCAAACTGTTCGTTAATGACCTTAACCAGCTTAGGGTCATGAATATCCCCTGGTTGATCAGTGTCTGAAACCTCACTGACTACTTGTAAATAACCGAACAAGACTTGGCTTGGATCTAAATGATATTGGGTTGCCAACCGAACGGCAAAATCATAGCGGTCTGGTCCTAGTAATGCTGAATAATCTGTCATGCTTTTTGTGTCTCCTTTGATTGTGCCAATTGTTTACTCATCCGCAGATATGCGAAAAAGTGGAAAATAATGCCGCTGGCTAGTAACAATGCACCTAACCAAACGGACCAAAACGTCAGGACGATTGCCAAGCCATAAATCGTGACACTGCGTACGGGGTCAAACTTAATGGCGGCATAGAAATCATTCGTGACTGCCGCGCTTTTAAGCTCCTGATGGTGGTGCAAATAGGCGTACATAAAGTAAAACGTTGCCGAAATAAATAAAGCAACCAAATCGTATACGATAAACGCCGTTTGCATGTCAGCGCGATTGCCGCTCGTCAGCGCATCCGCGACCAATGACATTGGATAATCCAGTAACGTAATACTAAATAGCATTAATAAATTAAGCATATTTACATTCCGGTCAATTCTTTTCAACATGCTGAAATAATCATGATGGAATAGCCACAACGTCCCCACATAAAAATAGGAAAACGCATAGGACAAAAACAGCGGCCATTGCGCTAATAACGCTGGCAACAGTTGCCCCGCATGATAATCAGGAATATGAAACTCTAAGACCAGAATCGTAATTAAAATGGCAAAAATACCATCACTGAATGCTTGAAATCGATCCGTTTTCATTTCTGAAGCCTCCCACAATCTCACTACAATATCATAAAACAACCCAAAATGCTGAGATTTGAATTTAGAACCGTTTACATCTTAAAAACCCCGTCCTGACGCGATACTTCTGTGGTAAGATAACTCTATCAAAATTACGACGAGGGGACGTTCGTACAATATGAAAAAATTTCTCAAACCGAAATTTTTATGGTTCGCATTTTGGGTGGTTGCGATCTTCACTGGCATTACCCTTTTGCCAAATTTACAGCCAATCATTGCAACTCACCAAAATACAACCAAAAGTCAGGTCAATCAGCAACAGCTCACTAAGCTTCAAAGCCACTGGGGACGTGGTCAACTACATACGCAACAACTTACGATTGTTTTCAACAATTCACGCACCAACTTATCACCAGCACAAAAGACCAAGATTGAACAAACCTTACACAAACTCAAACATAACGCAGACTACTATCGTCTGCGTCAGCTTCGGACAGCCAATACTTCAAGTAATGATCGCCAATTATTGACCTCACAAGATGGCTCGACCCAATTAGCGGTGGCTTCGATTGACGCTCGCCAGTCAGAGCTTTCAGTCGTCGCCAAGCAACTGCAAACGGCAACCAAAATCGATGGTCTCAAAGTCGCGGTCACAAGTCCGGCCTTGATCACGCAACAACATCAAGCCGTTCAGAACCACCAGACCAAACAAGTGCTACTAATTGGGGCCATTCTCACATTCATCTTGATGGGCCTGCTATTCAAATCGCTTTTAATCCCGTTGATCAACCTGTTATTCCAAAGTATCGTACTCATTGGCACCGCCAGTCTAGCCACCAATCTTATTAAACTACGAAACTGGCCGTTTACGAGTTCTAGTCTCTTGCCAATTGGTAGCCTTGGCCTAATCGTCACCACGATTTTAACTTGGTCGCTGATGCGCGATTATCTAGCCATCGGTGATTCCATCAAGAATCCCGACCAAGTTGCCAAACTGACCGCTAAGCGCCAGTATCAACGCTGGGGCTGGGGGCTCGGTGGACTCGCGATTGCCCTAATCAGTCTCAGTTGGACCCCACTCTTGGCAACTGCGTCAACCTGGTTAATTGCGATCATAATCGGCTTAGCGTTAGCGGTAGTGCCAACGTTAGGCTTAGCTTTCATTGCCCTTTTAGACGATAGTTTGCGCTGGCCTAGCACGACAGCTTGGCGGCAGCGTCCAAAAAACCTTTGGGGTCAATTCAGCAAATTCAGTTTGTGGCAACCTGGCCTAGCACTGTTACTTGGACTCGCGTTACTCATTCCTGGATTCAGCCAAGGCCGTGGTCACTTCAGTTATGCGAATTTGAATCCGACGATCCTCACGGCGCCAACCACGGCCGAAACTGGCAACCAGCTGATCTCAGCACATTTTGGCATTGGGGCGACCACCCCAGTCACCATTTACTTGCAGGCAAAGACCAACTTAACTCAGCAAAACCAATTACAGACACTCGACCAGCTCACGACGAAATTGCAACAAGTCCCAGGAGTTGCGAGCGCCGTTTCAGTTACCCAACCCGCTGGTCAAAAAATTACGCAATATTACGTTGGCAGTCAATTAACGACCGTTCAGGCAAGTTTAGCTGGTAATCGGCAGGCTTTAGTCGCGCTTGAAAAGACGCTGAAAGGCAATCAAACAACCATAACTAAAGCTGACTTAGCCGCACAAATACAACAATTAAAAACCGTTCAAAAACAGCTTGAGCAACTCGATCTTGACAATCAGCAACTGTCATTACAGTTGACTAGCCTATCACAACCAACGACTGAACGCGCAACGCAGCTCAATCAGCTAGCGACCAATTTAGCCGCTGCTGAAACACTTGCGACCCAGATTCAAGCTCAAATGGGGACCATTTTGACCACTCAAGCTGATCTCGTTACCAAGACTACCGTTGCTAACAACGAATTACACAAAATTCATCAAAGTTTAGGTCAAAGTGAGGCCATTCTCAAGAAGGTCACAACGGCAGTTGGTCACACGACCCAATATCTGACTGGTTTGCAAGCCAGTCAAGTTGGTCAAAGCTTCTATTTGCCAACGGACGCCGCCAAGAGTGCCGTCTATCAAAATAGTGTTGCCACTAATACAAGTGCTGACGGGAAACTCACCCAGCTAGTCGTGACCCTCAAGCAACCAGCAACGAGTGCCGCAAGTCAGCGTACTTTACGGCAAGTTAAACAGACCGTGCACGCGAGCTTACTCGCGACACCGTTAGCCACTGCTCAAGTGACCTATAGTGGTCAAACTGTCCAAACCACACCCGTCCGCCACGCCTTGACTCAACAGGCTTGGCAATGGGCCGCCCTAGCTGGGGGCTTAGTGGCGCTCATCCTTTGGCTCAGTTTACGATCACTTCTCTTAAGCGGCTATTTGATGATTGGCCTAGTCGCCATCATCACGAGCAGCTGGGGACTCGCCCAGTTCGGCTATACTAAGCTCGCCCACTTTGGCAACTTACCTTGGCTGGCTTTAGTTTGGAGTATCATCTTGATCACGGTACACTGGTTATCGATCAGTTACCCAACGCTGATCCAGAAAAACTGGCTGCGCAGCTTTGACGCCAAACAACTGCAACAACAGTTTTATCACTGTGGCCGAGGAACTGGAGCAATCACTATGATTGAATTGGCGCTCGTTGGGCCAATGCTAATCAGTCCAACGACCGTGATGCAAGCCACCGGTCTAGTCACCATCCTGGGAATCATTCTCAGCAACTTACTCTTACCATTAGTCTTGCCAGGGCTGATTAAATGGACCATCACACCCCCTAAATTCAAACAACCATCGAAAAAGCCAACTGCAAAGGCTTAAAACGAGGACCCAAACTTAGCTAGAACCAAAAAGAACGGCGTAGCTTCCAACGAAGTTGCGTCGTTCTTTTTTAACTTAACCTAGAAACGTTTGCGGCGCCAATCCCAACTGCCAATGGCTAAAACTGTCATTAGCACGCTGACACCAGCGACTGAAACTAAGCCCTCACCATCGGGTTGTTCATTGGTTTGCGGTAAGCCTCGACTAGGTTTACCAGCGCCAGTACTACCAATCGGTGTGCCGGCAATCGTGCCGCCAGGATTAGTATCGGTAATCGGTGCCGCCGGATTTGGCATAGCCGTCGAGTTACCACCAGTCTGTGGTAACGAAGTCCCTTCGTCATCAGCATTGTCAGTATTTGGCAATCCTGGTTCAGTTGATTCTTCTGACCCATTTGATTCCTCAGATTCATTTGATTCTTCAGACTCATCAGGTCCCTCAATCGGTGGTTTCGGTGTATTGGGTTCACTAGGTTCACCTGGGCCTTCAACTGGTGGTTTCGGACCATCTGGATTTTCCGGTTCGCCTGGTTTCTCAGGTCCTTCTGGATGATCCGGATTTTCCGGCTCACCAGGTGTCACTGGCACCTTAGTATCCTTGGCCGTAACCGTTAACAATTCAGTCTGACCGACTTTAACTGTAACTGGTATGGCCGTTGCATCCAACTCATAATCCGCAGGGGCTTTGGTTTCAACGAACCGATAGTCACCAGCGGCTAAGTCAGTGACCGTTAACTGCCCGGCTTCATCAGTCGTCAAATCGGTCTTTAAAACTTGCCCCTCGGCATCCTGTAACTCATAAACGGCACCAGCAAGTGTGCGACCATTCTCGGAGTCGGTTTTCGTCAACCGGACGCTCCCCTTAGTCACAACCGGTGTCCTATCATCGGTTGCGATTAAACTAAGTGGCGTGGTCTGATCAGCGACAATCGCAACTTTGATTGGCGTCGTACTCAACTCGAAACCAGCCGGAGCCTTGGTTTCAACTAAGGTATAGTCGCCAACAACTAAATCTTTGACGGTCAATTCACCAGCAGCATCCGTGGTTAACTCTGACTGGACGACTTTACCAGTCGCATCACGCAACTCGTAAACGGCGCCAGCTAATTTTTCACTCGAATCAGCAGCTAATTTGGTTAAGGTAAAGCTACCAGTTTTTGGTGGCATCACAGTTGGCTCATCGGTCTGAGTTAAATTCGTCGTTGGCGTTCCAGCACCATTTTTAATCATAAATGAAATTGGTGTTTTATTGATGTCATAACCAGCTGGGGCTTTGGTTTCAATCAAAACATATTGACCTTCAGCTAGGTCACTGACAAACAACTTACCATTTTCATCCGTGGTTAAACCAGTTTTGATCACTTCACCGCTTTGATCTTGTAACTGATATTCAGCACCAGCCAAAGCAGCGCCGGTGTTGGCATCGGTCTTTTGTAGTAAGAAAGCCCCTAAGGCACCTGGATCACCTTCGTTACCGTCACTACCATTGCCACCGTTACCAGTACCATTACCGCCCCAGGTGACGTGACCACCAACCATGACACCATTCATGGTCGCATCATTCATCCAAGACCCACCGTTAGCGCTGACATTGGCTAATTTCACGTTATACGTCATATTAACTGCCGTATGCACATCTTCAAAGACGAAAGTAATTTGCTTGCCATTCACAGTCACTTCTGGCTGAATCGGTTGACCAGCAGAAATAAATTCGCCTTTTTCATTGTACATCCCAGTGTCCGCATGAATCGTTCCCGGTACGTAGGTCTGATTAGGACCAATCGTATCGGTAATCGTAACCGTGCCAAGATCGTTCCCACTGGGATTGAAGGCGATGTTCCAAGTTAACTGAGTCGGTAAGCCATTTTCGTCTTTCTCACTGACCCAGCCAATCTTGTTCAACGCCCAATCTTGACCATGCGTCCCATTATCGGCCGTCCCTTTCGCATATAAGTTCAAGGTTCCTTTGCGATCTTGAGTGCCAATTAATTGCTCGGTAAAGGTGATCGTCCCAGTATTTTCGCCAGCTTTAATGGTGAAAGTCCCAATAGTCGCACCATTATCGTCTTTTAAGTCAAAGCTCAAATCAGAACTCGCGACGGTATTACCCGGCAACGTTACTGGTGCGGTATCACCGGCCTGAATCTTTTGACCATTTGGAATCGACCAATCATAACTCACTTTGTAACTCTGCCATTTACTTAAATCAGTTGGATCCGTGATGATCGTCCCATAACGATCCGTCACGGTGGCTTCACTACCGTTCAGTCCAGTCGTACTGATTGTTGCCGCTTGGACTGCCCGACCAAAAGTAAAAATGGCCAGTAGCAACGTCAACAATCCCACACAGACTGAAATTAACTTCGTGCGCATATTCTCTTCCCCCATTCTCTTACTGATGGCTATCAACTAAGTTTTAAACATAATCCTCACTCCTCGCCAGGATCTTTCAAAAAAGTCATTGAGCCTCTAACCAATCGGCTAGCTAAACTCATGTGTACAATACTGCAAAGATGCGGCTCAAGCGTACTTTAAAGCTTCATTCGGAAAATTGACAAACTAAAAAAATCACCGACTAGTCAGCCAGTGATTTCAAAAATTTTAAGTTATCGTGATGAGCTACATCACTCGTTCCGAGCCAATGGTTTGGAAGAATTTCTCATACGGCGTGCCTTTTGACCAACGCCCGAATTGCGCTTCGGTAATCTTTTCCCAATCAAAGTCAGCGCCCACCTTAGCCAAACCAAGCGGGTCAGTATACGTTACCTTTTGGGCCGCCAGCCAGTCGACCAAGACCGGGACAACGTTTGGCGCCGAAATCAACAAGTTATAGTGACCACTAGTCGTTGTCAATTGAAGCGTTACGGTGTACTGGGCTCTCATTGGGATGACTGGTCCCGGAACCCGCACCATGGCGTGATACATTCCCAGTTCAACTTGGGTTAATTCACTAGTTGTCACCGTTTTAAACGGCTGACCTTTTTCATCGCAAAAAGTCAGTTGGTCACGATCAATCTTGAGCAGGCCATGTTCGAAGGGTGTATACGTGATGACCTTTGCGAACAACCCTTTTGGCTGATGTTTTTCAGGATACTGCTGACCATTAATCTGAACCGCCATATAAGTTGGCTTGTCCGCAATATTCCCCGCAATATCAAGCATTGTCACTGTAGTTGGCACTTCCATGCAAAAATCCCCTTTTGATTTCCCACTTCTCTCTAAAGTAATCGTACCACTATTTAGTCAGTTGGCGCGTCATTTCTTGATGTTGTAAACCAGCTTCCATAAAGCGCTCACCAACGGGTTGAAACCCAAGTTGCCGATAAAAACCTTGTGCAGTCACCTGAGCGCCCAAAACCAATTCAGTCAACTGCTGTTTCTGACCCACTTGGATCATTCGGCGAATAATGGCTTGCGCATATCCATGACCCCGGGCAGCCTTCAACGTCGCAACCCGCTGGATATGGCCTTTTTTTCCAGGCTCCGGTGTCATCCGGGCAGTTGCGACTGGTTGCCCCACATCATCGTACAACACGTAATGCCAAGTTGCGTCCGTAACTGTGTCTAGTTCCAATGCTGGATCAATTTTTTGTTCACCAATGAAGACTGCTCGCCGAATCATAATCGCATCCGCATAGACCTGCGATGTGGTTTGATTACTCATTTTAATTTCCAATCAGATGCACCACCTTATTAATACTGTTGAGAATACCCGTTCTGTCGATTAGCGTCAAATCGGATTTGGCGACTGAAAATATCAGTTTTTCTTCAGTGACCTTTATTTTATTGATCGGTAAATTGTGCTTAGTTGCCGCCTACCGGTCGGTTCGTTTAGGGCTGGAACGCTGTGAATCGTTTTCGAGCCAAAAAGCGGTCTCGAAAATCGATTTTTGCCTAACCGCGGCAAACCACCGCGCTAAGTCAAATACCACGGCTGAGCCCTAAACCAACCGACCTCACGGCTAGATCAAGTTCCAAAATTCGAATGCACACATCACTCTGGATTTCTTGCTAGATTGGAACAGTTAGGGACTGCTATTACATCAACATTAACTCGCCTCGGTGTCAGCCTAGTCTTTGCGAGCTTCACTGTCAGTCATACTGCCAGACTTATCTGGCACCACTATGCGTTACTTCCTATTTGCTGACTATCTCATATAATTATCATTTAATTACAGGCGCATTAAGAAACTAGCCTTAGTGGAATATAAGCAGACAACAGCAAGCAACTCTTCAAAATAACAACTGCACTCTTCCTTAAAAAAGAGTCGCAACTTAAATTACCTTACTAAAGGGTAAACCAACTTATCACTCATCGAAACACCAAAACTAGGCTCCGGTTGCCGCTGATGGCATCGGTCGTGAAGGTGGCGTTTGGTCGGCTGAATTTTGCCGGCCTTACGCCACGGACTGGCCGGGACAATTGTGGGCTTTGCAACTGTTCCGGGCGAGGGTTAAGACGTTCTTCAGGCTTAGCCTGGTCCCTCGACCGCATGTCATTAGCGGCAACCGGAGCCGGCAATGATCACTAACTCAACTTGTCCATTCTCCCGCAAATTAACCCATTCTTAAAAATGTTAGCGATAACCGTTCAGCCGGTTATGTTAAAATGACTTGATGGCTGTTTTTCGAGCCATATCCAAATTTGTCACAAATGAGGTCTTATAAACATGCTTACCAAACTCCGCCAGCACCTCAACACGCGGACTGGGTTCTTTTGGCTATTAGTATTCTTATTTTGGGCCAAGACCCTTTTTGCTTACTTTGCCGAGTTCTCTCTGGGAGTAACCGATCCCCTCCAAGTGTTCCTGATGCTCGTTAATCCGTTAGCAACCTCGATATTCTTGCTTAGCTTAGCCTTGTATATTCGCAAAACCGGCTTTTATTACTATATTTTGCTACTTATCGACGCCCTCAATACGGTGTTACTGTATGCCAATGTCATTTATTACCGCGAATTTACCGACTTCATGACCGTCAGCACCATGACCGGTGCCTCCAAAGTCAGCCAAGGGTTAACGGGATCGTCGTTTGCACTAACCAACTGGTATGACTGGCTCTACTGGATCGATATTGTCGTTTTACTTGGCTTATTCATTTTCCATGTGATCAAACACGACGATCGTCCCATCAAAAGACGGACCGCATTCGCCTACACCTCAGTCGCTGTCGCTGGCTTTGGTCTGAACTTAACATTAGCTGAATCTAACCGGCCGCAACTGTTGACGCGGACGTTCGACCGTAATTATATCGTCAAATATCTCGGGCTCGATGCGTTCACCGTTTACGATGGCATCAAGGATGAACAAACCAATCATCAACGCGCGAGTGCCAAAAAATCCGAGCTAGATACGGTCAAAGACTTTACTAGCGCACATTACGCCGCACCCAATGCGAAGATGTATGGCATTGCCAAAGGTAAAAATGTGATTGTGATTCACTTGGAAAGCTTCCAACAATTTCTAATTGATAAAAAAATCAATGGTCAAGAAGTGACGCCATTCCTGAACTCGCTCTATCACAGCCACTCAACTTATGCGTTCAAGAATTTCTTCCATCAAGTGGGTCAAGGGAAGACTAGTGATGCTGAAAACATGCTGGAAACTAGTACTTATGGCTTATCCACTGGATCCCTATTTTCTCAACTCGGCTCGGACAACACATTTCAGGCCGCGCCAGCCATTCTAAACCAGCGGGCTAAGTATTCTTCCGCCGTTTTCCATGGCAACGTTGCTAGTTTCTGGAACCGAAATAATACCTATAAGAATATGGGGTATCAATATTTCTTTGACGCCAGTTACTTCGATACGACCGGTGATAAATCGACTGGTTACGGTTTGAAGGATAAATTGTTGTTCAAGAATTCCGTTCAATATTTGGAACGATTGCAACAACCCTTTTACGTGAAATACATTACCGTCACGAACCACTTCCCATTCACCATGGATAAGGAAGATACGGACTTCAAGACAACTGACACAAGTGATAGCGCCATCAACGGCTACTTCCAAACGGCCCATTATCTTGATCAGTCAATCAAAGAGTTCTATACGTACTTACAAAAATCCGGACTATTAAAGCACTCGATGATTGTGTTGTACGGGGATCACTATGGCCTGTCAAACAGTGAAAACACAACCCTCGCGCCGATTTTAGGTAAATCAGCCAAGGATTGGACGTCTTTCGATAACGCCCAACTCCAGCGAGTGCCATTCATGATCAATATTCCTGGGTCGACCGGGGGTAAGATTGAATCCACGTATGGTGGTGAAATTGACGTCTTGCCAACGATTTTGCATTTACTTGGAATCTCTAGCAAGCGCTACATTCAATTTGGGACCGACCTCTTCTCGAAGAATCACGACCAAGTTGTGGCCTTTCGAAATCGCGACTTCGTGACACCGAAGTACACCGTCTTAAGTGGTAAGGTCTACGATAACACCACTGGTGAAAAACTTGAGCTGACCGATGACCTGCAAAAGGCGATCGATAAAGATCAAAAGCAAGTTAGCCAAGAACTCAGTTTATCGGATTCGCTCAACTCAAAAAATCTCTTACGGTTCTACACCCCGAAGGATTTCAAAAAAGTTGACGCTTCCGACTACAATTACGCCAATGGACTTCAAAAAGAAATTAAGATTCAAGACACGCTGAAGAACGCTTCGACGAGTCTCTACTCAAAGAATGGCGACAAGACTACCGCTAACAGTTACTCGACAGACGCGCCTGAAGATACACACTCGAAGACTGATTCGACTCGAATCAAGATTACCAATCCTGATGACAGCGACAGTAATACCGGCACAACCACTAGCAGTAGTAGTTCAAGCGCTAAATAAGCAACCTCAAAGTTATCACCTCGATCAATTTCGGGTGATAACTTTTTTTGTCCCATGGTAAAATAAAAGACGAGTTTTACAGGTTTAACGGAATAATTAAAACATGTATTTTTGAGGAGGTATCCACCCATGGGGGCATGGCGTTTTTGGGCTCACGGCTCACGACGATTCTTTAAAAATTGGGGCAGTTATGTGGCCCTAATTTTTGGCACCAATCTGGTTATCAGTTATTTAGCTGTGCCAATTTTCACCTGGCTATTAGAGCAACTCTTAAAATGGCAAGGGGTCAGTTACGTTTCCTATACGAATGTCGGCAACATTTTAGTCCGGACGCCACTGGCCGCAGTTGGCATGTTGCTGTTGTTACTGGCGGTAATTATTTTGGTCTACTGGCAATTTGCCTTTTTATTGCTCGGCATTATTAATATTATTAAAGGCCGGCCACAAACGGTGCGAGCTGTCTTGCGCGACACCGTTACCAGTTTGAACCATACCTCAATTGGGACGTTTATTTTCTTTATTGGCTATTTTATGGTCATCTTGCCGTTTGGCAGCTACATCTTTACGACCCCGCTACTCAATAAAGCTCAAATTCCCGCTTTTATTGTCAGCTTTCTCCTAGATAATCCCTGGATGGCGGCGGGTTTGGCGCTATTCTACGTTGGTGCCGGCTACGTTGGGATTCGACTGATCACGTTATTACCACTGATGATCATCGACCAAATGCCTTGGCGGCGTGCACTCAAAACCAGCTGGCAGCAGAGCGCCCATCGAACTTGGCGTTATCTATGGCATATTTTAGTCATTTTAGGCATGGTCACAGGACTCGTCGCGCTGGTCTACGCACTGCTTTATGGCTTACAATTGTGGCTCGATACGACTAAGTTTGCGATGGCTGGTGCAACACTCAACCTATTCATCATGGAAATCGTGACTGAAATCGTCATCTGTTACACCGCCGCCATTTTCATGATGTTCATTATTGCTTGTTACCGTCAAGATTTGACGTTACCTAGCCGCCCAACTTTAACCTTCAATGAACCGGCCAAACTCCGTCGCTGGACGCGTGGGACCGTGGCAACTGGCATGGTCGTTGTGAGTGGTTTATTGGTCGCATTCAATCTGATTTATTTGAACGGCCTGGCAATCACAAAACCCATCATGATCTCACATCGGGGCGTCGATGATGGCAACGGCGTTCAGAATACGATTCCGGCATTAATTAAGACTAGCCGTGAAAAACCAGACTACGTTGAAATGGACGTACAAGTCACCAAGGACCATCAATTTGTCGTCATGCACGATAACAACTTGAAAGCGCTTGCCGGCATCAAAAAGAAGCCCTATCAGCTCACTTTGAAACAGCTGAAACGCTTGACCGTTCACGAAAATGGCTATCAAGCCAAAATTCCAAGTTTTGACCAATACTTGCATGCTGCGCAACAACAGCATCAAAAATTACTGGTTGAAATTAAAACTACAAAAGGTTATTCGCGAGCGGATACGGCGCGGTTTATCAAGCTGTACGGACCGACCTTATTAGCTGATCACGACCAAGTGCATACTTTAAGTTACAAAGTCATGACCGATTTGAAGCAGCTAGATGGCACGCAATTTGTGAGTTACATCTTACCGTACAACCTGACGTTCCCGCACACGGACGCCAATGCTTATACGATGGAAGCCACAACGCTGAATGATCACTTCGTCGATAAAGCCGACCGTTTGAACAAAAAAGTTTACGCTTGGGACATCGATGATACCGACCTCATGGATCAAATGATGTTCATGGGCGTCAACGGTATTATCACGGATAACCTGCACGAAATGCAGACCGAAGCCAAGAAGAATACCGACCACCCAAGTTACGCCAAGCTACTGTTAACCTTTATGAACGAATTAAGTTTGACTAGTAGTGATTAATCACCAAAAAACCGCCATTGTTGTGTTTAGGCCAACAATGGCGGCTTTTTTGCGCTCAATCACTATTTTTTCTCAACTTTGACATCACATCAGTTTACTGGTGTGATTGTTTAAACGTTTAAAGTTGGGTCACATGATTACTTCTAAAACTGACTTTAATCAGTGCAACAACTACTCAAAACTGACTTTGACGCGTTTTCCCAGGGCATGCGTAATTTGAGCATACTTCACAAAAGACACATTGTCACCATGAGGATTCGTTCGTTCATCATCTCTTTAAACATTAACGATTGACCTAATATCCCCATCAGCATTAGTATGTGTCAAACATTTTGGAGGCAATAAAAATGAAATTCAAATTTCAAAAAAAATTTTATCGTAGCTTTAGATTCTGGATTTGTTTACTTCTCTTTATTCCTGTCCTAGTGCATTACAGTCATGGGTTCGAATCTACTACTGATATATTTTGGGCTATCTTTATTCTTGGTGTCTGTCTTTACGGCATGTTATCAGAACTATTCTTACAGAAAAAGAAGAGCTGACATCTAGATATAACCAGATGATTGGATATAAAAGCAGTCCAAACCAAAGATATTGCTATAGATTAATGGCGTGCTATACGTTGCCAAAAATAAAGCAAAAATTGTGAAATCATCATTGAAAAAACGGTGATTTCACAATTTTTTTATTCGATAGCTAAAGGTTGAAAATGCCAAATCTGTTATGAATGCAGTAATACTAGGAACTTACTATGTCCAACATCGGCTCACACGGATCATCACTCAAAGCAGTTATCTAGCTGTAGGTTGTTGTTGATGGCATCGGCCGTGTGGGTGGCGTTTGACCGGCGATTTGACACCGGTCTTACACCACCCACACGGCCGGGAGATTTGCGGTTTTTGCAAGGCTTCCGGGCAAGGGGCAAGACGTTTCTCGGGCTTGACCCGGTCCCTCGGCCGCATGTTATCAACAACAACCGGAAGCGGCAATCCCGCTAGTGCGCCCGCTTTTCAAATAACGTCGTACTATGCAATGGACTGCGTCGTTCTGGATACAATTGCATCATCAACTGGTTAACCGCATTCGGCGCTTCGCCAAAGCCACTGGCGATCAAGCCTAACTTACCAGGATAGGTGACTGTATCGCCAATCGCGGCAATCCCCGGAATATCCGTATTCATTTGCGTATCGACCGTAATTAACCGGTGCGTCATCGTGGGCGTCACTTGCCAGTTTCGAATCACTTTATTGTCCGCGATGAAGCCATAATTGACCAACAGACTATCCACTGCCAATTGTTCTTCGGCGGTACCGCGAACTTCTTTCATCGTTAAATTAAGTTGCCCGTTTGCTTGTTTTTCAAGTGCTTTGATCAAGAATGGCGTTTTTATCGTCACACTAGAGGCTTTCAATAGATCAACACTATGCTCCATCCCCCGGAATTGCTCACGACGATGCATAATGTAGACTTTTTTGGCGACTGGTTCCAGCATCAGAGCCATATCAATCGCCGAATCCCCACCACCAGCAACCAATACGACTTGGTCCTTAAATTGGGCAAGGCTTGGAATATGGTAAAACAGTTGTTGCCCTTCAAATTGGGCCGCATTATCGACGGCTAATTTGCGTGGCTGAAAGGCTCCACTCCCCGTCGCAACAATAATGGCTTTCGATTTTGAGGTCGTGCCATCACTGGTCGTCACTGTGAAATCACCCATCGTCCCGGTGACATCCGTGACTGCCCGATTGAGCTGGACATCGATTGGAAATTGGCTCATTTGGGCCGTCAATTGTGCGACTAAATCCCGAGCACGAATCGCTGGATAACCAGCAATATCGTGAATCATTTTTTCAGGATATAAGGCTTGAACTTGCCCACCTAATTCTGGCAAACTCTCTAATAATTGGACTTTAGCATTTCGCATGCCGGCGTAAAAGGCCGCAAACATCCCCACTGGGCCACCGCCAACAATCGTTAAATCGTACTCTGAAGTCATTCGTCAACCAACTTTCTCAATGATGCACTTATTAGCCTTAATTCTAGTGGATAACTAGTCCTTTTGCAAAAACATTTTCCTGATTTGACGCTATAATGATCAAAGGTTCCGTAAACTCAGGAGGTGGTCCCATGCAACGTCGAAATATCATCCGTTTAATGGCTTCAATCAGTACGGTCATCGTTGTCGGGAGCGGCGCCTACTGGCAACATCGCATGCGGCCCCTCACGACCGTTCGAGTTCATGAAACAACGATTCCCACGATTTTCATCGGCGGCGACTACGCTAAAGCTTTCTCTACCAACGGCTTCGTCCATCGTTTTAGTGAGACCAAGTTGATGACGAAGACCTTAGTTGTCCATGTTGGGCGCCAAGGCCAAGTTCGGGTACAACAGTTTGCACCGCTGCGTCACAACCCCACCATCCAAGTAATTTACGCTGACAATCATCACGCGAACTTGCAGGCCAAACAACTCGTCAAAGTCATGCACATTTTGAAGCAGCGTTACCATGTGACACGCTACGATGCAGTCGGCCATTCTTCTGGTGGCAATATTATTTTCGACTATTTAACGCGGACACCGCAAGCCCACCAACCGCAAATCCATAAATTTGTCACGCTGGGGTCGAACTATCCAGGTTCCAGCGCCGCCATCAAAAAGTTGCCACCCCAACTGCCCGTACTCAATATTGCGGGCCATTTATGGGAAACTGGCGGTGACGGGACGGTCACGCTCAAATCGGTGCTCGCCTTCAGCCAAGTCTTAAAGCGCGACGACTTCCACCCCCAGACCCGCGTCATCCAAGGCGGCTTGCTGACAGCAACGCACTCCATGTTGCACATCAACCCACAAGTTGACCGCGACATCATCACCTTTTTATACGGCCACTAAACGGCTTGAAAGGCCCGCATAAAGTCCGAGTCTGGTGAGCCAGCTTCAAATGTTGCTCGATCAACGCTAGCTTTGATTTGGTGATCCGCCAGCCACAATACCTGGTAATTAGGAAAAGCTGCCAAATCACGGACGTCATGTGTAATCATCAAATAGGTCCGATCCGGATGAGCACGCATAGTCGCAAACAGCGTCGCGGCATGTTGGCGATCAATCATGGCGGTCGGCTCATCTAAAACCACCAGTTCACGATCAACTTGTAAAAATAGGAGTAATTGAACGAGTTTACGCTGACCACCAGACAACTCACGATAATGTTTGGCCCAGATTGGCGTCAAAAAAGCCAAGGTCGGCGCATCTACCAGCGGCTGCAACTTCGCCAAAGTAAGATGCCGTTGACCAGTCTCAATGCCAAGCACGAGCGCTGCCACATCACTGACCCGAATCGATGTCAACATTGGTAATTGTTGATTAAGATAGAGACTCGTTAATGACGGCGTTATCTGGCCTTTAAACGGTCGCAAGCCCAATAAAATATCCGCTAGCGTGGTTTTACCAGCGCCATTTTGACCAATCAAGAAGTTCACTTGATGTTCTGGTAGCTCAAAAGATAACTCGTCAAAGAACGGCTGATTCCCCCGTGGAAAGGTATAACTCAACTGACTAATTTTCATTTATAAGCCCTCCGTTGGTAACAATTGTAAGTGGCGATACCCCAACCAAGCAATCAGACTCAATCCGACTAGGGCCACCAAATAACTTGGCAAGAAAGCCCCCCAGTTGCCCGTCACGAAGACATTAAAACAATTCAATACCAAATAGACGGGACTGAGTACGTTGGCGATAATATTTGTGAGCGACACGTTCAACCAGTTGCCGATTGTGACTGAACCAATCATTACCGCTAACGTGACCACATTGATCACGCCATTGACCGTCTGGTAGCGCATCTGAAAGCTCAAAATCGGTAAGCAGTACCCCCAAATCGGCACACTCACTAATAACAACACGCCCCATAGCCGCCAGAGGACTGCCCAAAGTTCCAGCTGCCAGACAATGGCGCTCACGCCTCCGACCAAGCCTAAAATCACGACTAAAATTCCTAGATTGACCAGCGCTTTGCTCACAATAAAAACGCTTGGATTAACGACTAGTGAGGCATATTGTTTCAGATAACCTTGCTCCCGCAACAAGGCGACTTCCCCCACCATGACGATCGTATTCGACATGATAATCCAAGCCACAAATGGCATCACATGTGCCGTAAATTGCGTCAAACTCAGTGGCTTAAACAACTCATCCTTTAAATTCAGTACTAAGAAGAAAATTGGTAGCCCAACCGTGTAAATCATCACACTAACGTTATCTAACATGACCTTAAAAAAATAACGCGTGTATAGCCAAACTTGCACACCATATTTTTGCATAGACTCACTCCCACAAGCATTAATCAAATTATCATTTTGTAATCTTTTTTTAATAATACTAGTTTTAAATGTGGCTATCAATGTCAGTGGCAAATTCAATCGGACTGCCAGCGAAAAATCGGCCACTAATTTGATTGATGATTTGATTAACCATAGTTATTGTAAATGAATGGTTAGTTCCCAAATAAACCTTTTAACCAGAACTCAATTGTACAATCGTGGTAAATTTTGGTTGCCGAGCGTGGGGAGACACTTGACACTCAGTTTTTACTTGGAGGAAGCGATAGACATGCGAAAATTTTGGCAATGGTTATTGTTAGCGGTGACCGGAATCACCTTGATGATTCTGAGTCCCCCAATCATTGGTCAAGCCCGCGAAATTACCACGGTCACTGGCCTCGATGCCAACAGTTGTGTCATTAAAGATGAACAAGGTAACGTGTACTCCCATACCGCCACCTTATCACCAAAAGTACACTATATTCTCAATTATCACTGGGCCATTCCGAACAACGAGTCGATCAAAAGCGGCGACACCATGCACTTCTATGTGCCAGACAATGTCACCATCGTTGGCGATCGTAGTTTTCCAATGGTCGGCACTGGTGGGATTGGGACTCTAGGCACAGGCACGATTGACTCTGGGTCACGGGTTGGGCTCATCACCCTCAACAGCTACTTGGAATTTGGTCTAGGTCGCAGTGGCTGGTTACGCTTAAACATTTATCCAGTAACCACCCCACCGACAACGCCCACCCCAGCACCTGAAAAGCCGATTGCGATGACCAAATCCGCCAGTTGGGCAGAGCCAGATAATTTTACCAAGATCAATTGGCAATTAGCCGTCAATGCCAACGGGAACACCTTAGTTAACCCTGTAATTGTGGACCAACTTAGTGCAAACCAGACGTTTGTTCCTAATAGTACCGTCGTCAAAAGTGCGACTGGTCAAGACTTACCATCAGCGACCGTCGTTAACGGTACCCGGATCACCTTTCAAATTCGAACCACGGTCGTTGGTAATTTCACGCTCAGCTATCAAACGACGCCAAATAACCCGACCCAAGCGACAACGCGAACCGGCGCACGTTCGGAAGATTTCGAAAATGTTGCCACCTATTCCGATGATAACGGCCACGATGCTTCTGCCAACGCTGAAATCACACGAGACGATGAAACCTTGGAACCGGATGAGGACCTTAACCCTGGAACGGAAGAACCTGAACAGCCAAACACTGAAGAACCTGGGACCGAACCTCCTGCTCAGACCAATCCCATCGCAATGACTAAAGCCGCCAGTTGGGCCGATCCTAACGATTTAACTAAAATCAACTGGGATCTCAACGTGACTGCCAATGGCAATCAACTCGTCAATCCTGAAATTATTGACCGGCTGAGCCCGAACCAGTCGTACTTGGCTGGCAGTGCTAAAGTCTTTGATAGCACTGGTCAAGCCGTCCCGGTGAGTGTTGATTACGTTGGAACTGAAGTCACTTTCAACGTCAAGGGAACGTACCTCGACCACTTGCGCGTAACCTATCAAACGACGACTGATTCGCCTTCTGGCGGTGAAACCTTTGACAACGCCGCCGTTTATCAGGACGATGCTGGTAATCGTGCGCAAGCCACTGCCAAAATTGAACGTGAGGGCGAACCGGAAGCGCCTGATGTCCCGGGTCAAACCGACCCAATCGCCATGACCAAAACGGCCGCTTGGACAGATCCTAATGATTTCACCAAGATCAATTGGGGCTTAAACGTCATTGCCAATGGCAACAAATTAGTCAATCCCGTGATCATCGATGAATTTACTAATAACCAGAGTTTTATCGATGGCAGTGTCAAAGCTGTGACTGCCAGTGGCACTGAAATTCCAGTGACTGCTAGTCTTAAAGGCGACGAGCTCACGTTTAAGCTGACAGGAACATTCAGTGAGAACTTGCAGATCACCTACCAAACTAGAACTGCTAGTCCAACTGGCGCAGCGATCTTTGACAACGCCGCCATTTATCAAGATGACGCCGACAACAATGCTGACGCTGAAGCCACCATTGACCGCGACGAAGCGGTGATTGAACCGGAAGATCCAGGACGTGAAACGATTGGCATGACAAAATCAGCAGCCTGGGCAGCGCCCAATAAGTTTACCCATATTAATTGGACGATCGCCATTGTCGCTAATGGCAATCAACTCGTTAATCCTAAGATTACCGACTTAATTAGCCAAGACCTCACTTACGTCGATGGCAGTGCTAAGGCAATCGACAGTGTCGGAACCGTCATTCCAGTCACTGCGACGGTTAGGGGTAACGAAATTGTCTTCCGCCTGGCTGGAACGTTTACCAAGGACTTCACGCTGACCTATCAGACGAAGACGATTACGGCAAGTGGTGCCGCGACCTACGCGAACGCTGCCATCTACGAAGATGACAATGGAAACGGTGGCTGTGCTAGTGCCACGATCGACCGACCTGATGAAGAGCAGCAACCAGCCCCTGAAAAGCCTAACGTCGAGGGACCTGACGATTCAGGCTCAACTGAAACCGAACCTGAACACGGAAATTCTGGTCAATCGACAGCACCGGCTAAACAACCGGCAGTCACTGGGTCAAATCCGGCTGGAGCTGTGACCCCCGCAGCAATCACTACGCCAAGCTCACAGCCAACCCCAAGTATGACCCCAACTGCTACGGACCAATCGCCAGCCAAAGCGACTTTGCCACAAACTAACGATCACATTAACCGTGGTTTAGGTTTGCTGGGGTTAGTCGGTTTAATTTTCTTAATCCTTATTGGTGTCGGAATTCATCGGCGAGCGGAACACTAATGACTTGTCGAAGCTCTGAAATCCCAAGCGTTTGAAACAAACAACGTCCTCACAATGATGTGTTTGCGCACATTATTGTGAGGACGTCTTTTTTAATTGATAATTACCAGTTGGGTTAATTCAGAGCTACTTGCTAACTTTTGATAATTCAACCACTATTTTAGATTATCAACTAAAAGTTGAAAGTGTCAAAGCTGCCATGAATCCAGTGATACTCGCACTAGTTATGCTTAAAATGGCCTCATACGGCTCTAGGCAGAATCCAGTCTTGCCGACACAGTACACCAATTTTGACCGACTCCGCTAAATTTAAACAGTTAACTAATCATTCAAAACAGCTGATTAGCTGTAGGTTGTTGTTGATGGCATCGGCCGTGTGGGTGGCGTTTGACCGGGGATTTTCCGGTCTTACACCACGGACCGGCCAGGAGATTTGCGGGTTTAGCAAAGTTTCCGGGCGAGGTTCAAGACGTTCCTCAGGCTTGAACCGGTCCCTCGGCCGCATGTCATCAACAACAACCGGAAGCGGCAATTTTCAATCTTTAGTTACCAATCAAAAATCACGATCAAATTCTAATTGTGTAACTAGAATTTGACCGTGATTACTTTTATCGTTTTAAATTTCATGAATTGCTTGGATTACACAACAGGCAATAGTATGACAGTTAAGCTGCCAAAACTAGTCTGTTTCACGATCGAGTTGATCCAAGGCAGTCTTTAACTGTGCTTGATTAGCCGCATCTAGTGACGGATAGGCTAACGGCAATTCGCTCAACCGGCGATTGATAATTTCTGAAACACAGAGCCGTGAATACCACTTACTGTCAGAAGGAATCACATACCAAGGAGTCGTTTTAGTGGCCGTATTCGTAATCGCATCATCATAGACACGTTGATAATCGTCCCAATATTTACGTTCACGAATATCAGCGGCCGAGAACTTCCAATTATGACTCGGCAATTCGATGCGGCGAATAAAGCGTTGTTTTTGTTCCGCTTTCGACATATGCAAGAAGAATTTCAACACTAAATAACCATTGTCTTGTAAATAATCTTCAAAATACCGCATGTCTTTAAAACGCCGGTTGAAAAACGCGTCATTCACTTGATCTGCCGTCTCAATGTGACCCACATGCTCATTCACGATTATTTCTGGATGAACCCGGCTAACTAACACATCTTCATAATAAGACCGATTGAAAATGCCAATCATCCCACGCTTCGGCACTTGTTCGTGGATTCGCCATAAATAATCATGCGCAATTTCTTTACTTGTCGGTTGTTTAAATGAAGTCACTTCACAGCCTTGTGGATTGACGCCACTCATGATGTGCGCAATCATGCTATCTTTGCCGGCTGCATCCATCGCTTGAAAGACGATCAAGACGCCATAGCGATCTTGCGCGTACAGTTTACCTTGAAGTTCGGTCAACTGCTTAATATTCTTGGCAATTTGTGCTTTGATGACCTTTTCATCATTATATTTTTCATCTGGACCCGTGGTGAGCGCCGTTAAACCTAATTTTTGTTTACCTGTATAACGATATTGTTTTTCAAAATTCACGACTGTCACATTCCCCTTTTACTGAAAATCAATCAAGGTTTTGATGGCCTTATGTTTCGCCATCTTGCCTGCCGTCACAGCTTTACCAATGGCAACCAGCAACAACGGCTCATAACGTGCAGTGTCCAAATTCAAAATTTGACTGAACGCAGCATGATCGAAACCCGTCATCGGGTTGGTGTCGTAGCCATGATCTTTGGCGGCCAACATAAATTGCATCGCCACCAGCCCACAATCCAACGCAGCGATATCTAAGTGTTCCTTGACACCAGTTTGTTGGGAGGGTAAGAATGGTTTCTTCTCAGCTAAGTTCTCACGATCATTGACAAATAACACAACGGCGCTGGCCGTCGTCAACTGGCTAATATTGCCAGTCGCGGTTGCCAATTGTTGCCGAATCATTGGTGATTCAATAACTAGTGCACGAATTGGTTGTAAATTTAAAGCACTTGGCGCCAAAAAGGCCGTTTTTAATAGCGCCTGCATCTCGGCATGTTTAATGGTCGTTACGCCATCAAACGTCCGCACAGAGTGGCGGGCGTTCATCACATCATTAATTGGCTGATTAGTTGTCATTCGTTTCACTTCCTTGTTTTCAAGTATAAGTCAGCGGTTACATTTTGACCAGTGAGGATTAGCGCCGAACGATTCCTAATTCTGTTTCAGCGTAATTCGTTATTCAACGTTGTCACCCCCGCTTGAAACGTTTACAATTAACTTAACCATTCAAGGCTGTCCGGACAATGAGGCCTGAAATTTAGGGAGGAATTTGCACATGGCAAAACGTAAAATGATTTTAGATTTGGATACGGGGATCGACGATGCAATGGCCATCGCGTATGCGGTCGGCGCACCAGATGTTGATTTGATTGGGATTATGAGTTCTTACGGCAACGTCGTCGTGGAACAAGCAGCCCACAATAGTTTACAAATTCTGGCATTATTAGGTGCCACGGACGTTCCGGTCTATGTCGGCGAACCACATTCAAGCACCACTGAACACTTTGATGTCATGGCGATTTCTCAACAAATTCATGGTAAGAACGGGATTGGTGAAGTGGCCTTACCAGACCCACAGCGCCAACCTGAAACGCAATCTGCCGTCGACTTCTTAATCGATGCCGCCCATCAATACGGCGCTGATTTGACTTTAGTCCCAACGGGTCCACTGACTAATTTAGCGGCTGCCTTGAAAAAGGCCCCTGAAATTGCGCACGAGATTGGCAATGTGACGATTATGGGTGGCGCTTTAACCGTTCCCGGTAATGTCAGCCATTACGCTGAAGCCAACATTAACCAAGATGCTGAAGCTGCTAACGCCGTCTTTACCAGCGACTTGAACTTAACGATGGTCGGCTTGGACGTCACGTTGCGAACCCTCTTAACGAAACATGAAACTGGTCAATGGCGTGACTTAAAGACCACTGCCGGTGAAAAATTTGCCGACATCGTTGACTATTACATTGCGGCCTACGATATTACTAGTCCCGACTTACACGGTTGTGCCTTGCATGACCCACTCGCCGTTGGGGTGGCGCTCGACCCTAGTTTCGTGACCACTTTAGGCCTCAACATGTACGTCCAAGACAGTGGCGAAGATTACGGTCGGACGATTGGTGACCCAGCACGCTTAGCTGATCCAGACACCAACATCACCGTCGCTTTGACCGTCGACAAAGATCGCTATCTCAAGACTTTCATGAGCTATTTGACTGACTTATTTAAACAACACTAATTATCAAATGAGACGACAAAAGCATGAGCGGATTGCCAAACTGACAGTTGCTCATGCTTTTTAATTTGTATTTTTAGATGATGCTTGCCGCATCCGGTCGCGGCTGATGACATGCGGTCGCGGGACCGGAGCCATCCTGAGAAGCGGTCTGCCCCCTCGCCCAGAACAATTGCCAAACCCGCAATTGTCCTGGCCGGTCCGTGGCGTAAGGCCGGCCATAAAACCAGCCGACCAAACGCCACCTTCACGACCGATGCCATCAGCCGGCGACCTCCTGCTAGTTAGTGATTTTAAAAATCAATCACAGTGATTAAAAATAACCATCAAGATTACCTAAGCACGAAACAACATTTTCCGTACCAATGGCAACACGATAACATCACGGATAAAATAGGCCATCGTTAGTGTTCCAAAGTAGCCCAAAATAAACTGTCCGAGTGTTAAGTGAAACAACGTCCCATTAATCAGTAGTGCCCGAGTACTCATCGTAAAGCTCATCATGAGTAACATCGTCCAACCGCGAATCGTCCCTGCTTTGATCCCAATCGCCTCTTGATTGGTCATACCCTTAGTCTGCCATTTGACCAACAACTGATTGAAACCGGCGACCACAAAGAAATTAAAGATAAAAGCAAAAACAATCGTCGGTCCTAATGCCAACCAAAAGACGTGCCACATTGGCCCATTAATTCCTTGATTGGTCGCCATCTTGACCCAGCTCATACTGCTGGCCATCCCAATACACATTAATAGTGTAAACAGAAACCGTTTTTTAAAACTCATTTTAAATGTCATTAATAAATTCTCCTCATAGTTGATAAAGCAACTATATTAGTATAGTCACATATAGTTTATTTGTCAACTATATGCTATACTACAATTAAAAAAGTGAGGTCCTCATTTTGGATATTGTTAGACTTGGAAAGTTTATCGGCGCGCTTCATCGTCGGTTTCAAACGGCTATGAATCATGAACTGGCGCTCCCTGACATCAATGCCAGTAATGCTAACTTTCTACTTTATATCGGTGAAAACAACCGCGTGACGGCCAAAGAAATTACGACCGAGCTTGCAATCAATAAAGGGTTGGTCAGTCGTGAAATGACCCGACTAGAAGCTGGTGGTTATATCACCAGACTCCCCGATGACACTGACCACCGCATCACTTGGATCAGCGTGACGCCCCAAGGACTGACAGCTTGCGAAACAATCCGTCAAATCAAACAGTCACTATGGGATCAAGTTCTCGACGACACCACGGACGCCGACTTAGAAACTGTCTTTACCCAACTCGCCACTTGGAGCGAAAAAGCCAAGCAATTCGACCAGACTAAATAGACGCTTATACTGCATCAACCGCCAAACTTTTCTTAAGTCCAGTAATACTGGCGTTTGGCATGTTCAAACAGACTCATGTGGCACATCATTCCGTCAGTCTTAACACCTGACTAATCACACAAAACAGCTGATTAGCTGTAGGTTGTTGTTGATAGCATCGGCCGTGTGGGTGGTGTTTGACCGGCGATTTTCCGGTCTTACACCACGGACCGGCCGGGAGATTTGCGGGTTTAGCAAAGTTTCCGGGCGAGGGGCTAGACGCTTCTCAGGCTTGCCCCGGTCCCTCGGCCGCATGTTATCAACAACAACCGGAAGCGGCAATAATCGCCTAATGACTAACGCAGTAGAATTTCAACCTTTAGCACATCAACTAAAATAAAATCCCAAGAGATTAACTAAATCGTTAACTTCTTGGGATTTTATTTTAATTATGAGTATAGTTATATGACTAAAAACAAGATTACCGCTACAATTGTCACCTAAATCCAGCCAATGGCCTTTAACCCATTAGCGATGCCGTCATGATTGCAATCGGTCGTAACCCGATCCGCATGCGTCTTCACTTCATCGGACGCATTGCCCATTGCAATCCCGATGCCCGCGCTGGCCAACATTTCACGGTCATTTTGACCATCGCCAAAAGCAACGACATCCGCTGGGGCCACATTTAAGGCTTGCGCCAACTTCGCGATACCTTGAGCTTTTGAACCAACTTTAGGAATAATATCAACGCCGCGTTCGTGGAAACGGACAAATGAAAATTCATCGGGATGTGGTAATAGCTTATCTTGGTCCACATCATAAAACATCATAGCTTGATAAACATCATGGGTTAAATGATACTCAGGATCATAGTCCATCTCAGGTGCTCGGAATGTGTCCAAAACTTCCTGTGTTTGCATCGACGGATGACTGTGCGCATGTAACCCATCAATGGATTCCACTACGATATCAATATGCACACGATCAGCCGCATCGATTAATTTCGTCATATTTTCCCGTGACAAGGTATGTTGATGCACTTGTTCATGATTGGCAAACGCTGCTGAACCGTTGCACAACACAAAGTCGCGTAGGTCTAACTCTTGAATAACATCTTTAGCCATCGCGTAGTTGCGGCCTGTCGCAATTGCCACATTAATTTCTTGTTGCTTTAATTTTTCAATACTCGTAATTGTACTTGGTAATAATTTTTTATTGGTATCTAACAATGTATCATCGATATCAAAAACCGCTAATTTCGCACCCATCAAATGAAACCTCCAGCTTACCGCTTAATAAATTCAGATTTAATCAACTTATGCGTAGTCGATTGGCCCGTCGCCAACCGAAACGCCGCCTGTCCTAGGGCTTCTAAGTGATGATCAATCGTTGAAAATTTTAATAATCGACTTGATAATAAGTTTTCTTGTCCAATCACGGGGATTGGTTCCAAGCCATGATCTGTATAATATTGTTGCACCCCAGCGGCAATGTCATCGCCATTGGCAAAGATTGCATCCTCAGCCGGATCTAATTGTGCAAAATACGCCCCGGCCCGGTAGCCATCTTCATATTTAACCGCGCCCGTAAACAAATCCCGGTCCGCTAAATGACCATAGACCTGTTCATAAGCTTGCCGCGTGATTCGCGTACTGGCACTGATCACATTGTTGCGGCTCAACACGACTCCCATCTTCTGATAACCGTGCTGTTTTGCCCAAGTTAAAGCGCTGACAAATGAGTCCAGCCGATCGGTGTAAGCCGCCGCTAACGGCCGGTCCGCACCTGGATCTTCGCAACAAACAATTTGTCCGTACTTGCGATACCGCTCTAACGTCTCTAACTGACTGCTCCGCGACGTAAAAATCAACCCATCATAGGCCTTACTTCGTAGTTGGTCCAAATATTGCCGCTCGATGGTCATATCATAATTGGTTGGGAGCAATGTGATTTTGTAACCGGCTTCAAAAGCCGCCATCACAATACCGTCGATGACCCGTGCAAAGTACGGATGATTGGCATAAGGTAAGACGACGCCAATCGTTTTAGTTTGACCTTTGCTCAAATCACGTGCCACCCGGTTCGGCACGTAATCCAAATCGTGCATGATTTTTTCCACCTTCGCGCGCTTGTCATCCGCAACATATTTCTGATGGTTAATCACGCGCGAAACGGTTGAAACCGAATAACCGGATAAACGTGCAATATCATGAATATTTGTCATTGATTTTCAGCCCCTATCCTATCTATTCTACCGTTAGCATGCGCTAGTTGCACGCAAAATTAGGCCAAACAACTGACGACTCGCTCAATCAATCAATCAGGTATCACTACCATAATTTATGAAACCGGTCCCAGGTCAACCCTTTTTGACTTGCACATTAGTGGTAATTCCGTAAAATAGCCCTTGAGAGGTGCTTACATGTTAATCTTAGATGCGCTTAAACAACAAACTGACTTTACAACGACTGAAAAACGGCTGGCCGACTATATCTTAGCCAACTTACCAACGCTCGCTAATCTCTACATTAAAGATTTGGCAGCTGCAACTTATACGTCACACTCCGCTATCATTCGCCTAGCGCAAAAACTAGGTTATCGTGGTTTTCGTGATTTCCAGCATGCCCTAACTGTCGCGGCAACGGCACAAGCTCAGGCTTTGACTGCGGTGGATGCTAACTTCCCTTTTAAAGCAGATGATACGGCAGCCAGTATCGCAAAAAAGCTGGCGGCCCTAAACGTTAGCACTATCCAGACCACATACGCCCAAGTTGACGAGATCCAGTTAACAGCCGCTGCCAAATTACTCGCTCACGCTGAACGCATTTTCTTATTTGCACAAGGTGATTCACAATTACGCGCGCGAAGTTTTCAAAATAAACTTGTCAAAATTAATAAGTTTGCCATGATTGCGGAAGAATATGGCGACGAAGCGTGGCAGGCGGCAAACTTATCAGCCAACGACTGCGCCGTCTTTATTTCATACGCCGGTACGACGACCACTCATCAACAGTTCGCAACGTATTTTCAACAGCAACACATTCCGAGCATTCTCATCACTGGTAATGCGCAATCGCCATTGATTCGGACGACAACGCAACAATTACTAGCTGTGTTACCCGAAACGACCTTTGCTAAAGTCGGCACTTTCGCGTCACAAGCGGCTTTTGAATACTTATTAGATACCTTATTCTCGTTGCTTTACGTGCAAGATTATCGTCACAATTTGTTGAAATTACAACGCAACCAAGGTCTCATGCAAAATGGCCCCTTACAGACTAAATAAAAAAGTTCTGTGCGCCAATGACACAGAACTTTTTCGTCATTCATTGAGTCTAACCTAGCTCGATCCCGGCATCTGCTAAAGCCGCGTCAACGACACCCATCACGGTCTTGGAATGTTGTAACTGCTGCTTCACAAAAGTCATATCGTGGGTTGCCACGACTTGTTCGAACTTTGCGAATTCCGCAAACATCCGGTGGGGATGCCGGTTTAAGGCTAATGCTTGTGGCTCACCACCATTGGCAGTTTCCGTGAAACTTTCAACGGTATTGGTGGGCCCAGCCACCACGATCGACCCTTGATTTCCTTGTAAGGTAGATTTAATGGGCGCATCACAATCTTTGGCGCCGATGCAAACAACTTTGGTCTCTGGGTATTCCAACGTCAACACACCCGAAGTATCAATCCCACGTTCAACGTTCGCCGCATAATGTACCGCAGTGGGCGCACCCAACAAGCCCACCACAAAATGAATATTATAAATATTCAAATCCATCAAGGCGCCACCACCAAGTTTTGGATTGAAAGCTGGCAAAATAATGTCCTGCTTAAACCGGTCATAACGTGAGGAATATTGTGAATAATTACAATCAACGATTTTTAAGTCCCCTAGCTGGGGTAAATCAGCCTGAATCCGTTGGTAGTTTGGCAAATATTGATTCGTAATCGCTTCAATCAAGATTTGGTCTTTTTCAAGAGCGAGTTTTTCAAGTTCCGCCAACTGCTCCTCATTCAACGTGAAAGGCTTTTCACAAATGACATTTTTGCCTGCCATTAAAGCCTGTTTACTAAAGGCATAATGTAATGAATTGGGCAACGCCACATAAACGGTATCGACATTTGGATCAGCCAACAGTTCTGCATAATCCGTATAAACTTGTGCAATCTCATAATTAGTTTGTAAGTCGTGAGCGTGTTCAACACTGTGCGGCGTACTCAAAATTGCTGTGAGCTTAATCGCTGGTAAGTCACCGATCATGGTTAAAAAGTCCTCGACAATTTTACCAGTCCCTAAAATTCCTAATTTCATTTCATCGCCCCTAACGTTTAACTTGCTGAATACCTTTTTCGAGCATTTCAAGTTGTAAAATGGTTTCTTCATCCTTAACCGTCTTCGGTTGGCCATTGATAATTGCCTCATACAGACCAGCATAGACCCGACTGTAGTCACCAACTTCAGAAACGACTTTTTCCTCATGGTACTGATCAGCTTGGTCCATATAAGTTAACGTGCCATAATCTTCTGGCCGGTCAATCCCAAAATCAGCGTGACTTGGCATGTAGAAATGTTTCAAATCAGTTTCTTGCCGATCTTTCGCCGCCTTTTCAAACATACCTTTTTTACCATAAACCACAAAGCTTGGCCGCGGCTTGATCCGAAAATAACTAGATTTAACCGAAACCTTCAAAGTCCCATAATACAAATCCAGATCAAAATAATCATTCATTCGATTGGGCCCTAATAACTGCCGAACATCATAATGGACATCATCCGGTCGACCAAAGTAAGAGATCACTTGATCGAGGGTATGGCAAGCATGACCGTATAAATAGCTCGAATTCAATGAAAAATGGTCAACACTTGCTGGCACTTCTGGACGGAAATAGTCAAAGGACATTTCGAGTTCCAACAAGTCACCGAGTTTACCACTTTCAATCACCTTTTGAACCGTTAAGAAATCCGAATCGTAGCGCCGATTTTGATAACACTGAATCAACAAGCCTTTTTCTTTAGCGAGGGCAAACAATTCCTTAGCTTCCGCCGCGGTCTCAGTGAAAGGCTTCTCAACCAATGCGTTCTTGCCGTGATTTAAAACATCTTTGGCTAATTGATAATGCGTGCTGCTGGGCGTAGAAACCACGACCAATTGAATCTCCGGATCATTATAAATATCATTGATATCGGTCGTATAATGCACGCCCACAATTGGCGTCCAATCTTGTCGACCTGACCGCGAATAAATCGTTTTAACTTTGATCTTATCCTTTAATTTCAATGCGAATGGTAAATGATACCGATTCGCACTCTTCCCATTACCGATGTATGCAATTGTTAACATGTAAAGCCCTCCAAATGAAATTGATACCTTTATTACTTTTGGTGCTAGCTAGTTAAATTGCCACTCTGGTTGGTCCAGAATTGGCTGGAACGTGGTGGCCACGTTTGGAAGCCAAAAAGCGGTCTTCCAAGCCGGGCTTTATCTAAGTCGGAAAATCACCGACTAAGATAAATAACACCACTGAGCCAATTCTAGCCCGCCCGACGTTAATTAACGGCTATTAAAAAAATTAATGATTGATTATTTTTAATTCAGTTATTTAGCCGAGAGGTTGGTTGCTAAAATGCTCAGCCGTGTCGTTGGCCTTAGTGCGAGTGGTCTGCTCGGACTTAGGCCAAGGCCAGTTTTGAAGACCGCTTTTTGGCTTCAAAATGGCCCATGGCGTTCCAGCATTTTAGCAACCAGCCGACAGGCGGCAATTTCAACTAACACCAAATATACCTTTATTATACCGGGTACAACGACTAATCCAAGCGCTTTCACCTAAATCGGTCGCCATGTTCAAAATTTGAACCATCAGTCGCTGATTCTTAAACATGCGGTTCAACACGCGAATAATAGGCGATTATGATGGATTGCGGTACAATTAGACAAATTAACTAATGTAAGGGGGATAACGGTTTGCAAACCGTCTTCTTAGTACTACTCTTGATTGCAGCGGTCGTCGCTGCTAACGCGGTCTATTCCCGATTCACATTACTCCCAGTCGCCTTTCTCCAAATTGCGGCTGGCCTAATGCTTTCGCTGATCCCGCTCTATCAAAATTTTGAACTTGAACCAGAAGTTTTTTTGTTCGTGATTATTTCCGTCCTAATGTTTAATGATGGTCAGAATACCAACATGCGCAAATTGTCGCATCAATTACGGACGACCCTATCGTTGGCCATCGTCTTAGCAATCATCACGATTTTAGTCGTGGGACTGGTGACCCATTGGCTGGTGCCAGCCTTTTCGCTCGCCTTGGCCCTAGCTTTAGGGGCAATCATCACCCCAACCGACGCCGTGGCCGTTTCTTCGATCACCTCGAAAATTTCTGTGCCCAAAGATGTCATGGACACTTTGGAAAATGAATCGCTATTCAATGATGCTTCCGGCATCGTTGCCTTCAACTTAGCTATCGCCGCACTCGTTACTGGAAAATTTTCTGTTTGGAGTGGTATCGGCAGCTTCCTGTATGTCTTTGTGGGTGGCATTATCGTTGGTGGTATTTTAGGTTACTTCATCGTGGCCTTACGAATCATGCTAATTAATATGGGGGTCGACACGCCATCCGTGGTGGTACCGTATACCCTGTTGACACCATTCGTCGTCTACTTTCTAGCTGAAGGACTTGGGGTTTCCGGTATCTTGGCCGTGGTCGCAACCGGGTTGATTCACGGCGTTCAACAGAAACGACTACGTTTAACAACGTCGCGACTTCAAATCGTCATGTCCACGACCTGGTCGATCATCGCCAGCATTTTAAACGGACTCGTTTTCGTGCTGCTAGGGGTCTCGCTACCAAGCGTCATCAGCCACCTACAGCAACGCGATACCGGTTCAGTGGCAATTCTCGTTGGGCTAGGTTTACTCTTGTACGTCGTCATGACTACCGTCCGCTTCGTCTGGATTCAACTCGGTTTTGCCCAAATTCGTGCTTGGACTCACCGTGAAAAGACCCTTAACAGTTTAGTGGCGGCGTTAAGCGGTGTCCACGGCACGATTACACTTGCGATGGCCTTTTCCTTACCACTCACGCTGGGCCGCCAAGCGTTCACCTACCGCAACGATATTATTTTCATCGCTGCCGTCGTCATCCTGACCAGTTTACTCGTCCCAACGATCATCTTGCCATTGTTACTACCGAAACAAGTTGAAAAAGTTAGCGATGAAGACCTCACTCAGGTCAAAGGTGAGATGGTCACTAGTGCCATCAAATTAATTTCTGCACGCTATGGCGACACGCCTAGCGCCAGCGAAGTCATTGCAATCCTCGAAGGCCAACGAGCAGTTGACGCACGCCCCGACCGTGCGCAACTCAACAAACTTTTTAATGAGTGTTACAACATTGAACAACAAACTGTTGAACAGCTCATTGCTACTGGCGAGATCGACTCCGGTATTGGTGAACAATACTTGCGGGTCAGTCGGTCTCGTCTTCAAAATCAACAGTCTTTTTGGCAGCGATTATGGCTCTTCTTTAAGTTCATCATTCTTGGTCGTTTCTCATTCTCTAAGAAGGCCCGTATGCAACGCAAAGCCATGCATCAGTTCAAGCATAGTGGCATGACCCGTGAGCAATTGATCGAACGAAACCGTAACATGTGGCGACAGATGCGAGCGGCTGAAAAAAAGCCTTACCATGCCGTCGTTGATTATTTAAATAGCCAATACAATGATTGCAATCACCAAGCAATCAGTATCGTTCGTCGTTCCTACGATCAACGACATCAACGTTTATCTGGCACTCGAGACTTGCAAGAAGCCCAAAATGAACTGTTGATTGAAGCTTTTCAGCTTGAATATAACTTTATTCAAACTCAGCTGGCAGCTAAGCAAATCAGCCATGACCTGGGTAACCAACTCTATGAACAAATTTCAACTGATCAATTAGTTTATCTCCAATCAGTCAACGACGATTAAAGCCTGCGATAACAGGTGGTCAGCTTGTGAGCATTAACGTATAAACAGCGACTATTCCTAGTTTTGGAATAGTCGCTGTTTCTGGGTTAAGCGGAGCAAGCTGCCTGTTGTCACACGTTTCGGCTATAAATAGGCGGCATCTTCAAAAACGTCTGGCTGATTTTTAATACACTTTCTTTACACAGTTGCTATCAAATCTCGACATTCCGCGCGTAAGCTAGGCACTAAACTTAATCACGGAGGCGTATTATGCAACATTTTATCACGACCGACGACCTATCATTAACAGCAACTAAGACCCTAATTCAACGTGCACAAGCCATGGCAACCACGCCTGCTGACTTCCAAAGCTTAGCGAAGCACCGGCAATTAGCCACGCTCTTCTTCGAACCGAGCACCCGAACCCGTTTAAGCTTTACTTCCGCCATGCATGGTCTCGGTGGGACCGTACTGGGTTTCGAGTCCAGCAGCTCGACCTCGACAGCGAAGGGCGAGACCCTAATCGATACGATTCGGGTCGTTTCACAATATGTCGATATCATCGCTTTACGTCATCCACAAACAGGTGCCGCCGCACTTGCCGCCAAATACGCCAGTGTGCCCGTTATTAATGCCGGTGACGGTTGTCATTTGCATCCCACCCAAACGTTGGCAGACTTAACGACCATCGATCAATTCAAACACCGTCTCGATCACCTCACCATTGCCTTCGCAGGTGACCTCAAATATGGCCGCACCGTCCATTCACTCGTCCAAGCCTTGATGCGCTATGGTCAAAATCGCTTCATTTTCATTTCGCACCCCGCTTTAAAAATTCCGGTCACATTGCGAGCACAACTGACTGCCCAGCACATCGACTTTGAAGAAATCAGTAATTTCGATGATTGTCCTGACGTACTCGATGTTCTCTACATGACGCGCGTTCAGGCGGAGCGCTTTGAAACCGCAACCGATTACGATGCCGTCAAGAATGCGATTCAGCTTACCCCCGCTCAAAGTCGGTTCCTGACACCTGAGACGCTATTACTACATCCGCTTCCCCGTGGTCAGGAACTCCCGACTTGCTTTGATACTTGGCCGCAAGCCCACTATTTTGATCAAGTAAAAGCTGGCCGGTTTGTCCGTATGGCTTTAATCGAGTACTTGCTCACCCACAACCATTAGTAACGTCACTAACACTACCAACTGTGCTGAACTGCCTTGATTGAACAAATCAGGTAGACTGAAAGCAATCAGTTAAATGGTGGGATGAGCTGGGTGAATTTTAGCTTAAAGGACGAATTTTAGCTTTCCACGAGCACATTTGCTAGCGACTTTCACCAACTCATCCGCTTTGCTGTGACTGCCCAAGACTGGTCAATATCATCAGAAGGGCTTCTGGCCACAACGCTAACTAATCGACTGAAATCACCTGATTTAATGTGATTGTCTGTTGATTAGTCCGATTTTTTCGTAACGGCATGGCACCAGGAAAAGCCAATGTCAGTTACCACGCGATTGTGTTTGCCACTAGTATCGCCATCGTTGATATTTTTCAGTTAATTTCAATATCTTATCTGGGCGAACTTACAGCCATCACAGCAAGGATTACCCATGTACGCAGTCGATGCCGATAAGTGACAATGATGGTCGTCATTAGTGGACTATACCTCCTCGTCAGTCTGACAGTCCCCCATCTGATGCGCCTAATGATTGTTGCAGGTCTAACTTTTCGTCACATCACGCTACAACCCATGTGGCAATTTAAGCGACCACCATTTAATTGAAAAGGTCATTTTTTAACTAAATCAGGACTAGCTGTCGCCACTGACAATTAGTTCTGATTTTTTGACGAATAAGACTTGTGTTAGACCTACTCGAAGGTGCTAAGCTATGGTCATAAACTTAATGATCATTTGAAAGTGAGCGATGAACTAATGGAAACACCAATTTTAAACACGATCAATTCGCCAGCCGACTTAAAGAAATTAGCGCTGCCCGAATTAACCCAACTTGCAGCCGAGGTTCGAACCCTCCTGCTCAATAAAGTCAGTCAAACTGGCGGTCACGTCGGTCCAAATTTAGGCGTCGTTGAACTAACGATCGCCTTTCACACCATCTTCAATTCACCAATTGATAAAGTTGTGTGGGACGTCTCTCACCAATCTTACACGCATAAAATTCTGACCGGTCGGAAGCAAGCTTGGCTTGATCCAGCCCACTATGACGACGTTAGTGGCTATACGGCCCCTGAAGAAAGTCCGCACGACTTCTTCAACATTGGGCATACATCAACGTCAATTGCCCTCGCGACTGGGATGGCCGTCGCCCGTGACTTACAACACCAGACCGGCAACGTCATGGCGGTCATTGGTGACGGCTCGCTCTCTGGCGGTTTAGCCCTTGAAGGCCTTAACACAGCGGCTACCCTGAGCTCAAATTTAATTATTTTGGTTAACGACAATGGCGTGTCCATCGCCGAAGATCACGGTGGCCTGTACGGCAACTTGAAATTATTACGCGACACTAATGGACAAGCTGAAACGAACCTCTTCAAGGCCATGGGACTCGACTATCGATACGTCGCTGACGGCAATGATCTCGCAACCATGTTAGCGGCCTTCAAAACCATCAAAGATATCGACCACCCCATCGTATTACACGTTCACACGGAAAAGGGACATGGCTATGCGCCAGCCATCGCCAACAAGGAAGCCTTTCATTGGCATGTGCCATTTGACTTAAAGACTGGTGAAACCTTGGCACCGAAAACAGGTGAAAGCTATAACGACGTCATCCACACCACGCTGGAAAACGAATTAACTGAACAAAAAACGCCACTAACTGCGATTACCGCCGCCGTGCCCGGAATTTATGAGCTGAAACGATTCGGTCGGCGCCATCCAGAACGCTACTTTGATGTCGGTATCGCTGAACAAGAATCCATCAGTTTTGCGGCTGGTCAAGCACAGCAAGGCTTGCGGCCAATCGTCTTCCACTCTGGGACGTTCCTACAGCGGGCGTATGATCAACTGTCCCATGATCTCGGGATCAATCAGTTGCCGGTCACAATCATGGTCGCTGGTGGCAGCATCAGCGCTGGCGACCCGACCCACCAAGGGACTTTTGACATTGCGATGCTCTCAAATATTCCTGGCCTAACGTACTTGGCGCCAACGACGAAAGAAGAACTCGCCGCCATGATGCACTGGGCACTTCACCAAAACCAAGGACCGGTCGCGATTCGCGTTCCTGGTAATGGCGTGCATTCCGCCCCACTCGCCAACTTTGAACCCGCACGGATGCTGACCATTCACGCTGGTCAGAAAGTGGCGTTACTCGGCGTTGGCAGTTTATTGCCATTGGCTGAACAAACCCAGCAAGCACTTTTGGCCCACGACATCGACGCCACTGTGATTGATCCACGAAACTTATCAACCTTGGATACAACTACTTTGGCTAGCTTAAGCGCCAACCATCAACTAGTTGTTACCCTGGAAGAAGCTAGTTTGAGCGGCGGTTTCGGCGAAAAGGTAGCCCGTTACTACGGTAATACCGCTGTGCATGTCCTCAGTTTCGGTGCGGCCAAACGGTTTAACGACCGCGAAACATCGGCTGAACTCTGGCACGAGGCTAAGTTGACGCCTGAACAACTCGTGAGTGAAATTACTAAACAATTCTAATCAAAAAATGCGCCGCAAGGTTTAACCCGTTGCGACGCATTTTCTTATTCAGCACAATCGTCACGGTCCGAAATAATCTCGTGACCAACATCCGAACCCCAATCAAGCGTCCAAATTGCAATCAATTGACATCCCAACCGTCCTTCCACATACTTAGCCTATGCAAAATTAAGGAGGTCATTTTATGCCCAGCAAAACAGCGTTACTGATTATTGATTACACAAATGATTTTGTGGCTGATAAAGGTGCCCTAACTTGTGGTGAACCGGGTCAAGTTTTAGCGCCAGCCATCGTTAAGCTTGCCGAAGCCATGTTCAAACAAGACGATTGGATTTTACTACCAACCGACGTGCACACGCCACATGATCCCTATCATCCTGAAAGCAAGTTGTTTCCACCGCATAATGTTCGCGACACTTGGGGACGGGAATTATATGGCCCCTTAAAGCCTTGGTTTGAAGCCCATCAAGCGCAACCAACCGTTTGGCAATTCGACAAAACCCGCTATAGTTCCTTTGCTGGAACCGATTTGGATCTACGCTTACGCGAACGGGGCATCACAACACTGCATTTAGTCGGCGTCTGTACTGATATTTGCGTCTTACACACTGCGGTCGATGCTTATAATCTTGGCTACCAGCTAGTCATTCATGAAGCGGGCGTGGCGAGCTTCAATCCGACTGGTCATGACTGGGCACTGGGCCATTTTAAAAACAGCTTAGGTGCATCGGTCGTTTAACTTTTCATAGTGTCCATTGTATTCTGTTCGGATTTCCCTATACTTTTAATTAAGGGGGAATTATACATGACAACTAACTCAACTGCAGCGAGTTTAATGCAAGCAATCAGTACGGCGGACAATGATCCAGAGATCAAGGGGAACGCCGAACTGAATCAGCTCTTGCTCAAACATGCCACCCAACTTGAACAAGGCCGCGATTTTCAACAAGTCGCTGGTGACTTGAATCAAGCCCTACGTGTCTGGGGAATGGCACACTTACACGGCCCCAAAGCGCTTGATCCACTTTACCAAGCGACTGTCGCCGCTGCACCCGGCATTTCAGCGCAAAAGCCCTATGCCGCACCATCAAACCACTAAAACAAAAAAAAGCCTGAGATCACTTATCTCAAGCTTTTTTTAATACCATTTTCGAAATCAGATTTGGATTAGTTGGCGGCCGTTTCGACCCATTTGCTTAACAAGAAAATATTGGCAACGGTTTCGACCACGATAATAATTACCATGACCAAGAGGCCGACCCACCAAGAATTAACGGTCGTATTGCCCATTAGTGACGTTGAAATCCAAGCCACTTGTCCCATTAAGAAACTCACCACTCGGAACGTTAACAGAATCATCACCACATAGACGATACCGTTGACGAGCCGTTGGCGGGCGCGCGGTAAATAACTACTGGCGGCACTCGTAATTAAATGAACCAATGAGACGGTACTCCAAGCTAACAGATAGATGACTAACATCACCGCTAACATGCCCAAGCAGGCCCCCACTGGATTTGTTCCAAATCTACTGAATTGTTGGATATTCATTTGCATATCGTCATAAATTGGCGATAACGTTGACCACCCAATTAGTGCCGTCACTAGCATCAAGACGGCTTGTAGAACGAGCAAATAGAGAAAGCTGACGAACGTGGATAACAAGTTCACCGCATAAAATACACTGTCCTTCATCGGGACTAACCGGAACGTATCACGCGTAAAGGCCTGTTCATTGCGGACTGATAAGAGTACGAATGACACAAGATACGGAATGATCGACCACCCCATCACGGAGTAGAACAACGTGGCAGAACTGAAATCACCACGAACAAGTGACCAGACGGATGAAATCACAACAGCGGCTAATTCTAGTAACATCAATTGATGAATACTCCGGAATTTCGACCCACTCATGGCCTTAAATAAATTGCTAAATTTCGTCATGATTGTCACCTCCGGCATAAAAGCTTTCATAGTAGTCTTCAATTTCCAGCCCTTTTTCGTCACGAATCGTGTCCGCCCCAGTGTGGACCGCAATCCCCTGATCTTTCACGATGACGATTTCATCCAAGATTGGGGCGATTTCAGTCACATAGTGATCACTGATTAAGATTGTCGCCGCATCCGGTTTCCATTGCAAAATACTACTGATAATCCGTTTGCGACTCATACTATCAATACCACTAAAGGGTTCATCCAATAAATACAAATCGGTTTGACGGGCCAAAGTTAACGCAATGACGACTTTTTCTTTCATCCCTTTGGATAACGCCGCCAACTTCTTCGTGCCATCGATCTGTAAAAATTCGGCCATCGCTTGATAACGGCTCAAGTCAAAGTCGGGATAAACGGTCTGGTAAAATTTCACCACTTGTTCAACTTTGTAACCAGTACTAAACCCATGTAGTTGTTCTGAAAAACTGACGTGGGCTTTCCGTTTAGCCGTCTCAGCCTCACCACTCACCGTAATTTGACCTTTACCTTTGGCACTGCCGGTAATTAAACGCATCAACGTCGTTTTACCGGCGCCATTTTCACCTAACAAGCCGACAATTTTACCTGAATCAAGCTCAAGAGCCACCGAACTTAAAATGGTCTTGCGATTCTGCTTGTAAGTTAAATCTTTAATCGTTAATACTTTTGTCATCTACTTGTCCCTCCCGATGCTCAATATAGCGTTGTAAGCTGGCCACAATCTCGGTATCGCTTAAATTTAACGCATGCAATTGGCGATAAACTTGCGCTAATTGGCTCATGACTAATGTCTCTTTTAATTGTGCCAAACGAGCTTGATCTTCAGTCACAAAATTGCCTTTGCCGCGTTGCGACACAATCGTTCCCTCAGTAATCATCTCAGCCAACGCCCGTTGGACCGTATTGACATTGACAGTCAGGTCGACCGCTAACTGGCGAACTGCCGGCAACTGAGCACCAGGCTGCAACTTGCCGGTCAACATGGCATGGTACAAATACGTTTTAATTTGATAATAAATTGGAATCTTGTCGTCAAATTTCAATTTGTAGTGCCTCCCTAGTGTTCTATTTAACTATTACACTATAACATCACTATTTAGATAAAACAAGCAAAAGTGGTGGCAAAATCAATCATAGCTATTGTCTGAACATGCTGGTCAAATTTTGCTAATTTATCAACCAACTAAAATACCCTTTAAGTGCATTAATGTTAGATTGAATTATACTTTGCTATAACAAGCATAATTAAGGAGTGAGGGACGATGAAAACAACGATTCGTAAATTTGGTCATTCATTAGCAGTAATTATTCCTAACGAGCTAAACCCTGACCTTGGTACAAAGTATAAAATCGTTAAGCTTGGTGATACTTTTGTCTTAACCCCCTTACGTCATGATCTATTTGCAAATGAAACTGACTGGGTAGGATTTCGTAAAAGTATTACATTAGTAGATCGTGATTGGGATGGCTAGGGTTCAGTACAAAAAGCATGGTTGATCTTAAAATTTTCGTGATGCTTGCTCGGACTATTAAAGCAAACCAAATTAAAATGAGCCGCCGATGTTTGCAGTGTTACCAACATCGGCGGTTCATATTAATTATGGGCGTCTAAAAATTAGGCTTTTTAAATAGGTACCGACTCAGCAGACCACGAAAATGGAACTGGACAATCAAGGTTGCCACCACGATCAGACCCCCACCAATCACTAAATTTCGGGTTAAGGGTTCCACATGGAATAAGATAGAAACTAAACTGGCAAATAACGATTCACTCATTAAGACTAGTCCAGCGGTCACCGTATCCGTATATCGTTGACTAGAAACTTGCAAGACTTGGGCGGCAAAATTCGCCACAATTCCCAAATACAGGATAGGACCAATTGCGGCTGCCCAATTAATTTGAGCCAATTGATGATAATCGATTGTAAATGCGTACGTCGTTCCTAGGATTGCTTGAATGAAGCCAAGCTGAAAAGCTAACACTTGTGGCCGCGCTTGTTTCGTCGCATAACCATAGTAAGTCATTTGAAACGCATAGAAAATTGCTGTCAAAATCATTAGGATATCGCCAAAATGTAACTGAAAACCGGTCGTCACAATACCCGTTAAAAATAACATACCAGTGACACACAAAATAATTGCAACGTAAACTTTAGCCGGTGGCACTTTTTTGAAAATAAGCCAAGCAATCAATGGCAACAAAATGACATAGGCCGAAGTGATGAAAGAACAATTGCTTGGTGTTGTTGATTCCAGGCCAGTCGACTGCAACTGAACAACTACAAAGTTGAATAGCGCACAAACTGCCCCAATCTTAAACTCTTTAAACGTCATGGAATTAATGACTTTATGGAAGAAAACATATGCTAAAATAGCTGAAATCAGTCCCCGCAACGTATTGATCATCGACGGCGGCATGTGGGCTGCGATGGCCATTTTGATGAAGGTATAGCTAGTGCCCCAGAAAAAAGCAACTAGAATTAAATTTCGATTGGCCCGTGCTTGCGTCATGTTTTCACCCGTTTTCAATTTGTCGGCCTTAATTTTAGGCTTTCAATTAGGCTGCTGCAAGGTTGTAAAACGGTTTCAAAAGCAAATTGGTCAAAAAAATCGTCATTTCTGACGATCTCAGTTGTCTTAACTAAAGTTAGCAAGACATTAGACTAGTTTTCAACGTAACTTGCCTTTCACTGACAATTGGGATCCGACGACCGAAGGCAACACCTGATCAGTTAACTAAAGGTTGAAAGTGTCAAAACTGTCTGTCGTGTCCCCACTGATACTGGCGCGTTGTTTATGCCTAAAATGGTGTCATACGGATCATCACTCTGTCAGGCAGAATTCAGTTTTGCGCCTCAACACCACGCCGGCTAACATAGTACACCGATTCTGACTGATTCCGCTAAATTCAAATAACTGACTAATCATTCGAAACAGTGGACCAGCTGTAGGTTGTTGTTGATAGCATCGGCCGTGTGGGTGGTGTAAGACCGGCGCTTTTCCGGTCTTACACCACGGACCGGCCGGGAGATTTGCGGGTTGTGCAACCCTTTCAGGCAGGGGGAAAAGACGGTCTCAGGCTTGACCCGGTCCCTCGGCCGCATGTTATCAATAACAACCGGAAGCGGCACCTAGTCAGTTAATATAGTGACTCAAAAAATCGGCGACCTGCTGCTTATAGGCCGGATAGTCTTTAATGATGGCCGTCGTATGACCGGCCCCTTTTACCAACCACAATTTTTTAGGTTGATTGGCGTGTCGATACAAACTTTGACTCATCCGCGTCGGGACAAAATCATCCTTGGTCCCAGCAATGATCATGATTGGTAACTTGTTTTTTCGAATTTGCTTAACCGCATCCGCCTCACCAAACGTATAGCCAGCGCGTAACTTGGTAATGGCACTCGTCACATCGACTAACGGAAAAGCTGGCAAATGATAGAGCTGGCCGGCCTGATAACTAATAATGGCTTTCGCACTCGTGAAGGGACTGTCGACCACGTAGGCTTTAATTTGTGGGATTTGCCGTTCACCACTCGCCATTGTCATCCCGGCCGCGCCCATACTGATGCCGCTCATCACGATTTGCGTTGTTTCGGTCCGTTTAACGACCGTCCGGGCCCACTGCAAATCATCGCGCCGTTCAAGCCAACCATAGCCGATTGCCTGACCTTGACTAGCCCCCGCGGCGCGAGAGTCTGGGGCTAAAACGTTATACCCCAGTTCATGATACATGCCAGCCCAAGCCCCCATCAACGACTTGTTGCCCGCAAAGCCGTGCGCCAACACGACCGTCTTTTTCGAACCAGCTTTCGGCAGATACCAGGCAACCAGCTTAAGCCCATCCGTCGATTTAATCCTCCAAGTCTTTTTTTCAGCGTGCAGGTACCAATATTTTTCACGATATACCGCACTTTTTTTCGATAAGTTCGTACTCTGCGTCACAAAAGCCTTATCGCCACGCGCAATTGCCACATGATAAAAGTAGCCACCGGCCCCAATCAAACCACCAACTAAAATCACCACGATCACGCCGAGTGTGATCACCCATTTTTTCATTGTCCATCCGTCCTTAAATTCTTGATAGAAATATCGCCACTACCAACATAATAACGTTTATAATTAAAGATAACTAGACTTCATTTGGAGGGGTACGCAATGCACTATTCAGAAACGTGGGATTTAGAGACAATCTTCCCAGGCGGCATTGACTCGCCAGCGTTAAAAACAAAATTGACGACCATTAAACAGCAATTACATGACACGCAAACGACCTTAGCCAATTGGCGGGCCGACGCCGATACACCTGACTTTGACTGGTTTCAACAAATTGTCAACGACTTACAAGCCATCGAAGCTGGACTGGCACAATGCGAGGTCTTCGTCGTCGCGATTCAATCTGCGGATGCCAGCAATACCAAAGCAGGCACCGTTTTAAATCAGTTATATCAATTAGACAACGCGCATGAACAATTGATGACACAATTCAAAAAGCATTTGGTCGCATTGTCACAAACCGCTTTCACGACGATTATTGCACAGCCCGAGTTAAAACCGCTCGCCTTTAATTTGACCGAGATGCGCAAACAAGGCTTGGCACTACTCGATTCTGATACGGAAGCCTTAATCAACAATTTAGCTGTGGATGGTTTTCAAGGTTGGAGTGACCACTACGATACTTTGGTCAGTCAGATGCAGATCAAATACACTGATCAAGATGGACAAACTAAATTATTGTCTGCTGGACAAGCGCAAAACATGCTCGCAGCGGCCATGCCTAACCAACAACGGGCCGATTTAATGGCCAGTTGGGAACACGCTTGGCAACAAAATGCCGCCCCATTTGCCGATACCCTGAATCATTTAGCCGGCTTTCGGTTACAAAATTATCAAGCACACGGCACAACTAACTTCTTACGCAAGCCCCTTGACTTGAACCGCATGAGTCAGGCCACGCTCGACACCATGTATGACGTCGTTAGTCGCAACAAAACAATGCTGATCCACTATTTGCAACGCAAAGCGGCTTTAATGGGCAAAGACCAGTTGGATTGGCAAGATTTGGAAGCCCCACTAACTTTAGGGGATGCGACAAATACGCAAACTTATGATGAGGCTGCTGAATTTGTCATCAGCAACTTCCAAAAATTCAGCCCTAAGATGGCTAAGTTAGCCAAATACGCTTTCGAACATCGTTGGATTGAAGCAGAAAACCGACCGAATAAGCGTCCCGGCGGTTATATGGATAATTTGCCAGAAACTAAAGAATCGCGGATTTTCATGACCTTTACGGGATCACCAAACGACACTGCGACCTTAGCACATGAGCTGGGACACGCCTTTCATGCCGACGTCATCAAAGATTTGCCATTTTGGCGGCAAGACTACGCCATGAACGTGGCTGAAACGGCTTCGACTTTTGCGGAGTTAATCGTGGCGGATGCTAACGTTAAAGCGGCGACTGACACTAAGACTAAACTAAATCTGTTAGACGCGAAAATGCAAAATCCACTCGCAATGTTCTTAGATATTCATGCACGTTATCTCTTTGAAACGCGCTTTTATCAGGCCCGGCAACAACATATTGTGACGCCGGATGAGCTTTCAGCACTCATGTTAGCCGCCCAAAAAGAAGCTTACGACAACGCCTTGACCACCTATCATCCGATGTTTTGGGCCAGCAAATTGCACTTTTACATTTCAGATGTGCCATTCTACAACTTCCCGTATACCTTTGGCTATTTATTCAGCCTAGGCATCTACGCACAAGCTAAGCGTGACGACCACTTTGAAGACCGCTACATTGCCCTATTACGCGATACCGCTAATATGTCGACCGAAGCCCTCGCCAAGAAACATCTCGGCGTTGACCTCACCAAACCTGATTTTTGGCAAGCCGGCGTCGCCCTGATCAAGCGCGATATTGACGAATTTATGGCTTTATCCGCGCCACTATTATAATGAATGGAAGTGAGCACATGTTTCCAGAACGTTTACGCGCTTTACGCCGTGGGCAAAAAATGACCCTTGGTGAACTCGCAACTGCTTTAAATCAACTGCCAGATGCTGAATTGACCCGGAAAAATACGGCCGCTCAAATTGGTAACTGGGAGCGCAACTTGCGGACACCTTCCTATTTGGAAGTCCGCAAACTTGCCGAATACTTCCACGTGACCACGGACTACCTATCTGGCCGAGCGGACCAAGAAGAATATGACCTTGGCCGAATCTTCTTATCTGGTAAACCTTTGACGTTCAATCAGGAGCGCCTCTCCAGTGAAGATCGTTACGAGTTATTCCAATTGATGAACGGCTACTTGCATGGTCGCCAACAACGGGCAACCCCCGATGAGTCTGGTCAAGAAGAACTTGATCTCCACTTTGACAACTAGGAGTTTATTTAAATGAATCCCAAGAAATTAAAACAACTGAAAAAGCGCGCCAAAAAACAATCGACCCAATCAGCACCTTATATTGTGCAACTTAGTCATTATCGGGAACTTTTCAAGGATGACCCACAAGTCTTGGTTCTCATCAATAATGCCTTGGAAGCGGATCGGCTAATGGCGGCTGGCTTAGCGCCGCAACCATTACCACTTTTACAAGTGCCAGATGATTTCCAAAATCAACTCTTCGCGCGGATCAATGCCAAATACGCGTTACATGATCCCGCGGGTGACGCAGAGTGGAATCAGCTTTCAGCGGCGCTACCTAAAATTGACCAACTCTTGCGCGATTTTCGTGATTACATTGAAGATCAATATGGCATGTGGGCTTACATCAATGCGCCCTTCTTAAAAGACCTAGCTGATTTTGTTGGCAACGAACCTGTCTTAGAAGTCATGGCCGGCAACGGTTATATTTCCAAAGGACTCTCACGATTACATCCAAGCCAAACGATTATCACCACCGACTCTAAGGCCTGGACAAAAGAAAAAGACAACCAAACTGGCAAACAACCCGTGACCACCATTGAAGCTTTAGATGCCGTTAGCGCCTTTGAAAAATACGCTGATCAAGTCAAATTCGTGATTATGGCCTGGTCACCCGACAAATTGCCGCTGGATTGGGAATTACTCCAAGCCATGCGTGCCAGCGAGCAACAAATTCCATTGATCTGCATCGGTGAAAAATATGGTGCGACCGGCTCGAAACAATTTTGGGATGCGGCCCATTATCGTGAAGATGCTGCCGTTAACGCCTTGAATAATCATTATCGACCATTTGATTTGATTCACGATCAAGTTTACGTCGTCGATTAAAAACAAGCTGTGACTAATCAGAAAAAGGGTTAGTCACAGCTTATTTATTAATTTGGATAGCAACGAGTATCTTAACTAAGCAACTAGCGGTATCTTTAGGTTAACCAATCTAGTCACAAGAAAGGACTCAGCCATGACACTGGTCAAACCAATTAAATCCGATCAAGATCATATCTTTGAAATTCCAAACAACATTAAACTTCGTCCAGTTGCGTACGAAGTGAGCAATGGTCCAGCCGATGCGATTGTCTACACGCCAAATCCTGCCAAACCACTCACAGCAGCTGAATTGGAACAACTCGGACTAGCACAATCAAAAAAGAACGAATTTTAGTTTAACAGTCCGATCCACCTTCACAAATAAAGCGACTAACCACAAGTCAAAATTGTGATTAGTCGCTATTTTGATGCCTCATTATTGTTTTAGAAAGAGACTGATCAACGTCACTGCGCTGACAATCATGAGAAGCAATAAATATCCCCAGAAAAACTTGGTCGGCAAATCATCCGGTGCCAGTTGACGTTGCACAGTCGTCCGCAAACCAAGTAACGTCAAAATTACGGCATATGAGCATAACCCTAACGCACCCACATAAGTAATTAGCGCCCACCGTGGATGCTGCTGAATCCGACCAATCTGACCAAGTACCAGAAATAATAGCCCAACGGCTGTCGGCAACAGCCAAGTTGCTCGTTGAACCGCACTAGCCGCCTGAACATTGATTAATGGAAAATCGACAAATGCTCGTAAAATTGTCATCCCACCAACAATCAAGACTGGAATTAATAGCCCAACACTGTACAAGTTTTGTGAAGTGAAAATTCCCATTAAAGCGCCGTAAGTGAATACTAAGCCAAAGTAGAACTCAACTTTGCGATAAAATGACACTGGTCGTGTTAAATGCATCATCCTCAGCTCACTTTCAAGATTTTGCACTGATTATAGCACCAAGTCTGGGTCCGTCTTCACCACAAGTTTTTCCCAATCAACACCACTTTGCTTGCCATCACCCGCTTACTTTGCTTTCTTAATTATGCCCCATCAAATAAATCCCAATCACAACTACCAACGCCCAGAGACTACCTAAATAACCGTAAAAAAACTTCTCGCGCTTATCAAAATGTTTTTCCCCACGCATGGCCTTGCCGATGCCACCAACAAAAAACAGGATGAACGCATACAGCCCAAGTCCAGCCATGCTGTAAGCAATCCAGCTCTCCCAACCGGCACGGACCATCAAACGTAAATATGCCCCATAGCCAAGTGTCACTAACATCATCAATGTTGGACTGATCAATCCCAATTGTTTTCGCATCCGTATCCCTACTCTCTCGTCATTTATGGCAAGTTTAACTGAGTTTTCAACATTAACCAAGCCTTTACCGTCCGCATTCAGCGACCTTCGTTTGCATAATTACCAATTTAATAATTTGGATTGTCTTCCACACACCAGTGGTCTAAACTGGCATCACATTCAGGCAAAGGGAGTTGGGTAGCATGCGTTTAATTGGACATCTCATCACAGACTATTTATGGGGCTTACTCGGATTTATTATTATTTTTTATTTTGTGACCGCCAATCCTAACGGCAGTTTGCACCTCGTCTGGAACTTACCGAATCTATATTTAACAAGTTCTTATCTCATTGCTTATCCTCTACTAATGGCTTGGGTGCCACAGTTACGGACTGGCAAATTCAAAACTAAATCGCTAGCCTCGCACTCATCGACCATCGACTTGAAGCTGAATCCAGGGAACACAACTAATCCAATCGCCAATAAATATGATATCGACTTCCGTAATAATCTCCGCGATGATCGTATGAATTTTGCATTCTATCTACTTGAACGGACTGTCTTGATGGCAGTCGCCACTCCAGTGCTATTACTCGTTGCTGGCATTAAAGTAGCTCGCAATTTTTAATTAAAAACAGCACTCGGAAACTAGTTTGAAACCCTAATTTCTGAGTGCTGTGCTATTTTCATTGTCAAAACGTGCAACAAATGGCAGTGTGCTCCGCTTAACCCGAAATCAGTGACTATTCCACGTTAATGCTCACAAACTACCGCCCTTTGTCACACTCTTACCCAATAATGTGCTGTTGTAAGAATTCAACGGCGGCTTGATGCATCTTATGTGGCACATGATGCATGCCACCCGTTGCCTGTTTGAAAACAGTTTGTTGCAACGCGGCATCAGTCGCAAAACGGTGTTCAAAGTCTTCGACATACTTATAAGGTACCATCGTATCCGCTGTACCATTAAAGAAGAACATGGGACGCCCGGCTAAGCGGTCAACATGTTGTGATAAGTCGAATTGGCCAATTTGGTCATAGGTCTTAGTCAACAAATCAGCTGGTAGCTTTGCCAATAGGTCGGCCGGAATCTGGGCCACTTGATCTTTCGCGAAAGCGACTGGTTCTGGTGAGCCAATTAACGAGACCCCAGCAACGACCTGCGCTTGAGTCGCCATAATTCCAGCAGCGGTAATCCCACCCATAGACGTTCCCATGACCCCAATTTTATCAGGATCAGTGATGCCACGGGTGACCAAAGCATCGACTAACTTAGGAAACTCCGCCACCGAATGACCCACGATTTCCCAGAAATGTTCTGGATGATGGTCCAAATCAGTGCCATCATTGCGACTACCATGCAAATAGGCTGTTGGTAAAATGACCCGAAAACCGGCTTGTACCAATTGATAACTCGCAACCAGCTCCGAAGAAGTCGGCGTGGTCCAACCATGATAATCAATGATCGTCGGTAATTTAGTTTGCGCCTGACTTGCGGCAAACACATGTAATACTGGTAGATCGTCCAATTTAGTGGCTCGAACGATCACATCTTCAAAGACTGTTGCACCCATTTTTATCACCATTTTCAGAATTAATAGTTAACAGTGTAGCAGAGAATCGCCGACAAACCAACTGAAAACCATTGAATTGCTCGGTCCTATGCCGTTAATTTGGCGCTTTCAGCAATCACGTTAACGAGTTCGGTTCGTGTTAACTCTGTTGTCGTCACATTAATTGTCGTCCAATAGTGGTTATTCAAATGCTGCCCCGGCATAACCCCTTTCAACAATCGCAGACTTTCACTGTGTTCTGGGAGTAGCTTGGCATCAACGAATAGCTGATCTAATTTGGTATAAACCATGGCAATCATCTTATGAGTCGACCGATGTTTAATCACCGAAAAAATAACGCCAGATTTTTGATTGGGTCGATTAAAAGGGTAGCCTAAATAACCATCCGTTTGGACCATGATTAACGCAATCAACTCCTGTTCAGTCATTCTTCAGCGCCCCCATCGTAAAACTAATCGTTGTCGACGATCACTTGCCCTAATTCTCGGCTCGCCATGACATACTTATGCGCAGCCTGAATATCCGCCAACTTAAAGACTTTGGGAATCGGAATACTCAGCGCATATTTGTTAATCAACGTAAACATTTCATCGACCATGGCTTGATCAACTGCCGTTGAATCAAAAACAGTCAGCGACTTGCCGGCCAACGTGAACGGATTAAAGTTTTCCACAATCCATTCACCGGCTAGCAAACCAATTAAACAGACGGTCCCACCTTGATTTAGGTGAGCAATCGAATTGGTTAAGGTCACTGTCCCAACCAGATCAACGATGCCATCAAATAACGCGTCAGTTTCCAACTGGTTTTCTGTATCCAACACTGCTGCATCGGCACCGTTGGCTGTCAAAGCTGGCAACATCGCCTTACGACGCGTGGTTGCCGTCACTTTGAGACCAAAGACTTTGGCAAATTGAATCAAAGCCAAGCCGACAGCGCTCGTGCCACCACGAACTAATAAGGTTTGACCAGCTTGTAATTTAAGTGATTTCAGCGCCCCTAAAGCAGTGTAAAAGTTTTCAGGATATTGTGCTAACGTGACCCAGTCCCCTGCATAATCAACGGGATACAAATTTTTATCCGCAACCAACGCATACTCTTGATAACTGCCGTCTACTTCGCGACCAAAGCCACCCATTAAAGTCACCACTCTTTGACCCACTTTAAGTGAACTGTTCGCTGAGACTGCGCTGATTTCACCAACTGCTTCCACCCCAATTACCCGCGGAAACTTGACTGATGGTGACCCACCGGCCCGGGTTAGCGCTTCATAACGGTGAACCCCAAAAGCATGGATCCGCATCACCGAATGATTGGCGGTCGCTTTCGGCATTGGCCGGTCTACCAACTGCATGACTTCTGGATCTCCAGGTTTCTCAATAACAACTGCTCGCATCTTTATCGACTCCATTCATCTTTTTAGTTGCTTAACCAATGACTTAAGTATAAAGTGTGACGTAACGTGACAGTCAAGCTTTAACCTGGAGGTTTCTGATGCTCACTATTCAAAAATTTGCCAAATTAGCCGGTACCACGCGGCGTACCCTTATTTTTTACGATGAAAAAGAGTTATTTAAACCCAAAAAAGTTGCCGACAACGGCTACCGTTATTATGACTATGATCAACTTTATCCACTGACGTTTATTTTAGAACTCCGGCGATTAGGCCTGCCCATCTCAGAAATTAAGGGACTCAGTCAGGCCACCGACCGTGATGCCTTAAATGTCGATCTGCAAAAAGTGTTGGGTGAAATTAATGACCAGCTGGATCATTTAACTACCCTACGCGCCACTTTGACTGACCGCTTTAATCAGCCTGCCGCTAAAGCAAGTCCAGTCAAGAACCGGCCTTTTATTCGTGAAGAGCCCGCCAGCTTATTTTGCCGGTCGCGCCAATCCGTGGCGTGTACCGAGGCGGAAGTTGCCGCCATCTATACGGAATTTTATCAACAACTAGGGCGGCTAAAGCTAGTCAATCAACAAGATTCGGGCTTTCTCACCCAACTGCCCGACAGCAACGCCAATCAGTATCCCGACGCATCATTTTGCATGTTGAAAGCCATTGATGCCCGAACTGATACTGGAGATCTCCCACTTGTCAAAAAGCCAGCCGGACGCTACCTAGCGATTGATACCACAAACGATATGAAAAACATTTGCATCGCCTTACAAATTTTGACAGACTACCGCGAACAACACCAAATTCAAATTACTGACCAGCTCTGGCAACTGAATTTAACTGAACAATTCACGAGTAAAGCCGCGTCAAACGTCGTCCGGTTACAATATCAAATTCAATAGTGCCGATTAAAAAACGCTGATTGTAGAAGTTATCCACAATCAGCGTTCTCTTTTTACTATTTTTCTAATGAATCTAAGAAATCTTCAACTTGTTTTTGGGTCTTGCGGAACTTGTCCACATAGCGACCAGTTTCTTCGCCATCTTCAATCCCAACAAAACTTGGAATACCCATGACACCCATGTCTTGCGCAATATCAATATTGGCGTCACGGTCAACCGTGATCCAATCATATTGGTCATATTTTGCTTCGATTTGAGGCATAACCGGTTTGATGAAGGCGCAATCTGGGCACCAATCCGCCGTAAAGAATAACATGTGCTTACCCGTCTTAATGCGTTCACGGATTTCTTCGTTACTTAAAGTTGCTGTTGCCATCTAAAATGCCTCCAATAATTATCAGGATCGTTTCAATAATTATAGTTTACCACGTACAAAAAGTAAGTAAAGACTTTTGCCTTATTTTGCCGCAACGGCCAGCGCTTGTTCAAGGTCGGTTTGTAAATCGTCCGCGTTTTCAATACCTGTGGATAACCGCAGTAAGTTAGCGGTGATGCCTTTCTTCTGCCGTTCGGCTTCTGACAGATCGGCGTGCGTCTGCACAGCTGGCACGGTCACCAGACTCTCAACGCCACCCAAACTTTCCGCAAAAGAGATAATTTTTAGCGCTTGCAAGAACTTATCCACACTGACCCCCGCGGCCAAATAAAAACTAATCATGCCGCCCCGACCAGGATACAGCACTTTTTCAACGTGCGCGTTAGCCGTTAACATTTTCACCAACGCTTGCGCATTGGCCTCATGTTGCCGCATCCGTAACGGCAACGTCTTCAAACTCCGTAATAACAGCCAAGCATCCATGGGGTCCAGCACGGCCCCCGTGGTCACCAAGTTGAATTCCAGTTGATCGGCATCGGCTTGCGACTTAGCAACAACTGCCCCCGCCAAAATATCATTGTGCCCGGCTAAGTATTTTGTTGCCGAGTGAATCACAATATCCGCGCCCAAATCGAGCGGTTTTTGAATTAGAGGCGTATAGAACGTGTTATCCACAATCAACTTAATACCATGCGCCTTGGTCGTTTCAGCCGTTGCGGCAATATCAATCAGCTTCATCGTCGGATTAGAAGGCGTTTCTAACCACAGTGCCACCGTTCGATCATCAATTTCAGCCGCCAACTGTGCTTGGTCCTGGCCATCCCAGACTGAGAAATTCAACTGGTAATGGTCATGCAGCAAGTCAAAGAAACGATACGACCCACCATATAAATCATCTGAAATAATGATGCGGTCACCACTATGAAATAGCGTAAAGACTAATTGAATCGCCGACATCCCAGATGACAACGCAAATGCGGCCACTCCATGTTCCAATTTTGCCAAGGTCTTTTCCAAAATACATCGGGTTGGTTGCGCTTCACGTGGATAATCAAACCCGGTTGATTGCCCCAAGCCAGCATGGCGATAAGCTGTGGATAAGTAGATTGGCGCTGAAATTGCCCCGGTTTTTTGATCATCGGTACGATTACCAGCTTGCGCCAACAGTGTTTCAATGTGTAAGTCATTTGAGTTGCTTGTCATGATGTCATTCTTCTTTCTCTATTCTCAATAGTGAGTGCCTGACGGTTAACCTGATGTTGATGATGAGTAGAATTTACTTAGACTTGCTCGGACTGACCGCGTTCTGTGCTTAGCTACGTCGACCGCTGCTTGGATTGGTAAGGTTGGTGGCCTCTTTCAGGCATAACTTAAACTTGCCGAAACGTGCTCGGACCAGCTGCTCCCTCCACTTAGCTACGCCTCTGCTTCTTGGATTGGTAAAGTTGGTGGCCTCTTTCAGGCATAACTTAAACTTGCCGAAACGTGCTCGGACCAGCTGTTCCCTGCGCTTAGCTACGCCACCAGTACAATGCATAAACCGCATTATGCTGGTGGCTAGGCTATGCTCAGGAGCAACCCGCTGGTCCTCACACTCTGAACACAAAAAGTCCCCCATCCATTAACGGACGAGGGACGCATTGGCGCGGTACCACCCAAGTTTATTAACTAGTCACCTAGCTAAACTTATCAAGTTATCTCTAACTCACTGGATATCGGCCAGACCGCTAGTTTAGCCTTGCGACCATCACTAGACATTCCGAGTTCATCTTCATCACTGCGAGTATCACCGATTTTCAGTTAACACGGCTTCCTGCTCATACTTTTCATGACTACTCTTCTCATCAACATGTGTTTTAATTATATTCTCATCTTACTCTAATCACAGTTAACTCGTCAAGCAGTAACCTAGACTAGTAAATTTCGATTGTCATTTCCGGCAATTTAGCGGACAAGTCGCTACAATTAATCATGAAAGGTGGCAACGCTTATGATTTCCATCGCGCCAACAACCGCGCTCGAACACTATCAAACACTACTAGACCAAGTTAAATCTGCCAATCCAGTTATTCTCACGGAAGATGATCAGGAAAAATATATTATTTTAGATCTGAACGACTATAAAAAATTGATTAACGGTTTAAGCCTCTTAACCGACCTAACTGATTCCAAAAAATTAAAAGATTCCTCAAAATAATCATGAAAATTAAAAAATAACGACATTTTAGGCCAACAATTGACTTAAAATGTCGTTATTTTTAACTTACTAAGCTTAATTGGTTTGTTAATTGACTTAACTCATACTGCAGAGTCTGCACAATAACTGGATGCTCAGCTGGGACCAGCGTCGCAAGTCGTTGTGTCAGTAACCGTTGTTGAGCCAATAAATAGGCTTGACGCCCGCTACTAGCGACCGCTGCTACGGTCATTGGTTTTCGAACACGCCCCGCCGCTAATTTAATGATCTCACAGCCTGATTGACAATTCATTGACTCACACCTTTCTGATTCAATAAGTTTATTTTAACCCATTCGACCAGCCCTAAGGCAAGCTTTTTTTGAAAAAGTTTTAAACTTGTTGCCGGTGTGCCGTTAGAAAATAGAATGGCACCGCGATCACAAGACAACCTAAGCCCATAATCAACTGGAAGCCAGTCGCTTTCGACAACAACCATAAACTAACTAACACCGCAATAATTGGTAATACTGGGCCAAATGGGACTCGGAAGCTGGCGCCAGTTTGCGTTTTACGTCGTCTAAAGACCAGCACCGCTAAAATGGTTGGAATATATTGCGCAAAACGTGACACCACTGAAATCGCCGCTAAAGTTTGGAACGTCCCTGAAATCGCTAATGGATAAGCAATCAAGAATGAAATCACCATCGCCACCGCGGGAACGTTCCGCCGATTACGGTAACCCACGATTTTAGGCATAACGCCATTATCCGCCATTGACGAGCCAATTCGTGGTAAGTAGAAGGATTGGGCCGTGGCGACACCGAGAATCGAAACAATCGTCCCCACCGCCACAATCGTTTTACCGACGGGACCTAAGATCTTTTCAAAGCCATCTTGAATTGGGGCCGTGCTACCAACTAAACTACCACCCAATACACCGATGGAAACGACTTGAATCGCAATATAGAGCACTGCCACAACGGCTAAGACCACCATGATCGCCATGGGAATCGTCCGTTGCGGATTATGAAATTCTTGTGCCGCAATGGCGATGGCTTCAAACCCAGTAAATGCATAAAAGATGAGAATTGCGGCCGAACCAAACGAATTGGCAAAACTAGCATTGCTGACGACAAAGGGCGTAAAATGGGCCCCATTAATAAAGAATATCCCAATCACGACAAATAACACTAACGGCAATAATTTTGCGATCGTCACAATATTGTTAACGACCTTTGTCAGGGTCACACCTGCAACGTTGATCAAAGTCAGCCCACCGAGTAACCCTAAAATCATCAAATCTTTCCACAACGCTTGTTGCAGGACCGGAAAAATTGCACTCAAAGCGGTCGTAAAGGCATTCGCCATTGTCGCCCAGGCAATGATACTGATCGCCCAAACACTAAATCCCACTTCATAACCAATAAAGTTGCCAAACGCTTCCTTCGCATATAAATACGGCCCACCATTACTTTTGAAGTAGGTCGCATCTTCTGCGTAACAGAGTGCAATAGAAACAATCAGTAACATATCAAAAACAAAAACTAAAATACTGGCCGGACCCATCAGCGCCTCCGCCTGTCCCGGTAATAGGAATATCCCCGAACCAATAATGGAATTGATTCCTAACAAAATCACACTTAACATGCCAAATTTCGACTTCAAACCTTAGTCACACCTTTCAAACTTTTCCACTTGTTGATAACGATCATCAACCTAATTTTCGTTCCAAATAAGCTGCCCGGATCAATTGATAAGCTACCGGACTCGTCAATTGAGTCAAGTCAAACGTCGGCCGCTCAACCTGACTCAACCAATAAGCATCGTTAGCGAGTTGCCAACCATACGACTGACCACTCACACAGCAATAATCCAACTGATCTGCTTGGGTTAAGAGCTGACTTAATAATTTTCGTAATGGTCGCGTGGTCGCTAATAATTGTAAGTCCGTGATCTGAGCCGCCATTAACCAGCAACGCGCTTGATCAGTCAGCCCGCGTAATTGCTGGTTGGCCGCTTGCGGCAGCGCCATTGGTGGTGTTTTTAACGTCAATGCGGTCAGACCTAGTAAGGCCGCCGCAGCATTGATCAACGCCTGATGGCTCAAAACCGCTAAATAACCAACCAGATACCATTGCCGTTGCAAACTTGGCGGAAAGTCCTGCCCCGTCTCAGCCATGATCTGGGCCATTTTTTCTAGCAAACGGGCATACACAGTGTGATCAATTCGCGTGACCAATTCATCCAACGAGTACTGAGCATAAATCTCACTCGCATCACTCGTCGGATTCCAGCTTAACAAATCCACATCTGCGCGCGTTTTAAGCTGTGCTAACACGGCCTGACTATCTTTGGACCAAGCCATCGTTGGCTCAAAATCATGCCCAGTTAACTGTACTGAATATTGCCACACTGTCTATCCCTCCTAACTGAACTGGTAAATGTAGCTTACCACCTTAGGACTACTCGAAGGCAAGCTTTTTAAGCAAAATAATCATCATTTTTTGGCAACTGGTTAAACCGACTATAAGGGAGTGCTATTTTACCGCTGATAGAATTAAGCTTGCCAACTGTGTCAAGTCGGGGTAAGATAGGGTTCAATTAGTATCACTAAATTTAGGAGGGGTTACAGTTGTCCTATACTATTCAAGAAGTTGCCAAGAAAATGGCCATTTCAACATACAGTATTCGCTATTATCATGACCATGGCATGTTGCCATTCGTTAAACGTGACGCTAACAACAATCGGGTCTTTGAAGACACCGACTTGGAGTGGCTACACCTCATTGTCTGCCTTCGTCAAACTGGAATGCCAGTGGAACGGATTCAACACTATTTGGCTCTCGTTCAAGAAGGCGAAAACACCGTTCCAGAACGGTATGAGATGATGAAAGCCCAACAAGCGCGCACACTCGATGAAATTAACGATTTACAAAATCATTTAAAAACGATCAACCTTAAAGTTGACCACTACGCCAATGTGTTGATTCATCACAAGTCCGATAGCTTTGTCCCGTCAAACATTCCCGAAGCTGAGGAACACGACGTTTATCAAGAAAATCAATAACACTTTAAAATACGATTAATCGAAGTCATCAGCAATTCGATTAATCGTATTTTTGGCTACTCAGGTTGATTAGCCGGATCTAAGACTAACGACTCTGCCAATAAGATTTCACTATATAAGTCATAAATCACTTTTGGCTCAAATCGATGTTCCAACGCTAAGTTATATAGATACTGACGTTCAGCGTCGAAAGCTTGCATCAACGCCCGCCGCTCTTGCAACGCTTCATCGCCATTAAATTGGACAGGTTCCCAGCTCTGTTGCCGCCATTGCTGGAGAAAACTCCGCAATCGATTCTGCCGCAGCTGATCACGCAAATCATAAGTCACGCTCGCCTTCACTGCGGGCGTAAGCGTCAATTGTTCAAGTTGCGCTAGCCCAGCCGCCACCATCGCCTGACGCATCGTTGCTAGTTTTGGCGATAACTGTTTAGCGGTCAGCGCGGCGGGCAATAGTCTTGGCAACACTAGCGTCGGTACTAGCATGCTCAAAATAATCACGACCGTTTCAACCAAAAGAACTAACTGGTTGTCACTTGTCGTTAAAACACCGACAGATAATGCCAGCGCTAAAGTCACAGTCCCGTGAACCCCACCAAGGGCAAAAATCAGTGCCTCATGTTGATTCAAATGAATTAGCCGGGCATAACCATACCGCAATCCCCAAGCCAGAGTGTACACCAGCACGCCTAACCAGAACCAATGTTGTCCCGTTCCAACTTGAAATCCCGTCATAATTCGCGCCAATAAAATTCCAAGGATCACAAAGACAAAACTATTTAAAATTTCCGACCCAAAATTGATTAATTGAACCGACAAATGAAATTGGCGGGGATTTGAAAACCGACTCCGTTGCGCCTCACCGTTATACACGAGACCAGCACTCACAACTGCAATAATCCCTGACAAGGACCATTCCTCTGCCAATAAATAAATTACAATTGGTGTCATTAAATAGATAATAATCTGTGAAGACGCAAAGTTCCAGCGTGACCGTAATAACCACTGCCGCAGGATCATCAACCCAAAGGCAAGCCCAGCACCAAATACGAGTCCCCCACCGGCTGACCACAAAAAGGCCATTAAATTTTTGCCTAACGCTAACTGACCACTCGTGTACCAAAGTACACCGGCCTGCAAGATAATCAACCCCGTTGCATCATTGAATAAGGCTTCCATCCGTAATACAGTGCCCACATGGGCTGGTAAAAGACGACCACCTGTCACTGAATCTAATGCAGTGGCATCAGTTGGGGCACTAATTGCAACCATAATTAAAGCCAATGGCCACGCTACTTGCCCTAGCGTATGCACTGCAAAACCAACCACGGCGGCAATTGCAACGGCTAACCCGACCGCGGTTCCGATAATCAAGCGTCGTTTGCGCCGCACAATGAGTACCCGTGTATTCTGGCCTTCAAAAAACAATAACGGCGCAATAATCGCAGTCATAAAGATCTCATTATTAAAGCTCGCCACCGTTGCGTTCGTCAACGGCAATAGCCCCACGAGCAGTCCCATCAATAAATTAATATAGGTTGGCGCAATCTTTTTAAACCCCTGTGCAATTAAATTGCTGACTGCCGCCGCCATCAGAATCATAAATGTGGATAAAATTAATTTTGTTTCCATTAGCTTTTCCTCAACTCTATTAGGACTTAAGTTAATTGTACCCGTTTGTTTACTAACCTGACTAGTCAAAACAATTGCCATACGTTGCGGTGAGTGCTTCCAAAAAAATAACGAGCCAGCCTTTCACGCCAGTTTCGTTATTTTTTTTGACCTATTCTGGTCGATTAATTCCGACACTAGCCTTCACATAATCGTTATCATCCGCCGCATGCATTACCAAGTCAGCAATCGCCCGCCGTGAAACGTTATGACCACCAAACGGCTCGCCTTTTTGAGTCACTTCATAATCATCGCTGCCATTGTCAAACCAGCCTGGACGCACAATCGTATACGCCAAATCAGATGCTTCAATCACATCGGCGGCGGCACGATAACCCCGCAACATTGGATTACGGTTCACATTGCCGTCAGCTCCCAAGAAAGCCGGAATTTCATTATAGATTCCCATGGAAGTAATAAAAATCAACCGTTTAATTTGCGACTGATGCATCGCTTGCACAATACTTTCAGCCATCATTTTCAAATTACCACTCAACGCGGCGAAGACCACGTCTTGACCCGCCATCGCCGTTGCTAATTGACTCACATTGGTCACATCACCTTGAACGATTTTTTCACGACCAGCAGTCGCCTTAATCCGATTGGCATGTCGAGCAAACAACGTTAATTGATCATCACTATTTGCTAACAAATAATCCCGCGTCGTTGACCCAACTGAACCTGTCGCACCAATAATTAAAACATTTTTCATTTTGATAGTCCTCTTTTTCTTAAATTAGTTTTTGAACATCAGCCGTTGTCATTAGGGAAACGACTGATGCGTTATTTAATAAGTTGTGACAATCGCCGTCATAATTTGTAATCGACCAGCTAGCCGTTGAATCGACATCACCGTTCGTAGCGGCCAAGCGTGGCGCGCACTACCATGGATTGACGCCGTCACCCGACTTTGACCGGTCAGTCGCCAGCCATCACCGACCTTCACCACTTCAATCTGGTCTTCTTGAGAATCAAAGTAAGCCATCTGTCCCGTCTTGATTTCACCCAACCACTCTGCCCGCGGCTGTACATAACCAGTCATATGCGTCAAAGTAAACTGTGGCGCTAACAGTTGGTCGAGTTGATCAACATTATCCGCGGCCATTGCCAAATTATAATTTCGATATAACGTTATTAGTTCATTTTTCATTATAATCACCTTTGCTAATAATCAACATAAACTTAGTCTACAACATTGCAGTTAGTGCAAGGCAACCGCTTTATGGCTTTTTTTCACCGGGAACGATCAGGAAAATCGCTGCCAATAAAGCAAGTAACAACAAACCGGATCCGGTTAAAATCGCATGTTGAAAGCCAACCACTTGACTGTGAGCCATATTTTGAACGGCCACTAAAATCGACAGTCCAACTGAACCACCAATCTGATGCATCACATTGACCACACCAGACGCTGCCCCAGCATCGGCGCCTTGCGTATGTGCCACTCCAGCAGCGGTGAACGGGCTAAGTGACAAGCCTTGACCAACCCCGATCACGACCATTGGCAAGGCAATCCCCAACCAATAACCAACTGTTGGCGTGAAGAAACTCAACCAGAACATACCTAATAGCGTCAACCCAATCCCGGTCACGAGTAAGCCACCATTGCCCCATTTAGCGGTCAAATGAGCCACTTGTAACGCCACAATAAAATTAACTACCGTCAACGGGAAGAAAGCAATCCCAGCCATTAAGGCGCTAAAGCCTAATTGATTTTGCATCAATTGTGGCGTAATAAACCAGAACCCCAACATTGACCCTAGATAGAGGAAACGACCAACATACGCACCAACACGTTCACGATCCGTAAACAAGCGCAATGGCATAATCGGTTGGGCCGTTTGACGTTCTTGATAAATAAAACCGGCTAACATCACAATCGCTAAAATCAAGGCTGGCAACTTCGCCCAAGTCCCAACGATACTGTAAACCAAGGCGCTCATCCCAATCAGTGAAGTAATCGTACCGACCCAATCGAGCTTGCCATCGGTTTGACCGTGGTCGGCTTTCAAATGCCGGACGGCCAAATAGAACATCCAAATACTGATTGGCACGTTAATGAAGAAACCGACCCGCCAAGTGAGTAAACTAGCAAAGACGCCACCAATAACTAAGCTGACACTAGCGCCAATCCCAGCCATCGCACCATAATAAGCAATGGCTCGAACACGCGCTGGCCCTTCATACGTATCCATTAAAATCGCCAAGGTCGTGGGGGCCAAAATCGCCGACCCGATGCCTTGAAACGCGCGTGCCGCAATGATCATTGGCGCGTTGACTGCTAAGCCAACAATAAGTGACCCGAGACAAAAAATGACTAAGCCAATTTCAAAAATCCGTCGGCGGCCAAATAGATCACCCGCGCGACCACCAAGTAATAGGAACCCACCAAATGTTAAGGAATAAGCACTGCTGACCCATGAAAGTGTCTGCTGATTTAAGTGCAAATCCTGTGCAATTTTCACTGTTCCCGTAAAAATAATCGAATTATCTAATAAAATCATGAAGTAACTGAATAAAATAATTAATAGAATCCAGTCAAAGCGTTTGTCTTTTGTCATGTTGTTCCCCTTGTCTTTAAGTGAATAAATGCAGTTTAGACCCTTGAAGCTACTTCAAGGCAAGGAAAAATTCAAAACTTTTTCATGAAAGCGGCTTCTATAGCAGCAACTCGATTGCCAATTAAAGCCACAACAAAAATGGCGGGTCATTTTACTCTCAATCAAGTAAAATGACCCGCCATTGGCTGAATAGACCATTGTCAACATTATTAATAACGATTAGGTTCCTGACATTATGGTGCGGCGACCAATTGCCAGTTGATATCACCACTATAACTGGCTTGGTTTCCCCCAGTATAAATATTGGGTTTCGCTTGCAAATAGATTCCCGGCTTCCCAATACCTGATGGCTGTTCTTTTTGATTTTCCCAGCCATCTGTCGTTTTAACTGTTGTAACTCCTTTGGCACGCATGCCACTCGCCACTGTGGAAGCCGTCGCTAAATATTGTGATTGACCGTTACCATCAACATACATCAGCTGACCACTAAAGTCGTGACCAGCACCATCCGTTAACGTCCCAGCTGTCGCTGCAATATGCCATGGCGACCCGGCAGTCCGTGTGTCAGAAATTTGAATATCCGGCGCGCTGACTGGCGCAAATAACGTCGTTGTACTTGGAACCGTTAAATTCCCGTAGGATAAGGCATCACTGACTGTTGTGAATTTTAATTCGCCAGCCGTCTTGGTAACTTTGATCGATAAGTCAGTTGGTGCTTTGACATCATTGCTGGTTGCGCCAACGTCAATATTAGTGCTGTCACCAGTCGCTAAATCGGTTAACTTTTGCGCCAAATTACTATCGGTTGAGCTATATTTAGGACGGGTATCTATCTCATGTGACACTGAATCTTGGACCGTGATCCCCGCTGCTTTAACTAACCAAGCTAAGACATCATCATCTGACGATAGTGTCTCAAGTAAGGCAGGTGTAATCGTGACACCGCTAGAAGTCGAACTTAAAACTGGCATCGATTTATGCACTGTGGCAGTGGCCGACTTCATATCACCCATGTCATTACTCTCAGAAACAGTAACTGAGTCTGGATCACCCAAGAGTGACAGCGGTAAAGGCAATGTGATCGTATAATTACCACTGGCATCTGCCGTAGTATCATAGATTGTGCCATTTAATTCTGTCGAAACATAACTATTCGGTTCCGCTGTCCCCGTAATTTTTTGATTAAGACTTTGAACTGGATCTTGAATGGTAACATCTTTCATATTATTTACAACATCGTCATTTTGTTCAAACATCCCAAACCCATAAACCATCCAGAGTGTACTCCCATCATTATTAGGCGTAGTCGAACTGAACCTCACACCTACATAGATAGGTAATTTTAATTGTGTCGTGCCTAACTTTGATAAATTAACCGATAACGTTTGCTTGGTCGTTGAAAAAGTCGCACTAGTGCCCGAAGAAATCGTCGCTTGAACTGGACTACTCGACATTACCGATTTCCCATTCGCATCAACTACGTCTAAATAGGCTTTATCAAAGTTAAACCCTTTGGCTTCTAGGGTTTTATAATCAGGATCAACTTTCACATAAATTCTATCTGTATATTTTGTCAATCGGTCACCCTGAATGTTGTTCGCTGTCACAGACGTGAATGCGATGTAGCGGTTAATCGAATTCCATTCAGGTGCCACTAACCTGATACCGGTTTCCTTCTTATAGGTGGCCGCCCCAGTAACACCGGACCCAGCTGCGTGACCCACTTGGACATGCACATAACTGAACCCCAACAAGACCACTAGCACTAACAAGAGTTGGCGCCAAATCAATTTAAGTTTCATTGAGTTTCACGCCCCTCTCGTGACTGCCACCATTGCCAAATAACCACTAACACTAATAACCAACAGAGTAACAGCATGCCGCCGATAATCACCATCAAGCCCAGCCCTGCTTCACCAGTTTGTGGTAGCCGGCCTTGACGCAAGCTCTTAGCCACAACTTGAGTCGCTTTTTCCAAAGTTACTTGTTTTGGCGTAGCTTTGTTTACTCCGCTTGGCGTAGCTGCGGCGACTTTCGGCATAATGGCATCAGCATCCGTTTGAACTTGCTCACCATTTGGAATCTGCTGATCACCTTTCATCAATTGATCGGCGTCAGCGCTTGTTTTTTCAATAGTTACCCCAATTTGGGTTTGACTTTGACCAGTTGCTTGCACGACTTGGAATTGAGCCAACAGGCTAAGTAGCAAGACTAAGATCAACCCCCACCATTTTTCTCTATTTTTCAAAGTTAACGCCCCCCTATTGAGTTAACTATGCTTGATTATCAGTCTGACGACGTCGGCGTTTGATCCAGAAAATCAATAGCCAGATTAAGAGCACTAGTAGTAACATACTCAATGCGCCTAAGCCAATCAACAGCCAAATATTCAAACTAGGTTGATCCGCAATCGCGTCGTTAGCGCGCTTTGCCGCTTGCTTCGTAATCGTAAAGTTACGGTCAAAGACCCACTTGTGGGCGCTATTTTTAACCACCATATGGATATGATAACGACCGGCTTCAAGTTTGGCGTCCTCAACCAGCATTGGATAACGATAATCCGTATTCGGCGCCATTTGTACGTTAGCTTGCTTAAGATGTTTGATGACTTTACCACTGCTCAAGCTAGTAATCTTCGTATCCATCTTTAAATTAGGAATGATGACAGCTTTCGGATTACGCAAATTAACGATAATCCCGCGATGATAATTGTAAGTCCCAGCATCAACCTTTCCTAACAACAGATTAGGCGCTGGAACAGTCCCAACCGTATACTTCATCCCAATCACATAGGCGTAAGCACTCCGAATGTTATTGGCATTTTTAACGGTACTCGTAACTTTTTGGTCGACTCGTTTGAAGAACCAGCCACCTAAAATCACGCCATCTGTCGTGTCTTTCGGCATTTTGACTTGGGTCGTCACGACTCTTTTGCTGTCAGCTGCGACGGTAATTGTTTTTGGGCCTTGAAGTTGACTGATTTTGCTCATCGGATATTTTAGTGATTGATCAAAAGACTTTGGCACATTCGTATAATCAATCACACCACTCGCGTTCGTCCAAGCAGTATGAATCCCAACTTGAACCTTAATATCACGATTGGTCTGATTGTAGACGGTCGCTTTCAATGTTTCCGTCTGCCCTGGTGTCATTTTTAAATCAAAAAATGAATTTTTTGCATCAAGTTGATTCTTGGGCAATTAGGCTTCCACACTATAACCAACATTGTTATTGACTTGGGCTTTTGCGGCCTGGCTGACCAGCTGCCCCCAGCCGCTGATGAGTCCGACTAATAAGGCTGAACTAATTAAGACTATTTTTTTTAAAAGACGCATATCTGACTCCCCCTCGAAATACCATCTTTACTATGTAGGTGCGAAAAAGGCGCTCATGAAACATGATCACCCTTTTCGCAAAATTAGTTATTCAGCCGGTGTATCATTTAAAGTCCAAGTCAACGTACCAGTATAGGTCCCGGCTTTGGCGTTGGCATCAATTCCTGTCATTGAAATGTTATCTGGTGAAAGTTGGAACGCGGTTTGACCGGCACCAGCATCTTTAGCGGCCGCATAAATGGTAGCTGCAGTTCCTGCTTCAGTCCCAAGTGCAACATCCGACCCGCTAATGCCAGTGGCATCGCCAGAGTTAGAAATCTTATTCTTAGTCGTGTCAGTCGCACCAAGATTAATCGTGGCACCCTTTAACACATCACCAGCTGCTAGTTTCAGTGGTGAGCTGCTAACTTGTACGGTCCAACCGGCATTAGTCCCACGAGTATCCGTGACTTCTGTAACTAGGTTAGGATTAGCGGTACCGCCAAAGGTTTGATCCTTAACCTGAATTTGTGTAGTCAACTTATTATCAATAGTTTGTGGTCCAGTTGAAAGGGCTTTTTGACTCCCAAAATCAATCGTTGGTGAAACGTATAGGAATGATAGTGGCCCAGTTGGATCAACCGTCGCGCCACCACCATCAGAAGGATCGGTAACTGGTGTGCCAGGATTATCTGGATCGACTGGCTTAGTCACATTTTCCGGTGCTTCAAAAGTAACTGAACTTTTCGTCTCACCACTAGTGGTCGTAACGGCATCCGCATTGGCAACAACTGGTAACACACTTCCAAGGACTAAGGCCCCTGCTAACATTAAACTACTTACTCTTTTATTCATGATACTTGCACTCCTTTGCTTAAATCCCCAAATTTTTTGGCAAGGTCATCAGTTAGGTCAGTCTCCAAACCACTAATAAGATTGTCTATAGCAACGATGAAATAGTCTCCCAACAAATGTCGCAGGTCTTGCTCTATTACCCCGGTCAACCATTTACAATTGCATTGTAGCATGACTTTTATAGTTTAATATAAAAATACTGATAGAAAAATATTGACTTAACAAACTGAAAAATCGGCTGATTACCCTTTTTAAGGCTTTTTTAAGCAAAGTTGGCACGGCTCCGTTTCCTTGTCATGTCAACATTAGTCACTAGTTATTCGAAGAATTTATAGTAATAAATAAGACTTCATATGTATAATTATGTCTATTTTTAATAATTTAGGCCAATTCGTTAATTAGTTGAAATAATTAAGTCATTAGTAAATGAGAATGCCGCGTTAAGTCATTCTTTATCAATAATTTTCATTATTTTTAGTTATATTAAAGGTATACCAATTATCAATGATTAGGTTCCGCTAATCCGACCTTGGAAACCTAAAAAGCTCGTCTCAACCGACCTGATAGGCGTTGGTTGAGACGAGCTTGTGTATTTTTAAATTGTACGTCAGTGGAACGTGTGTGGTAATAACGACTTATAAGAAATGAATACCGGCGACGCCAATAAACATCAGCACCAAGCCCATGATTCGTGCAGCTGAAACGCGATTCACTTTTGACTGGAATAACCCAAAGTGATCAATTAGCGCGCTAAAGACTAATTGGCCGAATAAAGCAATCACAACCACTTGCCCCGTCCCAATTTGTGGGACTAACCACGCACTCCCAAAGACATATAAAGCGCCCAAGAAACCGCCAATCCACATCCACCAATACGACCGACCAGCTTTGACCGCCTGCTCCAGATTCTTAACGGGGACCCGCAATATTGCCAATAAGAGTATCAATAAAACGGCTCCCATGGTAAATGAAATCGTTGCGGCATGGAGCGATGACCCCAGCACGAGCCCTAAATGACCATTGATGGCAATCTGACTTGCCATCAAAAAGCCAGCGCCAATCCCGAATAGTTGTAATAATAGCTTCGACTCTTTGTTCGCACTACCAGTCGGTTGTCGCTTGTTAAAGGCCCCGGTGGCAATCAACATCCCCACCGTGACCAAGAGAATGCAGATAGTTTTGGTGCTCGTCAAGCCAGTTTTAGGTGACGTGAACCAACCAAATTGATCAATTAAAACGCCCATCACAATTTGGCCAAACAGTGGTAATACCGCGGTCTGAATACTCCCCAGCCGTGGGAAAAGTAATAAATTGGTCGTTAACCCAATCACGCCTAACAGGCCACCCAACCAGATCCACCACGGGTTGCTGGTAACTGTTACCCCAGCCACCAGTGGATTAATGCCTGAAACTAGCGTTAAAACAATTAAGAATAGTGCACCAATCGTGAATGAGACCGCTGACGCTAAGTATGGTGAAATCACGTACTGGCGTAATTTTGAATTGACCGCCGTCTGAATGGCGATGCCACTCCCCATCAATACTGGCACTAGTGCTAACAAAAACATCCAATCACCTCTCAAGAAGACCATAGTTGCCCTTTGATCCTTCGCGTCAACTATCAGTCTTCGTTTTGCACCTTTATTATGAGCGACTTGACGATAGTATGCCAGATAAACTAAAAGAATCAATCCAGTTGTGGCTTGATTCTTTTAGTTTATCTCATTAACGTTGATAATCCACTTGATCAGCCGTCAGCGGTCCGACCAGTTCATGTGGTGCATACGGTTCCTCCAAATAAGCGACATCCGCCGGCGTTAATTTCAAATCCAACGCCTTAACGGCCCCACTCAAATGATGCGCTTTAGTTGCGCCAATAATTGGTGCCGTGACACCCGGATTTTGTAACAACCAAGCTAACGCCACTTGGACGCGGTCGACCCCATATTTGGCCGCCACTTCACCCACGCGCTTAATGATTGGCATATCCAGATCTTTGCTGGCATCATATTTGCTCCGAGCAACTTTATCGGTTGCATACCGTTTCGTCTCGCCAGCCCAATCACGCGTCAAACGACCCGAAGCTAACGGACTATACGGTGTGACCGCAATATTTTGATCCCGACAAAGTGGCAACATTTCACGTTCTTCTTCACGATACAACAAATTCAAATGGTTCTGCATGGAGACAAACTTCGTCCAACCGTGCAATTCAGCGACAGCTTGGGCCTTTTCAAACTGCCAAGCAAACATCCCTGACGCCCCAATATAACGAACTTTGCCGGCTTTAACCAAATCATGTAAGGCTTCCATCGTCTCTTCAATCGGCGTGTTGTAGTCCCAGCGATGAATCACATACAAGTCCACATAATCCGTTTGTAGGCGTTCTAAGCTCTGATCAATCTGCGTCATGATGGCTTTACGTGACAATCCCGCGACATTCGGCGCCTTTTCAGGTGTGAAGAACACTTTAGTCGCCAAGACGATTTGATCACGGTGCGCTAATTTTTTCAAAGCTTGGCCGACGAACCGTTCACTATCACCATGCGAATAAATATTAGCCGTATCAAAAAAATTGATACCCAAATCTAAGGCTTGTTTGATCACTTGTTCGCTCGGTTCAGCCCCAATTGCCCAAGGAAACATTCCCGTGGACGCATTGCCAAATCCCATCGTCCCTAAGCAAAGTCGTGACACATCCAAACCAGTATTGCCAAATTTTGTGTATTCCATATTTCAGCCTCTTTCTAATCAATCACCATTTTTAGAACTGATTTTCAAAAGTCAGTTGGCCTTGAGTCACTAAAACGTCTGGCTTGATCATCGTCGTTGTCGCTTGCGTAATCAGACTCTGACTCGCTTGTTTGAAAGCCTTAACATCGGCATTCTGTTGATGTTGTTGATAAGCCGCATCATCTTGAAAGACTTCAAACAACACGAATTTTTGTGGTTCCGCCATCACTTGACCAAAATAGGCCGTGACTAGTCTAGTTTCGGCCGCAATTGCGCGCCGAACGGCTGATTTCACTAGCACCTGCAGTTCCGCCGTAGCGGTTGGTTGCGCCATCAGTTCCGTTAAAACAACGACCTGTTGTGTCGGCGCAACCGTACGCAATGCCGGGTCTTGTTCCAATAATAATAACAGTGTGAGTGCCATCACTGATTGGTCAACCACTGCACGACCAGCAACCGTTTTGAAAGTTTGAAACTGTGGTGACTTAGCATGAACTTCATAACTAGCTTGGTCACGATACAATTCCAGCACTCGATTTTCAATACCAAGATCATCAAGATGCCCAGTGTACATCGCGAGAGTGCCTGGTTCTTGTTGAATCGAAGTCAATAAGTTTTGCTCACCAACTTTGGCAAACGCCGCCTTCTCACTGGCTTTAAGCCGTAAATTAAACAATCTAAATAGTGGGACCTGAGTCATCATTGTCACCCTTTCAGTTGTCCAAAGTTACGCTAACTTAATGGGGCGAGGAGCCGAATCGTTTTGGCCGGAACGCCGCCGACAATCGTATTATCTGGGACATTTTTCGTCACAACTGCACCGGCCGCCACGATAACATTATTCCCGATATGCACCCCACCAATAATCGTCACATTGCCACCGATCCAAACGTCGTTACCAATTGAGATCGGTTTCGTATAAGTAATTAAATACTTACTCCCATCTGGCCGCGACCCAAAGCGCTTGTTGGCATCCAAAGCATGTGCCCCACAATACAATTTCGTATCTGGCGCAATAATGACCCGATCACCTAACGTAATTAAGTTAGAATCTTGAAAAGTACAATTACCGTTGATAAACACATCGTCACCAACGCTGATGTGTTTTCCATAAATCGCACTAAAGGTCCCGTTGATCACAAAGCCATGACCCGTTTTGCCAAATAAGGCTTTAATGGCGTCAGCTCGTGCCGTCACATCTTGAGTCGTATTAATTAAATTGACTAACTTTCGGCCTTGTGCTAAAAGCTGTTGTAATTCAGGATCTCGATAATCATAGTCTTGTCCCGCTAATAATTTTTCATGTTCAGTCATCATTTTTTAAATTCCTCTCAAAAAAACAGCCTAAGCCATTAATCGTTGCCAATTTCCACTAAAAATCTGTTGTTTTTGGCCTTCAGTAAGTTGCATGTCATTGACAGCTTGTTCGATGACTGCGGTTGGCCCAACTGGTGGAATACCAAATGGCGAGTCTGTCCCAAACAAGACGTGGTCAGCACCAAAGAAATCCCACGCTAATTCCAACGCTTTCGGATGACCCCAAATAGCGGTATCGATATAAAATTTCTTAAAATCAGCATAATTTTCGGCAGATTGAATATATTTAATTCGCTGACTAAAGAACGGCACCATCGCACCAGCGTGATGCACGATGACTTTCAAATTCGGATAGCGCCGAAAATAACCCGCAGCGACCATGCCGTTCATGGCTTGGGTCAATTCATATTCCCAACTAAACGTGACGTTATTGGCCGGTTTAGCCCTATCGAACACGGGATGTAACCAAACTGGCGCCCCAATTTCAGCCAACTTAGCGAAAATTGGCTCATAAACTGCGGCCGTGATTGGTTGTCCCAAGGCTTGCGTAAACAATTGCACGCCAACTAACTCCTGGCTATTAACGATCTGCTCGTCAATCAGCTTCAAAGCCGCTGGGACATTGTTCATCGGCAACATTGCCACCCCAGCTGGAAAAACATCGTGATGATCACGAACCATCGCTGCGATTTCGGCATTAGCCGCGCGGCAGAGTTCAGCTGCCTGAATCGGACCCACAAAGTCTTCTGGATTCAAATTAACCGCTGAAATAATTTGCTGATGACCCGCCGGCAAGCTTGCCAAATGTTGGTCCATATCAGTTAATAGCCCATTCTTCATATATGGAAATTGGTCCAAAATTTCAGGTTTAAGCGCTTGCATTTTCGCTAAAAATTTTGGTGGTAACACATGTGCAAAAACATCAATAACTGCCATCACAACGACTTCCCCTACTTTCAATTCTAAATAGCCCTGCAAATTCAATGTCACAAGAACGCACAAAGATACGACACAAGCTTATGGTCTTGACAACATCATACAAGCGCAACTCAATTATGTAAAATACCTAGTTTTCATGCTTTTTTATGCCTTATAAGTATGCTTAAAATTAGCTCAATTTAAAACAACGCTAAGTCGACCATCATTTCTAGGTTACTTAGCGTTGTCTTATCTTATTTTAAGACTGTTCACGATGATACTTCGTTGAACGGCCATGACCATGTTCTAAATCATGCACAATATTAGTCCCAGGATGCACCAAATGATGGGTATTCCGAAATTCAATCGACAACTTTGTATGGACTTGCAAGTCCGCTAAAACTTGTTGGTATAACGCTTCGTCCCGCGGAATTTCTAAGAGATCATAACTATGTAACAGTTTCTCATTTGCGCGCTGTGCCTGCAAAAAGAAAGTGTAACAATCGAATAAATGATTATCCACAATCATTAAATGATAGCGCCATTGATAACGTCGTAAAAAATACTGATCAAAATTAGCCAGCAACGTTTTAGACTCTTTCAACATAAAAATGACCTCCTATGCTTGATGACCACCAACCAGTTTTGACCGGTCAATCGCTGTCCCGGCAGCCGTCTTACTGTAACCACGGACAATCGCACGATAACCATACCGACTACGAATCTGATCAATCGTATGTTCCAACTTTAAATCAGCTTCTGTCTGGCGTTGATTGCTGAATAAGGATAGTTGCAAACTATTAGGCTTACTGATGCGGTTGACACGCACACCCAAGTTACGTAGGGCATTCCCCTGCCAGCGCTTTTCAAATAAATATTGAACGGCTCTAATCAGATCATTCGTCTGATTCGTCGGATCAATTTTAGTCTGAGCGCTCCAGCCGTGTTGCGCCGCATCATCTGCGGTTGAGAACCCGACCTGAACACTGATGACTTCACCTAAAACATCGTGTTTACGCAAACGTGTCGCCACTTGATCACAGATTTCAAATAGCACCGTTTCGATTTCCTGCCGGGTTGTATAATCCCGCATTAACACTTGGCTGTTACCATAACCTTTATTTTCAGCCCGCGGAACATAACGTTTGGCTAAATCAGAATAATCAATACCCCAACTATGAAAATAAAGTGCATCGCCTAAAACACCGAATTTTTTGCGCAGTGCTTTCCGATCGGCATGGGCCAAGTCACCAATCGTATGAATATTCATCCGTTCCAATTTATCAGCAGTCTTATTCCCAATCGACCAGAAATTCGTCAATGGCGCAATCTGCCAAAGCTTCGTGGGCACATCTTCATAATGCCATTCTGCTTGCCAAGGTGCTTGTTCCTTAGCCTCATTATCAAGTGCCAACTTGGCCATCAGTGGATTCGGGCCAATTCCCACGGTCGTGACAATTCCCGTTTCATTGAAAACTTTTTTCTGAATCTGAGTCGCAATATCACGATTCGACCCAAACAACCGATGACTATGGGTCACATCAATAAACGCTTCATCGATACTGTAAACATACCAATGGGCATCATCCGTAAATTGACGAAAGATCTGATTGATTCGATAATTCAAAGTAATGTAATCGCGCATGTGCGGGGCAACTAACTCAATATCCATATCTGGTTTAATTTCATATTTTCGAGTTCCCAGCCGAACGTTGTAATCATGTTTGGTATCCGGCGACGCTGCTAAAATTAACCCGCCTTGCGATTCAGACCGTGACAAAACTGCAATTTTTGCAGCCAGTGGATATTCACCACGCCGGATTGCTTCCGTACTGGCAAAAAATGACTTGCAATCGATACACATAATGTCACGTTCTGGTAACCGACTTTTATCATCGAGTGGTGTCATCATGGTGCCACCACTTTTCTGCAGTTTGTAATGCCACATAGCGCAATTCATCCAAGTGGAAAAATTTAACGCTATCGTTGGCCAACTGTAAATAGATCTGATCACCTTGATAACCAACAACTTGCCCTTGATATTCAGCCGTAAAGCAATTGTTTTCCAAGGTATCGCTTTGAAGTACGACCGCTTGCTTACGCTCCCAAGCCGTTTGTAAATTAGCACTAATTTGAGCCATTGGCATCTCAGGCTTAATTTCACGAGGCCGTGCTTGTTGGCCAGCCTGCTCCATATAAGCGCTGTGATCAGATAAAATCCAGCCCATCCATTTAATCATGCCACGATCATCATAAAGCCACTTTTCACGAGGAACAACTTGTGCCATTAAAATCACCGACCTTTTAACCATCATTATACGAACGTACGTTCTTAAATGCAAGTGAAAATATAAAACAGCCACAGTAGCATTCGGCAATTAAGTCGTTTAAACTAGTGTATAGAGGTGATCTTATGTTCCGTCAAATGCAATATTTCGTTGCCGTCGTTCAAAATCATAGTTACACAAAAGCCGCTGAAAAATGTCAGATTTCACAATCGTCACTTTCGCAGCAGCTCAAAAATCTCTCCGAACAATTAGGCGTCACATTAGTTCGACGCCAAGGACGGGGATTCGAATTAACTTCAGCGGGTAACTATTTTTATCAACATTGTCTGGTCATTTTAGATCAAGTAGACAAATTGGTCACCGAAACGCAAGCTATCGAAAAACATAATCAGAATACTTACACTTTGCGTTTAGGCTATCTTAGAAAATTTGGGTCGCAAGAATTTCTTCAAGCAGTCTCAGAATTTTCAAAAACATACCCCGAAGTGCGCGTGGAAATTCACAGTGATTCCTACCATGAACTATTTTCACAGCTACGTGATGACAAAATCGACTTAAACTTTTCTGACCAACGACACGAGTTGTCAACGAACTATGAAAACACCTTTCTAACCTCGGCCGATTACATGGTGGTGGTCGCAAATAAAGCCTTTAAAGATAAAGCAACAACAATTGATACGACCGACTTGGCTGATTTGCCTTGCATTTTAATCGTTGGTGCCGACCAGTACGCTTCCGAACAGACGTATTATCGCGACGTTTTAGGGATTCAAAGTCCTTTTCAAATCGCTGCTAGCTTTGGTGCAGCTCAAATGTTGGCTACTGCCAATCAGGGCTATATTGTCGTTAATAGTCGAACTGGCAGCCACATTGATCCCGAAATCAATCGCGTTTTAAAATTAGTTGACCATGGCCGCGATTTAACACAACATTACTATGCCTACTGGAAAAAAGATAACTCCGGCTATTATATTGAAACTTTCGCTGAAATATTGAAGAAACAATTTAATTAAAGCGTGATTCACTGCTGAATCACGCTTTTTTGCTATCACAAAAACCGATTGATTTAATCTAAAAGTCAGATTGGTTAGCCGTCCAAAACCGACTATGATAACTATCGTTGACTTAGTTCTAGTTGGAAAGGAGTTTCAAAAAGATGACTAATCAAACGATCCTATTGGCCTGTTATGATCATCTCATTACGGCTTTGACAACCCGAGACATCGTTTGGTTGAACCGCGCACTAGCACCGACAGCTGACTGTCACATCGCTTATGACGACCATCTATCTAAATATGCTTGGATCGATATGATTCAAAATGGGACCTTACGATATTTTGATTTTTCAGCAGTCTCACAACTTAAAATCAGCCACACCCATGGCACCCTTTGGACACAAGCCAGTCTGCAACTAACTGACAGACTAATGCCTCAAGCCCAATTGCAATGGCAATTTGTTGCAGAAAATAATTGCTGGCTACTACTACATCAAATCGTCCTCAACTGATTACTTATTGGAAAAACCGATTAGTCCCTTTATTAATCTAAATTGGTTATTCAGTTGCAAACCATTAAGCTTAATCAAGTACAGAATTCAACAAGGAAGTGAATCACATGTTACTTCTACTATTTCCAGTCGCAATGGGGACCGGTTTAGCCATGCAAACCGCCGTTAATGCTAAATTACGTTTCTTCGTCTCATCGGCTTATTTATCATCAGGAGTTTCATTCTTGGTTGCTTGGCTCTTCTTACTGTTACTCAGTTTAGCCACCCATCAACCATTAGTCATCAGTCCAACCACCATTAGTCAAAATCCAAGCTGGCTATGGTTAGGTGGCCTATTTGGCGCCATCGCACTGACCGGTAATGTGGTTCTATTCCAAGAAATTGGTAGTTTACAAACAACCGTCCTGCCCATTATGGGACAAATCATGATGAGTATCATCATTGATCAATTTGGGCTATTCAAGTCTCCAATCAATCCACTCACCTTGGCTAAAATCATCGGCTTGACCATTATCATCGTCGGTGTTGTGCTCTCATTGGGAGTACTTGACTATCGTGAACCATTGGACACAGACAAGCAGCTGACAACCCAGACACAATTAAAAAGGGCGTTTTACCGACTATTTGCCGTGATTGCAGGAATGCTAATGGCCATCCAAACTGCAATCAATGGTCACCTGGGTACTGTCCTAAAGTCACCCATCCATGCAGCCTTTATTTCTTTCACCATCGGGGTAGGATGCCTGCTACTTGTTAACTTATTTACCTTTACAAATTTTAGTGATATCCGCTTAGCCATTAAACAAGGACTCAATTATTGGTGGGTCTGGATTGGCGGCATTATCGGCGCACTCTATATTTTAGGTAGCGCTTGGCTAGTCCCCATTATCGGAACTGGACAAGTCGTCGTCTTAGCCTTATTTGGACAACTATTAGGCAGTGCTTTGATTGAGAATAACGGTTTGTTTGAATCTTCAATTAACCGACTCACACGATCAAAGGTCATTGGCTTATCACTGTTATTTATTGGTGTTTTAACTGTCAAATTCATCACATTTTAGGAGGAAACAAATAATGAAAAAAGTTTTAATTTTAGGCGCTTCTGGTAGTATCGCAACCTTAATCGAACGGCAACTTCTTGACAATCCAGAAATTCAGATGACCTTGTTAGCACGCCATCCAGAACGTTTAGCCGCTGACATTCATCAGGATAGTCGGGTCAAAGTCGTTATGGCAGATGTCGTTAAAGATCAAGCACAATTAGTCGCAGCGATGCAAGGTCAAGATTTAATCTATGCTAACTTGTATGGGGCCAATCTCAAACAACAAGCACAACATGTGATTGCAGCCATGGACACCGCTAATCTTAGTCGACTGATTTGGATCTCAGCCAACGGCATCTATAATGAAATTCCTGGAAAGTACGGTCGCTGGAACGCCGAGATGCTTGGTAGTACCCTAGATGCTTACGCGGCTGGTGCTAAGGTCGTTGAATCGAGTCATCTCGATTACACGATTATTCGACCAGCATGGTTCTCCGATAAAAATACGGTTAGTTATGAATTAACTCAAAAGGGCCAAGCTTTTAAGGGCACTGAAGTCTCACGTCAAAGTGTGGCAACTTATATCAGCTCATTAATCTTAGATCCTGACCAAGGAATTAAACAATCGATTGGCATCAGCGAACCAAATACAGCCGGTGCCAAACCAAGTTTCTACTAAATTCTTTCTGAAAGGATATCCGCAATGAAACTTATGATTCTAGGAGCTTACGGCAAGCTCGGTCAGCAAATCAGTCGCCTCGCAGCACAACAGAACTGGCAATTAACCGCAGTAGCACACAAAGAACATCCCACTATTGCGCTTGGAAGTGCGACCCTCCTGCTCAAAGACGTTCGCAAGTTAACTTTCAATGATGTTCAGGGTTTTGACGCGGTGGTCGATGCGACCGGTGGTTGGCAGCCCAAAACGGCACCAATTATCTATCAAGGTCTCGCTAAAATCGTTCAATTACTAAATAAGAGTCAAACGCGCTATCTAAAAGTTGGTGGCGCCAATACCTTGTTTATTAATCGTGACCATTCTCAACAACTACAAAATTTGGCGAGCTACTATCCGGCTAAATTTCATTTTTTATGTGAGGCACGTCAACAGGCTTTAACGCTTTTGCGGACCTATTCAGCCATTAATTGGACTTATGTCACACCGCCAATTAATTTTATCAGTGATGGGCCCGCCACTGGACACTATCAAGTTACCGGTGAAGAATTTCATGCAAATTTGCGTGGCGATGATGGTCTTAATGATTACATCAGTTATGCAGATTTTGCACAAGGCATCATTGACATTCTGGCCAAGCCACAATATTTACGGCAACAAATCACGCTGACTAGTGGCAACTGTCCAACTAATTTTAAATGAGGTGATTTTTTGAGAATCATGGTTATCGGTGCCTATGGACGAGTGGGTCAACTGATTACGGCAAATGCCCTTAATCGCGGCCATACGGTTATCGGCGTCGCTCACCGCCGTCATGCTAACCTGTTTCAAGCACCAATCCTTATCAAGGACATTCTTGAGATCAATCGAGATGATATCGCTAACCTAGATGCGATTGTTGATGCAGTTGGTGCCTGGTCACCAGCTACCGAAAGTGTTCATTATCAAGGCTTGTTACATGTTATCGAACTAATTAAAGGTACTCGAATCCACTATTTAAAAGTCGGCGGTGCGAATACACTGTACCTTGATCAGATTCATCAGCGGACTTTGCAAGAACTGCCGCTTTATTATCCTGACTATATGCAAGATTTATGCAACGCGCACGCTGAAGGGCTCAAAATTTTACGCACTTACACCCACATTGACTGGACATATGTGACCCCAACCTACAACTTTGATCCAACCCGCCAAGGTACTGGCACTTACCATGTTGAAGGTGAAGAATTTAAGGCGGCAGCCTCGCAAAATCCTAACGATGGTCGCCATGACTACATTACTTACGCCGACTACGCCCAAGCCATGCTGGATATTATTGAACAACACAACTATATTCGGCAACGAATCACCTTAGTCAGTGGTAATAACCCGGTGCCAACCCAGCGTTATTAACTAATTTGAATAACTGCTCGCTCAAAAAGTTGTAAAGACTGATTTTGCTCAATCGCAATCAGTCTTCACAACTTTTTTGTTCTCATATCATTAGATTACTGATATAATTATCATTGAATTTTAAGAAAGCGGTGAAACAGTGTGTCTTTTGACTTATTAGGTTGGATCAACCTGCTGACTAATATTATTTTTACAACTGTCCTTCAAGGGGCTTAGTCTGCACTTTTTTCAGCCGTCAAAGTCACCTTTAACACTGTCACAGCAACCGAAACATTAGCGTTGCGCACAACCCTTGAAGGAGTTCACTATGATCAAAATTATGCACCGCAACCTCCACTTAGGCTATGGCTATACCGCTCTAGCTTTTTTCGGCATCACTAGTTTATGGGTAATTTTCTTGCAACAACGAGGCCTTTCATTAGTCCAAATTGGCTTATGTGAGAGTCTCTTTCACCTCACTAGTCTCCTCTCCGAAGTCCCCTCTGGTATTTTGGCTGACCGTTTCGGTGACAAGCCCGTTTTAATTGCTGGTCGGGTCGCCGCCATTTGCCATGCACTCATTATGCTGACAGCCCACAGTTTCTGGTGGTTCGCCCTCGGTTTTGTCTTACAAGCTTGGGCCTATAATCTGCAATCTGGCACGATTGAAGCCTTGCTCTATGACACCTTAGCAGATCATCAGGCAACCGATAAATTTGCCGTTGTAACTAAAAATATGAATTTAACCATTGAATTAGCCGATACCATTGGCGTACTGCTGGCGGGTTGGTTTATTCATGGTTATCTGGCACTGACTTATTGGCTCTATGCCGCAGCCGCCGTCCTCGCAATGATCGTCATCTTAGCGTTGCGCGAACCACAACATGCGAAAGCAACCGTCGCTACGACCAATTCGATTTGGCAAATTACGCGGGCAGCTGCGCATTGGTTACATCAGTTACCGCAACTGCGACGATTAATGCTATTTCATGCCGCTTTTAGCGCAATTGGCACGACCTATTACTACTATTTTCAAAGTGTGATGACCAGCCATGGGTTTAGTGGTCCCCTCATTTCCGGAATTTTAGTCATGACCGCCATTTTAAACGTTGGAGGCGTCCAACTAACCCCTTGGTTGCAAAAACAGGTTTCACAATTAAAACTCCTGATTACTTTAACCTTGCTATTAACAATTAGTTTAACCAGCGCGTTCTGGGTCAATATCGGCTGGTTAGTTGCTAGTTATTTAGCCGTCAACGTTTTACAGGCGGTTATCGAGCCGTTACTTTCAAACTATTACAATCGGCTGATTCCAAGCGGTCAACGTGCAACTTTACTGAGTGTTGCCAGCATGTTGTTCAGCGTCGTCATGATTCTGATGTTTCCAATCATCGGCTGGCTGATTGAACGCAGTAATTTTACGACTGTCTTCGGAGTCTTGGGATGCGGATTAGGCCTACTATTACTCATCGGCTTCATCTTCAAGAAACACTATCAGCATTAACAAAACAGTCTGGGACAGACATATTTTGAAACCTTCTGATGATTGAAAGAATCAAGATGTGCTGAGCATAATGTGATTGTTTTAACGGTTTAACAGTCGTTTGCCCATCCAATCAGCCACTAAAGTACTGGCTGTATCGTTTTAGTCATTGACACAATGCGTATTGCCAGAAAATTCAGCGTAATATTTATCCGTTGATGAGTAGTTAAAAAGTGGTCCTAGAAGTCATTTTTATGATTTCCAGGACCACTTTTTGTTAACTTGAAAGCGCCATATCGTAATTGAACATCAAGTTAGACATACGTGCCTGATAGGCTCGATCCATTAACTCGCACAATACATCCTCAGGACTAATCCTAGTAACCAATCGGTTTGTCACCATCGGTACCTGGTTGATCAATTCCTAAACTTGATTTTTGATGAATTGTTGGATCTTTAATGATTTTAACGATCAGATCAGCAATACTTTTACGCGAAATAATCGTGCCTTTATATTCCTCACCTTTTTCTGTCAATTCATAATCAATTTTATCTTCATTAGTCATATATGCACAGCGCAGAATCGTAAAATTAACATTCGAATCTTCAATTACCCTAGCCGCACGTCGGGTATCCTCCATCACTTCATGCCCAATAACGTTCTCATTCCAATCATCAAATTTTTTTGGAAGTTCATGATATAATCCTAATCCAGCCACGTAAATGAGGCGATTTACATGACTGGTATTCATTGCTTGTATCATACTTTTTGCCATCGGCTCAAATTTACCGCCTAGGTTCGCATAGACAATGTCTTGATCTTTCATGACTTCTATCAACTTCTTAGTATCATTAACATCCCCATCAATAATCCTTTCTCGACTAGGGTTCTTAACCGTTAATCTATTAGAATGACGTAAATATAATGTTAAATTATCTTCAGTTTCCTTCAACAATCTATCGCGAACTAATTTCGCAATTTGACCGTTTGCGCCAAGGATCAATACATTTTTCATTTTATACTTCCTATATCTCACTATGACAGTGGTTTAACCCCTATCTCAGATATGCTAGCCTCCGATAAGCCAATCAAAGGACTTTTTCGTTAACTTCAAATTTCGTTAGTTTAAATATTGTGAAAAAAAGGTAGCTAATTTTGTGAACGGGATTAAGTTATGGTTCACGCCACCATCATACAGGTCAGTGTGAACGGCTCCTGTAATTGTCAGGAATTCTTTATTCTCAGTATATTTAGAATTCGTCGTCATTTTCTTGAACTCATCTTTACTGAAGTAATAAGAGTGCGCTTGATCCCCATGGACCATCAAAACTGCACTCCGAATTTCATTAGAATACTGGCAAATCGGTTGGTTAATAAAGGACATTGTGCCAATTGTATTCCAACCATCATTTGAGTTAACTGAGCGAGCGTGGTAACCACGACTGGTCTTGTAATAGGCGTGATAGTCTTTCACAAATTGTGGCGCATCGTCCGGTAGTGGATCAACGACACCGCCAGCCCGTTGGTAACGACCACTTTGATAATCGGCAGTCCGTTGTTGATTGAGTGTAACTTTCAGCTCATGACGCGCAACTTCATTATCATCATTGTCAAAGTAACCGTTAGCATTGACCCGACTCATGTTGTACATGGTCATGATTGCAGTAGCCTTGACCCGAGTATCTAAAGCTGCAGCATTGAGTACCATCCCACCCATACCACAGATACCAATCATCCCAATCTTTTCAGGATCAACATTTGGCTGGATGGACAAAAAGTCAATGGCAGCTTGAAAGTCTTCGGTGTTAATGTCAGGCGAAGCCATGAATCGAGGTTGACCAGAACTTTCTCCGGTAAATGAAGGGTCAAAAGCAATTGTTAAGAATCCCTTTTCAGCCATCGTTTGGGCATAGATACCAGAAGACTGCTCTTTTACGGCTCCAAATGGTCCGCTAATAGCGATAGCAGCCAGTTTACTCGTGACGTTTTTAGGAGTATACATATCGGCGGCTAAAGTGATTCCGTAACGGTTATGGAAAGTGACCTTCTGATGATCAACTAAATCACTCTTCGGAAATGTCTTATCCCATTCTTTGGTAAGCGTTAATTTTTCGTTTTGCATGTGTTTATCTCCTTTTTGATTAATGATATTTGTTAGCAAGAAAATCTAGGCAATCGATTTGAAATTCCGTTTGGCGCAATGTTTGTAGCAATTGTTGACGCTGACACTGAAGAATTTGCTGCAGGCAAGTATAATCGCCACGGTTAAAGCTAGCTAAGATTTTTTGACTATCAGTTTGATTAAAGCCTGCATCCGCGAGATTCTGTTCGAGCAGTCCAAGTTTATTGTTTGCGTTAGTCATGCTTTGTCCTTCCCTTACTGTGATTACAGTTTACCTGCTGCGTTCAATTATGTATAATACTTTGTAACGATAACTAGTTATTCGATTTTAGAATAACTAGTTCACTTAGAAGGGATAGTTATGGAAATTCGAGTACTAAGATATTTTGTTGAAGCAGCAAGGCAGGCTAGTATTACACGAGCCGCTGAAGCCTTGCATGTGTCGCAACCGACTTTGTCTAAACAGTTGAAGGGTTTAGAAAATGAGATTGGTAAGCAATTATTCCAGCGTGATAACTATGGTATTAAATTGACGACTGCTGGAACATTAATGCGAAAACGGGCCGAAGATATTTTAGCGATGGTGGACAAAACTAGCGCAGAATTTTCTGCTATGACGACACTTACGGGAGGAAATCTCTATATTGGTTGTGCCGAATCACAATCGATTCGGTACTTGGCAGCATCCGTTAGCACTTTTCGTCAACGCTACCCAGATTTGCGCTTTCATTTGGTTAGTGGAGATACCGAGCTGGTTACCGATAAACTTGATCAGGGATTGGCTGATTTAGCAATTATCGCTGAACCACCGCGTCTAGATCATTACACTTACTTAGAGATACCTGGTGCCGACACTTGGGGCGTTGTAATGCGGCAAGAAGACCCTCTATCCCAAAAAGAAGTCATTACACCGACTGATTTGAAACATCAAGCAATCATCTGTTCTGAACAAGCGATTAAAAATGATATCCCACGCTGGGCAGGTGACGAAGTTTTTAATTTAAATTTGATTGGAACGACCAACTTGGTATTTAATGGATCGGTCTTTGTTCGAAGCGGGCTGGGAAAGCTGTTGTCGTTTAAGGGTCTTTGTGATACCAGTGCGACTAGTGGTTTGACGTTTCGGCCACTAAGTCCCCAATTAAAAACGAAGATGTATATTATTTGGAAAAAGTACCAAGTCTTTTCGCCAATAGCTGAGCGTTTCGTGGAACAGTTACAAGTGGATTTTGCCAATTGATTAAATCGGGTGAAAGATAATATCAGTAGAACCGCTTCTGAATTATTTAATCAAAAAGGCTATAACAACGTTACCTTCTTTTACCAGGATTCAGAAACAGCACGCGTTAACATTGATCGTTTTGGCAAAAAAAGGGTAAGTCTGGGACAAGATTCCCAGCTCACGTATTGAAAAGGACTGTTCCGAGAAATCGATAATTTCTCGGAACAGTCCTTTTTTTGAATCTTATGTATAACACAGAGATGATAATCCCTGCTATTCTTATAGCGCTGAACCCAAAAAGAAAAGAGATTATTAACTCTATGCAAATAAATTATACCAGTAATCAAACCACTTTAAAACTCAACTTAACTTGAAAACCACAGTCAAACAGCCTTGCTTGGGCGATTAACGCCATTGTCAATGATCTTTTAACAACGTTATTCAAGCCAGTTCGGCCTTGACTCTTTTTGCCACTAGTCTTCCGAATCCACTTTAGCTTGATGTTGACGTTCCAACTCACGTAATTCGTTTTCAGTCGATACCATATGATCATCATAATGATTTAATTTATAATTCAGATGATCGATTGCAGCCTGTAAATCGTCACGTTTCTCTTCCATGACAGCCAGTTGCTCAGTCAAAATAGCCTTTTGCTCCTTTGTATTATCTTCCTGTGCATCGAATAACTGAATATAGCGCCGTAAACTTTCAATACTCATGCCAGCTGACCGCATTTGAGTGACAAAGCGAATCCGTCGCAAAATTCGCGCATCAATATCGCGATTACCAACTTCCGTTCGATCAATTGGCGGAATCAAGGATTCTTTTTCATAATAACGAATGGCCGCTGACGAAACGCCAGTCTGCTCACTAGCTTCTTTAATATTCATTTAAAATACCTCCTAATAGACGGGCCGGTCTTCACCTTGAGTGGCGGGATCAGAAATGCCAATACTATCACGACTGTACTTATCTGGACTAGCAATGATCTGTAGCACCGCATCAGCAATACTTTGCCGTGAACCCGAGACCCCATTATAAGGCTGAGTCTTAGTCGTCACCGTATATTTAATCTCATCACGGTCATTCAACCATGGCAACCGCAACGTCGTGTAGTCTAAGCCAGAGGATTGCAATAACTCGTCTGAATGCCGCGCACTTGTCAAACCACTGCCAATTGAAGCGGTGTTCCAACGACCAAATTCACCAGCAACTTCATTATAGATTCCGAGAACATTTGTAAACAAGACCCGTTCCACGTGGTTAGCCTGCATCCCGGCAATCACGTTCTTCGTCAACCGGTTCTGAACATCATGATCAACTACCGCCACAAAGACGATATCTTGGGATACCATCGCCGCACTCACTGCCTTGGCATCCGTCAAATCACCATCGATCAGCTTAACCCGCGAATTATCGGCTAAATCACTGAGCCGATTCGCATGTCGTAAAAATAAAGTCAAGTCGATATCCTGATAAGCTGGCTCCGTTAAAATGCGGTGTTCAACCAGCCGAGCAATTTGACCATTGGCAGCTAAAATTAAAACTTTTTTCATTTTCATAACCTCTAATTTCAATTTGATGGCCTAAGCATAACCCCTTGCAGTAACTTCAAGGCAAGACAAAAAGCCAAATTAATTTTCTTTTTGCCACCAACCCTGTAAAATCGTGGACGCTTTTGCTAACTGCGAGCCACTCAGCCCAATCCCCGCTTTAAAAGTCACGGGTGCTGGTAATAAGGTTTCAAAATCGGCTTCATAGCCGCCCGGCGTCCCCGCATCCGTATAGAACGGCAACACGGTACCTTGAAAATCACCCAACTGTGTCAGAAAGGTCCGGACTGGCGTCGCAACCTTGGCTGACCAGACTGGGCCACCAACTAAAATTGTGTCATATTGACTCAATTCAGGTAACATATTTGTTAACGTGGGTAACTTGCCACTCGCAAGTTGTTGATTGGCAATATCTGAAGTCGCGTACATATCTGCTGAAAAAGTGTCTGCGGCGACCGTCAACATGACTTGATCAGCGCCAGTGACTTGCTGTAAAGCCGTTGCCATTTGCGCCGTATTGCCGGACCAGGAATAGGTCACGATTAATCTTTTAGTCATTATCAATTACACCCCTTATTTTTAATTTCAAGCTCAGTTTAACCCTTAAAGTGAACTTTAAGGCAAGTCAAAAGCGACATCCCCTTTTGACAGAGGATGCCGCTCAAACATGATCTAATTAGTCACCCACTGGATGATAACTGTCACGGTCAACCATGGCATTCATCGTCGCCATATCTTGATCATCAATTTCGAAGTCTAATTGCGCATTGGCTTCAACATGCGCCATCGCACGTGCCTTTGGTAGTGGTGCGACACCATTTTGAATGATGAAACGTAAGGCTAATTGTGGGACGGAAACTTGGTACTTAGCCGCTAACTTCGCCAAGTCGGCGTTAGCTAACAAACCACCCGTGGCGAGTGGTGAATAAGCTTGCACCACGATCTGGTTGGCTTTAGCCGTCCGAACGATGGTTGCTTGGGTGTGACCGACATAATATTGAATCTGGTCAACCGCTGGGGTCACCGTCAAGCCATCCCAAGTGAGTAAGTTTTCCAAGTCAGCCGAGTTAAAGTTTGAAACACCGACAGACTTAGCGCGACCACTCTTGTAAATATCCTGCATCGCGCGCCAAACTTCTCGGTTCTCAGCGTCATGATTTGAACCCATTTGGGCCCATGGCCATGGGGCATGAATAATGTAAGAATCCACATAATCCAAGTCCAAGGCTGCTAAGCTACTGTCAAAATCGGCCATCGTGCCATCATAACTCTTGGTTTCAGCTGGTAACTTCGTCTGAACAAACACGTCTTCACGAGCCACATCAGCATCGTGTAACGCTTCGCCAACACTCTTTTCATTACGATAAGCTTTCGCAGTATCAATGAACCGATAGCCAGCTTTTAGCGCATTGCTGACAGCATCGTAAGTTTCCTTACCGGGACGCGTCTGCCAAGTGCCAAAACCAACTTTTGGCATTTTTAAGCCATTATTTAACGTAAAGGTTTCCGTAATTGTTGCCATAAAATCACTCCTAATTTAATGATTGTGATTACTTTAGTCCCTTAGTCCTACACTAAGGCAAGAACTTTGTTTCTAAGTTTCAGTCAAACAGCGAAGGGACTGCCTAAAAAATTAAGGCAGTCCCTTCGGCGTTCAATTTAAAAATGAATAAACTTTAAGACTAAAACAAAGTACAACAAGACTGCGATTCCGACGCCAAGTGTATAGAGCAACGCTAGCCATTGGCCTTTAGCGGTCCGACCAGTCGGCCCAAAGCACAGGGCAACGCCACCACAAAGGACACTCAGCGTGCCAAGTTCGAGCCCCCAATTATGGTTGAACATCATCACAAACGGCCCAATTAAGGCTGCCACGATTGAAACCCATTTTGCGACAGCTAAAACCGTGCGACCAACTTTTTTATCATATGCATCATATTTTTCTTTTGCCATTAATATTGCCACCTGTCTTAATTTAACCGAACTACTCCTCTTATCTAGTATGCCGTAGATGAGCCAATTGTTCAAGAAGGCGCTTACTATTATCGCAAAATAAAAAGAATCCCCGTTTCCATTCGAGGATTCTAACTTAAATCCACTAAGCCTAAAACTTAGTCACTTTTACAGTCTTAGCGTACATCTTAAAGTGCACTCTAAGTCAAGTTATTTATTGATAGGATTGTGCAACAACATCCCAAGCATCCGCGCCTTTAGTCGTGTCTTGTTTTTCCAACTGACCTTGCGCGTTCACCCGGAACGTAGCAACGAGATGTGAAACTTGATCGTTATTCGCTTCGCGGACTTCAACGTAAACTAACTTATCTGGTTTCCGTGTTTGATTAAAACTAAAGTCTGCTTTAGTCATTTTAGTACCTTGGTATTCAGTCGCAACTTGTTGCCAAGCCCAGTCATTGACTTGTTCAGCCGTTAAATAACTGGTGGTTGAGGTCGCAGTAGTAGAAGAACTCGTCGCCGTGCTACTAGTCGTCGCTTGACTCGCGGATTGACTATCTGAACTGCTATCAGCCGTTTGCGTCGTTGAAGATGAGCTAGCCACTGCAGTCGACTTTGAAGCACTCGTTGCACTACTGGTCGCCGCTTTTGATTGAGCAGTTTGACTATTATTAGCTTTGCTCGTATCCTTTTTAGTAACAGCCGAACTCATGGTGGTCGTCGCTACCGGAGTCGAACTTTGAGCACCGTTGGGCCATAGTAAATAGCCGCCCCCCAAGACTGCTACGCCAATCAATACAGATGTACTAACAATTAACTTTTTCATTACTAATCAACTCCCCAAAATTATTTATCTAACTCTGAGATAAGGATACCTTAAGTTGAGTGAATTTACCAACGTTTTCCCGTATTAAATTCAATCTTAACAATTACTAAAAAAAGCGAGCCGGCTGTATAAATACAGTTAGCTCGCTTTAGTCACGGCACTGGTAAACCAGCGGGGGTGACGTTCCACAACATCAGTGACCCAAACATTCCGAATACGTCGGAGAAGCATGTCCCGCTATCAATAAATTAGTCACTAGCCGCTCGCGCGGAACCATCATCACTGATGATCTGACTTTATCGACTCATCGCATCAACTACACTACCATCTTTTACGCCCAGTTGCAAGCCTGACTTGTCACTATTCTTGGCGTGTACGCCTAAAAATGGTATATTTAGGCGGTATCACAGGAGGAATTTATATGACATGGCTCACCATTGCATGGACGATTCTCTTACGTCCATTGAGTTATTTAGTTACCATAACCAACCAAATTGGTGGCTGGTCGTATGGCTTATTATTTATCATCATTTTTCTGGAATCCGCATTCCTGGCTTTCGCCTTTTTACCGGGTCAATCATTATTATTCCTGAGCAGTTCAATCGCCGCGAATGCTAGTTCTAATCTGAATATCTGGCTATTATTATTAATCTTTGTCACGTCAGCAACAAGTGGCGCCATGCTAAAATACAGTTTGACTCGACGCCTAGACGACCATCACAATCGCTTAGAACGTGAGTTAAGCTCACCCAAACTGGACTCGACGCGGGCCCTCTTTGACGAACATGAAAAGCCATCAATGTTATGGGGTCGCTTCATCCCCTTCATTGGCCTGTTTATTCCGGTAATTGCTGGAACAACGGCCATGGATTGGCGGCATTTCCAATTCTGGAACTTCATGGGCGTGCTCATCTGGGTCGGAAGCTGTTGTTTCTTTGGTTATTACTTCGGTGATTGGCCGTTCGTCGAAAACAATTTCACCTGGATCATGCTGGCCCTAATTTTCATACCAGTGTTGGGACGCTATGCTTATCAAGCCATCAAACATCATCGCTTAGCTGAGAACTGAAAAAAACGTCAATTTTGATTGGGCGCTCTCCAATCAAAATTGACGTTTTTTTTAGTTCTGAAGGTATTCATTTGGCTCTGATACCATGCATATATTATAACTGCTCATTGTAAATTTAGCATTAAAGTCCTGTAAAGTTTACTTGTCAGCGGCCATGATCTCGTCCATCCGATCAGTCTGGGCTTGTAACCACGTAGTTAGTAAGCTTTTAGCCGCAACCTGGTCAGCTAACACGGCTTCAGCTGTCCCCAATTCATCAATTCTGAGGCCAGATTGAAACGCTTCAGATTCGGCAATCATGTAAAGATTGATGGGCATCGTTTCTTCAGCCATTGTCACTTTACCAATTTCGGTCAAGTTCGCCAGCGGCAAATTAATGACGCTAGTTTCCAAGCGAAAGCTAATCGCCGGATCGTGATCAGTGGCCAGCGTTGCTTGGGCAATTTTATCCGCCTGAACGTTGTCTAAGAATCCCCCTAACCAAGTATCCAGTTGATCGTTTAACTTGCCATAGGTCCCTTTAACAGTCGTCTGAGCGACCTTGTCTGCGGTGACCTCGTCAATAAAAGTTTGTACGTTTCGTTGCATACTATCCCTCGTTTAGTTAGTTTTGTGACGCCAACGGGTCAATAAGACCACGGTGTAAAAATTGATGCCTAATCCAATCGCTGCGATAACTTCTAACAACAATTTAACTTCCATCCCGGCATTACTCTGATAACCAGACATCAAAGCACTGATTAAACCGAGTGAATAAATCACTAAGACTAGGCCGAGTACATAAAAGCCTAGCATTCGATTTAAGTAAACTGCCAAGACACCTATCAAGTAAAGCACTAGGGCAATCAACAAGCCTTGCCACATTTGACCACTCGCAATCTTGGTCGCCTGTAGCTGCAAGTGACTGGTCGACATCATCCAATTGACGATACCGTAACAAAAAAAGGAAACAAACGCAAATGCGACTAGTCGTGTGAGTTTCACTAAATCACTCCTGTTACTCGGCGATTAAGTCAATGATATCTTCACGAGGAATGCCGGTAAAGTAACGGTTTAAATCAAGGTCCGCTAATTTTTCAGAAATCACATTATGATCATAACGTAAGCCAGTTAAAGCTTTTTCAACGTCATGCACATCCCCGCTACCAAAGAAATCGCCGAAAAATTTAATATTTTGAATGTGGCCATCGGTAACCTGTAACCGTGCATCGATTGTCCCCATATCAAAATGTTGACGCCGTTTTACTGAGAATTCCGGTGATTTACCGTAAACCCAGTCCCAATTAGCATAATAGTCTTCATAAATTTTATCAATGGCTTTTTGTTGTTCTGGTGAAACTTGGTATTCCTTATCTTTAATTTCATCTAAAGAATCCACGTGGAATAATTTTGTGAGTAAGGTATCTCGAAATTCTGGTACGGTAATATTTTGATATTCTGGTGCCAAGAACGGTCGTAAGTTGGTGACACGACTCCGAACTGACTTGATCCCTTTAGACGCAATCTTGTCAGTTGGCACGGTCAACGCATTTGGAACCACATTGAGATCCACATTAAGCATTAACGTTCCGTGTGAGAAAGTCTTGCCATTGCGAGAGTACATCGCATTACCAGAAAACTTTTTCCCATCGACTAAAAGATCATTACGACCACTGACATTGGCCGTTGTCGCACCCATTTCATGTAAGACATCGATAATGGGTTGTGTAAAAGTCTTAAAGTCACCAAATTCTTGGCTGTCACTGTCGACCACAAAGCTAAAGCATAAGTTTCCAAGGTCCTGATAGACCGCCCCACCGCCGGATAAGCGCCGTGTTACGGTAATGTTATGTTCACGCACATAGTCCGCATTGATTTCTTCCAATGTGTTTTGATTGCGACCCACAATAATGCAAGGTTCTTCGTAATAGAACAAGACTAATGGTTCATCAAATTCAACATTGTTCATCAAATACTGTTCAGTTGCTAAATTGCGACCAATTTCATGGTCTTTCATTGAAACATAGTACATTTAATATCAGCTCCTCAGCTTTAGGTTACTTTAATCATACGCTACGAATTAAAAAAGAGCCCACCATGTGAGCCCATTTTTTGGAAGAATCATAAAATTGAGTGTGGAATTCTTCATCCCCCAAACATCATTGAGTCACAATCCACATCCTTGAGCGCTCTGATTGGCGGCTACACGCTCTCCATGGATATTTCGTGCCATCAATAGATGGAAGTTGGTCAGCTGGTTATCCGAAATTAGCGGAAACGCTGCATACTGCACTAGCTATCACTTGACGGGTTTGTTACAACAATTGGGTAACGTTGAGTCTGACCTGAGATTCTTCCGATGTATCCACTATAGCACACGATGTAAGCGATTACAATGTTAGCCAAAAAACAACCCAGTCAGCACTATTGCCGACCAGGTTGTCTGAAGTTAATAGCGGTCGTAATCGCTATTCATCTCGTTACATTTATTATATAGCCTTGTCATTTAAAAGACAATTTGGTTGCTCGTTATTTCAATTAACGTGGGACATAATGGGTCGCGCCGGAATAGCTCAAGTACTTCAGCCAAGTCCGACCTTCAGCTTCGACCGTCCCATTATAGTAAACAGTCTCACCTTGATTGTAGCGACCAACGACCCCAGCACTCATGCTAGGTGCATTCCGAATCGAAGTGGCATTCGCAAAGCGGAACGCGCCGCGACTATTTGTGACATTATAAGTCCCGGCAGACGCGCCGCCATCGTTAATTGCCACGTAATGTGTCGCCCCAGAATAGGCTTGGTACTTCAGCCAAGTCTGTCCATTAGCGATCACTTTACCATTATAATAAACGGTTTCGCCAGAATTGTATGAGCCGACAGTACTAGCATTGGCACTTGGAGCACTCTTAATCGCAGTGGTGCCACTAAAGCGGTAAGCGCCACTTTGAGCAATCGTTTGTGACGGCGCTGAGTTGCTTGTATTGCCACTGATGGCAACGTAGTGCAACGCACCTGAATATGATTGATAACGTAACCACGTTTGACCATTTGCTGAGACCTTACCATTGTAATAAACCGTGTTACCGGCATAGTATGTCCCGACCGTTTGTGAATTGTTGTCAGGCGCACTCTTAATCGCGGTGGTTCCACTAAAACGATAAGTCCCGCTTTGCGGTGTCACTACTGGTGTTGATCCAGAGTTCGTGTTATTGCCACTCATGGCAACATAATGAACTGCACCAGAGTATGACTGATAACGTAACCAAGTTTGACCCTCAGCTGAGACCTTACCGTTATAATAAACCGTTTCACCGGCACGATAAGTTCCAACTGTTTGTGCATTAGTTTGTGGTGCAGTCTTAATCGCCGTATCATAGTTAAAACGGTAAGCGCCAGAAGCTGGTACAACGACTGGTTGGCTTGGTGCCTGAATCGTGTCACCAGCCATGGCAACGTAGTGAGTTGCGCCAGAGTAAGCCACATACTTCAACCAAGTTAACCCTTCGGCATTGACCTTACCATTGTAACGAACACTTTCACCGACATTATAAGTCCCAACCACTTGGGCAGACTTGCTGGCACTGTTTCGAATATTCGTCTTGGCACTAAACTTGAAGCTACCATTTTCAGCAATCACATTGGTTTGACCACCGTTGTTATTATTGGTGTTCTGATTGTTATTGTTATTTTGGTTGTTATTATTGTTAGTATTTTGATTACCATTGCCGCTAATTGCGACATAGTGTGTCTTGCCAGAATAGGCTAGATACTTCAACCAAGTATAACCACCGGCATCAACTTTAGCCGTATAGTTAACTGCTTCACCAGCATCATACGTTCCAACCACCGCTGAATTCATGCTTGCTTCCGCATGAATATCGGTTTTGGCTTTGAACACATAACGGCCAGCCGTATTGTTGCCCGTATTCGTGTTATTGTTGTTACCATTATTGGTATTACCTGGAAGTGGTTCTTGGCCGGGTTTCACGTTGGCAACTTCTTGATCCCAACTCTGTAACCCATAGCTTTCAACCATGTTAATCAGAGATTGCGCATAGTCTGGTGCAGTGGCATAACCATCTTGTTGCAAGTAATTGGCAACTTTGTGATAATCGCGTTCACCAATTAAGTTACGGTAACGTGAATTTTCATCTAAGAAGCGCCCATGATCCTCAACACTGGCTGACCAGTTAGGGTATTTTCTAAAGGCGGCATTAACATAGTAGTACCCATTTGGACCCCATTCTTGCGTTGGGAACCAAATAGACTGACCATTATAATCACCTTTAATCCCAAATAGGTTATTACCTTGTGTTGATAGCTGTGAACGACCCCAACCACTTTCAAGGATAGCTTGAGCAGCAGTGACAGATGGCAACACGCCATATTTATGCCAGCCGGAAATAGAGCCAGCTTTAATTTCACTAAAGAATTTGTCTTGATAGCCAAACAATGCTGAACTAATTAAGACGCTGTCGTCATAAGCGCCCGGTCCAATCGTTTGGTTTGCTTGAATGTTAGATTGAGCTGGCACTGGCTCAGCAACTGCTTCCCTAGCGCTTCTAGTCGACGCTGAACTGGCGTTGGCTTGTGAACTCTGACTTGTAGCTGAGCTAGCACTCGCTTGTGAACTCTGGCTGGTCGCTGAACTGGCACTCGTCTGTGAACTTTGACTTGTGGCTGAACTGGCACTCGTTTGTGAGCTTTGACTTGTGGCTGAACTGGCACTGGTTTGTGAGCTCTGACTTGTGGCTGAATTAGCACTGGTTGCTTGCGAGCTTTGGCTAGTAGCACTTGCAGGACTCGCCGCAGTTGCACTTGTTTGTTTGACGGAAATCGTACGACTCGTTGCAGTCGCTGCTTGTGAGCTACTACTTGTGGCACTCTCTTGACTAGCACTTGTTGAAGCTGATTGTGAAGTCGAATTCTTTGTGGCAAATTGACTTCCCACCTCAGAACTAGCTGAAGCGTCAGTTGCAACAGCTTGGCTAGTGGCTGAAACCGGGGCCGTTGCAGCACTATTAGCGGCTACCGCTTTGGCAACCTCACTAGCCGGCTGAACTGCCTTTAACGGTGTTGAAGCAACCGCAACTGCAGTTTCTTCAACTTGAGTTTCACTGGCCTGTACATATTTGGTTTGGTGATCACTGGTCAATTTATCGTTAGTGGCATCCGTTTGACTCGCCTTAGCCGTGGGTGTTTTTGTCCCAGACGTTGCCGAGTCAGCCTTACTTACAACTACAGGTAAGAGCGCAGTACTAAGCATGAGCGATGCAATTACTTTTGTCATTCCGATTTTCAATTCAAATTCCCCAAATCTTTCATTGAATTTTGTGTTATGTTGTTCATTCCAACACTTAATTAATTTTCCCGAGCTTTGCTGTTACAGCAATTATAGTAGCATCTAGCCGTGTTACATTCAATTCGAATATTGTAATATAAATTACGTGATATTAATTAATCCCAATAATAATCGTTTTAATTAATAAACTATTTTCTACTTTTATTAAATAATTGCACTAAATTCTTGGCCTTAAAATTGGTTTCGCTAAATTTCAACTGCATAGTTAAGCGGTTACCATGACATCTTGTTATAAGATATATTATTTATACCCATTTATCAACTAATTACCAATCTCAATTATTGATTAGTTTTACGACCAAGACGACATGGGAGTCCAGCAATAAAAAATTTTAGATTGTAATGATAATTAAGATATCAATAAAAAATTTTACATTTTGTAACAAAGTGGCTCCTAGCCTATGAACTTCTAAACTAAAAGGCTTACAGTTATGAAAATTAATGCTAAAATGAACATATTAATGAGCATACACAAACGGGGGTAACCATTATGTTACAACAATATCAAAATATCTTGGTACCAGTTGACGGGTCCAAGGTCACCGAAGAAGTTTTAAAGCGCGGCATTGAAGTTGCCAAACGTAACCAGACCCACTTGGACATTTTAAATGTCTTGGAAGTTAATCAATTCAGCGACACGTACGGCGGTGCGGTCAGTGGTGATGTCATCTATAAACTTTCAGAAGACGTTCAAAAACGACTTGAAGAACTCAAGCAAGAAGCTATCGATGCCGGCGTGACCGACGTTGAAATGCACGTTCGTTTTGGGAATCCTAAGACGGTTATTGCGCGCGAATTTCCAGCTGATCACCACAATGAATTAATCATGATTGGGTCGACCGGGCTTTCCGCAGTGGAACGCTTAATGGTCGGTTCAGTCACAACCTATGTCAGCCGGAACGCTGTGTGCGACGTTTTGATCGTTAAACCTGACAAATAATCTCTTTAAATAGCGCAATATTGCGCTATTTTTTTGACCCAAGAAAGTTGGTAATCACCGGATGCAATGGACTTATCAGTTAACAATTCCCACAACTCTCAATCAGCAAACTGTCCGCGATTGTCTGAAGCAATGGCTGTTGCCAAAACGGATTCAGGGGCAGCTACGTCAAGGTCGACGACTATGGGTCAACCAACTGCCCGCCTCGGTAGCGACGCTCGTCCACACCGGCGACCAGTTGACGCTTCAATTTGTCCCAACCGACTTTCGGACGCCAACGTCAAACTATTTACCTGATAGTGCCGCAACGGTCGCCATTTTATACCAAGATCAAGACTTACTAGTCGTTAACAAGCCAGCTGGTGTGAAGTCTCACCCTAACCAGCCCGGTGAAGTTGGCTCAATTCTGAATCATCTGGCAGCGTATCTTGCTCCTGCTGGTCAAGCACCTTATATGGTTCATCGACTCGACCAAATGACCTCTGGCGCCATGCTAGTGGCCTTAAATCCGGTCGTCGTCCCCATCCTGGACCGGTTGATTAGCACGAAACAGATTCGCCGCAGCTATTATGCTTGGGTTCGCGGTCATTTTGAAGCTACCCAAGGCCAATTTACTGCTGCAATCGGACGACACCCGACCGATAAACGGAAACGCTGGATTGATGTTCCTGGTGCGCAATCAGCGATAACTGATTATCAAGTGATCAGGACGACACCACATCAAAGTCTCGTTAAACTTACCTTGCAAACCGGTCGCACTCACCAATTACGGGTACATCTCGCCGCGAGTGGGCATCCGATTATTGGCGACCCACTCTACGATAACGCCGCCAGCACTGCGCCACGCTTAATGTTACACGCGATTCAGTTACATTTACAACGGCCGTTCAGCACTGATACGATCGATGTGCAAGCGCCACTACCAGCACTTTTTTCAGACGATTCGCAGATTGAGTCCTTTTAAATGACATTCAAAAAACCGCTCATCACTGACTTGAAACTAAGCCAGCAATGAGCAGTTTTAAATTAATCAATACAAATTATTAGAAATCAGCGTTACCTGGTGTCCGTGGGTAAGGGATCACGTCACGAATGTTTTCCATCCCAGTGACGTACATCAATAGGCGTTCAAAACCAATCCCGAAACCAGAGTGGACCGTTTCACCGTATTTCCGGAGTTCCAAGTACCAAGCATATTCTTCTGGTGGCAATTTATAATCCTGAATCTTCTTGGCAAGTTGGGCTTGTCGTTCTTCACGTTGACTCCCACCAACTAATTCCCCAATTTCAGGGACCAGCATATCAACGGCCGCAACCGTCTTGCCATCTTCGTTATCACGCATGTAGAAAGCTTTGATTTCTTTTGGATAATCCGTGATAAAGGTTGGCCGTTTGTAAACTTGTTCACACAAGTAACGTTCGTGTTCAGCTTGTAAATCCAACCCCCAGTAAACAGGAACATCAAATTTAACTGGTGCTTTTTTCAATTCTTCGATTGCTTCGGTATACGTAATTTGTGCAAACTTTTCGTCAACCGTTTGGTGCAACCGTTCGAGCAAATGTTCATCAACTGAACTGTTCAAGAATTCCAATTCGTCCTTGGCATGTTCAAGCAAGTAGCTAACAACTGACTTCAACAAGGCTTCAGAGGTCACGATGATATCGTGCAAGTCAGCAAAGGCCATTTCTGGTTCAATCATCCAGAATTCAGAAGCATGCCGTTGCGTGTGTGAATCTTCAGCCCGGAAAGTTGGCCCAAAGGTGTAAACGTTCCGTAAAGCCAAAGCAAAGGCTTCAACCGGCAATTGACCACTAACCGTTAAGTTGGTTTCCTTTTTAAAGAAATCTTCATGGTCGTCAACTTTGCCATCCGCCGTCTTTGGTAAGTTGTTCATGTCTAGCGTCGTGACCCGGAACATCTCCCCGGCCCCTTCGCTATCACTACTCGTAATAATTGGCGTGTTCACGTAAGTAAAACCGTGTTCTTGTAAATATTGATGAATGGCAAATGCAGCTAAAGAACGAATCCGGAAAACTGAATAGAACGTATCCGTCCGTGGCCGTAAGTGGGCCATCGTCCGTAAATATTCATACGTATGCTTCTTCTTTTGTAAAGGATAGTCGTTATCTGACGCCCCTTCAACTTCGATTGCGGTTGCATGAATTTCCAAAGGTTGCTTAGCCGTTGGCGTATATGCAACGGTCCCAGTAACCTTGATAGTCGTGCTCAATGGCAACTTCTTTAACTCATCATAGCCAGCCAAGTCACTCGTCATAACGATTTGAGCGTGTTTGAGGGTCGACCCATCGCTTAATTCGATAAACCCAACGCGCTTAGAACCCCGGACGGTTTTTACCCAGCCGTGTAAAACAACTTCTTCATCTTCAGCAAAATGCTGATCACTAAATAATTCTTTAACTAAAACTTCGGTCATTCCTATTCTCCTCCTGTGACAACTAAAAAAGAGCCTACCTCCCTAATCACTAGGGACGAAAGCTCTTTCCGCGGTACCACCCAAATTGTTTTTATTTCAAAACCAACTTTAAATAACGTCCAAATAGACGTTCCGCTTGATAACGTGTCGGTTACGGCTTAGCCTACTACAATTTTTCAGCTAGCAACAAAAACGGGGTTATCCAAATCGGACGGTCGACTAAGCTCTCACTATCCTTAGCTCGCTATACACCGGGGCCGATTTGACGTTGGCCGTTTCAATTCTTTTTAGTTTTATTCAACTTTTGTCAGGGTATCACAAATAGTGATTAAATACAACTCAATCCAACGTTACAAACTGTCATCTCAACCAATACGCATACTTCAATCATCAAAAAAACTGCGATCATTCGACAGGCACACTTCATCGAATTGATCGCAGTTAAATTAACTTAATTAAATTGACCTAAAGCTTATTTCAAGCCTTTCCATTGCCAGTCGTTAACTTCTGGCAAGTCGGTCCCAGCATCACGAATGTAAGCATTATGCTTAGCTAACATGTTATCCATGTCTTGAACAAAGGCTGCACCGGTATCTTCCATTGCTGGTTGTGCCGCAATCGCTGCTTTTGCCAAGTCGAAGCGGTCCATTTGGTTCATGACCCGAACATCGAATGGGGTCGTAATGTCCCCATTTTCACGATAGCCATGCACATGTAAGTTATGGTTGTGACGGTCAAAGAAGATATCACGAACCAAATCTTCATAGCCATGGAAAGCAAAGACAACTGGCTTGTTCTTCGTGAAGTAATGGTCGAATTCTTCATCAGATAAGCCACGTGGGTCCTTCTTAGGACTGCGTAACTTCAATAGATCGACCACGTTGACAAAGCGAATCTTCATGTCAGGGAAGCTGTCATGCAACAATTGAATTGCGGCTAACGCTTCCAAAGTTGGTTCCGTCCCGGCTGAAGCAAAGACGATATCTGGTTCGCTACCTTGATCAGTGCTTGCCCAATCAACGATACCCAAGCCGTTATCAACTAATTGTTTAGCTTCTTCAATGCTGAACCATTGTTGACGTGGGTGCTTAGACGTAACCACATAGTTAATCTTTTCTTGACTCCGGAAAATCACATCACCAACGGCTAACAAGGTGTTGGCATCGGCTGGCAAATATTCACGAATATATTCAGGCTTCTTTTCAGCCAAATGGGTCAAGGCACCAGGATCTTGGTGGGTATAACCGTTATGGTCTTGCTGGAAAACGGTTGAAGCCGCAATAATATTCAATGATGGATACTTGTTACGCCAATCGAGTTCGTTGGCTTTCCGTAACCACTTGAAGTGTTGTGTCAACATTGAATCCACGACGCGTAAGAACGCTTCATAACTTGCAAACAGACCATGCCGACCAGTCAGAACGTAGCCTTCAAGCCAACCTTCAGCTTGATGTTCAGATAACTGAGCATCCAAAACTCGGCCAGCTGGGGCTTCGAATTGATCACTATCTGGATGAATATCTTCCAACCATTGACGGTTAGTCGCTTCGAAAATCCCATAGAGCCGGTTTGACATCGTTTCATCAGGACCAAATAACCGGAAGTTATCTGGGTTCTTTTTAATGACATCACGGAGATAGTCTGACCAAACAATCATATCTTGCTTAACATCTTCGCCACGCTTGGAAGTATCCACAGCGTAATCGCGGAAGTTAGGTAAGTTCAAGGCCTTTGGATCAACCCCACCGTTCGTGATTGGGTTAGCAGCCATTCGACTTTGACCAGTTGGGATAATCGCTTTGATATCATCCTTCAAAGTCCCGTCATCATTGAAAAGTTCTTCTGGCTTGTATGATTCCAACCAGTCAACTAAGGCATCGGCATGTTCCATGTCAGTTTGGTCAACAGGAATTGGAATTTGATGGGCCCGGAACGAGCCTTCAATCTTTTCGCCATCCCATGACTTTGGACCAGTCCAGCCTTTAGGCGCACGGAAGACGATCATTGGCCAAGTTGGCAAACTAGGATCATTGTTTTCACGAGCATTCTTTTGGATGGCCTTGATCTTTTCAATCGCTTCATCCATCGCTTTAGCTAAAAGTGGATGAACTTTTTCAGGATCGTCACCAGTCACAAAGATTGGTTCCCAGTTCATACTTTCAAAGTATTTCGCAATCTTTTCATCAGAAGTCCGACCAAAGATCGTTGGGTTAGAAATCTTAAACCCGTTCAAGTTTAAGATTGGTAAAACGGCCCCGTCGTTGATTGGGTTGATGAATTTAGTCGATTGCCATGACGTTGCTAATGGGCCAGTTTCGGATTCCCCATCACCAACGACAACGGCAGCAATTTCATCTGGGTTATCCAAGATCGCACCAGTACCATGTGAGATCGAATAACCAAGTTCGCCACCTTCGTGGATTGAACCTGGTGTTTCAGGGGCAGCATGTGAAGCCACGCCACCAGGGAATGAGAATTGTTTGAACAATTTCTGCATCCCAGCTTTATCCTGCGTAATTTCAGGATAAATATCAGTGTAGGTACCGTCCAAGTATGAGTTAGAAACCATGACTTGGCCACCATGACCAGGACCTTCAACGTAGAACATCTTTAAATTATATTTATTAATGACCCGGTTTAAATGGGCATAAATAAAGTTTTGACCAGCAATCGTGCCCCAATGGCCGATTGGATGGACTTTAACGTCACTTGCTTTTAATGGTTGTTGTAATAATGGATTAGCTTTTAAATAAAGTTGACCAACGGATAGGTAGTTCGCAGCCCGCCAATACTTGTCAACTTCTTGCAAATATGCTGGTGATGAGTAATCTGTAGCCATATTCAAAACACTCCTTAATTTGCTTTTGATTATTGTCTGTCTGTAACTGACATCGTTTACAAGTTCTATCTTAACAGCTTATTTTTAAAAATCAACCTTTTTGTTAATTGGAACGGTCCAATTATTTAATTCTGCCCTTTTTTAGCTTAAAAGAACCAGTATCAGCCTTAGGGCCGCGCTGGTTCTCATCACGATATTTTTTGTAAGCAGTAAATAAGATGACGTATTGAAACGCCCCCTCTGGTCACGTATTCTGTGACTAAAGGGGGCGTCAATTTATTTAATACAATTTGTCTGTACCTGTTCGGTCCATGGCAAATAAGCCTTCAGTTGTTCCTGATAATCAACCATGGGTAACTGAGGAATATTTTCTAGGAGGTACTCGATATATTTAGAAGGGTTTAGCCCATTCATTTTTGCAGTTTCAATTAGGCTTAAAAACAAAGTGTTGGCGTGGGCACCAGCTTGGCTAGTACTGAACAGCCAGTTTTTACGTCCCATAACTGCTATTTTGATATGTCTTTCGGCTGTATTATTACTTAACTCAATTTCTGGATCTTCCAAGAAATGCATCAAGTACGTTTGTTGCCCGAGAGCGTATCTAACAGCTTTACCAAGTCCCGACTTTTCTATTACGGGCGTCTTATTGAGCCAATCGAAGAATTCATCCACGATTGGTTTACTTTCACTTTGCCTAATTTTAAGCCGTTCCTGGAATGATTTTGTCTTAAGGTCCTGTTCGATTTTGAATAACTTGTTAATCATATCCAGTGCTACGTTGGCTTTGCCCACGACTTTATTTGGTGTCGGCCCTGTTTCGATGAATTTTCGGCGAACATGTGCCCAACATCCTGAACGTTGGATTGTTCCAGGCAAGGTTCCATATGCTTGATAGCCGTCACATTGCAGACTGCCAGTATAACTGTTGTACAATTTCTGTGCGACCGCACCACTACGGTGCGGATCGTACTTAAAATAAACAACAGGTTTTTTCGCATCCTGAATTGAACAAGCTAACCAAAGGTATGACATGGTCGTTGCTGATTTTCCCGGTTCATGCAATACCTTATAGGAAGTCTCATCGCCATGGATATGTGTTTGTTTCATTAATTCATTCCGGCATAACTCATTGAGTGGTTGAAGCC
>NZ_BJDI01000002.1 GCF_005405065.1 Lactiplantibacillus nangangensis | reverse complement strand
GTATAACTGGAAAGGCGGTCGTTTCATATCATGATTACGAGGGCCGAGCGAAGCGACACCCTCAGATAGTTTTTTGTAAGCAAAATAGTTGCGTCTGAATTAAAGTTGTGTATGATATTAATTGTACACAACTTATATATTGAGAGGATGATTTGACTATGGATCAGTCAGAACTGAAACACAAACTAACCGCTGAACAGTATGCAGTCACCCAAGAAGCGGCAACTGAACGGCCATTTACCGGAGAATATGATGATTTTTATCAGGCGGGACTCTATGTGGACGTAGTGAGTGGTGAGCCACTATTCAGTTCACTGGATAAATATGACGCTGGTTGTGGTTGGCCGTCTTTCACCCGACCAATCGATCAAACAACCTTGACTGAAAAAACGGATCATAGTTTCGGCATGCGGCGGACAGAAGTTTTGAGTCCAGAAGCCAAGTCACATTTAGGTCATGTTTTTCCTGATGGACCACGTGATCAAGGCGGTTTACGGTATTGTATTAACTCGGCGGCATTAAAGTTTATTCCAGTGTCTAATTTAACCGCAGCTGGTTATGGTCAGTATATGGCACTGTTTAAATAAGGGGGATGATTGAATGGCAACAGCAATTTTTGCTGGCGGCTGTTTTTGGTGCATGGTCAAACCTTTTGATCACTTACCCGGGATTGAGAAAGTCGTTTCTGGTTACACTGGTGGGTCGGTACCAAATCCAACGTACGCACAAGTAGCGAGTCACACAACTGGCCATACAGAAGCTGTTCAAATTACGTATGATCCAGCTGTGATCAGTTACGCCGAATTAGTGGCAATTTATTGGCAGCAAACGGATCCGACTGATGCTATGGGGCAGTTTCAAGATCGTGGGGACAGCTATCGACCGGTTATCTTTGTTGGTAACGAAAATGAGCGGCAAATCGCGATGACTTCGAAGGCCAAGTTGGCGGCCAGTGAGCGTTTCGATGCGCCGATTGTGACTAAGATTGAACCAGTTCAGCCATTTTATCCGGCAGAGCCGGAACATCAGGATTTTTATCGGCGTAACCCGCTTCGTTATCAGATTGAGGAACTAGGTGGCAGGAGTCGTTTTATTAAAGAACATTGGCAGTAGGTCAAAGGTCCAGGCAAATCGTCATCTGTGACGTAATTTGCCTGGACCTTTGTAAAATAATGCTAAATATTGAAATGTATTGCTACGGACACTCGCAGCGTTCACTCGTAGCAGTGACAGCTCAGTTCATTGAGAATCGAATATAGAATGTGGTAGCTTAATTCTTTGATCAGTAATGTTTAACAAACATTCTTTCATATATTGCTATTGCAAAATGTCATAGAAAAATCAGCTGAACTTGCGTTATTAGTTTAGTAGCTTTATGACGTTTAACCACTTTTTAAACAACAATAAGTTTCCCGTGGGAAACTTATTGTGATAAACTTGTTGTAAATGAAATAAGTCGATTGTGAGTTGGTTTTGGATGTCTCAAGAGGAAGAAGCCCAAGCGATTGTTGCTTTGATAAAATCAAACAGAAATAATTGGCAAGTTAGTCATCGTGCAAAGAATTATTCGGCTGTAGTAACGTTAGGTCTTGATTTAGATGAGATTTTAGATGAAATTTATCAAAAAATCACATGGCGCAATTATGTTGAAGGGCCAATGTCAGACAACCATCATCCCATAATTCCAGGGGACATTTGGCTATTTGGGTTGAACATAGAAAATACTGAATGCTATCTAAAGTTTCAAATTAAAAGTGGCAATATAATATTTTGGATTTCAACACATCCTGCTGAATACCCGTTAAATTATCCCTTTAAATAACTGGATATTTTGATTTTGCATTCTGGGAGGAACCTAATTATGACAAAAAAAACTTTTTATAATGAGGAATTAAATACTACTGACGAATATTCAGAAGTATGGAAATATGAGCTTATGCAAGTTAAAGATATACCCAACTTGATAGTCCATAACCATTATTGGAAAGATTCTCAAGGAGAACTTTGGTTGGATTTTAATGATCCAAATGAGAATTTTAGAAGGGCCTTTAATGTTTACAGAAGTCGAAAAGGGTTCATGCAACCAGCTGAAATAAGAAAATTACGAGAAAATTTGCATTTAAGTCAACGCGTTTTCGCCGAGCGTTTAGGTATTAGTTATGCTAAAGTATCACAGATTGAGACTAATAAACGAATTCAAACACTTTCACAAGAAGTCTCTTTTAGAAAAGCACAACAAGACTATGAACGACAAGGTTTCTTAACCTCATATGATTCATCTGCGAGTACTAGTGATAAATTAACTAGGGTTTTGACTGAAACGAAATATAGTGACACGGCTAAATATTTCTATACAATTAGTGATGGGGCAAAAGCCACAATTTTTAAAGCTCAAGAATTTGTTGGAGGTGTCGTATAATGGCAGTTTTAGAATTTAAAAGTTATTCAGTTAATGAGTTAAGTTATAAAAAGAATGACTTATATCAAGGAACACGCCAGAATATTAATCTAGATCCAGAAATTAATATTAAGAATACGCTGGAACAAGACAGCATTATAGTGACAGTTAATGTGCAAGTCGGGTCGCAGGCGGACAAGCAAACGCCTTTTATGGTAACAGCAAGTATTAGTGGAGAATTTGCCTATCATGAGAATGAAGATCATAATCAAGTTGGTGTTGATACTTTAATCAAAAAAAATGCTGTTGCGATTCTTTATCCTTATGTAAGGTCCCTAGTATCAAATATTACCAATGCATCAAATCAGTTTCCAGCGCTTATTTTACCTACTATAAATGTGACACAAGTACTTGAAGAGAAAGGTAAGGCTCACGAAGCGGCTGACTAGTCTATATTTCGTCCTTGAAGTATAGAACACATCTCTACATGTATCTCTTCTAATATATTGGATGACAAAAGGCTCCACAACCAGTTTTTGAACTAGTTGCGGAGCCTGATTTATTTTAAGCAGCTTGATAAGCATCCAATGCCGAATAGAAAGATTTTTTTACGGAATCACGTGTATTTAAGTAAGTAATATAGTCGGATAATTCAGTGATGTTGCTCGTCATGGGAAAATCAAAGTCGGCGTGTGCATAGCAGGCGGCTGAATTATATGGACCGTGTTGGTCAATAAATGCTTCTAGCCAGCGGTAAAATGTCATCTAGATCATCCTCTCAAACTTGATAAACCTAGTTTAACGGCATTTACATGCGATGTACAGGAATTATAGGGAGCTTAACTAACTTGCAAATGGGTTGTAACGCTTGTGACCTGTGTGTAAATTAATGTAAAGAAACTGCAATAATGCGTCAAGTTTGACTAGCCTTTAATCGACGCAGATCTTGTTTACGCAATAAATTTTGGTAATACCCTAAACTCGCAATATCTAGACGTAACCTTGTCATAAGCTCAGTCAACGGGGTTGTTCGATTTTCACGTAAGACCCATAGTACGAAGCTTTGGCGTAGTAGGACGGGCTTTAATGGTAAGCCAGCTCGTTGACTGTCACCGCCTAAATACTTGTGTAGTGCGGCTAAGCTAAGGTGTGGATCGACACCGCGCTTGCGTTGTTTCAAGAATAAATCCTGAGTATTTAAGTCTGCTTGGAGTGGCTGCAAAAATGTTTTAAATTTTTCTAAGAACACTTGTTCGTAAGCGCTGAAAGTGAGATGCTTAAGTTGCTGATAAAAATTCGGTGCCAGCATTTCATTAGCAGTAAAGCTTTTGCAAGTAAATAGTAAAAAAGCTCGTGTGTAAACATGTAGATCTTCATTTGCTAACAATGTTGGGAGTTGAACCGGCCAGTCATCAACCGGCTGCTCACTAGGTATCGGCTGACCTTTAATGGTAAATGTTGGTAAACTGGTAATGGTCCGGTGTGCAAACAAGAAACTAAAGTAACCATTTAAATTTGATAAGCTCTTATTTAAAGTACTAGTCTTGAATTGGCGCTGCGTTCTAAGCATGTCGAGATATGCTTTAATATCATTTTCACTAATGTCAGCTAATAAACCGCTAGCATGATAAGTTGGATTAAAATGTTGTTCATAGGTAAAGAAATCCGTTAAGGTGAGCTGATATTGGGTAATCGTTTGTGCTTGCTTGTTATCAGCCTGAAGTTGCTGCAAAAAGCTTTTTTCATAGGGAAAATTTGCTGCCATAGCAGTGGTCACATCTTTTCTGATTATAATCTGTTACTATAACTAAAACACAATTTATACCCAAAAACAAGCCATTAGAAAGGTGCTGTGAGACGCATTCTAAGAATCAGTTCAGATAATAGCAACACAAGTGATAGTCTAATGACAATAGAATTAAGATTAAAAATAGCAACAAATGTAAAATAATAGTAAATCAAACCAGCTATCAAATATCGAGTTATGTTGAAATATATAGATCTGAATTTTTAATTAACTGATAAAGTGACATCGAAATTTGCTAAAAGAATTTGTGAGTTAAAATTATGCGACAATGAAAAGAGACAAAATAAAATTCCAAAAACGTAACAACAACAGAAAATGACGTCAGGGGGTCTAATTTAGGTCGTGGGGGAGGATTTTTCTCTCAGCTTCTACTTCGTATAATATATATTATGTAAACTAGAATATCTCAAAAAGCCCCCCGCTGAATTTATGATGTTTAATTGTGCTATAACAACAATTTCTGATTGATTGCAGTTTACGCTACAGTTTTTACTTTTCGCTTATAAAATTTATCATCAGCGTCGCAATCACTGAGATTAATCACTAAAAATGAATCTAAAATGAGATAAGAATTTTGTGTCGAAAAACCACTCAGATTGCAAACTAGACTCAGAATTATTAATTGTAAATGATAACTATAAATCTAGTCTGTAATCTGCATATGTTCATATGTGAAGCTCAGTAATCAGTATGAGCTTAGCTATACCGTTCGGTCAAATACTGATCCAATCACTTTTAATTCAACAGATGTCAGATGTTATGGTGATTTTTCTATCTATCGGAGCAATTGGCAGCAGTCTTTTTCGAGTAATTATTTGTTTTCTGCTGAATCTAGTGACACAAACAGAATCAGACAAAGTTAGCAACATAATTTGCTGTGAAAAAAACTGTGTCGCCACAAGAAAAGTAGTGATACAGGTAGTGATACAGTTTGTAAAAGAATATGTTCTTGCTTTTGAATAAGCAACAAAAACCGATGAGAATCAGGCTGTTACCCAATCATGTCGTTTGAGAAATTTATCTGATTTATTTTGTGGTACAGCATTCGCAGCAGCTTCTTTGGCAAGATGCAACTTGAAATTTGCGTCTAGGCTTAACAATAACTGACTAGAAATCCCCATCACAGTTTCAATTCTCAAAGCTAGTATCTCATTAATAAATCGTTTACGTTTGAGAATATCAGATATATTTTTTTGACTAACCCCTAATCGGTCAGCTAAATCAATCTTGGGTGATCTGGTAAAATTCCATAGTTTCCTTAATGAGGTCAGCAGCTGAGCTGGTATGATACTGCCGAATTTTATTGTCGCAATGTAACATAAAAGTCAACTCCTTAGTGATAGTCTTCAATCTGTATAATCTGAACGGTCACGATTTCTGACTTTTCAACAGAAAGCTGATTATTTTTATTATAACCTTCAAAAATGATGTGAAAGTTTTTGCTGACATTAACTGCAAATTTACCCTCTAAATTATTATGTAGTCGATGACAACGAGGCGGCAGATCAGATGGAATTTGCTGTAAGGTGGTTGCAGCGTCAAACTCATCAAGCCTGGTTTGATGGGTTTAGCCCGGTCACGGCAAAAATTTTTAACGAGTAACCGGGAATCATTTAAAACTTTTGCAAGCTTGCAGTTCTCAGCAACGTATGCCATTTTGTTTCTCACCTCAAATGTGACTATACTATATCGGTATGAAAGAGCAAAACCATAGCTTCCCATCACAACGGTACTTCAGACTTTTTAATTTGCAAACTTTGATTCAGCCATAAAATTGACGACTTAGTGTCTTGTTCCTACCCACATATTGTCGTTAACCTGCCCTGCTCTCTTTTTTTATCTTTGTAGCTAAGATTTGGTGAAGATAATGACCGCAGTTTGTGCGATGATCAGCTCAGTTCTTTTTGAAAAAGTGGTTTATAGCATTTGGCATTAATGGATTTTCCGTCTACACCAATTTTTTGTGTAAACTAAAAGGACACATCCTCAAATGCACCTTCCTGTAAGACCAGCATAAAAGCAAAGGCAAGTGAGAAATATGTCCCAAGACAAGTCTATCAAAAATTTACTACAAATCAATGATTCGAAAAAATGACGGACTAATTGATCATTTTTTTTGCTGAGACTTACCTGATTTTGCAGCTAGACCACAGGCAATCAGCAGTATTAACGGCAAATATAGAATAACGTGGTAGCGCCCCTGTACCTCAAACAAGAGCGAGCTGAGTGCGAAACCATCAAATAATAATGCACTATAACTAAAATAATTATTTAAGCGACTGTTTTTGGTCAGCATCACTAGTCCCAATACAACACTAACTAATGCGCAAGCCAATAATCCAAGCAAATACCCAGTCGAAAGAACAGTTAGCACGCCACCAATTTGATAAAACCATCGATTAATCGGCTGATTATGCTGCAAATTATACAGAACCCAATCATAACCGTAATCCTCAGCCATTAGATTTCGCATTTTCAGATAGAAAAATGCCGGCCAAGCTTGTTTTTGAGTCAGTGACTGGACGTTTTGTTGTGTTTGTTGGTGCAGTTCTGTTTGTAATTTTTTGTAAGCAACTGTCTCGTTAGAGGCTTTTTCTAGAGTTTTGGACACACTTGATAATCGTTTATCATTATAGGCACCATTGGTTTTGAAATCAGTCCCAGTGGCAGTCCCATACGCGACGGTCACTGCATTGGGTGCAAAGTTAACGCCATAAAGCCAGTTGTATGTCATCGGAACTGCCGTGATCAAAACGACTCCGACCACAATAAACTCCCAAAACTTGGTCTGTTTAACAATGATTGACTGCACCGGTTGTAAAGCTAATTCAATACCCAAAATAATTAACGCAATTATCAAAACTGACATAATTGGTCGAATCATATCAGCAACCACGAGTCCAACCCAGGCAATGCCAAGTTGGAACCACACGTCAGCTTTAGTCATTGTGTCACTAGGCTTAATCGCTTTGAAAAATGCCGATATTGAAACCAAAACAGCGGTTAAAAATAACGGTTCAGCACCGTTTAGTAAAGTGCTATATAACCAATAGGCTGGAATGGCGGCGAAGATTAGTGCGCTGCTAATTGCAACCCAACGCGGTAACCAGCGACTGACGATCATTACTAGCAACCACATGTCTAACCAGGTCATCAAGACATTAATGATTTGGCTCACTACAAAATTGGTGCCAAAGAATGACATCCCCAAGCCCCAAAAATTAGCAATGTTAATGGCGTGTGGGAATAACAGATAGGCCCCTAAATCGCCTCGCTGGGCCATGGCTTGCCAACTAACCCCCTGCGCACTAAAACTACCTAAAGCATGATAATTCCAAAAATCAGAAGTTGGGACAATCCGTATCAACCAAATTAATGGCCATTTCAGTAAGGTAAGGCCTAAAAATGTGCCATGTAACCAGATTGTCCGACGGTGTGCCAAAAATCGACTGGCTAAAATGATCAACCCAACAATGATTATTAACAGTAAAAGACCCAAGACAAATTGCCACCACGGGTATGGATATGATGACGGTAGTTGACCTACCGCGACTAACATCCACAGTAATAAAAATGCTGCGACAACTAAAGTAATTCCTTGACCAAATTTCACTATTCCCCACTTAAACACGTGTACGTCCCCCTTGTTTGGCAAACTCAGGTTGCACACCGTGTTGAGTCTTGACCCAAGCCGTCCGCCCGAATAGTTGGCGATAGACGGCAACATAAGGTGTCAAAGCGATGATGAACAAATATAATTGAAAATTAAGACTAAGCCATAGTGAACGCCACCATGATTGTGGTTGTTGTGCATCTTGGCTGTTCCGTTGAAAGACAAGGGTCAGGACGACACAAGTTAATAAAATAATTGCAAAAATTGTTTGGAGTACTAAAAAATGTCCCCCAACGACCCAACCGCGCCAACTACGTTCAATAAAGACAATAAGGGTCACTAAACCGGTGACTGGTACGATACAACCAGTGATTGGCATTAACATCCAAATACTGGTGTCAACTTTGGTAAATAAATTAACGTGTTTTGTTCGCCACAATGCTGGTAAATATTTTAAGCACTGTAGGGCGCCTTGAGACCAACGTGCTCGTTGCTTGATTAAAGCACGAACGCTCGTTACCCCTTCTTGTTGAACGACAATTTGATGCGTAAATTGAACTTTTTGGCCTAAAAGCCATGTCCGAATGGTGTATTCTAGATCTTCTAACAAGCTATTGCCCCACGGATTCTCCAATGCCAATGATAACCGCACGAATTGACCATTTCCGGAAGCAATCCCTTGCCCAAGCCGGTTACGTAACTGTTGGGTCGCATTATTAACACCCATAAAATCAAAATTTTGCATTCTAGTTAACCAATTGGTTTGATTATCAATGCTGACCCCAGTTTGGAGCATGTCCATTTCTGGTTCAGTCTCAAAACGAGCCACTGCTTCAATGAGTGCTGACTGACTAATCCGCGCGTCAGCATCTAGCACCCCAATAACAGTCTCATGCGAATCGACTGATTTTTTATATCGACGTAAATAACTTACGGCAGTGTTGATGACTGCCCCTTTGCCTTGGTGACGACCAGCGTTACGATGCAAGACTTTCAGATATGGTGACTTAAAGCGTGTCAGTACAGCCAAACTGCCATCCTCAGAATGATCATCGACTGCAATGATTTTTGCATCAATCGTCGATGGTAGCGTTGCGAGCTGCGCAGTTAACTGTTTCAAGGTCTGTTTAATGATTGTTTCTTCATTCAATACCGGAATAATCAAATATAAATGATATTGTTTTGACCCTTTCACGATTTTTTTAACTGGTTCACGATAGTGATTTACCAAAAAAACAGTGACTAAAAAATAGCCATAGGAAATACTAGAAATTAAAATAAGTCCATTTAACAAAAAAGCCATTACTGGCTGCCCCCTTATGCACGGTTCCTGCTATGTAGAAATAAAGGTTGAACAAGATGAACCGTGATTGCGATTAAATGTAAAGTGTCTTTACTATTAAACTATAAAATAAGAGTTATAAATCTGCAACGATTTACAACCCTTATTTTTGAGACTAGCCACTAATTTGTCTGGCGGTCATGAGTCACCTTGAACAGTTGTGACTTAAGTGTTACCCAACCACAAATAATTAACAAAATCAATGGCAAGTATAAGATAATATGATAGCGGCCTTGAACTTCCACTAACATGCTACTAATCGTAAAACCATCTAGTAGCAGTGTTACATATAAAAAGTACTGATTTAAGTAATTCACCTGTTTAAAGAATAATAACCACAGACCTAATAATCCGCTGATGAACGCGGTTCCCAGCAAAGCTTCAAAATAGATCAGTGCGAGCCAATTCCAAAACCCCCGACTCCATAACCACCATTGCATCACGGGTTGCTGTGACTGCGCCGGATCAAGATTATACAAGATCCAATTATAGCCATAATCCTCAGCCATGAATTTTTGCATTTTCTGAGTTAAAAAAGGGCGCCATTGGCCTGTTTTCGAGAGCGCTTTGAGATGCTGTTGTGTCGCTTGTTGCATTTGGGTGGTAATTTTTGGAAAAGCTTTAGCGGTGACTGGTTGAATTTTTAACTCGTGAGTGACCTTTGCCATGATTGCGTCATCATAAGCCCCGGTTGTCTTAGGACTCGTACCGGTGGCGAGACTGTAGGAAGTGCTAACTTGATTAGGAGCCACTTTGAACCCATACAGCCAGCTATAAATGGTTGGTGACGTCATCATCAACAACGCCATCACCCCAGTAAAGAGCCACAGTTGCTTTAGAACCCGCTTTTCTGGCCGCGTAGTAGTCTGTAGCCAAGCCCCTAAAACAATGAGACCGAGTGCAATCAACCAGACCAACATAATTGGTCGGACCATGTTCGCGACAAAACTCGCAACAATCGCCAAGCCTAAATTTAACCAGCGCTCGCTAGGACTAGCCGTTTCCAACGGTTTCACTAAGTTGGTCAAGGCTAACATCGCAATTAGGATACAAGTCAGAAAAATAGGTTCGGCCCCGTTCAATAGACTGCTGTACAGCCAATACGCGGGTAGCCAATAAAAAATCAAGGCTGCGGCAATACCGAGTGCTCGCGTCAACCACCGTGAAACGAGCCAATAAAGTAAAAATAGGTCTAACAGCGTACAACCAATGTTAATGAGTTGACTAACGACAAACCCATCACCCCAAAATGCCGCCCCAAAGCTGAAAAAGTTCGCAATATTAATGGCATGTGGAAAGATGACATAATTGCCAATCGACCCATCAATCAATAATTGCTTCCAAGTGAGTCCTTGAGCACTAAAGGCTGCCAAAGTATGATAATTCCAGAAATCTGAGGTAGGCTTAATCTTCAAGATGAAAAGTAATGGGATCTTTAACAGCGTTAAACCACCAAAGACTGCAACTAGCCAACTCGCCCCTTTAGACTGCAACCAAGTTGTTAAAAAAATGATACTTGAGACAATCCCCACAAAAATGAGGCTGGCCCACAATAAGCTTAAGTTAAGCAGTCGGCCACTAGTTTTCCCATTTGCGGCTGTCGCTACCATCAGCCACCCAATCAGTACAATCGCAATCACGAGCGTAATTGTTTGGCCAATCTGTAGGACTCGTCGTTTAAACATTGCTTCATCCCCTTAATATGACCGTTTTAATTCTGAATATAACTGAGTTGCGCCATGCCGTGTTTTAGTCCATCCTTTTTGTCCCAATAATTGTCGAGTGATGGCGGCGTATGGGGTAAGGCCAATGATTAATAAATAAGCTTGAAAAGTGAAACTGTCCCTTAGCGTCGCCCAAAAATTAAAAGTCAGCTTAGCGTCCAATGTATTTCGTTCAAATAAGTTTGTAAAGATGACACAGCTTAAGATAGCAATAACTATGATCGTTGCTAAGGCTAGATGATGCCAGCCGCTCGCCCAATTTTGAAAACTGTTGGTAATGAGTGTAATGAGTGCAACTAAGCTAGTGATCGGCACAATACACCCAGTCAGCGGCATGATAATCCAAAAAGTCGTATCAAATTTTTGAAAGTTATTGACGAATCGTGATCGCCAAAGTGCGGGCAGGTAGTGCATACATTGAATCGCACCTTGACACCAGCGAACCCGCTGATGGAAAAATGGTCGCAAGCTTACAACTGCTTCTTGTTGGACAACAATCGTATGTGTAAAGCGGACCTGACCGCCTAGTAACCAAGTCCGTAACGTATACTCTAAGTCCTCTAACAGGCTATCACCCCAAACATTATTATTGGCAAGTGCTAACCGTACAAACTGGCCGTTTCCAGAGGCAATTCCTTGACCTAGCTGATTACGTAACTGTTGAGTAGAGCTATTGACGCACATGAATTCAAAGTTCTGCATACGGGTCAGCCAATTTGTTTGATTATTGATACTGACACCCGTTTGTAGCATTGCCATTTTAGTATCCGCCTCAAAATGTGCGACGACTTCAGTTAAATCATGTGCGTTCATAAATGCGTCAGCATCTAACACGCCGACGATCGTCGTTTGTGGTGACGCCTGCCGCGCTAAGGTGTGTTGCAAGTAATGAATTGCTGTATTTATCACTGCACCTTTACCCTGCTGATCATTGCCAGCCCGGTGTAGAATTTGTAAATATGGTGATTTAGAGGCAGCTAATTTGGCTAGGCTATGATCACTCGAATTATCATCAACTGCAATAATTTGTGGTTCAATACTCTGGGGCAATTTGGCAAGTTCGCGAGATAAACGGTCAATGGTGGTCGTGATAATTCCCGCCTCATTTAAAACGGGAATGACTAAATATAATCGAAATGGTTGTGGTCCCTTATGTACAGTTTGGGTTGGTTCTCGATAATGATTGATGAGTAAAATATTCAATAAGAAATAAGCATAAAATAAACTCGATATGGTAATGGCGATGCGACCTAAAATTATCATAATACTCCCCCTACAGCCTATGTCCGTACAAATCATTTAATTGAAACTGTTCTATATTATAACCACGAACTACCGCAAACCCTACTAAATAGGGGTTGAAAGCATAGTAAACAAATTAAATCGTTTGTAAGTTAAGATTGACAAACAGCTGGTTGGGAGGTTTACCTGAAATTCACAATAACTTTATGACAGCGTGCTATTAGCAAACAAAATCATGACTTATACTGAGTGAAACTTGTGGCATGGAAGGAATTGTTATCGTGAAGAAATTACGCTTGACTTTAGTGGGACTCATGATTGTGCAACCACTAGTCGTGTACTTTACGCAGCCGGCACTGCTTGTGGCTGTGCCCGTCCATTATGGCCTCTGGGGGCCAGATGCGTGGAATCAACTGGTCAGCCAAAACAGTGTGGTTGCATTATGTGTTAGTGTCTTATCCCCATTGGCTCCTTTTGGTCTGAGCTACTGGCGACCGAATTTACACATGGTCTGGCCGTGGTGGGCGCAACCAATCCAGACAAGTTTATTAGTGTGGAGTTGCCTGGCAGACGGCTTGGTTTTGATTGGGCTGTTCGTCACTTCCCCAATTATTAATGGCTTATGGCTATTACTCAATTTAAGCTTAATACTGGCAGGACTGGGGACGAGTTGGTATTGGCTTCGAAATCGGATAAATGGGTAAAAAAGTGCGTAAACGTTGATTTTCAACGCTTACGCACTTTTTTAAGACTATAGCTTTTTCTTCATTAAAAAGTCAGTTTGACGATCAGTCCCCATTACAAAGGCATGTTGACTGAAACGTTCAAACCCCCACTTGTGATAAACGGCTTTAGCTGGTTCATTATGTTCCCAAACACCCAACCAAATCTGTGTTTTATGTGCCGCTTTAGCTTGTTCAATCGCAAAAGTCATAAATTGACTGCCTAAGCCTTGATGCTTGTACGCGGGACGAATATAAATCCGCTCAACTTCCAAACTGTCAGTTCCCATCTTCTCAGATTGGTCTGCGCCGACATTTAGCTTAAGATAGCCAAGGACTTTACCATCCCTTTCGATAAAATAAAAATGTGAGTCAGGTTGTTGTAATTCTGCGGTGAGCTTAGGAACGTTGTAAGCCGATTGTAAAAAGGCCTCAAGATTTTCCTTAGTATTTTGAGCGGCAAAAGTATCACTAAATGTTTCGACGCTGATGGCCTGTAATTCAGCCACATCAGCGAGTGTTAATTCACGAATGGTCGTTGCTGACATTGTTTGATCTCCTTATGATAAAAACCACTCCAAGTCGGTCTCCCGGTCAAAGTGGTTTTAATTTTTAAACTTATTTAGGTGCTTTTTTACCCCAGGTTGGGATGACCTTACCATCTTCGCCAACTAATGGGCCATCAGTGGCTTCAGTTTCATCTACATCGTCTTCACCAAAATGATTCTCTAAGGCATCGACGAAGCGGGCAGAAGCTTGACCGTCAAGATCATCAAAGAAGAAATTGACAAAACCATCGATCTTGGCTTGATTTAACGTTGGCTTTTCCAACTGAGCAATCAAGTCATGTGTGTTTTCAGCTAACGTTCCTGGAATGAAATCGAAGTAGTCAAAGTAGAAACTACGTGATTGCATGTAGTCAGCCAGATCTGGTGCAAAGAAGACCATTGGCCTTTTCAACAAGGCATATTCGAAACAAACTGACGAATAATCGGTAATTAATTGATCAGCCACTAATAGCAAATCATTAATTTCACGATAATCTGAAACGTCATAATAGAAATCAGAATATTCATAAGGCAAGGTTGGTTTATTCTGAACGAACGGATGAATCTTCAATAGGAAGACATAATCCTCATGCAGTGCCTCGTAAATTTCCTTGAAGTTTAACATTTCAAATGGATAGTAAGCCGATTGTTGTCCGTTACCACGGAAAGTTGGGGCAAACAAAATGACCTTCTTACCCTTAATGAATGGGAGCTCTTCTTCAAGCCGTTCCCGAATCGCCTTTTTCTTCGGTTCATCGAAGAAAACATCGGTCCGCGGAATCCCAAGTGGTGCAATCTTATCGTCACCGATACCGAAACCTTCCGCATATTTATCAGCAATATTATGCGATGAAACGAGGGCTTTCGTATAATTACGATGATTAAGCGATTGTAGCTTAGGGCCGCCTGGCATCCCAAGTCGACTATAGCCAAACGTCTTAAACGCCCCCACCGCATGCCAAACTTGAATCAAGTCGGCGTTTTCACGGATGTGTAGGGGATAAACTAACGGATAAAAATCATCCAAGATAACATAACGACTGGTTGCTAACGCTTTAGCCAGAGTCCGAACTTCCTTCCAAGACTTCTTGGCTTTAATGCTAGGCTTTAAATAGAATGAAATCTTGAAATCAGTATTGCGCCGTTTCAATTCTTGATAAATGAATTCAAAGTTCCCGGAAATCGAGACCCGACTGTCGGAAACGAATGAAATCTGTTTCTTACGAATTGGTTGTAAGCAATACCAGTGATACCAAAGCTTCAATGCCCGCCGTTTGATGGCCCGCATTGCGGCAGTATCCATGCCTTCATCACTTGAAAATTCATTATCAAGTGGATTAATTTGACTCAACTGATAAGAGGTCACATTTAAAGCTTGAGCTGCTAAATTATAACGGAAAATCAAACTATAGGACTTGTTACTCTTCGCCGAGTAACTGGTCATCTTCGTTGTATAATTTAAATCACCGGTGGCATTTGCAATTTGACCAATGGTTGTCCGACGAATCAACCAACCCTTGGTTAGATATTGCTTCAGTTGCAGCTTAACTTCATAGGTGCCAGGAATCAATGGTTTGCCATCGCTAATCGTTGAAAAATTAATTGTCCCACGATAACCAGCAGCTGGGAATTTAGCGATTGGGCTAGCCTGGTTGACCAATGGAATTTCAATTTCACCTTGTTGGTCACTGACTAAAATCAAACTTTTGATAATTCGTTCTGGATCTTTTTCTGGATAGTTTTCAAAATAAGCCTGACCATCAATCACCAAATAAGAACTATTAAATTCCAAATGATTGACCTGACGCTTAATTAAAGATTCCGCTTCAGTGTCAAGCCGTGGTTCATTCAAATATTTTAGCGATGATTCGGTTTCTTCATCGAAAACGGTTGCGTCAGCCGGGTTATTCCGTGGCTGTCCATACAGGATTCGACGTGCGACCCGTTTTAATCGTTGTAACATAAATTAAAGCGCTCCCTACTACTAAATTAATTAGCCTATTTTTTGCTTTAAGAACTTATAAACACGTTCACTATTACGACCGTCTTGATGCGGAAAAGTCTTGGCCTTTAACGTGTGAACATACCCTAAATCTAAGGTCGGCAATTGTTGATTGACAAAAGTCATTAACGTAGACACCGACTTGAAATATGGCGCGCCTAGATACTGATAGTAATCGACGTAAAAGCCACTCGTTTTCAGGTAATCTTGATAATCAGGTGTCCATAATAAGATTGGCCGGTCAAAATAACTGAAATTCAAGGATAATGATGAATAATCAGTCACAAATAAGTCAATGGTCGACATGATTGTTTTGACACGCGTGGCATCTTGAAAAATATGCACATTGGCCGGTAACTCGAGTTGCGGTAATTGCAAATACGGATGCAGTGAGATATAGATTTCCCAATCATCGGTCAATTGTTGTGTCGCTTGCACAAATGACTTCACATAAGCAATCACCCGCTGTTCGCCATTGCTCCCTTGCCGATAAGTTGGCGAATACAAGAGCCGTTTTGCCCCGGCATGTGGCTCTGGTCGCTGACGCATTAACTGATCCATCATTGGTTCACCAGTTGCTAAGATATGACTAGGGTCAACTTCAAAGGCGTTAGCATAAGCCGGTCGATCAACATCAGCGTTAATGAAGACCCAATCATAATTAGTATGGGGCTTCATGACACTTTGATCAGCGTGTGGCAAGCTTAGACCAAACTTTTTCAAGGTGCCAATCGCATGCCAAAGTTGGACAACCTGATTTTTCGAATGCTTATTAAGTGCATATAGTGGAAAATAATAATCATCCACGATGAACAACTGCGATTTGGCAATGGCATTCAGCGCCCGTAATGAGGCCAATAAAAAGCCAATTTTACTCTTAAACGAGTGATCATAATGAAAACAAAGTGTCTTCAAGTTTGACGTGTTGGCGCGGTCAAATTCAGTGTACAGCGCTTGCAAGTTGTCCGTCAGTTTGGCACTCCGCATACTCGCAAAAGTGATTTGTTGCGGCTGCCGACGACCCAGATGATAACAAGCCTGATAAAAAAGATTAAAGCTAACGTGTAATAACGTTAGCTTAATCGTTTTTAGACGTCCCACTCCATCACCGCCTTACCCCAGTAATTGGTTAGATCCCCTTCGAAGAAATCAATGATATCTTGAATGGTGCTAACTTTACGAGTTAAGCCGACTAAATTTTGTAATCGTTCACGAGTGACTGGACTAGCACTCAAAATCTTTAAAGCCCGTTCAAAGTCAGCCCGACCACTCCGACTGGTCCCGCGCAAGGTAATCCCCTTGGCTAAGACGTTACGGGTATCGATGCCAACGGGGTCTTCAGAAACGCCCATCAAAATAGCCGTTCCCATTGGACGAATATGTTCAACGATTTGGGCAATGGCCATTTCGCTCCCGCGGCCACCGGTACATTCTACCGCTTGACTGATCTGCAAGTCGGCAGGAATATCATCAACCAGATAGGTTTTATCTGCGAATGAGAAATAGTCCAGTTTCGATTGATGGCGACCAAAAACAATCAGCTTGCTGTCAGGGAAGAATTGCTTAACTAAAGTTGCGGTGATGTAGCCCAAGTTACCATCGCCCCAAATACCAATCGTGTTGCTATCGGCATCCATGGCGGCTTCTAATTGGGTCAAACCGTGCACCCCGACCGAAATCATTTCAATAAAGGCAGCCATTTGCATGTCAAAGCCGTCTGGCAATGCAATCACGCGGTCACGATGCATGACCACGTATTCCTGCATGAAGCCATCATAACCACTGGATCGGAATTTTGATGTTGGTAAATAATTTTCTTTAATGATTGGATCCGTGCCAAATGGCGTATTGGGAATTAAGGTGACTAAAGTACCGGGCTTAAATTCACCCTTGGGATCATTGACCACTTCACCGACACCTTCATGAATCAACGCCATCGGTAATTTTTTCCGCAATACTGATTGTGGTCGACTACCGGTAAAGTAACGTTGATCAGCATGACAAACGGATAAGAAGCGTGGTCGAACCACAATATCATTGTCAGTCACAGTCTCAGCCACTGTTTGTACTTCGAACTGCCGGGCAGCGACGAGCCGATAAACTTGATTTAACATGTTATGACCTCGTTTCCACTAAAGCAGTTGCTACACGGAGATCATAAGGGGTGGTAATTTTGAAGTTATAGTTTTCACCACGAACCATCTTGACCGGTTGACCAGCTAAAAGCACAATCTTGCATGAGTCTGAAAGTGTTTCTTTTTGTGCATCTGATAAGCTTTCGTAAGAACTAACCAAAGTCTTAATGTTGAAGCTTTGGGGTGTTTGACCTTGATACATCGTTGAACGTACAGGAATATCATCGATCTTGTTTTCAGTTCCTTGGACGATCGTATCAATGGCAGGAACTACCGTATCAACTGCTGGGTTCTTCAACACAGCTTCAATGTTGTCGTTAATAATGCGTTGCGTAATAAATGGGCGTACGGCATCGTGAGTCACCACGACATCGTCATCGTGTTCACCATAATTTTCGTGAATATAATGAATCCCATTCATGAGTGTTTCGTTCCGTTCAGAACCACCGGTAACCACGTGAACACGTTCATCACTGATATACTTTTTGATGAGATCTTGGGTATGACTCAACCAGTCAGCTGGACAAACAACTAAGATAGCATCAAAGCGACTTTCTAACACAAACTTTTCAATCGTGTGAATCAAAATCGGCTTATCAGCCAAGGATAAAAATTGTTTGGGCATTGGAACATTTCCCATACGAGTGCCTTTACCACCGGCTAAAATCTGAGCATAAATCATATCAACATTACTCCATTCATGGTTCAAATATTAGGACAATCATAAATAAAAATTATGACTTTTTTGTGAATTTTTTGTGACGGAAACGTGACGGAAAACCACTAAAACCTGAAATACTGGGATTCTAACAGACCCACTCGCCAGCATGTCATGTCTTTAAGCTGGTAAACCGGTCTTTACTGTACCTTAGTCACTCGTTACTGAACAACAATTAACCCCTACAATGTGCAACATCATAGGGGTTAAGATAGTCTTAATTTTTTAGATTCATCATTAATTTGTGGGTCAAATGTGAGAGTGTTTGCCATTCTTCATCATTTAGCTTGCCACGGTCTAGCAATAATTCTGGCACTTCGCTCACCGCCGCACGCTTGTGGCGACCAGCAACGGTTAAATTGACACTGACTTGTCGTTCATCAGCTTGACTGCGTTGCCGTGTGATTAAGCCTTCCTCATCCATACGTTTGAGTAAAGGGGTCACGGTGCCGGTACTTAAATCGAGCCAATTACCCACGGCTTTTACCGTGAGATCAGGATGTTCATCTAATAAAACTAGCACTAAATATTGCGGATAAGTTAGTCCTTGTGCAGCTAACTCTGGCTGATAGGCCCGTTGGATTGCACGTGATGTGACATACATTAAAAAGCAAAAGTGGTCTTCTAATTTACGCATGGTGAATTGGGGCCCTCCTTCAATTGTCATTATTATTATAAATCATTTATCCCTACTAGACAATTTAATTGTTAACAATTAAATTCAAAAAGTTCAACTATTTAACTTTTACGCCTCTATCATAACTAAAAAGTGCCAAATTGCCTCAAAAAAGCACCGACAATCGTCATTAGGGTTGACGACTGTCGGTGCAGTTTATTCGTTAACTATGCGATATTACTTGGTTACCACGGGAATCCACAATTCACCCGTGACTCCGTCTGCTTGTTTCGCCGTAATCACCGTTGCATTGGGACCACCAACGTAAGCCTTATCAGTCAAGCTAGGCAGTGCTTGACCAAAAGCTAAGCCTTCCAGACTGGCGAATAGTTCTGGGACAGACTTTGCTTGTCCACTGACCACCAAATACTCACTCGCTGGAAAATGAATTGCCCGTTGATCAGTCCCAACTGACACTTCAGCGGCTGCTTGAACACCAGCATAGAAGTGCATGGCCCCATCGATGGCTTCATTTACAGCAAATTCCAAGTTGTTTTGTGCTTGCTGCTTAAGTGCTGCTAAACGACCATCAGTCGTCACCTGTTCCCAAAAAGCTTTTTTCTGTGCTGGTAGTTGTTGATAGTCCCCACTCAAAGTTGTGCCGAGTCCAAGTACTGTAAAAGCCAATTTCTTTATTATTTTTGTATTAGTCATTGTCAATTGATTCCTCCTTGAATTGAATAATGCTATGATACAAGTTAATCATCTCAAAAAATGAACCTGTTAGGAAATTAATGATGTCAAAAACAACTCGAATCAATACTGAAATGCGTTATATCAATAATCGTCAGCAATTCACTATTAGTGATCTCATGGTTGAATTTCAAATTTCTCGTAGCACTGCAGCCCGTGATCTAGCCGTCATCCAAGAATTGGGCATGCCATTAATTTCTAGTGTTGGCCCAGACGGTGGTTTCACCGTTATGCGCAATCAACTTTTACCGGCCGTTCAATTCAATACGGAAGAACTCAAGGCACTATTTGTCAGCTTTATGGCAACGACCAATCAGCAACTGCCATTTTTGCAAAACCGGCAAACGCTGACCGAAAAATTGCTGGCAATCGCCTCACAAACGCAGCAAGACACGTTGATTGATCTGCAAAAGCTATTGCGTTTTGAAAATACGAATCCGTTAAATACTGATATTCTCGAATTGACTGACGTAGCAGTGCCCCAACTGAAGCGTTTGATCAATGCAGCGCTCATTAACCGTCACTTACAACTTACCTATGTAGATGCCACAATTGAGATAGTTTATGTTCAGTATTTAGCACAACAACAAGCAAAATGGTCATTAGTCTGTTTCAGCCTCACAACCGACCAGCTTAGAACGATTCCGCTAAGGCAAATTAAAGCGGTTAAAACAATGCCGACCCGTCTAGATGCAGCAACGATGGCACGGCGTCTCCAGCAAGCTACTCCCAAACCAACAATTACGTTGCAATTAGGCCCCCATGCAATCAGTCAGTTCAAGCGACTGCATCAGCCTGACCAATATTTGCAATTTTTAGATCCATTCGAGCAAAGTGCCCGTTTTCAAACTTATCTTGATTTGAACGATACCGCGGCTGTAACGGCCTTCATTGACTGGTTGCTCTTCTTAGGTCAGGATGTCAGGCGCCAACAATTCCCGTCAAAGTTACGTCAATTAGTTCAAAAAAGACTGCAATCTTGGAGTGATTAGCCGTAAGCTGGTGGCTGGTTTTTGTGGTTGTTTTGTTTTAGTTAAAGTAACATGTTACTAATATTATACTTTGAAGTGGCATTGCCAGCTTTGTAACGAGCCAATTAATCATAGCCGAACAAATGTTCTAAGTAAAGGCTTTCTTCATTAAAGGTGCCATCCGTCCGCTAACCATCCCTAGTAAATTAGTCACTTTTACAGCTTTTGCCCCGGTAAATTGCTATACTTAGCCATAGGAAACTAACAGAATGGTGTGTGAATTTATTGCAGAAATTACGAGAAACTTCTTTGGACTTTTCAATTGCGACTTTAAATTTTTTAGCAAATATCGGGATCGTCCTCCCCTACGTGTTAATCCTTTTTAAGTACCAACAGACCCACAGCACAACCTACTTAATTGCTATTATTGTTTTTTATGTGGCGCGAGCTGCCAGTATTTTTTCAACCAAACGGCTCAATTTAAAATCCAGTACTTACTTGATACTATGTTTGTGGCTGGGTGTGATTGGCAGCGCGATTTATAGTGTCACCAGTAGCCTACCATGGCTCGTCATCGGTGCCCTCTGCCTTGGCTACACTTCAGCGAACATTTGGCCTTACTACTTAACGATTAAACTACATTTGACCAGCCATACCGATTTCAAATTAAAACGCCTCTATTGGCTCATCTTTGGCGTACTAGGGTTACTCTTCGTTGCTGACTTTGTTTTTGACCTCCATTATCGCTTAGCATTCGTCATCCTGGGTGCGCTTTTCCTAATTGCGCTACCAGCTGGGCGCCTGCTCAACCAATTTTCAATGGCCTTTTATCATGAACAAACCAGTTCTGAGCGACAACCAATCAAGTTATGGCGAGTATTAGTCTTTATCGTCTTCTTTGCATTGATTGGTTTATTGACGCTATTACGAAAAATTAGTTTGACCATTGCCCTGCCTTACGTTTTAGGGCTCGTCATTCTTGCTATCATTTTATTAAATCTTGAATTGGCTGCCGATTGGAAGGCCATGCCAGCCAACAAGCTCCGCATCGTCAATCGTGGCTTTCTGGTGAGTTTTGTGCTCCTCTTCAACAGTTTCTTCGGCTACTTCGTTTTAGGCAAAAATGGGATGTATCTCATTTTTGTCATCTACCTGATTGGCTTTGAAGGTGGCCAACCATTATATGCAAGCCTCGGTCACCATGTCAGTGCACAAGCAAAGAAACTAGCCCAGTGGGGACTCATTTTAGGCCATCTATTGGCTCTGACCACCATTCCAGCACTGTATATCATTGGATTGCTCCTAATTGCGTTGTACGTTGGCTACGAGAACCCCGCGATTAACACGAGCGTCTACACTGCCGATGAAAATGACCCAGATCTAGCTATTATTAATAAATACCGTTTTTCAACTTATGGTGGGTTACTTTGTCAATTAAGCTTATTTGGCTTACTAGTCCTAGTCAGCGGTTGGCAACATTTGAGTCTCATGCAATTTTTCAATCCCAGCACCGCGGTTTTAAAATTAAGCTATTTGCATGCTGTGGCTTGGCCACTGTTACTGATCTCATTATTACTTTCAATTATCACGATCTACGGGCAGCAATACTTCAAGCCTAGTCATCCGTCACAATCGCGCTCAAACTAAGGAGGCTGTTTTATGATTTTCGTTGCACTTGCGGCCATTATTTTGCCGTTGATCTTACTCGGGGTGTTCAATCTACCAGCCACCCGCGGGATGAGCCTCTCAGCCATCGTCGTCATGATTACTGGCTACTTGTTCTGGCACCTTTCACCGACTGTCCTGTTAGCATCCGTCCTGCAAGCATTGCATAAGTCGTTGCCGATTCTCTGGATTTTATTTGGCGCGTTATTGATGCTAAACAGTTTACGAGCAACCGGTGCCATCGACCGTATCAACCAAGGCTTTAAGGCCTTATCTGCCGATATGCGCCTGCAAACCGTCCTAGTCGCCTTTCTATTTGGTGGCTTGATTGAAGGGGTCTCAGGATTTGGGACCCCTGCCATGGTCACCGCCCCACTTTTGATTGCATTAGGCTTCTCACCAATGGCTGCCGTGATCATGGCCTTAGTTGCCGACTCCACCCCGGCCGCATTTGGGGCTGTCGGCACACCACTAACCGTTGGCTTGAGTAACGTGACTGAAAAGACGAGTCTCTTAAATCAAATTGGTCTCCGTGTAACGCAACTCGATTTATTTGTCGGCGCACTTATGCCGGCCGTCTTGATCCTTATCTTGATTCTCGGCTTTGGCCCTAAAAAAGACCGATTTAAACAGTGGCTAACCGTGCTCCCGTGGGCTTTAGTGATTGGGCTCGTTTACAGTAGCATTGCCTTAATCAGTGCTTGGCTCATTGGTTATGAATTCATCGCAATCCTAGCACCACTTGGTACCTTGATTGTTGCCATCGTTAGCATCCGTTACCATTGGCTCTTACCGGCAAGCACCCGAGAGACCCCATGGCAAGTCGCAACCGTGGCACCCGAATCGACCCAAGCAGCACCGGTTAACTCACAGATGTCCTTGTTAAAAGCGTGGTTTCCATATTTGTTAGTCGTCATCTTGTTACTCGCCAGTCGCGTCTGGCAGCCACTTAAAACGGCGTTGACCACGACACTGAATCTATCTTGGTCACACATTTTAGGCTTTCAATCAATTAATTCTGACTGGGAGTTACTCTATTCACCCGGAACGATCTTAGCGTTGGCGGCTATCATTGGCTTGCTCGTCCAAGTCAAGACCTTACGACCACTCGCTCCGACAGCTAAAAAGGTCGTCAGTTCAATGGGTGGCACCGCACTGGCTTTGATCGTGACCCTGGTCATGGTCCAAGTGTTCACCAACTCAGGCCTAAATACAGCTAAACTGCCAAGTATGCCAATGTACATCGCCAAATTTGTCGCCAAATACTTGGCGGGCATCTGGATCATCATTGCGCCATTCTTAGGCGAACTCGGTTCATTCGTCACTGGTAGCACGACCGTTTCCACCTTAACGTTCGCACAGATTCAAGCAGACATCGCGGCGAATGCCCACTTAAATGAACCCGTCGTCCTCGCAGCGCAATTAATTGGGGCTGCAGCTGGGAACATGATCTGTGTTCACAATATCGTTGCAGTAAGCTCCGTTGTCGGACTGAATGGCCAAGAAGGAGCCATCTTACGACAAACGATTTTACCAGCGCTCGGGTATGCCGCACTGACTGGGCTTTCCGGACTCGTTTTATTAACTTTAATCTAAAAAAAAACCGGCTTGAGACTCAGTCTTGGCCGGTTTATTTTTCAATCTGAACGGAACTTCCCTGCAAATGGCCCTATTTTAGGCTAAAATAGACTTAGATAGGACTTAAGCAAAGGAGGAACCGGCATGCAAGTGAGACTCGTTCCCAACCTGCAACTCGGTGCGCGCATCGTTGGTCCCACTAAAGACGCAGACGCCAACCGCGCTTTATATCAACGCTACGCTAAACGATTACAAGCACGGCTAGGCATCGGTTTTCAAGTTTATGTCGATGCCAGCAATGGTTATGAGCTTTTGCACGCGCCGGCATATGATACCGACACTTGCTGGGTAACCGCAACCGCCGTTCATGCCGCCTTGACACCAGAACTACTCAGTCACCACCATTTAGTAGTCCTCAGCGATCAAGACGTCCTGCTCAAAATCACGGCACCGATTGAACAACATCTCAAAGCACCCACGGAGATAAATTAAAAATGCTACGGCTAATAACCGCAGCATTTTTTTAATTATGCTTGAACTTGATGGCGTCGAATCACGGTCTCAACGAGCAATAAGCCGACGAACCAGACAATGGAACCAATAACTGCCCAGCGATTGACCGCATCAAAACATAGAATCACGGTCACAGCAATAAAGAACACTAAAGTGGCAATATTTGACGCTGGGAACAGGGGTAATTTGAACGGATTTTGGCGACTATCCGTCGTTCGTTTGTACACATAATGGCAAATGAGCAACGAACACCACACAATGATGAAATTGGTCGTCGCCACGTTCGAAATCAACGTAAAGACCGTACTTGGAATCACATAATTTAAGACAACGATCACTAATAAAATCAACGAAGAAAACAGCAATGACCGTGCCGGAACGTTGTAGCGATTGACTTTTCCCATCCATTTAGGGGCATTCTGACCATGCGCCAGCGTGAACAGGGTTCGACTCGTACTGAAAATAGCACTATTACAAGCAGACAACGCTGCCGTCAAGACGACAAAGTTAATGATACTAGCCGCCGCCTTGATTCCGATATCACTAAAAACTTGTACAAAGGGTGACTGGGTCGTCGTAATTTGATCCCAAGGATAGATCGACATGATTACGAACAATGCACCGACATAAAAGAACGAGATTCGAATTGGCAGGCTATTGATCGCACGCGGTAACTCAGTTTCTGGATTTTCAGCTTCCCCCGCCGTAATCCCAACCATTTCGATCCCCGTAAAGGCAAAGATAACTAACGAAAACGACGTTAGAAAACCACCCACGCCTTGCGGGAAAAAGCCCCCATGATGAATCAAGTTACCCATTGAGACCGTTTGACCGCCAACGTGAGCCGCTGACCCGATTAAGATGGCCCCCGTCACAATCAATGCAATAATGGCAACGACTTTGATCATCGAGAACCAATATTCCAATTCCCCAAAAGCACTGACCGAGAGCAAATTAAAAATCAGTAAAATCAAGATAATCACTAACGGCGTGACCCACTGCGGAATCCAAGGGAACCAATAGCGAATGTAAATCCCACTCGCGGTTAAGTCAGCCATGGCTAAACTGATCCAACATAACCAGTAAGTCCAGCCAATTGCGAATTCAAACTTTTTACCTAAATATAAATTAATAAATTCCAAAAATGAATGGAGCTTGGTGTTTGAGAGTAGCAGCTCTCCCAAAGCGCGCATCATCAAATAACAAAACAGACCGCCAATGGCATAGGCTAATAAAATTGAGGGCCCAGCTTGCTTAATCGCTGCCCCTGAACCGAGAAATAACCCTGTTCCAATCGCCCCACCGAGGGCAATCATCTGAACATGCCGGCGTTTTAGTTTTCGTGCCAGATGTTGATCTTCCATAAGTCCTCAACTTTCTTGATCATTATTTTCATAAAAAAACAGCTATTTTCATATTAGCTTATTTTAGGCTAAAAAGCAGTTACGAGCAACTGAATTCCGCTCGTAACTGCGCATTCGATTGATTTCAATTGCTTTCGGTGACCGGATTTGATATGTTAAGTCTAATTTAATTTCGAATTCAATTCAAAGGAGCTTTCTTATGCAAACGCAATCAACTGACAGTCCACTCAAGCGCTTTTTTAAAGGGGTCATTATCGCCCTTGGCTTCATTCTCCCCGGGGTCTCTGGCGGAGTGCTCGCCGCCATTTTAGGCATTTACGAACGATTACTGGGCTTCATGGCGCACTTTCGGCAGAATTTTAAACGCGATTTCTGGTATTTTGTCCCCGTGGGCTTGGGCGGAATCGCTGGCATTGCGTTGCTATCCGCGCCACTGGAATATTTATTAGCGCATGCCCAAGTGATCGTTTTGTGGGGGTTTGCCGGCGCAATCATTGGTACCCTGCCGGCCCTCACCAAAACCGCCAGTGCGCAAACACCACGCGATACCATTGACTATTTATGGTTCTTTGGCACCCTGATTATCAGTGGCACACTGCTCTTCTTTATGAGTGACCTATTTGGCCAGATTCCAGCTAATTTTTGGGGCTTTGTCATCGCTGGCGTCTTAATTGCGCTAGGCGTCTTGGTTCCAGGGCTCAGTCCATCTAACCTACTACTGATTCTAGGGCTATTTACGCCAATGCTGACTGGCTTTAAACGTTTAGATTTCTTGGGCGTTTATTTACCGATTACCTTAGGCGGTGCGCTCGCCATGGTCTTCTTTTCAAAAGGGATGGAATATCTAATTCAACGATTCCATTCACGTGTTTATCACTTTATTTTGGGAATCGTGGTTGCTAGCACCATCTTGATTCTCGTACCCAATCCCAAAGCCGCCGAAAGTATTTCGTATGCCGGCGTAACAGCAGCAACCATTGTTTTTAGTGGGCTAGCCCTACTGGTCGGTATCGCCCTCGGCTACTGGATGAGTCGTCTCGAATTAAAATACAAATAAGTCAAGGTCGATGAGCCTGCTGCAAGCGCCGGAGTTCATTAACTTGCGCCTGAATTTCGCCCAGCATCTGTGTCTGCATTTTTTGAATCTCCAGCATGTTGGGTTCATCTTGCTGGATCAAATGGTCCACTTTACTGTGTAAGACTCGAATCTCTTCTTCGGATTTCGAATTGACCCGAAAATCATTGACAGCTTGTAATCGATCATACTCCGCTGCTCGATTTTGGCTCATCATGATGAGCGGGGCTTGAATGGCTGCGACCATACTCAAAAATAGATTCAGTAAAATGAATGGGTACGGATCAAAATGTAAGCCGAATAACTGCAAGACGTTGAGCAACATCCATAGCAACATGACACTGACAAATGAAATAATGAAGGCCCAGCTCCCGCCAAAACGAGCCACGGCATCCGCAACTCGTTGACCAACCGTCAGCGAGTTTTCTAGTTCACGATTCACATCAACGACTTGATAAGTATTCTTTTGCATAATTTGACTCAGACGCTGGTTAATTTTTTGATTTTGCTGATAATCCTTGGCAATCATGTGATCCATCTTCTGCATTCGATACCCAACTAAATGCTCACTACAAATAAATGAACTGGGCTTGACTGCTGGATAGGCCTGCTTAATGGCAGCCTGTAGTTGTGGATCTAGTTCTTGAATCGTCATCCCATCGACCAAATCATAAGTTGCTTGGTCAACTAAGCACTGTGCGGTTTTTGACATTAGAAGTCACTTCCTTAACTCTGAATGCCTTGATTATAAGCGTTACAATGTCTAAACACGATTATTTACCAAGTAATGCCCACTGAGTAAACAAACCAAAAGGACTGCCATGACTTCACATCTAAGTCATGGCAGTCCTTTTGGTTTGGCTATTAAGCATTTAATTCCGCTAGCAACATCATCGTTTGATTTTGACCGTCATCCAAAACAGCGACGGTTTCAGGAAAGCTGCGCTGATAATCAAACGGTAAATCGAACTCAAAGATTGAGTCCTGATGATCATCGAACACGACCGTGACCTGACCGTGTCGCGCAATCAAGGCAAACTGTAACACGCGTGGCAGCTTAACCACCCCGCGCAAGTCTTCATCGATCACACCCCAAATCCCATCAATCACTTCACTTGGCAATTTAGCGACCAAGCCAAAGGTTGCGTACCGTTCTGCATTTTGATTAAACATCGTTGCCACCTCACTTCTAAGCTAGTTGTTACGAACGACGACCGCGACTTCTTTTTCAATTCGCATAAAGAGGCCTTGTGAGTTTTGCCGAAAGTCGGCTTCCAAGCTCTCACCGGTTGGTTTAATCGCGCCAACCACGGTTGCATCCAACCCATAAATATCAATGTTTTGTTGATTAGCGTCCCATTTGACCGTCCAATAACTGCCTTCAAGGGCTTCGTCAACGAAGTATTGCGTCCCAGCTAACACGGCATCGCGGATCACACTGCTCTCATCCGCGGTCATCCCGGTATCCAGTTCCCATTTTAACTTCTGATTGACCTCCAGCATATCACCTGGAATTAAGTTTTGCACGTGACATTCCTCCACTCTATTACACTGGGCTCATTAGCCCAAATATTCATTAGTTATCATACCATATTGACCACGATTGAACCTCTCTCAAGCTCAATTAAGACTAGCGTTAGCTGACGATTATCGCTATAATTTGCAATGAGGTGTCGAAAATGAAATTAACCGATATTGCAAATAATATCGCCAAAAGTATTCAAATTTATCAAGCTAATAAGCATACCGATTGTATCGTCTACGCAGTTGAATTCACAGATAATAGTCACAAGGCAGCACAAGGTTGTGTCGTTGCTCGGGTGGATGATGCGACTCACTATTCACTCACCAGTTACGATTGTCGCTATATGGACACTGGCGAGGATATCCTAGCCCAAAATTTAGGGGCCTTTTTTGAATGTGATGATGACCTTGATCAACGTCAACCTTTGATTGATGCAATCCAAGCTCAATTGACACCTAGTCCAACCGATTAAGCAAGGGACCAACCAAAAGAATCAAGCAGACGACCTGTTTTTAGGCGGTCTGCTTGATTCTTTTTAAGCTTTAAAATGAGTCCGTACCGCGGCCGCAATTTCACGCATCCGCTCTGGCGTATCGACTTGCGATAAGCGATAGCCAATGTAATAAGGTGAAACGTTAAATAATGGTTCAATTTTACAAACGACCCGATCTTTGGCGGGATAGAAAAACAAGTTATAACTATCACAACGTCCGTTAAAGTAATCATTCAAGGTATACTGAACCACTTTTTGCACGGCATCCGCGAGTTGGTCTACCGCATTCCAAGCGGCGCTAACATTGAATTCCACAAACCCCATAATTGGTTGATCGGAAGCCGTCACACTGAGGTCACGCGTGGTGACAATCGGATAACCGGTTAAATTGGCCGGCGTCACATTGGCATAACCATCAATATCAGTAAGGCCGACGATCTGCATATGCGGATGTCGTAAGCTGCCTCCAGAATGCGGGCCAAAGTTTTTATACAACAAAACTGACTCAAATTTACCGCTGGCAAGCGTTTCTCGCCAGTATTTCAGGGCAAAGGCAAAAATAGCCCGGTTTTGCGTCTTTGAATAAGTCGCAATGTCTCCAAGATGATCACTGGTTTCAATGACGATCGTTTGCCAAGTCGCTTGTAACGTTGGAAACTTGTTCATTAACCAGATCCGATCATCACTTTGGGCAAGTACTTCGGTCAAGTTGGCTGGTTCGCAAAAGGGACAATCATTGTGCGGATGGCGAATATTTTCAGGTTTTCCTTTGGCGATATTGGTATCAAATATTAATGGATGTGCTTGCATGTCCTCGATCCTTTCTCAAACGAAAGAACGGCCTGCCAACTGGCAAACCGTTCTCATCAAACGCTAATTCATAGGCTTGGGTGTCTCGGAACCCGGACCGAATTCAACGTTGGCCATCGTAATCCAAACCACGAATTCAGTTGAAGCTAACCGCCAAAATTGCGGATTGGAAGCTTGCGGTGGATCCTGTTCAAATAACGCAACGGCCAAGGCATTCGCCGCATTATCCGCAGCAACTTGGACGCTGGCACCAAAAGTCTGTGCGGCTGGCACATCGGGAAAACGAACATCCCAATAGGTCCCTTCGTCACGAAAAATTGCTGGATACTTCACTTCAACATTGTGAGTCAATCCCACCACTCCGATTCTTTAGCTTTACTGCTATCATACCCGGTCAGCAATCAAAAGCAAACCCGCTGAATGAAATTTTTAAACAAACATGGCCTTATTCAGTCGTCACTTTATAATAAGTCCCGTTTTTATCGCCATTGACGACGGTGTAGTTGCCACTATGTGATTCACCATATTTGATGGCATCTTCACGGGTACTAAAGTTTTTATTGTCACCCGTGGCCGAACTTGAGGCCGCTGATGAAGCACTGCTACTGTTAGCTTTCGATGACGAAGCTGCCGTTGAGCTGCTTGAGGCTTGACTACTATGCGCAGTCGTCGATGAGGCCGCGGCGGCACTACTATGAGTGGTCGTTGAATGCGACTGTGTCGTCGTAGTAGCCGCATGACTAGTCGTGGTCGCGGCACTTGGCGTCGAAGCCGTCGTGTCCGTGCCCGTCGTATCGGTGTCAGTTCCGTCGCTCACATCAGCGGTGGTACTGTCATCAGCATCACTAGAACTTTTTGACTTTTTCGAATGACTTTTCTTTTTTGAAGATGAACTTTTACGTGAACTGCTACTGCTTGAAGTGCTAGTCGTTTCAACTAAGTCTTGGTCCGTAGACGCTTTGACAAAATAAACGACGGTTCCTCCAAGCGCAATCACGATTAAAGCCAATAACCATAACGAGAGATGGCGCTTCTTTCTCGGAGATTTAGGTGTTTTCGGCGATTTTGGTGACTGGGGCGTCTTAGGCGCCTTCGATCGCTTACGACTACTCGTTGATTCTTGTCGCGCTTTTAATCGCGACATCCGCGTCGGCTGTTGTTCAGGCATTAACTATCGCACTTCCTTTCTTGCTTCCGCAAGTTTACCATATTTTTTAAGTCTTGTCGTGAGGGCTTTTATATTCTGATTAGTGATATTTTAAGCCAAATAATTATAATTGTCGTCTATCTAAACATCTGATAAACAATTAATTATACTGCTGCTGATGCTTCCCAGGGCTCTCGTAAAGGCGCTTAGGCTTAATAAATAATGCTACCGTCATTGCTCCCCCTATTAATAAAGAAAAGAAAAGTAAACCAGCATGCCGTGAGTTATTAGCAACTGAAATCACAATCTGACTTGTCCCAGCTGGTAATTTTGCTCGCAATTGACCATCTACCCGTTGATAGGCCACTCTTTTTCGATTGACGAACACTTGATAGTTAACTTTATGGTAACCAACTACCGGCAATTTCACTTGTTTAGCTCGGAAATGATGAAATTTAAACCCAACCTTCTGATCGGTCACAAATGTCTCCTTAAACTTTTTTGCTTGCGCATCGTCAAAAGCAATACTAGTTTTATTCAACTGAGTGGTTGCACTCAGCTCCATTTTCTCTTGTGCTGTAATTTTAGGCGTTCCTTTTGCACCTGTCTTTTTCAAATGATAATCAGCCATTGTCATTTGATTGACATTTTGCTGATAGTTCTTACCTGTTAGATGGCGCCATATTGCCTTTTCAGGAGTTGTATTAAATGCTGGCTTTGCATCGCTTTTGTGTCTTGCCCAATTGAAGTTTTGATTACTCTGAAGATGATATTGATACAACCCTCCTACACCAATTGTGATAACAAATAAACCAAACAATATTGTAATTGGCACAGAAGTCCAATTAACCTGTTTTAAAAATAATACACAGCCTACCGTCAACAATAATGCAACTATCGTCAAGAGTCTCATTGTAAATTGCAAATATTGTAGTGACGTATTTGTCATTTTTATCCATGGTAACCAGTTCTGCGCAATGACCAAAATACCTAACGCAGATAAATACCAAGATTGCCAATCGCTTTGTGGAACTGAAAAAAGACTGACTAACAAAACTAACATCAATAGTCCAATCGCAATTCCCATATGCGCACCATTAGGAGTTTCTGTAATCGTATTGCTTAACATCCGCGTAAAACCATAATTGGGATCTAGCGGAATTATTGAAGGTGCCGGAGAAACCATTCGATTGCTCAGCATCAACGTTGCAATATTGAATAACGAGTATGCAGACAACAAGATAGCTAACACTCCAGACTGAATAATTGCTAAGACTTCCTGCCAAGAAGATTCTCTTCTGAATAATCGTATTAATTCTACAATAATTACTACCACCGTAAACATCACTAATGATAATACATGTGAATTAGCAACCAGCCCCATCCCAAGGCCAAGCCATAAAATTCCAGAACGTTTTTTAAGCCAAACCTCATAAAGTCCTAAAAATATCAGCGGCAAAAATGCGTACCCAAATGCTTCTCCAATTGCAACTCGTGTATACATCACTTGAAAATGATAGGAGTTAAATTGGTATAACACGACACCAAACCAGACAATTAAACACTTACTGCTTAATCGCCTCATCAACAAATAGATGTTTACAATAGCCATCAAATTCATAATAAAAAAACCCACTGCTAATCCAGCCATTGGACTTTGAAATAAGAACCGCGGAATCACAAAAATCATTAAAGTTGGCCATGGATACATGGCATTCACTGCAATCCCCTGATGACTAAAGCCAATAAAATTGATCAAACTTGGTAGATGTCCCGCTTTAAGTGCTTGATAGATTGACTCCAAGCGTGCCAGATGAATATCACCATCATTATTAATTGCAAAAAAATGTCCAGCAAAAGCTGGATATGTTGAAAGAAATGCTAACACTACCATTCCCAAAATGACAATTACAAGCCTACCATACTTTTTAATACCATTTTCCATATGTCTAACTCAGCCTCTTTATATTAATGTTTTTTTGAAGACACTATATACAGGAATTCCCCCTAATTGCTAGTATAAGATAGTTTTTTAACTTTGGATATCAGAATAGGAGATGCAACCGTTATTATTCATGTCAAAATAAAAATGTTTTGATATTTTAAACCAAAACATTTCCCATGCAATTGTTTATTGATTTTCAGTTGCTGCGACCTTGACTAAATTATCATAATAATTAGCAAAGACACCATAACGATAAGGCGTTAGCCATAGTTGACCAATGCCTAACGTGATACCACTTAAGATGGCCCAGCCAATAAAACTAAGTTGAAGGACAAAATATTCGAACTTGTGCCCCTTCATCAGCTGACGACTCCGCGTGATGGCATCCCGATAACGTGGACGATCATGGCCCGCCGGCGTGGCTGCTAACATATCCTTATAAACAAAGTAAGTTTGCGAGTAAGCGAACGATTTAATGATTCCTGGTACAACTAATAGTAAGCTCCAGAGAAAGACTAAAGCCGCTTGAAAAATAGCTAAACAAACGATTGGCCAAGCATATTGCTTAGTGAACCCGACCGTTGAATCACTAACGGCATGGATCTCACGTTGTGGATTCCGGACCCAGTCTAACATTGAATAGATTGTCCCGGTCATGAAAATTTTAACCACACAATAAAAGAAGAGTTGTAAGAGCAAGACGATAACGACTACGCCTGCCATGATCGATAAATCACGACCACTAAAATGAGATAGCTCCTTGACCCATGAATAATCAGCGCTAGTGTCACTGCCATGATTCATTCGGCTAGAGTATTGTGACATCACCCCAAACATTGATAGTAAGCTGACCACGATGCAGAGCAAAATGGCACTCTTCCACTTACCTTTGAATAATTCCTTCACTTCTTGTTTCAATTCCCCACGTGTTTTCAACTAATCCTCAACTCCTTCTAAATTGTTTCCATGATACCATGTTATCGACGACAAACAAACCAATGAAAAGGCGCTACGACCACTGCCGCAACGCCTCTATCAAAAAATTGCTAAAACTGTTTTGTCATGACCACGACTGGCGCCCCATCTTCATCATAAGGCCCAGCAATCACTTGATAACCACAACGCTCATAAAACCCTTGCGCTGTCACTTCACCATGAATTAAACCAGTCGTATAACCATGTTTGGCAGACCAAACTTCAGCTACCGTCAGCAACTGCTGACCAATCCCATGACCACGATAAGTTTGACGCGTACAAACCCGGCCAAAGCGCATCACGTGATCCGCTTGTGGTTCCAGTCGCAAAGTCGCCAACGGCAAGTTTGCTTGCTCGTAAGCAACGACATACACCCGGTCATCAGTGTCTTTATCATCAAACTCGACTGTTGCGTCAATCCCACGTTCTTCAACAAACACGGCTTGTCGCAACGCATAGGCCGCGGCTTGGGTCGCAGCACTCTTTGAAAAAGTAAATTCCATTTTTAGTACGCCTTATCAATATCTTTTAGCCAAGCCAACGCCAACGATTTATCCCCTAAATGGGTCCCGATAACTGGGCCAAAGTAAGTGATATCGATCGGCATTTCTGGATATTTTTGTTGCAGTTTCGTTTTCCAAGCTTGTGCCGCATCCAAGTTATTGCCTTGCACGATAATCGCACGCAACGGATAATTTATCTCCGCTTGCGCCTTGGCAAACAATTGCTCGACGCGGGCAATGGCTTTCTTAGTCGACCGAACCTTTTCAAACGCCACAATTTCGTGTTTCTCATTAAACGTTAGAATAGGTTTGATGCGCAAGACACTGCCGATAAAGGCGGATGCATTCGACAAACGCCCTCCGCGGACTAAGTTCTGCAAATCATCCACGATAAAGTATTCACCCATCGTCGCTCTCAAATCATCTAAGCGCGCAAAGATTTCTTCTACTGAATGTCCAGCCTTCGCCATCCGTGCCGCTTCAATTGCTAAATAACCCATTAAACGCACCGTAATTTGTGAGTCATAGGGATAGAGCTTGGTCTTAGTGACCAGTCCTCGCATCTGTTCCAGACTATTGTAGAAACCAGAAATCGTACTTGCAAGGTGAATGCTGATTACGGCGTCATAGCCTTCGTCACCCAACTTGTTGTAAAACTCGATCATTTCCCCAACGGGTGGCTGAGATGTGCTTGGAAACGACTTGAACGTCCGCATATTCGCGTAGAAGTCTTCGGTCGTAATATCGACGCCTTCTTGATACACTTTGCCATCTATGATCACCGGAATCGGCACAACATGAATATCGTTGTCAGCAACCTCTCGCGGTGTCAAATAGCTGGTGCTGTCAGTAACAACAGCAATCTTCATGACATACACCTACTTCTCATCTAAAATAATACTCATTATCATAGCATAAAACCTAAATTGCCTCCACCTTGTCATAACTACCAAAAAGTGGCTTAGCTGACCAAGGTCCGATCAACAGATTTGTTCAACCGATTGAGTAAAATCCGTAACAAGTTTTGTTCATCTTGTGGCCATTTATCAAAAACCGCGGCTTCATAGTCGTTGTAAGCCTGGTTGATGTCCGAAACTGCGGCTTCTCCAGTCGGGGTCACGGTATAGATTAATTGGCGCCGATCCCGGCCAATGGCTTCTTTACTCAGCTGGCCTTTCTTGACCAAGCTAGCCAATTGACGACTCAACGTCGATGTATCTAACTGCATCTCTGCCGCCAATTTTTCCTGTGTATTAAACCCAGCTAATAACTGGCCTAATAATTGCCATTCGGCAACTGTGACGCCCTGAGCCTTGGTGATTTGTTTTAATACGACTGTTTGTTGCTTGGCGGTGGCCGCCAAAGCTGCTAAACTCGATTTCATGTAGAACCCTCCCAAAAAAAGTTTCAATCCATCTTGTATTATACAATAAGGGGTGCCGTGATGAAACCCGTTTTTGGGCAAAATGTTGTTAAACTCGTTATTGCATATAGCATTAGGTTTATCCAAATCAAATTAGCAATTTTCACTTGGTCATCTAAGAACGACCTTTTCTTTGACCCAACGACCGCTTCCTTTGCACCAAGCCCGGTCCCACGGTATACTGGGTAAGGTTGACTATCAAAACGATAGTCAAAAATGATTCTATTATATGAAAGTGAGTGATCACATGTCTTTTGATGGTCTATTTACCCATGCCATGGTCACTGAACTAAAAACTACCTTAGTAAGTGGACGAATTTCAAAAATTCATCAGCCCTATCAAAACGAACTGATTTTAACCGTACGTGCAAATGGTAAAAATTGGCCCGTCTTGCTTTCGGCTGACCCAACTTACCCACGGGTTCAAGTGACGAAAATTCCTTACGTTAATCCTGCCGTACCAACTAACTTCGCGATGATGATGCGGAAATACTTGCAAGGCGCGATTATTACTGAAATCAAGCAAATGGCCAATGACCGGGTCGTTCATTTTACCATCACGACCCGTAACGAACTTGGTGACGCTGAAACGCTGACATTAATTATTGAAATTATGGCCCGCCACAGTAATGTCATCTTAGTCGACAATCAGACTGGTAAAATTTTAGACGTCATCAAGCACGTCGGCGCCGACCAAAACCGGTACCGTCTATTATTGCCGGGTGCAACTTATATTGAACCACCCAAGCAAACGAAATTGGATCCGTTTACCACGAACAACGACTATCAAGCCTTAGTAAAGCAGTTTCCTAATGAAGACGTCTTAGCTAAGCAACTGCAACAGCACTACCAAGGCCTAGGTCGAGATAGTGCCCACCAATTAGCTGCCGATTTACACCAACCTGGTGATTTAAGTAGCCATTATCATGCCTTTCTGACCCAATTTGATCAGCCACAGCCGACTTTGATTACGCTGGCTAATCACAAGACGATGTTTGCGGCTGGGCCCTTTACTAGTTTTGGCGAACAGCGACGCCAGTTTGAGTCGCTAAGCCAGCTACTAGACTTCTATTACGAAGACGCAGCGCAGCGGGAACGATCACAACAACAAGCCGGCAACCTTGTTCGCGTCGTTCGTAACGATTTGAAAAAGAATCGCAATAAATATAAGAAACTACAGCAAACCCTTGCTAATACCAAACAGGCAGACGAGCTCCGGTTGAAGGGTGAAATCTTAACGACCTATTTGCATGAAGTTAAACGTGGGATGACTGAAATCACCCTGCCAGATTATTATCATGATAATGCACCGTTAAAGATTCAATTATCTAATCAGCTGTCACCTTCTCGTAACGCGCAAAAGTATTTCTCACGTTATCAAAAACAAAAGAATGCCGTCATCTACGTTGGTGAACAGCTCGACTTGACCCAAGCCGAAATCGATTATTTGGATAATATCCAAACCCAAATCGAACTCGCGGCACCTGCCGACATCGCAGAAATTCGTGAAGAATTAACGCAGCAAGGTTACTTGAAACAGCATAAGGCCAAGAAAAAACAGCGGGCATCTCGAAAATTGAGTCAACCGCAACAATTCTTTGCCAGTGACGGGACAGAGATTTCGGTTGGGAAAAACAACCGCCAAAACGATCAATTGACCTTAAAGACGGCCCGCAAGACAGATTACTGGTTGCATACGCAGAAGATCCCCGGCTCACATGTAATTATTCACAGCTCAGAACCAAGTGAGCAAACGCTGTCGGAGGCCGCTAATTTAGCAGCCTATTTCTCAAAGGCTCGTGATTCAGCCACCGTGCCAGTAGATTACGTCCAAGTTAAACGCATCCGAAAACCCAACGGCGCCAAGCCAGGGTTAGTGATCTATGAAGGCCAAAAGACCTTGTACGTTTCACCCGATGCTAGTTTAGTCGAACAATTAACACCAAAAAAATAAGCGACATCAAAAAATCCCAACAAGTCGGTTTCACCTAAATGGTGAGTCGGCTTGTTGGGATTTTTTCTGCTGACCTTAGTCTGACGGATATCATTAAAACGGTCAATCTAACGTCATTAATTTTAACTCAAGTTGCCAGCTTTATCCTTCGCCACCATAGCATCCTTAGGAACACCAAAGAAATAAGTCACTATGAAGCCACCCGCATAAGCTGCTAATAGTCCAATGACATATCCAAGCCAATGACCATCAGTAATCAGTGGAATTAAGGCAGCCCCAGACAGCCCAATCGTCATCGCACCAATATGGCCGAAACCACCGATGACCGCCCCGCCAATGCCACCACCAAGACAAGCTGTGATAAATGGCCGCCCTAATGGTAACGTGACGCCATACATTAACGGTTCACCAATACCGAGCATGCCAACTGGTAAGGCGCCTTTAATCAAGCTTGTTAATTCTTTATTATTTCGACAACGAAGCCAAAGCGCAAACGCTGCCCCAACTTGACCGGCCCCCGCCATCGCGAAAATTGGTAAGAGTGGGGTAAAACCGAGCTTATTAATCATTTCGACATGAATTGGCAGTAAAAGCTGATGTAATCCGGTCATGACTAGTGGTAAGAAGAACGCCCCCAGTATAAAGCCGGAGAAGCCCCCACCAATGGCCAAGAGCCATTCAATACCGCTAATCAATCCTGTTGAAATGCTGCCGGCAATTGGCATCACTAAGTAAATTGTGAAGACTCCCATGACAAACAATGTAATTAGTGGGGTCAAAATCGAGTCAATTGCATCTGGCATCACTTGATGTAACCATTTTTCAACGATTGACAACACCCACACTGCAAAGATGACGCCAATGATGCCACCTTGACCAGCTGATAGTGCTTGACCGTTAAAGCTATTCTGAATCGGTGTCCCTGGGGCAATCCCAGTTAACAGTGTCACTGCCCCGATAACCCCGCCGAGGCCAGCCGTAGCACCAAAAACGGTTGCCGAATTGATGCCGACATAAATCACTAAATAGGAGAATAGGCCATTACTGATGACTCTCAAAATATTAATAAAGTCCGTCCAATTGTGACTAATATTGCCTGCCACCATCAGATTCGACAGGATGGCTGCAATGCCGGAAATTAGCCCAGCACCGATAAACACAGGAATCAATGGCACAAAAATACTCGAAATAGCACTCGCAAACTTTCGCATTGACGACTGCTTAATTTTCGCCCGCCGAGCCGTATGGACCTGTTTAGCTTTAGCCTCAACCTTTTCCTTATTTGTCAGATGCGTAGACTGGGACGATCGTGCAACTGCTTTCGGTGCTGGAAATGGCTCACCTAAACCGACGCCAACTGCTTTGAGCATTTCCGCTGCCACTTTGTCAACGGCACCCGGACCAACGACAATTTGGAGCGTATCTTCCTGGACAACTCCCAACACCCCATCGATAGCTTTCAGATCGTCGATAGCCACGATTGACTCGTCACGAATCGTCAGCCGTACCCGCGTCGTACAATGAATCAATTTTACAATATTCTGCGGCCCACCCACATGATCATAAATGGCATGGGCCATTCGAACATACTTATCTTCAGCCATGCGTCATAACTTCCTTTTAATTGACGGCTTTGCGGACAAATCCATGGACTGTATTCAGCCGTTGAGCAGCTTCATCTCGACTCATATCCGTTAACACCATTACAATTGCTAATTTGACATCCTGACCAGCGGCATCAAAAGCTGTCGTTGCCGTTGCTAAGGAACAGTCGGTCGCCTGCATAATGATTCGCTTGGCTCGTTCGACCAATTTTTCGTTAGTCGGTTGCACATCAACCATCAAATTTTGATAAACCTTACCGATACTAATCATTGAAACGGTTGAGAGCATATTGAGTACTAACTTTTGCGCAGTTCCAGCTTTCAGTCGCGTTGATCCCGTTAAAATTTCTGGCCCAACCTCGACCTCAATCGCCACTTGAGCATGGGCACTAATCGTTGCCCGATGATTGCAAGCAAGGCTGATCGTCGCCGCGCCAACTCGTTGTGCATAATCTAGGCCACCAACCACGTATGGGGTCCGCCCACTGGCCGCGATACCAACGACGGTGTCACTAGCTGCCAATTTGGCCTTTCTTAAATCCTGTTGGCCCAATTTGGCCGAATCTTCAGCGCCTTCAACGGCCGCCGTCATTGCAGGCATCCCACCAGCGATGAACCCTTGAACCATGCTTGGTGCCGTACCAAAAGTTGGCACACACTCAGCCGCATCTAATACGCCTAGGCGCCCACTTGTCCCTGCACCCAAGTAAAATAACCGACCACCACGTTTGAAAGTCGCCGCAATGGTATCGACAGCGCTTTCAATCTGTGGTAATGCCTTTTTGACCGCCTGCGGTACCTGCTGATCTTCTTGGTTCATTAAAGCCAAAATATCATGAATTGACAGGGTATCTAACGCCATACTCTTTGGATTCCGCATTTCGGTAGTTAGTTTTTCTAATTCCATCAATTTTCCCTCCTTAATACTAGTTGCACTGGATTTGTTTAAGGATGCTTCCAGTCATCAGATTCCTACCGAAGACATAGCTGAAGTAAATTATCCCAATCACGCATGAATCACTATTGTTCCAACGGCTCATAAGATAAACTGAAAAACCAATTATGGCTACTGTCTCATTTCTATTATCTAACTTAATTACACAGATTGTTAATGGCTAAGTGCAAATTCCGTAACATTTATTTTGAAAGTACGGTTTAATTATTGTTTACTAATATGATAAACATATAAGCGACGTTATGTTTATCATATTAGCAAACAATGTTATAATAGTTGTGTTTATGAAGGAGGTCAACACATGAATTTAGCTAAATTAACGCTCAACGAATTACAACAAGGCTGGCACGCCACACCTCAGGGTCTTGCCTGCAATTATTGCCAAGCGGCCTGGCCAAGCGAGACCTCACTGGACCAACTGCAGAATCATCTCGACATAGTTCATGGTGGCAACCAGTCTCAACTACTGCATTTAAAGAGTCGCTATAATACGCTCACTGTTAAGCAGCAAGATTTATTGACTGCTTTTGCTACTGGCATCAAAGATCAAGCCCTAGCCGAACAATTACAGGTTGCCCCTGCTACCGTTCGCCATCAAAAATTCACTTTTCGTGAGAAAGCAAAGCAAGCCAAGTTTTATTTGGCTGTTTACGAAACGGTTTTTAATACGTCCACAGATGCACCTGTGACGAACGAGGCAACAACGGCGGTCGATACGCAAAATCAGGCACAACTGCTCACAGAAGATGAAACTGCTAAAATTCTTAAAACCTATTTTGATTTTGATCAGGATCCAGTTCGGCTAAAACGATTACCACAAAAACATGCCGCTCTGATGACCGTGTTAACCCGAATTGTTGCTGAGGTTCCTGAAAACATTCCCCTGTCAGTGACAGCAATTAACGCTTATTTAAAACCAATTTACTTTGATTACCACACCATCCGTCGTGAGCTAATCAAATACCAATTTATCCAACCAGCAATGACTAGCAACCAATACTTTCATCCTGCTAAAATAAATAATCTCTAATCAAGTTAATAAAACGGGCGTTGGCAGCTTTCTTAGATGAAATTCGCTAACGTCCGTTTTACGCTCTCTTTATTTTTGAATAGCTGTTGACCCCGTGCACACTTTCTCCATTGACAGTCAACCAGTCCACCACCACAGAAGTAGCCAATTGATACATTTATTGACCATACTGACCACGTGTCTTAATTTGTCAATACGATTAGTTATGATTAAGATTGTCATTGAGCCGTTGACAATTGCCGGAATAGTTTAATACAATCAAGAGAATCAGACAAAAAAGAGAAGGGTTCAAACATGGGTTATGTTAAAAAATAAATGGGTTAACGCATCAATATGGATCTTGATAGCTTCAATTATTATCCTGTCACCAATCATCTTGAATAAAACCGCCATCATGGGCGTGGATAGTTATTTTCACTATAATCGGGTCTATGAATCTGCCATGCAACTTCGACATTGGAATTTTAGCTTTTTAAATCTCTATTCTTTCCAACATGCTGGGAGAGTGGTTGACCAAGTCTATAGTCCATTAGTCACTTACTTCTTTGGCGCAATCCTATTAGTCGTCCACAACTGGATACGCTTTCAGATACTCTCTATTATGCTAGTTCTTTACGTCGCTGGAATATCGATGTATGCCGCCGCTCAAAAATTAAAACTGACACATCACCTGTCAGTCACATTGAGTCTCATTTATCTTTCATCATTTTCAATTTACAGCTTTATTTTTGGGACTAATTGGCGCGCTCTGTCCATGGCAATCGTGCCACTCTTAGTTGGCTCAATCGTCACCCTCTACCACGGCAACTGGTCAAGCAAAGACATGCTTCGTTTGGGAATTGTTATCGCCTTACTCGCACAGATACAACTATTGACAATGCTGCTAGTCCTGCCAATATTATTACCTTTTTTCATCCGAGGGTTAAGACACGCTCAGCATAAACTAGTTCAGCTTGGAAAATTATTAATCAGTATTTTGACCGCACTGATTTTGAGTCTAAATGTCATTCTGCCCTACTTTGAACTTGTTCAGGGCGATACCATTCTGCCACCTTCAAAATTAGTCTTAGCACAAGGCGTCACCAATCTAATCGTCCCAAGCGACAAACTCACGCAATCACTTTCTATTGCGATCTTATGTTTGATTTTCTACCTCTGCTTGGGTGGCTTGATCTACTTTTGGAAACAGACCTCGACCTTTGTCCGCCTATTGCTAATCACCGCTAGTATATATATCATTTTAGGTACGAGTCTGACACCTTGGATGGCTATTGAGAAGAGCTGGCCGATGCTTGCAAACTTCCTGCAGTTGCCAAGACGATTTACGATAATTGGTATTCCACTACTACTACTGGGTGCCGGTCAACTATACGAAAACTTACCAGTTACTAAAGTCGGAAATCGACAACAGTTGCTCTCATACATTGGCACAATTTTAGCAGTTGCTTCTGTCCTCACGTTAACACTGGCCGTGACCAAACCAGTCTCAGCGTACAATAATCCTACTGTGAAACTAGCAAAAGGATTACAGACTAGTAAAAATCACGCTATCGGTCACCACTATCAGGGTAAAAAAGTCAAAAAGATTGTCGATATTCAACCAGCGTTCCATACGCGCAACCTAAGTACTTTGATTCAAATCGTTGACAGAACTACCCCTGACTATGTTCCAGTCGATAAAGTTAATGACATGATTTCTTACTACGTGTTATACGATCAACAAATTATTAATAAGCAGCATAACTACAACTACCAAGTGAAACCTGCTGGTATCCTTCAGCTCAATTGGCACAGTCAGCAAGCAAAAGCCTTACAAGTTCCTGTCGTTGCGTACCACCGCACAACCATCACCTTGAATGGTAAAGTCTTAAAACACAGCCAAATCAAACAAACTAATCTTGGTGCCGTAATTGTCAAAGCACGAGCGGGTAAAAATACACTTCAGCTGTCCTATCAGCCAAGGCTGAGCACTCAAATTGGCATTTGGCTTGCCATGCTCGGTTGGTTACTCATTCCAATCATTTGGTGTTATCAAAAATTAGCGGCACACATTTCAACTAGGAAACATTAATCATTCTGCTTAAAAAGACACTCAAAGGGGGGCATGACATCAGCCATGCCCCCTTTGAGTGTCTTTTCTTCAGATTACCTTAATATTGTTCGACCGAACTAATCACTTTTCATCGCCAGCGACTTGCATCAGTACCGCTTCACGAATCGTGTTCACCGCATCCGCAACCCCGGCAACACTCGTTTCGCCGTGCGTAATTTCCCACTCAATCAAGGTCATTTGCACAGTCGTCCCCATGGCGGCAATCAATTCAATTGGTGCCGCTGTTTTAGGCTGTTGCGCCACAATAAATGTTTGCCATTTTTTCAATAACATCGCGCGAAAATTAGCTTGCAGGTCGGCATTAGGCTCATGCACCTTAAATAAAATCGCAATCGCCTGTCGATTCTCAGCCATATCGCCCAATAAATCAGTGATCATCTGATCAATTTCACCAGCGATCATTTGTTCAAAATGCAGATCCACGCGACTAGCAAAAATAGCACTGTAATGGGCAACCATTTGATCAAGAAGATCATATTTATCCAAATAATGCGCATAAAATGTGGAGCGACTCGTTAAAGCACTCTGACAAATGTCAGCCACCGTTAAGTGTCGGAACCCTTTAGTATCTAGCAAACTCAAAAAAGCTGCTTGAATATCCCGTTCCGTTTTAATCTTTCGAACATCCTGTCCCATAATCTTCTCCCCATTTAACTCAACTTATCTTTAAGGGTATCACAACCAATTTAAAAACCAATGTTGTTTTTCGTACAGACTGTTCGATAACTGTTCGAAAAGCAACAATTCCAACACTTTTGCTAGTGGGCAAGACAATCAAAAGGCCTTATTCTATAACTGTTGAAAGGAACAAGTAGCAGCCTTTCAAAACTTAATTGATTAGAGGTAATCAGGTATGTTCACTTGGAGTTTTTGGATTTTAGCAATTTGGTTCGTGGTCAACGTGATTTGGATGTGGTTTGATTTGGACAATCAACAATTACAAAAAACGTTTGCCTATATTAATGTCGTTGCAGTCATTTGGGGGTTCTGGGCCTTTTATGGTGCGACTCCAGTGGCGGCATTGAACATCTGGTTCCAAGTTCTCAATTGGGCCAATGTGATCCTCGCCGCCGTTCAATTCTACTTTGGCTACCGGCAATCCTCACACCGGACCGCTTAAACTAAGTCAAACAACTATCCTACCAAAGTAAGTGACTAAAAGCCACCCGAAGTTTCCCCAACTTCAGGTGGCTTTTTCTAGGTCATAATCAACCATAAACTAAGTAAAGCGAGTGCCAGTGTCACAGCCAGACCCAAACTAATGGTACCCAGCTTGAGCAATGGTCGAGTAGTCTCATTTTGACGAAGTGTCGTCTGTAAAAACCACTGTGGCCGCGTTAAAATCCGACCAGTCTGTTGATCATAATTTGACTTCACCGCCGCATATTTCACAGGCTGCGTTCCCAAATTACGAATCGTTAAGGTTAGTGGTGCCTTCGTCGGTTGATAAGTCAATCGCCTTAACTGCCGTGGCGATCCCGTTTTTATCCAAATGACCCGTTTATCAGCCTGTAACTGTATGCGGACCTTACCAGTTTGGGTAGTTGGTGCTAAACGCAACTGATGACTCGCAATCGGACTGTGCCAAGTGACCTTCACTCGCTGACCGGGCGATAGCACTCGTGACGTTGGCTGAAAATACGTCCCATTACCTTGACGTAACACCATTGTTGTCGTCAGCGTCACAGACTGACTCGTTTGCCACAACTGCCAGCCGGAATAAATGGTCACCAGTAAAGCGACACCACTCAAAGGCCAGCGCCATGACGAGTTAAGCTGACTAGTCGGCAATGTTACCCAGCCACTGACCCCTAGGAGCATCAATACGGGTAGTAACGGCAACGCATACCGTGCTTCAACTTCCCAGAGTCCAACGTGAAAGAGCGTTAAGCCTAAAACCGTCAAGCTGAACAACCCACTGCTAAGCCGAAACGCTGTATGCCGCCACAACTGTCTAATCGCTCCCAGTAGCAAGACAAGATAGCCGGACTGAGTCCACGTCACCAGCCAGAATTGCCAGCCGCGTTGATGAACTAAAAACCAGTTGGGCGCTTTCAGCCACTGCGTCGTTAATTTGAAACTATCAAAATCGCCAGTCGCATAAAAGACCCGAAACTTTTTACCTAAATGTGCCAAGAAACCTCCAAAACCCAACTGTTGTAAGCGGGTTTTGATCATTCCAGCCGCCAACTGACGTTTAGCCGTCGCGGTCGGTGCCTCACGAACGGCAGTAAAGTCTTCATAATTATACTGTCCACTGGACTGTGGCCGCAGACTCATAGCAATCCAACTTGTGGCTGGCACAGCAGCATTTGCGTCCTTTTGATAACCGGCTTGCTTGGCAATCGCTTGTGAAGCGCCAAAACATAAGGCCAATGTCACGCCACAACCGACTAGCCAGCTTAAACCCGTCCGCCACGCGAGTCGATGACCACCGACCGCAACAGCGACAATCATAACGGCGGCTAACCATAACACAATTAGATTACTTTTGAGCACAACCCCAAATCCCAACAGCACCCACATACTAACCGCAATCAGCCAACGCCGCCAACCCTGATAGTGCCCAAAAGCAACTCCCAAAGCTGCCATCATCACCACCAGTGGCATGACCCAGACATCCGTATAGTCAAACAACCCATAAGCATAGATTGGCACCGCAAATAGCCAAACAACTAGCAGTCCCAAAGCACCCGGTTGCCAGTGTCGCCAATGACGCATTAAGCTTAAGCCGGCTAGTAAGCCCAAATCAAGCCATAAAAAGCGACCAATATTAAACCAGATCCAAGGCGGATTGAGCCCCAGTTTTAAAGCCAGTTTCAGCCAGCCGGAAACGAACAATGTTTCAGAAACATTATTTGGATAAACCGCGAAATAACCATCCCAGTGACGACTGCCAGTGGCTAGTGCAACCGCTTGATTACGCACAAAGAAGGCATCGGCGCGACTCACATCGACCCAACTGATGGCGACCACTAATTGGGCCACTAGCAGTACCGCGCCCACTCCCCACAGGACCCGACGATAAGTTACCGCCGACCAGTGCTGAACCCAAGCACGCAAACCTAGGCTGATGATAATCAGGGCAACCGTCAAACTAAGACGAACACTAGTAGCAGCCCAATCTTGATCCGCAAAAAAATGAACCGGCAAAAAGGTCGCAACAAAGACTGCAGCACACAGTCCCACCGCGACGATCCGATTCAAAATAAGACTTAACCGACGAGTCATTGGCGCTGCTGTTTCGCAACCAATACAGGTTGTTGGGATGCGCTGTAATCATCCGTTTCAATAATATAACGTGGCCGGTGTTTAACTTCCGCAAAAATCTTACCAATATATTCACCGATAATACTCAATCCTAAGAGTTGAATTCCCCCGAGAAACCACAAACTCATCATGAGCGAAGTCCAGCCACTAATCACGTTGCCGGTTACGAACCGAACAGCTGCATAAATCAACATCAACCCACTGACCGCAATTACGACCAATCCTAAAGACATAATGGCTTTAATTGGCGCGATTGAAAATGACGTGATGCCATCTAAGGCAAAAGTGACCATTTTTTTTAGCGGATACTTGGATTCACCGGCAAAACGGGGCTGGCGTTGATAATATAACTTGCTTGTTTTCAAGCCTAGTTGCGGAATAATGCCGCGCAAAAACAAATTAGTTTCTTGATACCGCATCAACGCGGTGACAGCCGTACGACTGAGCAATCGGAAATCAGCATGGTCCGGTACTAATTGCACCCCAATTCGACGCATCAGGCCATAAAAGGTCTCTGCCGTCCAACGTTTAAAAGTTGAATCACTAGATCGATCATTGCGGACACCCAACACAATTTGACTACCAGTTTTAAAATCGGCTACCATGGCCGGAATCAAATCAGGATCGTCCTGTAAATCGGCATCAATAGTAATGACCGCATCTGAATAGTGCCCAGCGACCTGCATACCAGCCATCAAGGCATTCTGATGACCAAAGTTGCGACTGAATTTTAGGCCACTAAAAAGTGACGTTCGTTTTTCAAAGGCTTGAATCAGCTCCCAAGTCCGATCAGTACTGCCATCATCCACAAATAGGACCTGACTATCCGCCCGAATCTGTTGATTGCGAATCATCGCTGTTAAAATATCACCTAAAACCGCGGAAGATCGCGGTAGAACAGCCTCCTCATTATAACAAGGTACAATAATTGTTAATTTTGGTTGTTGCATACTTACTTTCCCCCTTGCCCGTCAATCTTCATTGACCCTGGCTAATTTCATGTTTACCAGTATCGTCAGGCTTGGTCATCTAATTTCAAATCAATCAAGCTGCTCAATGACTTACAACTTTTATTATAACGATTATATCTGTCAAAAAAAAAGGATTACCGCTTATAATTTTCAATCAGCAAAGCCAACTAACGATGGTTCTCAAATTATTGCATATTCCCGATTGAGCCGCTATTTTGTAAAAAGAAAATAAAAGTTGACTATGGAAACACGGCTTTTCGTGGCTTATACTTAACCAATCAGAAGGAGGCTAATGAAATTGTGGTTATCAGTTAAACAACGCTGGGGGACGCCTTTAATAAGCAGCCTTTTGTCACTAATCGTCGTCAGTTTAGTCCTAATCCAACAGCAGATCACCCCTTTTGACGATCACAACTTTTTAATCAGTGATATGGGTAGCCAATATGTCTCTTTTTTTACGGCCTACCGCCACGCTTGGCTTTATCACAATTTTCAGTTGTATTCGTTCTCACAGTCACTAGGTGGCAGCTTAGTCCCCACGGTCGCCTACTACTTGATGAGTCCCTTCAACTTGCTGATTCTCACCTTTCCAGCCGCTAAGTTACTGACTGGCATCACTTTCATCCTCATGGCCAAATTGGCGGCAATCGCCTTCACGATGACGACCTACTTACAGCGCCATTTCAACCAACAACGTCGTGCAGCTGCCCTATTTGGTCTGGCCTTCAGTCTGTGTGGCTTTGCCGCGCTCAATTACTTTGACCTGATGTGGTTAGATGCCCTGATTTGGTTACCACTCATTCTAAATGGTCTCGATCAGGGCTTACAGACTGGCAAAACTGATCGCTTCTTTTGGTGGCTATGGGTCAGTATTATCACTGATTTCTATTTAGGCTATATGACAGTCTTATTTACCAGCTATTATTTAATTTATCAATTGATTGAATTAAAAACTAGCTCGTTTGGAGCAGAGTGTCAACAGCGGCGCCAACAACTCAGCCGACTTTTAATCACCGGCGTTCTCAGTGTTTTAAGCAGCCTAGTTATTCTAATCCCGACCGCTTTTGGTCTCCTCCAAACCGCCAAAAGTCATAATTCTTGGCGGAACTTTCTACCACTACCAACATTCGGGAACGCCGTATTTTCCCAACTAGGTTTGGGCGCAAACAATTATGCCAACCGCTTGACCCACGACCCCACGCTCTTTAGTACAACGATCGTCCTACTATTGGTTGGGGTTTACTTCGTTCATCCCAAATTATCGCGAGGAAGCAAGCTCAACGCTGCGGGATTACTGATCGCAATGCTGCTAAGTATGTGGATTGAAGGGTTGAATACGGTTTGGCACCTTTTTCAACAAGCGGCTGGCTTTCCGTTCCGTAATGCTTTCTTCTTTAGTTTCTGTCTGATTCTATTGGCTTATCAAGGGTGGTTAGCGCAGCCCCGCCTAATCGCCAAACGCTGGCAAGTCGGCCTACCATTGATCCTAGGCACATTAATCACATTCGGCTGGTGGTCATCCGACCAATTGTCTGACCGAATGGTGAGCTTGAACTGGCTGATGATTGGTTTAGCTGCCCTCGCACTGTTTTTCACACGGCATCGACTGCAGCAAGGACTGTTGACTGGCCTCCTGATGACCGAATTAGGGTTAAATTTTAGTTTCAGTATGGCTAACACACCATTTGGCTATGAAAAAGCCTACGAACAAGCTTACACGACCGAATATCAGCAAATGGCCGCCGTCAATGATCCTGATGGCCAACTTTATCGGGTCGACGACGCTAATACACTGATCAATCGTGGTTACCAAGAAAAATATGACAACTATAATGATCCGATGCTGTTCAATTTTCACGACATCGATTACTACAGCTCCACCTTGAACGAGACGACCCGTAGCATGTTGCAGTCACTTGGACTCTATAGTCGCAATGTGCGACGCATCAGTTCTGTCGGCCTATCACCTGTAACCGACCTCCTGTTAGGAGTTAAATACAATGTTACCTTACGCCGTGATGGTGATGCCCAGACCGAATTCAATCATAGTTATCTAGGTCTCGGATTTACCATTCCATCGCAACTAAAAGACTTGAAACTAGTCAAAAATCAGGCCATCGTCAATCAGGAAGCTATACTACAACAACTTCGACCGCAAAATCAGCGTTATTTTATGCCACCGCAACTGATCTCTGAACACACGACGGCTAAACCGAATGCCGACCGTTATCATTATGAACAGACACTCAAACTGAAAGTCACCACCACCGGACCACTCTATTTTAACGACCCAGTGGGGACCACCAAATATTCCAGCTTTCAAGTGAATGGTGCAGCAGCAACGCCGGTCATTAATGCCAATGCTTCACCACTATTATGGGAGTTGGGCACTTTCAAAAAAGGCGCTGTCGTCACAGTGACATTTAGAACACGACAAGCTAATTTAGCAAAACAAGCTTTTGGCAGTTTAGATCGAGTTGCCTTTCAACGAGTCATTCAACAGCTGTATTCTGGCCGTTTTATTCCTCAGTATCATGCTAAAGGCTTCCAAACTGTCGTGACTGGTCAACTGAACAACACTCAAAGTCGATCTTGGATGTATCTTGCCATTCCTTACGATGACGGGTGGCGTGCAACCGTCAATGGTCAGTCGGTCAAACCGCAGCGCATTTTTACTGGTCTCACCGCGATCCCAGTGACCGCTGGCAAAAATACGATTCGCTTACAATACCGTGTTCCTGGTCTCCGTATCAGTGCCTTAATTTCGGCCTTAGCACTAATCGGTTATCTGAGCTTAAGTGCTAAATGGCGTCAGTCATCAGTCACACAAACTGGAAAGTCCTCGTGATTCTAAGAAATTCTTATTTAATGTTTATGAAAGCATGCTAGTCCCAAGCGCCGTTTTAACTTAAACTAGAGTCATTCAATTGAGAAAGGACCTGATTCTATGTTAAAAATGGCTAAACTTATCCAACAACGGCGTGAACAACCTGCCAATTCAAGAACCGTCATCACCCGGGTCTATTCGACACAGATTCCTTATACCCGATTAAGTCAACCAACCCATCAGTGGCAATTGGCCTTACAACCAGCCACACATTAAAGCAACGTTCCCGTGATCTTAGGTAAATCTCGGTGGGCTTACCAGATCATGTCAACGCATAAATCGGATTGCATTAGCCGTGTGGGCACTAATGCAATCCGATTCTTTTGACGTCTTAACTTATCTTCGCTACACTATCACTAATAATTTGAAAGGCGTTGATCAAATGGCCACAGAACTAGCTCCCAATCTAACAGCGTTCCATGATTTTATGACCAAAATTACCGTTGCCGAACAACGTGCCCAATTAACTACTTTGCTCAACTGGGTCACCACTAACTTTCCACAATCAGAGCCACGTTTTGCCTGGAATCAACCCATGTTCACGGACCATGAGACTTTTATCATCGGGTTTAACGTGGCTAAAGACCATCTCAATATTGCACTCGAACAACCGACATTGACCCATTTTCAGGCTGAAATTAATGTGGCTGGTTACCAGACAACGAAACAATTGTGGCAAGTTAAGACTAAACAACCTGTTGAAACTGACTTGCTCAAGCGCGCCATTCAATTTAACATTGAGTCCAAGCAAGATATAACGACCTTTTGGCGGCCAAAACTAAACTAACTGTGACACACTTAACACTCAAACTGTTGTTCTCATGAAAAAGATCATTCAAAAAGTTGAGCGCTATACTGACATTGTGATGGTATCAGTATGGCGCTCAACTTTTTGAATTCATTGCTATATCAGAATATTGTTGCTAGCAACTTGATCATTGCTAGGCCCAATGATTTAAAATGTACTTGGCAACTTGCCGACCACCTACTGGCGAAAAATGAATATGGTCACCACAATCAAATTCAGTGGCCAACTGCTGAGAATCCGCTGACTCAGCCACAAATTTAGCAATGTCAATCGTATTGGCGTTCTCTAGTAAAGCCAGATTCACCGTTTGACGAATGGCTTCCTTTTGTGGCGTCCAGGCTATATGATTATCCAGCATGCTACCTTTAAATGGCGTAATGGTCATAAACTGCAAGACAATTTGTGTCTGATCCGCCAATCGTTGAACTTGTCGAAATCCTGCCAATAATGCGTCAGCCGTTGGTAACTCCGCCATCGGTGACTCAGTACCTGGATGGAGCAAATCGTTAATACCGGCCATGAAAATCACATGATCAATTGGTTGTTCAGTCAGCAAAGTCGAAAATCGTGCTAACCCGGCCGCCCCAAAACTTGGACTCCACACCGACGTGGAATGACCTGGCCGCAGTAACCGATTCCCTGAAATGCCACCATTGATCACGCCCCACTGGTCAGGCTGTTGCGACCACAGCAACTGGCTCAACGCCGCCGAATAATAACCTTGATTTGTCAACGAATCACCAAAGAGTAGTAATTGCTGTTTAGGCCTTGCTGTTTGGACGGCAACCGCTGCGACGCCAAACCACTTATTTTGCTTCAGACTCGCTAACTTTATCACCGACTGGTCTAAAGTCTGCATTAGGGTTTGCGGACTAGTCGTTGGTGAAATAATTTCGATTGTTAACCAGTCGCCAGCAACCACCGGGAGTTTAACCCAATCGGTCCACTGGTCTTGCCCAGCGGAAATTGTAAACGTCGTCTGCTTAGCCAAAGTAACAGCTTTTTCACCGCCAACAGTTGCGGCGACCGTCAAATGCGTGATCACCAACGGCAACGAACTAAATCGATTCGTCACTAATAATCGGAGTCGTGGCGCACTCAAGCTTTGTTTAACCTGTATCATCTGAGCATGGGTTGGGTTAAACCGCTGAATATTCGGAAAGTAACTCGCCATTTGTTCCCAAGCAATCGTCGTTTCACTCATTCGTTTACCCCCAAGCTTCTATTTAGACAAAAATTATGTAAACCGATTGTCATCTAGTTTACATAATTTTAATTTAGCTAAGTTAAAATTATTTTGTTAACCGGTAGCAGTCCTCAAACGTAAACTGACCCTGATCATAACTAAATTTTAAAACGGCACAGTTATCAAAAACGATCCCTCGCCGTTGAATTTCATCAAAATCCAGCCACTTCCGTAAAAACATAAAGCAAGCGCCACCGTGGCTAACCGCTAAAACTTGCTGATGATCAGGCTTGGCCATGATTTCAGATAATGTTTTAACCACGCGTGCCTGTACTTGCAAATCGGACTCACCACCGTACTGCAAGAAGAAATCACCATGTGAATGCCGGACTGGATCTGGCTGTGGATTCAACCGTTCACTTTCCCCTTCAAAAACCCCAAAAGTCCATTCCTTAATGCCTTTTAACCGTTGATAAGGTTGAGATGTCACCAATTCCAACGTATCACTCGCCCGTTCTTGCGTCGAACAATAGGCATGGTCAAAGGTCACCCCATGATCTCGGAAATTTTGACCAACTTGTTTGGCATCCGCAATCCCTTGCGCCGTTAGCGGTGAGTCACAAGCCCCTTGAATTTTATGTAACTGATTGAATAAAGTCTGACCGTGCCGCATTAAATAAAGTGTTTTCGTCATGTTTTTTGCTCCCATGCAATAGATTTACCACATAATCAAATTATAACGATAATTGTAATCGCTGTCACGGCTTGGATTTTCCGAACGTTTGCTTAATAAAAAAGCATCTTTAAGAAATCAACTCAATTTCTTAAAGATGCGCTAACCTTAATTTTTAAAAATCAGTACTTTCGTTACCCGCATTCAGTGCCGCCAATGCAGCTTTGAGCGTTTTACCATGGGCAATTACGGTCCCGGTCGCATGACCAGGTTCACCGGTCACTTCATCCTCATCGTAAATTTGTAACTGATTATACGGAAAAGTATTCGCCTGCACAAAAATCGTGTCAAGCGTCGTCAAATCGGGATAATCGTACATGACTTTGTCCAAGGACTCACCTAATTTGACGTGTAGCAATAGCCGCGTCACGCTTGAGCCACTGGCTTTGCTGATCAGTGCCATCGTGGCTAGACTCATCGGTTCAATCGTCGCCAAGTGCAGTTCCTCATCCACAATCGTCAAACGGACCGTATACAAGCCTGGCACCCCAAAGGTCAAGACGCGTTGCTTAATTTCGGTACTCAGTGCCTCAATGGCTTGATTTTCAGCCTTATCCTGAATTGGAAAGACTTCTACCGACCCACGAACATCTGGACGCAAGTTATTCCCCGCAATAATTTCACTAATGCCGAAAATAGCCACTTCACTGCCATCCGTAATAACTTCCACAGCCGGCGAATCATTCGTCTTAATTTGCTCCCGTGGCAAACTGTTATTGATCTGCACTACTTGATAACCTAACTTGGTCAATTGTTGTCCTAACCGGTAATCATGATACGTGGTAAAGATCACTTCCGGCTTTTCAATCGCCAAGACAGTCAACACATCTGAAACTTGTTTCGGCTCAATGTACCGCTTACCTGCCAACTGTGGTGTCATGGCAACACTGTTAGGATTAGTATTGATTAGAATCGTTTGATAATCCGCCTTTTTTAAATAAAACAGTAATTGCGAAACTAAATAATCGTTCGCATGGTTCGTCCCAATACGATTGGCCCCAGTCCCAATCACGACAGCTCGTCGTCCCGGTAACTGAGTACTTTCGTTGTCGAACTCATAAGTCGAGTAGTAAGTATTGGTCTGTTCAGTGAACTCCCCCGCAGTTGGCTCGACCTCTTTAAACGTCGCCTGAATCTCATTTTCAATCGCAAAATGGTTCACTTCAGCCGGTGTCGATTGCCAAGCGGCGGCTGCATCTTCATCCGTAAAACCAAAGTATTTTGCCCGGCCTAACGCATGGACATCAAACGGATGCTCACGCAAGGCCTTTTCGATCGCGATAATATGACTTAATTTATAAAAATAGAAAGCATCAATTTTAGTCAATTCAGCCAATTCATCGATCTGATACCCCCGATTGAGGGCTTCCAATAAGACTAACATACGGCCGGCTTGCGGATGGATCAACCGTTGGATCAGTTCACCTTCTGAGTAACGCTGCGGCTGATTGGCAATCACGTGATAACGTGATTCGTCGGTTGCCCGCAGCCCTTTTAAAAGGGCCTCTTCGGTGGAACGACCAATCCCGATCACCGAACCAGTTGACTCCATGACCGTATCCAATTGATGGCTAACCTTTTTCAACACATTAAACGGCCAAATTGGAATCCGGCAGACAATATGATCCAAAACCGGTTCAATCAAGGCCGTTTGCTTACGAAATGCGGTTGGTAACTTGATCTCAGGTAAGCTCACACCCACGGTTAGATTTGCCACGATTCGCGCCAAAGGATAACCCGTCGCCCGTGCCGCCAGCGCCATCGCCCGGTCAAAATATGGTGTGACTTTAATTACATAGTAAGCTTGCGTTGTTGGATCCAACGCAAATTGTACATGGCAAGCACCAACAATATGCAGTGCCCGCATAATCGTCAACGTTGCGGAACGAAATTGTTGATATTCCTGATCCGTAATCGTTTGGGTTGGCGCAAACACGATTGAATCCGCGGAATGAATGCCGACTGGATCGAAGTTTTCCATACCAGCGACGAGTAGTGCGGTTCCCTTAGGATCACGAATTCCCACAAATTCAATCTCTTTGTAGCCGACAATGCTTTGTTCCACAATACATTGCTTCGTTGCTGATAGCTTGAATCCCTTTGACAAAGCGCGTTCAAGGTCTGCCTCATCTTCACAGAGCTGGCGACTCGCCTCGATTCGGGGCGCAACTGACTTAACAATCACTGGAAACCCAACGGATCGAACCACTTGGTCGGCTTCAGCTTGACTAGCAACGACCTGCGAGGCAATGACTGGTTGCGATAAATCTTTCAAGCGATTACTCATGAGTGCTGGATTGACGACGAGGTCGATCATTTCCGCGTCCCACTGTAGCAAACGTAAGTGATTGTTCTTCAACACATTATTGCGGATCAACGCCTGAATCAAGTTAACCCCTTGAATCCCACCTAAAGATGGCATCAGTCCATCTGGCTGTTCCGCCTGAATAATTTTGGTGATGGCACCCACGGTTAATGGTTCAATATAGACTTTATCCGCAAAATTGTTTTCCGCTGCCACCGAGAATGGATTATTATCCACTAAAATTACCGCAATCCCTAACTTACGAATGGCACTGCCAATCTGGGTCACGGCGGCGTCATGCTGACCTTCCCGACCAATATCGTTATGGCCCGCACCGATAATTAAAACTTTTGAAATGACTGCATTATTCACCAGACAGGCCCCCTTGCTTGTTGCATGGATTCGACAAATTCATCAAAAATGTCGCGCGTCTCAGTTGGACCGGGTGCCCCATCTGGGAAAAATTGTACCGAAAAGGCCGGAAAGTCGCGGTAACGCAAACCTTGAATCGTGCCATCAATGAGGTCCACAAACGTCGTGATCAACTTATTACGATCGATTGTATCGGGATTCACAGCATAGCCTTGCCCTTGTGACGCATAAATAATTTGATTAGTGATCACTTCTCGGATCGGATGGTTGGCACCATGATGTTCCGGTGATAATTTCATAATCTGTGCCCCATTGGCCATGGCAAATAATTCATGTCCGAGACCAATCGCAAATAATGGGACGCGATTTTGAATATTTTGAATCATCGTTAAGACACTGTCCGGCAAATCTTGCGGTTTACCCGGTCCAGTTGATAAAACGACCCCATCCGGATCTAAGTTAATGATTTCTTCGGTCGTCGCCGTGTACGGTAACACCGTGACATTGCAGGAACGCTTACTCAGTTCCCGCAAAATGCCATGTTTCAAGCCAAAATCAATCACAATCACATTCAAACCCGTATCCGGATTTGGAAATGGCTTGGGCGTTGCGACCGCGGCCACTTGTTGGTTCGTCAACACAGTCGCGCCCAGTTGATCAAAAGCATGTGCATCCGCCACATCGACGATACTAGCTTTCATCGGACCACTTGCACGCAATTGTTTGGCTAAATGCCGCGTATCAATGTGACTGATGCCAGGAATGTTTTGTTGTTTTAAATATTGATCCAATGACCAACGACGCTGACGATTTGTCGAAATACTTGCCACATCGCGTACCACCACGCCTTTAACTGTTGGTAAAATCGATTCATAACTATCATGATTAATCCCATAACTACCAATCGTTGGCTGGGTAAAGGCAATAATTTGATTATGATAGATTTGATTCGTAATGATTTCTTGATAACCAGTCATGCTCGTATTGAACACGATTTCGCCGGTAGAAACCGCTGGTGAGCCGAAGCCTTCACCGAGGTAGGCACTGCCGTCTTCAAGAATCAAGTAGCGGTCTGCCATGTCGATCCCTTCTCACTTTTGAATTAATAAGCTAATTAATAATTTCAATGCCATCATGACCATCGACTTCGGTCACTGAAACTTTAATCGTTTCTTGTAAGGCAGTCGGAATGTTTTTACCGATAAAATCGGCGCGAATTGGCAACTCACGATGACCACGATCCACCAAAACAGCGAGTGAAATGCTCTGTGGCCGACCACCACCCATTAAAGCATCTAAGGCCGCACGAATCGTCCGTCCGGTAAATAACACATCATCGACTAAAATGACCCGTTTCCCAGCGACATCAAAATCCAACTGATAAGCCATCGGTGCCTGTACCGCATTCACGGGTTGATCATCACGAAACGCGGTAATATCTAATTCACCCACCGGAATCGTCGCCGTTTCCAATTGTTGTAAACGTTCACCGATTCGTTGGGCAATATAGACGCCCCGCGTTTTGATACCCACCAAGGCCACATCGTGAATGCCTTTGTTCTGTTCAATGATTTCGTAGGTGATCCGGGTCAAAGCCCGTTTCATCGCCATCGAATCAACAACTTCTTTTCGCATAACTGCCTCCCAAATTCATGTTGCCTTTTTTGAGCTACTTGCCATTACAAAGAAAGACGGTCGGACATAAGCTGTCACGACCGTCGATGAAAGTTATTGTTAACAGGTTACCTTTCAGTCTCTCTGGGCCGGATTAAAGGATTCTCATTACTGTTAGATTAATGATTCAGATCAGTTTTGTCAAGCTTTGCCAAGGTCGCTTTAAAGATTGGCGGTAATGGCGCTTCAAAGGTCAATCGTTCACCCGTTACTGGGTGCTTAAAACCTAATAAACGGGCATGCAGGAACTGGCCATGACCCTTAATCGTTTTCTTGGGACCATACAATGGGTCTCCAACTAACGGATGTCCGATCGACTGTAAATGAACGCGAATTTGATGCGTCCGACCCGTTTCCAATCGACAGGCAATCAACGTATAGTGCTGATACCGTTTCAAGACTTTGAAATGGGTCACGGCTGGCCGACCATCTGAGACAATGGCTTGTTTCTTACGATCCTTTGGTGACCGTCCTAAAGGCGCATTGATCGTCCCGGTGGTCTCTTTGATCACCCCATGGACTAACGCCGTATATTCGCGCAAGTTTGTTTTAGCTTTTAGCTGAGCCGCTAACGACCGATGCGCGTGATCATTCTTGGCGACCATCAATAGCCCCGACGTATCCTTATCGATACGATGAACGATACCTGGTCGAAATTCGCCATTGATCGTCGACAACGGACTATGATAAAGCAACGCGTTGACCAACGTCTGGTCTGGATGCCCCGGGGCAGGATGCACGACCATCCCCTGAGGCTTATTGACCACGATCACATCATCGTCTTCGTACACAATATCTAATGGAATATTTTCTGGGACCAATTCTGTCGTTTGGACCGTCTGCGCTGCCACCACGATGACATCACCAGTCTTAACTTTAGTTTTACTAGGCACTAGCTGACCGTTGACGGTAACTTGGTCCGTTTTAATCAATTTGTCTAACTGCGACCGCGTCCAAATCGTTTGGATGCCGGCTAACACCTTGTCCAAACGCCCTGCCTGATCAGTCACGGTAAACTGTTGTTCTGTTGTTGCTCCGGCCAAACAATCGACTCCTTTATCACTTACTTTTCAAGATTATCATCACGTAAAACTGCGATTAAGATCAAAATCACGCCAACGGTCAAACAGGTGTCGGCAAAATTAAAAATTGGAAAATTAATAAAATCCAATTGGAACATATCAACGACATACCCGATTCGGATTCGGTCGATGAAGTTGCCAAGTGTTCCGGCAATCATCAAGACAATCCCGAATTCGTATAACCGATGCGTCCGCAGCCGCCACAGCAAGTACACCATGACGCCCAACGCAACAATTGAAATCAAATAGAAAAAGCCCAGCTTACCTTCTAAAATACTCCAAGCCGCGCCATTATTATGTAAATTAGTTAATGACAATAACCCTGGTACTACAGCTTTAGTCGCGCCAAGCGCAATATGGCTCACAACGACTGATTTAATTATTTGGTCAATAACGACCAACACAAACATTAGCGCCCAATAAATCCACATAATTTCCCCTCACAATTCACTAAACTTGTTCAATTATACCAGACATCTCACGATTATAATATTGACTCGTATTAAATTGAAGTTAACCTAATCAATGGTCGTCGACACCAACGAAAAAATGGCCCACACGTCATACACGTGTCGACCATTTCAATTAAATTGGCTTAGAACAAGCCCGAGATTTTACCATCAGCTGTAATATCCATATCTAATGCTGCTGGATGTTTAGGCAGTCCTGGCATCGTGAGCACGTTTCCTGTCAAAGCGACGATGAAGCCTGCACCTAATTTTGGCACAAATTCACGCACTTTGATCGTGAACCCAGTTGGCGCACCCAATAATTTTGGATTATCGCTAAGTGAGTATTGCGTTTTCGCCATGCAAACGGGTAAGTTGTCCCAACCGTATTTGACAAACGACCGCAACTGACGCTTGGCCTTGCCAGAATATTCAACATTAGCGCCACCATAGATCTTCGTGACGACAGCATTGACCTTCGCTTCAATCGAATCTGACGCTGCATATAGTGGCTTAAACTCGCTCGGCTGATCGGCTAATTTCACCACCACTTTAGCCAAGTCAGTCGCACCAGCGCCACCTTGACCCCAAACATCAGCTAAGACGGCTTCGACGCCTAAGTTAGCACAGTAGTCTTTGACAGCTTGAATCTCCTGTTCGGTATCTGCCGTGAATTCATTGATGGCGACCACGACTGGCACACCGTATTGTTGCATCGCGTGAATATGATGACCAAGATTAGCAGCGCCTTGTTGCAAGGCAGCCACATTTTCAGTCCCCAAATCAGCTAGCGCCACACCACCATGCATCTTCAAGGCGCGAATTGTCGCCACAATCACAACTGCATCCGGCGCTTGGCCAACTGCCGGCACATTGATATCCATGAACTTTTCACCACCAAGGTCCGCACCGAAGCCGGCTTCAGTAACCGTGTAGTCCGCTAAATTCAAGCCAGCTTGGGTTGCTAAAACACTATTACAACCATGTGCAATATTGGCAAATGGGCCACCGTGGACCATCGCTGGGGTATGGGCTAAAGTTTGCACTAAATTAGGACGTAAGGCATCTTTCAAAAGCAAAGTGATGGCGCCACCAACTTTTAAGTCCGCAACGGTCACTGGTTGGCGATCGTGTGTATAACCGATCACGATCCGATTGATCCGGGTCTTCAAGTCTGAAATGTTTTCAGACAAGCAAAGAATGGCCATCAATTCACTAGCAACCGTAATGTCAAACCCATCTTCACGCGGCACACCCGAGGTAGGGCCACCTAAACCAATGACAATGCGCCGTAATGCCCGATCATTGATGTCTAAGGTTCGTTTCCATTGAATCCGCCGTTGATCGATTCCTAATTCGTTACCTTGTTGAATATGATTATCGATTAACGCGGCCAAAGTATTGTTGGCGGCAGTTAAAGCGTGCATATCACCCGTAAAATGAAGATTAATATCTTCCATTGGAATCACTTGTGAATAACCACCACCAGTCGCGCCACCTTTCATCCCCATCACAGGACCTAACGAAGGTTCACGCAACGCAATCATCGTTGATTTGCCAATTTTGGTCAGCGCATCGCCTAAGCCAATCGTCACTGTCGACTTACCTTCACCGGCGGGAGTTGGGTTGATCGAAGTCACTAAAATTAATTTACGTTTCGTCGACTTGCGTGGCAAAGGTAATTTGACCTTCGCCTTTGCACTCCCATATTGGTCAATTTCATCCGCCGACAAACCGGCTTTGGCTGCAATTTCGGTAATTGGTGCTGGTGTTACTTTTTGTGCAATTTCAATATCTTTCATTCAAATAGCCGCCCCTTTAATCAAGATAAGTTAATTATACCGGTTTTCAACCAAAAAAACGACTAAATCAAAACAATAGTTTTGGTTTAGTCGTGAAAGTTCGGTTATTAGTTATTTTGAGCCAAATTAATTAACTGATTACGACTTTTCTTCGGCATCAGGAAACGGTAATCATTCCCATCAATTCGGACCTGTACCCCACCTTTTACCGCTGTGATCAATTCTAGTTGATCACGTGGAATGACTAGCCAGGAACGATTAAGCACCGTGCTGAAAATCATCAGATTGCGATCAATTGTGACTTGCCGCAGTCCAATTTGGACCACGCACAAGACGATGAAGATGCCAAAAATTAAGACTAGTGGCCACTTAAGCTTCAAAGTCTCCAGCCACCAAACAATCCCAATCATTAAAATGAGCAAGGTCCAAGACCAAACGATTAGACTTGAGGCCAGATTTGGTTGATACTTAAAAGTATGTTTAGAATTATTCACAGAACCAAATTCCTTTCACAATGGAGTGAGTTTTAATGCAATTATATACGGATGCCGCAACTGAGCCCGCGACCAAACAAAGTGCCGCTGGAATCTTATTGATCGACAACGGCCACCAACAACAATTTAAACAGATTTTGCCGATGACGGACAATCATACGGCCGAATTTTTAGCCGCAATTGCGGGTTTTAAAAACTTGATAGATCATTATGGTCCCGAACAAGCCGTTTTCTTCTATACTGATAGTCAAATCGTCGCCGAAAGTGTTAGCAAAGGCTACAGTAAAAGTTTTGCGGTTGAACTACAAACGTTGCTCCACTTGCAAGACCAGTGCCAAGTTGTAATTACACAATGGATTCCCGAAAGCCAGAACCACGGTGCCCATCAGCTGGCACAACAAGGCTTACATCTGGCTCACTAATCTGCATCGTCTAAATAGGTGCTAATTGGCAACTGATAGCGATCCCAATCAGTTTGCTGACCAGTTTGCACGTAATCGGCCAATAACTTTCCAATCATCGGACCAGTCGTCAGACCAGATGACCCCAGCCCACTGGCCACTAAAATGTGCGGGTTATCTGGTAAGGGGCCAAAGAACGGCGCGAAGTCGCGTGTGTAGGCACGCGTGCCGACTTTGACCTGACTGATCTGGTCTTTGGTCAAACGACTGTCTAGCTTGACCCCACTGGCGAAGAGATCATCTTCCACCAATGCTGATTCTTGCAGATCGTAACCCATATCATTTTCATGGGTGGCACCAACCACTAACTTACTACGGGTAAACGGAATAAAATCGCGTTCGCCCTCTGGCATCAATACGGGTACATCATCACCCCAAGATTCTGGTAATTGTAGCTCAATCAGCTGCCCTTTTTGTGGACGAACGTCGGCGACGATACCCATCGGCAATAAGAGTGGTTTCAACCAAGCACCGACTGCCAAAATCAACGTATCATACGCTTGTTGACCATGTTGAGTTAACAGTTGCCCCTGATCACCTAAGGTCACTTTACCTTTATGCCGCACTAAATTACGTTTTTCAGCATATTTTAATAAATTATGCGCAAATTTATCACCGTCGACGCGCGCACCGCCACTAATAAAAACGCCTGGTTCCGGTGCCGTCAATAACGGAATCCGCTCCTGCACTTCGGTGGCAGTCAATTTTTCGATTTCTCCGATTTGAGGGGCTGCTTGGCGACGTTGAGTTGCTAGCTTGTACAGTGCATCTAAATCAGTCGGATCATGCCGCGTAACAATTGTCCCAGCCTGTTGATAAACGGAATACCCCATTTGAACCGTCTGGACAATTTCTGGATAAAGTGCCGCCCCGGCTTTTGCCAACTCATACCAACGTTGATTGCGACGCTTGGACAACCAGGGCGAAATAATACCCGCCGAGTTTTTCGTGGCTTGACCAATGCCCTCATCATAAATCGTCACGTTGAGCGTAGGATCAGCACTGAGATAAAAAGCTGTGACCGCGCCAACAATTCCACTACCAATAATCGTTACTTGTTTTTGCATATTGACACCCCTCTACAACCGTTCTAATTTCTATTCTAGCATACGCCCAATTAGTTGCGTTGGCGAACAAAACTAGTTTGACGCTTTCTTTAGAAAAAAAGCAGTAACTTGTCATGACACACAAGTTACTGCTTTTAATTAACCCAAATAATTGGTTTCTCGAACTTGAGCGGTAATATAACCGCCACCATTCAGTTGAATCCGATAGAGCTTTCCAACCTTAACAATATGACCGGTCACAACCGCATTCTTAGCGATTCTGCGACCTGATTTTTGTTTCAACTTCTTATCCCGATAAATATTAGCGTTAAATCGTAACTGGAAGCGCCCTCTAGAGCCTTGCCACCAGTAGCCCGTCACATCTTGAGAAAGGACCCACTTGTTCAAGCCAGCTAAATAAACCGCTTGTTTTGAATGGCTACGATTCATGCCACGAACCGCCGTAATGCGATATGTCTTTTGCTTAGCTTTCTTAGGCACTCTGCCCTGATCGTAATAGTGTGTGGCGGCAGAGTTTAAATAGGCATACTGACCAGCTTTGTAACTGCTATACGCATAAGTCTTGGCTGGCTTCACTTCGACAAAATTGGCCTCTTTAACTTGCGCGGTAATATAGCCGCCCCCGTTCAGTTGAACACGGTATAACCGCCCAACTTTGATGACCTTACCAGTCACCGTTGCGCCTTTAGCAATTCTGCGACCCGACTTAACCTTTAAATTTTGATCATTATAGATATTGGCATTGAAGCGCAATGTAAACCGACCTGACGCACCATTGCGCCAATAACCAGTGACATCTTGTGCTAAGACCCACTTGTTCAAACCAGCCAGATAAACAGCTTGCTTGGAGTGACTGCGATTCATTGCGTGAACCGCCGTAATCCGATAAGTATTTCGTTTGACAGATTTAGGCACTCTTGACCGATCTTCATAATTAGAGGCACCAGAATTCAAATAAGCATACTGTCCAGCAGCATAATTACTGTAAGCATAAGTCTTTGGCTTAGCTGGTTTTGGCGTCGCAGCAGGCTTTGATGTTGCGACTGCTTTAGCCGGCGCATGCGTTGCCACTCTGGCACTCTTGCCATTCGTCCACCAACTGATTGGATGGTACGCGGTCACAGAATGCCCATCAACCAAATTATTATCAAAATCAATTGGCTTACCATTGTATTTTAAACCATTAAAATGGTACGCACTCGTATATTGCCACATTGAGAATGAGACGGTAGGTCGGTATGAATAGTTGGCGATCCACTGGGCATCAAACGCGCCACGAGCCGCATTGGCGTATGTCGTGGCAAACGATTGGTACGAATAGAAGATTAACTTCTTGTTCGTTAACTTGCGCATTTCAGCGTACCAAGCTTTGACGGCGGCATTGGCGGTCCCACTACCCATGCCATTATTCGTTTCAAAATCTAACACATAGAACCGAGTATTTTTATTTGTCCGTGCGTAAAACCTTTGAGCTTCAGTTCTGGCAGCACCAGCACTTGAAAAGGTTGCAAAGTCGTATGACCCAAATGGCACACCGTACTTCACATACAAACTTTCATTACTACGATGTGTAATATCTTCATAGCCTGCCCCATATTGAACCCGGTTAATGACAAAACTAACTTGTGACTTCAAGCTCCGAACCTGCGTGGCACTCAGCCGAGTTTGCCACTCTGAAATATCTGGCACCGCTGCATCCGCCTTAGTGGCTGCCGTCCCCATTGTCAACAACATGCCAAGCGTTGCGAGCGCGAGCCCCCATCCTTTTTTTACTTTCAAACGCCATTCACCTTTCCGAAAAAACAAAATATGTAATATTTCAATCATCTTTATAATAATCTTAAAGTATGTACATTTCGCCACAAAAATATATCGGTTATTTTACATCTTGTTTACAAACCACTTAAATTTTGGGAGTTGCAACAAGCAACCTGTCGCAATTGCTAGCCAATATAGCAGACTTTAAAAAATATTAACAATTTAATAATACACAAAATTTCGCAACGGTTCAATGACAAAACTAATGAACGCAGTTAAAAACAATTATAAGCATCAAAAAAAGCCAACTAAATAAACTAGTTGACTTTCCAAACAAACTCTAATTACTCAAAAACTTTAAAACGATTGGCATCCGCCATAAATTCCTTTTCACCGGCAGGGGCTTCAATCGACCCAAATGGCATTTGACCACGTAACCGCCAATTAGCTGGAATATTGTAAGCCTTAGCGACCTGTTCATCAATCAGCGGATTGTAATGTTGTAAATTTGCACCAATCCCATTTTCAGCTAAAGCCGTCCAAACACTGTATTGTGCATTTCCTTGGGCCTGTTCAGACCAATCAGCAAAATTAGCCGCATATAATGGAAAGTCAGCTTCGTTTTGCTTCACAACCGAGGTATCAGTGAAATATAGAATCGTGCCATAAGCCGCCTTGAACCCATTCAACTTCGTTAACGTTTTTTGATAAGCTGCTTCAGTTGGCACTTCAGACTTCAACCGATCAGCAGTCATGTCCCAAAGTTGATCATGATACTGATTAAATAAGATCACTGCCCGTGTCGTTTGATTGTTAAAAGCTGAAGGGGCATTCTTGATTGCTGTTTCAATCAAGGTGACCAGGTCTGCATGTGATTCATTAACGGTTTTACCTAATGCGTAGATAGTCCGCCGGTTTGCTTGTAATTCGATAAAGTTATTTTTCATAGATAGTCAACTTCCTAATTCATATTTAATAAATTTAGTATATCACTTACTTTTAGTTAGTAAAGTGTTTTGACGCCTTAACTTAAAAAACTGCTAATCGTGGCAACGAGTCAAATGACTATTCTGCCAACTGATTACTGGTTTGAACATTATTGTTGCCGTCAAATATCAATAAACTTAGTATTGGTGCCGGTTGACTTTAGCGTGTTTTGACAATAAAGCACTCACTAGCTAGTCCTTGTCATCTTGGCTAGTCAGTGAGTGCTTACAAAAATCCAGTTAATATTCTTCAAAAAATAAGGTTGGGGTTTCAATTTCTGCATTTTGTTGTAAAATTGCTTTCCTAAAAATAACGTCATCTTGTTGAATGACCACCTGCTTCAAAAATTCATCTGGCAGTCGATCTAAGAATTGTTTCAATTCTAGTGCCGTTAAGTGTTTGGCTTTCTCGCCATCTAGTTCGATAAACATCTCGCTCAATTCCTCCGTATCTCTATTGCCGAGTTTAAAACCGCACTATTTTTGCGGAATCACCCTAATCTCCTTGTTTGTCAGTCATGCATTATCAACTTAAAACTAACCACTAACAGTAGTCATTCCGACGAACAATTAAATAGTATACAATGATTGCGCTGAAAAGCGACCGGTCATAGGCTCATTAGTTAGCGCCGTTAACTTTTTCTTAATTCGCCGAACACTAATCCATACCCCAACGTACAGAGAATTTAAGAAAATCTCAAGGTTTACAGATTGACCCATTTTAGGCGATAATTAGTTTTACACTGAAATAAGTGTCACACTATAATTTATTTTAAAGGAATTACGTCTATGTCAATTATGATCTATACCATTATCGCAATCGTCCTATTAATCGTCAGCGGCGGTTTGTTTTATCTCAACTGGCAACGACCTTATCTGGAACCAACCACTGCCCCGAAAAATCAAGCAGCTAAGTTAAGATTGCAGCGTCAGGCGCGTCAATCGGCCACTGCTGCGTCATCAAAGGGTAATTTGAACTTTCTTATTAGCCAGATCAGTCTCTGGCTTGGCCTCATTTCTTGGCTCGTCAGTTTTTATCTACTAGAAACGAAACTTGATCTGCTAGTTGTGTCTACCCGCGTCTCGTGGATCAGTGCCGTCTTGATGGTCGCTGGTGCCGCCTTGCTAATGGTTTACCCATTAGTTTGGTCGAGCACGCACTACCATTATTGGACAGCCCAGTCGCTTGCAAAGCAACCTTTCGTGTTAGTCAACGGTAAGCGTTTCAAACACTATCGTCAACGCCAGATCTGGGGAACCTTTGCCATCGCTGTGGCTGGCTTGCTTTTCTGGACTGTCCGCATTTTGGCAACTGGCACTGAACCAGTGATTGGGTTTCAAGATTTGATCATGGCACTCATTGCAGCAATTCCAATCATTGCGTTGGTCGTCGGCCTGGCGCAACTTCCTTATTTGAGCCAGAATCGCTACCTGATCATGACCAGTCAAGAAGTTCGGTTTGGTCAACGCCATTACCAGGCAACTAAAGCCTTGATCAAACATCAGCCCAAACTAAAAGCCAAGATAATCACCGTGCAGTCGATTCGCCTGGTTGGTTATGTCTTAGGCTTAGTCTCATTTTGGATCGTCTACCGCAATATCGTCGCTCCCGCTTTCTCGGTTGACTTAACGGCCGTCTTTCCAGCCGCAATTGTTGCGTTAGTGGCACTCTGTTGCGTCGCCGGGGTCGGCTTCTTCTGGCCACAACATAATTACGATTATCTGCATAGCTTAGATACGACCAATTTACCCTTTAAGATTGCAGCACCAGAAACTTTTGCTCGTTTTAATTACCATTTACGGTTTTTCCACCTTGCAACCACGATTATCTGGATTGCCATTTGGCTAACCATCTTGGGGAGTTACTATTATCTCACCTTGATGGCGGCCTACAGTAGTTACAGTTACTAACAAGGGGGCGAAAAAAGGCGCTCGTGCATTTTTGCATGAGCGCCTTTAACTTATCTCAATAGCCCTTTTTTCAACGTTGGATAATAACTAATAAACATTAACCCACTGAGCCCCAATAAATAACTTGGTAAGCTTAAAATGGTCCCGTTGTGGCAAACGCTCATCAAATACGTCAGCAGACTAACAACCAAATAATAACCCAAACTGAACCAACCACTAGCTCGCCCCATGATGGCCTCATAACCAATCAAAGCACGATTCAAACAATTGGGTAATGCAATATTCAAGCCCAAGAAAGTGAAGAAGATTCCTACTAGCATTAACCCTGCATCATCTAAATGTGCAGCCAACAACAAGCCGCCCCCAGCCAGCACACTAAGCCCCAATCCTGCGAAGACCAGTTGTTCTGGGAGATAGCGCGTTAACAGTCGTGTAACTAACAGTGCGCCGCTTAAACTGGCCGCAGCTAAAATCAACCCTAGCCAGCCATATTGTAAGCTTGAAAAACCAAAATGGCCTTCAAAGACAAAGGGTGCTTCCGCGTAATAACTGAACAAGCACCCATTGATTCCACCAATCAACCAACCATATTCCCAAACGACTGGATCACGGGCTAGTCGCTTCAATTCGGCCCGAGTAACTTGGCGAGTCGGTCGTATCAGCGTCATTGGGCGCGTTTCTGGCAAACGCCAACCACTGTACAGCAAGATTGAGCTCGCCATCATGATCAGCGTACTGAAGACTTGCCGATACCCAAACCAAGTTTGCACTAACCCACCTATCAAGGGTCCTAAAGCTGGTGCTAAGGCCATTGCAGCGCTCGTTTGTGCAAATATCCGCGCGCCGGTCACACCAGTAAAACTCTCACGCATAATAGTTTGCGTCACCACTGAACCAGCACTCGCACCAAAAGCTTGGATGCAACGCCAAGCGAGTAGCCATGTGAAATTGGTACTAGCAAACAGACCAACGTTGCCAAACAAATAAACCACGATTCCGGCTAACATGGCCGGTCGCCGTCCCAACTGATCTGCAAGCTGGCCCCAAACAAGTACGCCAATTGCAAAAGCAATAAAGTAACTACTCATCGTCAGCTGAACCTGACTCGCACTGACCTGCATCGCACGACTTAAAGCCGGCAAAACGGGGGTAAAGATCGATTCACTGATCTGTGGGAAACCAACTAATATAATAATTAAACCTAAAGATGGTCCTTTTTTCCGGACGTTTTTCATGAAACATTTCTCCTAAAATTTAATCTACGGAAAAACGTCCCCGACCATCTACAGCGACACAAACCAATATCTGCGCATACGCCATGGTCGTCACCTCATTTCTATCTTGAAACAGCATACCGAAAGTTCTGTCAGTTGTCAAAATTGTCTATAGCAATTAGTTTCATCAACAGCCGTCTGGACTTAATCAGTTCAAATTGGGCAATGCAAGTTATTACTAGAGTCACCATCTATGATAATACTGCGATCCACCGACGCCTCGGTAATGAGTCCTCACAAGCGTGATTCAAAAACACCACTGACTGCTTGGGCTAAAACCCATTTATTCAAACGGAATCACTTTTCAACAGCCGCAGTGAAATGCTAAGATATCAGTGTGTCATTCAATACCGGTCATCTGTGGTTAATCCGGTTTAAATAATTACGACGTCGTTCAAAAAAAACAATCGTTCCCAACATCAATACCGTGAATGGCAACGCCGTCTGATAGGGTTTGATAAAGGCCTGGGTTATTTCGACTTTCGTCTGATGCTTAATTTTTCGAACAGCTGGAATCAAACGCTGATTGGTTCGCCGAACTTGGCGCATCACCGCCTGACTAACCTTTAGATGAACTTGCGCCTTCACTGTGGTTGTGGCGGCCATTAACCGTTGACGCTTCAACGCCGCCACATAACCGGCCGCAATCAACTTACGCGTCATTCTGGCTGTGATTGGTGGCTGAACCGTTTTACTAGGTGACTTTCCGCTCGCCAGTTGGGCTCTGACCTTGGCCAGTGTATCCTGTTTGGCTTTTGAGGATACAGCCAGCGTCGCAACCTCCTCTTGGGCAGTTTGCCAAATATGATTTTTAGCGGTCACCAGATTGGTAGATAAGGCTGAAACAAAAATTGCAACAGCTAGTGAAGTCCCAATTTGACGGAAAACACCGATCACACTTTGTGAAGCCGTCAAGAGGTCACCCGTAAAATCTGCCGCTGCCAACACTGTAATTGGGCCAATGATGATGCCGTAGCCACCACCGATTAAAATTTCAGCTAACATCACTTGCAAGTAGTTATTTGGGTCCATGACACTGAGTTGCCAATACCCACCAATCATCGCCAATGATCCAAGTCCAATCACGGTCCGCGGACCAACTTTTGTCAAAAATAAACCACTCACCGGTGAACAGCCAAAAATCATGATTGAAGCGGGCGTAATCATCAACGCCGCCATCAACTCAGACTTGGCTTGAACTCTCGTAAAAAAACTAGGCATCAAAACAAGCAACGCTACCAAAAAAATTCCTGAAATAATGGTCACAATTGCGGCACCATCAAATTGACGATTTTTAAATAGGTCTAAAGGAATCATCGGCTGTGCAACCTTGGTCTCAACAATGATAAAGCCCAGCAAAGCCAAAATGCTCATCAAGCCAAGGCTGATGATTACTAAACTCGTCCAACCCCAATCACTGCCCTTGACGAGGACCAAAGTCAGACTGGCCAGCGTCAACATAGAAAGCCCACTACCCAAGAAATCCAGTTTAACTGTTTGCCGCTTCACTGGCTGTCGGTCTAGAAGTAGCCAACAACCAATCAGCGCAACGATTACCAATGGTACATTGAGCAGAAAAATCCCCCGCCAGCCAAACAGTTGCGTCACTACGCCACCAATCGTTGGTCCTAGTGCCGCTGCTAAACCTTGTGTCACACCAAGAATGGCAATTGCACCAGTTCGATGTTCAAGTGATACCGCTTGAATGCCAATCGTCATGCTGGCTGGGAAGACAATCGCGGCACCAACACTTTGAATGCTACGACCAATAATCAATCCACTCACACTGCCAGCGATACCAGAACTTAATGACCCTAACAGGAACAACCCCAGTCCAATCAGATAAATTTTTGTCCGGCCATACAATTCTGCAAGCCGCCCCAATGGGATGCTCAGACTGGCAAATAAAATCGTATAACTATTCAACGCCCAAGATAAATGGGTTAAATCAGTGTCCAGTCCCGTTTGAATGGCCGGTAATGCAATATTCATTACCGTTGTATCTAGCATACATAAAAAGATACCCAGCCCCATCATAAAAATAACTTTTGTCGATTTACTCATGATTTAATTCCCCCTCAAAGTGTTACTCGCAAGTATAAAGGGGAACAATCGCCAGCGTAAATCTTTAGATTACAGAAAGTGAGTTTTTGTTAACTATGAGTCCACAGGAACGGAAACAACATAATCTAACGGCAATCTATCAGGCTTTGTTAACATTGATGTCCCGTAAACCAATTAGTTTGATTTCAATCACCGAGTTGTGTCAAGCCGCCCATGTTTCGCGAACCTATTTTTATAAAAATTTTGGTCACTTCGATCAGATCATCACTGCCTTTCAGCAGCAATACATGTTACATTATTTGCGCGAATTGCCTAACACACCGAAAATCACTTTGGCACAATTGATGACCCATTACTTTGAAATTATTCAGCAAGATGCCGCAAACAACCGACTGCTCATTCAAAATGGTAAAAGTTTGATTTTTACCGCAACCTTTCAAACAGTCTTTACGGCGCTCATTCACCAAGATCGCATCGAAGCAAGCGATCGGAATAGCTTAACCGCACCCTATTATCTAGAATTTTTTTCTGGGGCAGTCGTCAATCTGGCAATAACTTGGCTACAACATGATTTTCCTGAACCCGCTAGCTATCTAGCGCAACAAGTCGTCTATTTTGCCAAAAAGGGCCCTAGTGATTAAACTGCAAACTAACCCCGTCGCGCCAACAGATGCCTGATACAATATCCTGTTAAAATCGAAAGTTCATTTTTTCAACACCTAATATCAGCACAATAAATGACCTAATCCAGCCGCCAAGCTCTGCATGACAATCGCAAACCAGACAATGACAGTAAACCCACCAATCGGATAGTAGAGACCACCCAACCATGAACCCAAGCTTAGACCAAGGTACAAGACAGCACTGTTTAAAGCCATGACGGTTGTCCGTTGGTTCTGAGCATGCGCGACTAAATAAGTCGATAATGCCGGTACGCCTAGCCCCTGCACCAACGCTAACCCCATCAGTGAAATAATAAACCCTATGAGCCACTGATGACTAAATATCAAGCCTAAAAGACAACCAACCGATAGCCAACCATTCAAGTAAACACTCTTGGCCGCACCAAGCTTAGTTGTGACCACACCGCTAAAAAAACTAGCGCTAAAATTGCTCAACCCATAAGCAACAAACACCAGCCCAGTCTGACCGGTGCTGAAGTGCCAACTCAATGCAATTTTAGAGCCTAAAAAGGTATAGATACTGTAAAATCCTAACATCCAAACAAAATTGACACCAAGCGCTAAAATCACTGTTTTTAAGTGCCAAACTTTTTTGAAGGACTCCCAATAATTCAACGGTTCTCTTTTGACCAAACGCAACATCGGCACCCAGATGATTACACCGGTACCCGCCAACATCGCCATTCCAATCAAACCGTAAAAGACCAACCGCCAGTTGGTTAACTGTGTGACCCAAGCACCCAGTGGTACCCCAATTGCGATCGATAACGATAGGGCGGCCATCGTCATCCCCATTACATGCGCCAATCGGTTTCCAGAAAAATGCTCACCCAACGTCGCCCAAACATTGGGTAGCGTCAAAGCCGCACCAATTCCCGCTACCAGCCGTGCGAAAATGAACCCAATTAAAGTTGAAGTCAGTGCACATGCCAAACTACCCGTTACAAACACACCGCAGCCAATCAACAAGAGTATTTTCTTCGGATAACGATCACCCAGCGGCCCGAAAAAAGGCGCCCCAGCCGCATAACCCACCGCGTAACTAGTGACAGCCAACGCGGTGTGACCAATTGTGACATGAAATTGTTGCGCTAAAACAGGCAACAACGGCGAAATAATGAACGAATCTGCCCCCATCACAAAAACAATCATAAATAAGCTGCCAACCATCAAATTTGGTCGAAATCGACTAGCGAGCATCCAATCATCCCCTTGTGACGACCATTGTAAAACTACGATGGATTCACACAAGACGGGAATTAAATGTAACTTACCGAACCCATCATAATTTTTGTTTTAATTTTCACACTGGCTTAAACTGACTTTACAAAACGCATCAAAGAAAGGACCTATCATGAACGCACTGACCGCAACTAATCGCCACACTGAGCCCTGTCCACTGGATAGTACGATTCAAATCTTATCCGGAAAATGGAAGTCCATCATTTTATGTCGACTCATGAAAAAAGACCAGCATTTCACCGAGCTACTCGTTTCTTTAACTGGCTGCACGCGACGAATGTTGGCCTTGCAACTCAAGCAACTCCTCGATGACCAAATCATCACCAAGACCATCGATAAAGAAACTTCACCAATAACAACTAGTTATCGGCTCACGCCATTGGGCAAATCTTTAATTCCAGTCATTATGACCATGGATGACTGGGGACAGCACTATCTCAACCAACTTAAGTTAGCGGAAAAATAGCCAAAGTCATCAGTTATAATGACAGGCTGATCCTTCATCGTCCGTTCAAAAAATGCCACACAGTCAACCGCCTGTGTGGCATTTTGAGGCTAGTCTGATAATAATGTGGCAAAAGACCCATCCCAGATACTTTCGTGATGTCGACGAATCTGTGCCGCAGTTAAACCGTTCGCATCATATGTCGTGCTGTGCCCCGTCAGAGTCACCATTTTGAACCCTCGCGAGTGACCGACACGAATCGCCGTATCCACGCAATACTCGGTTTGCAACCCACAAACCTCAACCGTTTCAGCCGACAAATGTCGTAAATAGTCGGTCAGACCAGTCTCATAAAATGAATCTGAATGATTTTTCAAAATGACCCGGTCTGTCGCATGCCGTTGCAAGTCAGCGGCTAATTGCCAGTTCCAACTGCCATAGACTAACTCATCATCCGTATGTTGCATGAAAATAACTGGCCGATGGTTCGTATGGTAGACCGTTAAACGCTGATTGATCCGCTTCAGAATCGCTGCGTAACCCACCGTATCACTGAGACCATTTTGCATATCGATAACCAATAAAACATCACTAATCGTCATTAAAAAAACATCTCCTAACAAAAGATTGTAGATTACAATTAGAAAGTAATTTCATTTATTGCAACTAATTGTATTATGCAGTTTCTTTCTAATTCACTAATTCTCTTTTGATCTCCATTAATAGCCATGTCGCAAATTCCGTTAGGTCTTCTTCAGAATATTGACTTAAATCCTGCGTTGCATTATCACGATAAGCCGCCAACGCCGCTTCAATCAAAGCGTGATACCGACTTGGCAACCGTGTTAGCCCCCATTGACCACCACCAGCTTTTGACAAAATCAGTTTCTCGCGATGATAAGCAAGGACCCGACACAGATTTAAAATCGTATACATGGGGTGTTCAACAATCGTTTGAGGGGCATCCGCCACATCAAACATCAGACTGTTCCAATAGTCAGCTACAGGAACTGGGCTAAATACTGTCGCAATCGGTGGTCCAACCAAGACTTTGCCGGCCTTAGTTAGAATCGTCAAATGTGCAGCCAAATCTGGATCGGTCCCGGTCATGGCTTCAATGTAGTGGTTTGGATTAGCCATATAATCTGAATAGTGCATTTTTGAAAAATGAAAGTCAAACGGTAACGGCTGTTTAAAGTGCTGCGTATCTGCTAGTAGCAGAACATGGAACTCTAATCCTTTAGCTGGTGATAACGGCCATAAGTCTGTAATCGTCTTGGTCATTAAAGCCTGTTTTGCCGTGAAACTCAACGGCCGTTTGATCACGATAACGTAATCCAAATCACTAACTTGTTCATTGTACGAGCCCAATGCATAGGAACCATGCAAATAGATTCCGACTAAATTTTCTGCCAAGAGCTCAGTTGTTTCAACCTTTAGCTTATTCAACAACTCACTAGTTCTGTTGGACAATCAACTCATTCCTTTCACCAATAAATCACTGACTGGTCACCACAGTTAGCAATCACTAATCGATAAGTTAGGCCAGCGCTGTTGCCATTGCTTTTGCTGCATCCGTTGCCGATAAATCGCCAAGTGCCGCTCATCTTGCTGATAGAATGGCACTGGACGGCAGTTGAAAGTCATCAGGTCGTCTAGACCATATGGTGCCAATAGCTCAATTTGGGTTTCATCCGTCAAACGCGCCCCAATACAAGTCGGGGTTTCAACAAAATGACCGATGGCATCCGCGACTGAGGTGAATTCGGGCACATCTGAAAAATTATAATGGGCCATATAAACCTCATTTTTAACTTGCCATTGATATTGTGGCGCCCAGGTCGTTAATTGTTGTGATAGGACTAGATCGTCACTGGCTGGCCGAGCTGGATCAAAGAAAACCACATCGACATCACTAGTCAGGCTCACTGGTTGTTGACTCAGCACCTGCCAAACAGTATTACGAATACTCCCAGCAGCTAAATAACCTTGTTTTAAGGCTAAGCGCCGGATCAAAACCAAGACCTCCCATAATTCCGGTGTTGACCATAAAATTTGCTTAATAAACGCTTCATCAGACACTTCGCACCCCCACTTTCTTGCAATACTAACAACCATCAAAATAATTAACAAAATTATGGCATAGTTGCTTAGTGACTACAACTGGGTTTTATAGTCCGATCATAAAAATGACTAACACGATCAAAAAATGTCCTGATTAAGTAATCGCCACCCTGACCAGAAAAAGGGGTTCGATAGACTTAGGTTGCGAATTCAAAAGTCGTCGCCAGCCGTTTACATAAGCATTTCAGTTGTCATTTATTAACAATTCTGTCACAGTTGACTTATAAAATAATAAAGCGAGATTATAATCATGGTCGAAATTTTACAACGAAAAATACAAGATGTCCCTATTTTAGAAGTTGTCAATGATGAGCTGCGCTATCAAGCCACCCCGTTAGTCGTCTTTTATCACGGTTGGCGTTCGGAGAAAGAACTCGTACTCACCCAAGCACGCAAACTGGCTCAGAAAAACATTCGTGTCATTTTGCCAGATGCCATGAATCACGGACAACGCCAACAGCCAGTGAGTACGTTACCTTCATTTACTTTCTGGAACAGTATTCAAGGCAACCTCGCCGAATTTCAGCTGATCACCGATTTTTATCGTCATCGACAACTAATTTTGAACGATCAAATTGGGGTCGGCGGTTACTCGATGGGCGGCATGACTACTGGCGCTTTATTGACCCAGCATCCAGAAATCAAAGCCGCTACCATCATCATGGGAACGCCTAATCTAAATGCCTATGCACAATTAGTGAGGACCGTTGCCGCCGAGCATCACTTATATTTACCAACAGATATGGCAAATTTAACGAGCTGGATCGACCATTACGATTTGAACTTACAACCAGAAAAAATTGCGCATCGGCCGTTGTTATTTTGGCATGGGACGGATGATGAACGCATTCCATATGCCCAGTCACGCGATTTTTTTGACCATGTCCATCCAGAAGCATACGCTGATCAAGTTGCGTTCATTACCGGTTATCAAGCTAAACACCTAGTTAAAATTCCACTAATGAACAAAATAGCAAACTTTTTTGACTATTATTTGACCGACTAAATAAAGTCCACTCGACTTCACGTCAGGTGGACTTTAACGCTAACTAGGCTTGATTATTAGTTATCACAACCTTACCGACCATGTGATGCGCGCCAACTAATTGATGCGCTTGCCGAAGCGTTTTACCAGAAATTGGACTCAAGACTTTGGTCACTGTAGATTTGAGAATCCCCTGATCTAATAACCCACTCAATTGTGTTAACGCCGCATGCTGTGAAATCATTGCTGGCAACTGATAGAACGACTTAGCGTAGACCCACTCCCAGGCAAATTTGACTTGTTTGGCTTTTAAAGCAACCAGATTGATAGGTTGCCGACTACCAGTCGTTGAAACGATTGTCCCTAAAGGTTTTATTAATGCCACGATGGTTGACCAGTAGTGCGCCAAATTTTGTAATTCGAGGATATAATCGACCTGCTGCCAGCCTAAGTCGTGAACTTGCCTCACGATATCTTGGTGATAGTCAACTATCGCATCCGCACCGTGTGCTTTTACCCAAGCCATTGATGCAGGACGCGAGGCAGTCGCAATCACTTGCAGTCCAGACCAACGTGCCAGTTGCGTTGCGACCGACCCCACACCACCAGCTCCATTGATCACTAATAGCGTGTGTTTCGCATTTTCAACCTTAGCTGTCGGATCAATCCCTAGTTGCTCAAACAGGGCTTCCCAGGCAGTTAGTCCCGTCAACGGCATCGCCGCAATCTCGGCTGGAGTTAAGGATTTCGGTGCCGCACCTACTAAACGTTCGTCAACTAACTGGTAATCACTGTCGCAGCCTGGTCGATCGAAGGCTCCCGCATAGAAGACACGATCACCAGCCTGAAATAAACTCACCTGATCACCGATTGTTTCCACAATTCCCATGGCGTCCCAACCGATGACTTTTGGCTGATCTAACGGTGTTCGTTGGCCTTTTCGCACGCCAACATCTACTGGATTGACTGAGACCGCTAACACCTTCACTAATAAATCACGCCCAGTTGCGACTGGTTTCGGTGTTTCGAACGCGAAAATTGATTGGTCATCTTTTAAACTAAGTCCCTGTTTAAATCCATAAGCTTGCATCTTACCAAGCCCCCTCTGTGATCCCAATATAAACTTTCCATAACCAAAAACAATTCTGAAAATTTTGGGAATTAGTTACATACTTGTCAGTGTATAGGTGTATTCTTAACACATCAAAGGGGGCTTTTGAATGACACGCTATCGCTATGACTGTGCTGAAGGTTGTCCGATTGTCAGCACTTTACAACTTATTTCTGGCAAATGGAAAGCCGTATTAATCTACCAATTATTTCAACATGACACTTGTCGCTTTCGTGATTTTCAACAACTTTACCCCAACTTATCTACGCGTATGTTGGCCTTACAGCTTAAAGAGCTGGAACAAGATCATCTGATCACCAAACGCGTTTACCCGGTTATGCCACCTAAAACGGACTACCGCCTGACTGATTATGGGCGAACGTTACAACCATTGATCCATGAGATGGCAAAATGGGAACAACAATACAATAGAATTGCTACCGATCAACCTAATGGCTAATTTTGGAGGTGTCCTTGATGAAATTCACTTGCACCAATTGCGGCAAACCACTCAAAACAACTGAACAGGCATATTTTTGCATGCCAGTCCCACCACGCGGCTTCACCGAACTTCAAGCTTGGCTCAAGTTGAACAACGCCAAACCGTATTGCCTTAATTGTTTACAAATCGTCCAATCTAGAAAAAACAATACTAACTAACACAATCACCGTAATCAGCCGCCAACTTCTAGGACTACTGATTGCAAACTCGTCTTACACAGTCTAAAAGGCCATCACTGGCAAGCAATGCGCTTGCCAGTGATGGCCTTAATTTTTAACTAAGCTTCTGTTCTAGCTGGACGAATCCGTTTACCCCAATACTGGAAGTAATCAGTCCGTAACGCCCCATTATAGAGCTTACGACGTTTAGTCGCCTTCTTGCCAAAATAATCTTCAAATTCAAGATCACTAGTCAAAATATATTTACTCCAACTAGGTAGTTTGGCGTAAACCTGTCCCATTTGACGGTATAAGATCCGGACAGTATCCCGATCACTCAATCGTTCCCCATAAGGTGGGTTGGCGATGATAACCCCATTGATCTTGTCCGTCGTAAAGTCTTTGACGGCTAATTGCTTGAAGTTAATATCATGCAAGACACCAGCTTCTTGGGCATTTAACCGCGCAATATCGATCATCTTACCGTCAATATCATAACCGCTGATGTCAAGTTCAATGTCAGTATTGATCTTAGACTTCGCGTCATCCCGTAATTCTTGACTCAGACCCGCTGGCACCCAATCCCACTTTTCACAAGCAAAGGCCCGTTTGATACCGGGCGCAATATTACGCGCTAATAAGGCCGCTTCAATTGGAATCGTCCCAGAACCACAAACGGGATCGACAAATGGATTATCCGAATACCACTTGGCTAGCATGACCAAGGCAGCCGCCATGTTTTCCTTCAAAGGCGCGCCACCTTTTTCAAGCCGGTAGCCCCGTTTAAACAAACTACTACCAGTAGTGTCCAACGTCAGCATGACCTTATCCTTGTTAATGGCGACTTCTAAGGGGAATAAAGCACCGGTCTCTGGCAAATGACCATTCCGGTGGTAAGTTGCGGCTAACTGGTTCACAATGGCCTTTTTGACGATTGACTGCACGTCCGGCACACTGTGTAGTTTCGAGTTACGTGACTTACCTTCCACTGGGAATTCAGCATCCATTGGCAATAATTGATCCCATGGTAAAGCCAATGTCTTTTCAAATAAGTCATCGAATGTATAGGCATTAAATTCGCCCACAATGATTTTGACCCGATCCGCCGTCCGTAACCAAATATTGGTTCGTAAAATATCCTCAATTGTGCCGTTAAAACGGACCCGACCATTTTCGACTTGGGTCTGGTAGCCAAGGTCACGTAATTCGCGACCGACTAATGCTTCCATCCCACTGGCACATGTTGCAATTAATCTAAATTCTTGCATAGGTTCCTCCTGATTGTTGTTCTTAGTTATATTTTAGTTTTTGTTTTTTGTTGAAAAGCAGACATGCCTTTCCAATATCATGCACAAAGTAGTAGCCAAATGATCAGCTTGCCGTTCACCGCTACTGACCGCTTCCGAAACGTGTTCAGCCCAGCTGGGGACTCCGCTTGCTACGCTAAGGCCAAACTGCTCAACCCGCAGTTCACCCTTAGCTAGGCAATGCTCGACCCCAACCCGCTGGTCTTCACACTCTAGTTTAGCATATTTCACCGTTCGGAAACTTTCCGTATAAAAAAACTAGGGCAAAAGCAAGCTTTTGTCCTAGTCTCCTGTCTAAATGTAAATTCCTGTAGGCCATGTTTTGTACCTAACTAAAGTACAGGTGTCTGTTAGTTAGGCGGCAATCATCTATCTCGAGATCACAAGGATCTCCCCCCACATTTAGTTCATTTACTTATGTGAAGCGCCCCTACCGTAGTTTGGGTTGCCCGCTCGAGGGGTTTACCGCGTTCCAACTTAGTCGTTTCCAACTAAGTATCGTCACTGTGGCACTTTTCAGGAATACTCGGGCATAGCTTGCGCCTTAGCCGTTTTTTCCGCCGTAACCGATAAAATCGGTTCCCCAGCTTATTTTTTCACCGAGCACGAACACTACAAGCATCGCAGCTTGTGCGGGCATGGACCTTCCTCAGCCGACTTAAGCCGACCGCGATTACCCAGAATTTACATTGAATCACTTTTATAGACGATGTGATTCGTTTTGATTATTATCTAATTGGGCGCCAAAGACGTGACGTTCCAAATTAGATAGACGTTTCAGAATATCCATGTTCGTCACCGTACTAGTTGGCTGTGAAGATGGGCTGGTTGCACCAACAGCGACTTGCTTAGTAAGTTCGTCGACCTTGGCACGCAACCGTTCGTTTTCATCTGAAAGTTGTTGGTTATCTTTAGTAAATGACTCATAGTCCTTAATGACATTATCTAAGAACCCATCCACATCAGCAGGATCATAACCCCGCATCTTTGGTTTGAATTCTTTTTGCAGGATGTCTTTGGGAGTAAAGTTACGTTTAGCCATATTTAAAAACACCTCATTGTTATTCGCGCGACACCGAAACGGCATCCGCATTACTTAAAACATTGTAGCAGACTTTATTCAAAATTAAAACCATTATTCTGTTTTTCTGCATACTCATTCGCACTTTCTTGTAACCAATCGAAGTCAATGACGGTTAACGGGTACGGATGTTCCTCGTTAAATGACTGAATAATATCGTAGTCATACGTCGGTTTACCGGGGTTATCAGGATCATACACCAAAGCTGCCCCATCTGTATGGGTAATCATGAATTCTTGATAATTTTTTAATTGTTGCGGATTTTCATAAGTTTGTTTACTAACTGCTGCATGAAAATCGACCGAAGCTAATAAAGCTTGTAATTTTGCTTGATTATTCTCATTCCAGCGACCACCAAACTCGGCGTATGGTAACATCATGGCGACTTTCAATTCAGGATAGGTCTTTTTTAATTCCAGGCCGACCTCGGCACACCACTGTTCAACCCCTAATTGTCCACCAGTGATCAACCAGTCGACGCCGTCTTCAATTTGCTCAGTCAAATAACTGGTCAGTGCATATTTAATCACTTTTAATTTGTCATCTTGATCACTAAAAACATTTAATTCATAACTTCGGTAGCCACTCATCCATAGTCGACTCACAAAAAAATCTCCTTTTTCCTATCGATTCGGCCTTCAAAACGTCACAGTTATTTCACATTACCCGCTTTAATGGTAAAATATGAGTTTATTAGGAGGTTGATAATGTGACGATTCGTTATCCAAACGGCAAAGCTTATCGCCAACCTTCTCATTCTAAATCAAAATCCACTAAATTTGCCAATGTTAACTTTGGTGATCGAGGTATGAGCCTGGAAGCAGAACTCAATAGTAGTAATACCTATTATTTGGAAAATGATATCGCAGTTATTCATAAAAAGCCAATTCCAATTCAGATCGTTAAAGTTGATTATCCAAACCGTAGTGCCGCTGTAATCCGTGAAGCTTACTTTCAACAAGCGTCAACCACTGATTATAACGGGGTTTATCGTGGGAAGTATTTAGATTTTGAGGCTAAGGAAACTAAAAGTAAAACCGCGTTTCCCCTCAAAAACTTCCATGCGCATCAAATTGAACACATGCGTAAATGTTTGGCGCAAGATGGCATTTGCTTTGTTATCATTCGTTTTGCGGTCTTAAATCGCTTATTTTTGTTGACAGCGACCGACCTCTTTCACTATTGGGACCATCAAGCTGACGGCGGTCGAAAATCAATTCCACTCAAGGATATTGAAAAGTTGGCGACCGAGCTACACTATCACATCAATCCCCTCATTCCATATTTGGCAGCAGTTGACAAACTAATTGAGGGCTAAATTATCACCTAGTTAAAGGAGAACATCATGGCAGGTAACAATGAACAGAATTCACGGGTCGCGCGCAACCGAAATCAGCAGCAACCACCCAAAAAGCACTGGTTTCGACGAATTATTTTAGCGATTATTGCGCTGATCGTCATCGGTGGCTTGGCAGGCATTGGCTTATTTTTCTATTATGCACAAACTTCTCCCAAAATCACCGAAAGTAGCATGAAGAGTGAAAATGCGACGCGAGTATACGATGCAAATGGAAAACTGATTGCTAACTTAGGCGCCAGCAACCGTGAGTACGTGAAATCTAATCAAATTCCCGCAACGTTGAAAAATGCGGTCGTCTCCATTGAAGATCGCCGCTTCTATCAACATAAAGGGGTCGACTATTACCGGATTATTGGGGCAGCCTTAGGTAACTTAAAAGGTAGCTCACTCGGGATGCAAGGTGGGAGTACTTTGACGATGCAACTCGTCAAACTCTCCGTCTTCTCAACGAATACTTCAGACCGGAACCTTAAAGTTAAATCTCAAGAAGCTTGGCTGGCGTTAAATGTTGAGAAACACTTCAGCAAAGCGCAAATTTTGGAATTTTACATTAACAAGGTCTACATGGGTAACGGTATTTACGGTATGGGCACGGCCGCGCACTACTACTACGGCAAATCTCTCAAAGAGTTGAATCTAAGTCAATTGGCATTACTCGCTGGGATGCCCCAGTCGCCAACTTACTATGATCCAATTCAATATCCCCAATATGCGACTAGTCGCCGAAACTTAGTCTTACAAGCAATGGCTGACAATAAAGTGATCACGCAGCAACAAGAAACAGCTGCTGAAAAGGTTAGTGTTAAAACTGGCCTCGCCTCCAGCGCTGACCGTGCTAGCATTGTCGCCCAACAAAGTCATAAGGTCATCGATCCTTATTTGAAAGAAGTTATTTCAGACCTCGAGGCTAAGGGCTACGACTACAAGAACGACGGCCTCAAAGTCTATACCAACTTGAATATGAATGCGCAACAACGACTCTACGATATTGCCAACACGTCAGAATACGTTTCTTATCCAAGCGACACTGCCGCCAATCGGTTCCAATTAGGTGTTTCCGTCGTTGATTCATATACCGGAAAGATTTCAGCCATGATTGGGGCTCGGAAAAATGGCAATGTGACCTACGGGACTAACCGCGCGGTCCAAACGAGTCGGTCGAATGCGTCAACCATGAAGCCTATCTTGGATTATGGTCCCGCAATCGAATATGAAAGTTGGCCAACCTATAAAACCGTCGCTGATACAAAATACAAATATCCTGGGACTAATATCACCGTCAATGACTTTGATAACAAAACATTGGGCGATATGACGATGCGCCAAGCTTTAGTTCAGTCACGAAACATTCCAGCCGTGAAGACTTTAGAACAAGTTGGCCGAACCAGAGCCAAAACGTTTGCCAATAATCTTGGGATGAATCTCAAAGGCACCGTTGAATATTCGAATGCGATTGGGGCTGGGGTCTCCTCACTACAAGTCGCCGGGGCTTATGCGGCATTTGCTAATGGCGGGACTTATTACAAACCTTATTACATCAATAAGATTGTGACCCAGGATAACCGCACAACCAGCTACAGTAGTACTGGTAAACGGGTCATGAAAAAGTCGACCGCTTATATGATTACCAATATGCTGAAGGACGTCATTAACAGCGCTACTGGGACTGGGACCACTGCGCACATTAGCGGTGTTTACCAAGCCGGTAAAACTGGGACTAATGGCTACGAGAAGAAGTATGGCTTCCCGACTGACGCTGACATGGACTCCTGGATGGCGGGTTATACTAAGAACTACTCCGTCGCTGTTTGGACTGGTTATGATCATCCATTTGCTAGCGGTGGCTATTTAACTTCAAGTACTTCAAAGATCTCACAAGATATTTACCGTGAAATGATGACTTACTTAGCTGAACATTCACCAAACTCGGATTGGACAAAACCAAGTTCTGTCGGGACTGTCAAGAAGAACGGGATTGAAGAATTGTACGTGGTTGGCCACATCTTCTCCGCGGCGGAAGCTTCGTCTGGGACGGCCGCTTCGTCAACCTCTTCAACGACGAATCATGAACCAGCTAGTTCGGAATCTTCACATGAATCATCTTCGAGCGACTCATCAAGTTCCGAATCGTCTAGCTCCAGTTCAGAATCATCATCTTCTTCAAGTTCTGAATCGTCTTCCAGTGAAAGCAGCACCGAATCTAGCAGCCAACCTGAAAGTTCCTCTTCAGAAGCTTCTAGCTCCGCTGAACAGCCTGCTGAGAATCAAGAAAATAGATAAGTCATGGTTCAATCAAAAGCGCTCAAATCGCAGTTATTTGCGATTTGAGCGCTTTTTCAATTACTGTTTAAAGATTGAAAGTGTCAAAGCTGGCGTGAATCCAGTAACACTGGCGTTGGCTATCTCCAAAATGGACTCATACAACTGGTCATTCCGCTAAATTTAACCAACTAACAAGTCACTCAAAAATGTTGACTAGCTGTAGGCTGTTGCTGATAGCATCGGCCGTGTGGGTGGCGTTTTACCGGCGACTTTCCGGTCTTACGCCACGGATTGGCTGGGAGATTTGCGATTTTGGCAAAGTTCCAGCCGAGGGGCAAGACGTTTCTGAGGCTTGCCCCGGTCCCTCGACCGAATGCTATCAGCAACAACCGGTAGCAGCAATCATCGACTACCTTCAATTACTGTTTATCGGGATCTTCACCCAATTTGAATAATGGAATGTTTGGCCAAGCCTTCCCACCGGTTTGACGTTGTGGCTTGGGTGCCGAATTCAAACGGTTCTCAATACCACGTTGCTTATCTGCCTCAACCTGCGCGGCAGTGGTCAAATTGCGCTTGTGCCAGTTCAATAAAATCCGGTCCATATAAGTTAAATTATAAACTTGTCGTAACACAGCCTCGCGTAACGCTAATTCAATGATTTCTGGATCGTAGTGATCTTCATCAAACCATTTACTAATACTCTCCATTTCCATTGGTGAGAGTGCCCGACCGAACTCAGTCTCAATAGACTTGAAGACCTTTTGCCGTTTGTTTTCACCACTCGCTGTGGCAGTATCAGTAACTTCACTCGGCTGCTTTTTGAGCGCTAACGCCAATTTCTCATAGAGACCATCGAAGTTATAACGATCATGAATTTTCTGATCAGCGGCCGTAATTGATTCGATCGTTAAGAGCTTCTTTGCGAGCATTTCATGTAAATGTTGAAAGACCGTATTACTCGTTTCACCTAAGCTTTCAGCCACTTGATTGGCGTCTGGAAAGGCCTCACCTTGATCCATCAATCGTTTAAATTGTAAATAAACCAATAATTCCGCGTTAGTCAACCCAATCTCGCGATAATGTTGCAATAATACGTTGGCAATGGTCGTCTGCCCACCATTAATGATGGCTTGTGTTAATTGATCCATACTCGTCTCCAATTCTAACCATCAAGGGAGTGCGCCACTTGGACACACTCCCTTGAGTATTAAACCGATAATTACAATTCTGCTGCTGGCTGTTGGGCCATTTTTTCATCAATAAACGTCTTAAGCCGTTGATAAGCTGTCCGTAATGATGCCATATCAGTCGCATAGCTCAACCGAATATGACCAGGCAACCCAAAGGCTTCTCCAGGAACTAAGCCGACGTGTGCCTCACTCAGAACAGCTGTGACGAAGCTTGGTGCATCCGCATACCCGGTCAAACGTAACGTTTCAGTCACATCAGGGAATAGATAGAAAGCTCCGGCTGGCTTGCCGCCTGGTAATTTAAAGCCTGGTAATGCTTCAATCAATGGATAGAGCTCGTTTAACCGTTGCTCAAATCCTTGCCGCATCGTTTCTACCGAACACTGGTCACCGCTAAACGCTTCAATAGCCGCATATTGTGAGACCGCTGCTGGATTGCTAGCTGCATGTCCCAATACGATACCCATCTTAGCCATAATTGCCTTAGGACCCGCGGCGTAACCAATGCGCCAACCAGTCATAGAATAAGCTTTTGAGACCCCATTGATCAAGATGACGTGGTCCATGTTAGCTTCACCCAACTCTAAGACCGAGGTGAAGTGATTGCCATTATACAAGAGCTTTTCATAAATTTCATCCGCGACGATCAAAATATAGTGTTGAACTGCCCAGTTGACGATGGCGGTTAATTCGGCGCGACTGAAGACCAGTCCGGATGGATTTTGTGGTGAATTTAACACAAGGGCTTTCGTCTTAGGTGTCCGTTGTGCTTCCAAATCCGCAACCGTAAATCGTAACTGGCGATCAGTCCCGACTTCCACGGGGACCCCACCAGCTAACTTCACTTGTTCCGAATAACTGACCCAATAAGGGACGGGCAACAAAACTTCGTCGTCTGGATTCAAAATGACTTGGAATAGCGTAAATAGCGCCATCTTCGCCCCATCGGTCACAACAATCTGACTAGGATCAAAATGATAACCATGATCAGCTTCGATCCGTTGGCTAATGGCTTGCTTTAATGCTGGTAGCCCCGTTGCTGGTGTGTAGAAACTAGCTTGACCATTTTGAATACTATCGATGGCCGCTTGCTTGATATTGTCAGGCGTTTGATAATCTGGTTCCCCGATGCCCAAATTAATGACATCGACCCCGTCAGCAATCATTTGTTTAGCCTGCGCGCTAATCTTTAACGTCGCAGATGGCTGAATTTGCATAACTTTACGCGATAATTCCATAGATGACCGAGCTCCTTTGCAAGTTAGATATTGATAATTGATTTTAATTGGCTCCCGTTACTGTACTGTAAAACTTCATAACAGAGCGCCTTTTTTTGATTTAAATACGTGATTTCCCAGACAACTTCACCGTTTGCTTTACCCAGTGTGGCCTTAATTACTTTGCTAGGATGACGTTTCGCCCAAACTTTTTTCAAAGCTTTAGTCCGCGAAATACCAGCTGACTGTTTAACAATCGTCGTTTTGTGCGATTTATTGGTATTGATCAACGCATACACTGGGACATTTTTGCTGGAAGTTCCGGTCACAACGTAGTAACTTTCAGTCCCGTTATATTGGGAAAATGCCGTGGTCGTTTTTAATTTAGCTTTACTGGTGGCCAAGCTATAAGCAGTCTTCTGCGCATGGTGCATCGGTCGCTGGGCGGCCCACAAAGTTCCATAAGCAGCGACGATCAAGGCCAAAATCACTAACAGAATAATCATGATCAGGCGTTCTGGACGTCGTTTGCGTTGCACTCTCATATTTTTCCCAATCCTTTCAAAAAAACAATAGCCCCATTATAGCAAATTCCATTCGACCCGGAACGCTTTCTGGGCTACTTTTGGAAAAACTTTTGTAATTCAGCGGTTATTTCAGCGACCGAACCATCAATCGGTGGCATCGACTTAGGCAACGCCTTTAAAATCGTTTGCCCATACCGTTTAGTCACCAGCCGGTCATCCAAGATCACTGCGGCACCGGTATCTTGATCCGTGCGAATCAAGCGCCCGATACCTTGCCGTAATTTCAAGGCCGCCTTTGGTAAAGCTTCATTATAAAATGGATTGACCTTAGCTTGCCGTAATTGTTGGTAGCGGGCTTTGGTGGTCGTTTGATCTGGCGACTCAAATGGTAATTGGGTGACGATCAAGAGTTCCAGTTGTTCTTGGGGCAAATCAATCCCTTCCCAAAAACTAGCTGCCCCTAACAAAATGGCATTATCACCCTGCATGAAGCGCCGCAACAATTTTTCACGACTCCCATTGACCCCTTGAGCGAGTATTTCGCGATCCGAGCTGAGTCCCGTTTGATGCAAACTGTAAAAGACCGCTTCAATCATGTTCAACGAATTGAATAGGATCAAAGTCTGTTTAGGTGCTGCCGTCACAATCTCGTGAATGGCATGCGTTAAATAAGCCACGCGTTGTTTACCACTAGGTGCTTCCGCAGCAGTGGCATCCGTCACAATCAGCAACCGTGCTTGTTTTTCCAAATCAAATGGCGTGGATAACCGATGATGAACGGTGGCCTGTGGATCCAAATCCAATTGTTCATAAACATACTGCGATTTGCCGGTTGCAAACAACGTTGCTCCCGTAAATAACGGTGCGCTGAAATAAGGATACAATTGCGACTTGAAATACCCCTTAGTATCGATCAAACTGCCTGCAAGAACGAGACTCCCGCGGTCATGCCACTGATTCAAACTGATCCAGAAGACCCGCTGTTCACGGGTTGCTGGAATCAACCAGACTCGTAACAGATCATAAGCCTGACGTAAACTCTGCATCCGATTAAAGAAATCGTCCAAAACATGTTGTTCCGGTGGCAAAATCTCGGCTTGATCGTGTTGATACTGCTCGTTTAATTGCTGGAACTGCAAGAAACAATTTTCGATGGCTGTCTGTAATTGACGGACCAACGCATTGTTTTCAGCAAAGAAGGTCGTGATCTGTTCCGTTGTGATCGCAATTTCGACCGGTTGACTGCCACCTTTTTGATGCGGGACAAAGGTTCGGGCCAACGCCGCTTGTAATTGTTGCAAGTGTAAGTCGGTATCGTTCAATGAGTTGTCTAACAACTTCAAACGATAATCCGACTGCGGTTGTTCCGCAAAGAGTGCTCGCAAATTCAGCCCGTGTTCCTGATCGATACGGCTCGTCAAGCTATGGCAAGCCGCCATATAGTAATTGAAATCGAAGCGTTGCCGAGACTCATGTAGGACGCCATCAGCCAAATGTTGCGCCTCATCTAAAACTAAAAGCGGTCGCTGTTGCCGACTACCAAGTTGCGCGACGTGTCGCATTAAATAAGCATGGTTCGTAATAATAAACGTCGCTTGGGCGGTCAATTGATCACGAAAACGCAAGAAGTCATCTTTAAAGAACGGATCATCCGCTTTTAACGAAGCCACCCCATGATGGGAAATTTCCGTGAAATATGGCGCTTGATAGGTCGTTAAATGTAATTCGTCTAAATCGCCACTAGTCGTCGTGGTCAACCAAACTAGAACGCGCAATTTCAATAACTGGGTCTGCTTGGAATGCTCATGTAACGCCAAGCCGCGTGCAAAACGATCCAGATCAACATAATGTTGGTTGCCTTTGATCACCACTGCCGTGACTGGTTCTGGTAATAAATTGTTCAACAATTGAACACCCTGATCCAGCAACTGGGCCTGCAAGACCGTTGTCGCCGTGCTAACGATAACCTGCCGACCAGACTGTGCGAGGTAAGCCAATGGCAACAGATAGCCTAGCGTTTTACCCGTTCCGGTTGGGGCTTCAATCATCAACGGCTCAGTCGCCGTCTCTGCTTGGGTATAATGGCGATGAATCTGATTCATCATCCGAGCTTGTTGTGGACGATAAGTTAGATCTTTCCCAAACAGCTGCATCTTTTGGGCTTTAGTCACCGGATAACGCCGTTTTTGCCGACCAGCCGCTTGTTGTGGTAACGACTTTTTGCGGAGCGCTAAGCCGTTGCGAATCATTAAGTCTTTTGGTAGCCGACCAGGGTGTTTTTTACCCTGTTGTAGCGCGTACGCAAATAGCTCCGCCGTTTCACGGGGTAACTCGGGTGTTAACTGGACCATCTGTTGTAACGTGATCAACGGTAAATTGGCGAGTCGTTTCTGTAAGAAAATAAACAGATGAGCTGTCGCGACTGCATCACTATCCGCTGCATGGGGATGGTCGTGTTCAATGTTCAAAAGACTGCTTAGATCGCGCAACCGAAAGCTCGGCGCGGTCGGTAATAGTATTTGACTCAAAGAAACAGTATCTACCGCTTGAATCGGCAATTCTGGATAGCCGACACGCTGCAGTTCCGCATTAATAAACGGCAAGTCAAAATTGACGTTATGCGCCACAAATACGGTTCCTTGTAATAAGCTATAGATGGTTCCAGCCAAATCGTCAAATGGCGGCGCTTTGCGAACCCGGGCATTACTGATGCCAGTCAAATTTTCAATAACTGGTGGCACCGTCGTTAACGGATTTACATCCGCTGCAAATGTATTAATGACTTTATTATTTTTAACGAACGCACAGCCAATCTGGATGATGCGATCGCCATCCTTAACACTAGTACCGGTGGTTTCAATATCCACAACGGCATAGGTCGTGTTTGGTTTCATGGTTATTGCCCCAAATCAGTGATTAAGATTTAAACCAACAGTCATAGGTCCAGCCTACAACTGTCATTTTTATGTTTCGCCTTAAATTATAGCATAGCCATCACCACATTAACGTCCGGTCGCATGCTGCCCGAAAGCGACAGTTAACTCACACGGTTTTAGTCATAGCGCTGCTCTCATGAAATCGCTAATCAACCACAGACTAACGTCATTTCATGAAATCATCACGAATCTTTTATTATTTTCTAATTTTAGCACAGCAGACACCCCTTGCCTACTGACTTTCACTTAAAAAAGCCACTCGATAACCGGCTTGATTTCCAAATTAATTTGTGGCCTTTTGCTTAAGGTTTCACCAATTAGTCGCCGTCATACGTCCAAGCATGGTCAAAACCAGCATAATACGGTATTATTATCCTATTATTAATCCATTTAGAAAGGCAGCGACACGATTGAAAAATCTAGCTACCGGCACTAGTCATGCCAAAATTATTCTAATTGGCGAGCATGGCGTGGTTTATGGACAACCCGCAATTGCACTCCCAATTTCAACGATTCAAATGCAGGCCGTGATCCATCAACAAACGACCGCCCAAACCGTTAAGAGCCGTTACTTTAATGGTGATTTTAATACCATGAGCGCTAACTTAGGTGGGATTCAAGCCCTCATTAAGACGTTATTAGCCCGCTTTAACGCTCCAGATCAAGGCTTTGATATTCACATTACGAGTGATATTCCTTCAGAACGTGGGATGGGTTCTTCCGCTGCGGCCGCAGTGGCCGTCACGCGGGCTTTTTATGACTTTTTTGAGCAACCTTTGACACACGAAGTCTTGTTGAAGACGGCGAACATCGCAGAAAGTTATACTCACGGTCAACCTAGTGGCTTAGATGTTGCCACAGCTAGTGCCAAAGCACCGGTCTGGTTCATCAAAGGCCGTGAAAATTATACGATTCCAGTCAAATCACCTGGTTACCTCGTCATTGCGGATACCGGCATTAAGAGTCAGACCAAGGTCGCTGTGGCCACGGTCCGTAACCTCTTGATGGTCGAAGGCGAAACGATTCAGACTCGCATTGACGACTTGGGTCGGCTCACACGACAAACGCGCTCAGCTTTGGCCAATGGTGATTTGACCAATCTAGCGACCGCTTTAAATCACGCTCAGGACGATTTACGTTCCTTGGGTGTCAGTCACCCCGCCTTAGAACAACTCTTGGCAGTCGCCCGCCAAAATGGGGCCATTGCAGCGAAGCTGACAGGGAGTGGTCAAGGCGGTTGCATGATTGCCGTCGCGCCGGAAGAATCTATCGCCAACACCTTATCACAAAAGTTATCGGCCGCGGGCGCTACTGCCACTTGGGTCGAGCCACTATTACCAACTGATTAATTTGGAGGAGCCATGTCAAAAACCGTTACTGTAAAAGCGCACACGAACATTGCGCTCGTGAAATACTGGGGCAAAAAAGACCCCAAATTGATGTTGCCACAAAATGGCAGTATCTCCCTGACGCTGGACCACTTTTACACCGAAACAAGCGTCACCTTTGACCCCCATGCCACTGCGGATCAAGTCAGCTTCAATCAAAAGGTCATCGCCCCTCAAAAAGCCCAACGAATCATTAAATTCTTGGACTTGATTCGAGAACGCAGTGGTGAAACTGCCCGCGCCATCGTCAAAACCAGTAATCATGTCCCCACCTCAGCGGGACTCGCTTCATCGGCTTCCGGTTTCGCCGCTTTAGCAGCTGCAGGTAGTCGTGCAGCTGGCCTCGAGTTAAGCTTGACCGACCTAAGTCGCCTCGCGCGCCGGGGTTCCGGTTCCGCCACCCGTTCCATTTTTGGTGGCTTTGTGGAATGGCACGCCGGTAGTGATGACGCCAGCTCTTACGCTGAACCAATCCAGGACCCCGTTGACTGGGACATCCAGATGATTGCCGTCGTCTTACAAGCAAGCAAAAAACCCATTAGTTCAACTGCTGGGATGCAACGCGTCGTCACAACCTCGCCATATTATCCAGCTTGGGTCGAAACCGCCAATGCAGATCTCGTCGCCATGCGTCAGGCAATTGCTGCGCATGACTTAGCGGCTGTTGGCGAGCTGGCAGAAACGAATGCCATGCGGATGCACGCCCTGAATTTGAGTGCAAAACCAGCATTCAACTACTTCACTGCGGACACTTTGACCGCAATTAAAGCCGTCCAAGACTTGCGCGCCAACGGGATAAACTGTTATTATACTTTGGATGCAGGTCCAAACGTAAAAATCATTTGCGCCAGTTCTGATACGGGCACGATCAAGACGGCCCTACAACGCTATTTTGCTGCCTCACAATTGATCGTGGCACAACCAGGACCTGGAATCTCAATAACTGAAACTTTACACTAACAAGATTAGAGTGATGGCGAGTAAACGACTCGACCATGAAAGGACATGATGGCATGATTACGGTGAAAGCACCTGGAAAACTTTACATTGCGGGGGAATACGCAGTTGTAGAGTATGGATTTCCAGCCATTATCGTGGCGTTGGACCAATTTGTAACGGCGACGATTTCACCAAGCGATACCTTCGGGAGTATCGTTTCTAAACAGTATCAAGAAAATTCAATCTTCTGGCGTCGTCAAGGAGACGAAATGGTGTTCGACAATCGGGACAACCCCTTTCACTACATCCTTTCTGCCATCAGCTTAACTGAAAATTATGCGCACGAAACTGGCCGTGAACTTGGCGTCTATCACCTCGGTATCAATAGTGAATTAGATAGCGCCGACGGGAAAAAGTACGGTCTGGGCTCTTCGGCAGCCGTAACCGTTGCGACGGTCAAAGCCCTCTGTAAGTTCTATCACTTACCAATGGACAAAAATAAACTATTCAAATTAGCTGCTATCGCCCACCTATCCGTACAAGGCAATGGCTCACTTGGTGATATTGCCGCCAGCGTCTATGGCGGCTGGATTGCTTATCATTCATTCGACCGGGAATGGCTGCACGTCCAACGTCAAAAATCCACTTTGACCGAATTACTTGCGATGGATTGGCCAAACTTGAAAATTGACTTATTGACACCACCTAGCGACTTACGATTGATGATTGGTTGGACGGGCTCTCCCGCTTCAACGTCACATTTAGTCGATAAGGTCGCGCTCGTTAAGGCCAAGCAACGTGGTGAATATCAAACATTCTTGAGCGAAAGCAAAGCCTGTTTGAAACGCATGATTGCCGGCTTCCATGCGGGTGATCTCGCTACGATTCAAACTGAGTTACGCCAAAATCGGGCCTTACTGCAAGGCCTCGGTCGCTTCAGCCATGTCACGATTGAAACACCGACTTTGAAAAAGATGATTGCAATTGCTGAAGCTGCTGGTGCTGCTGCCAAAACCTCTGGTGCTGGTGGCGGTGATTGTGGGATCGTCCTTATTGATCGTGCAATCAACCCGCAACCCCTATTAGCCAGTTGGGCCAGTGAAGGTATTGAACGTTTAAAGCTCAATGTACATACTGTCGCTGATGATCTCATCTCATAAGAAAACGCGTGCGACAGCAACTGTTGTCGCACGCGTTTTATCAAAAATAACATGGAGGTGGCTCAATGTCACAGAGTAAACAATCCCATCGTAAGGACGAGCACGTTTCATTGGCAGAAAAATACTTTCACGCTGATCAACCAAGTGATTTCGACCAAGTTCGGATTCGACACGACGCCTTACCGGAAACGACGGTGGCTGAAATCAGCACCGCCACGACCATTGGCCCATGGCATTGGTCATCACCATTGTATATTGAAGGCATGACCGGTGGCTCAGTCCAGACTGGCAAGCTAAATGCCCGGCTCGGTAAAATCGCAGCCGCCTGCAAATTGCCCATGGCAACTGGTTCGCAAAGCGTGGCCATTAAAGATCCAACACTTGCACCAACTTTTAGTACCGTACGAGAAAATGACCCTCATGGCCTGATCTTCGGTAATTTAGGGGCCGGTCATTCGCTGACCGCCGCCCACACCGCGATCAAGATGCTACACGCAGATGCATTGGAACTCCACTTAAATGCGGTACAAGAAATTATCATGCCTGAAGGTGATCGTGATTTTAAGTGGTTAGCGACTATTGCTGAACTTGTGACACAACTAGCTTGTCCCGTCATTGTCAAAGAAGTTGGTTTCGGCATTTCCAAACCAACGATGCAACAACTTTATACCGCTGGCGTACGCTTTATCGATCTCGGCGGCCATGGCGGGACCAACTTCGCCGACATTGAAGACCGGCGTCGACCACTACAAGAAATGAGTTATCTCAGCACGTTTGGCTTATCAACCGTCGAATCCCTGCTGGCAGTTCAAAACCATCCGAGCGACTTAACAATCTTTGCTGCCGGCGGGATTCGCCACCCACTTGATGTGTTAAAAGCCTTAATGCTAGGGGCGGATGCAGTTGGCGTTGCTGGGGTCATCTTACATGCCTTGCTCCACCACAGTGATGAAGAAGTGATTGCCATGCTGAATAGTTGGCAATACCAACTTCGCTTATTGATGGCTTTAGTTGGTGCTACAAAGATTGCTGATCTACACCAAATGACTGATAAGTTGATACTCTCCTCAAAACTTGTCACATACAAACAAACTTTATCCTAATCAAAAAGCGTAACAGAAATCAATTTTCTGCCACGCTTATTTTTTGGCCTAATTTTGAAACTAAAGTCTTCCCAGATTACTTCCCGGTATCATGACTGACTTGCCGAAACACTAGCTGCTGCCGCCGCTTGTCGTTTAGCGTAATCAATCGCTAACACCAGTCCGACTACCAGTAAGTCATCTTCCTCAGCGACGACCGTCAACTCATATTTATCTCCGATACTAAACCAACGTTTGGCAACTTGACCAATCAATCGATTGCCCCGCCGTAGTTCAAAATTCATATTCCAAAAGTCACCAATGACCGTGATTCCTACTGCGGAGAGTTCATAACGTGGCTTAAAAAGTGTCCATTTCTTTTGAATCGTGGCAACAGACCGACCATCAATTGTCAAATCAAACCGTGGCAACCAGCTGATGGGGGCTTTTGTCACGGTCGCCGCTACCGACCCATTTAAGTTTAAAATATCAAAGTGCTTGGCGAACTTAAAAAGACTCCCGACGACACGATAGACCGGTTTTCCCTGTTCATCTGAAACCACAAATTTTCCCCGCATTGACCAAATATTTTGTGCCAAGTATAGTTTTCGCATTTGACCCTCCCAATTAGTCTGCCGATTTAATACTGATTGTAAACTAAAAGTAGCTATCCGACCAGGTAGCTACTTCTAGGCTTATTTATCTTGTTCATTGTGGTGGCGACGTTGCTGCTGATTCAGCCAAACCACAACCACAATCAAAACGATTGTATATAAATTTGTTAAGACGGCACCCCATTGCCAAATTAGTAAAATAACTTCAATTAGTCCGGCAATGCCGAGCGCAATCCGTCCATTTTTGTTCAACATTCACCAATTCTCGCTTTCCCATAATTATGCCTAACTGTTAATAGGATACCAGTGATTCACCAACTGATGACGATTTAACCTAACTTATAACAAAATTTTAGGAAATTTTAGTCAGTCGCGACTATTCGGGAAACATCTTAACAAATGTGACTGCTGGGCATCTCACAATAAATTAATTTATATTAGGCTTAACTTAACTGGAGGTGCTCAACATGCTAATTTGTCAAAACTGTGGTCGCGTGCTGAAAAAATGGGATGAGGCATACTTCTTACTGGAAATTCCACCTCATCATACCCTCACTGAGATCAACACTTTCTTAAAACACAACGCCGTCCCTTACTGCGTTGATTGTATTGAAGTTCTGCGCGCTAAAACTGCCAGTCAATAATCGCATCAATTTGAGCTATCGGTCAAAGCCCGTTAAAATTTTTCTATTTCACTTAACATGGCATCAGCGATAATTCCAAACTCAGGAATAGTTGCCGATGCCATGTTAGTACATATCATCTAATTGCTAGTTACAAAATCGTATTTTCATCAGTCGCCAAAAACCGTAAGCCCTTGGGAAAGAAGTTTTTAACCGTCCGACCAACAACCTTGCCAAAGCCAACGGGTAGCCCATCACAAGTCAAAACTGTGAAGCCAGTTTCAGCGCTAGCTTCAAGTTGGAACGTTTCACCATGCACGTACTTTTCCCACTGTGCATGGTCAATGGCTAATTTTGGCAAGTCCAAATCGGTGCTAGCTAAAGCCAACGCATAACTCGGTTCAAACCGATTTTTCTTGAAAGTTCCAAGTTGTATACCTGCCCGAAAAATCTTTAACCGCCGCGTTACAGGCATCATTGCAGGCACACCATACAATTGATCACCATGTGCTTGCAAAACAAGCCCCGGCAACGCTGCCAACTTAGTTTGTTGTAAATAGCCTTCCCAGAGTTTACGTTGTTCTGGTTTGAGATCCGACCGAACTAATTTCGGCTCCTTGGGTTCAGCTGCACCATGATAAACTAGCTTCGCAATAAAGTGGCCTTCGCCACGCATCAAATGTGGAAATAAGCGTGCAGCCTTATTCAACTCTGGATTACCGTCTGCCCATTCTGGCTTGGCATCGACCATCCCAGCAGTTTTTTCAATGGGTTCAAGTTCAAACTCAGGATACGTTTGTAGTAGCCAAGCAATCATTTGCTCGTCTTCTTCTGGGGCAAACGTACAAGTTGAATAGATCAAATGACCACCTGGGCGCAACATTTTAACCGTTTCAGTCAGAATCTCACGCTGTCTGGTCGCACATTCTGCCGGATAGTCCGGTGTCCAATACTGCATCGCTGCTGGATCTTTACGAAACATCCCTTCGCCAGAACATGGCGCATCTACTAAAATACGGTCAAAGAACCCTGGTAAGGCTTTGGCTAAATGAGCCGGTGTCTCATTAGTAATGACAGTATTACGAGCACCATAACGTTCCACATTGTCACCCAATGCCGTGACACGCTTTGGATTAATCTCATTTGTAACCAACAAACCAGTTTGCTTTAAGTAACTCAACAAATGGGTCGTTTTACCGCCCGGTGCGGCGCACAAATCAAGCACCCGTTCATTGAGCGCCGGCTTGGCAACTTCGCCGACCGTCATCGCACTAGGTTCTTGGCTATAAACAGCCCCGGCTAAATGTTCCAAAGAATTTCCATTAACTTTCCCATAATACCCAATCGGACTATACGGAATGGCAGCCGTCATTTTTTGCCGCATGGCCGGCGTGGTTGGCTTCATCGGATTAACCCGGAACCCCTTTTCAACTGAGCCGTCAAACGCTGCAAAAAAAGCCGGCGCGGCTGTTCCTAATAATTTTTCATATTTAGTAATAAATTCTGCTGGTAGCTTCACCCAAAAATCCTCCTCAAACGATAGTCTTCCTCAAATAGATTACCACATTTTCAGTCCTCAACAAGCAACGGAATTCGCATTCTTTCAGAAAATATGCTAAATTTAACTCACTTAGCACAATTCTGAAAACTGAGGTGACCTTTTCAATGACGCGTAAATTAATTGCTTTAGATTTAGATGGTACCACGCTCAACGCGGATTCTAAGTTAAATCAACCAACAATCCAAACCATGCAACGATTGCAAGCTGCTGGCCACGTTGTCAGCATCATCACTGGCCGGTCTTATCAAGGCTCACAAGCCATCTATGATGGGTTGCAACTCACTAGCCCGATGATTAACTTTAACGGTTCGCTGGGTCATTTACCCCATCAAGAATGGGCCTCTGAATACCAGTTTACGCTCAATAAAGCCATCGTCTTGGCATTGGTTAAATATCGTGAGCAACTGGGCATCAATGAAATTATTGCTGAAAATAAAAATAGTACCATGACAGCCGGTCAAGATCTGATTGCTGGCAAATTCTTCCCAGAAATTGCCAACAGTCCGCGCTTGACACCGGAAACGTTAACCCGCAATCCGAACTCACTAGTTTTACTCGTTCAATTAGACAAACGGTCCGCCATCATTGACTGGATCAATGACCGCTTTGGTGATTTAGTTGATGTTGGGGTTTGGGGTGGTCCTAACGCCATTCTGGAAATCACCTCAAAAGGCGTCCACAAGGCCAAGGGTGTCGCGTACTTAGCTGATTATTTTAAAATTTCACGTGAAAATATCATTGCTTTTGGCGATGAACATAATGATTTAGAAATGTTGCAATACGCTGGTTTAGGGGTCGCAATGCATAACGGCACGACTGCGATTAAGGCCGCTGCTGATGACGTGACGCCTTATGATAATGACCAAAATGGCGTCGCCCGCTACTTGAATGATTACTTTGAAATTGCTGAATGAGCAAAAAACGATGCCAAAATTAAACTAACCGTCCAGAAATGTTGATTGTTTCTGGACGGTTAGTTTTTTATTATGACAGTTGAGCATACAATCCTTTTCAACCATTTTAGCGTTGACGATGTTTGGCGAGATACCAGCAATAACTGCCGACTACACCACCTGCCGCTAAGAACCCTAAACTCAGCTGATTGATTTTATTGGCATTAGCATCATGATTAGTTGCTATAGCCAACATGGCGCCAGTTCTGCTATCAAAGAGTTCGGTCTTGGATGACCGATTATTCTGAAACGCACTTGCTTGTGCCTGCCAGCCGAGTCCACCAATCAATAAGGCAAAGCTGAGTGACATCACCACTAGCCAATGCCAACGACGCCCATTTTCACGTAACCCGCTTAACCAAACTAAAATCTCTTGATGACTTTTCATGATCATGGCCTCTCATCTGCTTAATTTACAAGCCTAACTTAACGCTAGGACTTTGCAAATAACAGCCAAAGATTTCATTCAGTCACTTGACTAACCGGATTTCTTTTTACTACCACGTTTAGATGTTTCTAGCCGTTTTACTTCAGTCTGCAGATGATCAACTTTTTGGGTCAACTGATCGATTTTCGCCAATAACAATTTGATATCTGACGCTTTTTCATCGTCTTTTTCCACTAAGTTTTGGCTCGTTTCATTGGTGATGAAGTCCGTGATCGTACTCGTTAACAACCCAATAAACCCGATACCACCGATCATTAAGACCGCTGCGATGATCTTGCCAACTGGTGTATGCGGCGTTTCGTCACCATAACCAACCGTAGTCGCGGTTGTGATCGCCCACCATAATGAATCCGATAGGCTTTGATGTTCAAATACCGAGAACAACAGCGCACTCAACACGATAATCGCAATACTGATTGAAAACAGATAAATAAATCCCGTACTATAAAGGAAACGATGAAAATCATGGCTCCATTTACCGTCCAGACCCAGGCGCCAAAACAGATGATGATATTGAATCATCCGTGCCAATCGCCCTAACCGAAACAGAGCAAAGACTGGGTGCATCGGAATGATTCCCATCAAGTCAAATGCTGAATGAATTAAGAAAGCCTTGCGATCCTTCGCCGTTGCGAGCCGGACAAAATAATCAACTGCAAAAACCGCCAATAAACCATTGGCGATGCCCATTTCAAGATGCCAGTCTCCCAAATGGAACGTCATCATTAACACATTTGCAACCGACCAAACTGTTAGAAGCGTCACGATTAAATGATAGCCCACAATTAATGATTTTTGGCGTTGATTCCCCATACGATCAATCTCCTAGATATAAGCTAATTTATAATATAGTCTTATCCAGCCCAATTAACTAGTCGTAACAATTGCAATTTAGTAATTTATTAAGGTTACAAATCAGCACTTTTCGGACTGACATCATTAAGCAGTAATATAGTCTAAGATTTTAAACATCACTGCCTGATTTTCAGCTGGCACTAGTGTCGCTAAAATATCGGCCGGTGATTGCTGTAAGACCGACCCAGCTGTATAGGCACCATCATTGACAACCATCTCACGCACATTGTCCGCTTCCGGTTCAAAATGAAACTGTAACCCCACGACCCGATGATTCATCACAAACCCTTGATTAGCGACACGGTCACTTGAAAATAACCAAGTCGCCTCTGCGGGAATCGCGAACATTTCTTCATGCCAATGCAATGCCATCAATTTAGCGGGAATGCCAGGAATTACCGTACTCTGTCGATAAACCGGTGCCCAACCAACTTCCTTGGCCGGTGCCTTGCTCACAGGATAGCCTAAAGTTTTTGTGATTTGTTGTGCGCCAAAACATGCGCCGAAAATTGGTTTGTCCGTATTTAACAATTGCTGAATAAGCACGCGTTCTTGTTTGATCCAATCTAGGTCATCATTTGGACTCATTGGACCGCCCAGAATGATCAAGAGGTCCGTTTCTGCCGCTGTCGGTAACTGGCCAAATTGATACGGATGATAGATAAACAGCTGATGACCATGTTGTTGTGACCAAGTCTGAATCGCCCCGGGACCTTCATTTGGAGTATGCTGTAGGACATTAATTCGCATGCAATCAACCTCACTTTCATATTGCGGTAATTAGTCTCAAATCTTTGCTAAAAATTAGTCCAATTCAATGCCATGTTCAAATAAATGCTGATATAGCTTGATTTCAGCACATGTCTCATTACTACTATAAAAAGAAACCGTTTGTTGATGCGCATCCGTTCTGAGTAATTGTTGCCGTTGTAAGGTTTGTTTCAAATTAGCCGCAATGCCAGAATAGCCTGTGTAAAAAGCAGTACCAGCGGCAAATCTTTCACGAATCAGTCCCTCAATAAATGGATAGTGTGTGCAACCTAAGACGACCGCATCAATTGGTCGATCACTTAGTGGTGTGAGCAACTTGGTCAGCAAACGCCGAATCGCGGGTAACTGAGCCTCGCCACCTTCAATCAGGTCGGCTAATCCCGGACAAGGTAACGATTGAATCATCGCTTGGTCACTAAACCGATTGCGTTGGGCCAAGTATTTCGGTCGACTCAAGGTCAGTGGCGTCGCCATCACCAAAATGTGTTGCTTGCCAGCGTCAACCGCTTCCTTGAGTGCCGGTTCGATGCCTAGAATTGGTAAATCTGGGTAAGCCGTAATCAGCGCTGGCTTAGCTGCAGAAGTGGCAGTATTACAAGCAATGACGATAGCTTTCACGGCATGCGCACGCAATTGTTCAACCACTTGCTTCGATAAGTCCGTCACAGTGGCCGCAGACTTCTCACCATAAGGCGCATTTTTAGAATCGCCATAAAAAATAAAATCTTCTTGTGGTAACGTTTTTGCTAGTGTTTGTAACGTACTAATGCCACCGACACCGGAGTCAAAGACCCCAATAGGCGCTGTTAATTTTGTCATCAATATCCCTCTCTCAATCAAAATAGCCTTCATTTATTGATATAATTCTATTTTATCTCAAAAGAACCTAAATCAATAAAAAAGACGAGAAATTTTCATTCTCGTCCATAAACTTAATTATTCACTTCAGTTTTAGTCACCAATGGCACATCCAAACGGGTCAAATCCGTATAAGTTTCACGTTGGACAACGAGTTGACTATGGCCGTCCTCACAAAAAACGACTGCGGGCCGCGGATTACGGTTATAATTGCTAGCCATTGAATAACCATATGCGCCAGTATCTAAGACCGCTAGCACGTCACCAGGTTGAGTTGCTGGTAATTTTTGATCCCAGATCAACATGTCACCGGACTCACAATACTTCCCCGCAATGGAGACCACTTCTTTACTTGGTAACGTCGGGTCTTTAGCCAACACGGCTTCGTATTTGGCTTCATATAAAGCGGGCCGGATATTATCACCCATGCCACCATCAACTGCTAAATACTTCCGAATGCCTGGAATATCTTTAGACGCACCGAGCGTGTACAAGGTCATCCCAGCCGTCGCAACCAACGAACGCCCTGGTTCAATCCAGATTTCCAGCATTGGGACTGCTTTAGCTTGCGTCTGAACCATTGTTTCTTTAATAATTGCATCGACAAATTCCGTTGGCAATAAGGGTTGGTCTTCGGACGTATATTTCACCCCAAAACCACCACCGACATTCATGACTTGTGGGTAGAAGCCCAAATCATTCCGCCAACGAGCAAAGACCGTTACTAGTTTATCCACGATCATCTTGAAGCCATCCAGTTCAAAAATTTGCGACCCAATGTGACAATGAATCCCAATTAAATCTAAGAATGGCGCTGCTTGGGCTTGTTTGACGGCCTCGTCAGCCTGCCCACTGTTCAAATCAAAGCCAAACTTGGAATCCTCTTGACCAGTAGAAATATACTCATGGGTATGTGCTGAAATTCCCGGTGCCACACGTAACATGATCGTCGTGACTTGTTCCCGTTGAGCAGCTAGGTCACGCAATAAGCCTAATTCATAAAAATTATCGACAATAATACAGCCGACCCCGTAATCCAAAGCCATGGTCAATTCTTCAAGTGACTTGTTGTTACCGTGAAATGAGACATGTGCCATAGGGAAACCAGCTTGTTTCGCCGTATAAAGTTCACCACCAGAAACGACGTCACAATGAATCCCCGCTTGGGCAATCAATTGATACATCGCAACCGTCGCGAAAGCTTTGCTGGCATAGCTGATTTGATAGTTGACTTGATTGGCTTCAAAGACTTGCTTGAAAGCCTGAATTTCAGCACGGATTTCTCCAGTATCGTAGACGTATAAAGGCGTTTGATACTGCTTAGCCAACTCTAAAGTGTCCACTCCGCCGACCATTAAATGCTTAGCTGCGTTTAAATCAGCGTTTGTAATTTGTTCGTTCACGATCTAACCTCTCTTTTTTTAACAACGATGCAGCTTTCAAAAAAAACCGGCCCTAACTGCTTGGCCGGTTCAGACAAAGTGACTATTTAGCCTCTTCGTCGCTCTTTAACACACCGCCAACACTGTAACGGTTCTTTTGCATTTCACTTAAGATCACGTGAATATGTTCAGCTGGTGCGCCAGTATTTTTGCTGACCGCATCCGTCACATCTTTGACGAGATTTTTAAGTTGTTCTTGTGAACGACCCGCGATTAAATCAATGTGTACGATTGGCATCGTTGTCACACTCCTCTATTAGTCTTGATAGAATCTAATCATATCTTAATTTTTTAATTTTGTAAACTCTTTCGTTGCTCCGCTTGTTGGCGTTCATTCATAAACAAACCCGAGGTATCAACCGTATTTAAAATATTGATAAACGCATGCTGATCTGTTTGTTGAACCGCCGCTTGTAACGCATATAATTCGTAGCGACTGAGAACGACCATTAACGTCGCGTTCGGTTTGCCAGAATAACCGCCGTGCGAATCTGTAATCGTCACACCACGTAAAATGGCCGTCTGAATCGCTTTCGACACCGCATCTGCTTGAGTCGTAACGATCATCGCCGTCAGTTTTTGATGTCGCGTATGAATCAGATCAACAAGCCGCGTTGAGGCATAAATGGAAATAATCGTAAATAAGGCATTTTCCCAACTGAATAACAGCCCAGAGATGATAATAATCGCGAAGTTAGTCAAAAACATCAGGCTTCCAACCGTCCGACCAGTAGCACGTTCTAGCACCAAGACGATGATATCAAAGCCACCGGTCGAGAAACCGTAACGCATTGTGATTCCAATCCCAACGCCAGTTAACACCCCGCCAAATAACGCCCCTAATAAGGGGTTGTGGGCCACGTTCACCACCGGCATGATTACAGCCGCCGCTGAAGTTAAAAAGGCGGTGGCAAAACTCATAATCGTGAACCGATGTCCTAATTTGAACCAACCGAGCAACGCAATTGGGGTATTGAATAACAGAATATAATACCCAGTATTAATATGTAGCCCCAGTGGCTTACCGGCGGAATAGAGAATCTGGGCGATCCCATTGACCCCACCACTAAAAGTATTGGCCGGGATCAAAAACTCATTTAACGCAAACGCTGAAATCACCGCGGAAGCAAGCATGATCACTAATTGCCAGAGGAACGCTAACCGTGGATTCGTAATATGTGACATCTTCAAACCTTCTTTACAATTTTCTCGCTGCACTTATTATAGCGAAAAAGCCCCATTTATACAGTTAAATGATAGAATAAGTTTAGTGAAATTTTAAGGTGTATTTACAGAAAGAAGGTTCTTTATGCTGACACATCAGTTTAATCCCTACTCAGCTTGTACCAGTATTTTAATTGGTAAAAATGCCACTGCCGATGGTTCAACGATGATTGGCCGAAATGAGGATTCTAAGGCCGCTTGGGCCAAAAAGTTTGTTGTGCATCCCCACGCCGAATTTGACGCACCACAAACGTTCCAATCACATGATCAAGACCATCCGTTTACGATGACGCTGCCCAAGATCCGTGCGAAATATACCGCGACTCCTGAATGGACGCCAAAATTCGGATTATTTGAAGAAGACGGTATCAATGAACACGGGGTCGCCATGAGTGCGACCGAAAGTGCTTATTGCAATGCCCGCGTTTTAGCCGCTGATCCCTATGTGCAGGATGGTATCGGTGAAGAAGCTATGGTGACGGTCACCTTACCTTACATTACCTCCGCGCGTGAAGGCGTCGAACGTTTGGGTAAAATTATCGAAACCCATGGGACTTACGAAACCAACGGCATTCTCTTTAGTGATACCGACGAAGTTTGGTACATGGAGACTGGTGCTGGGCATTATTGGGTCGCTCAACGAATTCCAGACGACGCTTATGCCGTGGTGGCCAATCAACTCGCAATTCAAGAAGTCGACTATGCTGATCACGAAAACTTTTTGTACGCTAAGGGTATTCGGGATTTTGTTGTTAACAATCAATTAGCTTCAATGGCCAACGGGTTGAACTTCCGTGACGTTTTTGGCACAGCTGATCTATCCGACCAACACTACAACACACCGCGTGTTTGGTATGGTCAAAAATACTTCACGCCAGAAATCGAACAAGATCCAGAATCATTTGATTTGCCATTCATCCAACGGGCCAACCGCCTCATCCATATTGATGAAGCCCAACATTACTTGGCCTCACATTATGAAGGGACCCCATTTGATCCGGTCGGTGGCGGTACTGACGCTGAAAAACACACTTACCGACCAATTAGTTTAGCCAAAACACAGGAGTCCCACGTCTTACAACTGCGGCCAGATAAGCCAGCTGGCGTACGCGGCATTCACTGGTTAGCGATGGGTGTGGCTGCCGAAAGTGTCTACGTACCATTTTATGCCAACGTTGACACGACTCCCGCCGCTTACCAACTGGCGACTGAAAAATACGACGACCAGTCGGCTTATTGGATTTATAAATTAGCGGGCGTACTCGTTGATGCCCATTATCACGACTTGCATGCCCTGCTGAATGAGGTGCAAAAAGAAACGACTATTAAACTTGGTCACCATTTAATCATGACTGATCAAGCCATCGCCAACACCCCCGCCGCTGAATTATCGGCTAAGTTGACCCAAGCCAATGAACAAGCGGCAAAGATTGCACTCACAGCCATGCAAAACTTGTCTGCTGAGCTGATTACGAAGAGTACCGATTTTTCACCATTAAATTACGAGACAGATTTAAACTTATAAATGAACTAAAGCCACTAACCGAATTTTCTCGGTTAGTGGCTTTTAATTAGTTCGTCCATGGAAAATCTAAACTAATGTGCTGATTAAAATGTTCCTGGCGTTGTAACTTCGCCATCCGTTCAGCTTGGCGTGTAGCGTACCCTTCACAAACGAAGCAGTATTCTGCACTATCCGGGACAATTTTGGGCAATTGAATCTCACGTTCCATCACGACAAATGATGAAAAACAGGTTAAACCTAAGAAACGTTCACCCGTTTTCAAATGTTCCCCAATAATCTTCGTAAAGACCTCGATTGACCGATGACCGACACCTGACACATATGATTCAGTACACATTGAATCCTGCAACCGAAATGGCAAGATAAAATTAACTTGATCCACCGAAGCAGTGACCGTTTCGATGTGCGCCACGCGAGACGCGGGAATTGAAGAGTTATCATCGATTGCAGCTAAAATCTTCCCGCCAAATACCGTGTCATGTTCATTTAAATCAGAGGAAAAGACACGGTGATTACTGACGGATAATGTTTGTGAAACTTTAATGGTTTCCATAAGGCACCTCGACACTTGTCATTAATAACTTAATTATACTAAAGAATTAAGCAATTGCGTGTCTAAGAATTTAATTTTCACGTCCAACTAGGGCTAATTAACTCATTTTAAGCTTGTAAATAGGGCTGGTTGCCATCTAATAGTTGTCCGTTCACAACCCAATTTTTAGCAATAACCGCCCCATCCTCTGAGAGGGTTAACGCAAAAATACCACCATTTTGAGCACCTGAACGGCTCCCAGCATCAATGAGGTAACGTGGGACATCTTGTTCATCTGCTTGCATTTTAATGAAGCCATAACCATCATCATGAATGGTTTGGACTGGCGTGTGGCCGGTAATCATGACTTTCTTCGTTAAATTGCGATGCCACTTTCGATTTTGATCAAAATAATAGTCATCACGAATCCATAACAAGTCATCACGCACTTGCTGATCAAACGGATAAGCCCAATCAATTCCTGCATGCATCGCCAACATTGTGTTATTCTCCCAAGTCAACGATAACTGAGCGAGAAATTTAGTGTAACGAGATAGCGGGTCATGCTTCAAGGCGTCCGCAACAACCGTCAAATTGCTCGAATGAATCCCTAATTGACGCCAAGTCCGAGCACCACCATTCAGTCGCCAAGTCTGGTAGCTCAAGTCATTTCCATAGGCCGTTTGCAACCAAAAATCATCATGATTTCCTAATAAGGCAATATCACCATACTCGTTGACACGGGTCATGATTATGTCAAGCACCGCTAATGGTTCAAGCGCATCCGGGTGGCTGCTGCCATTTCGTGATGCGCGACCATCAATATAGTCACCTAAAAAGACTAATCGACTATTTTGAATCGCTTTGGCCTGTAATAAAGCTTTTAAATCATCCGCCGCTGAATGGGTATCCCCGATAAACGTGTATTGCATCTAGTGCCCCCTCCTGTTCACACTTTTTAATCCGTTGTCATCATTTTAAAATGCCTCATCCGATAGATCATAGATTACACCATAAGTTGGCTCTCTATTTAAAAACAAATTCACCAAAGGCCGCTACTGTGCCATGAAACCGGTGAACGTGGTCCATGAGATAAAAAGTAATTTGTAAGGAGATTTTAAATGATTACTTACACCAATCAAAAACAATTAACCGCAGCGCAGTTGGCTTCAATTTTTACCAGTTCTGGCATCCATCGGCCAACGACTGATTCGCCCCGTCTGCAACAAATGCTAGACCAGGCAGATTGTCTCTGGACTGCCTGGGACGACCAACGCTTGGTGGGCGTCGCAAGGACGTTAACGGATTTCAGCTATGCCTGTTACCTATCTGACTTGGCTGTCGCTCAAGACTATCAGCATCAAGGAATTGGTCGCGAATTGGTCCAGCAGCTTAAAACAGAAATTGGCCCAGATGTTGCTTTAGTTTTGTTAGCGGCCCCCGCAGCTATGACATATTACCCCAAGCTAGAATTTGAACACATTGATAATGCTTTCTTACAGCGACGACGGCCATTTTAAAACAACAAGCTCAATCAGAATAGTTATCATTTTCTGATCGAGCTTGTTTTACATAATTTTCATCAACTAATTTCCAAACGTCACCTTAAATTATGCAGACACTCGAAGTCTCAAAAGCGTTACAATTACTTTGACAAAAAGGGAGCGTTATCAATGAAAATTGCAGTGATTCAGGCAACCACACAGCTCAATAAAAACGACCTCTTGTTCCAAGCTACCCAACAAGCTGCTGGAGCTGAGAATGAGGTGATTAACTTTGGTGTTTTTGAACACGATTCGAAGTTATCCTACGTCCAAGTCTCATTATTAGTTGGCCTATTGCTCAATACTAAAGCAGTCGACTATGTCATTACTGGTTGTAGTTCTGGCAATGGGATGGCGATTGCCTGCAATAGTTTGCCCAATGTCATTTGTGGTTATTTGCCCACACCTAGTGATGCCTACTTATTTGGCCGCATTAATCACGGCAACTGTGCCTCACTACCGCTAGGCCTAAATTTCGGGTGGGCCGGTGAATTAAACCTCCAATTCACGTTGAAAAAGCTCTTTGATGGTCCAATGAATACCGGTTATCCGCAGGCAGCTTCTAAACGTAAAGAACATGACGCGTTGATGTTGCAAAATATTAAGCGGTTGACTCAGACTAATCTAATCGGTGCAATTAACCAAATTGACTCTGATTTTATGGCGCCAATTTATCGAAAACATGATGTCTTCGACTATATCTTCAAAAATGGTTCTGAACAGAATCTTGTGAACAGCATAAAACTCATTGTTCCCGATTACTAACGGGCTTCAATAGGCATGAGTTAAAGAATATCAAAAAAAGCCCAGTATCAGCTGAGCTTGGTTGCAAATCCGTAGCATTTTAAACACCAAATTTAGTCTTTAATGCGTCCGTTAATACCTTCGAAACATTTAATTTCTGCTTTTTTGCCATATCATTTAGATACTCTGGGATCGTGACATTTTTTCGAATAGTACGTGAAAATTCTTGGCGAAAAGCACTTAAATCGGTCGTGATATAAACCAACTTTTCATCACTGCCTAGGGATGACGGATCAATCTCTGTAGCTTGGGGATATTCCGTTTGATCTTCCAATAAGTTTCCAATCAAGTCTTCACTCATCTGTACAGCATCAACGGTATCATTTCCCTGAGTAAACCCACCCTTTAAGTCTGGAATACGCACAAAAATGTAATCACCATCTTGACTAAAAATAGCCGGATAAATAACAATATCTTTTTTCATAGCTTGCCTCCTTGAACTTAAATATACGATCATCAGGAAAAAACATTTTCGATGCTAAAGAAATAATTAATTCTTTAAATTTGCTTCTCGTAAAATCGCATTTTCTAAGCCCTTACCTAATTCCTTCGCATGAATGGGAACCATAACAGTCACATTAGTGCTCGGGTTAAACATTTTAAGGTGTGAGGATCCGTTTTGTGATTTTTCGATAAAGCCATTCTCTTTGAGCAATTTTACAATTTGCCGGGGCTTCATCGGCATCTAGATCACCTCTATAGTCGTCTTGTTTTAAAGATACACATTCAGTGTGTATAAATCAAGTGTAATGTTCTAGTTATTAGTGTTTGCCTTCATTGACTCGTTTGACGTTTTAAAAGGTTAGTGTCCAAATCCAGAGTCCGTCTTCACAACACTACCCACCACTAGCTCAGCCATTTATTACGCTTAGCCACACTAATGGCCTCAAGTCGATTATGGACGCCAAGTTTGCTAAATATTGCCGACAAATAATTACGCACCGTGCCGGCAGATAAATAGAGTTCACTCGCAATCGCTTTTGTCGGCAGGCCTTGATCAGCCACTTTTAACACGGCCAGTTCACGTTCCGTTAGTGGAAAGCTTTAAAAGTACCAGCAAATCAAGTGACCACCTCACTTAATTTACTGGCACTTTTAATAATATTAGAAAATATAGTCCTTCATACGCAACATCATTTGTTAGGAAACCTGTCAAAACAAGAATGAATGATTCATTCTAAAACTGAACGATGCTATACTCGCCTCATTCCATGGAGGTGATTGAATGGATTTACACGAAAAGTTAATACGCGTTATCACAAGCGCTAAGATTTTATTTATTGTGCCCGGCTATGCTGAAACTAAGATGACCGACATCGCCACACACGCCAATCTAGCTGTTGGAACGCTATACAGTTTGTTTCGCAGTAAAGACGATCTACTGCAATTTGTGTTTGCCACCACCCTAGACTCGACAGTCATCGATCATGTTCAAGCCTTACCCGTGGCACCACTTTCCGCTGATGAGCTAGTCACACACACCGCTGAAATTTACCAACAGGCTAATGACAAGTTACACACGCTGATGACAGATTATCCAACCGATGCACGATTTTCGGCCATGTTAGACTATCTGTTTACTAATTTTCATGAATACGGTGCCTACTTTTTAATTCTCGAACGTAACCCGCAAATGAGTCCAGCCCTATTACAATTATATAAACGCTATCGACAACAACTATACACGGACATTGCCCAATTGTTAGCTGCTTTAGTCACTTCCGGTGAAGTCCGTTATCTCAGCCACCCAGAAAATGACGCATTGCTGATTATTGATCAAGTTTTCTGGTGGTCCGCTCACAAACAATACGACTCCTTTGACCATCAGACTAATCATTATGATCAGCAAGAAATGAAAAAGTGCGTCGTCCAGCAACTAACGACCAGTTATACCTGAAACGGCTAGTTAAACCTTTGAAAATACGGTCAACGTGCCGTTTTTCTTTAAGTCGGCTGATGAATGAATCGTTCATTATAAAAGTATGGGGGCATCAATGATGTTTTTAGATGAATGGAAATACATTTTTCGTACCAAAGGACTGTTACGAATTATTCTCGGAATTTTACTGATTCCAACCTTTTACGCAGTCATCTTTCTCGCCTCGTTATGGAATCCTTATAGTAATGTGAAACAGCTACCCGTCGGTATCATTAACGACGACGTAACAGTTGTCAAGCACCAGACTAGCTATTCACTCGGTCAAAAACTAACGACTCGCCTAACTCAAACTAATACTGCCGATTTCAAAGCGCTCAGTCAGACCCGCGCTAATCACGACCTAAAAAATGGGAAACTTTATATGGTCATTACAATTCCAAAAAGTTTTTCCAAACAAGCGACCGAATTAGGGCAACATCATTTTAAAAATATTGACTTAAATTATCACACCAATGCAGGCTTCAGTTTTATTGCGATGAAAATGTCGACAACAATTGCTGAAAGTGTCCAAAAATCCGTCAACCAGCAGCTCACCACCGCTTACTTGCAAGTCATGAACAAGACACTCGCAACTACCGGACAGAAATTAATCACTGCCAACCAAGCCCTAACGCAAACCAATACCGGCTTAGCCCAAACGGTTACAGGTGAAACACAACTTGCAACCGCAGATCAAACGCTAAGTAACCGTGAAACAGAGCTTCAAAATGGCCTCACACAATTATCCAGTGGAACGGCAAAATTAACTATGGGGCTCGAACAAATCCCACAAAACAATCAGCAACTTGCACAAATACTAACAACGTTAACTCAAAAGTCTGCAAACACGGACACCACACAATCCGATTTGACACAAAAAGCTGAAAGACTACTGACTGCCAACACAGTAATTGCCAAACAAGCAATCACTGGTAACAATCAAGATATGACGGCCATTCAGTCTCTTAATCAAGACATGTCAAAGTTAAGTATTGGGGCTGCAAGTCTGACTGGAGATACGACTAAATTAGCTCAAAGTACCGGATTGATCCACCAAGCCAATGTTAAAATCGCCACCGGGCTTAAAACTGGTGGCCATCAACTAATCGCCACTAGTCAAAACACGTCTCACCAGATAAATAGTATCGTCACACCAGTCAAGCTTACTCACACGGACACCACGCACGTTAAAAATAATGGGACCGGGATGACACCATACCTGATGTCCGTGGCCTTATTTGTCGGTTGTATTACCTTTAATATTATTTATGACATGTTTACACCCCATCGCCGCCCCAAAAATGCTTTTGATTGGTGGGGTGAAAAGATTCCTTTCTTCTTCACGTTTACGTTAGCGGCCGCGACTATCATGTTCTTAATGTTACTGTTCATTAACCAGCTCATACCGTTACAACCCATTAAAACGTGGCTATTCACTATCCTCACTATGTGGGCTTTTGGAAGCATCGTAACATTCTTCAATTTGATTATGGGAAAAACCGGTGCTTGGCTCATGCTTATCTTTATGATCATCCAATTAGGCGGTTCAGCCGGGACTTATCCCATTCAATTGTCCAATCACTTTTTCCAAGTCATTCACCCTTACTTGCCAATGAGTATTTCAATCAATGCTTTTAGAAGTACCCTTTCGATTGGCAACAGTATCCTATCCGAGACAATTATTTTCGGTACCGTGATTCTCATTTTTAACCTGCTAATGTTGATCACTTTTTCGTTAAATATGAAAAAGGTAGCATCTTTCTCGTATGAGAACTAAAAGCTTATCATCGTATTTCGAGCCTAATTCAAAAAAACTGGTGTTGATGGTTTTCACATTAACACCAGTTTTTTTATGACAGTATGTCGAAAAAATCAGCTTAAATATTTAGTGTCGCTCACCAATTATTATTGTGATAGCGTTACAATTATTCTAGTAAATAAAAGGAGCGCTGCCTATGAAAGTTGCAGTGATCCAGGCTACCACGCAAATCGATAAAAACAACTTATTGTTCCAGGCTACCCAACAAGCTGCTGGAGCTGAGAATGAGGTGATTAACTTTGGTGTTTTTGAACACGATCCAAAGTTATCCTACGTTCAAGTCTCACTATTAGTTGGCCTACTGCTCAATACTAAAGCGGTCGACTATGTCATTACTGGTTGTAGTTCCGGCAATGGGATGGCAATTGCCTGCAATAGTTTGCCCAATGTCATTTGTGGTTATTTGCCCACACCTAGTGATGCCTACTTGTTTGGCCGCATCAATCACGGCAACTGCGCCTCACTACCGCTAGGCCTAAATTTCGGCTGGGCGGGTGAATTAAATCTCAAATTTACGCTGGAAAAGCTCTTTGATGGTCCCATGAATACTGGCTATCCGCAGGCAGCTTCTGAACGTAAAGAACATGACGCGCTGATGTTGCAAAATATTAAACAGTTGGCTCAGACTAATCTAATCGACACAATTAACCAAATTGATTCTGATTTTATGGCACCAATTTATCAAAAGCATGATGTCTTCGACTATATCTTCAAAAATGGCACAGATAAACAAGTGACACAACTAAAATCAATTATGCCAACCTGTAATTAACAAGACTTTTCCATTAAAAAAGTATCGACTCAGGATTTAAAAAATTCAAGTCGATGCTTTTGTATCAGTAGTTAGTAAAAATGACATTCCCTAGCTCAGCCATTTATTACGCTTAGCCACACTAATGGCCTCAAGTCGATTATGGACGCCAAGTTTGCTAAATATTGCCGACAAATAATTACGCACCGTGCCGGCAGATAAATAGAGTTCACTCGCAATCGCTTTCGTCGGCAGGCCTTGATCAGCCACTTTTAACACGGCCAGTTCACGATCAGTTAAGGGATTTTGGTCGGCAGATAACATATTGACCACTAATTCCGGCGCATAAAGTGTCTGCCCAAGCATCACTTTTCGAATCGCTGCAATCAGATCATCACTAGGACTATCCTTCAACAAATACCCCGCGACCTGTGCCTTAACTGCTCGCTCAAAGTAGGCCTTTTGCGCGAACGTCGTCAAAATAACAACCTTAGTCGTGAGCTGACTATTTTGAATCCGGTCGGCGACGTCTAAACCAGATAAGCCGGGCATTTCAATATCCAAAATTGCGACTTGGGGTTGTAATTGTTGTAGCTCGTCCCAAGCAGTTTGACCATCGCCCGCCGACCCGACGACATGTAAATCATCTTCCAGCTCTAATAACTGTGTCAAGGCAGAATTCAGCATACTCTGATCTTCCGCCAAATAAATTGTGATCATTGAAGTGCCTCCTCTTTGGGTAACGTTAAAATCAATCTGGTTCCCCGACCGACCGGTTTAATTTCAAACGTCCCGTGTGCCTCAAATAAACGGGTTCGCATGCCTGTAATCCCATTCGCACCTGCACGTTCTAATGAGCCACCCCGGCCATTATCTTGAACCACAACTTGATACTGCACAGTCGTTTCACTAAAATTCAACTGAACTTGATGAGCATGCGCATGCCGTATCACATTGGTCAGTGCTTCGACCAGTGTCGCGGAAAACACTCCTTGAACCACCGTCGGCCACTTAACCGCTTGCTTTTCACCAGTGGTCACCAACCAAACATTGGCGGCCAACAAATTCCGATTCTGTTCAAGTAAGACTTCACTAATCGACTTCTGATGAAGGTCATTTACAATCGAGCGGACTAATTGTAAGTTTTCCCGACTGGTTCGCGCAATATCGTCAAGTTCAGGGCCAACCTTCTCTGGTGCTTTGACCAGTAACTTTTTAGCCAGCTCTGTTTTCAATGTAATCATCGAAAAGCTTTGACCAAGTGTATCGTGCAAGTCCCGGGCAATCCGTTCACGTTCATCACGTTGCACAACTGACTGTAGCCGCCGATTGGTTTGACGAAGTTGCCGCTGTCGAATAATCGACCGAGAAAACGTGTAGGCCATTAATGGTGATAGAAGCGGAAACACTAATCCCATCACTTCAATGTTATGCCAACTAGGATTCGAGTAATAGACTTCAACCAGACTGGTTAAAATAAACCCATAGTAAGCCGTCAAGAACCAATAGAAATACTTTTTAGGACGTTGTGCCAAAATAAATGAAACTTGCCAACCTGGAAAAATAATCAAGTAATTATTTCCCCCAAAGACTGAAAACATCCCAGTGATGAGTAACTCCAGCGGAATTGTCACCGGTCGCCAGGCCTCTTTTTCGACAACTAAAACATACAAAATTAAGAAAACGGCCAATAAACTCAGCCAAAACCAGGCTTGAATCGTTTTGACCGGTAAATAAATTGCGACTGAATAAGGCAAATAACCGAGCCAAATATAACTATCCCATTCAAGGTTCTTAACGCGCGCCAGCCACTTAGGCTTTGACAACCCCATCACCCCGTTTAAGTAATTGGCGGGTTTCAAAAATCACAAGCACTAACAGGACCCCAATCCAAGCACTCACACCAATCACATTTGTTGTTTTAAGTGTAGCATGAGTCGCCACTGCGCCCAACCAATTGTTCACAAAATAAGTTGGCATTAACTTGCCGATTGGTTGTAGCCAGCTTGGCAACATTGACATCGGCCACCATAGCCCGCTAACAATCGCCATCGGAAATGTAATGAGGTTACTAACGATACTTAACGTTTCTGGCCGGTTGAGAAATGAGATTGCGACACCCATCAGCAAGGTTGGTATTTGACCAACCAACGCAACCCCCGCCACCGAAAACCATTGTCCGAGCGTTAAGCTGACATGATTGACAACGACTGCGAGCATTCCTAACACTACAATCGCAATGCCATTCATCACCATGCTCCAGAATCCTACCGACAAATAATACGGTTGCACTCCTGATGGCGTCAGTTGATACCATTGGAGTAGCCCTTTTTCACGATCATGCATTAAGATTAAGGCAATCCCGAATAACGCGTTAATCGTGCCACTATACACAATCATGCTTGCCATATACTGCAAACTAAAACTCACTGGGACCGTGCCTGACACCATCACTTTGGTAAATAGTAAGTAGAAACCGGCGGGCATTAAGATTGAGAAAAATTGAAATGAAAAATTCCGTAAAATCAGCCGCCGACCATCAAACTTTAATTGTGCTAAAAATGGTTTCATGATTAGACCTCCTTGGTTAAGTGGACAAAAATAGTGGCTAATGATTCTCGGTTGATCGTTACTTGCTGCAAGTGTGATAAATATGGGACCAGCGCCCGTAACGTTTTATCGCCATCCGTGCTACTCATTTGGACAACTTGATTGATTTGCGACACTGCCGTCACCCCAGCCAATGCCTCAAAAGTTGTCAAAGCTAATGACGTTTGAAAACTAATTTCGACCTGTTGATATTGCCGCTGCAACTCGGCCAACGTTCCTTGAAAAATAAAGCGACCATCTTGGAGTAACAGGATCCGATCGGCCACTTGCTCAATCTCAGGTAAATAGTGGCTCGTAATAATCACTGTTTTACCTTGTGCTTTTAATGCCTTGACGCGTGCCCAAAAAGCTTGCTGGGCATTGGTGTCCATACCCACTGTTGGTTCGTCCAAAAATAAGAGCTTAGGATTGCCAATCAGTGCTAACGCAAAGGTGACACGCCGTAACTGACCACCTGATAAAGTTGTTAATTGTTGTTGTGATAGCTCAGTCAATGCTAAATCGGCCATTAATTGCTTCGGCTGTAGCGCTGTCGGATAATGCGTCACTGCCATGGTTAACAATTCCACTACCGTGACTCCACGAATCGGCAAATCGCCCTGTAACATTGAGCCAATATTTCGCTTGGTTAACGGTCCCCCGGGTACCTGATCGAACAAGGTTAAATGACCACTTTTCTTCGCCCGCACCCCCAGCAACAAGTTCAAAAGTGTCGTTTTTCCAGCCCCATTTTTCCCAATTAAACCAATAATTTCACCAGGATTAATGGTTAAATTAATATCTTTTAAAATGGCCTGCTCGCCATAACTAAAACTCACATGTTCTGCCTGAATAATTGGTTGCATCTCTTCATCCCCCTTGAATAACTATTAGCTTAGCAGGATGGCTATGTTGTCGGTAGTTCACTTTGTCATGAGTTTCAAGTGACAAATGTCATGGTTTAACTGTTATTGCATGGAAAACTAGTTTATCAAATGACCACTTGAGGAACTTATCTGCTTTAAGCCCGAGTACATCACTCGTTTCGATGATTTAAATAACGATTTTAGCTAATACACATTGCGCGAAAACCTAGTAAATGAAAATTCAACCAAAACTTCACCACAAAAAGAACCGGCCCTCTTTTTCAGAGAGCCGGTTCTAAATTTAAAGTGCTATAATCATTGATATGACAACGTTTCTACTCCACCTTCGAAGTATTAACAACTGGCTGTGTCCCACGCTCAGATATAATGGTGACCATCATATTATTGATCAGTTGTAATTTTTTATCATCCGACAACTGCATCCCAGTGTCTTTTTCCAAACGTTGAATGGTGTCTTCTGTGATAGACACCGCCCCTTCAACAATGACCTTCCGCGCAGATAAGATAGCGGATGATTGTTGACGCTGTAACATGGCACTCGCAATTTCAGTGGCATAAGCCAAATGAGTCAAACGGGTCTCCACGATTTCAACCCCGGCGACGTTCAAACGTTCCTGTAATTCTTCAGTCAGACGATCTGAAACTTCGGTTGGGTTACTCCGCAAAGTCACTTTTTTACCATCATCAAACGTATCATAAGGATATTCCGAAGCGACGTGTCGTACTGCGGATTCGGTTTGAATCTCAACAAATTGTTCATAATCGTCAACCGCAAATAGTGCCATGCTGGTGTCGACCACTTTAAACACGATAACAGCCGCAATTTCAACCGGATTCCCACGTAAATCGTTCACTTTCAAAATGGCACTATTAAAGTTGCGGACACGTAACGAAATCGAAAATTTACTCGTCAATGGCACGGTCATAAATAAGCCGGAATCTCGAATCGTCCCAATATATTTACCAAAGAAGGTTAAGACGCGCGCCTCATTTGGGCCAACGATAGTTAATGAACTTGCTCCCAAACCGGCAACAATGAGCAACAGGCCGCCTAAAATGACGGTTACAATCTGATCACTGACACTCCCTTGCCAAATCAACCAGCCACCAAAGAGTACAAACAAGATGGCTAAGACTAGTCCAATATAACCATTAATATGAAAAACTTCTTTTTCCTTCATAGTTAAACACCCCTCCATAACTGTAAGTATACGCGTCATTGAACAGCATGCCCAATCACTGAGACCATTATAGTTTTACTATTATCCGCCATCATCCTGGAAGTCTTTACCGTTTCATTCTTTTACTTACAAACAGCATTCAAAAGCCCGTCAATTCAAAATTAGCTCATAATTGAAGGCTTAGTTGGTTTTAATTGCCTAATTGATTACGAACTGGCACTGGTAAGTGTTTCAAATTTTTGACCGGTTCATAGTTGGTGATGCCATAATGTGTATTAACCGTCACCTTAACAATTTTACTCTTGCTAAATGGCGCTGGTGCCACCGCATCCGACTTAAACTTAATCTGACGCTTCGCCCCATGCCGATTAATTCCTATCCCTAAATAAGTGTGTCCCGTACCCACAACCCCCGTGGGCATTGTTACTGAATAAGAATTCAGTGCTTTGCCGTTTTGTACATAATAAGTTTCCCCACCGTAACGGTAGACCATCCACCAAATATTCAAACCGACGACCGCAATCAACAAGCCAATCTCCACTGCACCAATCAACCACTCACGCCTCTGTTTGGTCACTTTTCGCCACTCTCCATCTCTCTAGTTTAAGTTAACTTGAGTATAGATAATGACTTAGCTGGAAACAAGTGATATTTTGAAACAAATTAATTTGTAAAAATCAAAAATTGGTCGATATTGTTCAACCGCCTAACCGACCGGATTAAGCATTGATGGGAATAAAAAAGTCGCAATCGAGTCAACCTCAATTGCAACCAGGTTTATTTCCGTCGTTTCCATAACCACACCACACCAAAAATTACTGCCGTAAGCCCAGTACTAACCGCGAGCCAAATCATAATCGACTCTTCCAAGACTGGATTGAGGCTTAATAACGTCTTCACCTATCCTAACCTCCACACCACAATTTGCGATATTCCTAGGCAATTACGGCTGTTGACGAGGCACTTGCTAGGATCCCCACATCTTGAAATATCGTGACTAATTTTATCATATCATTATTTTTTCAAAAGTTAACTAAAGGCCACAAAAAAATCGATCACCGAAATTAATCAGTAACCGATTCTTGGACCTAATCCGTGACCTAAGCCACCAAATTAAGTTTAACTTGCTTTGATTTAGCCGCGACGACGTTCTGGAATCCGAGCAGCCTTACCATGTAAGTCGCGTAAGTAGTACAACTTAGCACGACGTACCCGACCTTGACGTACAACATCAATAGCCGCTACACGAGGTGTGTGTAATGGGAAAGTCCGTTCAACACCGACACCGTTACTGATCTTACGAACAGTATAGGTTTCGCTGATACCTGAACCGTGACGTTTGATAACGACACCTTCAAATAATTGGATCCGTTCACGAGTGCCTTCAACAACACGGGCGTGAATACGAACAGTATCTCCAGGGCGGAAATTAGGAATATCCGTACGGAGTTGGTCATTGGTGATCTTTTCGATCAATTGGTTTTGACGCATAGTTTTGTTTCTTCCTTTCGCCGATATTCGTGACAGCTTTGGTCAGCGGAATGTCGTTAATGGGCATGATAGCCAATAAATAGATTAACATAATCTGTTAGCTGGTGCAAGGATTCTTTATAAATCGTCTGCATCTGCCTTAATATCTGCCAACATTTGACGAGCCTTACCACTCAACTTCAAGTCTTTTAGCATATCTGGACGCCGTTCATAGGTTCGCTTTAAAGCTTGCTCTAAGCGCCAGTCATCGATTTTACCGTGGTCACCGCTCAGCAAGATGTCTGGGACCTTTAGCCCCCGAAAATCGGCTGGACGCGTATATTGAGGATATTCTAATAACCCACTTGAGAACGAGTCGCCAGGCGCCGATTCAGAATTACCCAGCACGCCGGGAATCAAACGGACGGTCGCATCGATCATGACCATGGCGCCCAATTCACCACCGGTCAAGACGTAGTCCCCTAAAGAGACTTCATCGGTCACCAGTGAGCGAATACGTTCGTCATAGCCCTCATAATGGCCACAGATAAACGTCAAGTGATCTTCCTTGGCAAAGTCCTCCGCAACAGTCTGATTGAACTGGTAACCCGCTGGATCGAGTAAAATGACCCGGCCTTTCGCTGGATGCTTTTCTTCGACAGCCGCTAACGCATCAAAAATCGGTTGGGGTTGCAGCAACATGCCGGCACCGCCACCATATGGGTAGTCGTCAACATGATTGTGTTTATCCGTCGTATAATCGCGAAAATCCGTCACCCCAACGTCGATCAAGTCATTTTCAACCGCGTTACCGATCATCGATTCATGTAATGGCCCATCGAACATGTGCGGAAATAAGCTTAAAATATCAATCCGCATTAATCGATCAATCCTTCCATCAATTCAATCGTCACGGTACCAGCGTCTAAATCAACCTTTTTGATGACTTGCGGAATCTTAGGTAACAGGACATCAGCTTGCCCATGGTCGCGTTGGACGACCCAGACATCGTTAGCCCCAGGCGACATAATTTCCTTAATTTTACCGATTGTTTCGCCTTCAGTTGTTACTACTTTAAGACCAATAATCTGGTGATAGTAATATTCACCGGCTGGTAGGTCCTGCAAAGCTTCGGCAGCGACTTTTAACGTCCAGCCTTTATACTTTTCGACGTCATTAATGTTATCAAGCCCTTTAAATGTCAGGAAAAAGAGCCCTTTTTGTTCGCGCGCCTTTTCAATCGTTAACGGAATGCCACCAGTCGTGTCGTCCACGTTTTTAAATAAAATCAGCTTTTCCCCTTTAACGAATCGTTTTTCAGGAAAGTCGGTGATGACCACAACTTTCACTTCACCACGAATGCCATGGGTATTAACTAAGGTACCTACTCGAAAATAATCCATTTAATCCTCCTTATATTTGACCATTATTTTTGTAATTAAAGGTTGAAAGTATCAAAGCTGCCATGAAATACTAGCGTTGATTATGACTAAAATGGCCTTATACGGATTATCAGCTCCGACAAGCAGAATCAATTTTCGTGTCTCAACGCCACGCCGACTATCCCTGTCGACACAGCCACAAATTCTGACTGATCTCGCTAAATATCTAAATAACTGACAATCACTCAAAGCAGTTAGCTAGCTGTAGGTTGTTGTTGATGGCATCGGCCGTGTGGGTGGCGTTTGACCGGCGACTTTCCGGTCTTACACCACGGACCGGCCGGGAGACTTGCGGTTTACGCAGGTCTTCCGGGCGAGGGACAAGACGTTTCTCAGGCTTGTCCCGGTCCCTCGGCCGCATGTTATCAACAACAATCGGAAGCGACAATTATCAACTATCCTTCACAGTCGGATGAACCAGTTATTTTCAACCTTTTGTTTGTAATAAAAAAGCTCTCGAACAAAACATTACTGCTTCGCTCAAGAGTTTTTTTTCTGTCCATCTTCGATCGTAAGACGAACTCGTTTAGGTCCTGAAACTCGGACACTATACACAATCGTCCGAATTGCCGAAGCAACGCGTCCTTGTCGGCCAATGACCCGACCGATATCCTCAGGATTAACCGTTAAGTTATATTCCAAGTAACGAGTGGTTTCTTTGAAATCAATCGCAATATCGGCAGGATATTGAACCAACGGTGTGACGACCGTTTTGATTAAAGCTTTAATATCTGCCATGATCTATTACCGCTTTATTATTTAGTGAACTTAGCTTCATGATACTTCTTCATGATACCGGCTTTAGATAAGATATTCTTAACCGTATCTGAAGGTTGTGCACCATTGTTCAACCAACCGAGGATATCTTCCTCTTCAAGTTTAACTTGGGCTGGTTCTGTAAGTGGGTTGTATGTGCCGACTTGGGCGATAAAACGACCATCACGTGGTGAACGTGAATCAGCGACAACAATCCGGTAAAATGGATTTTTCTTTGAACCCATCCGCTTTAGACGAATCTTGACTGACATTTAAACACCTCCCGAATTCTTTAACAGGTAATAATATACCAGTAAATCAATAGCTTGTAAAGGTTTTTTTCTTGACAGGCTAAAAATAGTTTCAAATTAGTGTTTACGACGGCGCATTGCCTTGGCTAAACGTTTCTTTTTATTCTTTTTGGTCGTGCGGACCATCCGCTTCATGGCCATTTGCTGCATCTTGCCACCAAGACCGCCACCACCACCGGCACCGCCCATTAGCCCTTCCATCCCAGAAAAGTTTCCTTTGGACATTTGATTCATCATTTTTTTCGTTTGATTGAATTGTTTGATCATACGGTTCACTTCATGAATTGGCCGACCAGAACCAGCCGCAATCCGTCGCCGCCGCGATGGATTTAAGACATCAGGGTCCGCTTTTTCTTGGGGCGTCATCGAGTAAACAATGGCCCGAATGTGGGCGACATCTTTTGGATCCATGTTGATATTCTTCATGGCAGGATTATTAGCCATCCCGGGAATCATCTTCATGATGTCTTCCATGTTCCCCATTTTGTCAACTTGATCCAACTGATCCAAGAAGTCATTGAAGTCGAACGTGTTTTCTTGGATCTTGCGATTCATTTGTTCGGCTTCTTTTTCATCGTACTGTTGTTGCGCCTTTTCAATCAGCGTCAACATGTCACCCATACCTAAGATCCGATCAGCCATTCGGTCGGGATGGAAGACATCGAGGTCGGTCATCTTTTCACCTTGACCAACGAACTTGATTGGTTTCCCAGTCACGGCTCGAATCGATAAGGCGGCCCCACCACGGGTATCCCCATCTAACTTCGTTAAAACGACCCCAGTGACATCAAGCTTCTGATCAAAGCCCTCGGCCGTATTGACCGCGTTTTGACCAGTCATGGCATCGATGACTAATAGAATTTCGTCAGGATGCACTAAATCTTTGATATTGGCTAATTCAGTCATCAATTGTTCATCGATTTGTAAACGACCAGCCGTATCAATGAAGACGTAATCGTTGTGATTAGCTTCGGCTTCAGCCATCCCTTGACGGACGATTTCGACTGGATCAACATCTGTCCCCATCTCAAAAACGGGCACGCCAATTTGCTGGCCGACCTGTTGCAATTGTTGAATCGCGGCTGGCCGATAAACGTCGGCAGCAATCATTAAGGGACGGGCATTCTGTTCATTCTTGAGTTTTAACGCCAGTTTCCCGACAGTCGTCGTTTTCCCAGCCCCTTGGAGCCCGGCCATCATGATCACCGTTGGAATCTTCGGCGATTTGTTCAACGGTACTGCCGTTTCACCCATCGTCTTCGTTAATTCTTCGTTAACGATCTTTACAATTTGTTGGGCTGGATTTAACCCTTCGAGGACTTTTGCCCCCAAAGCACGTTCCCGCACCGTTTTGACGAAATCTTTGACAACGGTAAAGTTAACGTCGGCTTCTAATAACGCCAGACGAATTTCACGCATGGTGTCTCTTAAATCACTTTCGGAAACTTTCCCTTTCCGTCGGAGATTGGTCATTGCTTTTTGTAAACGTTCTGTTAGGCCTTCAAATGCCATCAGTGTTCACCTAACCTTCATTTTTATTCTGAGTCAGCTTCTAAGTTGACTAGTTGTTGAATCATTTTAATTAACGTCGCATCACCGTGATAGTGCTGCTTGATATACGCCGAAATCGCGTCGACCTCATGATTACGTTCCACAAATGCTTGATATAAATGCAATTTAGCTTCGTAACCTTCGAGAATCTTTTCTGTGCGTTTGATATTATCGTACACCGCCTGGCGCGAGACCGAAAATTCTTCGGCAATTTCCCCTAAGGAATAATCATCACCGTAATACAGCTGAATATAAGACTTTTGCTTATTGGTCAGCAGTGGTTCGTAGAATTCAAATAAAGAATTGATGCGGTAATTTTTTTCAATTTCCATGGGACGCTCCTTTGGGGACAAAATAACTAATTGCACACTAACTTAGATTACCGATTTTTGCTTGAAACGTCAACTCTCAGCCGTTAGTTTCAAGCAAAAAAGAAGAACGATCTTCCGCTGACCGAAAAACCGTTCTCAATACCGTTAACCGGCAATCACATCTTTAAATAAACCATAAACAAAGTCGTTCGCATTAAATGGCCGCAAATCGGTCACTTTTTCGCCTAGACCCACATACTTCACCGCTAAGTGCAGCTCGTTTCGAATGGCTAGGACAATCCCACCACGGGCAGTCCCATCTAGTTTTGTCAGGACGATTCCGGTCACCGCCGTCGACTGTTTGAACAATTTTGCTTGGTTCAACGCATTTTGACCGGTGGTTGCGTCTAAGACTAACAAGACTTCTTGGGGCGCCGCTGGAATCTCACGCGTAATGACCCGTTTGATTTTTTCCAGTTCGTTCATCAAGTTAACCTTATTTTGTAACCGGCCAGCCGTGTCGACGAATAAAATATCGTAATCTTCCGCCTTGGCCTTTTTGACTGCATCAAAACAAACCGAAGCAGGATCACTCTTTTCAGGCCCTGCGACAACGTCAACGCCATCCCGTTCACCCCAAACTTGGAGTTGTTGAATGGCCCCAGCCCGGAACGTGTCACAAGCCGCTAGTAAAACTTTCTTACCTTGCTGCTTGTACATGTTCGCCATTTTACCAATCGTCGTCGTTTTACCGGCACCATTGACGCCGACAAATAAAATAACCGTCGGGCCAGATTTGGCTAAGTGGATTGAATTATCCTCGCCACGACCAGCTTCGCCATACATATCAACGAGCTTTTCAACGATCACACTGGAAAGTTCTTTTTTACTTTTCGCGTTTTGGAGTTTGGCTTCATCTCGCAATTCATCACTGATCCGCATCGCCGTTTCATAGCCGACATCCGATTCGATCAGCGTATCTTCAAGTTCATCGAAGAACCCTTCATCAACGTGACGGAAGTTGGCGAGGAAGGCATTGATGCGATCCCCGAAAGTTTTCCGAGACTTTTTCAACCCTTCGTCATAACGCTCCGCTTCCGTTGGTTCTGCGTCTGCTGCTGGTGCTGTCGATGCAGCTGAGTCGACCGTCTCGTTGGCAACTGAAGACTCTGGCGCCATTGATTCAGCAACAGCACTCGTTTCAGTAGCCACACTTGTCGCTGATTCAGCAGCACTAGCGGTCACGGCAGCTGACGTCACAGTTGCTGGCGCTGTCGATTCAGCGCTAACGGGTGCTGATGACTCACTTTCGTTGGCAACGGGTGTCTCTGAAATCGCAGGGGCTTCGGATGCCACCGGGGCTTCAGAACTCGCAGCTGAACTGTCAGTTACCGCCGCAACAGTGCTACTGACTACGGTATTAGCACTACTAGTGGCTGTTTCAGCTTGGCTGGCCGTACTGTCAGCCGCATCACTGGCAGCCGAGGTCGCTTGTGAGTCGGCGGATTCTGGTAAACTAAATGCTTTCTTGAGGCGACTAAATAATCCCATCTTTAATACTCCCCTTTAGATTAATTTTTGAGTTTCGAACTAGCTTTCAAGTCATCTAACGAAACTGAGACCATCTTCGAAACACCGGATTCTTCCATTGTCACGCCGTATAATACGTTGGCGTGCATCATGGTCCCTTTCCGGTGCGTGATGATCACAAACTGGGTTCCCGTCTGGAAATCCTGCAAATATTGGCTAAAACGATCGACGTTGGCGTCATCCAAAGCAGCTTCCGCCTCGTCCAAAATACTGAATGGCACCGGCCGAACTGCCAAAATAGCAAATAGCAACGTAATCGCTGTCAAGGCCCGTTCCCCACCGGATAACAAACTCAACCGCTGGAACTTTTTGCCAGGTGGCTGCGCCATGATGTCGACGCCACTAGTCAACAGGTGCTCTGGATCCGTGAGAATCAGCTCAGCCTTGCCGCCACCGAACATTTGCACAAAAATCGCACTAAATTCGGTCGCAACTTGATCAAAAGCGGTCTTAAAACGAGTCACGACCGTTTCGTCCAAATCGGCCATCGTCTGTAACAGATCCGCCTTCGACCGTTTCAAATCATCCGCCTGCTTGGTCAAGAAATCATCACGCTCGGCCAATTCGTCGAAGGCTTGAATCGCGCCTAAGTTGACCGTCCCAATTTCGTCCAGACCACGCTTCAATAATTTTAATTGTTCTTCGAGTTCTGATAATGCTAAGTCACTGATATCGGCTTGGGCCGCGGCTAAAGTGAGGCTGTACTTTTCACTCAAATCAGCCGTCGCGTGGTCAACTTCACCCGTCAATTTAGTTTGACTTAATTCTAAGCGACGATAATCATCTGTCGCGGCCGCTAACAGTTGTTGCGTCCGCGTTTGAACAGTCGTCAAATCGGCTAAGGCATCATTGGCTTGTGTCAGTTTAGCCTGCACCGTGGTTTGTTTAGCGACAACTTCCGCTTGGGTAGCTTTGGCTTTCGCTAGGATCGTCGTCCGTTCTTTGACGGATAACTGCTGATTAACCAACGTTTTTTGAACCGTTTGTAACTCGTTTTCGGTCTGAGTTTGCGCTGCTTGTTGCGACCTCAATTGTTGGTCCGTCTGCGTCAGCTGTGCTTGCGTTTGCTTGGCATGCTCTTGAAGCACGAGCACTTGATCACGTTGCGCTCGTAGCTCACCAGCTTGCTGTTGTTGATAAGCCGTGTAGTCCGCTTGTTGTTGCTGAATGGTGGCCATTTGCTGCATATAATCAGCCAACTTGGCCTGATTTTCAGCCGTTGCTTGCTGGTTACGTGCCACCTGAGCCTCATAGCTGCTATCTTCGTCAGCGTGCTGTGACTGCTCGTAAGTCAATGCTTTAACTTGCCGTGAGAGTTGCGTCAAAGCCGCTTGCGCAGTTTGTAATTTTGCTTGTGCTTGGCTAGCCTGATCCTTTAGATCACTCAACTTTTGCTGACTGGCTTCACCAGCCGTGGTCAAGTCATCAGTAGCAGTCTTAGTTGCTTTTAACTGTTCTTCACTGGCTTTTAAAGCCGCGTTCATTTTTTCGACATCCGCCGCTAATTGTTCCGTGCGTTGCTGCTGTTGAAGCACACCCCGGTCACCATGCATGGTGGCACCACCGGTAATCGCCCCACTGGCCGCAATCGTTTCACCGTCAATCGTCACTAATTTACAACGAAAACGTCGTGTCCGCGAAATGGCCAACGCGTGGTCTAACGTATCCACGATCACCGTTGTCCCGAGTAGATAACGTTTAATGGCGACATACGGCTGCGCACAAGTCACAAGCTCACTTGCGACACCCAGAACCCCAGCTTGCTGTTGCAATGCTTGTGCTGTTGCAACGGGTAGTTGACGCGCTTCAATCCGTTCAACGGGTAAAAAGGTCGCTCGACCAGCGTGGTGTTGCTTTAAGAAAGCCACGACTGCTTTGGCCGTTTGTTGCGTATCACAAACCAAGTTTTGAACTTGACCACCAAGCGCAATTTCGACTGCTTTCGTATAGTTAGCCGGAATCGTTAACAGTTCAGAAACAGCGCCGGCGACACCTGGAAATTGTTGCCGATGCTCCAAAGCCGCTCGAACACCAGCATAGAAGCTTGTATACCGTTCTTGAGCCGACTGTAACGTCTCTAACTGTGACTTAGCTTTTTCACGTAAGCCTAACGCCGCATAATAATTGTGTTGCTGGTCGTCATACTTAGTCGCATTGGCTCGGTAGTCAGCCCGTTGTTTGGCTAACAATTGGGTCTGCGCCGTCACTTGGTTCTTCAACTCGCTCAACTGATAATTCTCAGTATCAACTGTCGTCTTAGCCTGTGCCAACTCAGCTTGCGCCGCTGACAACCGTTGCGTGGTCGCGTCAGTTTGTGAACCAGCTTGTTGGTGTTGTTTCACCAAATTTTTAGCTTCATTTTTCAACGATGCCTCAACTTGCTTTTCATCAACGAAAGCCGCGCGTACTTGCTCCAACTGGTCCGCTAATTGTTGCCGGCCAGCCTCACTAGTTGCCGTCGTCAGTTTTTGGACGTTTGCCCGCAAGGTTTTAAGCTGTTGCTGTTGATCCGCAAGTTTAACCGTTAACTGCTGCTTTTGAGCCGTCAAGGTAGCGACCGCGTCTTTAGCAGTCGCTAACGCCGTCGTTAAGCGTTCCTGTGTCGCTTGCTGATTTTGGCGCCGTTCCGCATCGACCCCTTGTTGACCTTGCGTATTTTCAATCGTTTTAGTCAACTCGAGATTTTTGGCAGCCAAGTCGTCTTTTGTTTGTAGAGCCGCTGCTTGGTCACTTTTCAGTTGGGCCAACTGTGTCGCCCCAGCGTCAACTTGTTCCTGATAACGTTGTACTAAACCCTTTGCTTGGCCTAATTGCTGATTAACTTTGACCAATTGATTGTGCGCAATCGTCACCTTTTGTACTAGGCGCGAGCGGTCTAAATAATCATATTTCTGTTTTTGATCCTGATAATCGTGAGCCAAACTAGCTTGTTCTTCTAATGGACCACGTTGTTGATCGAGTTCCGCAATAATATCAGTGATCCGATTGAGGTTATCCGTCGTGTCTGCCAAGCGTGCCTCGGTGGTCTGTTTATCTTTTTTGTACTTCAAAACACCGGCAACATCCTCAATGATGCTCCGTCGTTCTTCCGGCTTAGCGTTGAAGACGGCTTCGACCCGCCCCTGCGAAATCACTGAAAATGAATCCTTACCCAGACCCGTATCAATCATTAAATTCGTAATATCTTTTAAGCGGCAGGCCTGATTATTGATCAGATACTCACTGTCCCCATTGCGAAATAACTTCCGCGTAATGCTGACTTCCGCATAATCTAGGGGCAAAAAGTGGTCACTGTTATCAAAGGTAATAGTGACCTTGGCCATATTGAGACGTTTACGATGATCTGAGCCCGCGAAAATAACATCCGTCATCTTAGTGCCCCGTAAACTTTTAACCGCTTGTTCACCTAAGACCCAGCGAATCGCTTCAATGATATTACTCTTACCGCTACCGTTTGGGCCAACAATGCCAGTCATTCCGGCTTGAAAATCAATTTTTGTTTTATCGGCAAAAGACTTAAAACCGCTGATTTCTAATGATTTAAGTTGCATTCGACACAAACTTCCTGTAATTATTAATCGTTATTTTTCTAAAGCTTCTAAAATTTAAGGCAGTAGCAATAGACGCTATTTTTGTTGCAATTGCGTATACGCTTGACGAGCGGCACTTTGTTCGGCTTCTTTTTTGGAGTGGCCGCGACCTTCACCAATCTTGCGCCCGTTCGCTGAAACCGCAATTTCATACGACCGTTCGTTGGCTGGCCCATCTTGTTCAACAAGTTCGTAATCAATCTCGACATCACCAGCTTGTTGCAAATATTCCTGTAACGTCGTTTTATAATCAAAGACACCGTCAAAGCGGCCTTCATCCAACTTAGGAAAAATCACCTGATGGATGAATTTCAAGACTGGTTCGCGGCCTTGATCTAAATATAGCGCCCCAACGAATGATTCAAAAATATCACAAAGTAAGGAATCTCGTTCCCAGGCTTTGGCTTTTTGTTCGCCTTTACCTAAGCGAATATACTGTGGAAAGTCACACTCACGCGCGAAGCTGGCAAAACTATCTTCACAGACCATTGCCGCTCGCAGGCGAGTCAACTTGCCTTGGGGCATGTCTTTATAACGTTTGTATAAATACTCAGAAACCGCTAATTCTAAGACGGCATCCCCCAAAAATTCGACTCGTTCATAGTACTTCAATTTTTGATCTTGGTGTTCGTTGACATATGACGCTTGGGTGAACGCTTCTGCTAATAGCTCAGGATTCTTAAAAGTAATCCCAAAACGTTCCTCTAACATTGCTGCTAACTCGGTTATCATAGTTGACATCCTTTCTTTTTGGTAAAACCCGATACGTTAAACTATTATACTATGGTTAGCTAGTGATTAACAATTTTTTGTTAATGACGGTAATTAAAAAGCAGACCAGTTTGGCCTGCTTTTTAATTTAGTCGCTCAGTTTTGAAAACTAAGTGCTATTTTGTTTGGTTAGCTGCAACGTAATCGACAACTTCGCCGACAGTATTCAACTTTTCAGCATCTTCATCGGAGATTTCACTGCCAAACGTATCTTCAAGTTCTAAGACGAACTCGACAAAATCGATTGAATCAGCATCCAAATCTTTTTGCAGATTCATTTCATTGGTTACAGTACTTTGTTCAACTTCAAAACGGTCCGCAATAATGGCCGCAATTTTATTGAAGATTTCTTCTTTTGTCATGCAACTACTCCTCACTAACTTGAATTCACTAAAGTATTTTAATCGTTTTCGACGGACTTGTCTACACTCGCCTGTTGATTTGCTTGCTGGTTCGCATAGTAAGCCGCTACTCCGGGCACGATATCGGTCGCCACCATTTGGCGAATTTGGCGAATCGTATTAACGACCGTTGGCGCTTTGCTAGAGCCATGAGTCTTAACAACTGGGGCCTTCAAGCCGAGTAACACCGCACCACCATATTGTGAATAGTCCATTTGTGAGCGAATTTGATTAAAGCCATTTTTAAGCAGCAAGCCACCCAATTTACCACTAACACCAGTATTATAAACCGCGTCCTTGACCAAACCGAGCATTGAGCGAGCCGTCCCTTCGATACTCTTCAAAACGGCATTACCGGTGAAGCCGTCCGTGACGACCACATCTGCGACCCCATTTAACAAGTCCCGCGATTCGACATTCCCGATAAAGTTAATGTCAGCGGTTTGTTGTAGCAATTCAAAGGCGGCCTTGTGTACTTTATTTCCCTTATCGTCTTCAGTCCCATTGTTGAGTAAAGCAACCCGGGGTGACTTGGCTTGCATCATGCGTTCTGCATAATATGTCCCCAAAACCGCATATTGTTGCAAATTGACAGGCTTGCTGTCCGCATTTGCCCCAATATCCATCATCACAAAATTAGACTGGTTGGCATTACGAACCACGGGCAACGCCGTGACTAAGCCTGGCCGGTCGATACCTTTAATCCGACCAACGATGAAAAGGCCCGCAGCTAAAACGGCCCCAGAATTACCAGCAGAAAAGAAAGCATCAGCTTCGCCATCTTTGACCGCCGTTGCAGCCATCACGATTGAGGAGTTTTTCTTACGCCGAACGGCTCGCACGGGTTCGTCTTCCATCGTGATCACTTCATCGGCATTGATGACTTGAATTCGATCCCGATTTTTAAGATGTTGATTAATGACGTCCCGCTTCCCATACAGTAAGAATACCGTATCTTCAAATAAGTCACGGGCTTGTTCTACGCCTTCAATGACTGCTTCGGGAGCATAGTCGCCGCCCATTGCATCAATTGCAATTTTTACCATAATTTATCACCATTGCCTCTCATAGTCAGCTAGTCCAAAGTTCCGACCGCTGCAAGTTTTCCTTTTAAATAGTGGGCTAAAGCTTGATTTTCAGGCTGTTGATCCCATTTAGGCGTTGCCACGATGGCATGCGCATCCTGTTGCGCCACTTGGAGGACGTTCAAATCCGCAATCGGGTCGCCGACCTTAAACGATGGCATCCCGGATTGCTTCACACCGAGCACTTCACCCGAACCCCGTAATTCCAAATCTTTTTGCGCCAAAACAAAACCATTAGTCGTTTCCGTCATAATTTGCATGCGTTCAATGCCTTGCTGATTTTTAGGATCAGCCACCAAAATACAATAAGACGCTTTTTGACCCCGACCAACCCGGCCGCGCAATTGGTGTAACTGAGCTAAGCCAAAACGATCCGCATCATAAATCATCATGACCGTCGCGTTTTTGACGTCGACCCCCACTTCAATGACCGTGGTTGAAACTAACAGTTGAATTTTACCAGCTTTAAAGTCCGCCATCACGGCTTCTTTTTCTTCCGGCTTCATGCGACCATGCAACAAGCCAACCGTATAATCCGGCGCAAAATAGGTCTGCAAGTTCTCTGACAACGCTTCAGCATTTTTAACATCTAACGTTTCGGACTCTTCAATCAGGGGGGTCACGACATAGACTTGTGACCCAGCCACTAACTGTTTACGGACAAATACCAAGGCATTATCCGCTTGATTACTGCGAACCCAAGTTGTCTGAATCGGTTGGCGGCCAGCGGGTAACTCATCAATCTCAGATACATCCATCTCACCATAAGCCGTAATCGCCAATGTTCGTGGAATCGGGGTGGCGGTCATGGCTAACGCATCCGGCTGACCACCCTTTTGCCGGAAGGCCGCTCGCTGATTGACCCCAAAACGATGTTGCTCATCCGTGATGACTAAACCTAAGTTGGCATAATCCACGCCATCTTGAATCAGCGCGTGCGTTCCAATCAACAAATTGATCTCACCAGCCGCTAAAGCCGCCAGTAACGTTTTACGCGCAGCGGGCTTGGTCGATCCAGTCAGCAACGCCACGTTCACCGGCGTATCGGCAAAAACTCGCGCCAGATTATTGGCGTGTTGTTCAGCCAATATTTCGGTTGGCGCCATTAACGCCGTTTGATAGCCAGCCGTGATTGCCGCATACATCACGATTGCTGCCACGATCGTCTTACCAGAACCCACGTCCCCTTGAAGCAAGCGGTTCATGTGTTTAGGCGATTTCAGATCCAGACAGATTTCATTGACGACTCGCTTCTGCGCATGGGTCAATTCGAAAGGTAACGTTTTGATAAAAGCCTTTAAACGCTCATTGTCATAATGAATGGCAATCCCGTCCGTGTCATGATCAGAACGCTTTAACACTTGCATCTGCATCTGAAACATTAAAAATTCTTCATAAGTCGCCGAACGCCGTGCTGCCGCGGAAGCTTCCTGACTGATTGGAAAATGCATATCGTGAATCATCTGTTGTCGTGGCAACAAACGATACTTCGCAATCAACGGTTCAGGGACCACATCGACGATGCTATCCTGATACGCTTCGTAAGCCTGCTTAACAAGCTTTTGAATCGTGCCCTGCTTAATTGACTTACTAGCCGGATAAATGGACCCAAACGCCTCCTCAGCGTTATTAGGATTGATAATCTTCATCCCAGTGATGCTGCTACGTTTGGCATCCCATTTGCCATAAACCGCCAACGCTTGTCCCGTTTCGATCTGTTTCATCAAATAAGGTTGGTTAAAAAAGGTGACCATATAGACATCATGGTCAATAAGCAACCGAAAATTTAACCGGTTCTTCTTGCGTCCAAACCGCACTAAAACTGGTTCCGACGCAACGGTCCCTTTCAAAGTGACCTTTTCTTGATCCGCAATTTCGTTAATATCTTTGACTTGTAAATCATCGTAACGAAAGGGGTAATAAGTTAACAGATCGGCGACCGTATTAATACCGAGCTCGACCAACGCCTTTTGCCGCGCTGGACCAACACCAGCTAATTCGCCGACCGGATCCGTTAATGTTTTAGTCATCTCAAAAAGTCCCCTCTCAGTTGTATTTCAGTTAATTATACCAAACTCTCAAGACAAAAACGAAAAGTACCCCAAGGCTAAATCGCCGGTTACTGGAACTAATCGCAATTAGATTATGCAACGGACAATCGTTCGTTAAGTTTTCAGTAAACAGCTAAAAACGGGCCACAGACTTTGACGGTCCGGACCCGTTTAAAATACGTTTAAGTTATTCGACTGAGACCAAGAATGGATAAACTGGTTGGTCGCCCTCATGAATTTCGATTTCAAGTTCATCATCGAGTTTTTGAATCGCTGCAGATAATTTATCGGCATCCGCTTTAGTAGCGTCTGCGCCATAAATAATCGTGACTAGTTCACTGTCTTCGTCCAACATGTGTTTGACCATGTTGATCGTGGCAGTTTCCCGTTTAGGATCCGTCACGACGATGTCACCATCCACTAGACCCATGTAGTCGTCTTTGCGAATCGTCATCCCGTCGATCGTGGTATCACGTACTGCATGCGTGACTTGACCACTAACGACCGTATCCAATGTATCTTCCATTTCAGCTTGATTATCTGCTAACTCAGCTTCTGGATTGAACGCCAACATCGCGGTCATCCCTTGTGAAATCGTCTTACTGTGGATGATTTCAACTGGAATATCCGCAACATCCGCAGCTTGTTCCGCGGCTAAGAAGATATTTTTGTTGTTAGGTAAAACTAAGGCCTTTTCAGCACCACTATCATTGACTGCTTTGACGATATCCGCCGTACTTGGATTCATCGTTTGACCACCAGCAATAATATGCGTGACACCTAACCCTTTGAACAGCTTGCCGATACCTTCGCCAGAAGCGACAGAAATAATGGCATAGCCGTGCATATCAGGTTTTGGTTGACCCATGGTTTCAGCGGCTGGCGTCGCCTCAGCAGCGGCCTCGTCATGTTCCATGATCGTTTCTTGTTGCAAACGCATGTTGTCAACTTTAACTTTGACTAAAGCCCCAAAACGTTGACCCCAAGTCATGACATCGCCGGGATGTTCCGTATGCACGTGCACTTTGACGATTTCATCATCATTAATCACCAATAATGAATCGCCTAATTTGGCTAAATAGTTATAGAAAGTGTCGTAATCAAATTTTTGATCAACTAACTTACCATCACCGATTCTAACCATGATTTCAGTACAGTAGCCATACTTGATATCATTCGGGTCTAATTGACCTTGGACACTCTGATGATGCGTGGCATCGATCATTGAGTCCATTTCAGCGTCATCTGGCACATAGTCTTTAGATTCATCGATTTTACCGCTTAAAGAATCGCTGAATGCTTCCAAAACAAAGGTCAACCCTTGACCGCCAGAATCAACCACACCAACTTGCTTCAAAACAGGTAACAAGTCAGGCGTTGACTTCAAGGCAGCTTCGGCAGCGGTCACGACGGCGTCCATGACTTCACAAATGTCATCAGACGTCTTGACGGCTTCTTTACCAGCGCCAGCCGCTTTCCGAATGACCGTCAAAATGGTCCCTTCAGTTGGCTTCATCACCGCTTTATAGGCCGTCTGTGCCCCAGCAGCGAAAGCTGAAGCTAAGTCTTCGGCAGTTAAAACGTCTTTACCGGCGACTTTTTTAGAAAAGCCCCGGAAGATTTGTGACAAAATAACACCGGAATTACCGCGGGCACCCATTAATAGCCCTTTGGCTAAAGCTGAAGCTAAATCGCCAACTTGAGTACTCGTTTCATCACGTTCATACTTGGCCCCACTGGCCATGGATAAGCTCATATTAGTCCCGGTATCACCATCAGGTACCGGAAAGACATTCAAAGAATTAATGAATTCGGCGCGTTGGTTCAGCTTTTGTGAAGCGGCCTGTACCATCTTGCCAAACTCAAGATTAGTTATCTTGGTGATTTTCAATTTCAAAATTCCTCCTTGGCTCACACCAATATCGATTAGTCGTTCATTACCCGAACACCTTGGACAATGACGTTGACCGAATTGGCCGCAACGCCAAGCATATTTTGTAAGTTATATTTGACCTTGGCTTGGACGTTCCGTGAAACTTCTGAGATTTTAGTCCCATAACTGACAATAATGTTCACTTCAATTGAAACACCATTATCTTCTTGGCGCACAACGACACCACGTGCATAGTTTTCGCGGCGTAAAATTTCATTTAAGTTATCACGAATCTGATTCCGACTAGCCATGCCGACAACCCCGTAGTTATCTGTTGCCGCACCACCAACTACTGTCGCAATCACATCATTATCGATGTCGATTGTTCCAAATTGCGTTTTGATTTTGACAGCCATGAAAATAGCCTCCTTGTTTTAACGCGCTCATTTACGATAGTTTATCATAGCACAACAATTCATGAAAGAAAAATTACACGACCGCCTTTCAGGAAGCCCGAATTAGCGGAATTTAGCAGTAAAGTAAAATTACTTGATAGAAATGTATTGCAACCTTTATTAATCTATGATAAATTATTCTAGTGAATGATAAAGCATCGACCTTTTATCAATGATTACCGAAGGAGGCAGATCAACATGGCAAAAGACTTCGTTACAGGCAAACGGACGCACTTTGGTAACTCGCGTTCTCATGCTTTGAACCACAGCCGCCGCAGCTGGAAAGCTAACTTGCAAAAAGTTCGCATTTTAGTTGATGGTAAACCAAAGAAGGTTTGGGTTTCAGCTCGGACTTTGAAATCAGGTAAAGTAACGCGCGTTTAGCGCAGCAAACCGTCACCGCAATTTTTTTGCGAGTGGCGTTTTTTGTTGCCCTTTTTCACTTTTTTTCGGTCAGAAAATTATAAAGTTTAGAATTTTGGCCGCTGGTAAAAAGGTCATTGGCTCGTGAACCTTTACATAACATCAGTGATTATTTTTAGATTAAGCAGCACAAAATGCTTATTATCACCTATTTTTGAACTTAAAATGACACTCAAAAAAGTTAAAGTTTAGAAATCTGTCGCTGAGTTTCAAACCACTTTAACCTAGCAAATTACGAGGTTGAAAGTAATAAGGCACTCATAAATCCAGTAATACCAGTGTTTGTTGTGTTTAAAATGGCTTTATATTTCGTATCACTCTGGCCGACTTTGCTAACTAAACAACTATCTTATTAGTCAAAAAAGTTTACTAGCTGTAGTTATTATTGATAGTATCGGGCGTGTGGGTGGCGTTTGACCGGTGATTTTCCGGTCTTACACCACGGACCGGCCGGGAGATTTGCGAGTTGTGCAAGGCTTCCGGGCGAGGGACAAGACGTTTTTCAGGCTTGGCCCGGTCCCTCGGCCGCATGTTATCAATAATAACCGGAAGCGACAACCAGCAACTATCCTTCATTGTTTAACCGCTAACACAGCAAGACGAAGCAGCAATTTTCTATCCTTTAAATCGTTCACAAAAAAGTCGAGGCAACGGGTTGACCCCCTGTCTCGACTTTTTCGACTATTCTTATTATTGCTAGTCCGCATCGCAACTCTGAATCACAGCTAACACGCCGGCATCAAAGCTGAAATGCCCCTTTTCACCAACAAACTCATTGCTGGCCCAAGAAATTGGATAATCATTGAGCGCGGCCGTTAATGGATACTTTTCATCCGCTAAGGTTAAATGCATCGACATCAACGGGACGAAAGCTAAATAACGCTTATCAGCTTCTTTAGTAATCGTATACGCCCCTGGCAAGAAATACCGGACTGTATTTTGACGGTCAATCAAGCGAATCTTCGGTGCCCAGACCCGAAAGAACGGATCAAGCACTAGCCATAAATTGGCCAGCAAGTGGTCCAGGCGGCCACCCGTAGCGCCGTAAATATGCAATTCATCCGGCTGTAACCGCTCAAAAATCGACTTCACAGCCAGTTGCGTGTCGGTATGATCTTGATCAGGCTTCACAATGACTGTCCCCGCTAAAGATTGCTTAACAGTTTCTAGTTCGGTCTCACTGATTGAATCAAAATCCCCGACCACCATCACTGGTCGAATCCCTAACTTTACTAACCGTAAGGCACCACGATCGGCACCGACCCATGGCCCTGGAATTTTTTCCAAGTCCACTGGCCAATTCGCCGTCGGTCCCCCGACTAACAAATTTACGCTGGTCATTAGTTCGTCGCCACCTTTAAGTCTTGGATCCGCTGACTAGGATCATCACTCCCATAAACATAAGAGCCTGCAACGGCCACCGTTGCACCAGCATCATAGACCGTCTTGACGGTTTGATCATTAATACCACCATCAACTTCAATCTCAAATTGATAGCCATGTTGCTGTTTTAATTGAGCCAAAGCGCGAATTTTATCAACCATCGGTGTCAAAAAGTGTTGGCCACCAAAACCGGGATTAACTGTCATAATCAGGACCTGATCAACTAGCGGTAACACCTCTTCAATCATACTCAATGGTGTCCCAGGATTAACGACAACTTCCGCTTTCGCACCGGCTTGCTTGATCAACTGCAAGACGTGATAAATATGGCGGGTGCTTTCGACATGGACCCCAATCAAATCAGCACCAGCTTGCGCGAACTGCGTCACAAAGCGTTCAGGTTCAACAATCATCAAATGACAATCTAGTGTTAACGACGTAATCGGCCGAATCGCCGCGACGGTACTCATCCCAAATGACAAATTAGGGACAAATTGACCATCCATGACATCAATATGCAGGGCATCGGCCCCCGCTCGTTCAACCAATTCGACATCTGGTTGTAAATTAGCAAAATTAGCACTTAAAATCGAAGGCGCAACTTTAATCATTAGCTTCACTCACTTTTTCTTATTATAGATAACCTTTTTATTTTTAATCGTTTCATAAAATTGTAAATAATCATCATAACGGCTTTGACGCACGGTTCCCGCCGCCAAAGCAGCCTTCACCGCACATTTAGGTTCATTAATGTGCACACAACCACGATACTTACAATCCACACTCAACCGCACAAATTCTGGGAAAAAGTGGGTCAACTCATTGGCGGCGATATCAAAGACTTCATAAGACGAAAATCCAGGCGTATCTGCCACCAAGCCATCCGCAATCTCAATCAGGCTAACTTTACGCGTGGTATGTTTCCCACGATTCAAGGCTTGTGAGATTTCACCAGTTGCTAGATCCAAGCCTGGTTGTAAATGATTCAACAGTGTCGATTTACCGGCACCCGTTTGCCCCATCACGACGGCAACATGCCCAGCCAACGCGGCTTTAACGGCGGCTAAAGCGTGTGCATCAAAAGCGGCTCGTTCAATAATCACCTGATAACCAATTTGTTCATAATCATTTGCCAATTGTTGGCGGGCTGCAAATTCTTCATCTGAAAGTAAATCAGTTTTAGCCATATAGATTACAGGCTGAATCCCAGCCACCTCTAACGCAACCAATTGTCGATCGAGTAAGTTCGTCGAAAATTCTTGCGTCGTGGTTGCCGTGACCACAATGGCTAAATCAACATTAGCGACGGGGGGTCGCACAAGTTCAGTCTTTCGTGGCAGTACTTTTAAAATGTACCCCTCTTGTTGAGTCGGCGCATCGAATTCTACTTGATCACCCACTAGCGGCGTAATGCCGCGTTTACGGAAATTTCCACGGGCTCGGGTCCGATATAACTGCCCATCGGCGTATACATCATAGAAACCACTTAACGATTGTCGGATTTGTCCAGTTTTCAAACTTGCACCACCTTATTTTTATTTTGGTACGGTCCACTTTAAGCTTGTTGGCTCTATTGTACCAAAAAAGTCATGCCTAGGCATGACTTTGATTTTTTTAATTTGAAGCATCTTTATTCGTTACTTTAGTCTTTTGGGCAATCGTCACACCGTTACGCACGATGCGATATTGGCCAGTCTGCGAACCAGTCAATTGAAACGGCATCGTCACTTCAGTATCTTGGGTGATGGCCATTTCACGATAAAGGGTCCCAATCAGGTGCTCATCATCTTGGTAATACACTTTAACATCATTTGCAGTCGCAGTGGCCGTTGTTAACGCTTTGTATGGCACCTTAACTTTAACATTAAAGCTTTCCGCTAAATTGGCACTTGCGGGTTGACTCCCCTTAGACATCAGCACAGTGACTGTTGACCCGGCTCGGACACTAGCACCCCCTTCAGGCGTTTGATCATACGAATAACCCGCTTTTTGGTCATCCGAATAACCTTGCTTAAAGTTGATATTAATGCGGTTAGCCGTCGCATAGTTCAAAATATCGCCACGGCTCTCACCAGTCAGATCCTTCAAGCCCACATAGCGACTGCCAGCACTAACGGTAAATGTAACCGTCGTGTTCGTTGGCAAAACTGAGCTACCGGCAACCACATCTTGACTAATGATCTGGCCAGCAGCGACCGCTGACGTGCTGAATCGTTGCTTGACCTTAAAGCCTTCTGCCTTGAGTGTCGCCCGTACATCACCATAACTCTCATTCACGTAATTGCCAAAGCTCGTTTGCTTAGCGCCATTACTGATCGTCAAGTTGATTCGTGACCGCTCCTGGACTTTTTGCTGACTTCCTGGGGTACTCTTAATAATTTGGTTTTTAGCGACCGCATTACTCTTCGCATGCTTAATCGTTCCGACCGATAAATGGCGCTTTGCTAGGACCTTAGTCGCGGTCGTCTGCGTCATGCCAGTCAATTTAGGCACTTTCGTCATTTGTGGTCGACTCAATTCCAACCCAATCACGATTGCCACAATCAACAAGACCGCAATCGACCCAAAAATAATCAGGCGTCGCCGCACTGGATGGCGTTTTGACCATGACCGTTTTGGTAATGGTGCTTCATCCGTCGCCGTGTCAGTCGACTCAGTTGTCTTTTCGGGGTGCGCCTTAGCTTGGCTCTTCGCGGCATCCGCCCGCCGATTCGCCGCAATGGCTGCGGCAATATCCGCGCTGGGCATGATCTTCGTTTCATCATTGCCTAAATCGTCCGGCTCGAAACGTTTTTCACCAACCCGCGTGTCGGATAGCGTCGTTAACAGGTCATTTGCCATGTCCGCAACCGTGGCATAGCGGTCACGAGGATCTTTGGCGGTTGATTGAAGCACGACGTTTTCCAACGCTTGCGGAATCTTAGCGTCATAATCACGGACTGACGGAATTTCATTTTGGAAGTGTTTTAAAGCGATTGAAACCGCCGTTTCACCTTTAAATGGCACCGAGCCAGTCAACATTTCGTATAAAATGATCCCTAATGAATAAATATCGGATTGTTTGGTTGCCATACTGCCGCGGGCTTGTTCCGGCGACAAATAATGGACCGAACCCAAAATTGTGTTGGTCTGCGTCATCGTATGTTCCGACAACGCGACTGCAATCCCAAAGTCCGTAATTTTAGCATTGCCCTGTTCATCGATTAAAATATTTTGCGGTTTGAGATCCCGATGAATAATGTTATGCGCATGCGCGGTTGCGACCGCACTTAATATTTGTTCCATGATGTCGATCACTTGTTGGAGCGGCAACGGGAAATGTTCCTTGATATAATTCTTCAAGTCCATTCCTTTAACGTACTCCATGACCAAGTACTGCATCCCATTTTCTTCGCCGACATCGTATAAACTCACAATGTGCGGATGAACCAACTCCGTCGTCGCCAAAGCCTCACGCTGGAACCGTTTGATGGTCTTAGGATCATCCCGTAAATCCAAGCGTAACAGTTTGACCGCCACATCGCGATCCAATATTAAGTCATGCGCCAAGTAAACATTCGCCATCCCACCTTCACCTAAGGACCGGATAATTCGATACCGCCCGCTAAGTGTGTAGTTAGGTGTCATTTACTGGCCACCTCACCATCAACGACCACGATCAGCGCCGTAATATTATCGGCGCCGCCAGCCGCATTCGCTAGTTTAATCAACGTTTCACATTTATCAGTCGCCGTTTGGTCACTGTCCTGTAAGACATTGGTCAATTGCTCATCAGTCACCATATTGGTCAGTCCATCTGAACATAATAACAGCTGATCGCCCGTTTGCATTTGATACAAGTTCGTGTCAATGTCCGCATCTGGTGAAATGCCCAAAGTCCGCGTAATGATATTCTTTTGTGGATGTTGCCGCGCTTGTTCGGCTGAAATTTCGCCACGTTTGACAAGCTCATTCACCAAGGAATGATCTTCGGTCAATTGTTGCAACGTCTCATGCCGGAAAAGATAGCCGCGGCTGTCGCCAATATTGGCCATCAAAAATTCATCATCAAAGATCAGGGCCGCCACCATGGTCGTCCCCATGCCATTTAAATCTGAAAATTCGCGTGCTTTTTCAATAATATGCTGATTTTCATCTTGGACTTCAGCCGCGAGCCATTTGACGGCCGCGGTCGGTTGGTCAAATGTCGTATTTTCAAACCGATAGCCCATGTGAGAAACGGCCATTTCAGAAGCCACGTCCCCACCTTGATGACCACCAATACCATCCGCGACGATGGCAAACTGAACCCCTGCTTTATTTTTGAATACGCCGACATAATCTTCATTTTCTTCGCGTTGTTGGCCAATATCAGACCGATATGCAAAATTCACGGTTCACCACTCCACTGTTATTTTTTTCGTAAACAAGCAATGAAAAAGCCATCTGAAAGGTAATCATCCGGATAGATCGACAAGGTATCACTGTCTCGATCCGCTTTTAAATTCATCTCAGTTGGTGTTTTGATCAATTCAAACTCAGGTTGATCAGCTAAGAATTGCGCAATCACATCCTGATTTTCTTGTTTTAAAATGGTACAAGTGCTATACGTCATGATACCACCTTTTTTTAAGGTTGGTGCCACGGCTGTTAAAATTGCAAGTTGGATGCGTTGCAAGTTTAAGCTATCCGAAAGCTGCTTTTCATAACGAATTTCTGGCTTCCGACGAATTAACCCCAATCCAGAACAAGGCGCATCCACTAAGATTCGATCAAAGTGTCCGTCACCGAATTCGGTGCCAACTTTGCGGGCATCCAACTCGGTTGCGGCAACGCGGTCAGCAACGTGCATCCGCGCAGCATTTTCACCGATCAACTTGACCTTGTTCGAGTGAATATCCAAGGCAACGACTTCACCACCCGCATCAGCATCCAGCGCAGCGGCGATTTGTGTCGTCTTCCCGCCAGGTGCGGCACAAGCATCCAAAACGCGGTCGCCAGGTTGCGGATTCAAGGCTGGGACAACCAATTGTGCACTTTCATCTTGAACGGTGAACATCCCATACTTCATGGCATCCGTCGTCACCGCTTGGCCGTCACTCACGATCAACCCAATTGGTGAGATCTCACTAAAATCAACCGTCAAATCCTCATTAGTTAACGCAGCGGTCACATCTTCAACGTCTGAAACTGCGGTATTGACCCGCAATGACTGTTTGGCTGGTTGATTAAGTGAAGCAATGATCCGTTGCATCTTGTCTGCCCCTAATTGGTCACGCAATTCGTCGATCAACCAGATTGGCATACTGTAAGTCACACTCAAGCGTTCGTCAGGGTCAGTAATCGCATCAAATTTTGGTAAGCCTTGGCGATCCATTTCATGCAAGACGCCAGTCACAAACCGCCGAATTCCTGGGTGACCTTTGACTTTCGCAATTTCAATTGTTTCGTTAAAAACGGCCCGTTGTGGAATTTTGTCTAAATATTGCCACTGATATAAGGCCGTTAACAATAATTCGTTAACCCATGGATCTAACTGGTGCGGATGCCGCACAAATGGCTTTAGCCAGTATTCCAAGGTCAAACGGTGCTGAATCACCCCATAGACAATGTTCGTCAATAAATTAATATCGCGCCGATCCATCGTATGCTGATTGATCAATTGATTTAATTGTAAATTGGAATACGCACCGTTTTTAATTTTTGATAAGGCTGATACGGCTAACCAGCGGGGACTATTTCCGACTTCGCTCATTTTGTAATGACCTGCTCTCCAGTATTGAATTTGTCAGCGGCACCGTTCAGAAAATCAGTAATCGTCATCTTCGGCTTACCTGCTGGTTGAAGCTCATTGATTGCTAACGCCGTCTGGTTCCCGGCTGCTAGCACTAATTCATGTTTTGTTTTCCGGACGACTTGACCAGGCGCTTGTGACACGGTCTCAGTCAACGGTGTCACATCCCAGAATTTCGTCCGTTTACCATCCATGATGGCATAGGCAATTGGCGCTGGCCGTAACCCCCGAACTTGGTCATCGATTTGAGCCGCTGTTTGATCAAAGTCCAATTGCTCTTCTTCTGGCTTAATCGTTGGCGCAAAAGTAACTTGGTCTTCAGGTTGGGGCGTTGCGGTCAACTCACCCGCAATTAATTTTGGTAAGGTGGCTAATAATAAGTCACGACCAACGACACTCAACTTTTCAAACATCGTCCCAGTATCATCTTTAGCCGTAATTGGAATGGCTTGTTGGGCAAGCATATCACCGGCATCCATCTTCTTGACCATATAAATAATCGTAATCCCGGTCTCGGCTTCACCGTTCATAATTGAATACTGAACGGGTGCCCCACCGCGATATTTTGGTAACAATGAGCCATGCACATTGATGGCCCCAATTTGAGCGGCTTTTAGCAATTTTGTTGGTAAAAATTGACCGAAGGCAGCTGTGACGATTAAATCTGGTTGTAAGTCGATCACTTTTTGCATTTCCGGACTACCACTGATCTTTTCTGGTTGTAAAACTAAAATATCATGCGCTAAAGCGACTTGCTTGACGGGTGACGCGGTCAAAACGTGCTTCCGACCAACTTTACGATCCGGTTGCGTCACAACGGCCAAGACGTCATACTTTTCGTCAATTAAACTAGCTAAGATTGGGGCGGCAAATTGCGGCGTCCCCATAAAAACGATTGATGTCATTTCTAAATTCCTCCAATGAGTTACATAAAATGTAACGGCTCCACGTCAATGCCAATTTGTAATCCTTGGCGTTGCTGCACTTGGGTTTCTTGTAACAGTGTCGTTAACGTGTGCTCGAGATTTGGTTCTTGTTTATATTTGATCACAATTTGATAGTAATACCGGCGATTGACCCGCGCAATCGGTTTAGGCGTTGGGCCTAAAATAATTGTGCTGGGTGTCAAACGGGGCTTTAACCATTGTAACAGTTGATACATGCGTTTGGCAGCTACCGCTTCATCTAAATCACTCGCAGTAATCTGAACCGTGAAATAATAGGGCGGATAACCGCCTTGATGGCGCATCTGCATTTCATATTTAAAGAAGCCTTCATAATCGTGATGCTTCGCAAACCGAATCGCATAGTGGTCTGGATTGAAAGTCTGAATATAGACATGACCAGATTTTTCCGCCCGGCCGGCACGGCCACTGACCTGCGTCAATAATTGAAAGGTACGTTCACTGGCCCGAAAATCCGGTAAGCCTAACGCGGTATCGGCGTTTAAGACCCCGACTAACGTCACATTAGGAAAATCGAGTCCCTTGGCGATCATCTGCGTCCCAATCAAAATATCGGCCTCGCCGCTGCCAAATTGGGTCAGTAGCTTCGCGTGGGCCCCTTTTTTGCGGGTCGTATCGTTATCCATTCGAATAATACGCGCATCTGGTAACAAGTTTTGGAGTTCTTCCTCCACCTTTTCAGTGCCCGTCCCATAGTAACGGATCTGACGACTGTGACAGTTTGGGCAAACTTTCGGAATTGCCTCTTCATGACCACAATAGTGACACTTCATCGTATGCGTATCCATATGTAACGTCAACGAAATATCACAATTAGGACATTTGAGCACGAACCCACAGTCCCGACAGAGGACAAAAGATGAATACCCTCTTCGATTGAGCATGAGGACACTCTGCTCATGGCGTTCCAAGCGGTCTTGCAAGGCTACTAGCAGTGCCCGCGAAAAGTTACTTTCGGCATGTTGTTGCATTTCCTGCTTCATATCAATGATCGATACGCTCGGCAGTGGCCGCCGATTCACGCGATCAGCTAACAAGAGGCGTTGGTAAACGCCCTTTTCAGCGCGTGCCCGCGTCTCTAGCGAGGGGGTCGCGGAACCTAAAACGACTGGGCAATGATGGTACTGACTCCGCCATAAGGCCACTTGGCGGGCGTGATACCGTGGTGCATCATCTTGCTTATAACTGCTTTCATGTTCTTCATCCATGATGATCAAGCCTAAATTATCAAGTGGCGCAAAAACGGCTGAGCGTGCGCCGACCACGACTTGGGCTTCATGGCGCCGAATTCGCCGCCATTCGTCGTATTTTTCACCACTTGATAGCCCACTATGCAACACGGCGACAGCTTTACCGAAGCGCCCTTTGACCCGTTGGACCATCTGCGGCGTCAACGAAATTTCTGGCACTAGCATCAAGGCTGTTTTCCCCTTGGCGAGCGCCGCGGCAATGGACTGCAAGTAGACTTCAGTCTTCCCGCTCCCCGTCACACCTTCGAGTAGAAATGTCGTCGTGGCTGGGGCATCTACCGCTGCGACGATTTGATTCACCGCAACTTGCTGTTCATCATTGAGTTTTAGCGGCTTGGTCGGCCGAATATTAGCTGTCGCATACGGGTCACGATAAACTTCGATGGCCGTTTTTTGTAGCCAACCCTTTTGTTCACCGGTGCGAATCACCGCTTCACTCACATCAAAACGCTGACTAAATTCTCGTTGCGTTAACGTTTCACCATTTAACGTTTGTAGCCCGTTCAACAAAGCCAACTGCTTAGCCGCCCCGGATCGAACCGTTGTCTCAACTTGCTTTAAATCCGCTACACTGAGCGCAGCTTTCACGCCAACAACCGTTTTATGTCGAGCTTGATTTTTAACTTGATAATAAACCTCAACTTCACCTGCTGCCTGCAACCGCAATAATTGACTCACTGCTGCAGGCGTGGTTGCAATGGCATCAAAATCAACACTGGTCTGGCCATGAAAAATCTGGTCATCAATCGCCGCGGAAGTTTGGTCAGTCGGCCGTAACAACTTTTCATACTTGGCACGCATCACTGCTGGCAGCATCGTTTGGGCACAAGTGATTTGAAACGAGAAAGTGCTCGCGGCTAACCAAGCAGTCAATTTCAACGCTTCTTGATTTAAGACTGGCGCCAAATCGACCACCGAATCAATAGCTTTCAAGTCACCATCAAAGGTCGTTACGTCATTGCAGGCCAAAACAAACCCTTGCACGCGGCGTTTACCGCGACCAAATGGGACGACGACGCGCATTCCTGGCTGCACTTGTGATTGCCAAGCACTGGGAATCTGATAACTATAAGGTCGATTCGTTTGCATCGTTGGAACATCGACCAAAACTTGGGCAATTTGTGCCAAGTTGCACTTCCTCTCTTAATTTTTACTAGCAATACCATGTTCTAAGGCGGTCTTAAAAACTGCCTTCGCAATAGCTAACTTTGGTAAGACTGCGGTCGTTACCGGGGTCGCATACGGGCTCAATAAAGTCACCTGATTGGTATCCCCATTAAAGCCAACCCCTGGCTTCGACACATCATTTGCTACTAGTAAGTCTAACTTTTTCGCCGCCAGTTTCTTTTCAGCATTCGCCAATAAATTCTGAGTCTCTGCCGCAAAGCCAATGACGTACTGATTCTGCTTTTGCGTCGCTAACTTCTTTAAAATATCGGTGGTTTCGGTTAAATGTAGCGTTAATCCTGGCTCCGCTGCTTGTTTTTTAATTTTTTGCGTCACCACTTGCGCCGGCCGATAATCAGATACCGCAGCCGCCATCACCAAAATATCCGTCTGGGCAAAAGCTTGCTCAACTTGTTTCAACATTTCAGCTGCAGAAGTGACTTGGATATACTGAATACCTTGTGGACGTGGTAACGCAGTCTGGGCACTGACTAAGGTCACCGTTGCACCCATTTCACGTGCGACTTGGGCCATCGCGTAACCCATTTTTCCAGAGGAACGATTGGAAATATACCGGACTGGGTCAAGCATCTCACGCGTCCCACCAGCTGTCACAAGCACCTTTTTACCATGTAGTGGCAAGTCAGTCGCGGCATCGATCACTTGATTGGTCAGCCAAGCCACAATCTCGGTTGGTTCCGGTAAACGGCCTTGACCAGCGTAACCTTCTGCCAAGAGACCAGTAGCGGGCGTCATCAGGTGAATGCCATCTGCGGTTAACTGCGCCAAGTTGCGTTGTGTCGCTGGATTAGCCCACATATGCGAATTCATCGCTGGAATGACATATTTTGGGGCCGTAGTTGCTAAAATCGTAGTGGTCGCGACATCATCCGCGAGTCCCTGAGCCACTTTAGCAATTAAATTGGCGGTGGCTGGTACCATCACCATCACATCGGTCCAATCTGCCAAGGCTACGTGAACGACGTGTGTTGGATCTGTCAGCGTAAATTCATCGGTGACGACCGGTTGTTGAGTCAAAGTTTGAAACGTTAATGGCGTCACAAATTTGGCCGCATTAGCCGTCAAAACAACCCGAACTTGTGCGCCTTGTTTCATCAACAAACGCATGACCGTCAACGCTTTATAACTAGCGATGCCACCACTTACTACGACCGTCACATGCCGATCCGTCCAAATACTCATTACGCTCACACCCTTAACTTCCATAGTTTAGTTACGGCAACCGGGATAAGAACTCACCCAGTTACCGGTTTAGTTTCATTTTTACTCACGAATAAGTTAATTGTATCAAGAATCCATGATGAGGTGAAGCTTGAAGGTTGACCGTGGCAAAATATGCAATTACGCCGCACCTCATAAATCAACACCACAACTGTCTCTCTGCACAATTAGCGTCGTCTGAATCATTCTCAATGGCAAATTTGGTGGTAACAATTAGTTAACTACTGCTCGCCACAATAGATCAACTCAAAATGCTGCCACTAACTAGCCGGAGGTTGTCGCTGATGGCATCGGTCGTGAAGGTGGCGTTAGGCCGGCGTTTTTTGCCGACCTTAGGCCATGGACGGTCCGGGACAATTGCGGGCTTCGCAACTGTTCCGGGCGAGGGTTGAGACGTTTCTTAGGCTCAGCCCGGTCCCACGACCGCATGCCATCAGCGACAACCGGAGGCAGTAACTTAAAGCTAAAAAAATAGCGTCAAGCCCAAATGGCTCAACACTATTCGTTCGAATTAGTCCTTATCGGTTTCGTCGGGGTCAATCATTAAATCGCCCGCTGCGATTTCTTCCAAAGCGCGACCAATCGTTTTAACTGACTTGTATTCACTTAACATTGGTGTTGCGCCGGCGTCCAATTCATGGGCCCGCTTGCTAGCTAACATAATCAATGAATAACGTGAGTTAACTTGTTTCAATAAATCATCAACTGATGGGTATAAGATCAAGATTCAGCATCTCCTAACATTTCTTCATATTCTGGCATCACACGTTTAACGCTATAACGTTCACTGCGAATAATCGCCTTGATTCGTTCAGCGGCTAACGGCACTTCGTCGTTAACGACCGCATAATCATAATTACGCATCATTTTAATTTCACCAACGGCCTTCGCCATCCGTTTATTGATGACTGCCATATCGTCAGTGCCACGACCAATAATGCGATGTTTCAATTCCATCAAATCTGGCGGTGTCAAAAAGATAAAGACACCATCAGGCATTTTTTCACGAACTTGCATGGCCCCGTTAACTTCAATCTCTAAAAAGACATCTTTACCGGCGGCCAATGACTGCTTGATATATTTTAAGGGCGTTCCATAGTAATTGTCAACATACTTGGCATATTCAAGCATACCGCCGCTCCTAATTTCATCCTCGAATTCATCTTTGGAGACAAAATAGTAGTCCTTTCCATCAACTTCGCCCGGACGCATTTTCCGAGTTGTCATCGAGACTGAATATTGAAAATCGTTATCATCTGAGTCAAAGATTGCCTTGCGGACGGTACCCTTGCCGACGCCCGAAGGACCTGATAAGACGATTAACATGCCTTGTTTCGCCATGATCGCAAATTCCCCTTATTAAATATGTTTTAAAGATTATTTTGCACTTTTTAACGCCTGAATGCAAGTTTTATCACAGCTCCAGCTTAGATTTTCATCAATAGGGTCTCATTTTCAACCCAAATCTCGAAAATATTGCTTGCATTTTAGAACGCTTGTTCGTATAATAAAAACACAAACAAATGTTCGAGGTGGTTATCATGCAAAACAAGCAAACTAGTTTACAAATCGTATCAAAAAACTTACAAGCTTCTTACCGACAATTTATGACCGATTTTACCAGTCCCGTTGAAGCCGTCACGCCCCTGTTGCCGCAGATGCCTTCCTTCCAACTAACTTTATTTTTGGAAAAAGCACAGACAAACCACTATCAAATCATGTTGCAGATGCAACCTAGCTTAACCGAGACACACCCCTACAACATTCACGGGGTCCTCAAACACTTATCATCTGGTCAATTGGTACTCGTTAACCGGGCCCAACACCTGACACACTTAATCGACCCTAATCAAATTCGCTATTTAAAACGAGCTTAAAAAATAATGACTTGCATCAAAAGATGAAATCAAGGTCTATCAAACCTTGCAGATTGCCTTGGTGTTTTTGATGCAAATTAAAAAAGATTGATGTTACAGTTCAACGTGCTTCCCTGAATGAGCAATGCTGACGCCTGTAAATCAATCTTTTTAGTTTCCACTTATTTCTGAGTTGGATCAGCTTTCTTTTCGATCCAGCCTAAAATCAAATCAGAGATAATCGCCATCAAAGCAGTTGGTAACGCCCCTGCTAAGATGATGGCACCACCATCCGTCGCGTTCGTCCCCCGAATGATGATATCACCTAACCCACCGGCACCCACGAAGGTCCCGATGGCAGTGATCCCAATCGCTAGGACTAAGGCATTCCGCAACCCTGCCATGATCACCGATAAGGACAACGGTAACTCGACAATTCGCAATATTTGCCAACGGGTCATTCCCATTCCTTTACCAGAATCCAGAACACTAGGATCAACATTTAGCATCCCTGTATATGTGTTCTTAATAATTGGGAGTAAGGCATATAGGAAGACTGTCACAATGACGGTGTTCACACCGAGACCCAGTCCAATCATAATGATCGACAACATCGCTAGTGACGGCACTGTTTGAATCACGTTGGCAATCGCAATCACGGTCGCACTGAGCTTACTGTGATGTGCAATAAAAATTCCAATCGGAATGCCGACAATCGCCGCAAACAAGACCCCATAAATTGAAATCAAGAAGTGACGCGAAAATTGACTAAGGACATAGGCCCCATTTTGTTGATAGTAATAAATCAACTGTTGAAGCATATTCATGTGAGCCATTATTTGTCACTCCCTTCAAAGTAATTGTGTTTTTCAAGGAATTGTTTGGCGACAACTTCGGGTTCAACTAAGTTATTATCCACTTGATAGTTCAAACTTTGCATCGTCTTCAAATCAATCTTGCCGTTTAAACGCGACAAAATCGGCTTCAACTTAGGATGCTCTTTCAAAATTTTGTTAGTCGCCACCGCACTGGCATTGTATGGTGGGAAAAAGTTCTTGTTATCCTTCAAGATCGTCAAATCATAACTCTTGATCCGACCATCTGTGGAGTAACCCAAGATGGCATCCATTTTGCCAGACTCCAACGCATCGTAGACCAACCCGATTTGCATTGGATACGTTTTACCGAACTGATACCCATAGAGTTGTTGAAAGGCATCGTAACCGTCACCTTTACGTTCCAACCAAGTTTGGTCCAACCCAACCGTCAACTTTGAAGCCACTTTTTGCATATCGCCGACGGTTTTAAGATTGTACTTCTTCGCCGTCTGTTTCGTCACCATAAAAGCGTAGGTATCGGCAAAACCATAACTTGGAAAGTAGTGCATCCCATATTTCGTGTTAAATTGACGCTTAACTAAAGCATCCGTCTGCTTCGTCTGACCACGTTTAACTTTTTCACCCAAGACTGTTGTCAAGTCAGTCCCAGTGAACCGAATCGATGAAATATCCGCTTGGTCGTTCTTTAGCGCATTAAAACTAACGGTCCCAGAGCCCAAATTATTAATAATGGTGGTATTCAGATTAGAATAATGCTGAATCATGTCTTGAATCACATAAGCCATAATTTGTTGTTCAGTCGTATTCTGCGACGCGATTCGCACCGTGTCATCAGAACTACCAGATAATCCTGGAAACCCACAACCTGCCAAGAGTAAGGCACTGGCAGCGGCCGCGACTAAACCTAATAACCATTTTTTGAATTTTCGCATGTCGTTACCCCCTTACGCCTGCGTCGTCCGTGGGGTCACTGCAGCTTCCAGCTTGCCCAATAACCAATCGACAATCAAGGCCAAGATAATGACCGGAATCGAACCGCCTAAAATTAAATCAGTCCGATACAAATTCAATCCGTTAAAAATGAAATCACCTAAACCACCGGCACCAATATATGAAGCCAATGCTGCCCAAGCAATCACATAAGTCGCTGACAACCGAATCCCAGCCATGATCACAGGTGCGGCCATTGGTAACTCGACCTTAATAATCGATTGCCAAGCCGTCATCCCCATCCCTTTAGCAGCATCGATCAAGGCTGGATTAACATCTTCCAACCCTAGATAGGTGTTACGCAAAATTGGCAGTAACGAATAGATGAATAGCGCAATAATCGCTGGGACTGCACCAATCCCAAAGAATGGAATCATTAACGCTAATAATGCCATGGCTGGAATCGTTTGGAGCATACTAGCAATCGCCATCACAAAACCAGAGATAGATTTTGTTCTAGTCAATAGCACCCCTAATGGGACGGCAACAATAATCCCCAAGGCAAGCGCGATGGCTGAAATATATAAATGTTGCCAAGTTTTCAGTAGCAATTGTGTGCCATAGGTTTGTAAGAACGTGATCATTGCTGATCACCGCCTTCAGCGCCAGTTTGCGATTTACCGCTTACTGCCGTTGCGTCGGCCTCATGATGAATATTGTTGGTTTCTTCATCTTCTTCTTCATCACCCCAAAGGGCATCGTAAACGATATCAACCAAGGTTGCCCGCGTCACGATACCGACCAACCGATGTTGATCGTCAACGACGGGAATATTTTTGAAGCCCCGCTTTAAGATCCGTTCAACCGTATCACGAATCAATGAATTAGACTGGACATAGAAAATGTCGCGATTCATAATATCATCGACACTCGTTGCCGAATTGAAATTATAATCCACATCTTCAATGCCAATCATCCCTTTAAGGATATTGGCCTCATCTGTGACCAACAGTGAATCGACTCGCTTTTCATGCATCAAGCGCAACGCATCGGTCAAAGACTTCCCTGGGGTCGTCGAAATTGGATTCTTCAGCATCACTTGACCAACCGTCGTAATACTTGGGCGGGCTTGAATCAAACGATCTTTACCAATTAAGTTCTCCACGAATTCATTGGCTGGATGCCGCAAAATGCCATCTGGCGTATCAACTTGCATGATTTTACCGCCATCCATGACCACGATTCTAGTCGACAGCTTGAGGGCTTCATCCATATCATGGGTCACGAACACGAAGGTCTTACCGAGACGTTCTTGCAAATCTTTAACTAAATCTTGCAACGCTTCTCGGGTAATTGGGTCCAACGCCCCAAAAGGTTCATCCATCAAAACTAGATCTTGGTTCGCAGCTAAAGCCCGCACGACCCCGATCCGTTGTTGTTGCCCACCAGATAGTTCGGAAGGATAACGATCTAAGTAGTCTTCAGGTAATTCGACTAACTTGATCATTTCCTTAGCCCGTTCATTCATCTTATCTTGTGGCCATTTAAGCAATTTAGGAACTAACGTAATATTATCACGAATCGTCATATGTGGCATTAAGCCAATATTTTGAATAACATAGCCGATTTTTCGCCGTAATTTAACGGGGTCTAACTTACCAATATCTTCCCCCTCTAACTTAATTGTTCCTGAAGTCTGACTCAACATCCGATTAATCATCCGCATCGTTGTCGTCTTACCCGAACCAGAAGTCCCGATAAAACAAATAAACTCACCCTTTTCAATTTCCAGGTTAAAGTCTTCGACGGCAACTTTGCCACCGGGATAAGTTTTATTCAAATGTTCCATTGTCAGAAACAAGCTCATCACTCCTATCTTTTTATTTCAATAATTTATTTTCTAAAGCAGTACACATTAAATCATAACTTATAAAACGTCCCAATTGCAAACAAGTCGACAGTACAATTCAGCCGTTCCCCACCAAAATACCAATCATACCGCCGATACCCGCCCCATTGACACAAAAAAAGTTTGGCACTTAATTGCCAAACTTTTTGATCGTATCACTACGCTTAATCCACTTTTTCTTCACTGGCTAACCGTAACAGTTCTTCCGCATGTTCTAGCGACAATTTAGTCACTTTGGTTCCAGCTAACATCCGAGCCAACTCTTGGACGCGATCGGGCTGAGCCAATTTAGCCACACTGGTTTTCGTTCGATGACCAGTGATCTTTTTCGCAATGAAATAATGATGGTCAGCCATCGCAGCCACTTGTGGTAAATGCGTAATACAGAGCACTTGTGAAAATTTCGCAATTCCACTAATCTTTTCCGCAATCGCTTGAGCTACACGCCCACTGACCCCAGTATCCACTTCATCAAAGATAATACTCGTAATGCCTTGAGACTCTGAAAAAATCGTCTTCAAGGCCAACATCATCCGGGAAAGTTCCCCACCAGAAGCAATTTTTGCTAACGGTCGCATCCGTTCACCAGGGTTCGTCTGAATATAAAATTCAACGCTATCCAAACCACTCCGATAGATTTGGCCTTTCGTTGGCTTAAACCGCACTTCAAAAATCGCTTTATCCATATATAAATCTTTCAATTCTTGATGGATCTGGCGCTGAAGGCTCTTCGCACAAGTCCGGCGCTTATCAGAAAGTGCCTGCCCAGTTTTCAGTAAAGCAGCTTTTTGTTCGGCAACCCGCTGCGATAAGTCTTCACTATTTTCTTCCGAATCGGTCATCTTTGCGAGCTCGGCAGCAATTTTTTTGTAATAATCCAAAATTTGCTGTTCGGAATCGCCATACTTCCGCTTCAGCTGACTTAGCACGTCCAACCGTTGCTCGATCTCATCCAAACGACCCTCGTCAAACTCTTGCAAATCCAACTGATTAGAAATTTGTCCGGCCGCATCTTGTAACGCATAAAAGGCGTTTTTGACATTGACCGTAATATCGTTGAAAGCCGAATCCAGATTTGCAATCGGTTCCAGAGCATTCATCGCGGTCCCCACAATATCGACAGCCCCTGGCGTTTCTTCCTCAGCTGTCAATAAACTATAACTCTGTTGTAAGGCCTGATTGATCGTCTGATAGTTATCTAAGCGGTCTCGTTCAGCAGTCAAATCGGCCTCTTCGCCAACTTTAACTTGGGCCGCGGCGATTTCATCAACTTGAAAATTCAACATATCAAGCCGTTGTGCCCATTCTTTTTCATTGGTATTTTTTTGTCGTAATTCTTGGCTCAATTGTTGATAATCATCGTATTGTTGGGCATAGGTCGCTTTTAATTTTTGCACCTTCTGCGCAGCAAACTCATCCAACAAACCGAGATGTTTTTCAGGTTGCATGAGTTCTTGATGTTCATTTTGACCGTGAATATCGACAATCGTTTCACCGATTCGCTTAAGCGTCGTCGTATTCACTAACATCCCATTAATTCGACAAGTATTCCGACCACTTTTAGCAATCTCACGTTGCAGGATCACCGTATTATCCGCATGATCAATACCCGCATCATCCAACATGCGCGCCGTGACACCATCTGCTGGCAAAATAAACATGCCTTGCAAGACTGCCTTATCCGCACCGGTTCGAATAAACTCTTGGGAGCCACGGCCACCAGCCAATAGTCCGACCGCATCGATAATGATCGACTTTCCGGCGCCAGTCTCACCAGTCAAAACCGTCATGCCATTTTCAAAAGCGATATCCAATTGCTCGATGATTGCAAAGTTCGTAATTGATAATTCTTGTAACACCGCAGATTCCCCCTATAAAAAACGGCCCGTCTCACGAATCGAGAACAGGCCCATGATAACCCTTAGTTATCGCTTAATAGTCGTTGAAGCGTTTGTTGTAATTCTAAGGTCGCATCGAGTGATTTACAGATAATTAAGACGGTCGAATCATCACCCAACGTCCCAAACACATGCTCATAGTGCATCGCTTCAACTAACGAGGCGAGTGCTGGGCCGTTGCCGGGTAAAACTTTGATCAAGACGAATTTATCTTGCGTCGCATAGGACACGTAGGCATCTTTCAAAGTCCGTTTGAGTTTTTTTTCAGTATTCATCTTTTTTTGGACCGGTAGGCTGTAATGATAGCCACCCGTTGCCGAGGGAACTTTAACCAGTTGCATGTCCTTAATATCTCTAGAAATGGTGGCTTGCGTCACTTCAATATTTTCTGCATGTAATAAGCTGACAAAGTCTTCTTGTCGTTCAATTTCTTTTGAACTTAATAATCGTTTAATATAGCGTTGGCGCTCCTGCTTTTTCACCCGATCACCCCCGGCGTTTTAGTCAGTTCACTAACCACATCATAAGCTATTTTGCATAAATATGAAAGACTGGATTACAAAATAATTACTTATTCAATTGGTCGTAAGCGGCTTGCTGCGTCTGTTCAATGGATACGGCGGGTTTGATTTCAGCGACCCCATCAGTCGCTTGCAAATGGACTAAAAATTCAATATTGCCTTCGCCGCCTTTAATCGGTGAAAAGTCCAAACCTAAGACATTGTAGCCGGCAGATTGTGCAAAATTGACAATGTCGGTTAAGACGGCCGTATGAACGGCATGATCACGCACAATCCCGTGCTTACCCACGTTTTCACGACCGGCTTCAAATTGCGGCTTGATCAACGCGACGACCTCGCCACCATTTTTAAGAATGGCATGGAGCGGTGGCAAAATCAAATGTAAGGAAATGAATGACACATCGATCGAAGCAAAGCTGGGTTGGCCACGCTTAAAGTCGGCTAACTTGCTGTAACGAAAGTTGGTATGTTCCATCACTTCGACCCGTGGATCAGTCCGCAATTTCCAGACCAATTGGTTACTCCCAACATCCAAGGCATAGCTCATCTGGGCGCCATTTTGTAGCATGACATCCGTAAAACCACCCGTTGAAGAGCCAATGTCTAAGACGATCCGATCGGTCACGTCGATTTCGAAACTCTTAAGCGCTTTTTCAAGCTTCAAGCCCCCTCGAGAAACGTAAGGCATCGGCTTGCCCTTTAAATGTAATTCAGTCGTCACTGGAATCTTGACGCCCGGCTTGTCCAGCCGTTCTTCATTAACGCCTAAGATTTCACCAGCCATCACGGCACGCTTGGCTTTTTCCCGCGTATCAAATAGTCCTTGTTGCACTAATAAAACGTCGATCCGTTCTTTTTCCATCTATATAAGTCCTCTAATTCATAAAATACGTTAAAAACGATGCCAATAAGCTTAAATCCCGTTGACTCAATTGTTCAGCACGATCAAGCGCCGTTTGGGCAGTCGTCACAGCTTGGTGCAACGCATCCTGAGCTCCTGCAAGTCCTAAGAGTCCAGGATAAGTGTTTTTATGCTCACCAGCATCTTTATGAGTCTGCTTACCAAGTTGTTCGGGCGTACTCGTCACATCTAAGATATCGTCATAGATTTGAAAAGCTAAACCAAAAGCATCACCAAAGGCCAATAACGCCGTCTGCACATCAGGGACAACCTCGGCTTGGATGGCACCTGCCAACACGGCATAGTGAATCAAGGCGCCCGTTTTTTCACGGTGTAACTGTTGTAAAGCTGGTAAGGCTAAACGCGTCCCAGCGCCCTGAACATCCGCAACTTGACCAGCAACCATCCCCGCTGCCCCAGCCGCTTGTGCTAGACCCAAAGTCAATTTAGTCACTTGTTCAGCAGGTAGCCCACTGTCCGCTAACCATTGAAAGGTCAGTGGTTGTAAGGCATCACCTGCTAAAATGGCAATATCTTCACCAAACTTAACGTGATTGGTCGGTTGGCCTCGACGCAATCGGTCATTATCCATGGCAGGAAGATCATCATGGATTAACGAATAAGTATGCATTAATTCCAAGGCCGCACTGGCACGTAAATTAGCCGCTGTAATGGCCTTCCCGAAAACCGTCAAGACTGCTAGCGTCAATAAAGGTCGCAACCGTTTGCCACCAGCAAGCACTGAATAACGCATTGATGCGGTCAAACTAGCCTGATCACTGACTGACCGTAAATTCTCGTCCAAATAAGTATTGAGCCGTGGTCGCCAAGTTGCTTCAAAGGCCGCTAACTGTTGCTTACTCATTGGAATCAGAGGCTTGTGGTTGCTCGAATGGGACTTCACTGCCGTTTTCGTCCATCATCTTAGTCAGTGTCTTCTCGGCCCCTTCCAACGTCGTTTGTAACTGTTTGCTCAGGGCAACCCCTTTTTGGAATTGATCCAAAGCTTGTTCTAGTGGCACGTCGCCTTGCTCTAATTGGTTCACGATTGTTTCTAATTGCGTTAAATTTGCTTCAAAAGTTGGTTTGTCAGCCATTTGTTTTTCCTCCATCAATCTTTGTAATAGTCGCTTCCGCTTCACCATCCGCAAAATGGACAGCGACGGTCTGATTCGGCGCAACTTGTTTGACTGACCGTACGATTTGATCCTCGTGCGTCACAAAAGCATAGCCACGGCCCATAATCTTCAACGGGCTCAGTAAGTCTAACGATTGAATCGTGCGGTTCAACTGCTGCTCCTTACCTGTCAGGACTAATTGCGCCCCTCGTTGTAAACGTTGCTGTAAATTCGTCAACTGCGTTTGCGCCTGGCGAACGCGATGGATCGGCGTCTGCTGCCCCAATCGTTGGGCTAACCATTGATAGGCCTGCTGCGATTGAGATAATCGTTGCGCTCCCGCTTGCTTTAGCCGTTCCGACAAGAAGTCTAGTTTTTGAATATAGCCTTCATATAGGCGATTCGGTTGGGTGAAGACATACGAACCGGTTAACTTATTCAGGCGTTGTCGATCCCGTTGAACTGAATTTTGAAACGCATTGAAAAGCCGCGTTCGGTCCTGATTCAGTTGTAACAAAATATCGTTATAAACTGGCACTGCTAGTTCGGCTGCAGCCGTTGGCGTCGCAGCTCTGACATCGGCAACTAAATCAGCAATCGTCGTATCCGTTTCGTGTCCGACCGACGAAATCACTGGTAAGTCACTCGCAGCAATCGCTCGAGCGACGACTTCTTCATTAAACGGCCATAAGTCTTCAATTGAGCCACCACCCCGACCAATGATCAAGGTGTCAAACGTCCCAGCCGCATTTGCGCGCTCAATTTGGCGGGCAATTTCCGGTGCTGCCGCGTCACCTTGGACTTGTGCAGGGAATAACACGATCTGTGCAATTGGGTAACGGCGCCGGGCAGTCGTGATAATATCACGAATCACAGCCCCAGACTGACTCGTAATCACCGCAATACGCTTAGGAAAACGTGGTAACGGCTGTTTAGGCGCACTAAAAAGCCCTTCAGTCGCTAATTTCTTTTTCAATTGTTCATAAGCTTGATAAAGCGCACCGACCCCATCTGGTTCCATGCGTTCCACGTAAATCTGATAACTACCACTTGCCTCGTATAACCCAATTCGGCCGACGACTAACACTTTCATCCCGACTTCTGGTTGAAACTTCACTTTGGCGAAGGCGGAACGAAACATGATTGCCGAAATCTTGGCATGGTCATCCTTCAAGCTAAAATACTGATGCGTATTCGGTCGTGGTCGATAATTAGAAATCTCACCTGTTAAATAGACTTTGCCTAAATACGGGTCCACATCAAACTTGCGCTTAATATATTGCGTCAGTGCGGAAACTGTCAAATATTGCTGACTGTCACTCACCTAAATCACTCCACTTTGCTAATTCTACGGTTGTTTGCATCAAAGTGGCAATCGTCATCGGACCAACACCACCGGGAACTGGTGTTATCGCACCTGCAATCCCTTGTGCTGAGTCAAAATCGACATCGCCCACTAATTTGCCATTTTCATCGCGATCCATCCCAACATCAATGACCGTTGCCCCCGGTTTAATATCTGCCCCGGAAATCAGATGAGCGATCCCGGTTGCCACAACTAAAATATCCGCCGTGCGAGCGACCGCTTTTAAGTCAGCTGTTCGGCTATGGGCAATTGTAACTGTCGCGTTAGCATTGGTTAATAATGCGGCCATGGGTTTACCCACAATCGTACTACGGCCAATGACGACGGCCGTCTTGCCCGCTGGATCAATATCATAGGCCGCGAGCATCGTCATAATTCCGCGCGGCGTGTTTGCCACCGGATAGTTGCCCGGAAAATTCGTGACTAGTTTTCCAACGTTGGTTGGATGGAATCCGTCGACATCCTTTTTAGGATCAATCGCCATGGTCACTAACGGTTCATTAATCTGTTTTGGTAATGGTGATTGCACTAAGATTCCATGAATTGATGGATCTGCATTGTATTCGGCAATGATTGATAGTAGTTCGGCTTGCGTCGTTGAAACTGGTAACTCGCGCACGATGGAGTGCATCCCGAGTTTCTCGGCTTTGCGATTCTTGTTACGAACATAGATTTGACTGGCTGGATCTGCCCCCACAATAATGACTACGATTCCAGGTTGGACACCTTGTTCAACTAACTTGGCAACTTCAGCTTGCGTTGCCTGATTAACTTGTTTCGCTACGGCTTTACCATCAATAAGTGTTGTCACACACGCCACGCTCCTTTGATTTGTCTTTTTTCATTTTAGCATATTCCGTGGCGGATAATATAGCAGGTTCACTAAGAGTTATGAAAAAAAGCCTGGCAACTTGCCAGGCTTTCAAATTGAACATAATATTGTTCGGTTTTAGACTAAATGTTATCGTTCATGACGGCTTTACCCAAGACGCCACTCACAAATTTCCGTGATTGATCATCACTGAAAGCCTTTGTTAATTCGATGGCTTCATTGACGGCAACCTTGGCAGGCACATCATCCACATATTTCAACTCATAAAAAGCAATGCGCAAGACGATCAAATCAGTTTTTGCCAACCGATCTAATGACCATGTGCTACTTAAGTAAGTTTGAATTTGGGCGTCTAATTCCGCTTGATGTTCCGTGACACCCGTAACCAACGTACTGAGATAACTCGGAATTTCTAATTCCGCGGTTTCATCAGGATTGAGTAATTGTTGATACAACTGATTTTCATCAGCATCTGGGTTAGCGTTCAAGGCAAATAAGGCTTGAAACGCTTTTTCACGAATTTCATGACGCGTTAAACTCAAGATTCTTCACCGTCTTCATTTTCTGGGGTTTCCGGGTCAGCATCACCGAAAAGATTATTCGGGTCGATCCCGCTTTCAGTCTTTTCAGTGACGATCCCAGTAATGTGCACGTTAACTTCGCTCAAGGCCAAATCGGTCATGAACAAAATTTGTTGTTTGACCTTATCTTGAATCGCTAAAGCCACTTTAGGTACGGAAACACCGTAATCCAAGTAAGCATAGACATTCACACTAATTTGGTCATCCACAATCGTTAACTTAACACCTTTACTGAGTGGCTTTTTACGACCGAACAACTCATTTACACTGGAAGAAATCGAGCCACGCATCCGGTTAACCCCATCAATCTGGCTTACCGCGATACCAACGATTATCTCAAGCACTTCTGGTGCAATTTGAATTTGTCCCAAGCTGGGTTCTTTACTTTGTAACGTAATGTTGCTACTTTCAGCCATTTTGACATTCCTCCAATTCCATGTTTGTCGGTACTATTAAAAAATTAAGCCCGAGAAACGTAGGTGCTGTCAACCGTATTAACGATCAACTTGTCGCCAGCCTTAACGAAGAATGGGACTTGAATAATCGCACCAGTTTCCAAAGTAGCTGGTTTTGAACCGCCAGAAGCAGTATCACCCTTGATACCAGGTTCAGTATCGGTAACATCCAAGGTAACCGTATTAGGCAATTCGATACCTAAAACTTCGCCATTGTATAAGGTTACTTGAACTTCCATGTTTTCCTTCAAGAACTTCAATTCTGATTGAATGTGGTCGCCAGGAATTTCAAGTTGTTCGTAGGTATCCGTATTCATGAAGACATAGTTGTCGCCATCTTCATAAAGGTATTGCATCGTGCTCTTTTCGATTGGAGCTTGTTCCATCTTAGCACCGGCACGGAAAGTCTTATCTTGAACGGCACCAGTCCGCAAGTTCTTAAGCTTTGAACGTACGAAAGCACCACCCTTACCAGGCTTAACGTGCTGGAATTCCACGATACGCCAAATGGCATGGTCAACTTCAATTGTTAAACCGTTTTTAAAATCTGCTGTAGAAATCATATAAAAGTTCCTCCTATGAAGATATCTTTATTACTATAACAAGACAGAGCCACCGTGGCAACTGTCTTACCATTATAAAATCAATAAATCACGCGTGGCCGTCGTCAAACGTTCATGTCCCGTTGTAGTGACTAGCACATCGTCTTCAATGCGCATCCCACCTAAACCAGGGAAATAAACGCCGGGTTCAACCGTTACAACACTATTGCTGACCAGTTTCTCATCACCATGGGTTGAAATCAGCGGTCCTTCATGGATCTCGAGGCCAATCCCGTGTCCCATACCATGATTAAAGGCTTCACCGTAGCCCGCATCCGTGATGAGCTGACGCCCGACTGCATCTAGCTCAGCGCTCAAAGCGCCAGGCTTAACTTGGTCGACCACCGCTTGCTGGGCCGTTTTAACCGTCTCATAAGCAGCTGCAAGCTTGGCATCCGGCTGACCTAATGCAAAGGTCCGCGTCATGTCTGACGTATACCCTGCCAAAAAGTAACCGAAATCCAAGGTAACGAGTTGACCAGCTGACAACAAGGCGTTTGACGCCGTTCCGTGCGGCAATGCTGCCCGAGCGCCACCCAACACAATCGTGGTAAAGGATGGCCCACTGGCACCGTGCGTTCGCATGAAGGCGTCTAACAGGTTGCTGACATCAATCTCCCGCATGCCAGGACGCACGATACTCGTGACATACTCAAAGCCGGCATCCGCCAATTTAGCGGTTGCTCGCAGCTTAGCTAATTCATCAGGCGTCTTAACCATCCGAATCTGTTCAACGATGTTTGGTAACGCCACCAAATCACTGGCCAAATTTTCATCCAAATAACTATAGGCCGTGTATGGTAACCCGTCTTCAAAGCCCATGACACCCGTTTGCTGCGCGGCAATCACATCACAAACGGCACCTAAATAGTCGCGGGTGATTATGAGATGCTCGGCATCATATTGATCCGCGAACGCCGTTTGGTAACGCGCATCCGTAATCAAATACACTGTATTCGCCAGAACGAGCAAATAGCCGTCGCCAGCCATATCCGCCATTCCAGTTAAATAATGCAAATTGCCTTCACTCGAAACTAGAAAGGCATCGATCTTCAACTGATCAAATCGTGCTTGTAACCGTTCAATTTGACTAGACATCCAGTCACTCCCATCATAACTCATGCTTCATTATACCAAACTTGAGTCACATCGACGCGCTGGAAGGCTAATTCGCACCTCAAGCGTTAAAAAAAGAGCCTCAAGCAGAGGCTCTTTCAAAAGATTATTTTGCTGGGTAAACAGAAACTTGGCGCTTGTCGCGACCTTTGCGTTCAAAACGAACGACACCGTCAACCTTTGCAAATAATGTATCGTCGCCACCGCGGCCAACGTTAACACCAGGGTAAATATGGGTTCCACGTTGACGATAAAGGATGTTACCACCCTTAACAGTTTGGCCATCAGCCCGTTTGGCACCTAAACGCCGACCAGCTGAATCACGACCGTTGGCAGTTGAACCGCCACCTTTATGGTGAGAGAAGAATTGCAAGTTCATTTTCATAGTGAGTCCACCTCCGAATGTGGTTATCGTGTTTGTTCACGAACTCGGATATAGTCCTGATAGTTCGCGGCAACATCGTTTAATCCAAGAGTGAAGCTTTCAAGCAGTGTCTGCAATTGAGAATTTGTTAAGTCAAGCTTAGTAAAATCTGCAATCAACAAACCACCGTTGGCTTCATCGCTTTGGACCTCGGGTTTTAGCTGAGCAACTTGTTCAATCCCATTGATTGTACTGATTGCCAAAACTGAAACTGCCGCACAAACGATGTCTTGTCCATAAGCACCTGAATCAGCATGACCCGTCAATCGAAAGCCAGTAATTAAACTGTCCGGATTACGATAAATCATTGCTTGAATCATAAGGAATGCCTACTTTCTTATTTATGCATTAATTGTGTCGATCGTTACCTTAGTGTATGGTTGGCGATGACCCTTCTTAGTATGTTGGCCTTTCTTAGCCTTGTACTTGTAAGTAATCACTTTACGTTCGCGGCCTTGTTTTTCAACAGTACCTTCGACCGTCGCACCATCAACAGTAGGCGTACCAATCTTGGTTGAGTCGCCACCGACAAAAACTACTTGATCAAAAGTAACTTTGTCGCCTGCAGCAGCATCAAGCTTTTCTACATAGATTGCTTGGCCTGCTTCAACTTTATATTGTTTACCACCAGTTACAATAATTGCGTACACGTTTGTGCACCTCCTTAAATTATGAATCACTTAGACTCGCCAGATTAAGCGCCATTGCTGGACTTAATACTCAATCCGTGCGGTTGTAGCTGCAGAAGTCCACAAATACAACAAGAAAATACTATCAAAATACCGATGACTAGTCAAGTAATATTTTCATTGAACGAAGAAATCAGTGAACGTAATATTACGTGCCGTCATTAGATGATGTAACTTTTTAATACATTTAGTCAGATAGCGTGGCGTATAAATCATGTCATGTGCCAGCCAATCCGTAATGATTCCTGTCGTGGCCGAAACATAATACGCAATCTGTACACTGACCGGAACTTCTAGATCCGCAAACTGATCCTCAAAATCGTGATAGAACCGTTGCATCCATTTAGTGAGCTGTTCATTGATCCGTTGATTGACGGCCAACTGACTCTGGTCGAGCAACAACGTCTTAAACGCTTCTGCGTGCTGATCAACATATCCCAACGCCTTCGATAGTGACAGGACTTGGACTCGTCGGAGCGGATCGAGTGGATTCGTGATCACGTCACTAACGGGGACCGAAACAATCGCCTGATCAAACAAATCCGTGACCAGATCATCTAAAGCTTGATCAACAAAGGCTGGTTTATCTTTATAATGAAGATAAAAGGTCCCGCGAGTCACGGACGCCGTGGCAGTCAGTTCCTGAACCGAGATGTTTTCAACTTGCTCATTTTGTAGTAATGTAATTAGTGCTTGCCGTAAATGTCGGCGGGTCTTATCGACGCGTGGATCCATGTCGTGACTCATAGTTAACTTCCCTACTTTCTCAATTGATTTAAATATACCATCATTTCGAAAAAGTGTCTAACAGTTCGAGCAATCAAGACAAATTATGCCTAAACGTACATAATTTTCGGGAAATTTTCAAAAAATACAGCTTTTTCATTAATTTTTGTTGCATTTTACGTTATACTAGCTTTACAATAATTGTTATTGGACTAAATAAAGGAGGAATTTCTCTCATGACCGAAGTACGTAAGCCATACAATACATGGGCATCACGTCGTCCAGTTGCTGATAAGCAAAAGCGCATTCGTCGCGAAAAGCAAACTGCTGCCATCCAACGTTTCGCTGCTGGCAAGACTGAAACCATCGAAGCAACACCAAAAATCAAGTAATTAAAAAAAAGAACTGACCACTTGCTGGTCAGTTCTTTTTTTGGACCTCATCATGATTAGTGACTTTAAAAGACGATTTGGTTAGCGATTGTCGCGGGAAGCAGTGAAGTGTTTACTTGCTGCATTTTCCTTTTTGACAAAATTTGAATAATATTGAACACCGCCGGCAATGGCAAGCATGCCGATAATTGCTAAAACTGAACCCATGAGCGTCACACCTTCCCTTTCTCTGATTACAATTATATTATCTTTATGTTACAGGAACATTTCAAGTGAAATGTTTAAAATGTCACTTTTTCCACCTAACTTTTAACTTTTCTTAAGTTATTTAAACCATCTAACCAATTAAATTGTCACCAGTCAGTTCCAAAATTGGCTTACATTTGGGCACACAGCACGCTGCTGAGCGTGTTGGGATCAGTGACGTGCTAGTTACAATCTGTGTCTGCAACCCCAAGAATCATCGTTTTGATGACACTAAAATAGCGCCGATTGCTAAGCTGAACTTAACAATCGGCGCTATTTAATCAGTTATGTCGCGAGTGAGACTTGAACTCACAACCCTCCGCTTAGAAGGCGGATGCTCTATCCAGTTGAGCTACCGCGACAACAACAAGATTAATTATAGTTAACAAAAGAAAGGCTGTCAATTCTTATTTAGCCAGCTAACAACGGATTTAGGGTGACCGAACATCTTGACCATTCTGTTGAAAAATAATCAAAATTAAAAATGAAACCTACTCCAAACGACGTATTTAAGTAATAGTGGCTCAAAGTCACGAAAAATTTATTGCTTTGGAGGCGTTTCAGTCATGAAACAGTTTAAGCATCAAGTATTAGGTCTTATTTTATTAACCGCTACTGGGGTCATCTTAACTGGTTGTCGCTCAGAAACTAGTGCCGACTCAACCACGTCTAGCTCATCGACGGCCGTAGCAACCTCAAGTGGGAGTACGACTAGCCATTCTGCTAGTACGACAATCAGCAGTTCCAATAATTCTGCTTCCAGTCAGCCAATCCAAGCGTTAGACGCTAGCATTGCTGACGAAATGACACAACCATCTAGCAGTTCCACCGCCAGCAGTCAAAGTCAAACAGCGCCAGCCACGACGGCAGCTAACACAAAGAGCGCAACAGCAACCACTAAAACCACCGCAGAAAAAACTAGTGTCATCTGGGGTAATCCTAAGAGCAAAATTTATCACGTTCCCGGCCAACATAGCGATCGAAATCCAACCGGTAACGGTGTCCACTTCGACAGTGAAGCCGCCGCAATTGCAGCTGGCTATCGCCGATCAAAAAAATAACGAGCAAAAAGCATCTGGGATTGACCCGGATGCTTTTTTGCAGCGCTGAAGTGCAGCTGCTGGCCACACTTTTAGCTTAGTAGTTATTTTCTTGTCGTTCTTCATTAACTTGATTTTTCGCTACGAACGCCGCTTGAATCTCATCTTGTGAATAACCGAACTCAACGAATCCAATCTTTAAAAAGACATGCCAAGCATGCTTGTAGCTTACCTGACGATGGTCAAAGTAGGCGTCATACAATAAGTGCTTAATGGCTAAATACTGCTTGTTCAAGTCCGTCGGTTGCTTTTCACTTAATGCCGTCAATTCGTCTGCAGTCAGCGGAATTAAATGGGTCCACTGTTGAATCGCTGCAACTAAGAAGAAAAAGTCCATCGCATCTACATATTCGTTAAGCAAGGTCTCACGATGGGTCTTCCCCGCGTCAGCTTTCCCTTTATGGATCTTCCAAACTTTAAACCACTCCGACGTATTCGCCATTTCAGCTAATTCGACGTCTAACGAAACCATCGCATTCTGTAAACGCGTCGCTGGTTTCCAATGAATCGCCTGGCGCGTGGTAATATCTTGATCCAAATGAATCGATTGTTGTAATAGTGCAGTTAAATCTAACATTTTGACCTCCGTTACTTACGCAAAGACTAATGGATCCGCTTTAATTTCAAGGGAGTCAATATTAGCCAAATACCAATCACGAATGAAGTCAAAGTGTAATAAAATATCAAACCACGAGACCCGTTGTTCAGGATCACGGACGGTCAAGACCCATTTAGCTGCTTCAGGTGTACCGGCATCAAAGACATCCACGACCAATTCCCCTGGCAAATCAATTTCAGCCCCGTGACCATTTGGTGAATTGCGTAACATATAGTCATGTTGCGCCGCAATCACAAATAGTTTGTCCAAAATTTCACCATTCAAGTTAGCTTCACGTAATTCATAGCGGGCAGCATTATTGACGTCCAGAATATTGAAATCAACGTTAAAGCCAAAATCATCTTGTAAATAATGGCCAAAATTGATCAACGTTGCCAAGACAGTATTAATTTGATCAACGCCAGTCCCCTTTAATAGCAATTTATTAATAAATAAATTGGTGAACGCTGTACTGTTAAAACGCAGTAAGCGCCGTTCCAAGTGAATATAGAATAAGTTTTCACCGGTAGTTTGTTCCCGGTAGTAGGCGCCACCATTCTCACCAGCGACAACCGAATACAGGAACGTGTAGTCATCTGACAACGCTTCAAAAACATGATAAAGTGCTTCGCTGTGTGCCCGCGTGTTCAATGTGGCTTGCTCATCATCATGCATACTTAAAAGGCGACTCATGAAAATTAAGTAATAATCCGCATTTTTATATTGATGTGGAAAGGTTACGTAAGCAGAATCCAACTTAAAGTTGGCCAGTTTTTGAGCTGCGGTCAGTAAAGTTTCCCCATCCGTGGTATCAATCAACTGATCCATTAGCGTCGTGAACGCTTCACCATTTGCAAGGCCCTTTTTCAGTCCTTCGTTAAACATCGCGAGTTTGCCATGAGTACTTAGCGTTGCCGAGTCAATTTTCTTGGTCTCATTCGTCATCAGCTGCTACCTGCGCCTTTCCAATCAACGTGGTCAGGTAGTCCACATAGAGACTCCGGTTACGTTCATTAAAGTTTTCAAAGCTCTTAAAAGATGATTCGATCGCTTGTTTTTCATAAGCTAAGATCGTGTCTTCTTTAGAAAGCGTCAAAATTTTGGCTTCGTTATCTTTCATTGTGGCATGCGCATTGTTAGCTTGTTCATCCGCATCCGCTAATTTGGTCAATTCATCAATAATTTGTTGCCGTTCTTCCTTGATTCGGCCCGAGTCAAATAAGGAATTCCGTTGACCATTATCTTTAAGTTGTTGCCGTAATTTTTCTTTTTGAGCATCACGGTCATCTTGCGCATCAATGAGCTTTTGCAACTCATCATTCGCCGCCGAAACTTTTTGAATCTGATCCGTATTAAACCGTTTATGGGCAGCGGCCAGCTCAAACGTCTTTTGCAGTTTGTTAAATTCTTCCTGACTAAAGTCAAACGCAACTTTCAAGACGTTCAATTTACCGAAGCGTCGCCGATCCCACCAATTCCCAAAATAAATCTGGAACTCGCCAGTCTGCGTTTCTTCATAGTAAAAGAATGGGTATTCATGTGCCAAATAATCAATCAATTTTGTACTAAGATAGTGACTGATTGCGGGATGAACATCCGTAATTAAATCCACCTGCGCATTCCGAGTTGGATTTGACTCTTCGTTCAATAAGGCTTGATGATAGTGGTCGCCATCGATCAATTCGTAAACTAACCGGTCGTCACCAGCCGTTATTGCTTGACGCAGCGTTGATAAATAGTCCAGTTTTTGCTGTAAGCTATTTGTTAGCTCGCGCGTAGATTGATCTTGTTTTTCAAGATCTGGCTGATTTTGTTTTTCCATGATAATCTCCTTGCAATCATTGATAATTGGCAAATTGCTGAATTGCACTTCCGTCCCTAATGTTACCGAAAATTAAGCGATTAATAAAGGCATCTGCCGTCAATTTTCCAAAAAAATAACAAAAAAGCGGTTAGAACGACCAACTCGGTGTTCTAACCGCTCGATTAACGTTAACTAATTGTCTTATTAGTACAATTCCATGTACTGTTCACGTTCCCATTCACTAACTTGTTGACGATATGAGGCCCATTCAAGTCGTTTAGCTTCCAAGAAACTTTGATAAATGTGTGGCCCTAAAGCCTTCTTCATCGTTGGGTCAGTTTGGAATTCTTTCAACGCATTATGCAACGTTGATGGCAAATCAACGATCCCAGCGGCCCGACGTTCGTCTTCATCCATCACATAGATGTTGCGATCAACTGGCTTTGGTGGTTCGATGTTATTTTTAATGCCATCAAGTCCGGCTTCCAAAACAGTAGCGAAAGCCAAGTATGGATTAGCTGAAGCATCCACACTCCGTAATTCCAACCGCGTTGACAAACCGCGAGCACTTGGAATACGAATCATTGGTGAACGGTTTGACCCAGACCAAGCCACATAAACTGGGGCTTCATACCCTGGAACCAACCGTTTGTATGAGTTAACGGTTGGATTCGTAACCGCCGTATAACTACGCGCATGCTTCATCAACCCGCCTAAGAAGTGATAAGCATCGGTTGATAATTGTAACTCGTCTTTTTCACTGGCATCGTAAAAGGCATTGCCTTGATCATGGAACAAGGACATATTTACGTGCATCCCAGAACCGTTGACACCATTGAGTGGTTTTGGCATAAAGGTCGCCCATAAATTGTATTTACGTGCAATCGTCTTAACGACTAATTTGAACGTTTGAATGTGGTCCGCCGCAGCTAAAGCATCTGCATACTTAAAGTCAATTTCATGTTGGCCAGGGGCAACTTCATGGTGACTGGCTTCAACATTGAAGCCTAAGCGTTCGAGTTCGAGCGCAATATCACGCCGACAATTTTCGCCCATGTCCATTGGCGCTAAATCGAAATAGCTCCCCTTATCATTTAATTCGGTCGTTGGTTCGCCTTTTTCATTCATCTTGAATAAGAAGAATTCAGGTTCCGTCCCAATGTTAAAGGCGGTATAACCAGCGTCACGCATATCGCTTAAGACCCGAATTAAATTGTTACGGGGATCCCCTTCGAAGGGTTTGCGATCAGTGGTATAAACTTCACAGATAATCCGGGCAATCTTGCCATGTTCCGTGTTCCAAGGCATGATCAACCAAGTTGATAAATCTGGGTACAGGTACATGTCACTTTCTTCAATCCGCACAAAACCGTCGATTGAAGAACCGTCAAACATTAACTTGTTATCTAATAACTTGTCCAGTTGCGAAACTGGCACTTCCACGTTTTTGATGGTACCGAATAAATCAGTGAACATTAAACGTAAGAAATTAACGTTTTCTTCTTTGACGATTTTACGAATATCGTCCTTAGTATACTGCTGTTTTGCCATGAAAATCGCTCCTTAAATTGGTTGACTATCTGGATGCAGATGCATTAATGAGTTGGATATTCCGGACCATCCTTGGCTTTTAAGCCCCCGATATTCAGAAACTCATCATGTAAGATTCGGCGTACATCATTATCCGTTAATGGCCGCGCCAAGTCCGCTTCTTTTTGCTGGGCTTTTTGCTTTTGCATGGTATAAATTGCTTTAATACCAGCCATATTAATGCCATCGGCTAAATAATCTTTGATCTCTAACAGTCGGTCAACATCGTTTAATGAAAACATTCGGCGATTGCCCGCATTACGTTCCGGGTGAATCAAGTCTTGTTCTTCATAATAACGAATTTGACGAGCTGATAAATTGGTCAATTTCATAACCGTACCAATTGGTAGTACCGCTAACGAACGACGTAATTCCTTTTCTTTCATGACGACCCTCCTCTTTAATACAGTGATAATATTAGCAATCTCATTCCGGAATGTCAATCATTCATGTAAGAAAATATCACATCATTTATATAGGTATACCAATTTAATTTTTAGTTTAACCAACTAGCAAGTTTTGTCTCAATATCTGTACGTTGGGATGGCGCTTGTAGCAAATTATACCAATCAACCGTCATTTTATTGCGGAACCAAGTTAGTTGCCGCTTGGCGTAATGGCGGGAATCTTGCTTGATTAGGTCAATCGCTGTGGCCAAATCCCGCTCCCCGTCAAAATAAGGAAAGAGTTCATGATAGCCAATGCCTTTCCCAGCCGGCAAGTCGGCCCCACCTTGATCATAAAGCCATTTAGCTTCATCGACCAATCCTGCTGTTAACATTTGATCCACACGCTGATTGATCCGGTCATACAACAATGGCCGTTCAGTCGTCAGACAAATCGTCTGAGCATCCAACGTTTGGGGCGCGACATCGGCCTGGTCTGAAAACTTCTGACCACTAGTGTGCCAATATTCCATGGCTCGAACGACCCGCACCAAGTTCTGTGGCTCGATGGCAGCGGCGGCGGTTGGGTCAATCGCTTGCAGTTCCTGCCAAACGGCTGGTGTGCCATGGACGGCCGCGTAATCGAACCAAGTCTGCCGGTAAGTCATGTCCGGGGCCGTTTCAGTCGTCCCAAACTGGTAACCTGCAAGTAAGGACTGCAAATAAAAACCCGTCCCACCCGCAATGATGGGCAGCTTGCTGCGCGCCTGAATCTGATTGATCAGATCTGTCGCCCGCGTGACAAATTCTGCCACGGTAAATCGTTCCTGTACCGTCTTAATATCAATTAAATAATGCGGAATACCCTGTCGTTCGGCTGGCATGACCTTTGCCGTGCCAATATCTAAGTGGCGATAGACTTGCATTGAATCCCCAGAAATAATTTCACCATTAAATTTTTTTGCCAATTCAATTGATAACGCCGTTTTGCCCACAGCTGTGGGGCCGGCAATCAATAACACCTTGTTTGCTGTCAAGCGTTCTTAGCCCCCTTGCATTTTTAACCGTAACCGATGCGCCAACCCCGGATAGTCCGTAATCAGCCCCGCGAAACGATGCCGATAACAGAAACGCATGTCGCGCTCTGTATTCACCGTCCAAGGCCGCAATTGCACTTTAGGCAATAACAACCAATGTCGCCGAACCCAGCGAATATCTGGGTGGTAACCAATAATCACATGCTCGGCGTGCAATCGCTTGGCAGTTTTAAATTTAGACTCAAATAGACTGTCAAACTCCGCCTCCGGTTGCAGGGCATGTAGTCGCTCAATCGACTTGGGATAGAAGCTGGAGTACACCAATTTGAACGGCACCTGATGATGATTAAAGTAATCTGCCACCAGCGCTTCAATACCGTCATAATGAATCTTGTTTGTCTTTAATTCTAAATTGAAAATACCCGTAAAATGGGCTTGAATCAATAATTGCACCACTTCATCTAACGTTGGAATGCGAGTCCCCGCGTAAACTGGGTCAAACTTAGCCCCCGCATCTAACTTTTTTAATTCGGTAAGGGTCAGATCCAACACGCGTCCCTTACCGTCAGTAGTCCGGTCAACTTTTTCGTCATGAATAATAATCAAGTGCCCGTCTTTGGATAAATGGACATCAGTCTCAATACCATCCGCCCCATCCGCCAAGGCGGCTTGGAAAGCAGGTAACGTATTTTCGGGACGTGTCCCTTTGCTGCCACGATGGGCAATAATTTGAGTCAGCATCTAATCACCTCAATTAGCTTAGGCCTTTTTTAAGCTTTTAATATTGCGCTTTCACTAAAAAACATACATAATGAATATAACAAATTATTAGGAGGTTCAAACGATGAAATCATTTACACGTGGGTTCTTATTTGGGGTCGTTGCCACTGCTGGCGCCGTTATCGGTTCCGTTTTATCTTTCAAGAAGCAGGTCGTTGACCCAATCGAAGATCAAGAAAACAAATTTGAAGAAAGCCGTAAAAAGGCTTTACGCAAGAGCCGTTCAGCACATAACGGTTAATAGCAAAAAATGGTGGCACGAACAAAGTTATTTTGTTCCAGCCGCCATTTTTTTAATACTTCGCTTTTTTCGTTTTACCTTCCCAACGTGCATAGCCAGGCTTCAAGATAAATAGTTCCTTAAACCCCTTCTTAGCTAGCATCGCCACTGCACGGGTACTTAACGTATGCGTTTGATCATAAACGTATACTGGCATATCCGTCCGCAATTCGTTCATGCGAACTTTCAACGAATTAAAAGGAATGTTCCGCGCACCCAAAATATGGCCAGCGTCAAACTCCTTCTTTTCGCGTAAATCAATCACTTGAGCTTTACGCATTCCCTTGGTAAATTCTTCTTCATCGAGCATCGTTGAAACTTGGCGACGACGAATATAACTATAAAAAACATAAATAAAATATGCCGCGATAAGTACGATTAACACAATGTTAACGTAGGTCATCGCATTGACTGCACCTAAAACCACGCTATCCCTCCTAATTTCTACTTCTTTATTTTACACAAAACCGCTTACTTTTACTAGTCCTTCCCGCTTATCCACTCAGATTTAGCTGTGGACTAACAAAAAAGAGCCCTAAAAGGCTCTTTTTTAAACGATTACTTAGATAAACCGTTGGGCTAATGAAGCGGCACCAATGACACCGGCGTCATTACCTAAAACAGCTAGCTTCAAATGAGTCGTTTCACGAACAGTTGGGAATGTAAATTCGTGGAAGTAAGCATCAACTTGCTTCAATAAGAAGTCCCCAGCAGCTGAAACCCCACCACCGATGATGATTGAAGATGGGTTCATGGTATTACCAACGTTAGCTAAAGCTAAACCAAGGTAATAAGAAACCTTATCCACAACCTTCTTAGCTAAAGCATCGTCTTCTTTAGCCAAATCAAAGGTAATCTTTGAGCTGATTTCTTCGCCGTTGTCTAAAAGTTCTTTTAACTTAGAAACGCCGGAGAATTCTTCAGCCATGTCGCGGGCAACATGCACAACACCAGTAGCTGAAGCGTATTGTTCCAAACAACCGCGCTTGCCACAAGTACACATGTAGCCATTTGGTTCAACCGTGACGTGACCAATTTCACCAGCGGCACCAGCAGCACCGTGAAGTAAATGACCACCAGCAATCAAACCACCACCGACACCAGTGCCTAAGGTCACGAAAGCAACATCGTTTCCGTTTTCACCGGCACCCTTCCAGCGTTCGCCTAAGGCAGCAACGTTGGCATCGTTATCAAGCGTAAACTTGATGCCAGTCCCAGCTTCGATTTGTTCCTTAACTGGTTGCAGGGTCTTCCAGTTCAAGTTGTAGGCGCCAATAACAGTCCCAGCATCTAAATCAACCGTTCCTGGCGTCCCCATCCCGATCCCAACAAATTGAGAACGATCCATCTTATAAAGATCCAAATGATGGTTGATTGAGTCAATGATGTTTGGCACGATATGTGAGCCTTCATCTAAGATAGTGGTTTCAATACTCCACTTTTGTTGAATGTCGCCATTTTCTGTTAAAATGGCGAATTTGGTCGTCGTCCCGCCAAGGTCGACACCGATTAATTTGCGATCCATGTTAAGAAATCCCTCCATTAATCATGCGCGTGGTCTTCACGTGCATGTTCTGCTTCTATCCGGTGCTCATGAGCCAATACGAGTTTTACGCGAGCATACATTTTGGCATCTAGCACCCCGGCTTGGTACAAATGATCGACCTCGATCGCCATGAGTTCAATATCCCAAATCCGCTTGCCCACGTATACGTAAACACCAAACTTTTTCAGTAACTGTTGTACGTCGTAAAGTGTTTTCATGTGCATATCCTCGATTAATTATACAGTTTATTGAAAATTTGTAAAACCTAATTTTATCATCGCGACCCAAGCAATGACTAAGGTGATACCAGCTAAGAGCCGTTTGATGGTTGGAATCTTGCCCATCCGTGGCACGCCAACCATGTAACCGATTAAAAAGCCACCAATTAAACCACCAACATGACCCCAAATATCGATCCCCGTTGAGAACAAATCAAAGACTAAGTTTAAAACGGTAAACATTAAGAATTGGCCGGTCAATTGGCGAATCATCGGATTTTCCCAGAAAGATTCACCGACCATTAAAAAGGCCCCAAACAGTGCAAATATCGCGGTACTGGCCCCGACCGATTGATCCGGTGACAAGCCAAAACTCATGATATTACCGCTGATGCCACCTAACAAGTAAATTGCCAGCAACCGCCAATGACCAAACAGCGCCTCAATCTGCATTCCCATAAAATAGATCACGACACCATTTAGCGCAATGTGCGTCAATCCCATATGTAAGAATATTGGCGTGATCAACCGCCACCACTGCCCAGCAATGATAGCTTGATTGTTTTTGGCTCCCAGCATATACAAGACTGCTGGTACCGTACTACCACCCAGTAAAAATTCGCCCAAGAAAACGATAACTGTTATGCCTAGTAGCAATTGGGTCATCGCTGGTTCGGTTTGCCACCAACGTTTAAGACTCGTCATGAACACCATCCTTTGCGACCAACAATTGATCTAATAAAATATCATAGGCATCAACGGGCCATTCCGCCTGTTCGAAAGCCATTTCACGGAACGCCAACGTTAATTTAACACCTTGGTAATCCGCAAGGTACCGGTCATAATAGCCACCGCCAAAGCCAATTCGAGCTAGTTCAGTGCGACTATACCCTAGACCTGGTACTAAAATCAAGTCAATCGCCGTTTTCAAGAATGTCGGCCCAGCGGTTGGTTCAAAAATGCCAAACTTAGTACGCTCTAACTGACTTTCGGGCGTATATGGCATAAATGCCATCTGCCGATGTGGTAATGTTTTTGGGATGACAACTTGTTTGCCAGCGGCCCAAGCCAATTCAATGATTGGCTGAGTCGCAACTTCAATCTCACTACTAATCGTGGTCGCAATCACTGAAGCTTGCTGCCAGGCCGTAGTCGCGACTAATTGCCGTTGCAGATCGAGATTTTGCTGTGCACGTTCTGTCGCTGATAACTGACTCAAGCGGGAAATCTGTTGTTTTCGAAAAGCACCTTTTTCCATGCGTCACACTCCCATAGTCAACTGACTTTTTCTCTTAATACCAAAAAATCTCATTCATCAACACGGCTGATTGTTTAAAACAAGCAGCCATTTGCCAACAAATGAGAAACCCATTGCCTAACGACAATGCCACGAAAAAACAACAGGTAACCCCGTTGTTATTTCGTTTCGCGATGTAATGTCACTTTGTGATCCCGTGGACAGTACTTCTTAAATTCAACCCGGTCCGGATTGTTCCGACGGTTCTTTGAAGATAAGTAGTTGCGTTCATGGCATTCTGTACATTCTAGTGTAATGTGTACCCGCATGTTGTAAACCCTCCAAACTCATTCGCATAATACAGGGCTGGAGCCCTTAACTTGAACTACTATACCATTATTACTAAAAAAATACCAGTATCAATTCAGATACTGGTACCGAAAAAACATTTTTTAATTATTTGGCATTATACTTCCAAAAAGCCTTATAGATTGAGATGGCAGTTTCCAAGTTGACATGACTCGTCGTGCTGTCATTCATCCCAGGAAAGACGATTGCAATCGCCACTTTTGGATTTTTGTATGGCGCATACGTCGCTAAACTCAATGTTTCAGTCGGCGTCGTCCCGTGGAACGTTTCAGCCGTCCCAGACTTGGCCGCTACAGCTGGTTTCACATCCGTTAAAGTTGACCCAGTCTTATATTGACTCGTCCCATGTACCACGTCCCAGTAGCCTTGATGAACCACATCAAAGTATGAGCTTGGTACATCGATCGTATTGAGGACCCGAGCCCCGACGTTCGTTTTCACTTTACCTTGACTCCCGTCAGCGTTCGTCCCAGAAATTGCTGCAACCACGTGCGGCGCAATCCGTTGTCCACCATTGGCCATCGTTGCGATATATTGGGCGACTTGAACCGTGGTGTAAGAGTCATAGTTCCCGAAGGACAAGTCTAACGCTTTACCAATATTGGCTTGGTTAGCAACCCCTTCATAGCCAGTGGCTTCACCTGGTAAATCAATCCCGGTTGGCACCCCAAGACCAAACTGGTTAAAGTAGCCACGTAATTTTGAAAAGATCGAGGTCGACATGCTCAAGGCTTTACCAGAAGCATAGCTATAGCCGCCTTCCTTCATGGCCAATTGCATCATGTACGAGTTAGAAGAAACTTCCATCGCAGTTGACGCATTCAACGTCAAACTCGTTCCACCGGCATGATTAAACCATGAACTCTTGGTTGCCGTCCCTTGTAACTTAATTGGGGTATCGGTCAACGTACTGCTAGTTGGCGTGATGACACCAGATTGAAGGGCACCCATAACGGTCGCACCCTTCACAACTGACCCCATAACAAACGATTGGTTAATCGTCCCCAACGCGTTTTCAGTCACCTTACCAGTTGAAAGATCCCGGCTCGCACCAGCCAAGGCATAAACCGCCCCAGTACTTGGGTTCAGCACAACCGCATAGGCCCCAGGAGAATAAGGATTGCTCCCGCCAACCGACTTAGCGGCGGACATAATGATACTTTGAACTTGTTCTTGGAATTTAGCATTGATGGTTAAATCAACGTTATCACCCTTTTGACCACCGTATTTCTTGATTTCCTTTTTAATGACACCATCTTGCGTTTTAACTTCAGTTTGTGATTTAGTGCCTCGTAAGACGCTTTCGTATTGCTTTTCCAATTGACTTTGACCAACAGAATCATCACGCGAATAGCCTTGCGCAAGCAATGTCTTGATACTGTCACTTGGTAACCCTTGCTTTTCAGTAGTCACAGTCCCAAGCACACTTGTTAAGCTCGTCCCATTTGGATAACTGCGCGTCCAACTCGTCCCAACTTTGATCCCCGGCATCTGAGATTGATGTTCCCCAATCTCAGCCAGTTCCGTGTTGGTGACACCGGTCGACTTGATATTGACCGTTGATAAGGAATAAGCCCCACTCATCTTGGCATAGATTTCGGCGGCATTCTTCTCACTTTCAGTGAACCCATCGATAAGGTTGTCCGTCACAAATTTGAGTTCACGATCGTACAGCACGCTAGCGTCTGAGGACGTCTTAACATGTTTCGCGATTGCTTTAAGATGCTTGGCATTCGCTAAATAATAATCAGCCTTGTTCCGATCAGTCAACGTATCGGTTGGGACCGTTAAATAATCGCTCAATTTCGTCGCAACAGAATACATTCTAGTAGAAGCAACATTTAGCCCCTTGGTATATTGAATCGCTTGGTGGGACTTGTTCCCAACCATTACCCGGCCAGTTGAATCATACACGGAACCCCGTTGCACACTAGCGGTCGCGGTCGTATTATTTGCCGAATTAACTTCCGTGGCAAATTTATTCCCATAGTCGACTTGTAAGTAAGCCAGCTGACCAATTAACGCTGCAAAGAGTAAAAAGACGATAAAAAACAAAAAATTCAATCGAAATGGAATATGTGATTTATTGGGATCACGGTTTGCAGTTACTTTCTTAAACAGTTTCAATTCTCAGGCTCCCGTTCTTAATTTGGTCACAAGACGGCACAACCACGTTGCCCTGTGACTAGCAATCGCACTTTATTGCACTACTTATGCTATTTTACCCTGTGGGTATTCATCATTCAATAGTGTACTATAAATCCCATTGTTTCGCATTCCAGATGAAATGAATTTATACGCTTCTTTAACAAATCATCACAAAGACTTATCGCAACCCGACTAGCCGTCGCGTGCCAACACACTTGTTTGGAAACTGCCGGGTATTGTTTTTTGAAGACGCCTATTCAACCCATGTAAAGTCAGCAATATTATAGAAAGAAGCTAACAAGTTCCCACAATAAATTTCCGAACAATTATAACAAAGTTTTAACCGACGATTGAAGTCACTTATGCTATCCTAGACGATAGACATAAAATTTCAGTGCCTCCTCACACGCAACAAACAGATAACCGAGACACTGAAGATTTAGAAAGAGATTGAGGTGGCATTTTGAGAATCCGTCGTATTTTTGACAAACGAACTTGGCCGCTCTGGGTCAGCTTCTGGTTGCCGTTAATCATTATGACCGGTTATTTTATCTATCGGCACATGGCCCCATTTGGGTCGAGCAGTCTATTAACAGTCGATTTGGGACAACAGTATGTTGATCTCTTCGCCTACTTCCGCCACACCCTCTTGCATGATCCAAGTGCATTTTTCTACTCCTTTTCCAAAACAATTGGCGGTGAAATGGTTGGCGTCTGGGCTTACTATTTAATGAGTCCTTTCAATTTAATTTACTTATTCTTCCCTGGACAATCACTCACGACCGGGATCTTCATCGTCACCGTTTTAAAATATGGGTGTGCCGGTTGGGCCTTCGCGTGGTTACTCACCAAGACTCAGACGCAAAAAGGCTGGTTAATCCCAACTTTTAGTACCGCCTACGCCTTAATGGGTTGGATGGTCGCCAATCAACTGAACATGATCTGGCTGGACACGACCGCTATTTTACCATTAGTTATCTTAGGTCTAGAACGCCTTTTCAAAACGGGTAAAGTTCGTTGGTTTGCTGGCTGGTTAGCCGTTATGCTGATTGACAATTATTATATGGGTTACATGGTCATCTTGTTCAGTTGCCTCTATTGGTTGTATGGCGCAACTAAATATTGGCAAAACTTCAAGACCTTTGGCATGCACATTCTCAAGTTTGCCTGGGGTGGCCTCCTCGCTGTCGCACTTTCAGCTTGGTTGCTACTACCAACCTTCTGGGCCTTGATGCAAAGTAAGGCCAAGTACAACGTTACGAAGCTCCATTGGAAGTTCGAGTATGCCCCTTGGAAAATGCTAGCAAAGTTTGTAACGGGTAGTTTTAATTTTGATCAGATGCCATCTGGTCAACCTAATTTTTATCTCGCTTGGCTAGTCATTTTTGCTTTCATTTTATTCTTCTTGCGAAAGGGCCCCAAATGGTCGGTTAAAATTTGTGCCTTGCTCGTCACGGCCGTTCTCGTCCTGTCGTTCTGTTATGAGCCATTGGATCTACTCTGGCACGCAGACCAATTTCCAGTTTGGTACCCGTATCGTTTCTCCTTTGTCTTCTGCTTTTGGATCGTTTGGATTGGCGCCCAGGCGCTGACACAAAAGTTGACCATCAAGTGGTGGCAAGGCCTGATCATGCTCGCATTGACGACCGGCCTGTTTACAACCGTTTACCTGAACATTAAGCATGTCACCTATATTAATGTTCCCAACTTGTTGATTACGATTGGGCTGGCAGCGGTCAGCTTAGTTTTGCTACTCGTACCCAAACAGAACCGGATTATTTATCACTTAATCGCGCTACTACTTGTCGCGACTGATATGAGTGTGAACGTTGTCGCTTCGCTAAATAATATCTCTTACGTCTCACAGGATGAGTTTGGTAAATACACCGTGGCCCTTGACAAAACGGTTAACCAAATTAAGGGCAATGATAACAGTTTCTATCGGATTGGTAAGACCTTCACTCGAACCAAGGATGATCCCATGCAGGCCGCTTACAATGGCGCTGATCACTTTAGTTCAACCTTTGAAAGCATCATTCCCAATTTCTTTGGGTCCATTGGTCAACCGGATGGTGACGGGGTCGTGACCTATTCTAATGGGACACTGATTACCGATTCACTCTTAGACATGCGGTATTTCATGGGCAAGCACATCCCGAATGCGCAAGCAGATAACAATAATTACAATAGCTATATTCCGGTCACCAGTACAAAGCCTGATTTGACCCATTATCAGAAAAAGACTGGTTTAAGTAATCCCGAAGTGACGACTTATAAGAATCCCTACGCCTTGGGACTCGGTTTTGCGGCTTCGGATAAGATTACTGATTTGAAAGTGTCTAAGACGACTGGTGATCCAATCGCCCGCCAAGAATTGATCTATCAAACCTTGGCTAACCGTTCTAAGACCGATTTGATCTCAGCTGAAAACTTCGATCAAGTGGTCTTCCAAAACGTGAAACAAGTGACCACGTTAACCGGCGCCGTGGTCAATAAGAAGAATCTGGCAAAAACCGGGTCCATTTATTTCAAGTTCACTCCTAAAACAAATGATTCCTATTACATTACATTAGGATCGAACCTGACAAACACTAACGCCAGTTATTATATTAACGGTAAAGAATTGCAACAATATCCGACTTATCGCCATACGATCGCGGTCAATGTGGCTACGAATAGTAAAGGTAAGACCGTCACATTTGGGATTCAGATGAAGAAAACCTCACTCTGGCTACAAAACTTTACGCTTTATAAGTTGAATAATCAGCAATTTAAACAATCTGCCAAAAAACTCCAACAGTCGCCTTGGCAACTCACCAAGCACTCTAGCCGCAAGCTGACTGGCACGATCAACATTAAGCAAAAGCAACCAGTCTTGATGACGACCATTCCATATTCAGCTGGCTGGCACGCGACGGTTGATGGTCAAGCGGCCAAGACTAAGAAAGTCATTAACACTTTTGTTGCCGTCCCGCTCAGTCAAGGCAAGCATACCGTCACTTTGACGTATCGACCGCCCTATCTGGTCACTGGTTTGAGTCTGACTGGTCTGACTGCCATCGGAACCATTGCCTGGTTTGCCTTGAAACGACGGCGTCACTAATTAAAATGTTCCAGCATCGATTTAAATCGACGCTGGAACATTTTTTTGCCAAAGTTTGCACACTGACCAAGCTAAACGCGAAAATTGACACCAAGTTCACCGGCAACTATGCTGACAATAATCTGATTGCATCACAACTGCTGAAACTGGTTCACTCATAACGGAGGTGGTCACATGTCACGTCTCAAAATCTTCATTCAGGCCTATCTCAGTACGGCATTTTTCGTCTTAATTGTTGGTTATTTAGTTACAGCCCCCCGCACTGGTGCTTTTGTTTTTCATTGGAATGTCGCCAATATGTATCTAGCAAGTAGTTATTTGGTCTGGTATCCGATCCTCAACCTCTCGTTACCAAAATGGCGCCAGCACCATGTGACTGTTCGGTCGACAGGACAACAAGCCTATCAAAACGTCTTGCGTGATCAACCTGGAACCGCTCAGCGAACTTGGAGTAGTTTGAATCCAGCTGTTGCACATACGAGTTTAATGTTGCTAAATGGCGCGGCAGACGATATGATCGGGCCACTCATCAATTGGCTCTTAAAGAGTCTCAGCCTATTGTTAGTGTTGCCGATACTGATTGGTCTCTTAATCAGTAAAGTCATAAAAGCTCGCAAGCAGTCAACGATCTAAGATTGGACTAAAAAAAGCCGTTCCAGTATAGAACGACATTCTTTTGATTGCGATAACCTACAATGGTCTAGTCTTGATTAGGCGTATACTCGTACTTTGGTCCGTCATTCTCTGCATCAAAATCAACAGTCAAATCATACCCTTTAAAGAACCATTCATCACGATCATTAACATAATAGTTCACACCATCAACCTCGTTAATTACGATTGGCTGATGAGGGTCATCATCTCGCATCACGCCGATTGAAAAACCGTGATGAACCGCCGTTTTACCATATGTTTTACCGTAAAAACGGACACCGTTACCAGCTGTGACCCCCATGTCCTCATGGAACCACTTGCTAGCTGCTGGCGTAATTGTAATCTTCATTAACGCTCACCTCATCTTTTGTAATCGTTTACAACATTGTCTCCTTTTTTCACCTAAAACGCAACATTGTAAGCAATTGAACAAGGTAGCAGTCTTTTTTCCACGCTAATACCATGATCCAGGCCGTTCAGAGCTGCTTGGAACTTCAATGCAACTCATACAACCACTTACGCCTGAAATCAGACCACTTAGGCCGTAAGTATTTACAAGCCATGGGCAACTGTGGTGTACTATTATCAGCCAAGGGAGGTGAGCACCATGCGCTTAACCGTCAAAACTGAGACGGGATTGACCGAACCAATGATTACCCTACACTTACCAGAAAATGATCCCAACGCTGCGCAATTACGTGCTCAACTTGAAAGTTTTTTGTTCGCATCATTGACGTTCACTGTTTCACAGGCCGGTCACACGATCCAGCTCCCACTAGCAACGGTACTATTTTTTGAAGCGACTGGTCACAAAGTACACGCCCATACGCGCACGACGAGTTACCAGATTTCGCAATCATTAGCCAACTTAGCGACAAAACTACCCGCAAATTTCTGCCGCGTCTCTAAGTCGGCGATCGTTAACACCCAACTGGTCCGTTCATTGACCAAATCCTTAACTGGAAATTTAATTGAATTTGAGGCAACACACAAACAGTTGTATGCTTCACGTCGATATTATCGCGAGTTAAAACTATCACTTGAAAAGGGGTCCTTTAAATGAAACAACGTTGGTTTTGGGGTGCTTTCTTCCTCGTCAGCGCCATTGTCCTCGTCACTAGTCAGTTAGGTCTCTTCACCTATCATGTTGGCATCTGGACATTACTTTTATCCATCGTCTTAATCGCCATCATCATTACGAGTCTGCGAAATTTGGTCATGCCAAGCTTAGTCTTTGCCATAGCATTGCTAGCAATTATTTATGCGAAGCCACTGGGAATTACAGCACTAGTTCCTTGGACGGTGCTGGGAGCCGCCTTACTACTCAGTATCGGTCTGAGTCTCCTCATTCGTCCTCGATGGCGTTATCGTTTCCGTCATCACGGTAATTGGAATGGACACTTTGACCATGAACATCCTAGTAGTGCAACCGTTGAAGACCCGAATGTAAATATCGATCTTTCAATGAGTAACAGTATCCGCTACATTCACAGCACTGACTTTAATGGCGCCAATATACACGTTTCCATGGGCGGCGCGAAAATCTACTTCGATGCCGTTGAACTGGCACACTCTGACGCGACGATTACTGTCGACGTTTCCTTGAGTGGTGTTGAATTGTATGTCCCAAGAAGCTGGCAACTCAAGCTCAATATCAACAACAGTATGGGCGAACTTAATACCCAGGGGACGCCTGAAACTGAAGGGCCCACCATTTACTTGCAAGGCCGGCTTTCACTCGGACAATTAACAATCACCTACATCTAACACAAAAGGGACGCGTCGTCACAACTTGGTTATCCCAAGTCATGACGATGCGTCCCTTTCTTGCAAATCAATTAAGCATTTTCAACTTTTAAAATCTTAACTTTCATTGAACCAGCTGGAATATTGATGCTAACTTCTTCATCAATATGGTGGCCAATCAAGCCCTTGGCAATTGGTGAATCATTTGAAATCTTACCTTGCATTGGGTCAGCTTCAGCAGCCCCAACGATGGTGTAGCTTTCAGGATCTTCATCAGGCAATTCCTTGAACGTGACGATCTTCCCAACTGAGACTTCAGTTTCGTCAATCTTCTCGCTATCAATAATTTCTGCGTATTGTAGCATGTGTTCAACCGTCTTGATCCGGTTTTCGAGCAAACTTTGTTCATTTTTAGCTGACTCATACTCAGAGTTTTCGGACAAGTCGCCGTAACTCCGTGCAATTTTAATTCGATTAATGATTTCAGGACGTTGGTTAAGCTTCAAGTCTTCTAATTCATGTTCAAGCTTAACTTTACCTTCCTCTGTCATTGGATAAGTTTTATCTTCTGCCAATGTTTCCACTCCTCTATTTCTTTAAATAGTTAACAGAGAACAGCCTACCATGTCGAATTTTAATTGTAAACTGCCAAATTCGAAAAATAGACTGTTGCGAGTTAAATTTATAAAATTGACCGAACCTTGGTCGTTAACAAATCGATGGCAACTTCATTCTCGCCACCTTCTGGCACAATAATGTCAGCATAACGCTTGGTTGGTTCCACAAATTGATGATACATCGGTTTCACGGTCGCCAAATACTGCTCAATGACCCAGTCTAGTGTCCGCCCACGTTCTTTGATATCACGTTGAATCCGCCGAATAATCCGAATATCATCATCCGTATCGACAAACACTTTGATGTCCATCAAATCACGCATCCGTTGATCATCTAAAATCAAGACCCCTTCAACGATAATGACGTCGCGTGGTTCTTGATGAATCGTGTGACTGCTACGTGTGGATTGTTCATAATCGTAGACTGGCTTTTCAATGGGTTCGTAATTGATTAACTGCTTGATCTGTTTGATCATCAACTCCGTATCAAATGCGAGCGGATGGTCGTAGTTGACAGCGCGTCGTTCCGCCATCGTCATCTCGCTTTGATCATTGTAATATGAATCTTGTTGCAAAATTAATAGTGATTGTCCGGATAATTGATTGTAAATAGCCTTGCTGACCGTTGTTTTTCCACTACCGGAACCACCCGTCACGCCAATCACGATCGGGCGACGATGTTTATTTTCACTCATCTCTGTCTTTAACCTCATTATTGTCCGTTTTCATCTGTGCCGTTATGCTTGGCAACTTTTTTAATATTAGCCGCATGTCCAGCTGCATCTTTAGCGTAGTACACTTTACCCGTCTTTAAATCCGCAACAAAGTACATGTAATCTTTGGACCGTTCCGCTGGATCAAGCACTGCCTTAATCGACATCAAGCTAGGACTATTGAAAGGTCCCGGGCCATAACCAAGGTGCAACCGTAAATTATACGGTGACGTTGATTGTAGATCCTTTGCCGTCAAGGTCGATTTACTTGAATTGATTGCATAAAAGACTGAAATATCAGAATCTAAACGCCATTTCGAGTCTAACCGATTCAAGAAGACCCCAGCAATCAAACGCCGGTCTTTGTTCGTACTACCCTCACGTTCAACTAACGAAGCCAAAGTCATCACTTCTTGTACTGATAGCTTTTCCTTCTTAATTTTTGCGTAGTATGGTTGCATTTCAACATCAGTCTTGGCTACCATTTGGGTCACCAAGGACTTCAGCGTAGTTTTCTTATCCGCTGTATAAGTTGCTGGGAATAAGTAACCTTCCAACCGGTAACGAACTTGCTTAGCATTCATTGCTGAGCCAAGTAAATCTGGATACTTCTTCGCCAACGATTTCACAAAAGTCTCATCTTTCATCAAAGCCAAAAACTCTTGTGAGGTAAAGTCAGTCTGCTTTTCAATCGTTTTAGCAATCGTCTTGATTTGACTGCCTTCCACAACCAGCACCTTACCCGTGGAACTTTGGATTGGTTCGGATGAGCCGCCTTTATTCAAGGCTTTCGCAATTTGTGAAAGTGACATTGACGGTTTCAATTGATAGTAGCCCGCATGGAAATTGGATAAGTTATGTGCTTTGGTCCAATATTCAAATACGAAGCCGCTCTTGATCACTTTTTGCGACTGCAAAATATCAGCAATCTTTTTACCGTTAGCGCCAAATGGAATCTCAACTTGAACGACACGTTGATCACTCTTATTCAATGGCTGCGTGGCATTATCAAAATAGCGATACCCAAGAAAGCCGATAATGACGACTAATGCTACCAAAATACCAATCACGCCGCCAATGACGTGTTTGGAAAAAGACTTCCGCTGTTTCTGGACGAGCCGATTTGGTTGGTCGGCCGATCCGTTGTCTTGTTGATCCTGATTATTTTGGTCGTTATTCAAAATTCGCCCCTCCATCTATTGATTAATCTTATCAATTATACAAAACTACCGCAGGCTTTGCACGATTTCTGAAAGACTTTTAGTCTTTTTTAGCATTATCAAACTGAATTAATGCCAAATTAATGACGTAACCCGCGTTTCAACATCCGACAATGGCAAATTACGAAAAACCAGTCAGGTCCCTCTCGGTGACACTGACTGGTTCATCAATATTAACGAATTTCTGCACCTAAAGTTTCTGTCAAGGCGGTTAAGACCTTTTCAAACGCTTTGTTGATTTCTTCATCTACTAAGGTGCCGTTTTGGTCTTGATAAGTCAAGGTATAAGCCAATGACTTCTTACCAGCTGGCACATTCTTGCCGTTATAAACGTCAAAGAGTTGGACCTTACGAAGGTGAGCGCCACCCTTGTCCTTAATCAACTTAACAATTGCGGCATTCGTCACTTGGTCATCAATTAACATAGCAACGTCTCGCGTAATGCTTGGGAACTTCGAAATGGTTTGATATTGTTGATGCTCTTTTGGTTGGGCAATCAAGGCATCTAAATCTAATTCAAAGACATACGTCTCACGAACCTTGTAAGCTTTAGCGGTGGCTGGATGAATTTCCCCAACAAAACCAACTAAATCTTCGCCAACATAAATATCAGCCGTTCGACCGGGATGCATTTCAGGATGTGCCGTGGTTGCCACATAGCTCACTGGGGCCGCCAATGCTAAACTCTTGAGATAACCCGCAACGATTCCCTTAATTTGATAGAAATCAACAGGAGTGGCAGCGGTATCCCAAGCCGTTTGTACCATTGATCCGGTAATGGCACCGGCAATATGTTCAACTTCCTTTGGCCGGACTTGTTCTGGCTGGCTAAAGAAGACCCGACCTTCTTCATATAAGGCCACATCATGCTCTTTACGGGCATTGTTGTAAGCTAAGTCATCTAACAAGCCAGAGATCAAATTCAAACGTAAGGCTGACCGCTCTGAACTCATTGGGAAATCGAGTTTGGTGACTTCACTCGCATGCAACGCAAACGCTTTGGCTTTAGCTTCGGTCGTCAATGAATAACTAATCGCTTGCGTCAAACCGGCACTTTCCATGAGCTTCCGAGAGTCACGAATAATTTGTTGCGTTTCGTTGAGTCGACCAATTGTTGGTTGACCAGTTGGCAAAGTTGATGGCAAATTATCATAGCCATATAACCGAGCCACTTCTTCTATCAAATCAGCGGGAATATGAATATCCCAACGCCGTGCTGGGACAGTCACAGTATACGTGTCACCATCGATCGTGGTTGGAAAGTCTAAGCGGCGGAAAATCGCTGCGACTGTATCCAAAGATAAGTCAGTCCCTAAGACATGGTTGATCCGGCTCAAACTAATTTTAACAACGACTGGTTGAACATCTTCATCCCGACCAACAACAACCCCAGTTGTCACAGTCCCATCGCTTAATTTAGCGATTAATGCAGCGGCTGCATCTAAAGCTGTTTCAGTGGCACTGTGGTCAATTCCACGTTCATAACGCATTGAGGCTTCACTGTGCAAATTGTGATTGTGCGCGGTCTTCCGAATCTTGACCGCATCAAAGATCGCACTTTCAAGCGCAATGGCAGTGGTCTTGTCAGTGACTTCACTATCCAAGCCACCCATGGTCCCAGCCAAACAAATTGGCCGATCATCACTACAAATAACCAAATCAGTCGCAGCCAATTCCCGTTCTTCGCCATCCAAAGTCGTTAATTGCTCGCCTGCTTTAGCAAAACGCACATTTACTTGGCCCTTAGTTAAGCTATTGAAGTCAAACGCGTGTAATGGTTGTCCATATTGCATCAAAATGTAGTTCGTCGCATCGACCACATTATTGATTGGCCGCATTCCAGCGTTCCAAATTCGAATTTGAAGCCATAATGGACTTGGTTTGATGGTTACGTTTTTGATCAATCGCATTTTGTACATCGGCACTGCTTGTTCATCAGCTTGCACCGTGACATTGAGTTCATCATCGGCTAATTCACTCGCATCTTCATGCAAGTCAACCGTTGGCATCGTTGGCGCTTGGTCATAAATGGCCGCTAATTCGTGCGCTGTGCCGTTCATGCTTAACATATCTCCACGGTTAGGCGTGACGGACATATCAATAATTTCATCATCCATCCCAATGTAAGAAAAGACTGGTTCACCAGGTTTAGCCTCGGCTGGCAAAATAAAGATGCCGTCAGCAACTTCTTTTGGCACTAACTTTTCATCAAAACCGAGTTCATCCAAGGCACATAACATCCCGTTAGAGACCACGCCCCGCATCTTGCTCCGCTTGATTTTCGTGTGATTGCCGATCCAAGAATTTGGCAATGCCACAATCACTTTTTCACCGGCAGCGACGTTCGGTGCCCCACAAACGATTTGAATGGGATCATCCTCACCCACATCAACTTGGCAAATGTGTAAATGGTCAGAGTCAGGATGTGGCACGCATTCGAGCACGTCCCCAACGACGACCTTCTTCAAGCCTTCGCTTGGCCGGATCACGCCGTCAACTTCGACGGCCGTCCGTTCAATTTTTTCTGCTAATTCGTCGGCTGGAATGTCCAGCTTTAAATAATCACGTAACCATGCATAAGATATTCTCATTGGGCCAGCCTAACCTTTCTTGTAAAACTGTGACAAGAACCGAACATCATTTAAGTAGAAGTTCCGGATATCGTCAACACCGTATTTCAACATTGCGAAACGATCTGGGCCTAAGCCAAAGGCAAACCCGCCATAGACTTCTGGGTCAATGCCAGACATTTCTAAGACGCGTGGATGCACCATTCCGGCACCCAAGACTTCGATCCAACCAGTCTGTTTGCAGACGGCACAACCCTTACCATTACAATTGAAACAAGTGACATCAGCTTCAACGGAAGGTTCCGTGAATGGGAAGTAACTTGGTCGTAACCGAACTTCAAATTGATCACCGAACAATTCGTTTGCAACTAAGGTCAAGGTGCCTTTCAAATCAGCCATCGTGATGTGTTTGTCCACGACTAAACCTTCGATTTGATGGAATTGATGCGAATGGGTCGCATCATCAGTATCACGACGATAAACACGTCCTGGTGACAAGACCTTTAATGGGCCTTTAGAAAAATCATGATTTTCCAATGATCGTGGTTGGTCAGCTGACGTTTGCGTCCGTAATAAAATTTCTTTCGTAATATAGAACGTATCTTGCATATCACGAGCCGGATGGTCTTTAGGCAAGTTCAAGCGTTCGAAGTTATAATAATCTTCTTCAACTTCGTCACCATCAACGATTTGGTAACCCATTCCCATGAACAAATCTTCAAGTTCAGTAATGATCTGAGTGATCACATGGGGTTGGCCTTGTGGCACTTGACGACCAGGTAAGGTCACATCCAGCTTTTCAGCAGCTAGTTGCTTATTTTGAACAGCTAATTCTAGTTCTTCACGCCGATGCTCAATTGCTTCTTGTAACTTATCACGAACTTCATTGGCATAAGCGCCGACTTTTGGCCGTTCTTCAGGGGTTAAATCACGCATGCCCCGTAAAACTTCCGTAATGGGACCTTTCTTACCGAGCAGGTCAACCTTAACTTGGTTCACTTTTTTCAAGACATCCGCAGACTTAATATCCGCTAAGCCTTGATCTCGTAATTCGGTTAACCGATCTTGTAAACTCATATAGTTCCCTCCAATTTTTACTACCCTTAGACACAAAAAAGACCTCATCCTAAAAGGGACGAGGTCATCGCGGTACCACCCTTGTTCGTTGAGCCAAATCTTGTTTGGCTCAAACGCACTTTCACCGGATAACGGCCGGGTACCGAAAATTGTTTTTTAAGTTCTAAATAGTCAATTTCAGCTCAGAGAGTGAATTCGTTAGCTAAGTCGCCGGAGTGCTTCCAATCGATGACACTCTTCCCTAGGACGCCGCTACTAACTACTATTTCTCATCAAGGCTTTTTCAATCTACTATGCCAGTTTATGGCAAAGTCACCACAGCGTCAAGCCCTAACGGCAAGATTCTGCAGGACTGTACCACTTATCTGACCAGTTGTGAACCGTGGCCATGACTTGTTTCAAGTCAGCACCTTTGTCCGTCAACCGATATTCAATCAAAGCTGAATCACAATGGGTCACGCGACTAACGATGCCATTTGCTTCCAGTTCTTTTAGACGAACCACTAAAACCCGGTCGCTGCATTTCGGAATGCGGCGAGCTAAATTCTTAAACCGTTGTGGCCCATCCTCGAGCAAGACATCAATAATTAGGCCATTCCACTTCTTACCTAAAATAGAAAACGTCTTCTCAAATTTGGGACACAGTTCGAATTCAGATTCCACGGTTGCGTCTTCAACCGTCTCTAGCATCATTTCTGACATTTGCATGACCTCCAATAATCCTGCTTTCGGCCTAACCGGCAGAGATTTTCCCCCGGAACCGATCTAATTGCTTGGCCACCTTGGTACGTAATGGTCCAAAAAATTCATGTTCTGCTTCATAATCATCGACTAAAGAGACTAACAAACTTTCACGATACTTAGGCAGGGCCAACGTTGCCCCAAACATATGCTTTAAAATGATATCTTTTTCCATCGGCGTTAATTTGGTCAACTTTTCAGCGTTACGTAACGCAACGCGCGGATGAATAAAGGCATGCGAGCCCAAGTCAAACTTGGTCTCCCGCCAATCATAATAAAACAAATCGTGTAGTAACCCGGCACGAGCTACCGCAGTCGTATTGAGGTGCCACTTTTTTGCCAATAAGTAACTATCATATGAAACTGCAATTGAATGATCTAAACGATTCGAGTGATGGTGTTGTGTAAAATCAGCTAAACGTTGAACAGCTGGTTGGGCCAATAAGTCAGCGACAATTGCCACGTAATCGGAATCTTGTTTCCAAACATTGGTTTTCATTGAAAGCTCCCTTTACTAATAACTACCGCTATTCTACTAAAAAGTAAGTAACTTTGAAAGTATTTTGTTCAATTTGACTTGAATTCTAACTAATCGCCTGAACACTGCATTTGCTAAGCTTGCCGCTCCGGGTGGGCTGGATGAGGCTGGAACGTGGTGGTCACGGTTGTGAGCCATAGTGCGGTCTCACAAACCGGGCTTTTACTAAGCCGAGTAACCCCCTCGACTAAGCAAAATTTCACCACTGAGCCTCATCCAGCCCACCCTGCGCTATTTAACTTCAGCACTATTTGAACCCATTAAGACACCAATAATCTGCCCACAATAATGATTAATTAATATGCAATCATCAGTGACAATCGGAAATACCAATTTACCGATACAGCCCAAACATCAAGATACCAGCCGCAATGGCGACATTTAATGATTCGGCACGGCCTTTGATTGGAATATAAAGATTCTTATCCGTCAACGCTAACAGCTCGTCGCTCATTCCATTACCTTCATTACCCATAATCAGACCGAAACTGGCTGGGGCGTCAATATCTAAATATTGAGCTGCCTCAGGATTTAGTTCAGACCCGTAGACGGGAGCGCCTTGCGCTTGCAATAATTTCACAAAATCAACCAAGTCCGTGCTGATCAATTGCAGATGGAATTGACTCCCCTGCATCGCCCGTTCAACTTTAGGTTGATGAATGTCAACCGTCCCGTTCCCAAAGGCAACCCCAGCAAATCCAGCTGCATCCGCCGTCCGAACCATCGTCCCAATGTTGCCCGGATCTTGCACGTTATCCAGCAACAACCATGGACGACTCAAGTCCAAATGTGCTAATGGATCTGCGGTCGGCTTAGGCAAAACCGCCAACGCAAACACACCCTGTGGCGAGACTGTCGCACTGATATGACTCGCAACTTCTTCCGAGATCTCAATTAAGGCTGGAAAATGAGTCAAATCAGGTTCAGTCGCCAATTGTTTTTCGGTAATCAAGAGCGTCTTGATCGACACTTTAGCTTTGACGGCTTCGTTCACCAAATGCCAGCCATCAAGCAAATAAAGCCCTTGTTGTTTCCGGCCCTTTTTGGTTTGAAGCTTTTTCCAAGCCTTCACATGCACATTTTGCAATGAATTAATCTTTTCCATGTTTGTAACTTCCTATTCTGCGTTGTTTTCATAAGTATAGCATATCGCTTGGAAGGAATTTCCATGCTATTATATTAGTATGGTGTGGGACTTTTTCGAAAACCATTCGATAACCCCATCAGGATCGTTTATTAGAAGGAAGTGACAGTATGCGTGCAGTAACACTCCAAGCCAGCGGTCGGGTCCAGGGCGTTGGCTTCCGCTGGGCAACCAAGGTCGCCGCTGACAAATGTGGCGTCAATGGGATCGTCCGTAACTTAATGGATGGGTCAGTTTTCATTGAAGCAGAAGGCGAAGATCAACGGGTACAAGTTTTTATCGATGTCATTAAACAATCTCCCACTGATTTTGGGAAAGTCACCAAATTAATCGTGAATGACGTTGAACCGCAAAATTATCATAATTTTCGGATAACTAATTGAAATCCCTTACCATCTCTAGTATCATCGAGCTTATATGACTTAAATAAAGGGGATTAATATCAAGTGAAAAATAAAAAAGCCCTCACCGTCACGCTAGCACTATCAAGTTTAGTGTTCTTCTTAAGTGGCTGTGTGCAGGTCAAAAACGGTAAACCATACGGCTTCGTTTACGATTACTTAGCACGTCCAGGTCAAGCCGTCATGCAATGGTTGGCACAACTATTTGGCAACAACTACGGTTGGGCTATTATCGGTTTAACAGTTTTAGTTCGATTGGTCTTGCTTCCAATGATGATCAACCAACAACGGAAGTCAACTTACCAACAAGAAAAGATGGCCGCCGTTAAGCCACAGTTGGCGATTATCCAAGAACGGCAGAAAAATGCAACGACGCAAGCCGAAAAAGCGGCTGCTAGCAACGATATGATGGCACTTTACAAGGCCAACGGTATCAGTATGACTGGTGGGATCGGTTGTTTACCACTACTGATTCAATTTCCAATTTTCTCAGCCTTGTATTATGCGATCCGTTACTCACCAGAACTTTCCAGCGCGAAGTTTATGGGTATCGCATTAGGTCATTCGAGCTTTTTACTGGCCGTTTTAGCCTTCTTATCCTACTTAGCCCAAGGTTACTTATCCATGATTGGGATTCCTGATGAACAAAAGAAGACGATGCGGACGATGTTAGTCGTTAGTCCCGTCATGATTCTGTTCGTGACCATGTCAGCCCCAGCCGGATTAGGCTTGTACTTCTTCGTCGGTGGGTTATTCGCCTGCTTGCAAACCTTGATCATCAATTACTTCCGTCCACGGATTCGCCGCGAAGTTGAAGAAGAATTGAAAAAGAACCCGATCAAGATGCCGAAAGCAACGGCCGCGAAACCGGTCAATGCCACGGAACAACCTGTTAAAGGTGAAATGTCGACTAATCGAAATGCACATCCAAATGAAGGTCGTAATGCTGGTAAACAGCAACGTCATCATCATTAATTGATCATTTAAAAAAGTCACTCGCTAATTTGGCGGGTGACTTTTTTGTTTACCTTTTCCGATACCGCTGGGCTTCCGCTGTTCTAACTTGAATAATTGAACGCAAGTTGTTATCCAAGAATGGCCGCTGTTGCTTTTCAATCGCCATGATTTCACTCAGCGTGTCTTGTCCAGCCTGCCAATCACCAAAATAACATTCCCATAATGCCAGCCAGACTTGCTGCGTCAGCCGTCCATCCCAATCTAGTTCAGCCGGTGCAATTGCGAGTAACTTGGGCCGCAACTGGCGGGCTTGATCAAACGCTTGACCACTTAACAAGACTTGAAAAACCGTGCCGTAAAACGCGAGCAACTCGCCTAAAACCCTGAATGGATCACCCCAAGGCGTGCAATACCGCTGACAATTAAGCACCATCTTAGTCATTAGTGCCGTGACACCCGTCAGACCTTCGTCATGCATGCTCAGCGGCACCAAGACGTTCGCAAACTTTAACTCCTGCAAAGTCCACATCGGTGTTTGCTGCAAATGTTGCACTGCCGGTCGCACCGCGGCGGTCATCGCAAATTGGGCACGGTCAAAACTCAACAACTTGATCTGCATATAACTCGCCACCAACCGGTCATAAGCCCGCGGACTCTTAGCGTGCGACTTGATCCACTGACTAAGCGCGGGAAAGTTTTGCGCTTCATAATAGCGATTTGCCTGACTCAATGCTTGATCCAGCGGTGACGGCTGATAGTGCTGATGGATAAAGCGGAACTCATCCACCGAAACCGCTAGATTATCTAAAACTTCAAATAATTTACTCGCACTAATATCGTGGTGACCACTTTCGAAGCGACTGGCAAACGACCGTGAAACGATCCCGCTATATACAGCAGCTTGCGTCAGTCCTTTAGCCAATCGTAATTGCTTGATCGTGACACCTAAACCATCCGTCATGCACTCACATCCTTATGTGGCATATATGCCACTAATTTAACGTTCATCATACACTGCCGCCGGCTATAATGCCATTATCAACGAGAAAGACGGTGACTACCATGTTAACAATTCTTAAAAACCACACCTTACAAACCCTAGCGAGTGCGAATTGCTTTGCCACGCTCGGGATGAGTCTATTTAATATTATTTTACTTACCTATGCCAAAGGCTACATGCAACCCAAGCTATTCGTCTCAATTGTTTCAATCGCAACGGTCTCCCCGTATGCCCTGAACGTTGTCATGGGTGATTTAGCAGATCGAACGACCGCCAAGGCAACCTGGTTGATTGGCACTAAAATTGGCCAAGCGTTTATGTATTTCGGCCTTGCACTCGTCATTAACCAGCAAACGATTTTCAGTTTTGCCGTGGTTGTCAGCCTGAATGTCCTCGCCACATTACTTGGCAATTATGGTAGCAGTTTGTTCAATGTTATCGTCCAAACACGACTAGTCGCAGCAGATCGCCAGCAGGCCTTTGGGATTAACCAAAGTGTTGGTACCCTCATGGCCCCAGTTGGTCAAAGCCTCGGCGTCCTAATCATCGCAACGACTCATAACTACGCCTTGGCTGCAGTGATTAACGGTGCCACCTTTTTGATCGCTACGGCCTGTCTGTTTATTGGCCATTCGACAATTATGACCCGCGTTGCCACAATCAAGCAGCCAAATTTAAACACAATCTGGCAACTGGCTAAAAGTGCCATCGAACAAGCCACCAAGTTACCAGCTATCAGCTTTTTAGGAATTATCATGTTGCTCAATATCTTAGCGATGAGTGTGGATACTGTCTTAAATTTGTACTTTATCACTGCCGCTTCCAAGTTCGGACTGCCATATGCCACCGCAATCTTGCTCACAAACCTCGTTTTCGTAGTAGGCAGCGTCCTTGGTGGTGTCTCACGTCACACCTGGCTGGACCAATTAAGCTTTACCAAACTGACTTTAATTACCACTATTGCCATCGGTAGTATTTACCTAGGCTTATTGTTACTGCCAAATATCTGGTTGATCCTGGTAACCCAATTTGTCACCGCTTTTTGCAGTGGTAAGTTAGATTCAAAAATGTACGCTTTATTCACGACTACCGTTGCACCGAACCTGACTGGGACCGTGCTTGGTCTGGTCAGCACAACCGTCACGATCGGCGCACCCGCGGGCAGTGTCGGTCTTGTGCTGCTCTATAATCTCATCGGACCGCAACTGGCCTTTGCAGTTGCAGTCGGTCTCACCGGCATCATCATGTTATGGCTCTGGGCAGCCAGCGCCCTCAGACACTAAAAAAGCGCCCATTACTGGACGTTTTCATTGATTAAAAAATAATACCAATAATCAACCCTAATAACTGCATCCCTTGAAAAAGCATCAAGTTTTGTGGGGCTGTATTAAAGGTCGTTTCTTTAATTTGGACGGCGTTAAAAGCTTTAATGTTTTTAAGAATCTTCGGTAACACTAATAAAACTAGTAATTGATAGATTGGCAACAACTGTAGTACCACGCTGATAAGTACCGGCAAATAACCTAACAAGGCTAAGATGTCGTAGGTCTTTAATGCGCGCGGTTTACCAATATAATATGGCACCGTATAGCGTTTATTGCGGATATCTTGTTCTAAATCACAAATATTGTCGGCTAGCATAATATTAGAGACCAAGAAAATGTTTGGCAAGCCGACTAACATCATGACTAAGATGTTTTGCAAATTACCAACCACTGCAAAATGTGGCCAATTGAAGGTGAACCCCATCAATACTGGCGTTGCCACATTCATATAAACTGCCAGGAAGAAGACCCCGAAGCCTTCAACCGTCCCTGACAACAATTCACCTAATGGGAAGCGTGAAAATGGCACCGGCCCATAGGTATAAAAGATTGCGACCCCGATTGCCGCCGCACCCATGAATAATAAGAGCAGATTCGTTTTGAAAACGAGCACGATGCCTAAAATAATCGCCGTCGCGAGCATAACTAAGACCAAGCGTAATGACCGCTTCGGTGATAAATGCTCACGTCCGATAATGTTATAAGTATCCCGATAATGCAGATCGACTGCGAGAAAATAATCTTGGACATTGTTGAAGCCAGTCACGAATAAGGCAATCGACACCTGTGCAATTAAATAGATCAGTGAATTGACCCAGTTAAATGCGTGAAAATAATAGATTGAAAATAAAATACCAATGAAATACGGCACGACACTGGCCGTTTTCGCATTCAGCCGAATGAATTGCAAAAAGATCTTGAAAGTCATTGGCCGATAAGTTGTTTCGTTCGACAACTGTTACGCCCCCCGAATAATAATTACTGCTCTTCCACTATAACAGTCTTTCCGACTTGTGAAAACCGTCGCAAGTATTTTAATGCCATTAAACTAAAGACGCCCACAATTAACTTGCAGGCGCCTTTTTAAGTTATTTTTCTAAATTTGAGTCGTGCTCATGATCATCCAATGGGGCTTCCTCTGGATCTTTGACAGCTGGTCGAATGCCAGCGGGTAGTTCGGATTTTGCAATCTTTTCAACAGCATCTGTATTCGCCTCGGCTTGTGCCAGTAGTTTAGGATCCTTCAAAATTGGTAATTGGAAACGGAAAATTGACCCTTGTCCAACAACTGACTCGACACTGATGTGCCCGTGGTAGCCTTCGACTAACCGTTGCGCAATTGACAACCCAAGCCCATTACCGCCTTTATCCCGACTCCGAGCTTTATCGACCCGATAGAACCGATTAAAGACGCGGTCCAGATTATCCTTCGAAATGCCTTCACCAAAATCTTGTACCGCTACTTCGATGTAACGAATATCGGTCGACAAAGACAAGTGAATCTCTTGACGTTTTGTCGAATACTTCACCGCATTATCTAACAGAATAATCAAGATCTGTTCGAGATGGTTGCGGTAAATTTGCGCGTAGACCGGCTTTTTGACATCATCATCAAACGTGAACGTAAAGTCCGGATGAATCATTTTAAAGTCATTGAACGCCTGCGTGACTAACTTTTGAATATCAGTCGTTTCATGACTAAAGTTGATTTCCAATTGTTCCGCTCGCGATAGGTCCAACATTTCTTGGACCAAGCTCTGCATGCGTTGGGTTTCTGACAAACTAGCCGACAACGATTCCGCTAGAACTTGTGGATCATCTTTGCCCCAGCGATTCAACAACTCCATATGACCTTGGATAATGGCGACTGGTGTCCGTAATTCATGCGAAACATCTTCGACGAACTGTTGTTGCTGCGTGATATAACGCTGCATTTGATCCAGCATATCATTGAACAGCACCGCTAAATCTGATAATTCGTCATTACGATTTAAATCCGGCACCCGCGAATCTGTTTGTGGATCAGCGTTGACCGCATTGATTGTTTTCGTAATTTTTTTCATCGGCCGCAGTAAGAATGCTGCTAAAAAGTAACCTAATAACGTGGCACCAAAAATCGCAATCAAGGTCATCACAATAAAGATCCACATCAAATTGTGAGTCGTATTATGGTAATCAGCCAAACTATCCGTCACTTGGGCATAACCGATGAGTTTATGGTTAGTGGCCGCATGAATTGGCGCCCGTCCCACTAACTCCGAATCACTTCCATGACCAATCATTTGAATCGTGCGACTGGCATTCTTCTTGAATTCGTGTGAATCTTTCCGCGAAATATATAACGTAATGCCTTCTGGATCGTAGACCGTAACTGCTAAGTTGGTTCGCGATAAGGCGGTCAATTCTGAATCAGAGAAAATCGTCGTCTGTAACGCCCCATGCTTACGTGACTCCATGCCATCAGCCGGTTCAATGTTGGCCTCCGGTTGAAGTTTGGCTGCTACCGATTTAATCGTCAACCCTTTCGACTCCGTCCGTAACGACTGTTGAATGGTTGAGACCGCACTGGCAACATCGCGCTGTTCTTGCCGGATCAAGAGGTTCGTGAAGCTCTTATAAACCAGCAATGAAAAGCAAATAAAAATGAGCGCGGTCCCAATTGCGGTCCCGAGCGCCCATTTCCATTTCAACGACCAACGTTTATGTTGCGTTGTGCTCGTTTGATTTTCGTCAGTCATTACGACCGAATCACGTATCCAGTCCCACGAACAGTTTGGATGTAGCTCTTTTCACCCGGACGGTCGATCTTGTTCCGTAAATAACGGATATAGACATCGACCACGTTAGTTTCAACTTCGGATTCATAACCCCAAACTTTATTTAATAAAACATCACGCGCTAAGACGACATTAATATTTTCCATTAAGGTCAATAATAATTCGTATTCCCGCTTCGTTAAGTTGATGACTTCATCACCGCGCTTAACGACTAAGTTTTCTTTTTCAATCGTTAAATCTTTATAAGTGACAGTGGTTTGCTTCGTATTTTGTTGTTCACTTTCCAAATCGATCCGTCGTAGCAACGCCCGTAAACGTGCCAACAATTCTTCAATGGCAAATGGCTTGACGATATAATCGTCGGCCCCATGATCTAAACCAGAAACGCGGTCAATCACGGAATCTCTGGCTGTCATCATAATGATTGGGGTGTTTTTAACTTCCCGCACCCGCCGACAAACTTCCAACCCGTTTAATTCGGGTAACATTAAGTCTAGAAGGATCGCATCAAAATCTTCACCCAACGCTGCGTCCAAACCCTTACGGCCATTGTACTCAACCTGAATGTCGTAACCTTCATGCTTTAATTCCAGTTCGACAAACCGAGCGAGATTTTTTTCGTCCTCAATAATTAATATTCGACTCATTTACTTTTAGTCACTCCTAATATTCAACTTATCTAGCAATCGTGCGACGCCGTGTTTAATGAGAAATACGCTCAACAAACATGTACAACATGTTATTTTACCATGAATACGGTAAATTTCCTACACCTGAAATTTTGCCAAGCCTTCATTTAGCTCTCATTTTAGCCGGTTTTACCGTGATTGCAATTTTGAAGTTCGGTTCGATGACGGCTAATCCTGATCCGAATGCGGATGTTCCGCATGCCACCGTTTAATGGCAGCTAAGCGTTGTTGCCAAGCTTTTTCTTGACCTTGATCCGTGGGATGATAATACGTTTGTCCCTGCAATTCTGGCGGCATGGTCGTCATATCTGTTAACTTGTCCGCAGTATCATGCGCATACTGATAATGATCGCCATAGCCTAAATCTTTCATCAACTTGGTGGGCGCATTCCGAATTTGCAATGGCACTGGCAAGTTCCCTTTCGCTTTGACATCGGCCTGCGCCGCCGCCTTCGCCATATATAGCGCGTTTGATTTCGGCGCCAAGGCCAAATAAGTCACCGCTTCAGTCAAATTCACATCACATTCGGGCATGCCGATCAGCTGACAAGCTTGAAACGCTGCTACGGTCAGCGGTAGCGCTTGGCGATCAGCTAAGCCCACATCTTCACTAGCAAAACGAATCAAGCGGCGTGCAATATATAACGGATCTTCACCACCCTTTAACATTCGCATCAGCCAATAAATCGCCGCGTCCACATCACTATTGCGCATCGACTTGTGCAACGCCGAAATCACGTTATAGTGTTCTTCACCATTTTTATCGTAACGTAACGATTTCGTATTGATCAGTTGATATAGCCCAGCTTCAGTAATCGTCACCGTATCACCATCACGATCACCGTTTAAAACGGCCATTTCAAGCGTATTCAACGCCATCCGCGCATCACCATTGGCAAATTCAGCGATTAATTTCAAGGTGTCCGGCTGTAACTTAATCGTTAGCTTGGGGAAGCCATTTGGATTATCCAGTGCGGCTTGCAAGACCGCCGTCAGCGCCGTCGTGGACAATTCTTTTAATACCAGCACCTTGCAACGTGACAACAATGCGGCATTGATCTCAAAGGATGGATTTTCGGTCGTCGCGCCAATCAGCGTGATACTGCCACGTTCGACATACGGCAAAAAGGCATCTTGCTGGGCTTTGTTGAAACGATGAATTTCATCGATAAAGACCAGTGTCTTCTCGCCAAAATCTCGATTGGCTTCGGCCTCATCCATAATTTTTCTAATTTCTTTGATACCGCTAGTGACGGCACTAAACGTAATAAAGTGTGATTTCGTTTGTTGCGCGATAATTTCCGCCAGCGTCGTCTTACCGACACCCGGTGGTCCCCAAAAAATCAATGAGGGTAATTGGTCCTCAGCGATTAATTGTCGCAACATTTTACCCGGACCTAACAGGTGTTCCTGACCCTTAAACCCATCTAAGGTCGTTGGTCGAACTCGATAAGCTAACGGGCTGCTGGCTGCATGTTCTGGATTAAATAATGATTCTTGCCGCATTCACTCGCCTACTCTCGAAAAAGATAACTATCTTCATTTTAACGCAAACATCCGTTCGTTTCACCTGTTTTAGACTCAATTGACGTAAAAAATGTGCAAAGCCAAGCACTGACCCTGCACACCTTAATTGGCTGTCGTTCACGCCAGCCAACTTAGTTTTGTTTTAATTTTTTAGCCCCAACCAGCCCTAACAATGAAATGGCACCAGTCGCCAGCATCGTGGCTTGAAATCCAGTCGTAAAATCGGACCCATGAAATTGGTAAAAGACGATGACAGCCAGCGTCGTTCCCAGCGCACCACCTAATAGTCGGAAAATGTTATAAATTCCAGAGGCTTTGCCAATCGCGACACGGGGCACCGCACCGAGAACCGCCTTTTGTAGCGCCGGACCAGCCATCGATAACCCCACTCCCGCTAGCATTAGCGGTAACACGAGCCAACCATAGTTTTTATGGACGAAGAGGGCAATCAACCAATACCCAAGCCCTTGAAATACTAATCCCAGCATTGCCAACCACCGTTCACCAAACTGATCCACTGCCCGACCTGAAAATGGCGCCACAATCACTAAAGTTCCCGTCCAAGGCAATAACTCAAGTCCTGCAGTTAACGCATTCGCGTGCCCATTAAGTTGCAAAAATTGGGGTAAAAAGAAGACGACACCATACATTGCCGCATATAAACAAGCCGTCGCCAGATTTCCACCCGTAAAGGCACGCTCTTGAAAAAAGCTAAGCGGGATCATTGGCATTTTTTCCTTAGCTTGACGGCAAATAAACCAGATACCACTACCCAGGCTGGCAAGCCCAATCAATAAGACTGAACTAAACTGGCTCAGATCTAGCTGACTCGTCGCAGCGGACAAGGTCCAAATAAGTCCCGCTGAAGCAATGATAATCAAGCCATGATCTAATAAGTTAATTGGTTCAACTTTGCCGTGACTTTCAGGTAAATACAACCATGATAGGGCTAACGCCAAAAGACCAATTGGCACATTGATCCAAAAGATCCATTGCCAAGTCAACCGGGCTACGATTAGGCCACCCAACGACGGCCCAACAATTAAGGCCAAGCCCCCAACCCCGCTCCAGATCCCCAATGCTCGGCCGTGTTGTTCAACCGGCAAAGTCGACGTCAAAATGGCCATCGACATTGGTGTCATCACTGAAGCACCCAGGCCTTCCACAATTCGGGCCACAATTAACCAATCAAGCGTCGTTGCCATGGCACAAAAGACCGAGCCAATGGTAAAAATCAGCAACCCCAAATTGTAAAGCCGCCGGCGGCCCCAACGTTCCCCTAGCGCGACGCCTACCAATAGAACCGCTGCAATAGTGATATTGTAGGCATTCAAAGCCCACTGTAATGATTTAACCGAAATTTGAAAATCAGTTCGAATCGCAGTCGAAGCCGTGGTCACAATCATCGCATCCATCATTGCCATAAAAAAACCGAGTGACGTCAGTCCCAAAACCCAACGTGTTTTAATCACTTGTCCAGTCATCCTTTTTCGTCCCCCAATGTCGAAAAATAGTTCAAATGTTTTTGAACTATTTAAAGATAGCATTGCGACTAGGCGCTGACAAGCCCCAAATCAAAAAAAGCCCAACTCTTGATGAGCTGCGCTTCAGTGGTCTAAAATACTAGACGTTTTGCCAAAAATGCGTCAAGTACTCATCAAAAGTTGACCGGTCTAATTTGACATATTTTTCGCGTGCGACTTTCTGTACCGTTATCAAACCTGCCTCCTGTAAAATTTTAAAATGATATGAACCAGAAGTCTTAGAAATATGCATGGCCTGACCAATCTCGCCACAGGACACGGCCTGATCCAGCCCATTCAGATAATGAATCACTTCCAAGCGAATTGGATCAGCCAAGGCTTTAAAAACTTTGAGTTTTTCTTCAGTTGTTGGTTGTTTTGTCATAAGTTATATCCTACACGTAATTACGGTTTACGCAATCCTATTTTTTCGAAACGTACATTATCAATTGGCCCTTCAAGGTGCTATACTCTGGCTATACAGGGGATGATCGCATGTTAAGAGATCCAAAAGCTGAACACCTGCTACAGCAGATTAGTGTCGCCTATAATGACCCCGAGGTCGCAAAAGACCCCGAACTCGAAACCCGCTTATTGAGTTGTGCCAAAGAACTGGCTAAATACGAAAATTGTTTGTTGACTGCGCCACGGGTCAACGCACTCATGATTGCCGCCACCCAAAAACATCAGCAGCATCCGATTCAAGCCTTAAATACGCTGTACGCCCAAACGACGCGCACTTCGGAATACTATTGGGGCGTTGCCGCTGCAACTATCTTGGGTGGCACCCTTTGGTAAAATGATTGTCTTATTGAGACAAAAAAGGCGTCTGAAAAGTTTTCACTTTTCAAGCGTCTTTTTTAAACTCATTAATTTCTATTGTTCTTCATACCAAGTGTAGTGGAACATGCCTTCGCGGTCAGTCCGTTCATAGGTATGTGCCCCAAAGTAATCCCGTTGTGCTTGTAACAAGTTAGCAGGTAAAACTTCAGCCCGGAATGAGTCGTAATATGACAATGCGGCACTAAATGATGGTACTGGCACGCCAGCTTGGATAGCCAAGCTTAAGACGTCACGCGTTGATTGTTGATATTTAGCAGCGATATCAGCAAAGTAGTCGTCCATCAATAAGTTGTTTAAGTCAGGTTTCTTATCAAACGCATTAGTAATGTTTTGTAAGAATTGGGCCCGAATGATACAACCAGCACGCCAGATCTGAGCCAATTCACCAAACTTCAAGTCCCAACCGTAATGTTCTGCGGCGAAACGTAATTGTTCGAAGCCTTGGGCATAACTCATGATTTTGCTAAAGTATAAGGCTTGGCGAATCTTTTCAACCAATTCTTCCTTAGCAGGTAATTTAACGTCGTTCTTAGGACCAGCTAACTTCTTAGAAGCAGCGACCCGTTCGTTCTTCATCATTGAGATGTAACGCGCATAAACGGCTTCAGTGATTACTGATTGTGGCACTTGAACATTCAAAGCATCTTCGGAACTCCACTTACCAGTCCCTTTGTTGTTCCCACGGTCTAAGATCATGTCAACAATTGGCTTCGTCTTGTCGTCACCCAAGTCGTCCTTACGTGACAAAATGTCAGCGGTAATTTCAACTAAGTAACTGCTTAATTCGCCTTTGTTCCAGTCAGTAAAGACATCAGACATTTCATCAACGGATAACCCAGCAACATTACGCATGATGTTGTAGCTTTCGTCGATCAATTCTTCATCACCGTATTCGATCCCGTTATGGACCATTTTAACGTAATGACCGGCACCATTTTCACCAATATAAGTGACACATGGTTCGCCGTCTTGAGGGGCCTTAGCCGCAATCTTCTTCAAGATTGGTTCAACTAAGTCATAAGCTTCCTTTTGACCACCGGGCATCAATGATGGGCCTTGTAAGGCGCCTAATTCACCGCCGGAAACACCCATCCCGATAAAGTTAATCCCAGATTTGTCCAAACGGGCATTCCGGGCCATCGTGTCGTTGAAGTTAGTGTTCCCACCATCGATCAAGACATCGCCTTTATCTAATAATGGTAATAATTCATCAATCACAGCATCCGTTGGCTTCCCAGCTTTAACCATCATGATAATCCGACGTGGTGTTTCAAGTGAAGCGACGAAGTCTTCAATCTTGTAACTTGGGACTAATTGCTTGTCAGCATGGTCCTTAACAACTTTTTCAGTCTTAGAACCAGTCCGGTTGAAAATGGCAACCTTGTAACCGCGGCTTTCAATGTTCAAAGCCAAATTTTTACCCATGACAGCCATACCAATGACGCCAATTTGTGGTTTTTCATTACTCATGTTCTGTTTGCCTCCCAAATTTTACTACGTGACTATCGTACCAAAAACGCTTTCGTAATTAAAGCAATTTGCGCTGATTTTATCAAATAATTTCATATTTTTTCATGAAGTAAGAAATTAGTTTTCACGTCAACCTTTAAAATTGAGACGAATAACTCATCGCCAACAGTTCCCCTCACATTTGCAACAGAACATTTCAGCCATGACGTTCAAACCTGAAAGTACCCCAAGACCGCAGCGTGTATAAAAATAAGGACACAAAAAAACTCGCCGAAGCGAGTTTTAACATCGTTGTGTAAAGAAAATTAGCATGCGCCATGGCCGCGATGCGCCTTTTCATCAACTAAATCGAAATTTAGTTGTTTACTTTAACGACTTCTTTACCATTGTAATACCCACAGCTAGGGCAAACACGGTGAGATACACGTAATTCACCACAATTTGGGCATGGTGCCAAATTAGGCGTAGCCAATTTAATATGACCACGACGGTTGCGTTTACGCATCTTTGATGTTCTTCTCTTAGGTACAGCCATCAACGAACACCTCCTTAAAATAATTTCACAAATGTGATGTTTTTGATAGGTCTAGCTAATTTAATCCTTGGCTTCCTGATCAGGGAACAGGTTTTTCAATTTAGCTAAACGCGGATCAACAGTTTTATGTTCTTCAGCTAGCTTGGCTAAGTCTTCCTCGCGAATGACTTCCCAACCTTTACCGGCTGGCATCGCTTCGCCATTGAGCTCTGCTTCAGAAAGAATCTGCATGGGGATGTGAATTAAAATGTTATCCTCCACAGCGACATCAAAATTCAAAATATCATCTTCGGGTAAAAAAATGACCGTGTCAGTTTTTTCAAACCGGCTTAAATCGGTCCCCTGTGGGACATAATATTCTGTCATTTGAAATGCCAGCGGGGTGTCCACTGGCGTCAACGAACGGCTTGAAGGCAACGTTAAGGTCGCTTCAACGTTCGCTGAGATTAGCACGCTACCTTGATCATAACTGGCAAAACCTTTCGCTTGAACGGCTTTGACGTCAATAATATCTGGATAACGCGTCATCAGGGAGTGTTTTAAATCCAGTGCTTCATCAAACTGAAGTGGCTCATCGCGGTAACTTTTAAGTTGCCCTAACGACCATTTCATTTAAAAACCTCCTAATGCAACGTGATAAATTATACCTGTGTGAAAATCCTTTGTCAATGTTTTTTCCTTGACAGGTCAAAATGCCCGTTACTGTTCACCACCATAACAAGAAATGTGACCAGGGTCAACCAATATTACCTCGGAAACATGATTGGCCGCCGATAGAGATCTTGGGAGTGACCATTGACCAGTTCATAGACACGCCCTGCCCGATAATCAAGCGCTAAACCGTGTAATCGCAAGTCTTTAGTGATCTTCGTGTATAACGGCAACGTGAGCTGCTTTTTCACCTGATGTAAATAAGCTTGCCCGGTCTTATTAAACCCTAACACCCGCACATAATTATGTTGCTGGGCTGTTTGGACTTCAGTAGCCGTTAATTGTAACAGGGCTGCGGTCGCCACCCGTTGTAGTCGCGTATACGTGTAACGTTTCGACTTGGCCCGCGTCATCAGATCCGCAAAACTAGTGGCAGACTGGGCCGTTTCTTTCATACGGTATTCCAAGCCTTCCGCCATCTGATCATAGTCATGGGTCTGCGTTACCGAGGCGGTCATCAATTGATACTGTAAATACGGCCAAAAATCGGGCCAAGTTTGCAAGCGTTGCGTTTTTAACTGAGTCAGTGTCGCTGCGGGTACGACCGCGCTAATTTGTGACCAAGCTTGTTGTAACGCCGCCGCCCGAATAGCCGTGCCGCTCGCAAACGATTGATGAGCTTGAATCTGATCATCATGATGGTCAGCCACCTGCCGTTGAATTGGGATAAGTTTTAACTGATTACCAAACTGTTGATTAGCCAAATAGTAGCAAAATCCCAACATATCATTCGCCTTAGTCAAAGTAACGCCCGTCGTTTGTTGCAAGGCCGCATTGAACTGCGTGGCATAGGTGGCATTATAGTGCTTAAACGCCGCCTGCGTCTTGGGTAACGCCGTCATCAATTGGGCAAAATCGAGTTCAGGATGTTCCGCACCAAAAACTAAGCTCTGACACCCCAGGGCCGTCAAAATTTCGACCCCACCGCGTGCAAACAAATGCGCCGGTTGCGTCGCATAAAAGACTGGTAACTCTACCACTAAGTCGACACCCGCAGCTAAAGCCAACTGAGTTCTGGTCCATTTGTCCAATAACGCCGGTTCACCCCGTTGTAGCCAATTACCGCTCATGACCACGATACTGCAATCTGCGCCAGTTAACTGTTTGGCCCGTTGTAAATGGTATAAATGACCATTGTGTAGCGGATTATATTCAGTTATCAGCCCTACTGCTTGCATGGTCAGTCACCTACTTTTGGCACTCGAAGAACCAACGTGTGGTTTTCGCATCCGGTGTACTTTCACCGAAATCAGCGGTCACTTTGACTTGGCTAAACCCAGCCGCCGCTAACGCCCGTTGATAATCTTCTAAAACATACGTCCGTTCTTGATGGAGTTCACTGACTTCATCAAAAGCTTGTTTTTCTTCATTCCAAATAAAGAAGCTTAAGTCATGCTCCGCACTGTGTGGCGTCGTTTCACTCGCATAACTCGTCCACATAAATGCCCGTTCTTCATCACGATAATTATACATGTACCCTGGATAAACCTCATCCGTCTGGTACGGCGTGATCACGTCAAACAGGAACTTACCGGTATCCGTAAGATGCTGTGCCACTTCCGTAAAGGCAGCTTGAACTTGTGATAAATCTGACAGATAACAGAAAGAATCTGCAAAACAAGTCACCGCTGAAAACGTCCCAATTTCACTCAAATCAAGCATGTTACCCTCAATAAGTGGCAATGGCACATTCGCTTCATCCGCATGCTGTTCGGCCAAAGCCAGCATATTGTCGGAGAGGTCCAGTCCCGTCACATGATACCCAGCTTGAGCCAGTAATACGGCTAGGCGGCCTGTGCCACAAGCGAGTTCGAGCACTTCACCACTTTGGTCTGGTAATTCACGACGCACAAAATCCAGCCATTGCTGGTACATGGCTGGATCGAAGAGTTCGTCGTAAAGTTCGGCAAACGTCTGATAGATCATGCGTTTACCCATTGATCAATGTCCACTAATGGCGCATCTGACCATAATTTTTCAAGGTTGTAATGTTGACGCGCATCCTTTTGGAACACGTGCACGATCACGTCACCACAATCGATCAAGACCCATTCACCAGCGGTCCGACCTTCAACGCTCTTCACGTCTGAGCCAGCTTGACGAATAAATTCGACCACGCTGTCAGCAATGGCTTGAACTTGACGTCTTGAGTCAGCTGAAACAATGAGGAAGTAATCCGCCATCAAACTAACTTCGGCAACATCTAAAGCCACCATATCTTCAGCACGTTTGTCATCGGCCGCTTTGACCGTTAATTGTAATAATTCTTTGCTATCCATGTAATTCTCCCTTTGAGTTCTTGATTAGTTGGTTGCAACTGCGTTAACACCACCGACCCAAGCATTGTATGTTGCCAAGGTCTGTGGGTAAACTGGCGCGCCTTGACTGACCAGATAAGCCAACGTATGTTGAATCTGGTAGCGCACCCCAGCAGCTAACGATTTTTGTGTGACTCGACGCGCTTCATCGACCCCTGGAAAGTTCCGGTTAGGTTCAATAAAGTCCGCCATGAAAACGATCTGGGCTAGCTTCGGCATGTATGGGGCACCAACCGTGTGTAACCGGACCGCAGTCAAAATATCTTCATTATAAATATGCAATTCATCTTTGATCAGTTCAGCACCAACCACGCCATGCCAAACCCCGTTGCCATAATTCAGCAAAGCTGGGTCAAGGCCTCGCGTTTTAATCAACTTAATAAATGTGTCATCCGAACGCTGCTTCGCATAGTCATGTAATAGCCCCGTGATGCCGGCCAATTCCGGATCTACACCATTTTCAGCCGCTAACTCACGACTCGTTTGTTCGACCCGTAGACAGTGTTGAAAACGGCTATCGGTCAGCTTAGCGGCCACTTTTGCGGCTAACTCAGCATGCGTATAAGGCACTAATTGTTCAGTAAACTCAATTGGTTGGTTTTGATTCATACAACTGATGCTCCTTAATATAATCAGCCACGGCATCCGGTACCAAATAGCGCACCGTATGACCTTGGCTCACCTTATGACGAATTTGAGTGGAACTGATATCGACGAGCGGCGCATCGACCCAGATAACCGGATATTGACTTGTCGTCGGATAACCAGTGCGCTTAATCCCGACAAACGTGACTAATTTGACCAAATCATCGATGTGATACCACGTGTGTAAATAATACACCATGTCGCCACCGATAATAAAGTAATATTGGGTCTCGGGATGCCGAGCCTTCAATGCTTTCATCGTATCATAAGTATAACTTTTACCGCCACGTTTTAGTTCGGCTGTTTCTAGTTTAAATAACGGATTATCAGCAATCGCCCGTTGAACCATGTTGACGCGATCTTTAGCGGGTAATGTCTTCTTTTCATCGACATGTGGTGGCTGCGCGTCTGGCATAAACCGGACTTCATCCAACCCTAACTGATCGCCAACTTGTTGCGCCATAATCAGATGCCCCAAGTGCGGCGGATTAAACGTCCCACCCATAATACCGACACGGCGATGTGGCAGGTCGGTCACGACCTCGGCCATCACTTTCGTTGCTGTTTGACTAACCGTCTTCACTAAAAATCCCTCCCTAGATCTTTGAGACTTCCAATGAAAGTTTTTGGAATTCTGCGTGTGATGATGGTAAATATAACACTAAGACCCGACCAATGGTTTGAACCACCGTAATGTCGGTCTTGGCTTCAATGGCTGTTTGAACTTCATCAGTGGTCACATCAGAATTTTGTAAAATGTTGACCTTGATCAATTCGCGCTTGTCCAATGCCCCAACTAATTGTTCGAGCCAATCAGCCGTTAACCCATTTTTACCAACAGCAAATAATGGGCGTAAATGATGTGCTTCACTGCGTAAATAACGTTTTTGTTTTCCTCGTAAGTTTTCCATTAAATTCTCCTAGTTCTTATTAATCATGGCTGGACGGGTTAAGACGTCCACCCCTTTAGGTGCCCAACCAGCGACACGCGTCTCGGCGGGTACAGTGACCCAACCTAAGCCTTCAAACACCACATCGCTGATTTCAGTCGTCTTAAATTCATGCCGAACCAACGGTGGAAAATCAGCGACAGCATCGCCAGTTGGTGGGGTGATCAATTCGCCGACATGCTTCGTATAGAAGTTCTCAGCGTTCTCCGTCCGAGTCCGGTGAATCGTCAGGTTATTGTCGACATACGCAATTCCGGCAGGTTTCACCGTATCGACGATGTCTAAGCGAGCAACCCCGCCTAAGAATAACGTTTGACCGTTACCCAATTGGTAAGCTTTTGGTCGAATCTCTTTTTGTGGTGAGACGAGTTTCAAGTCGTCCCCGCTCAAGAAATGCGCCATTTGTTCTGGATGAATGATCCCAGGGGTGTCGACCATCTTATGGCCGTCCTCGAGTGGAATTTCAATCTTATCCAAAGTCGTGCCGGGGAACCGTGACGTGGTGATCAAATCTTTCAAGCCAGTGTTATTGGCAATAATGCGATTGATCAGCGTAGATTTACCCACGTTAGTGACCCCAACGACATAAACATCGCGACCGCGCCGATACTTTTCGATCATCGCTAATAACTCATCGATAGCGTGGCCTTTTTTAGCACTGGTCAAAGCCACATCAACGGGTTTAATCCCTTGTGCGCGGACTTGTTGATTCATCCATTCGCGTAATTTGGTTCGCCGTAATTGACGTGGTAAGACATCTTCCTTGTTTCCAACCAATAAGACGGGATTATCTCCCACAAACCGTTGTAACCCGGGAATGATACTACCATTCAGGTCAAAAATATCAACCACATAGACGACTAAGGCATCGGCTTCACGAATCGTGGCCAACAAATGGCGAAAATCGTCGTCAGTTAACTCAACTGGCACGATTTCGTTGTAGTGGCGCAACCGAAAACACCGTTGACAATATAAATCTTGGGACTCATTTGCCAACGACTTTTTCAAGGCTGAAGCCGGCGTGTAACCCGCTGCTTCGGGGTCGGTCGTTTGAATCGCCGCCCCACAGCCAATACAATATAAAGTTTCTTGAGTTGTTTCACTCACTATTTAAGTTCCTCCTGAAAATGCTTTTCTGGATACACATGGGCTAATCTTGCTTTGATAAAACGTTCAAAGAAACGATTGATTCGCGTATTCCACGCGTCCGTTTTGACTAACGGTTGGACCAATACACTTTGAACGCCGGCCGAATGAGCGGCCCACATATCGGTAATATATTGATCACCAACCATGATCACTTCATTTTTGCGTAGCCCAAGATTGTGCCGGGCCTTTTGAATCCCAAACGGTAAAGGTTTCAAGGCACGCGAAACAAATGGCAGTTCGAGTGCCGTTAAAGCCTTGGCAATCCGCTTTTCTGAATTATTCGAAACGACAACTAGTGGAATGCCCGCGTCTTGCAACGCGTGCAACCATTTTTTCAGTTCCGGGGTACCATCTGGATTATCCCAAGCAATAAGCGTGTTGTCGAGATCGGCAAACACCGCCTTGATGCCCTTTTCACGGAGTTGCGCTGCGGTAATATTATAAATTGCTGGTATCATCCAAGTTGGTTTAAATTGGTTTATCATCGTTTTCCCCTTCACTTCTGCTGTCATTGGTGCTGGTTATCAGCCAGACCTCACCTGCTTATTTTATCATACTCGTAACCCCTTTTAATAGCAGGGGTTGGGTCCCATTTTAATCAGAGTCCACCGATAAAATCAGTTATCTTTTAATAATAGATGCTTTTAAATAAATGTGCAACTTTTATTAATCAAGCCACTATACTAACCGCTAATATTTGCTATCAATACGACGTCCCACATCAACCAAAAGGCCACAACTATCAATTGCGAGGACTATACTTTTTTCGCAATTGTCAACCAGTTCACAATCATTTACCGAAAGCGTATATTTAAGCTGTAAAAATAAATATCATTATATTATAAGGAGGAAGTTTAATGGAGAAAAAAGAGACCGTTGATAAAGAAGCCGTCGTGAATGAATATGTTACAGACAATTTCTTTAGTAAGGGCCACTGGTGGACTAAGATTTGGCAAACGCTCATGGCAATTGTTTTTTGGATCTGTGTTGCGATTCCGGTCTACTGGACGATTTCATCAACCTTATTGATTAACAATACGCACTTCTTACATGCTTGGCGTTACCAAGAAGGTCGGACCCTCTTCTACTTTTTTGACCGGTTCTTTATCATCGCATTTATTATTCTAGCCGTTATTGTCATTATTTCGACGATTCACAATAATCACCGCGTCAAGGAACACGTTGAAAAAGATATTCAATATGATGAACCACAAATGCTGGCACGTAAGGCTCATTTGGAAGCTTTCTACACAGAACGCTTTGGTAACAAGGCCTACCGCGAAAACGTCCGTAGCTACCATGTTAAGCCAGAGCAAAATCTGGATGTTAATGAAATTCACGAGTTATATAAAGAGGAGGAGAAAAAGTAGATGGAAGTCCTCCAAACCTTAAAACCATTTGAAAGTATTTGGAACTTTGTGTTGCTCTTATTGGTTTCTTATCCGATTCTGGGCGCCTTTGCCTGGTTTATGGGTGTCATTTGTTACCAAACGGTTTACCGGCATCGTCACAAAGAATTCTATTACTTAGAACCTAAGAAGCAGCCATTCATCACCATTATGATCCCTGCGCATAATGAAGAAGTCATGATTGCCCACACGATCGACTACTTAATGAACAGTTTAAACTACGATAATTTCGAAGTGTTGGTCACCGATGATGGGTCAACGGACGACACGCCACAAATTTTGGCCGAGTTGCAAAAGAAATATACCAACTTGCGAGTCGTGACGATCGAAAAGAACCAAGGTAAAGCCCATGCCTTCAACGTCGGCGTCAGCTTCGCTAAAGGTGAATTTATTTTAAGTAATGATGCCGATTCGATTCCAGAACCAGATGCACTTTGGAAATACATGAATTACTTTGTTGGTGAAGAACATACCAACGTCGCCGCTGTTACGGCCAACATGGATGTCCAAAGCCGGAGTAAACTGATTGCCAAGTCGCAAACCGTTGAATTTTCAAGTATCGTCGGGGTCATCAAACGGAGTCAAGTCAGTGCCTTAGGGAATATGTATGCTTATAGCGGCGCTAACACGATGTATCGGCGTGATGCCTTGATCGACGTTGGCCTCTTCCGTCAAGACCGTGCGACCGAAGATATCAGTATTGCCTGGGATCACCAACTGAACGGTTGGACAACGGTCTTCTCACCAGACATTCTCTTTTACATGAACGTGCCTGAATCCTTGAAGGCCCTCTATCATCAGCGGAAACGTTGGGCGAAAGGTGGGACCGAAGTTTTACTCACCAACTTTGGCCGTGTCATGCGTCATCCAATTCGTTACTTGAAACAGATGGCTTTCATTTTGGATCAATCGCTGAGTATCATTTGGTCGTTATTCTTCTTTGTTTCAACGATCTTGTTCATTTTGTCATTTATCATGTTCATCTTTACTGGCAACTACGAACGACTTTATCACATGTTCTGTATGGCCTTTATCTTCGTCACCTTTGAAATGTTTGCGGGATTATTGCAACTCCTCTCCGCTTTAATCGTTGATGACCGGGGTCGTAAGTTAAAATATCTTATTTTCATGCCGCTCTACATGCTCGTCTACTGGCAAGTTAATGCCCTCGCCTTAGTGATGACATTAATTCCTGCCATCAAAACGATTCTGGGCTATGGGAGTGGGACTTGGGTCAGTCCTGTGCGAAAACATACGACCTGAGTTGAGAAAATTTATGAGCGTGCCTGTTAATCAGGTGCGCTTTTTTCATGTCATCATTTTATCTTGATGGCGGACACAAAAACGCTACCAGAAATAGTCACTTTTGGTAGCGCTTTCGTTTTCAATTGGAACTTGTGACCAAGCTCGGCCTAATTGTACATACCGAACAAGAATTGCACCCCACCCAAAATAAGAATGATGCCAAATATGAATCCGGCCCAAACTGCCAGTCCAACAAAATTTGACGTTGCAGCCGTTCCGCTGACTTTCAATTGCTTGAAATAGCGCTGTGAAGCCCATATTTGATAGCCACCTAAAGCCATCACACCTAATCCAATCATGAGTTGAAAAAATAAGTTTGACATGTGATCTACCCCTTTTTTCACGATTATAACGAGACAACTTTCAACCAATCTCAGAAACGATCATCAATGGCACGACTTTTGAGTGTTAACCGATGCATCTAGCCTAACTACACCACCATCTTCACACGTGGGTAGCACTAAAAACAATTATTTGAGACTTACTGCAAATTGATTATTCCGAGCCACGATCACGACTGAGTTGTCCGTATGCACGATCTAAAGTAAGCACCCAATAACTGACCGTCTATGATTGTCACTAAATACACGATATGATTACCTCATCAAATGAATGGTGAGGTTTTTATTATGGATAAACAGGATATTGTCAAAGTTGAAATACCACACAAAGTTAGGTCGGCGGCGCCACAGGCGACGGCGACCAAAGCAGTTCAGCTTCGTGTGGGACAAAATAAGTCGGTCATCATTTACAACAAAGCAAACAGTTACATTGTTGATGCGGTTTTAAAGGCGGTGTTCAACAATGCTCATTAATATGGATGCAGTTCATCAAACTTACATTGTTTGTAGAAAAACAGATTTACGCCGTGGTATTGTGAAATTCAATAGTTTCAAAATCAAATGGATTGTATTATATTAAAGCTGTACACATTTAAAACGTATCGGAGGGAAAAGGATGAAGGGATTAGGCTCATTGCATCAATACGTCAAAGATAACTACGAAAAGGGAAATTATCAGGCAGCGTCGGAAGCATACAAAACTTGGAAAATGGAAAACTCATATAGTCAAGAGCGAAATAATCAAGCGAGCTCAACTGATGATTACCAAGCAGGTTTTAATCAAGCTAAGTTTGATTATGAAAATGAACATCATTTTAAAAGGTTCCCCAGCAAATTTATTAAACTAATAAATTTGCTTTCTGATGACAAAGCGTCTGAAGTATCTAAATTCATAGAAGGCTACAACGCCTACAAAGAAAAACACTAGAAGAATAATATGTATAACTCAGCAAAACAATAGTACCATGCGATAATGGGGATTGAACGTAAGCACCCAATAACTGACCGTATTGAATAGTGAAAAACACCCTGAACTCTCTTTTTTTGAGAGCTCGGGGTGTTTTGTCCATGCATCTAAGCGACTATGCTTTGTTGGCTATCGCCGATTATTTTAGATCCTGGTTTAAAGTTCCATGGCAAATAAGCTTCTAGATCTGCCGAATTCGCAAATGTTGGAAGTTGCGGAATGTTTTTCAATAAATATTCAAGATAAGCTGACGGATCAATGCCGTTGGCCTTGGCCGACTCAATCAAAGTCATCCAAATCGCATTGGCTGGTGCTGAACAACCAATTTTTACGCCCGATGACCAAGGTCTTCATGTTTCTCTCCGACGCGTTGTTACTCCAGTCGACGGAATCATTATTAATGATTTGATTCAACGAGGCTCGTTGATTTCGAGCATAAACAACGGCCTTGCCTAATCGGCTCTTAGGTAAAACATCGACCGCATCAATCCAACGCCAAAAACGTTTTAATAGCTTTCGTTGTTGACTGCGGCGACGTCGGCGTCTTACTCGCGGTGATAAGTGTTGCCATTCGCGCTCATTGTGAAACATTTTATTGAGTAATGCTAATGGTGGGCTCATCTTAAAGCTCTTGCCGGAATTAGCGGCGTCATAGAATTTCCGTCTGACATGAGCCCAACAACCGACTCTGGTGACTGAATCACCTAGGATGTTATAGCCGGAATAACCGTCGCATTGAAGTGTTCCTGTAAAACCAGTATAAAGTGATTTAGCGAAGCTGCCCGCACGACTAGTGCCATAAGCGTAAAAGACACCTCGCTGTGCCTGGTGGGTAACACTGCGCATTACCCACATATAGGATTCCGCTTTGGCGATTTTTCCAGGTTCGTGTAACACCTCGATTAGTGTCTCATCACCTTGTAGACATGGTTGTTGAACCAGTTGCTGACGCAACTGCTGGTACAACGGCTCCATAAGTTGGCTAATCTTGATCACCCAATTAGCGATAGTTGTTTCGCTTAGATCCACGCCGAGACGCTTCCAATCTTGAAGCTGTCGATATAAGGGTACGCCTAGTTCAAACTTTTTATGTAAAATTTCAGTTATGACTGCAATTGATGCCAAACTATGTAGTATTAACGCTTTTGGAGCTTGTGATTGAATTAGATGAGCTAAACCATCCATTAATTCACATGAGGGGCATTTATATGTCGTCGTGTAGATTCTTTCTAAGTAGAGCTTGGCCGGCCGGAAGTGGAGTTCTTCACGTGCAAGTTTTTTACCGACGGCAACTAAGCCGTGTCCGTTTGGACACAGCTTAGTTGGCAGCTCAATGACAGTCTCTTGAACGGGAACGTTTGAATTTACGATTGCTTGCCGCGTCCGCTTAGCTTTCTTCGTTGGCTGTACTTGATTTGATTGGTTTTCTTGGCCAGTTTGCTCTGGTTGGCTAAAAACACTATTGTCCTCATCAAACAAGGAGGTTTGATCGGTATTGATTTTCTCTGACTTTTGACCAAATAGTCGCTTGGTCAAGTAGTCAATAATCTCAGCCTGTTCTTGAATCTTCTTTTTTAAGTCGGCAATTTCTTCTTCTGACGTCATAATATAACCACTCATTCTATGTTTTCTTGTTATTGAGTTTATCATAGTCTGACACCGGTAGAAAGCGCTTTATTTACTTTTGGCGGTTTGATTTTATGAATAGTCGAATCCAGTGACCATCCTCCCAATAGTCTTGATAATTGGAGATAGGTTAGCTTTCGGACTTCGTCTTGATTGACCGGCCACTGTAGTCGGCCGGCTTCAATCCGTTTATAAAGTAATAGAAAGCCATCTCCATCCCAATATAGCGCTTTGAATCGGTCTTTGCGGGTACCACATAAAGCCTGATTGTATGGATCTAAGGCAAATTGTTACTGTACGACGGCCGCCAACCCATCAATGCCACGGCGTAAATCTGTTTTTCCACAAACAATATAAGTTTGATGAACTGCATCCATATTAATGAGCATTGTTGAACACCGCCTTTAAAACCGCATCAACAATGTAGCTGTTGGCTCTGTTGTAAATAATAACCGACTTATTTTGTCCTACACGAAGCTGAACTGCTTTGGTCGCCGTCGCCTGTGGCGCCGCCGACCTATCTTTTTGTGGCATTTCAACTTTGACAATATCCTGTTTATCCATAATAAAAATCTCACCATTTATTTGATGAGGTAATCATATCGTGTATTTAGTGACAATCATAGACGGTCAGTTATTGGGTGCTTACGATCTAAAACCTTCCCTTATCAAAAAAACGCCATCCGAAGATGACGTTTTTTTCCTACAGACGTAGGATTAATATTCTAATTAAGCTGCAAGAGCTTTCTTAGCTTCTTCAACCAATGCCTTGAAAGCATCAGCATCGTTAACAGCTAAGTCAGCCAACATCTTACGGTTCATGTCGATGTTAGCAAGCTTCAAACCATGCATTAATTGACTGTAGCTAATGTCGCTCATACGGGCAGCCGCGTTGATCCGGGCGATCCAGAGACGACGGAAGTCACTCTTACGCTTCTTACGATCGCGGAATGCGTATTCGTATGACTTCATTACTTGGTCCTTAGCAACCTTAAATTGGATATGCTTAGCACCACGATAACCTTTAGCTAATTTTAAAACGCGCTTACGACGTTTGCGTGTTACAGTTCCACCTTTTACTCGAGCCATCTTATTTCCTCCTAGATTTAACTAAAACGTGTTAATTATTTTTGTAATAACTTGTGATATGTTTTGACCATTGGCTTTTCAATTACAGCCGTACCACGTAATTGGCGACGTTGTTTCTTAGTCTTACCATGGAAACGATGACTGGTGAAAGCGTTGGCGCTCTTAATGTTACCTTTAGCGGTTACTTTGAAACGCTTAGCAGCAGCGCGGTTTGTCTTTTGTTTTGGCATAATCAATAATCCTCCTAGAAATTACTTCTCAATTTTTGGTGCTAGCACTAAGAACATGCTTCGGCCATCCATCTTAGGATAAGCTTCAACCGAGGCAAATTCTTTCGTTGCTTCGATCATTCGGTTCAAGACTTGGCGACCAATATCCTTATGAGTAATGGCACGTCCCTTAAACCGAATCGAAACACGAACCTTGTCACCTTTTGACAAGAACTTTTCAGCATGTTTCAGCTTCGTGTCAAAGTCATTGGTGTCAATGGTTGGGCTTAAGCGAACTTCCTTAATGCTAACAACCTTTTGTTTCTTACGGGCTTCCCGTTGTTTCTTTTGTTGCTCGAAACGATACTTCCCATAATCCATAATTCTGGCTACGGGTGGTTTCGCTTTCGGTGCAACTAAAACAAGATCTAAGCTCGCATCTTCTGCAATCTGCATTGCTTCTTGTCGTGACTTGACACCTAATTGTTCACCATCACTGGCAATCAAACGTACTTCGCGAGCACGGATGCCGTCATTAACCATCGAATCTTTAGCTATGGTAATTCACCTCCGTAAAATTTCGAGAAATCCACAAAAAGAGCGGGCGCATAACACGCCCGCTCACTCCCGTTAATGGGAATAAATTCATTCGTTCATCTGCCCGATAACTTGACGTTACCAAGGCGAGAAGCGGGTGCTTCTGCTTTTTTTCTCAACTCCAATACTATATCAGAATTGAAAACTGGTGTCAACTAATTATTTGCTGGCGCCACGACTATAGTTCTTAACTTCTTCCGTGATCGCCCCGATAAACATGTCGACCCCTTCGGATTCAGTGCGTTCCTCACCGTATTTACGGACAGAAACAGAACCATTTGAGACTTCTTGATCCCCGACCACAAGCAAGTATGGAATCTTCTTAGTTTGTGATTCACGAATCTTGTAGCCCATCTTTTCATTCCGATCATCGATGCTGACCCGAATACCGTTTGCAGCTAAGCGACGACGAACGGTTTCAGCATAGGCACCATGGGCACCATTGTTAACTGGGATGATTGTCACTTGCTTAGGGGCTAACCAAGTTGGGAAAGCACCCTTGTAAATTTCAGTCAAGTAAGCGACGAAACGTTCCATCGTTGAAACTAACCCACGATGAATCATCACTGGACGATGTTCTTCACCATCAGAACCAACGTACTTCAAATCGAAGCGTTCTGGTAATAAGAAGTCTAATTGGATGGTTGACAAGGTTTCTTCACCACCAAGGGCCGTCTTCGTTTGAACGTCCAATTTAGGACCGTAGAATGCAGCTTCCCCTTCAGCTTCGAAGTAATCCAAGCCCATGTCATCCATAGCGGACTTCAACATTTTTTGGCTTTGTTCCCACATTGCGTCGTCATCGAAGTACTTCGCTTTGTTAGCTGGGTCGCGGTAACTCAAACGGAACCGGTAATCAGAAATATCAAAGTCTTTATAAACTTCAACCATCAAAGCCAAGATATTCTTGAATTCAGCTTCGATTTGGTCCATGGCAACGAAAGTATGACCATCATTCAGAGTCATTTCACGGACACGTGATAACCCAGTCAAGGCACCAGATTTTTCATAACGGTGCATCATCCCAAGTTCAGCAATCCGTAATGGTAATTCACGGTATGAACGAATGTGATGGTTGTAAATTTGAATATGTGATGGGCAGTTCATTGGACGTAATTCCAATTGTTCGCCGTCACCCATGTCCATTGGTGGGAACATGTCTTCACGGTAGTGATCCCAGTGACCAGACTGCTTGTAAACATCCAAGTTAGCTAAAACTGGGGTGTAAACGTGCTGGTAACCGTTAGCAACTTCCTTGTCGATAATGTAACGTTCGATTTGACGACGGATCGTGGCACCATTTGGCATCCAGTATGGTAAGCCATTCCCAACCTTAGGATCAACGAAGAATAAATCAAGTTCATTCCCAATGACCCGGTGATCGCGTTCACGCGCTTCTTGGCGTTTCTTCAAATCTTCATCTAAGTCTTTTTGCTTTAAGAAAGCTGTCCCGTAAATCCGTTGGAGCATTGGATTACTGGACTTACCTTGCCAGTAGGCCCCGGCAACCGACAAGAGTTTGAAAATCTTAACTTTACCAGTTGAAGCTAATTGGGCACCATCTGATAAGTCAACAAAGTCGCCTTGCTTGTAAACGACCACTTGGCCATCATTTTCAGCGGCCCGGTCGTTAACCAAATCTTGTTGGTAAGGATCGTCGCCAACTAAGGTTAAAGCATCAGCCTTGGATAAGACCTCACGTTCGATTGGCAAATCTTGTTTGATGAGGGCTTTCATCTTTAGGCTGATGGCTTCAAGATCATCTTCACTAATTTGTTTGCCGTCAGCATCTGGATTGTCGGTATCGAAGAAGAAGCCATTGGCATTACCTTCACCACTCCCAAAATGAACCTTAGGAAATAGTTGTTTGACCGCATGAGCTAGAACTTGGGCAGTCGTTTGACGTAAAACTGCCATCCCTTCATCACTGTCAGCGGCGATAATTTCAATCGCACCATCAGTGGTTAAAGGTTGACGATAATCAACGACTTGATCGTTGAACTTCCCAGCAACTGACCGTTTAGCCAATGAGGGACTAATTGATTTTGCAATTTCTTCTGTGGTAACGCCAGCATCAAATTGCTTTTCGGCGCCATCAGGGAACTTTACACTAATACTTGCCATAAATTGACACACTCCTTCAAAATTTACCCATTCACCAAAACACCGCGCTGGGACGACAAAAAGTCCCTAATGCCAGACTAAACTAGCATTAGGGACGTGATTGACGTGGTTCCACCCGATTTTTCAGTACAATAAAATGCACTGACTCATTAGCGCTAATAACGGAAGCGTTCCGGCTCAATTGAGCATGTTCACAAAAGTGGTATCTCAAATAATCTGGTCTCAAGCTTCCAGAACTAGGCTTGGGTCTCTGTAATCCATGAAAATCGAGCATGTCTTTTGCATCTGTTTTTATTAAACCACTTTCGGCCTAAATGTCAATACTAATCGGTGGGATTTAAGCGGCGATTCCGACCAATCATTTCGATCTCTGTTGATAAATAACGAACTCGTTGCATGATTCGTTGCGCCTTGATAGGTTCTTCGTCACCCTTTTGTGAGATGGTTAGATAACCGTCCTGCAATTCTTGCATTGAAAAGTTAGACGAAAAACAAGTTGGTAACTCCTCTTGCATCCGAAATTCCAAAATAACGCCGAGCACATCGTCACGAATCCAAGTCGACGAGGCATCCGCCCCAATATCATCGATCATCAAAATTGGTGCGCGTTTAATCGCATCAACCTTATCACCAGAAGTATTGTTACTAATGGACCGCTTCATTTCGACCGCAAAGCTTGGAAAATGAATCAACGTCGTCTGAAATCCCTTGGCCGCCAACGCGTTGGCCATCGCACCTAACAAGTACGTCTTCCCAACGCCAAACGACCCATACAGATAGAGACCGCGATGGAACCGTTTGGGCGCCTGCGTGTAAGCATCAATAAAATCTAACGCTGACATCAGTGCCGTCGCCCGGTCACCATCTTGGTCATAGGCTTTCAAATCGGCAGTTTCAATATTTTTAGGCATACTGATTGACCGCACCCGCTGCTTCAATTCGCGTTGCGCTTGGGCTTCTTGATGTTGTAGCGTTGGTTGATAGGCAATATCGATCAGATGATTGCTCATAACCAATTCTGGCTCATAGCCTGGAACTTGGGTCGGTTCATGTCGCGCCAATTTACGCTTTTCCTGACAAAATTCGTACAGTTTGGTTGCACTGCGCTCCATCGCATCACTAGAGAGTTCCTGCTGATGAGCAGCTAAAAACTGACGAACATCCGAATCTTGAAATACCTCAGTCATGAGCGCTTGATATTGATGATTTAAATTACGCTTATTCATCAAGATTTTTAAAGTCTCAGAAATATTCTCCATATTTTAGTCTCCCTTCTCGGCATTTGAGTCCAGCTTGGCCAAACGCTCCGCCAATTGTTTGCGTTGTGCCTCAGTAATTTGATTTCCAGTTGTCTTGGTCGTCCCATTAGCTTGCTTTTGTGCCCACTTAGGGACGATTTCTTTGCGCGGTGTTCGCCCATTGCGAGCCCGTGTTGGCCGTTTAGGCGCCGACGACTTAGGCTGTTGCCGTTCACGAACGTACGCTAAGGCAGCTTCAGGCGTCATCAAATCATGTTGTTGCCAATCATTGGCAACTGTTTCTAATAAATTCTTATTTAACGCGGCTAAGTTGCGATTTTCAATCAAATAGTACACAAGCATATTGATCACGCCATTTGGAAGCACGCCTCGATTCACCAAATCGTGAATGAGCCGATTTTCGCCACTCGTGACAAAGCCATGCTTTTGCTTTTTCAATTCATCCAAGAACTCATATGGCGTCGTCTCATTCGCATAGGCCACCAACTGTTGCTCAGATGCTGACAGCTTTACCGTCGCGGCAGGCACAGACACACTCGCCGCAGTTGCCCGCGTCGCCAATTGGTCTTTAGCATCAGCGGTTGGCCGCTCATAACGACGCGCAATCAATAACTTCAATTGACCTTCATCGAACTGACCAGTCGTTAAACTGGCCACTTCACTGATCAGCTTAGCCATTTCAATCTCACTGATGCCGTAGACCCGGCTTTCCGTCATGATTAATTGCCGCGCTCCGGCGACCTGTTTCAAATCAACATAATTTTGTCTCAAAATCTGACCCAGCACCTGCCAGTCAAAAGCTTCATCCGTCAAATCCGGCATGACTGGTGGTGTGGCAGCCGAAGTTGCTTGCTCGGCACGAACCGTCTGAATTTCAGTCGGCACATGGGTCACTTTCTGACTATCAATGTGAAAGACATCTAGTAAATTAGCAGAAACATTCTGAGCCTGCTCAACATTGACTACCGGTGGCGTAAACTGGTCGGCCAATTGTTGATACCGCAACTCACCAACTGTATCTAGCAGCAACACACTTAACAGATCATCCGCAAAAAACTTCGTGGCCGACATCGGTGACTGCAACAAATAGAGATAGACTTCGCCTAAATCATCTTGTTGAAAATACGTTTTCAGTAATGCCGTTGCTTCGAGCTTTTGCCGCGCCGCGACCATCGTTGGTAGATCAACGTTTAGAATGCCAAGTAGTTCGGTATGGCTGCGCCGATTGCTTAGCTCCGTGTTGGGTGACTGCAAGCCGCGTAACGCCGCGAGCAGACTGTAGGCGACCGGCCCAATCAACGGTAAATAGAGTTCAGCCAAGACGGCCTGTTCGGCAGTGCTTAACGCCGGCGCTTGCGGCACAACTAGCCCTGTTTTAGGCGTTAAACTCAACTCATTTTTAGGCATGTTGCTCACCATTCTTCATTAATTATCTTTTTTCGTTTTCGGCGCGCGATGAGCCGACTTCGCTGGTGTTTTCGCCAGCTTGACTTTATCGCGTTCCATCATATCTTGGAGTTCATTTAAGAAGACGTGCATATCCTTAAATTGCCGATAGACACTGGCAAAGCGAATGTAGGAAATTTCATCGATATCCGCAAGTTGTTCCATGACGTATTCACCGATAACTTGACTGGAAATTTCATTTTCACCCAAGGAACGGACTTTATTTTCAACGTCATCCACGACTCCTGTCATCGTTTCCATGCTGACTGGCCGTTTTTCCGCCGAACGAATAATACCGCGTAAAATCTTCTCACGGTTAAATTCTTCGCGGGCGCCATTCTTCTTGATCACTAATAATGGTGTCGCTTCGACCCGTTCAAACGTTGTGAATCGGAACCCACAGTTCTCACATTCCCGCCGACGTCGAATGACGCGACCATCATCAGTGGGCCGACTATCAACTACTCGCGAGCCATTATGATGACAATGTGGACATTGCATAGACTTCTCACCTCATTTTTAACTAATCTTCTAAAAGACATCAGTTTTAATTAATCATTGTTTTCAGCCATTTTAACACGGCAGTTCTTGTTTTATCAACGTTTTCCCCGTTATCGATCACGACATCCGCCCGTTGGACCTTTTCAGCGAGTGGCAATTGACTCATCATCCGCGCCCGCGCATCAGCTTCAGATAAGCCGTTACGTGCCATCAATCGTGTCAATACCACGGGTTCAGGTGCTGCCACAACGATGACTTGATCACAAATATGATCCCAGCCACCTTCATATAATAAGGGCACATCTAAGACGACTGCCGCGGGACGGTTGGCACCCGCCGCAACAATGGCAGTGAACATTGCTTGCTGGATGGGCATCCGGGTGATTTTTGTCAATGCGGCTAACTTATCTGCATCGTGAAAGACCTGTTGCCCCAACCACTTGCGGTTCAAACTGCCGTCTGCCAGTAAAGTCTTCGGGCCAAAATGAGCAGCGAGCTTGGCGGTGGTCGGTTGTCCAGGCCCTTCAACTTGCCATGCAATCTTATCCGCATCGACAATTGGCAGTCCAGCTGCTGCTAACATGGCCGAAACGGTTGATTTACCGGTGGCAATCCCACCAGTTAAGCCAATAATTTGTGTCATTGGCACACCTACAACTGCTGCTCATGGGGGCAAAAGTGCGTGCCGCGTTGCGCGACTTTGATTTTTTCAATCAACGTGCCACAACGTTCGCACGGTTCGCCCTCACGACCATAAACGTGCAAGTGATTTTGAAATTGACCCGTTTCACCGAACGCATTTGAAAATGAATGCACTGTCGTCCCGTGCCCTTTAATCGCCAGCGCCATTTCATCAATGATATTTTGTCGCAATTCAGCAATTTCGTCATCGGTGAGTAAATTAGCTGGCCGCATCGGATGAATTTTACTCATCCAGAGCACTTCATCCGCGTAAATATTGCCAATCCCCGCAATCTTACTTTGATCTAATAAGAGTGGCTTGATCATCTTTTTGGACTTTTGAAAAACTGCCGTCAAATAATCAATTGTCAACTCACTCGCAATTGGTTCTGGTCCCATCGTTTTCAAGCCACCGACTGTCATTTCTTCACCAGTCGGGACTAAGGTCATCCGTCCGAATTTACGCGTATCGTTATAAAGCAAGTCACGATCATCGGTCAAATGGAACACAACGTGCGTATGTTTGGTGCGACCTGTATCTTTCGGCATCACACTGTAATTGCCTTCCATTCGAAGATGTGAGACCATCGTGAGCCCGGCACTGAATCGGAATAACAAATACTTGCCACGTCGGTCAACCGTTTCAATCGTCTGATTTTTGAGTCGCTGTTTAAAGCTGGCCAAATCGTTGTTAATAATCTTCGGCCAATAGACATCAATGCCGGCAATCGTGGCGCCCTTAACTAATCGATTCAAGCCACGCCGAACCGTTTCAACTTCTGGTAATTCAGGCATTCTCGTTCACTTCCTATTTTGCATCGTACCAAGTATCGCCAAAGTGGCTTTCCACTTTCAACGGCACTTCCAGCTTCACGGCAGAATCCATGACAGCTGGGACCAATTTTGCTAACGTTGGGATTTCTTCTTTAGGGGCTTCAAAAATCAATTCATCATGAACTTGCAACAACATGGTTGCTTTCAAACCCGCCGATTTCAGTTTGGCCTGCATATTGATCATGGCGATCTTAATAATATCAGCCGCACTCCCTTGAATTGGGGTATTCATCGCAGTTCGTTCAGCGAATGACCTTTGATTGAAACTCTTCGCATGAATGTCTGGCAAGTAGCGCCGCCGATGTGAAATCGTCTCAACATAGCCTTGTTCATGGGCTTGCGCGACCACATCAGTCATATACTGCTTTACACCAGGATATTCTTGGAAGTAAGCATCAATAAAGGCTTTGGCTTGCTTCCGTGTGATTCCGATATTTTGAGACAAGCCGTAATCACTGATTCCATACACGATCCCGAAGTTGACCGCCTTCGCTTGCCGCCGAATATTTGGGGTCACTTCTTCCGGTGACTTCAAATTAAAGATTCGCATGGCTGTCGCCGCATGAATATCGTCGCCTTCTTTGAACGCCGCTTGCAAATTCTTATCATGGGTAATGTGCGCCAGGACCCGTAATTCAATTTGCGAATAATCAGAGGAGAAGATTTGCCAACCTTCGTGGCTAGGCACAAAAGCTTGGCGAATCTTGCGGCCCTCTTCCAAACGAACCGGAATATTTTGCAAGTTAGGATCGACTGATGATAGCCGACCGGTCTGGGTCAAGGTCTGCAAATAACGCGTATGCACTTTTTGATCTGAAGAATGGATGGCATCCAGCAAGCCCACCACATAGGTCGATTGAATCTTTGAAATTTGACGATATTGTAAAATATTTGCCACGATTGGGGCTTCTGGTGCTAACTTTTCAAGCACGTCGACCGCCGTTGAATAACCGGTCTTGGTCTTTTTAATGACTGGCAACTTCATGTCTTCAAATAGGATCTTACCAAGTTGTTTTGGCGAATTGATATTGAACTCTTGACCAGCTTCATGATAAATCGTTTGTTCAATCTCACTGAGCCGTTCCTTGAACTGACTACCCATTGCTTGCAATGTCTGGCTATCGACGGTGATCCCGGCGATTTCCATCTGCGCTAAAACAATGGCCATCGGTTTTTCGATATCATCGTATAACGGCGTTTGTTCGTTTTCATCGAGCTTCTTCATTAAGTCGGCATGTAAGGCCGCAATGGCAGCCAATTTACGTGCCAAGTGACTAAAGAATAACTGATCATCATCCGGAATCGCCCGTTTCACACCTTTGCCATAGACTTCCTCATCCGTTGGCAGATCAAGATAACCATGTTGTTCTGCGAGGCTACCCAGATCGTTGCTATTATCATTCGTATCGAGTAAATATGACACGAGTAAGAGGTCAAAATCGACCGCATTTAAGGTGAGTCCTAGCCGATTAAGGCCAACAATCGTCCGTTTCATGTCAAAGACATTCTTTTGAATGGTCTCACTGGCAAGAATCTCAGCCACAGCTGGTTGTAATAACAATTCAACGTCCCGGCTGATAAACCAATGCCCCTCATGACCAATCGCAAAGCCCGCAAACGCGGAGGTATGGTAATTGGCGGTCGGCATTTCAAGATAGAATTCTACGGCTGTCTTGAATTGCACTAGTTCAGCCAAATTGGCTTTCGTTAACACCGTATAGTCAATTGGTGCCGCTGGTTCATCATTGGCTACTTTTAGTTTTTTCAAGAAAGATTGAAAGTCCATCGCTTGATAGAATTCCGCTAACTGATCAATGTTTGGCCCCTTGTATTCAAGATCCGTCACACTGACCGTAATCGGCGCATCCCGCTTGATGGTTGCCAGCACTTTAGCGCGGGTGGCTAATTCATGGTCTTCAATCAAGTGTTCCTTCATCTTGCTCTGTTTCATCGCGTCCACGTTTTCGTACACGCCTTCAATTGAGCCGTATTCTTTCAATAATTTCAGGGCAGTCTTTTCACCGACCTTAGTCACACCAGGATAATTATCAGAAGTATCGCCAGTCAACCCTTTCATATCAATGATCTGGGTTGGCGTAATGCCTAATTTTTCTTGCACATGTTCTGGCGTATAACGTTCAACTTCAGAAACCCCTTTAACGGTAACTGCCACGGTCGTCTGATCTGTGGTTAATTGGGTCAAATCACGGTCCCCGGTGACGATGGTCGTGGTATAGCCAGCGGCATCCGCTTGACCGGCCAGCGTCCCAATAATGTCATCAGCTTCGTAGTCTTTTAATTTGTAGTGTTGGATCCCATAAGCATCGAGTAATTGCTCAATGTAAGGCATCTGTTCAGAAAATTCACTAGGAGTCTTCGCGCGACCGCCTTTGTAGTTATCAAACATGGCCGTTCGAAAGGTCGTCTTCCCAGCATCAAATGCAACCAACATATCGGTCGGTTCCACAGCCTTGATCATGTGATCAAGCATCGTGTTAAAGCCGTAGACGGCATTCGTATGCAACCCATCCGCATTCACAAAGCGGTCAAGTTGATTGTGCAACGCGAAAAACGCCCGAAACGCCACGCTATTGCCATCAATCAATAATAATTTTTTAGCCATTAATTTGCGCACTCCTTCAAGTCGAGTTATTTATTTAATTGTACCAAACTATTGCAGTCAACGGGACTCAGACGATTAAAAAACAAGGGCCCGACAATTGTCAGCCCTTGTTTTTCAAAACGATTAAATTCTAATGATTAGTTCCGGCTAGAACCACCGGCAAAGATTTGGACGAAGTATAAGAACAAGTTAACGAAGTCCAAGTAAAGCGTCAAGGCACCACTGACTGCAAGTCCAGTCGAAGAAACTTGATCACCATATTGAAGATACATATCACGCATCTTGTTCGCATCCCACATTGATAATCCGGCAAAAATCAAAACACCGATAAATGAGAAAACATAACTGATCATGGTACTTTGTAAGAACAAGTTAACGACTGAAGCCACGATCAACCCAATCAAAGCGGCAAATAAATGCGTGCCTAAACGCGACATGTCCCGCTTACTAGTTGTCCCAATGACAGCCATCGTTGCAAAGACCGCACCGGCTGAAATAAAGGCACCGGTAATCACTGCCCCAGTATATAAGGCTAACATGACAGACATTTCAACCCCGAAGACAACAGCGAACAGCATCAACAAGGTGAAGCTCATCGCTGGGTTTCGGGTGGCATTCTTTTGAATCCCACCGATCATGGCAAACATGCTGATCATGAAAATAATTAACGCAATAATTGGGTGTTGACCAAAGAGTGCATTAACTTGCGCTGCAAAAACATTAATCGATAAATAAACTGAAACCGCCGAAACTAAAACGGCTAAAGTCATGTATCCGTACATTTTAGTTAAGAAACTCCGTAACCCAACTTGGGTGTTAATTGTACGTGGTTGCGGATCTTGCTGATAATTATTCATAGAATCCCTCTTTCACCTAAATTTTAACTACAACCCTTCAAATTCCGAGTTGAAGGTCGCGACTGGTGTCTCATAGCTTGCACGTCACTAGTAGTTGCCAGTGACGCCACTTAGGCTAATTTTTCAATTGACGAGTCTATCCACAATCTCAAAGACATTCCAATCAGTCACCTCAGCTTTCTTGTCATCTAGTGTATCAGATTAGTCAAAGAAGGTAAAACAGTTTGGTCATGAGAAAAATATAAGTTTTTCTTAGTTTTTGAAATCGGATTCAGAAGTTTACTTCTACAACGACAATTACCACTCGTGCACAAACTATTTTTGATCATCTTGTTGCCAGTTTTTAGCAATTTCTGTCATTGCCTCAACAGATTTGGCCTGTGCTTGGTCACTCATTAAATGGCCAAATTTATCGGCAGCTGGTGCTGACTTGGCTGGGGCAATATGGGGTTGCGTCGCTGTCTGATGCGGCTGCTTTGGTTGCGGCGTTGTAGTCGCAACTAAATCCCCCTGGACGGGCGTGACAGGTCGGCCGGGTAAGTTTGCCGTAGCATTTTGGACTGGAACTGGCTGCCCTTTAGTCATTTGATCCATGGTTTGATTCAACAACTGATCAACTAAATTATTACCAGCCGTCGTCGCGTGCCCTTTGACCCATTTGAACGCTAAATTGGTAAACTGACTTAAAGCGGTATCGATGAGCCGCCAGAGTTCACTATTGGCAAGTGGCTGATTGCCAGCACGCCGCCAACCGCGCCGCTTCCAACCGTGTAACCAGCCCTTTTGAATCGCATCTAAGACATACTTGGAATCCATGATAACTAAAATATTGGACGTGGCCTGCTTAGCGGTTAACAAATAGCTTAAGGCTTGCAATAACGCCATGATCTCCATCCGGTTATTAGTAGCGCCCCATTCACCAGAAGTCCCGGTAATCGTCCGACCACCCATGGTGATTTGGAAGGCCCAAGCCGACTTATCCGTTGGCTTCACTTGGCCGCCTTGAACATTACCGGTATTACGGTTCCCGCCATCAGTATACACAATGATATCCGCCGCCGGCATGGCCGCTGAAGTTGACGTCTTTGACGACGACCTTTTAGGGGCTGATTTTGGGGTTGATTGCCCAGTTAAATAGGCGTCTGCTTCACTGCGGCTAGTAAAACTTTTATATTGAGCCCCCGAAAAATGATTGATTTGCGCCTGACATTCTGCCCAAGTCAGATAGATTCCTGGTTTACGGCCGACCCTGACGGCATAAAATTTACTTTTTGGCATCCTAATCCCTCACTTTTGTCGAAAAAAGCATTTAGACGGTGATCATCTAAATGCTTTTTCAAATTCAATTACTTTGTCTTTAAATCAGTATAAATCTTTTCGTATTTTTGAATGTCGCCGGCACCCATAAAGACGACAACCGCATCATGATAAGCCGTCAAAGCTGACATATCATCCGTGGTGATGATTTCACCGCCATTTGACAATTTGTTTGCCAAATCTTGTGAAGAAACATCGCCGCTCTTTTCACGCGCTGAACTAAAGATATTCGTTAAGAAGACATGATCCGCCTTACTTAAACTCGTGGCAAAGCCGTCCATTAACGCCTTAGTCCGTGAGTACGTATGTGGTTGGAAAACGGCCAAAATTTCCTTATCTGGGTACTTTTGGCGAGCGGCGTCCAAAGTTGCTTTGATTTCAGATGGATGATGCGCATAGTCATCAATCATGGTCATGTCGCCAACCTTGGATTCAGAGAAGCGCCGTTTAACGCCACTGAAGTTCAATAATTCACGCCGAATTTCGTCCAAATCGACCTTTTCAAAGTAGGAAACGGCAATCACAGCCGTACTGTTTAAGACGTTATGTTCACCAAACAATGGAATTTCGAATTCACCTAATGACTTGTTTTTATAAGTCACTTCAAACGAAGACCCTTTAGTCGTCCGTTTGATATTGATGGCTTGGAAATCATCGCGATCCTTTGTCCCATAATAATAGATTGGTGTCTTGATGTCTAAATGACGTAAGCTTTCATCGTCACCCCAGGCAAAAATCCCCTTCTTAACTTGGCTCCCAAATTGTTCAAAAGCCGACTTCACATCCGCTAAGTCTTTGTAATAATCAGGGTGATCAAAATCAACGTTAGTCATGATGGCATAGTCTGGATGATAGGCCACAAAGTGACGCCGGTATTCATCCGCTTCAAAGACGAAGAAACGTGCATCTGGCGTGCCTTTACCAGTCCCATCACCGATTAAATAACTCGTAGGTGCGATATTACTTAACACGTGTGAGAGCAAGCCAGTCGTTGACGTCTTCCCATGAGTCCCAGCCACACCAATACTCGTGTAGCCTTCCATGAGTTTACCTAAGAATTCATGGTAACGATAAACTGGTAAGCCCATTGCGCGCGCCTTTTTAATCTCAGGATGTTCATCCGTGAAGGAATTCCCAGCAATGACCGTCAAACCGGCATGAATATTGTCTTCAGAGAATGGCAACATCTTAATTCCAGCAGCTGCCAAACCTTTTTGTGTAAAGGTATATTGTTCAATATCTGAGCCTTCAACTTGGAAGCCTTTATCGTGCAAAATCAAAGCTAATGAGCTCATGCCTGAGCCTTTGATCCCAACAAAATAATAAACCGTCTCTTTATCCATGATTCTAATAATCTCCCATGTTTAGGATTCATCAACTAAGCGGTGAATCGTTAATTTTTAATTATGAATTAGCTTGTAATTTAGTTAAATCTTCCGCCGTGAAATAAACATCACGGGGTTTGGAACCTTTGGCCGGTGACACGTAGTTGCGATTCTCTAAATCGTCAATGATGTTCGCTGCTCGATTGTAGCCGACGGAAAAGGTCCGTTGTAACTTCGAAGTTGAAACGGTCTCCTCATTCGCCAAATAGGCCAACACTTCCGGCATCAACTCATCTTGACTCTTAGCCGCTTCTTCGTGTTTCATCAAGCTGTCCGGCTGAAACTCATAATGTGGCGCGGCTTGTTCCCGCACGAATTGCGCAATATCATCGATTTCGCTCTCAACGTAGGTCCCTTGCAACCGAATCGGCGTACTTTGGCCATTGCCGAGGTACAACATGTCCCCGCGACCAAGTAACCGTTCCGCGCCGCTCGTATCTAAGATCGTTCGTGAATCGATTTGACTCGCGACCATGAAAGCAATTCGCGTTGGAATGTTATTTTTGATCAAACCAGTGACAACATCGACACTCGGCCGCTGCGTGGCAACCAACAAGTGAATGCCGGCAGCCCGCGCCTTTTGCGTAATCCGTGCGATATAGTCTTGAACTTCACTTGAGGCAACCATCATCAAATCAGCCAATTCATCGATCACAATCACGATATATGGCATCTTCAAGCCGTCCTCGTGATGTTCAACTGCCATCTCATTGAATTGTTCAATATTTCGAGCGCCACCCGCAGCCAATTTCTCATAGCGATTGTCCATTTCATCAACGACCCATTTTAGGGCAGCTGAAGCGGCTTTCGGCTCGGAAATGACTGGCGCCAACAAATGCGGTACTTTGTCATACGGCGCGAGTTCGACCGCCTTAGGATCAATCAATAAGAGTTTAACTTCTTGCGGATTGGCCTTATAGAGCAATGACACTAAGATACTGTTGATGAAAACTGACTTACCAGAACCAGTGGCCCCAGCAATCAGACCATGCGGCATCTTCCGCAAATCAGTGACTTGTGGTTGGCCGAACAAGTCGACCCCCAATGCCACCGTCAATGGTGATTTACTCTCTTTAAATTTCTTTGAATTCAAGACTTCGGATAACATGACCGGTCGAGATTTCTTATTTGGAATTTCAATACCGACTGTGTTGCGACCAGGAATCGGCGCTTCAATCCGAATATCTTTCGCCGCCAATGCCAGCTTCAAATCATCATTTAAGTTCGTGATTTTGCTGACTTTGACGCCGCGAGCTAACTTCACTTGGAACTGGGTCACCGTCGGACCAACCGTCCAGTCAACCACATTCGCATCCACACCAAACGCATCCAAGGATTCGTCCAGTGCACTCGCTTTACTTTCAATCCAATCATCCATTTCGGATTCATCTGGCACGACTGGGGCTTTAAGCAAGTCTAACGGTGGAAAATGATAAGCTGCTAATTCTTTATCAGCTAAAACAGGCGCAGCCGACGTCCCAGAATGAACAGCCGAAACTGGTTCAGCATCCTGACTGGTGGCACTCGTTGGCGCTGCTTGACTAACTGGTCGTGGTACAGCCGACATTGACGTCTGTGACCGTGGGCGACTGCCAACCGGCTGATACAGTTCATCGTCATCATTGGCCGCGATTGCAGCAGTTTTCGTTGGCGCTGATTCAGGCTTATCTTTGAATAAGGCCAAATCAGCTTGGGCGTTATGTTCTTCTGTCATAATCGCATCTAGCGAAAGTCCGAGCCCGCGACTCGCTTTGGGCTGTTCAGATTCTGCTGATATTTCAGCTTCACTGGTTACAGCAACTGAATCAGCCTCAGAAGTCGATGCTAAACTAGCCAATTCAACAGCAGCAGAAGTTGCCGCAGCCGAGTCATCAGTCACACTGGCCTGTCTTTCGACTTCAACCGCAGACGACGGCTCAACACTTGTCACACTGTCGTCAACTTCAGGCGCACTACTTGCCACACTAGCCACTTCAGATGGTGCTGCTGACACAGTCGTTGCAGAATCAGCGCTGGTTGGCGCCGACGATGGCGTAAAGACTTCAGTCGGTGCTGTACTAGTCACCGATTGGGGCGCCGGAGCCGCACTAATTGGCGCCGTTGGTTGAAAGACTTCGGTCGGTGCTTGGCTGTCATCGGGCTCTGGCACAAAGCGCTCAGTTGGGGCCGGCGCAGTTAAATTGACCACCTCGTCAACATCATCGGTCGCAGTCGTAAATAAGAAATAGCTCTCAACTGGTTTATGCAAGGTCGCTTCAATTTCCAAATAGTTCGTTTGATCAGGTGGAAACGTGACGCCAACCGCCGCATTAGAGCGTGTTAGTTGGGCTGGAATCCGGGTGGGATGAAACTCGCCATGGGTTCCGCCATTAAACGGTTCATTTGAGGCTGGCGCACTCACCGTTGACTGTGGCCGCGCAACGGCCGAATAAGCAGCGACTGAACTGGGCGCCGCTGACACGGCGGCTGAAGCCGGCTGTGACGCTGCACTGGTTGATTGACTGGCCGCGGCCGAAGTCGGTTCTTTAGTTATAAAATCTCGATATTTCCGGTAAAATGCCGGGCCATCATAATGGTTCATTTTCAATCATCCTATTTTTAATGTTCAGCTTAAGCCGTAAATAATGTTTGCGCACGATCAAAGTCAAAGGGTTCGCCAACTTTTTGATAGTCCGCCGGTAAAATCAAGGCACCGGGATGTTGGGGCGCATTTGGCAACTTTAATTCACGTCCGGAAACGATCATGCCGTCACTTTCAACCCCACGAAGTTCACCTGGCCAAATAATCAAACCATCCGGCATCATGGCACCAATTTTAGCCACCACGACTAAAATGTCGGCTTGCATGTTTGGTGACCCGCTGACGATTTGTAGCGTTTCGCCCTCCCCTACTTCAGTCTTGGTCACTAATAAATGATCAGACTTGGGATGGGCTTCAGCACTTTCAACGTAGCCAACAACAAATTTGTCAGCTGTATCTAATTCTAGATCAGGTTCAAAATCAGTTGCTTTTAATAAATTATTTAATTGATCAACTTGGTCAGCTGTCAAGTGAACTTGACCATTGACAGTTAACTTTCCGAGGGTCTTTGAAACTTCAAAAAAGTTGTAACCGAGCGTTTCGCCGGTTGCGGTGTCACTAATCCGGGTGACATTTTGATGTGTTTCGATTTTTTGATCAGCTGTATCTGGTCGTAAAATAGCGATCAATGTATCGCCTAATTCGGTTGGATTATAACTTGTAATTAACATTTGAAACCCCTTTACTCTCATTCTAAGCGTTCAATTAAACATTATAGCCTATTTTAGTGGATTCTTACTGATTAATTATGACTTTTATTTGTAAAATTAAGGGCTACTACAATAGAATAACATAACTCGTCCAACCGTTGATGTATCACGGTTATAAAAATCATCGTACGTACTATCTACAGATATTTGCACCCAAATCTATAAGTATTTTTGGTTAGAGAGGAGTTGATAAACATTATTTAACCTTACACAGATTATTTCTAACGAATAGAAAGTAATTTTCTTTATCGTGTACTTTATGAATAGTTTTCCTTTCAACCCGTAATCTAGAAACATCTCTACAATCACTAATTGCCTAATTATAATATTTAAGAACCAATCAAATATGCTTGTTGACCATCTTATACGAGAACTGTACAATTAAAAAATGCTTTTTACTAATTTCAAATAATAACAATTGAAAAATAGTCTATTAAATCTCCAAAATAACGATACAAAAAACGTATTCGATTTTTATCGACCAAAAACTTAAGTCGTAAAAAGATGAAATTATTTTTGGAGGAAATATCATGACAAAGCGTACATATCTACATAGGGTGACAAACATATTGTTTGTACTATTTTTTACGGTAGCATTATTGGCCGGGTGCTCACAAAAGAACCATTCTGAGACAAAATATTATGATAAGGATTTTATATCGTCCCTGGAAAAAGGACTCCAGAGCCGCTGGGATATCAATAAAGCTTCAAGCTCCAAACCTTTAAAATCTAAAGAAGCATTAACAAAATCTGTGAACGCAGAGTTTAATACCGTTAAACCATATAAGAATAAAAGGTTTAAAGATGACAAACTCCACGAACAAGTTATTACATATCTCAATGCACTGGAAGATCAAAAAAAAGCACTTGAACACTTTGAGAAATCAAAATACATCACCGAATGGAACAAAGCATATAATACTAGAACAGAAATGCTTTTGAAAATCAACTCAAAGTACAAACTAACCGTTGCTTCCAAGTATCAACCAGATTTAGACAAGCTTATTCGTAACGGAGATGCCGTTGTAAATAAGAACAATAAAAGAGATGCCGTGAATATCCTAATTAAAGCTTTCAAGTTTGAAAAATCACATGATAATGGCTATATTGGAAAATACACTGCAATAGTTAAAAATACATCCGGTTATGCATTCAAAACATTTAATGCAAAAGTTAAGCTGATAGACTCCAATAAAACAGTTGTACAAACACGACACATAAGTGCAGATGCATGGGACAAGGATCAAACGAACCAATTTGAATTCACCACTGACAAAGAATTTAGCACCTATGAAATCGTCTCTGATTTTATAGAATAATTTTGAAAATAATTATATGTCTACCGATATGAGCATTCCACCTATATGTGCAACACAAACTATTCATTTTAATTTTTTCATTCGGTAATTTTTAACTTATAAACTATGAAATATTGTTAGTATCAAATTAATTAACACCGAACGGATGTATAATCCAATATATCCATCTGCATAAAGATAAAAGCGTAATCGAAATGATACAAAATTTCTTAATTTTAAAATTTTTTCAAACTATCCTTTCGACCAATGATACTAAAAAATGGCTCTATGTTCTCGACTTTTATTTGTATTATCGTCAATCATTGGTATACTAATTTTGAACAAAAAAATCCCACATTCAGTTGGTCGAAAGGAGCACGCAACATGAATAAACAATTACAATACGGCGGCTTGTTAGCTGTTGGGATGGCCGGTCTCGCTGGTGGATTCTCCGTTGGCGGGCTATTGAAGCGGTTGCGCCGACCAACCCCCAATCAGATCTTAAACCAAGTCAAACGGGCTTTCTTAAAGGAAGCACCCATTGAAGGCTCTTGGATTGAAATGAAAAAAGCCCCACTACAAAAGTTCGCCTTACGAACCGATGTCTATTATGGCGGTATTACCCGTTATGAAGACGGCCAACTCGTTCAATACGAATTTTTAGCAGATGCGAATACCGGTAGTATTTTAGATATTTATCGACTCTAATCAAAAAATGTTCACCCGTAATTGTGGTGAACATTTTTTATTGTGCTTAGCTATTAAAATAGTGATTCAATTTTCAAATTTGGCTAGTATTTCAGCCGCTAATTGAATCGCTGGTATCACAGCACCAGCTCCCCATTTGCGCGGGTCATGTCGTGTCAAATCAGCTAAAGAATCCGCGGTATAAAGTAGCTGACCAAACTCAATCTGCCGAAATTCCGCGCACGCTGCCAAAGCAGCACACTCCATTTCAACCACCTCGCAACCAGCCAATTTCACACTAGCAATTTTGGACTGTGTTTCACGGAAAATGGCATCAGTTGTCCAAGTTTTCACTTTGCTGACTGGCACGTGCCGCCGTTGTAACCCCTTTTGAATCGCTGCGACCATCGTTGGTGCAACGGAAACCCACTCACTCGCAGGCAGATAATGAAAAGAAGTTCCTTCATCACGTAACGCTGCCGTTGGAATTAAAAATGCATTTTCCGGCAAAACAGTCAAGACGCCACAACTGCCAACACTTAGAACTTTCCGAACACCAAACGCAATTAAAGACTCCAGAGTCATGACTGCGCCGGGTGCGCCAAGTGGTGCTTGCGCGATCACCATCTCTTCACCCTGCACTCGAACTTGATAAACCCGAGCAGCCTTTGTGATTGTGTCAAAGTGTGCAATCTCAACGCCATGATAGTACGTCACAATTTGTTGAAAATGGTCATCATCCGTCAATAACAACAGCGCTTTTCCGGGTAGTTGAAAATCGCCTTCAGAACTTGGGTCTAGCACCGCTTCAGAATCTTTATCAAAAGTCATTAAAGTTAACTCGTCCTGCATATGCTCATCTCCAAATTGCATGCTACCAGGCATAAGCTTCCGGCGCTGAACCACCAGGACCAGGGAAAATATCATCTAGTTTCGCTAAGGTTTCGGGCGATAACTCAATCTCGACCGCATGCACGGCATCTTCCAATTGTGCCACACTACTTGGCCCGATAATCGGCGCCGTGATTGCTGGATTTTGTAACAGCCAAGCTAAAGCGACGTTGGAAGCTGATTCTCCCAGTGACTGGCACAATGCTTCATAAGCTTCAAATTGTTGTCGCTGTGCTGGTGAAAGTTTGGCGGCTTTTTCCGCCCGTCGTCCAGTTTTGACTGTCAACGCGTGATCGGCCAGCAAGCCGCTCGCCAGTGGGCTCCAAACAATGACTCCCATACCTAAATCACGCGCGGTTGGTAGTAATTCTAGTTCCGGCAAGCGTTGCGTCAAGTTATATAAATGCTGTTCGCTCACTAAGCCTAAAAAGTGCCGTTTTTCAGCGGCCACGGCCGCAAAGGCTAAGTGGCGCGCGCCAAAATTGCTCGACCCCGCATAATAAACTTTACCTTGCGCCATGACATTTTCATACGCTTGAAACAGCTCATCCCAGTTAGCGGTATGATCAATATGATGCATCTGATATAACTCAATATGATCCGTTTGCAACCGTGCCAAGGATGCGTCCAAACTTCGATACAGTTTATAAGCCGACACTCCGGGCGCATCGTTGGGACCGTCCAGTTCATTTTCCATATCGTTATAAAATTTAGTTGCTAAGATTACTTTTTCACGCCGGTGATTACCTTGTGCGAACCAACGACCCACGATTTCTTCCGTCCGACCATGATGCCCAGAGCCACCATACTCGTTCGCCGTATCAAAAAAATTGATGCCTAGTTCCAAAGCCCGGTCCATAATGGCATCCGCAGTCGCTTCATCCGTCCGAGTGCCAAAATTCATCGTCCCGAGCACTAACCGGCTCACACGCATCCCAGTTTTTCCTAATTGTGTATACTTCATCTGTTAAAAGCCTCTTCTTATTTCATTGATACTAATACCTTATCACAGTAGCAATGAAAGCGTTACCCATTTTTGTGGTTTCAAGATTTAAATTCCGCGACAGAGCCGAAACTGAGCTAGCCACAAAAAAAGAGACCCAATTTCTGAGTCTCCGTAAATCCCTTAATCTGCCGTTTTTGCAGCTGGGAACGTTGCAATAATTTTATAAATTGGCCCGAATTGACTGAATTTTTGTTCATATTCGGTTTCAACATTTTCTTCAGGCGTTACAGCCGCATGCAAATCCAACCAGACTTGTTCGAATTGCATCCCAAAGTTATTCATACTGGTCAATGAGAATTCAAACAAGCCCCGATTATCGGTCTTAAATTCAACTTGCCCATTGGGTTTCAAAACTTCTGCGTAACTCGCCAAAAATGACTTGTACGTTAAACGCCGTTTCGCATGTCGTGACTTTGGCCATGGATCGGAAAAGTTCAAGTAGACCCGATCAATTTCATTGGGTTCGAAAAAGGCCGTGACAGCTTGACCATCCGCATGAGCTAATTGTAAATTAGGCAATGGTTCATCGACCAACTTACGCAAAATCACCGCAATAACTGACGTTTGAATCTCAATGGCAATATAATTGATTTCTGGGTGGCGTTTAGCCATTTCAATGATGAATTGACCCTTACCACTCCCAACTTCAATCTGAAGCGGCTGAGGGGTCTTAAAACGGCTTTGCCATTTTCCTTTAAAATCAGTTGGTGTTTCCGTGATCAATTCTGGATGGGCATTAATTAATTTTGGTGCCCAAGGTTTGTTCCGTACCCGCATGTGCTTTACGACTCCTTTTATTTCTGCATCTCAACAAAAACGCTGCGAATTCCGCCTGGGACTCGCAGCACCTTGTTTAAACCTACAATTGATATTGTGATAACTCTTCTAAGAAGATAATTTCATGATTCATTTTATGGTATTGATTACGATAATAATTATCTTTAATATTCAGCAATAAATTAATTTTCGCATACCAGATAACCCGTTTTTGCAACTCAGCAGTCATCGTTTCACCATATTCGGCGAACCAATCTCGCCAAGCATCCAATGGCACATACTCGCATAATAACATGCTAATATCCGACGCTGGATCAGCGAAGCGTGCCGAATCCCAATCAACCAAATATAACTGGCGATGGTCTGATAACAACCAATTCTTATGATTCAAGTCACCATGACAAACTCGGTAATCTTCAACTGGTAACGTTGGTAACGTCCCCTTTAAGCTGTTCAAAACATCAGCCATCAAAGGATGGTGCCGCAAATCATCTGGTAATTCACTCAAATACTGCCGAATAAAATCATGTGGGCGGACCACTTGACCGCCAACTTTAGTTAACATTCGATGAAGCAACTTGGAATTGTGCACACGTGCCAATAAATGCGCCACTTCAGGCAGTCGCATTTGTTGCTTCGTTAAAGTTTGACCATTGAGCCATTCTTGAGCGGTCAAAGTATCTCCGCTCGAGATTCGTTTTGTCCAGATTAATCGCGGGGTAATTTCTTCCATCGAAAGCGCCGCTAAAAACGGTGACGCGTTTCGTTTCAAAAATAATCGTTGTTGATTTTTTTTGCCCATGAAAGCTTTATTGGTATTGCCATATATTGGATAGACATCCCAGCCATCATCAAGTTCGAAATCCATCAGCCCCACTCCTCTCAAAAAAATTATTTAACCGGCTTAATCTAATTCACTTAACAATCACATTCTAAAGACCAAAGTCGGCCGCGTCAAGTCCTTTTTAATCGTTGTGCCAACAACGTTTTAAGCTAATCGTAACTTGGCATACCAAGCAACTAAGAGATAGATTTCAATTACATTGATCACGAGTAAAATCCCGACTTGTGCTAACGATGCGTTGCTTAACCAAAAGGCAATTAAAAAGACGACACCGGTCAAACTTAAGACAACTGTCAGTAAGCGTTGAAAGTTACTAAATCGCTGTTTTAAGTCGATCGGGTAAATGTGCGTAAACACAATATTATCGTATCGCTTATAAAACGGCAACAATTGAAACCCAATTAAGTAGATAAAAATCACGTCTAAGGCGATTGCTAACCAGCCATGACCGCTAAAATACAGCAAAATTGCCCCGATAATCGTTAGCCGTGACACTAAGCCACTGAATTCAGTTCCCCGGACCATGCCACGGGCAAATAAATAACTGAACGCCTGTGATTGCTTTTGTGGCGCCCACTTGACGAGCCAATCCAAATAACGCCGCCGTTTGACGGTCCCTTGAACCATTGGCACATCCGTAAACAGGTTAAAGAAACGATAGATGCCAAGCATCCGATTGGCTTCCAATTTGATGTCATCGCGCCAAGCAATCACAGTGTGCGGCCAAACTTGTGTGTGCCACCAACGAACGCCACCTGCCAGAACTAACGCTAAGATCGCCCCTAACCATGGGGAAACAAACAAAGTCAACATCATGATCACTAAGGCTAACACCCAGTAACCAAGTTGTGACCAGCGGCGTTGCGCCAACGTTAAGCGATACAACCGCGTCACGCTACCGGTTAACTGGCTGTCTTTTAGCGCCAGCTGAGTCACTAACAAAACGAGCAAACTCAACCCTGACAAACGCGCCACAATCATCAAGATCGGCACCGTTAATCCCACCAAAACGACTTGGACCACCTGGGCTAGCCACCAGCTGTAATGCCAAGCATGGACCAAATATCCATGCAAGTCGTGTTCACGCGGCAACAAGAAAACAACATCCGCGGGTTCAAGTAGCGTGGCCACGCGTCCCACCGCCAGACCCAGCCATAAGATTAGACCGACGATGGCGACAATCCAAGTATCCTGTACTGAAACGGTCTTTAGCCAATTCGAGTAGGCTAATCCCAGACCACCAACAAAAAACATCAGCGCAATCACAAAATGATCGTTAAAAACTAAGCGTAGATACCGTAACATTTGCCGCAAATGGCGAGATAAGCGTATTTGGTATAACTCATTCATCCCGGGTCACCCCAGTCAAGCTGAGATAAATATCATTCAAAGAGTCGCCGGCGTCTGGATAAGCAGCCTTGATTTCGTCAAAAGTCCCCTGCGTTTGAATTTCGCCCGCATGTAGCAGGACAAAGCGGTCACAGAATTTTTCGGCCGTATCCAACACGTGGGTTGACATCAAGACCGATGCCCCGCCCTGTTTGACTTCCGCAATCAACTGCAACAAGTCGTGAACCGCCAACGGATCAAGACCAAGGAAGGGTTCATCGATGATAAATAACTTAGCGTTGGTGATGAATGCGCAGACGATCATGACTTTCTGTTTCATCCCTTTTGAAAAATTTGCTGGGAACCAATCCAACTTATTATCTAAACGGAAAATCTTTAAGAGTTGATTGGCGCGTTGCCAAGCCGCTGTCTGGTCTAACCCATAGGCCAGCATTGTCATTTCTAAGTGCTCTTTTAAAGTTAATTCTTCATATAATACTGGCGTTTCCGGAATATACGCCAACTGTTGTTTGTAAGCCTGGGCGTCACTCGCTAATGTAACGCCATTTAGCGTGATCGTCCCCTTCATTGGTGTTAACAGTCCAATAATATGATTAATCGTCGTGGATTTACCCGCACCGTTCAACCCAATCAAGCCGACTAGCTCACCGGGTGCGACGTCAAAACTAATATCTTTTAAAACAGGTAGCTGAGAATAACCGCCAACTAAATGGCTAACTGATAATGCCATTACACTAACCTCTTTCTGTCTGGACTAAGTGAAATCTATTATATCATAGGCCTAATGCCCCGCAACTTAACTTTCTAGTAAGGTCGGTCAACTCACTAAAGCGCCCTCATTTTTAAATTGGTTAGTGTATAATGGAACTAAATTTTAAAAAAGAAGGTTATCTTATGGCAGCTTTTGAACCAATCCTTGATGACGATTGTCTTTTCTGCAAGATTATTAAAGGCGATATTCCAAGTTACACGATCTATGAAGACGATATGGTCAAGGCATTCCTTGATATTTCACAAGGCACTCCTGGTCATACCTTAGTGATTCCGAAGACTCATGTGCAAGATTTGTTTGCTTATGACAGCGACCTCGCTAGCGCCGTCTTTGCACGGATTCCAAAGATTGCTCGCGCCGTCAAAGCCTCAGATGATGCCATTATCGGCATGAATGTGGTTAATAATAATGGCGCCGTGGCCTATCAATCTGTTTTTCATTCTCATTTTCATCTGATTCCACGTTACAGTGACAAAGATGATTTCCGAATGATTTTCAAAGATAATTCAAAAAAATACGACGAAACCGACTACACTCGGCTCCAAAACGCCATCAAAGCGCACATTAACGATTAGGAGGTGCCTACTATGGCCAAATTTTTCCGTCGCAGTATGGCTGGTTTAGGGTTAAGCCTAGCCGCATACATGTTGATCAATCGTAAAACGCCCAAAGACGTCTATACTGACGTCAAAGACTATGTCCAAGAAGTCCTCGACGCGGCAGACAATCTACAATCCGCGCGTGAAGACTTCTCCGACGCTTCCAGTGATTTAGGCGTCCAACTCGCCCACGCTGGTGAAGTGATCGATGACATTTCGACTGAAGTGGACAAATTTCAATTTAAGATTGAACCGCATTTAGCCCTTATGAAGAAACACGCCGACCATTTACAAAAGACCTTAGATGACCTAGCACCAAAGGAATAAGCTCAAATCGTTAAGCCAAATTGGTGCTTAACGATTTTTTGTTTGGAAGATTTAGGATTAAAGTGTCAGAAGCGTCTAAAATCCAGTAATACTAGCGTTGCTGATGTCTAAACTGGACTCGTATGGGCTGTCAGTCAAAATCGGTATACTATGTTGAAAGGTCGGACTTCTACCTCAATTAAAAGCCGACACAGCACACCAATCCTGACTGACGCCACTAAATCTAAAAAAACTGATTAATTATTAAAAGTAGTTGGCTAGCTGTAGGTTGTTGTTGAGTGCATCGGGTGTGTGGATGGCGTTTGACCGGCGCTTTTCCGGTCTTACACCACGGACCGTTCGGAAGATTTGCGGATTTAGCGAAACTTCCAAACGAGGGTCAAGACGTTTTTCAGGCTTGACCCGGTCCCCGCCCGCATGCACTCAACAACAACCGGAAGCGGCAACCATCGACTTTTAGTTTACTGACTTTACATTCGGCTTTCATTAACTTTGATCAATGATTATGGTAAATTTTATGAAGACCGTGTGAATTGTCTGAAAATTTTGTAAAGATTTCCATCACCCTGCAGAAGCGAACAGAGTTATGGTATAGTAGTCTGGTAAGTCTGCTAGAGCAGAACTATTTAAGAATAGGATGTGTTAGAGGAATGAAAAAATGGCTTATTGCGCTCGCCGGTGTTTTAATGGTCTTTACCTTAGCCGGTTGCGGTAGCAAGACAGTTGCATCGACTTCCGGTGGTAAAGTCACCGAAAGCGAATATTACAGTAGTATGAAAGGCACTTCATCCGGTAAGCAAGTCTTACAACAGATGATCTTGAACAAAGTGCTTGAAAAAGACTACGGTAAAAAAGTTTCAGATAAGACAGTTACTAAGCAATACAATACTTACAAATCCCAATATGGGACTTCATTCTCAACCGTCTTATCACAAAACGGTTTAACGACTAAGACTTTTAAGGAACAAATTCGTTCGAACTTGTTATTAAAAGAAGCCGTTAAAGACAAAGCTAAGGTTACCGACGCTGCTTTAAAGAAGCAATGGAAATCTTACGAACCTAAAGTGACTGTTCAACACATCTTGGTTGCCAAGAGTTCAACTGCTGACGACGTCTTAAAGGAATTGAAGAAGGATTCTAGCGAAGCCAACTTTACGAAGTTAGCTAAGAAGTATTCAACTGATTCCAACTCAAAGAGCAATGGTGGTAAATTATCAGCCTTTGATAACACTAACACCAGCTACTCTTCTAAGTTCTTAACTGCTGCCTTCAAGTTGAAGAATGGTGAATACACCACTTCTGCTGTTAAGACCAGCGACGGTTACGAAATTATCCGGATGATCAAGAACCCTGGTAAGGGTAAGATGTCTGATCACACTGCTGATTTGAAGAAACAAATCTACGACAATGATATGAGCGACTCAACTGTCTTGCATAACGTTGTTGCTAAAGTTCTCAAATCTGGGAATGTTTCGATCAAGGATAAAGATTTGAAAGATATCTTATCTTCATACCTTTCAACCTCATCTTCTTCAAGTTCTAACTAAATTAATTAGTGCCTTAGTCTTTTCATGAGATTATGAACGCTAGCTTAAAGGTCCCGTAATTACAAGATGTAATTACGGGACCTTTTTTAGTTTCACGAACTTAGTTAAGTCCTACTTGTCAGTGTCTAATTCACCTTTTGTATCATCATGCGTTGGCCGATAGAAGTTCCGACCGTCCATCGCAAAGATTCGTTCCGTAAAGCTGCCCGGTTCGGCATGTTCGATCGACGTCTGCATCATTTGAATCGACGCATCGAGTTCGTCTAATTCATGTAAGATTTCGGCTTCCATCACATGTGGCCGCACTGGTGACCCATATTCCAGTAAGCCATGGTGCGCCAAAATCATGTGCCGCAAAATCAAGACTGATTCCGCTTGGTCATCAATTTTCAATTGTTGGCAAGCCTTGACGATCTGCTCATCAATCAATACAATGTGACCAACCAAATTTCCGGCCAACGTATAAGTTGTTGAGACGGGGCCAGACATTTCAATCGTTTTACCCATGTCATGCAAAATGGCCCCAGCGTACAGCAAGGACCGATTGACATGCGGATACTCGTCAGCGACTGACTTGGCTAACCGTAAGATGGATAACGTGTGAAAGGCCAAGCCGCCTGCAAAGGCATGGTGATTCTTTTTTGCCGCTGGATAGCTGAAGAACGCGTCATGGAAATGGCTTAATAAATGTCGAACGATGCGATTCCAGTTTGGCTCCGTAATTTCAAAGACAAACTGATTAAGCTCCTCTTCCATGGCCGCCACATTCATCGGCGCGTGTTCCACAAATTGTTGCACGTCTTGTGGCTCACCCGGTTGCGTGAGGCGCATCTGTTGAATCTTGATTTGGGGGTTACCCTGATAGTTTTCACGCTTCCCCTTTAAATGGACAATTCGTCCCGCTTGAAAATGCGCGACATCTTGCTCACTTGCATCCCAAAACTTCCCCGAAATTTCACCTGAAGTATCTTGAAAATTAATGGCTAAGAACTTTTTACCATTTTTAGCGATCCGTACTTCGGCGTCTTTTAATAAGAAGAAACCATCAACAGTTTCATCCAGCTGATAATCGAATAATTTTTTGGCCATTTAAAACCCCTCCAAGTTTAAGTTAATTGCTGAATCTTCTCTGCGGGCAATTGTGTTAGTGCTGCGGCTTCAACTGTAAAGTATAGCAGTTGATGATCAGCCGCGACTTGCTTGAGCAGTTGCCAAGCAGCCTGCCGACGTTGATCATCAAAGTTCACCAACCCATCGTCAATCATGATTGGTAACTGCGCTTGTGTGCCTAAATGAACAATCAAGGCTAACCGCAACGCGAGATAAAACTGTTCTTTCGTGGCTGTCGATAATTCTGCCACTGCAAAGTCCGTACCATCCGTCGCCGTCAGCATCAGTTCATCCGCGACTAATTTGATTTCATTATACCGCTGTCCCGTCAGTTGCGCGAAATAGGTCGTGGCTTGCGTTAAGATAGCTGGTAATTGTTGGTCAGTCAGTCGCCGTAACGCTTGATCGATCCAAGCCGCACCAAGTTGGCGCGTGACCCATTGCCGCGCCATCACCGTAATATCCGTCTGTGCATTAGCTTGTTGTTGGCGTAAAGCTGTATAACGCCCATCTTCTGTCAGTCGTTGCAATTGCGTCTGAGCTGTCACCAAGGTCGCCGCTTGTTGCGTTAATTGAGCCTGTCCAGCTGCGGCTTGTTGTCGAGCCACCGTGATGGCCTGTTGGAGCTCTACCAATGACCCATAATTTTGTAAGTCCGCTAACTCTGATGCTGGTAATTGGGTCTTTAGTTGTTGCAAACTAACCGCATTACTTGCCGCCGTCGTTTGCGTTGCAATCGCATTGGCTAAGGCGTCTACATCCGGATAACCATTGCTCGTTGCCAAAGCTTGTAATTGCGCCTGGACTACTTTACTTTGGGTCGTTAATTGTTGGACTTGTCGTTGCGTGTACGCAAAATCAGCGCCAGATAATTGTTCTGTTTGCAGTTTTTGCCGCATCTTTTCAAAGAATGCCGTGACTCGGCTGATACTGGCTCCCAAGTGTTGTTCGTCAACTGGCACCCAATCAGCCGCGAATTGATACGCCGACAAAGCTTGCCAAACAGTTGCCGCTTGCGCCGCTAACTGTTGTTGCGCCGTCGTTACGGCCGTTTGCGCCCGCTGAATGGCGGCTAAGGCGGTTAACGCTTGTTGGGCACCCTGCTGATCCAAATCCGGCGATAATCCTGCCGCACTTAAGCTGGCCGTCCAATCAGTATTCTGAGTTGGCGTCGTCCCCTGGCCGTTACCGAGTTGTTCCCAACCAAACCAGCCTAGTAGTCCTAAACCAGCCAACATTAAGACCCATTTGAACGCACCTAGCGGTAAAATCACCCCCGCAACTAAGCCGAGGCCCCCAGCAAGCAAGCGCCAATCAAAACCGGCAATTTGACGTGTAGCTGAGCCTGACTGCTGCGGCCGTGTTCTGGTACTTGCCGCATTGTCTGTGGCCAGCCGTACTTTTAAGGCGTCAATGCCAGCCTGCCGATTAGGCGATAAACTAGCACTCAGTTCTGGATGGGCCGCCAGCTGTTCATCATAAGTCGCTTGTGTTTGTTTCACTTGACTAGCCAAGGTCTGATAACGGCCCCAGTTTTGTTGTAACGCTGGCAATTGGCGCTCTAAATCGTCAAACTTTTCTTGGTGCGCCACATAGAACCCGAGGACGCCCTTGGACCCTTCATCGACCGGCTGCTGCGTAAGTTGTTGGCGTGCACTAGCCAAACTGTGTTGCAATTCGGTTTGGGTTTGCGATAACGTGGCGAATTTTTCTGATGTCCCAGTAGCTAAAGTCGTCGCCGGCTTGGATGTCGCTTGCAACTGTTTAAGTTGCTGATAAACCGGCCATTCATTCCGCAAATTGGCTAACTGCTGTTGTTCGGCAGTCAGACTAGCCAACTGACGTGTCAGGCGACTCTTATCAGCCGAAAGTTGTTCTATCTTAGTTTGTAGTTGTTGGTATTCCGGATAACGTTGTTGTGCGGTCTGCACTTGTTCTTTCAGCACTTGGTACTGTTGTAAAACTTGATTTAAAGCCGGTTTGCGACCACGTGGTTTATACAATTCATCCGCGGACTGCCGCAGTTGCGCCGCCGTTTCACGCCAAGCAGCACTTCCGAGGGTTCCCACTTGTTGTAGTTGCCGGTTTAATTCTGTCGCACTTAACGTTTTGAGTGCCGTTAATTCCGCCTGATTAAACGTAAACAGCTGTTTGTAACTTATTTCATCGTAAGGTGCTAACCATTTTTCCAATAGTGCCAGGGGTTGAGGTTGCTGTGTGCTGAGATTGAACAACGTTGCAGGTTGATCGCCAAGCCGCGTTAACCGGTACGTCTGCCCCTCAACCACTAATTCCAAACTACCGCCATACTGACTCGTTTGCTTGGGTTCATAACGGGCTAATCGCTGTCGGCGGGAAGGAAAGCCAAACAACATACCCAGAATAAATGCCCGGAGTGTCGACTTGCCTGATTCATTGACGCCATAGATGACCTGTAAACCAGCACCAAATTCAAAACTGGCATTTTTAAACTTACCAAAACCGGCAATTTCAATTTTTCTAATCTGCATCGTCTGGACCATCCTTTTGCCTAGTGAGCTGATAATGATCAGTTAGCAACGTTAAGACTCGTTGCTGCCATTGCGCTGACGTCATGTCTTCCAACAAAGCTGCCGTCAAAAATGGTTCGTCCAATAAACGGTCCGCTAACACCGCAACTTGTTCGGTCGTCACAACATTTTGCCCCACTTGTTCCCAAGTTTCAGCTGCGCCATCAAAACTTAAAGCGGTCGATTCAGTCGTCGATGGCCGTTGCAACGCCACTGGCCACCAATTTTTGCCATCAGTAGCTGCCTGCAATTGGTGTAGTAAGGCCCCTTGCGACCAAGCTAACTCAGCATCAGCGGTCAACTGACACGTCGCTGGCAACTGAATGTTCACTAGCTGTGTGGGCGTCGTCATCGTTGTGTTGAGCTGATCCGTCAGTTGCGTTAATAGTGCTGACCGCGAGAGTTCGCTAGTCAGTGTCGGCGTCCAATCTTGCCAAATAATGGTTGCTAGTGATTTAAAAACTGGTTTCAACTGATGATCTGCAGTACTCGTCACCAATAAACAACCCTTTTCACCAGTTTCATTGCGCTGACGACCTTGTAAATTGCCCGGATACTCAATTGGCGGCATCGCATTTAATTCTTGCCGTTGATGGATGTGCCCCAATGCCCAATAATCATAGTGCTTCTGCAATAGTTCGCCCACACTAAATGGCGCATAATGGTCACCGGCTGTTCCCGTTTGACCATGCCACATACCAATCTGATAGTCGGCATCAGTCATTTTGAGTGGGAATTGCCCGCCCATGGACGTGGTTAACCACCGTTGCGCATAGCTAAAACCAGTAATTGCAACTTTAGTTTGTGCCGCCGTGGTCAACGTCACCGTTTCAACTTGTGACCCAAAGGCATGGACATTCGCCGGAAAATGCCAATCGGCGTCATCTGGCTGGTAATCGTGGTTCCCAAAGGATAAAATTACTGGGATCTGTGCAGCATTCAAGCGTTCCAATTGCACCATCAATGCGGCTTGGGCTTGCACACTTTGTTGCGCTCGATCAAATAAATCGCCGACCAATAGGACAAAATCCACTTTTTCTGCGAGTGCCAAATCAACCAATCGTTCTAAACTCGCTAACGGTGCCGCTAATATTCGTTGTTGTAACTCAGCTGGTAAACCAGTTAAGCCTTGAAACGGTGTATCCAAATGTAAGTCCGCTGCATGGATAAATTTCATTTTCTCCTCCTTACGAAAAAAGAGACAATCACGAAAAGTTTCGCCATTGTCTCTCAGGACCTTAATTGAATTAGTCGCGATATAATTCTTGAACAGGTTTTGTAATGATTTGGTTCAAATCATTCATGAGCTGGTTCAAATTTCGTTCCTTACCCATCAAAGCTTTAATTGCATCGACATTGCCAACTTTGTCTGCTAAATCGTGGGCCTTTTGAACTTCATCATCGGTGAGTTCTTCGCCATTCATTTGCTTTTGTGATAATTGCATCTGAATTTCTTGGAAATCTTTAAATAAGTCAAAGGCAGCTTTATCGGTTTTCATTGCATCATAGGTTGTCTTTAATTCTTTGAATTCCTTGGTTTCGCGTAATTGTTGTTCTAACGTGTTTGCAGTGTCATAAATATTTACGGCCATGATTAAGTTCCTCCTCGAGTATGTGTCCTCATTATTTTAGCATTTTTGAAAGCCCTTGAATAGCACAAGCACTAGTTCCCAAACATTTTCTTTGCCTGTGAGAACCAATTCTTGGCGGTATCTTTGACGGCCTTACCGACTTTACCAGCACTGTCCTCAACATTGTTCCAAATTGCAGATGAACTTCCCGACGACGAGTTAGCTGAGCCTTGCTGTGCCAAGGTCGACGCATCCTGGGTTCCAAAGCTCGTCCCTTTTGTATTCGGTAAAATGTTGGTCATTTCATTCTTAAAAAGTGACGAGAGTTGATTTTCAGACAAACTCTTCAAGTAATGGGTACTATTAGTCGTATCAAAGCCAATCCAGGTCGTGACGACCACGTCTGGTGTATAAGCAATCATCCACTGGTCTTTCGTACCAGAGCCAGTGGCATAATCAGCTTGGGTACTCCCAGTCTTCCCAGCAATCGTGTAGCCATATGGTTTCGCGGCTGCCCCAGTCCCACTGTTATAGACACCCAGCATCATACTAGTCATTTCTTTGGCAATCTTAGCTGACATGATCTGCTTTGAACTCGTATTCGTGTTATCAACGATCGTCTTGCCACTAGCATCGACAATTTTAGTAATAAAGTGGGATGTCGTTTCCTTCCCGTTATTAGCAAACGCCGTATAGGCACTCGCCATTTGCGTTGGGGAGACGCCAGTAGTCAAACCACCCAAGGCCAGTGCTAAGTTATCGTCACCCTTTGTCACGGGTAAGCCAAACTTTTTGACCGACTGATAACCCTTATTAACACCAATCTTATTGAGCAACCACACTGCCGGAATATTCATACTCTGAGCTAATGCCGAATACATGGGTACCGACGTGGAATAAACATTATCATAATTTTTGGGGGCATATTTATTGCCACCAAACGTTTGTTGCTTGTTAGAGAGGTTTGAATCATAGGTATAACCAGCCGTCAACGCGGGCGTATAAACGGCCAACGGTTTGATGGTCGACCCTGGTTGGCGCTTGATCTGCGTGGCTCGGTTGAAACCGCGGAAAACGTGTTTACCACGCCCACCGACCACGGCGAGCACGCCGCCAGTCGACGGATCAACCGCGACTGACGCACCTTGGACCTTCGTGCCATCCTCAGCGTCTGCTGGGAATAAGGTACTATCCTTGAACGAATTTTGCATTTGTGTTTGGTCATCCTGGTCTAACGATGTATAAATCTTATAACCACGATTCATAATATCAGACTCAGTCAACCCATATTTATTAATTGCTTCACTAATCACGGCGTCAAAGTAATAAGGATAATTATAACCACTTTCATAGTGATAATTATCCGTTAAGTTCATCGCTTTTTTCGAATACAGTTGATACTCGCTTTGACTTAACTTCTTATTATTAACCATGTTATTCAGGACGACATTGCGTCGGGCAGTCGACGCTTTCGGATGAGTGATCGGATCATAGCCACTTGGTGAACTCAGCATCCCAGCTAAAGTTGCGGCTTGATCCACACTCAGTTCTGAAGCATGCACCCCAAAGTAACGTTCGGCAGCATCTTCTGCACCCCAAACACCATGGCCAAAGTAAGCATTGTTCAAATACATCGCCAAAATTTGGCTCTTACTATAGACGTTTTCGACTTCGATCGATAAGAAAATTTCGCGTAATTTCCGGGTAAATGTTTGCTGCTGAGTTAAGTAAGCATTCTTGACTAACTGTTGCGTCAAAGTACTCCCACCGCCACTAATATAGTCGCGACCCAACAACTTGTTCATGATATAGAGGACACCTGCACGGCCAATTCCTTTAATTGAGAAACCATGTTCACGATAAAAGTTGCGATCTTCCGTTGAAATAACAGCATTCTGCAAATTCGTTGAGATGGCATCCAAATGAACATATGTCCCTTTTTGCGAGTACAGTGATCCTGCCTTCTTGTTATCCTTATCGAAAATCTCAGTTGTTTTTTCTAATTCAGCCTGTAAATTACCGACCTTAGCTGTTTTTGCTTCGAACGTTAAATAAGCACTCACGACCAAGATGGCACTTAAAATGACAATAATCAGCCAACGTGTCAATTGTAGTCGGTGCCATTGATATCCAAAAGCAGCTGAAAAGCTTTGCCAGTAAGGCTTTAGCCACTGACCAACGACGTGAAAACCATCTTTGATGGTGGCCCAAAAACCATTTTTCTGCATAATCTTCCCCTTGTTCAGTCGGACACCAAAGGACCCAGCACGCACCACCACTTTGCTGTGGATGCCTCGACCTGACTTAATCGTTGCAATTATTGTATCATAAATCCGATTAGGCTAAGACTATCGGCAAAACCTTGATAAAATCTTCAAAAACAATTACAACTGATTACTCGCCGTCTCCGGATGTCGCTAGTTTTGCAGCTAACTTTTTTCGACAAAAAAAGTTTGAGACCCGTTTGTCTCAAACTCTTATTTACGACGAACACCACGCCGATTTGCATTTAGTTCATTTTGTTGTTTCTTAAACTTTTCAAAGGTTGCGTCACGTTGCTTTTGATTCTTACGTTCCGACCGCTTTTTCGTATATTTCATCATTCCACCGCCTTCCATATACCTTATCTTTAACTCAACTATACCTTGAAAAACAGTCGAATGCAAAAAAGACACCTAGTAAACGGTGTCTTTCAGTTATAAGTCATCATCAGTTTGCACATGCGCCATAATCAACGACTGTAAAGATTTGGCCACTTCAACGCTGGGGCTCACAATAAAGATCGTATCATGTCCCGCCAAAGTCCCCGCAACTTCTGGCAAATTCAAATCATCAATAATTGCAGCTAACAAGTTCCCGTTACTAGGCAATGTATGGATGATTGTCATAAATTCAACCCGGTCAACGCCAGTCACCACATCGTGTAGACTTTCAAATAAACGATCCTGCTCATTTTGATTGCTAGCTTTAAAAATCGTATAACGTGACCGCCCACGATCATCTGGTGACTTCACAATCTGCATCTCACGGATGTCCCGCGAAATCGTAGCCTGCGTCGCGGCGATACCCTCGGCCTTTAAGCGGGCCATCAAGTCTTCTTGCGTGGCAATTGGATATTGGGTGATCAATTGCTCAATCGCCGCTTGTCGATCAGTCTTTTTCATTCACGAAACCTCCCTTGATAATTATGAGCCTATTATAGCAAATATTCACTGGGCAAACTACGCTTCCACGCAAAAAAGCCAATTTATACGTTGTCCGTTTGTATAAATTGACTAATAAATTGCATAACTATTAATTTTTAATCGTCATAACGCCGTAAAAAGGCACTCAATAAAGTTAACCCGCGTTTAAGCGTAGCTGTTTGCGTACAATAGCCTAAGCGCACGTGGCCGGGCAAGTCAAACCGCGACCCCGGCACTAGCAACACGCCAGTCTCCGCTAAAAGTTCCCGACAGAAAAGCTCATCCGCAACTGGCAAGTCTAACTTGAGACATGAAACTGAAATGCCATGGGGTGCAATTAAGCTAGCACGGGGTTCTTGCATCACCCAATCAGTATAAATTTTAAGATTGCGATTAACAATTTCGCGATTGCGCGCTAGAATCTCCGCCCGGTGTTGCAAAATCAAGACCGCCAACTGATCGTTGAACACGCCACCACAGATCATCGTATAGTCGCGATACTTCCGAAAAATCTCAGCGAGTTCCATTGACTGTGTTGCGGTCCAACCGATCCGGATGCCGGGTACCGAATAAGTCTTTGATAAACTGTTGATAGCAATGCCTTTTTCATACAAGTCCGCAATGGACACAAATGGCGTGCCATCCAGTGGCTCATAGACTTCATCCGCCAAAACATAGGCGCCAACTTTGCGTGCCAACGCAACAACTCGTTTCAATAATGCCTCATCCAATAGACTCCCAGTCGGATTCACAGCATTGTTCAGCAAAATCATTTTCGTATCCGGCCGAATCAAGCTTTCTAGTTCCGCAATATCTGGCAGCCACTGTTGCGACTCATGTATATGCCAATAATCAACAGTTGCGCCTAATGACTTCGGAATATCATAGAGCTGCTGATAGCTCGGATACAAGGCAATCACGTGATCACCGGGGTTTAGCAAACTATAAATGGCCAAATGATTAGCCCCAGTTGCCCCATTTGTCTGTAAGATATTTGCGGCTGGGACGTGTTGGTATAACTCACTGGCCAACTTTTTAAATGCCGGTGACCCTTCGATCCAACCGTAATCCAAGCGCGATTGGTTTAACTGCTGATAAAATTGCTGCCCGTGGTGACCATCTAAATCAACGACCTCTTGCATCGTCAACGCGGCAATCGAGCTTTGACTGATGTCAGTCGTCGCCGTTTTTTCAGTCTCATTTAACCAGGCTTCCACGCCAAAACCGGCAATTTGCATGTGCTAATCGTTCCCTTCTACTCAAAAAATCCAATACGACTAGCATACCGATTGTGGCGCTGGTCTGCAACTATATTTTAGTCACGGCCGTCGCCAAAAGCTTGACACCATATAAAATAATCACGATGCCACAGACGCGATTCACCCATAGCAGTACTTTGGGTTGCATTAAATGTTTAAATTTACTAATTAACCCTGTCAACCCAATGAACCAAACAATTGACGCGATAATGACCCCTAACATGAAAAAGTGGGTCAGTTCAGCTGGTAGTGACACGCGAAACGCGCCTAATAAAACCGAGCCATCGATCAAGGCTTGTGGATTTAACCAAGCAACGGAGAAAGCGGTCACCACAGCAGCCTTATAAGAAAAGGTCGTTGCCATGGTTCCCATCTCCACTTGCTTTTGGTGGACTAAGCCCCAGCCAATGTAAAAGACCAGTAAACTTCCCACCAATAACACGGCCAATTCTAGCCACGGCGTCGTTTGTAATAGTTTACCAACCCCATAAAAACAAGCTATCGACAGTGACGTATCAAAGAAAATCACAATTAAGGCAACTTGTAGTGCCCGCTTCAGTGGCTGTTCAATTGCCGTCGAAACAACAAATAAATTTTGCATCCCAATCGGCGCAATATACGCGATGCCAAATAATAATCCTTGTAAAAAGACTTGCATTAAATTTCCAGCTCCAATCCAACCAATTCAGTCATTGAAAATACCGTATCACTTAACTGGCTTTAACTCATGAGATGATTATAATGGAGTTAATTAGGTTTGTCCCCAACCAATTTTAAACTTTCAGCCCAACCATTTAGGAGGTCCACATGTCAGAAATCCAACTGAACTGGCAGCCTGATAAAACTGCTAGCACACCAATTTATCAACAAATTACAACCTACTTTCAGCACGCTATCGCTAGTGGTGAGTGGCCGATGGGAGCCAAGCTACCCGCACAACGCAAGTTAGCCGCGCAGTTTGGCGTCAATCGTAGTACTCTCATCACTGCCCTCGACGATTTGATTGCCGTCGGTCTAATTACGAGCAATCCCGGTTCTGGAATGACCGTTTCAGGAAATCACTGGTCCAGTTTACTTGCCGAACACGTTAACTGGTCGCAATACGTCAAAGCCGGACAATTTAAACCGAATACGTCGGCGATTCAAAAGATCAATCAATTTGAAACGGACGCCGTGATTCGACTCAGTACCGGTGAGCCTGCCCCTGAACAGTTTCCACGCGAGTTATTCCAAAAAGCCTTGGCTAAACTAGGCAACACCCTCACCAGCTTGAACTATACCGAGCCAGCTGGAATTCTTGCGCTGCGTGAACAATTAGCACGCCATCTCGCAAAAGTTGGGATTCACACGCAACCTGAAAACATTTTGATCACCTCAGGGTCACTGCAAGCCTTACAGCTCGTTTCCGTTTCCTTATTTCCCAAAGACGCCACAATCTATACGGAAGCCCCAACTTATGTGAAGTCGCTTCAAGTCTTCCAGTCCGCCAACACCCATTTATCGGGGGTCCCGATGGATAACCAAGGAATGGCTTATTGGCAAATGACGCCTCCCGCGAAAGACTCGCAAGCGATTATGTATACGATCCCCACTTTTAACAACCCAACTGGTATTGTGATGAGTGCCGACCGCCGCCAACAATTGCTGACGTATGCTCAAGAACACCAGATTCCTGTCTTGGAAGATGCCGCCTATCAAGACGTTTGGTTTGAACAACAACCCCCACAACCGCTAAAAGCATTAGATACTGCCGGAAATGTTATCTATTTCGGAAGTATTTCAAAATCGTTGGCTCCTGGCTTGCGACTCGGCTGGACAGTGGCGTCTAAACCCGTCATCGACCGTTTGACCGACGTCCGCATGCAAACCGACTATGGCGCCAGTTCACTATCCCAATTAGTGCTCGCTGAAATATTAGCTGATCCGGACTATGATAATTATCAAGCTCATTTTCGGGCCGTACTCACTAAGAAAGCGGCAGCAGCGCAAGCAATTTTACAAAAATACTGGGGTAACGGCATCGCCACTTGGCAAGCGCCAACTGGCGGCTTTTATCTCTGGATTCGTTTGGCGGATCGGATCAACATTCCAAAACTCTTTGATTTAGCAACTGCACAAAATGTCCTCTTTAATCCCGGCAATATTTACGATTTCAAACCCAATCAGTACATCCGACTGAGTTTTTCGTATGAATCCACGGCTCGCTTTGAACGTGGCATTCAGATTTTAACCGACTTGATCCAGCAAAATTTCCCAGTGGGAGGCGCAAAACATGCTAGCGAAAGAACAACTGATTCGTCAGTATTTTAATTGCTGGCTCACCAAGCAATTTCCAACCTTAACGACTTTTTTCACTAACAACTGTCACTATCGGGAATGTTACGGGGCAACTTACCATGGCATCGATGAGTTGCAACAATGGATTGACCATCAGTTGCCCCATCAGACCGTCCTTGCCTGGGACATTCAGCGATTAGGTTGGTTAAATGATAACTTGGCCGTGGTCGAATGGTACTTTAAAGCAAGCGAAGCTGACACCACGACCGATTTCGATGGTGTCTCGATTATTGAATTTAGCACCGACAAAATCACCAAATTGACAGAATATGCGACCAAGCACGCCACTTTTCGACCATTCACTGCAAATGTTTGAATTCGATTACAATATTCGGTACACTTAGCGCAAAATAACCCTGATGGAGGTTTCCAAATGAACAAAATCGTTCCCAGTCTCTGGTTCGCCGACAACAATTGTGAAACAGCGATTAATTACTACGTCACCGTCTTTCCAAACTCAACCATTGAGTCTATTACTCACTATCCTGATAGCACGCTTGATCAGCATTTCGAAGGCATGACCGGTAAAGTATTGACCGCCATCTTCAATCTGAATGGGCAACGGTTTATGGCACTAGACGGTGGTCCCAGCTTCAGAATTAATGAAGCCATCTCATTCACGATCGAATGCGCTGACCAGCAAGAAATTGATTATTATTGGGAAAGACTCTCACACGTTCCCGAAGCTGAACAGTGTGGCTGGGCGAAAGATCAATTTGGCGTCTCCTGGCAAATCGTGCCAAAGCAAATGGCCGAACTGACTCAGACGCCTGCTCAGATTCAAGCGATGTTGCAAATGGGCAAAATAGACATTGAAACTTTAAAAAACGCACAATAAAAGCAATCAGGCACATTCGGTAAATAAGCTGAGTGTGCCTGATTGCTTTTATTGTGGTAGCTTGTCTACTACAACTAATAACCATTCCAAATCTTCTAAGATAGTTGTCACAGATAGCTGATTACTATTCAGCGGCTAAAGCCGTAATTGGATTCAAGCGAGCCGCGCGACGAGCCGGTAAAATTGCGGCTAGCCAAGCAATCAGTAACGCAATGATGAAAATACTGATCACATTGCTAAACTGAATCTGAACCAAATTGTACCCTGCAATTCGATACAACACGTGGTTGAATGTACTACCCAATCCATAAGCTAGCCCGGTTGCCAGTGTTGCACTAAACACCCCCAACATCAGTGCTTCACTAGTAAACAACCGCCGAATATCGCGTCGACTTTCACCCAATGACCGTAGAATTCCAATTTCTTTCATACGGGCACTGACCGACATAAACATGGTCACAATGATCATCAACGCTGAAACTAATAACGAAATACCCGCAATCGCCGCCAGCACGGTGGTGGCTAAATTAACGTAAGTATTGACTGTATCCAAGGCTGACGAAATACTTGTTGCGGCAAATTGTTGTTTGCCAGCCGTCTTCAAGCGATTAATGGCACTCACGACCGGTTCATTTTGACGACGGCCATTGATCCGGACCGTCACAAAAGTTGGTTGCGTGTTGACTTTCGCCGCGGCACGCATGGATTGCATCGTCTGGTAATTGACGGCATTGAGCCCGGCACCAGTCGACGCATCCGCAATCCCAGCCACGGTCAATTGACGTTGAACGGTAACTAGCCGATTCTGATTATTCAAAGTGTGATAAGCGACCGTCACTTTTTGTCCAACTAATTGCCGCCAGTTTTTCGACGACCACTTCTGCGCAATCGAACTCTTATCAATGACAATTTGATTGTTACCCGCAAGATGCCCAGCTTTCAAAGTTGACGGTTGGTCGGTACTCGTCCAAGTCGTTAACTGGGGTGCCGAATAGCTGGTCTTACCAATTGTGATCATCGCATCACTCGCCGCAATCCCAGGTTCCACTTTAACCACATGCGACACATCTTTCAATTCGGTCACCTGCGCATTTGAAAAGGTTGGCATGTGCGTTGCCACACTGCCGGCCTCACTCGGATCAGCTTGTGCCGCAAATTGTTCCTCTTGGGCCTTCGCACTGTCAACGTAGCGCATCACCGTAATGGATTGCGGATCGACCAAGGCATTTATCTGATGGTTAATATAACCTTTCAGCCCATTACCTAAGCCATTAAATAACATCACAGCAAACAAGCCAATCGCCGTGCCCAACACGATTAACGTATTCCAACTCCAAGTATGCCGCAAATGCTTAAACGCCGTACTGAGTGAAATTCGCCAAGGCAACGTGCGCGCGGCTAACTTTGCCCGATGCGTTGTCGGTTTGGCCGCAGCCTGAATGACTTGATCATCGGTAATTTTGCCATCGGTTAATTGGACGATGCGCGTCCCAGCATGGGCAACCGTCGTTGAATGAGTCACACAAATGACTAACCGTCCATTGGCCGCAATTTTTTGTAAGATTGCTAACACTTCTTTAGTATTTTGGGAATCCAAGGCACCCGTCGGCTCATCCGCAATAATAATCTGTGGATCACTCGCCAGCGCCCGCGCAATCGCAACACGCTGCTTTTGCCCACCGGATAACTGACTCGGATATTTTTTGAGCTGGTCAGTCAGCCCAACTTGATTGAGCAAACCACGCGCGCGTTTCATTCGCGCCTGATGTGAAAGTTTGGTCATATCCAGTGATAACATGACATTATCCAAGACGGTCAAATGACTGATTAAATTATAAGCTTGATAAATATAACCGACAGTTTCACGGCGATAACGATCCAATTGGCGATCATGATGATGATCAAGTGGCTGACCATGAACGCTGACACTCCCGTCAAAATCACGATCCAAGCCGCCGATAATATTCATCAAAGTTGATTTACCGCCACCTGATTCTCCCAAAATTGTCACGAACTCACCCAAGTCAAAACTCAAATCAATCCCTTTTAACACCGGATAAGCGGTTTTGCCAATATAATATGATTTATGAATCGCCTTTAATTCCAAATAACTCATGTTGATGCCCCCACTTCGTTGCTTATCACCCCAACTTATCGCCAGCTTAGCACGCCGTCCCGTGGAAGTGGTCACGATCGTTTTAGTCACGAAAGTTTCCGAATCAAAGCAAAAAAGCCCACATCAAGTGGACTTGGATTTTAACACGATTAATTCAGTATTAGCTAGCCGATTTTGGGCTAGTTTTGACACTTTTTTGACGTCGAGGTTGGTCACTAAGCGCAGTCGGTAAGGCTAATTGAATCGTGAACCAGCCCGCTGTCAAATCTGCGGTGAGCTCGCCACCCATCGCCGTGACTAATTGCTTGGATAAATAAAGGCCTAAACCGCTAGATTCCGGATTCGTTCGACTGCTGGAAGCCGTGTAAAATTGATCAAAGACGTGCTGAATTGCCAACTGGTTTGTGGATTTGATGTCATTTTTCACCCGTAAACAGGTTTGTTGACCACTGAACTGATAGCTGATTTCGACTTGATGGGCGGCATAACGTAGGGCGTTTTGAATGATATTTTGTAGCACCCGCGTCAATAACTCCGGATCCCCCTGCACCCGCCTTAACACCGACTCACTCGGAAAAGTCACTCGTAAGTGACGCTGATCAAATTGGTCAAAAAAGCTTAAAAATTCACTTTCGACTTGCTCATTCAACGCCAACGGTACAATTTTCAGCTGTTTCTGCCGACCTTCCAACCGTGTCAGATCATAGAATTCATCGGTCATCGTCATCAGCTTCGAAACACCTTGTTGTATCATCACCAAATAGCGTTGCCGTTTGACCGGATCAGTGGTCTGTTGCAGTAGCTGCACGTACCCGTTAATGGCTGTCAATGGGGTTCGTAAATCATGTGATAAACCAGTTATGGCTAATTGGAGTTGCCGCTCTGCTCGCCGACTATGACTATTTTCTTGTTCAAACGCTGTAACCATCGTATTTAACGCCGTAATTAAGTTGATCAAGTTACGCTCACGAAATGTTAAAAATAGGCGACCACCATGGCGGGCGTGATCCGGTAACTGAGGAACTGCGGCAGTTAGGCGTCGAATCTGGCGCTTTAATAACCACAAATAACTAACCAAACCAAGGATTATCATTCCAGCAACAATCAGCAAACCGACCATCGGTACCTCCTCCTAGACTAATTTAAATCCAATGCCCCAGACCGTTTGGATATAGTGCGCACCAAACTTGTTCAATTTTAACCGCAAATGACTAACATGAACATTCACCGTTTTATCGTTAGCCAAATAGGCCTCCTGCCAGACACTCTCATACAAATTCGCCCGACTAAATACTTTATGCGGATGTCGAATCAAAACGGTTAAAATGTCAAATTCATGACTCGTTAGCGCTATCGGCGCATCGCCGACCGTGACTGCCCGCGTCTCTAAATTGACACACAAATCCTGATAACGCAAAATCGTTTGCGACGTGGCTGGTTCGGTGTGATGACGCAACTGAATTGCTATTCGCGCCAATAGCTCATCAATTTCAAAAGGTTTCGTGATATAGTCGTCCGCCCCATGGGTCAACAAATCTAACTTAGAAGCTTGATCGACTTTAGCTGACAACGCAATCACCGGCACCATTGAAGTCGTGCGCAATTGCCGAATCACTTGCTCACCCGGTAATCCAGGCAACATCAAGTCCAATAAAATTAAGTCGACTGGTTGTTGTTTAAAAACCAGCAAGCCTTCCGTACCAGAATAAGCACTGAGCACCTGATAGTGATGACTAGTCAAGGTCTCAGTCAATAAAGCATGGACCGCCGCATCATCTTCAATAATTAAAATTGTCGCCAACTCCGCACCGCTTTCTTAAAAACTCATTTAATATCCGACCGCTTAAACCATTGATAACCGATCAAACTGGCAATTAAAATGGTAAGCCAGCTCACCAGTAACATCTTCGGTACCAAGTCTAACACTTGCGGGCGCGTGAAATTAACATAAAATAGATAGCTTTCAGTGAACCACCAAGTCACCGATTCTAACCCGTTAATCTTCTGAAAAACGCCTGGTACTAAGCCCATGCCAATCGTATATACAAATGACCAGATGAGTGCTGACCCGATTTTCTGTGTCATAAAACTGATGGCCACATACACTGCAACCCCCGCAGCCAACAAACTAAATAACGTCACTAGTACTAGCCAAAAATACACGCCATAACTTGTGACACCTGCCATTTTACCAAAACCAAAAACCAAGCCATAGCCTACCATACTCATTCCCGTGACAACGATTACGGTCAGCGCGGTAAGCCCAAGTGCGACAGCTAATTTAGTCAAATAAAACTTCAAACGACTCGTGCCAAGCGATAAGGGGTTGCGAATCGTGCCAGTCTCAAATTCCTCACCAATATAAAAACTGATAAAGGCACAAAACAGGAGTAAAATCAGTAGGTTACTCTTCAACGACATCAACACAGCACTGGCACCATTGACCACTTGATCAACCTGCAACGTTAAGCCACCCTGATAGTGATTCTTAGACAGACTATTCAACAATTGAAAAATCGGTAAAATGATGACTAAGCCAACGACCAACCAAAATTTGCGACCACCTTGCAACTTCAAACGTTCAGCTCTCAATAAGTTTAACATGCCTTACCCCTCCGTTACGCTCATAAAATAATCTTCTAACTTCTGATTGGTCATCCCAATCCGCTCAACGGCAATATCGGCTGCAACCAATTGTCGCGTGAGTTCCGGTACTGAAACCGCAGCAAAAATCTGTAAGCGATGCGCATCACTAACTGTATAATCAGTGATCGCCATTTGATCAAGGACCACGACCGCCTGCTTGGCATCATCCACGACCAAGTCAACGTAGCGGCGCGTCTTTTCTGCCAATTCCGCCTGGGATAATTCTTGAATCAATTGACCATGATGCAAGATGCCATAATCAGTTGCGACTTGTGATAATTCATCCAAAATGTGACTTGAAATCAAGACGGTGATACCTTGTTCTGAAGCCAAGCGTTGAATGATGGTCCGGATTTCAATAATTCCAGCTGGATCTAATCCATTGATTGGTTCATCTAAAATCAACAACTCCGGATGACTAATCAAGGTTTGCGCAATTGCCAAGCGTTGTCGCATCCCTAAAGAAAAATTTTTGACCAACTTTTTGCCGGTATCACTCAATCCCATTTGCCTCAGTAAGTCGGTAACTTCAGACTCGCCAACGCCCGCATTAGCCGCTTGAACTGCCATGTTCTGACGAGCAGTCAATTCTGGATACAACGCCGGGGTTTCAATTGATTGTCCAATTTTGCGCCGCCCCGCCTGGAGACCAAGCTCATCATGTTGACCAAATAAGGTGATCTGGCCCTGATCATAATGCGTCAATCCCATAATTAGTCGCATAATTGTTGACTTACCGGCCCCATTCTCACCAATCAAGCCGTAGATCATGCCTCGCTTTATCTCCAAGCTGACATGATCAATCACAGTTCGGCCCGCATACTGCTTAACAAGGTCTTGTATTTTTAAGATTGTTTCTGTCATTTTTCTCACTCCTCATCATCGATACTTATACTTTACCGTCGAAGTCTAAATCAATTGACTAATAAGTGTAAAGAAAACATAAAGTTAACCCAAACAATGTCTGCCCAGTTGGTTGTCACCATTCGACAAAAAAGGGCTCGGAAATTTTTAAACTGATTTCCGAGTCCTATTTTAAAACCTAACCAAATTGACGTGCTAAAAAGTAATCTCATAATCAAATTGAACTTTTTTATAATAATCAAGTTCAATAAAATCCGTTGGTCGAACTTCACCGGGGGCTTTGTCAAAATACACTACGCCAGCTAATTTCAACATCGTATAGACAAACTGTGAGCAGAACATAATATTGGGCCGATAGGAGTGTTTGGCAACCAGTCCGACCATATTATAAGCACTGCCTTCACGGTTGATTTCGGCAATTTTGTCAATCATCGCTTGCTTTTGAGAACGGGTGACCGGCAAGCGATAGACTAAGACCGACGCATCTGGCTTCTGATGAAAGAATTCCAAATTTTCGGCATTCATCCCTGGTGGATAAACATTATCGCCACCGTTGTAGCTCAGAATCGTCGCCAAGTCATGATCAAATGCCAACGACACATGGTTATACTGTTTCTGAGTAAAAGACGAGATGATTTCACTCGCAGGGCTCCCAGTGTTGGAAACCACAATATAGATGCCTTCATCAGCTAAAGTGGCCGTGGCATCTTCAAAATAAGCTGGTGTCAGTGTTCCATGGTTGATATAGCGGGTCGCACTGTGCCGTGGTAAATCGCTTAGAACGGTTTTTAAGTGGTCAATCGACATACTCTGCGACATTTTTGACATTTGTCGCAGACTCTTTTTGACCCGATCCCGGTTGCGCCGTAGTTCTGCAAAACTAATGGCACTGGCATCTGCGGCGGATGGCATATAAAAATCATCTTGATGTTGCACGATCACAAACCGTTCCACCAACAAAGGTAATAATAGTAACGCTAACGCCACTAGCTTAGTGGGATAATATAACGCCGTCCAACCCCGCATCGGAAATAAGACCATGGCGTTAAATACTAATTGAAATACCATCACACCGATATAAGCCGCACTCAATCCCAACTTGACCCGCCGTTGTGAATTTGTGAGCCACGTGCGCACAATTAGGCCGCCAGCGAGACCCACACTGGCCAAGGTCATCAACGGCATTGTCGCAAACACATACAATAACCCTAATAACGCCACGACAATCCCCCGATTAACCCTAACTCGATGTAAAATATCATTCATCGTTTCATCGCGTCGCTTTCCTGTTTCTGCCAAGACAATTATGCCAAGGTGTTTTAACTATACGTAAGCGATTGCAACCTGTCAACTCAAAAAAGAGCGACCTCGTCACTTAAGACTAAGTCGCTCTAATTTTATGGCCTACATTTCGTCAGGTGCTTTAACCCCTAAGAGTCGTAATGCTTCCTTCAAGACGATGCTAACACTCTTAACTAAAGCTAAGCGCGCAGTTAAATCATCATCTTCAACTAAAATCTTAGTATTACCATAATACTTGTTAAAGGCTTTTGCCAAATGGATCGCATATTTCGCAATAATTGATGGTTCATATTCGTTGCTTGCACGAACGATGGTTGCTGGGAATTCACTCAACAACTTCAAGGTATCCCAAGCAGCTGGGTCACTCAGAGCTTGCCCGTCTGCAGCAAGCACGGGACTACCAGCTTTCCGTAAGATACTTTCAGCCCGAGCATGAGCGTACTGAACGTAAGGACCGGTTTCACCTTCAAAACGGACAACTTCTTCCAAGTTGAAATCAAAACTATTCATCCGTTCATTCTTCAAATCATGGAAAACGACCGCACCAATCCCGACAGCGTCAGCGACGGCATCTTTGTCGGCCAAATCAGGATTTTTTTGATCGATTTGTTGATGAGCTAAAGCCACCGCATCGTCCAAAACTTTATCCAATAAGATGACTCGACCACTGCGCGTCGACAACTTCTTCCCATTTGAAGTGATTAACCCGAATGGAATATGATGAATTTCATCGGACCAATCAAAGCCCATTTCTTTCAAAACAGCTTTTAATTGCTTGAAATGGTTCGTTTGTTCGTTCCCAACCACGTATAGCGATTGGACGAAATCGTAAGTCCGCTTCCGGTATAACGCAGCTGCTAAATCACGCGTGATATACAACGTCGCGCCATCTGACTTCTTGATCAAGGCGGGGTTCAAATCGTATTTACTTAAATCAACAACTTCAGCACCTTGACTCTCATGCAATAAGTTTTTTGATTCAAGAATATCAACGATTTCATCCATCTTATCATTGTAAAAGGCTTCCCCTTTAAATGAATCGAATTCGATATCCAAACGTTGATAGATTTTTTTGAAAGCTTTCAATGACTCTGAACGGAACCATTTCCACAAAGCTAAAGCTTCTTCGTCGCCGTTTTCCAACTTTTTGAACCATTCACGGGCTTCATCGTCCATTTCAGGATGTTCAACGTCTTCTTTATGGAAACGAACATAATATTTCAATAAATTATTGATGGGGTCAGCCTTAACTTCAGCTTCGCTCCCCCACATTTTGTAAGCCGTGATCAACTTACCAAATTGCGTGCCCCAGTCACCTAAGTGATTAATTTTAACAGGCTTATAGTCAATTTTTCTCAAGATATTCGCTAACGAATTCCCAATGACCGTTGACCGTAAATGCCCCATTGAAATTGGCTTAGCAATGTTTGGTGATGACATATCAATCGGCACTTGGCCAGCATTGCCTAACTTGGCATCACCAAAGTGACCGCCAGCTGTCATGATCTGGTTTAAAATATCGGCTGAAAAGTCAGCTTTCTTCAAGAAAAAGTTAACGTATGGTCCCATTGCAACGACTTTTTCGAAACCAGCTTGATCAATTTTCTCAACTAAGTCCCCAGCAATCAATTGTGGGGCTTTGTGCATGGTTTTAGCCAACGTAAACGTTGGAAACGCCAAGTCCCCTTGCTTAGAAGTCTTGGGTTGTTCGATCTTAGCCAAAATATCGGCTAACGTTAAATCTGGCAGTGCTGGTGCTAACGCAGCGGCCACTTGTTGTTTGTAATCCATGTTTTCCTCCTAATAGTTCACAGGTGGTTACCGGACAAAAAAAGTCCCCTACACATTAAACAAAACATGTAAGAGACGAGAATTCCCGCGGTACCACTCTAATTGATATAATATCCACTTATTATTTAAATTGTAGTCTTCAAAAGCGCGCTTCAATCAGTCTGCTGACCTGGCTTGCATCACCCCAGATTCGCTGAACAGCTTAACCAATCTACTTTTCTTTCTCATTAGACGAGTTTTTAACAAGCGTTAGTATAACAGAGTTTAACCAGTTTGACTAGTCACAACCCCAAGTTCTAACGCGAGTAATCATTGCTTTCCAATCGTGGCCAGCTTAATTAACGGTTGGATCATCAAATGCTTGATAAGCCTTGCCAAATTGGGCTTGAAAGGCCGCCCATAGTTTCGGATCACGTCGTTGGACCATTGACCCCGTCGGATAATCGTCCTGATTTAGTAACTGAACAGTCGTCAGCGGCCAGTACTTGGCAATAGTTGTCTTTAAGTGTGCTTCGGTTGGATGTGTTTGCGCATAGGCTTCCAGAAAAGCCGCTAACTTTTTCGATTCTTGCTTGAACGCTTGGCATTCCGACATTGCCGTCGTCAGTTCTTGACTTGCCGCTCGGCGATCCGCTTCTTCGATGCCATTAAATGAGATCTCCCAAAATAGCCACGCCATCCCTTCCCAGAAAGGCCCCATCGTTTCGACGCGGACCGGCATCGCCAGCAGTTCTGGATAGGATAAGAATTCAATGCCGGCAAAGAAATGATCGCCTTCACCAGCGTCCTCCGGGTCAAAAATCACTGGGTCCCAGGTTTCCCCGTCAACAGCTGTTGGCGAGTACCGAACTAATAAGTACGACTTCGTCACTGCCGCCGCTGAATAACGCTGCATCGTCTTGATCAGGTATCTTAAGTAAGTTAGGTAGTCAAGTGCCGCCCAACCTTCAGTCAACTCAGCCGTTGCCAAGGTCTTCGCCATCATCACCAGATGGTCATCGCTCAAGGCAGCGGTCAAGACGGCTGGCCAATCATAGAAGCGTGGCAATTTGGCTGCCAGAGTCAGCGTCGTTGGGGTCGTCAAACAAAACTGAGTCAAATTGCCAGTCTGTGCGGATGACAATGGTGACCAACTGATGGCATAAGTGACCGTTTGATGATTGGTCACGACCGTCAAGCGAGTGAGATCTGCTGCCTTTGCAAGTCGCGCTGTGCTAGCATCGGCCAGTTCTGTCGTGGCCAATTGTAAGTGAAAACCAGCAAGACTGACCCCATCTGGTCTCGCGCGATTCGGGACTAACGTTAAATCTTGGATCGCGGTGCCTCGAATACCGACTGCCTCACCAGTTTCAAATGTGAGTGTCACTTGCACGATTGGTTCCAAATTAACCGTTGCGCCCACCATTTTAAGTTGCTGCACCAACGTTTGCATCTCAGTTGCTGATAAGCATTGTGTTGTCTCGGTCATGACCTATTCCCCCAGATTCAGTCTTTAGTTGAATTTAGTGTACCGCTCGTAGGCCCGAGCGCAATTAATTGCGTCTACAAAAAAATCGTTTTTGAGTCAAAACGATTTTTGTTAACAAATTCAATTGGTCCTACTACTAATCAGCAAATCTTATTCGAGAATTTCAAGATCATATCCTGATGTGGAATGCCATCTTCTAGGTAAACTGCCGAAACTGGCGTAAAGCCAAAGGAACGATAAAACCGGTCTAAATAATGCTGCGCTTGAATATTGATCTGCGTCGTCGCCGGCCAAAGGCTTCGAATCTGCCGAATGGCTTCGATAATCAATGCCTGTCCATTCCCCTGACCACGTGCGGCTTGACTGACAATGACTCGGCCAAACCGCGCCTGATTGTTTGGTTCACGCATTAGACGCGCATAAGCCATCAACTGTCCAGCCGAATCTGTTCCTAGTAAGTGAGTGGCTATTAAATCAGTATCATCAACTTCTTGGTACGCACAATTTTGTTCCACCACAAAGATTGCCACCCGCAATTTATAGATGCCCTGTAATTGCCGTGGTGTTAATTCATCAAACTGATAACCTTCAAACTGCATGTCAATTCACACTCCTCAGTTAGAAAAACGGCACAAAAAAACTAGTAACCTGACTGCCAAGTTACTAGTTTGCCGAATTGAAATTTAAGCGGGTGACGAGAATCGGACTCGCGACTCAAGCTTGGGAAGCTTGTATTTTACCACTAAACTACACCCGCATTGACAACAGAAAATAGTATAGCATATATTTTCTGCCTTGTCATCGTTAAATTTAAAAAATTATGCTTCTGGTTCTGGAACTTCAACTGGCGCTGGTGCAGCCTTGATCATCTTAGCATCCGCCTTGCGAACAACGGCACGATGATTGTATTCGTTCACGATTGGTTCATCAGACTTCGTAAATTCTTTAATTAAAATCAGAACTGAGTTTTCATAAACTTTTTCGATTTCACCTTTAAAATCATGTTCAAGTGAAGCAAATTTTTTACCTTGGACGTAATCGCCAATTTTTAATTCTACAGCCATTAGAAATCTCCTTCATTCAAATTGATAACAAATATTATCAAAGATAACCTTCAGTTGCAAGTGAAATTCTTAGTTTTTTACGGAAGCTTCCATGACTGGCGCCGTCTTAACTTGATTATGCGCTTCAGCCCGGGCTAAATGGCGTAACTCACGCACCGCTTTAATATAAGCCGGTAACAAGACCGCACATGACCCTAGCCAAGCTAACGGTTCAGATGAGCAAGCCCCGGTGTAGCCGAGCAACTTGACCATGATCAAAGCCGCAAAGACCCGCATAAACAGTTCGGCAGCCCCTGCCAGGGTTGGAATTGCAGAACGACCCAAGCCTTGAAGCGTGTTCCGCATAATAAATAACATAGATAATAAGATATAAGTACTTCCAATAACATTAAAATACGTTTGTGATAAATTCAGGACGGCCATATCTTGGTGGCCGACGAATAAGCCAACCAATTGTTTGCCCCAAATAATTTCAATTAAACCGGCTGCGACACTGAAACTACCAGACAACCACATCGTTTGTTTGACCCCTTTGACGATACGGTCATATTTATGCGCACCAAAATTCTGAGCCGCAAAGGTCGCCATCGTCACCCCGAAGGACATTAAAGGTTGCGTCGCCACTTGGTCAATCTTTTGGGCCGCTGTCGTGGCGGCCACTGAATTGGTTCCCAAACTATTTAAAGCCGCTTGCAACACGATTGTCCCAATCGCAATGATTGACATTTGAAATGCCATGGGTAGCCCGACCTTTAAGTGAGCCCCAACTTCAAGCCGCCGTAATTTGAAATGCCGCCGACCAATGTGCAAAATTGGCACGCGTGCAATGATATAAACAACGCACATTAAGGTAGCAATCAGTTGTGCCAAAATCGTGGCCCAACCGGCACCCGCAATGCCCCAGTGAAAGCCTAAAATAAAGAGCAATTCCAAACCAATATTAATCAACGAACTCACGATCAAAAACCACAATGGCGTCCGACTATCCCCGAGCGCACGAATGATGTTGGATAATAGGTTAAACGCAATTGGCGCTAACATCCCGCCCAACATGATTTGTAAGAAGGTTCGCGCATCGTCAATAATATCCTTTGGCGTCTGCATTAACACTAAGATGTGGTCAACAAAAATTAAAGAAATAATCGTTAAAATAATCCCAACAATTAAACTAATCACGATACTGATGGCAAAACTACGCCGGACGCCTTTAAAATCCTTGGCGCCGTAGTGTTGCGCGGTCAGGATTGACAATCCAGCCGTTAAGCCTTGGGCAAAGCCAATAATTAAAAATTGCACACTCCCGGTTGATCCGACCGCCGCTAAGGCTTTCACGCCCAACGTTTGGCCGACAATCAAAGTGTCAGATAAGCTATAAAATTGTTGAAAAATATTTCCGATTAATAATGGAATCGTAAACCAAAAGATTAGTTTTAACGGGTTCCCCTTCGTTAAATCATTCATTTTTACACTCCTTTCGTTAAGTCAACTCGCCACTTGGTAACCGTTTTCTTTCCCGTCAGTTCCCAAGCAAACTTTGTTAGTATAACAACTTTACCACTGCAATACTAGTAATTTACTCGCGAAATATAAAAGTAATTATTCTGTAATATCGACCAGCCCACTGACACAAAAAGACTGACTCATGCTAGCATTCAGCAAGTCAGTTTCACTTCAATGAGTTAGGCAACCATATAAGCGTAATAAGTGACAAGAACACAAATCACCATACAGATTAAGTTGAGTGGAATCCCAACTTTAAAGTAATCCGTGAATTTATAATGTCCGGGACCATAGACGATCAGATTTGTTTGATAACCGATGGGCGTTGAAAAGTCGGCCGTCGCGGCAATCGTAATCAGCATGACTAACACCATCACCGGCAAATTGACAATATCTGCCGCCGAGATCACGATTGGAAACATCAATGAAATTGCCGCCGCATTTGAGAGGATGGCCGTCAAAAAATTAGTTATAAAGTATAGTAGAAACATATAGATCAACGGTGCCGAAGTTCCGGCCACAGCAACCATGGCTTTCGCAATATATTTGTCCGCCCCCACATTGGACATTGCCAGTCCCAGACCATAACTGCTGGCCACTAAGAATAACACATTCATATCGACTGCTTTGACAATGTCGCTGACGCTGACACATTTTGTGACAAACAGAATGACACAAGTCGCGGCTAGTCCAACAAACAGATCCACAAGGCCCAACGTTGAAATAATAATCGTCACAACCAATAATAAAATTGGTAAAAAATCGCGATAATTTTTGTGACTGCTTTGAACCGTTTGGACATTGAACACGTGTAAATCGGGCATCGTTTCTAACTGAGCTGGCTCATTATTGGTAATAGCAACCAGATTGTCACCACCTTTTAATGCAATGTGACCGATCTGATCGTGCAACCGGACCGAATTACGCTAAATGGCAACAATAACACTTCCATATACCCGCCGAAATTGCGCGGACTTAACGGTTTGATTGATCAAACTAGAATTGTCTGGAATCGAGATCTCGACTAAGCGGGCACGATCACTTGTGACATCCGCCATATCGATTTTCTCAGTACTTGGAATTAAGCCCTTAATTTGCAATAAGTCTTGAATACAGTCGACTGCCCCAGTGAAATAGAGGCGATCGCGTAGCCGTAAAATCGTGCCATCAGTGACTGGGACGATGGGGTCACCCCGTCGATTAATCGCTGCTAAAAAGACATTGTTTAAATGTCGCAGCTTAGCATCCGCTACGGTCTGATTCAAATAGTCAAAGTCCGGCCCAATGGACATTTCAATCAAATAATTATTGGGCTCGGCCATGACCTCATCCACCGAGCTGCCATGATAAGTCGGTAACAATTTGTAACCGACTGTTAGTAAGTAGACCAAGCCGACAATCGTAATCGGAATCCCTACAATTGCTAAGTCAAACGTCCCAAATTGTTTCAGATGATATTTTGAGAGCAACCCTTGCGCCACTAAATTTGTGGACGTCCCTAATACCGTCAACAGGCCGCTTAGAATGGTGGCATAGGATAACGGAATCAAAAATTTCGAAACGGCCAGTCCCTTCTGTTTGCACCAACGTTGAACCATCGGCGTCAATGTGGACACAATCGGCGTATTATTCATAAATGGCGAGATCAAGCTCACCGTTGCTAATAGTTTCAATAAAGAGACCCGTTCATTCTTGCCATTTCCTAAAATACGATTAAACAACCGCGTGATTAAATCACTTTTGGCAATCGCATAGGCCACGATATACATCAAGGCAATCGTTGCGAGGCCATCATTTGCAAAGCCAGCCAGTGCATCGGTTGGCGATAAAATACCCACGAACATCAAGAAGCTCAACGCACACAAAATGACGGCATTTGGGGTGGTGATTTCCATTGCCATCAAGACAAACGTCACCAATAGCGTGATTAAAACAACTGCAATTTTTACGGTCATAGACGTTTCACTCCAATATTAAAATCTGCTGAATCAATGTTGTGGGCGTTGGCGGTCAACGCGCAAGCACTTGGTCGTGACCATCATGATTATTAGTCACTTAACTTGCTTACCAACATGTCATTAAGTTTAAACTTGAAATGTGACTAAATTAGCGACACGGTGTGAAACAATTCAGCCATAAATTGTCACAATTCGGCGACTATGACGATTTCGGGGGTATTGGTTGAAATCTTTTTACGAAAGCGTTGGTTGGTCCTTTACACGGCGTAAAAAAATAAGCATTCAGAAATTCTAAAATAATTTCTGAATGCTTATCTTATCGATTTTTCAGTTTAGTCTTCAGTGAACTATTCATTAACCCCGTAACTGTGCTTAGTTGGATATAGCGAGAAACGTTCGGAACGATAAACATAGCCACCTGAACCTAAATTGCTCAATTTGACATTAAAAACTTCCTGTTTCGTCTGCGTGTCATATTCAATCACATTTGCGGCTTTACCACCGTCCAGCCAACCAAAGTCGATCAACCGATTGGCAGCACTCAAATAACGATTTGAGCCAATAATGTTAGCAAAATTAGCTTTACCTAATGATTTCCCATAAGCGCCGACTTGTTTAATGGTCTTAGTCTTCTCATTGATTTTGTATTCGACACCTTCCGAATACTTCCCAGAAGACGCCTTTAGAGAAGTCTTAGTGTCACCGACCGCAATATTATTGTTAAAGATCAATAGTTTAAGTGCACTTTGATTGCCTAAAGTTGTTGGATCGACGATTGCCGCATGTTGCCCACCTGGCCAAGAAATCTTGCCGCTTGCTTTGAGCAAGTACTTCCGATAGGCTTTCGGCCATGCCGACCGTTTCTTACCAGACAGAATCCACTTGATTTTTTGTGTCTTGTAATCAATCTTCATCACCAAATTCTGATTTCGACTAGAAATAATCAAACTATTATCCGTCTGATCATAATAAACTGAATTTTCGTGGAACCAATCCCGTTTACCCATATATTTACTCGAGCTCGTCGCATTGTAGTGTGTATAGAATTTCGATGGCAAAATATTCTTCATATTGATCACTTTGATGATTTTACCAGTTCGGTGTGAAATCACGATCATCGTATCTTCCACATAAGTCCGGCTACCATCCGACACTGTTGCAATTAAATCGCCATTTGGTAACTCAGTCACATCATGGTGGACTTGGTTATGATTCTGTTTCTTAGAACCCGCCGCTTTTCCCCACGATTTATGATTAAATTTATAGGTTTTGTAGACTTTCCCGGTGTAATCCATCTCGACCAACTCATCAAAATAAGAATTACTTGCCTTTGATTTAGTCCAAATTAGCAAGTGACCGTTCGTTAACTGTTTGAAAATATGTGACGTCGGTTTGGTCGTCACCCAACGAATTGCCCCGTCAGCGTCAATCCCAAAACTATAGTTCTTAGATTGATTTTTGCCAGAAATGGTGGTCCGAACCATAAAGGTCAGCTTCGAATTGCCGGTTCCAAGCGCCATCTTAGACTTATTAGCCTTAGTCACATTGATTTTAACGCTAGCTAATGATGACGGTAATTTTGCCGTCTGCAACCGAATCGTCTTAGTCGCCTTGGTCCCGTCTTTGTACGTCACGGTCAACTTGACGGTGTTATTGTAACCAGCATACAAACCTAGAATTGTTAAATTATGGCTCGTCGAATAGGTACTCTCACTGTTCGTAATCGAGGTCCCTTTAGACTTACCAACCACGGTATAACTCACTTTGGCCGCTTTAGTCGTCTTAAAAATTGCGACCGCTGACAAGGGCGAGACACCATAAGGATTGACCTTAGTATAGATATTGTCCAACGTATAACTCGAATCGGCCGCTGCCTGCTTTAACGCGGTCGTAACCGAACTCTGCGCCTTGATCTCAGTATCGACTAACCGAGTATTGATGTCCTTCGTCGTGGCTGCGGCCGAACGCACTTTGCTCGTTGTAACTGTTGCACTCGAAGATGAGGAACTCGTTGAGGAATTTTGCTGGTGTTGATAGCCATAAAAACTACCGATTGCAAGCAAAATGACGAGGACAATCGTAGTCAACCAACCTTTTTTGTGCATCGCGAAACCTTCCTTCATTCAACTAATTTCTGCCGTCTGTTGAGACTAGCAAACAGATTATTTTTTAACTGATTGTAAGCATACTTTATTAAAGCCAGTTTGACTCACAAAAGCCATTCAAATCCCATTATTTTTTCTCAATGAGATCTAAATGGTTCCGAATAAGCGTTAATCTTCAGTTTCCAGTCTGGCAATCACCTGCTGCACTGTCGCCAAATCTGGGACGAACGCCCCACTTGCTAGTGAATGACCACCGCCATTAAAAGCTCTAGCCACACTATCGATAGGTCGCCGTTTGGACCGAAAATGGACCCGATAATCGCCGGTAGCCCGTTCAATAAAGATGACCCAAACTTGTACGGTCGTTAAGCTGCCGGGTAAGGCTTTAATCGCATCCGTTTCTGCCTCACTCACGCCGAGTTGGTGTAATTTTGCCTGTGACAACACAATATGTGCTAACCCCGTTGGACTGACCTGGAGCTGCTGCAACACATAACTCGTTAAACGGCCCACTGCCGGAGTTATTGCCATTTCTTGATAACTGACAGCAGCGATATCGACACCATGACTCGCCAAGGCAGCAGCAATCTTCAACGTCCGTGTCGTCGTTCCGGGGATTGAAAAACGCACTGTATCGCCAATCAGACCAGCATATAAAGCGGTGGCAGCGGCTGGCGTCATTTTTAGTTTGGCCGGAACCAGCGTCGTCAGCGCGTAGATCATTTCAGCGCAACTGGAGTAACTCTCATCTACCCAGTTCCAGGTCCCAAACGGCTCCCGGTTGGGATGATGATCGATTTTGTACACGGTCATGCCAGCCGGTAACTCACCCGCAATTCGACTCTGGTTAGCGCAATCCACGACAATGGCTAAATCTGAAGCCGTTGGGGCGACCGATTGTGGCAAAGTTTCGGGGTCACCAAGCCAATTTAACGGTGTTGGCACTGCGCCAACTGGAATGATTACTTTATTCGGCCAAGCTTTCTTCAAAATTAACGCCAACCCGTACTGGCTCCCAATCGCATCTGGATCAGGAGCGGTATGACGATAAATAAACAGCCGTTGATGGGGCTCAATTGCAGCAATGAGTTTAGTCGGCTGCATGTCTTGCCACCATCGAAAACGAAATAACTCCCTGCTCGCTCAGATAAGCCATGATTTGATCAACCGACTGCGTCAACGGCTGTTTTGACGTGTCAATTGTTATTTCTGGCTCAACTGGCGCTTCGTACGGTGCATCGATACCGGTAAAACCGGTGATTTCACCTCGGCGTGCCTTCGCATAAAGCTGTTTGACGTCACGTCCTTCACAAACTTCAATTGGGGTATCGACAAAAATTTCAATAAATTCAGTGGGTCCTAGTAGGGCTCGAACTTGATCACGATCCACCCGATATGGTGAAATAAACGCCGTCAATGTAATCGTGCCAGCGTCAACAAATAGCTTGGCCACTTCACCGATGCGGCGAATGTTTTCTTGCCGATCAGTTGCAGAAAAACCGAGATTGCTGTTCAAGCCAAATCGGATATTGTCGCCGTCCAAAACATAACTGCTGATACCAGTTTCATAGAGTCGTTTTTCAACCTCGTTAGCAATGGTCGACTTACCGGAACCCGATAAACCCGTAAACCAGAGAACGGCACTCCGGTGACCTAACAATTGCTGCCGTTCGGTTTTGCTAACTTTCGCGACTTGCCAAGTAATATTGTCAGATTTTGTCATATTTACACCTCCATTGATGCCCGCTTTTTCAAACCATCGATCAACACTTTAGCCACTTCTGGCCGTGAAACTTCCTTTGGCGGCACAATGCCATCACTCAGCATTTGTCGAACTTTAGTCCCACTTAACGAGATGTGATCAGCATCACCATGTGGGCAAGTCTTATGTGTCGCCATTGACCCACAAACTTTGCAATAAAAGGCATTATCAAATTTGAAGAAGTGCATCCCAAGTTCATCCTGAACCGACGTGATCAATTCTTGCGCCTCGTAAGTGCCATAGTAATCACCAACACCCGCATGATCGCGGCCAACAATGAAATCGGTACAACCATAATTTTTCCGCACGATTGCATGTAAAATAGCTTCTTTCGGGCCCGCGTAGCGCATTGCGGCAGGATAAATGACCAGTCGGACACGGTCAGCAGGATAATAAGCCTTCAAAATAGCTTCATAGCTTGCCATCCGGACATCCGCGGGAATATCATCGGCCTTCGTTTCACCAACCAACGGATTCAAAAATAACCCGTCAACATTTTCTAAGGCTAATTTTTGAATATATTCATGAGCGCGATGAATGGGGTTCCGAGTCTGAAAGCCGACGATGGTTTGCCAACCTAAATCATGGAACAACTTGCGCGTCGCCAGCGGTTCTAAGTAATAGGCGCTAAAATCACCATGGCTCGGCTGCTTTAAGAGCTTAACTTTGCCACCAAGATAGACGGCCCCATTTTCAAATAATCGTTTCACGCCTGGATGGGCCAATTCTGTCGTGCCATAGACGTTTTGCGCCTCTAACGTTTTATCCGGCGTATATTTATCCTCAAGCAGTAAGGTCCCATAAATGTCACCTTTTGCATCTCGCAGGGCAATTTTTTGATTCAGGTCAAACTTGGCAGCGGTCTCGGCAGCCACTGGCAACGTAATCGGAATCGACCAAAGCACCCCACTTTTGAGATGCATCGTTTTAACGACCGAATGATAATCATCACTAGTCATAAAGCCGGATAAGGGGCTGAAACCGCCGATGCCGATCAATTCCAAATCGGATAAATTCCAAGCGTTGATCGTCAAACTCGGAAGTTGCTCGGCCTCGGCCATTGTAGTTGCCGAAAAGTCTTTTAAATTAATTAACTGACCACCATGTGGCGTAATGCCGTATACTTTTTCCATTACTATCACCTATCTAATTTATAATTTTTTGAAAGTTTGTGGTTACGAATACATTGAGTGCCGCCTGCTGTGACTGCTCTTGTGCCGCGGCCTTGCAAGCAGTCGTGAGCGTCGTCGCCAGTTTTGACCAATCAATTGGTGTGGCTAATTCTTGCGTAGTTGTCGTCATTGTCAACGGGATTGCCGATGCAGTTTCTGATACAAACGCCTGTACTTTTTCAGCGGTGGCTTTTTCGGATAATTCCGAGTTCATCAAGAGTAAGTATGGGCGCGGCTGTACCGCTTGAATCGTCCGACAAAGTTGTCGAATGGCAGTTTTTTGCGCGATAGGGTCAGCAATCGTTGTGTAGTCATCGGCAATAATGAGGTTATGCGTCTCTGCACCAATTTCATCACTCACTGTTGTCAGCATCTCCACAATCTGACCTGAAGTGACGTCGCCGATGCCCCACAAGGCTTGTTTTTTCGCATTACGTCGCAAATAATTGTTCAGCTCTTCCTTGAGTTCAACCAACTGAAAATCTTTCGAATACGTGGCTAACAAAACTTGCCCACTGCTCAATTGTTGTCCAATCGCGATTGCCGCCTGGTGACCGGCATTTTTCGGAGTCTCATCAAATTGAACGCCAGCTGTCGTTAATTGTGACTTAACTTGATCAATCTCAACTTGCCGTGAGCCAAAGATATAAAATATCTTGTGATCAATTTGGGCATTAAAATCACGATACAAGGCACCATACGTCGTTAAGTAATCTTCAACCAAGCCATGAATTGCTTGATCAAACTGGTCAGAAGCAAAGAAGGCTTCATCGGCGGCCGCGTGTCGCGCCAATAAATACAAGGCTTTCACGTCCGTATCAACATCTGTACGCGTTTCAAAGTCAGCTAAGGATTCACCACTATCACTCTTTTGTAAATTTGGATCAATAAAATCATCGATTTGCGCTTGTAAGGCTGCTTCATCCTGTGGCCAAGGTAGGTCTAATTTCGTCGCGACACGATGTAGACTCGGCAAAGTTTGATTAAACAAGTCCTCATAAGTCAACAGGACTCGGTGGTCACGGTCAGTATCACAAAGCGATAATAATGTTCTAACTTGCCATTGCCGCAACGCTAAGATGTTATCGCGATGCCAAGCACGCTCATTGGAACTCACAACATCCAGTGGATTTCGCACCAGAATGATTTCAGCGGGTTCAACGTCAATATCAGCCAACACCGCTTGCCACAATTCAATGTAGTCATTCATCCGTGGATCCTTGATTGCCAAAAGTTGGTTCGTCGCAAAATAATTCTGCAAATAAGTCGTCAGCGCTTGGCGGTCCGCCTTGATCTTCGGACTGTCATAATAGCCCTCGTACGATGGCCGATAACGAAGCTTGCCTCCTAACGACTTATGAATTTTGATAATATCTTTATTTTCAAAATAGCCTTTGGGGTTGATGCGTTTACTGGGAGCGAGTAAATTATCGGTTCCCAGCGAAATCCCCATTAAATTAAGACATCTGGTTAAAACCGACGTGCCTGAACGACCACTGCCTAATATTAGGACCGCTTTTTTGGTCTGATGTTTGCCAAACAGTCGTTGAAAGATTCCTTGCGCCATTTTAGTCATCCTAGTTCATTATTTTTTGAAACAAGTTGCTTTGCCGGTGGGCTCAAGTAATAGCCTACCAAGAAGGTTGTGCAAAGCTATAACCAGTTCTGGAAAAAAATGTGATTAAATCGTGACTTTCACCTGCTTATCACTAGCTAGTCGTCGCAAGTGCGAGGTCATTTGTGGCACGTTTTTTAAAATTGTGAAGAGGCCTCCCTCATCCACGCGACGACCGGTTATCAGCTTAACTGCCATGGCCGACTAGCGAGCATGTGTTAAAATTCGATTTGTTGGTTAAGCTCGCTAATCATTTCTTTGAAAATTACATTGGCGGTTGAACTAAAAAATTTATTAACTTATTAGAATAGCCTGCCAATCATCGGTAAAGCGGTTACATGCGTGACAACAACTGTAACCCCAACATAATTAATTTAATTAAAAATGAGAATCTTGCGTTAATTATTAAAATTTGCTTTGACTAAATTGAAAATTGGTGGTACTTTTTAAGCATTCATAAAACAACAACGTGTAGATGAGGAAAGTAAGTTTTTGCTACTACGAAGTGAGCTTGGACTAGTGCGAACCAAGCAAGTGAGCAATTACCGAAAAATGGCCTCTAAACGGCACCACTGAGCAAATGCCAGGTGATGACAGCCAGCTACTGTTAACCAGCTACCGTATGAAACGTACGGGATAAGATCAATATCGTGAGGTGTTGATAAACTAAGGTGGTACCACGAACGGCAACTTCGTCCTTTTCAGGCGAAGTTGTCGTTTTTTTATCGTTGAAAATTCAGATTTGAAGATGAGGAGTGATCGGCATGACCGTTATTAGTAGTAATTTAGGATACCCACGTTTAGGGGAACATCGCGAGTGGAAACATTTATTGGAACATTATTGGCAACACAAGTTAAGTGATGCCGACTTCCATGCTAAATCAAAAGCACTGCGACTAGCTAATTTAAAAAAGGCCCAAGCATTGGGAATCGACTTAATTCCAGTAGCCGATAATTCCGATTATGATCACGTCTTAGACACTTTGGCCGCATTCGGCGCCATTCCGACCCGCTTCGGCCATTTCGACCAAGCCTTGAGCTTGCCAGAATATTATGCAATTGCCCGCGGCACGAAAACGGCGGTGGCCGCTGAAATGACGAAATGGTTCAATATCAACTACCATTACATCGTGCCAGAATTCGACGATGTCCAATTCAAATTACTAGACAATCGCTGGCTCCGTTACTATCAAGAAGCCAAAACTGAGCTTGGTATCGAAGGCAAGCCCGTCATTCTAGGACCGGTCTCCTTCTTAAAGCTTGGCAAACGGGATGGCCATTATTTAACCGCCGCCGACGTGGAAGCCTTATTGCCACAACTGTTACCACTCTATCAACAAGTCTTCGAAGAGTTAGCAGCTGCCGGCGCTACTTGGGTTCAACTCGACGAACCAGCGTTGGTGAAAACGACAACTAGTGACGAACTTGACCCCTACCGAAAAGCGCTCACTACCCTGCACGCTGCCGTTCCAGCCTTGAAAATTGAACTCCAAACTTACTTTGACAGCTTGGATTTATACGATGAAGTTGTCAAATTACCCGTTCAAGCGCTGGGCTTAGACCTAGTCCATGACCACGGCGAAAATTTAGCCCACTTGCGGACCAGCGGCTTCCCAAGCGACAAGATTCTCGCGGCTGGAATCATTGACGGCCACAACATCTGGGCCAGTGACTTAACCCAAAAGCTGCAACTGGTGACTGAGCTTAAAAACCTAGTAGCACCTGACCACTTGTGGTTACAGCCGGCTAATTCACTGTTACATGTGCCCATTACAACCGCCAACGAAACCAAAGCTGACCCAGTTCTATTGGGTGGACTCGCCTTCGCTGATCAAAAATTAGCGGAACTCACGGCTTTGACCACAGCCGCCAATCAAGGCATCGCCGCCGTACAAGCTGCCTTTAATCTTAATCAAAAAAATCTGGAGGCTTTGAACCACTCCACACACCGCAACAATGCGGCAGTGCGTACGGCTGAAGCTCAACTACCTGAACGGACTTTTGAACGGGCAGCGCCTTTCGCCACTCGGATTAAATTACAGCATGACCGCTTAAACCTGCCACTCTTACCGACAACGACGATTGGGAGTTTCCCACAAAGCCCAACTGTCCGCGCCAAACGCGCAGCCTGGCGCAAAGGCAACCTCTCCGATGCCGATTATCAAACTTTTCTCAAAGCAGAAACCGCCCGTTGGATCGACTTGCAAACCAAACTGGGCTTAGATGTCCTCGTCCATGGTGAATTTGAACGAACCGACATGGTCGAATACTTTGGTCAAAAACTAACTGGCTTCTATGCCACCCAAAATGGCTGGGTCCAATCCTATGGGTCGCGAGCGGTCCGGCCACCCGTTATCTTTGGGGACGTTGCTTATACCAAGCCGATCACCGTCGCGGAATCGGTTTACGCCCAAAGTTTGACTGATAAGCCGGTCAAAGGAATGCTAACGGCGCCCTTAACGATTATCAACTGGAGCTTCGTTCGCGATGATATCTCTAAAGCTCAAGTGCAAAATCAAATCGCACTCGCGCTCCGACAAGAAGTGCAGAACTTAGAAAAAGCCGGTATCAAAATTATCCAAGTCGACGAACCAGCCTTGCGTGAAGGCCTACCGCTGAAGCCACGCCACTGGCAAGCCTATTTAGATGAAGCCGTTTATTCATTTAAGATCACGACGACCGGCGTCGCCAATGACACGCAGATTCACACGCATATGTGCTATTCCAACTTCGGCGACATTATCGACACCATTAAGGCGCTCGATGCCGACGTCATTTCGATTGAGACTTCCCGTAGCCATGGTGAAATCATCGCCGCCTTCGAACAAACGGGTTACGACAAGGAAATTGGACTCGGTGTCTATGATATTCATAGTCCCCGCGTTCCAAGCGTCAACGAAATCGAAGCCAACATTCAACGCGGGTTGCGCGTCATTGACGCACGGCAATTCTGGATCAATCCCGATTGTGGGCTGAAGACCCGCCAAGAGTCCGAAACCTTGGCCGCTTTAAAGAACATGGTCGCTGCTCGCAACGCGATTCAAGCACAACTCAGCACACCGACCAACTAGGAGGCTTTGCGATGGATTTACGACAAGCTTTACAACAACGGGTGCTAGTCGCAGATGGCGCAATGGGCACCCTCCTCTACGGCAATTATGGTATTTCGTCGGCTTTTGAAAATTTAAACTTGACCCATCCTGACACGATTTTACGTGTCCATCAATCTTATATCGACGCCGGTGCAGATGTGATTCAAACCAACACCTATGCCGCCAATCGCTTAAAACTGACGCGCTATGACTTGCAAAAACAAGTCACCGCCATCAATCAAGCCGCCGTTAAAATTGCTGAACAAGCACGGGCACAAGCAGATCACCCTGTGTATATTTTAGGCACGATTGGCGGTTTAGCTGGCGACACGGATCAAACTGTCCTACAGGCCACTCCGGCTGAAATTGCAGCCAGCTTGACCGAACAGCTGACGGCGCTATTGGCAACTGGAAAACTCGATGGCATCCTACTAGAAACTTACTATGAATTACCCGAGTTACTCGCTGCCTTAAAAATCGTGCGCACTAAGACGGATTTACCGGTGATCACAAACGTGTCAATGCTCGCACCGGGTGTTTTGCGCGATGGCACAGCTTTTGGCGCTGCCCTGCGCCAACTGGCCGCCGCGGGTGCGACCGTGGTCGGCGCCAACTGTCGACTGGGACCATATTATCTGGCACAATCCTTTGAAAACTTGGCAATTCCCGCCAATGTAAAATTAGCCGTCTACCCAAACTCTGGTTTACCTGGAACTGATCAAGACGGTCACGTCGTTTACGATGGCGAGCCCAGTTATTTCGAAGACTATGCCGAACGCTTCCGGCAACTCGGCCTTAATTTAATTGGCGGTTGCTGTGGGACGACACCACTCCACACCGCCGCACTCGTTCGTGGCTTAGCTAGTCGCAGTATTGTCGGTCGCACCGGCAAAATTGCACCAGCGCAGCCGAAGCCACTGGCACAAACGCTTGGCCGCCATGCTTTTTTACAAAAGGTTGCCACGCAAAAAACGGCGCTAGTCGAACTCGACCCGCCGAAAGATTTTGAAACAGCTAAATTTTTTAAAGGGGCACAACGTTTGAAAGCAGCCGGTGTCGATGGCCTGACCCTTTCAGATAATTCCTTAGCCACCGTTCGCATCGCTAACGCCACGATTGCCGCGGAGCTCAAACTAGGCTATGGCATTACCCCCATCGTCCACTTGACGACCCGCGATCATAATCTGATTGGCTTGCAGTCAGAAATTATGGGCCTGCACAGCCTCGGCATCGAAGATATCCTCGCCGTTACTGGTGATCCAGCAAAACTGGGCGATTTCCCCGGAGCAACCTCCGTGGGTGATGTCCGTTCCGTGGAGCTCATCAAACTAATCAAACAATTTAACAGCGGCATCGGGCCGACCGGGAAATCCCTGAAGCAGGCCACCGACTTTCGCGTGGCCGGTGCCTTTAACCCGAATGCCTACCGGACCAACGTTTCGACCAAATCGATTGAACGAAAAATCAGTTACGGCTGTGACTATATTATTACACAACCCGTCTTTGATCTCGCAAACGTTACGGCTTTAGCGGACGCACTCACCGCCAATGACATTCATATTCCCGTATTTGTCGGCGTGATGCCGCTAGTCTCCAAACGCAATGCCGAATTCTTGCATCATGAAGTCCACGGCATCCGGTTGCCGAAAACGGTATTGGCACGGATGGCGCAGGCCGAGATCGATGGCAACGAACGCGCTGTCGGTATTCAAATTGCGAAAGAATTGATTGACGGTATCTGTACGCGCTTCAACGGCGTTCACATCGTTACCCCCTTCAATCGCTTTAAAACCGTGATTGAACTCGTTAATTACGTCCAAGCGAAAAATCTGATTCCAACCAAATAAAAACTTAACGCCCCCGCACAACACTTTCATGCTAAAATTAGACTCAAAGTGTTGACGGAGGCGTTTTTATGATTTTAAGTATTCATCTTGGGAGTTGGCTGTGGCTATTAGTCATGGTCATCGCTGGTCTGACACGGCATTCAGTCAAAGCGACCAACCGATATTTGATTTTAAGTCGGCTCGGCTACTTGCTGCTCATTATTAGCGGCGTTTATCTTAGCACCAAAACTTTCAGCGGAGCCTGGTTACTCACCTTACTAAAAGGCATCCTTGGTATTGGCACAATCGGGTTGATTGAAGTCGCCTTTGCTCGCAAACAAGAAAGTCGCCTCAGTCCCCAATTATTAAGTTTACTCTCCGCTGGACTAATTTTGACGATTGTCTGTGGCTTTAGCCTTCATTATTTATTAGCTGGTCATTGGTTCTAATCGTGACTAGTTATGGTCAAAAAAAGAGCCTGACAGCTCGTCAGACTCAGTCATTGCGATTGCTCAATCGTTTCATGAGATTACGCCGCATACGCATTTTTTGATTATGTTCCATGAAAATCAGTCGTGAAGTGACATAGTTGAACAAGCCGACCAGAACTTGATCGAGAATCTTAACTAGCATTGGTGCCCAAAATAACACTGAAATTCCCAGAAACATCAAGAACGTATCAAATAAATATGAGAGTCCGCGTGTCAGCATGAACCCCACAAATTCACGAAACAGCTGCCATGAATTAGTCGATTTAGAACGAAAAACGACCGCTTTATTCGCATAAAAACTAAATAAAGTTGCGAGAATCCACGCAATGGTATTTGAAAATAAATAATGCTCTAAGAGAACTGTATGTAACAGCCAAAAAGCGAGCACATTAATTATTGCGGCCATGAAGCCGAAAATTGCATATTTCCAAAAGTACCGGTATCGCCGATAAATTTTCATCAAGACTTGCACCGCTGCTCGCCGCCGTTTCTTCAAGATTATAAACAACCAGAAGTCATTTATGAAACATCATAACCCATTTAATAGCCGCCTGACAAGCGCAAAATTGGCGTTACGCTTAGGAGTCAATTATACTTAAACTAATCTGCACTTATTTTTGGAGTGAAACCATATGACACTTGTAACTATTTTAATTGGACTGGCTGCGATCAGTCTGATTTTATGTTTTATTTTAATCGCATTATTGGTGCGTATCCACCGTTTGAAACGGTCGGCCAAAGAACAAAGCACCCTCTTAAAGTCGATTCGGACGCGCCTCGTTCATCAAACCCTCGCCAATCAGAAACAAGATGCGACGTTAGCAACGCTGAAGGACGAAAACGACACTTATAAGGAAAAATTTTTGAAACCTGGTCCGAAACCAATCGATGTGCCACAAAATCGCCGCATTAACGCTAATTCACGGGCCATTTTCCGGTCATACGTCGTTGGCCTCGATTATTATCAAAAAGAATTTGAAGCAGCCTTGGCCGATGCTAGTCGTCGTGGTTACTTCAAACCTTATGATGATTATAATGATTCAGGACTGAAAGCTGACTACCTCTACGATAAGAAGTATCGCGTCGATTCCGATGCCAATATTGGTGAAGTCCAACTCGTTGAAGAGGTCGATGGCGCCAAACGCTCCGTACGGGTGGAATTAAAAGTCGCTAACCATGGCTATGTCATCGGCTATCTTCCTAAAAAACAAGTAAATGAAGCCTTTAACGTGATCGACATTTACGCCAACTCAGTGATGACGCTCTCCTCGAAGACGCGTCTCACTGGTGGTCAATGGAAGATGGCAATTGATGCCGTCGATGAAATGCAATATCTCAATGATCCCAACGCCCAAAACCGGACGTTGCCGGATTATGGCTCAATTGACACCCCATTGCAGATCAAGACCGGGCAAAAATCCTACTTCTTACAATTCACGCTTTATGAAATGGAAATTCCAACGAACCAAATTCCACTTTATAGTTTGATTGATACCGTCGATGGTCAACGTGGCACAGTCATTACCGTGGAAGCTGAACCGACCACTTATCTCGTTAATGTGGAGGCTGGCTCGAATGCTGGGCAAGAAATCAGCGTGACCCCAGCTCAAATTGATCGAATTATTTGGGTGCCTAATTGGAAATAAACGAGGTGTTAACATGCGAAAAATTTTACTCGCAGCCTTTTTAATTATTAGTATTTTCATCATGGCTGGGATTGACGCGACAATTATCCATCATGCCACCACGCCAAGCCTGTCACAGGAACAAACCGAATGACTGGAGGAACTCTAATGGTGAAGCGAACGATACTTCTCAGCTGTTTAGGGCTCACCCTATTACTCAGTGGCTGTGCCGCACAAGCCCAACCAAGCATTACCGCCAAAACGGCTAATCAAATTGCCACAGCTAATCGTCAAGCCGACGCAACCTCACGTGATAAAGCCAAGGACGCCAGCGCTGCCGCGCAGACCGGCAAACAGTATCAGGCTACTAACGACCATATTACTGGTGCCCCGCAAGCAATAAAAGCTGTTCAACAAGTCTTAAACAACCCAAAAGATACCGCGTTTAAAGCGATACCAGATGCCAATACCGATAGTCACGGACATCATTACTATCAAGTTGATGCTTTTAGTCAGACCGCATCACCAGCCCATAGCAACTTTTTACAAAGCTACTTTGTTTATCCAGACGGTTCCATTACAACTAAACAAGCCAATTAATATAAATGCTCGTTATCTAAAGTCAGCTTGGCTTTGATAACGAGCGTTTATGTTATGTCAGGTTTCAATCTCAAGTCTCGTCAACGCTGTTAAATCAATATCGATGTCACTTACAACTATTCTACAACTATAAGTTATCATCTGGATATCTGAACCTATTCAGAATCACTTGGACGATTATACACACGCACAATATCTTTTAACTCAATCTGTATCGTATCCCAGTTACTGGGTCCATCACCCACATCAGCTAAGAAGTGCGTACTATCGAAAATTTCAATAATTCCGGCTGTTCGACCATCCTTTAAAACAACATCATCGAACACTTTAATTTCCATACTTAATCTCCTTGATATAAACAGTCGTATTCAATTATTCTCACATCACTATAATCTCGATTTCACGCCATTGGTCACGAATTCTTCTTCCATCAATAACAAAGTTCAATACTTCATCTGGATCATCGCTTTTGAATTGATGATTGAAATCACCGCTAGCAATAATCCTTGGCCCTTGTGGTGAACCAATATACCACTCAGACCCATTTATTTTTATTCGAATATCTAGATGCACATCAATCGCATTGTAAAGTTCATCTAAAGAATTAAAGCGGTTGTCATTTCTCTTACACTTTGGAGATTCCAACCATACTCACTATCCTTTCAACAGAATTTGATACTTCATATCAAAATTTTCTAGGCGGTATCATCGAATACCATTTCAATCCTTCATATATCTTGGCGATTTGGGTGTTTTCAGAAGTTGTACCATTTAGGGATTTATCACAGTTTATAGCGTTTTATTTTAACAAATATCCAACCAAAGTTTTGAAAACAATTGTGGCAAATATGAAATTCACTAAAAACATCAGAAATGCTGCTGCCCATTCTAATCCAATTTTGGTCAATCTTTTTACCCCCAAAGAATTTTTACCACACCCTACACAAACTATCATTTCTGAAGTAAGCTTAATGAATATTGATAATTTACTATTAAATGATATGAAAATTCATGACTTAATCGGGCTATTCTACTTAAACAAATTATTAACAAGTAACGCAACCAGAGAACATTTTCATAATCATGGAATGAAAATTATTGAAAGATTTAATCGACATCCTGAATATTATCAGACTATCGCATCTATAAATCAGTTCAAAGAAATTCTCGGCAATATTATTGACTATCAAGTTTCAACCTGATAGTATTCAGACAAGGAAAGGACGGTTCGACCGTTCGCTCAATGAGATGGTATCAACATTTGGGTTATCGATTAAAGGGCCACGTAGCCGTTGCTACTTGGCTCTTTTTCGTCCAAAAATATGATCCTCATTTCTGGTCATACCAAACGCACTCATTAAACCTTATCCATTGTTGTAGGGGTACTTGCACGCAAATTCAAAACTACTCAACCATTTCAGTTCAGTTACTACTAGAACAGACTCATTTGTCATCGAAAACATACAATGCCAAGTGTTTTACTACGCGTATCACGATGCAAAACTGTCCTGATTGTCCGCCAAGTTTTTTTAGACATAGCATTTTCAAGCACAAATAAAAAATAGAGGCCCCGCTAAACACTAATTTAACGGGATCTCTACTTTTTTAAACCATATCTTCTATGCCCCAGGCAGGATTCGAACCTGTACATTGTTGCCAATACAGCGACCTGAACGCTGCGCGTCTGCCAGTTCCGCCACTGGGGCAGTTGCTATTCAACAACACAGTTAATTATAGCGAAACTCGGGTTAAAAATAAACCTTTTTCTATTTTTATGCATTAAAACTGAAAAAATTCATGATAAGTCGTTTGCAGGACCGTAATTTAGTGTATACTAGGTTCTGTTGGTTACTTAATCAACTTGTTGGCGGTATTGGCGAAGTGGTTAACGCACCGGATTGTGGCTCCGGCACGCGTGGGTTCGATTCCCACATACCGCCCTTATAGTTTTTCGGATAAAGTTGTACTGATTGATTTCAATTAGTGCAATTTTTTTGTTGGCCCAGATTTAGTAATGACGTTGAACTTCTCAGAATACTCGTGTCAAAGGCAAGTGAATAAGCCCAACAATGACTACTAAATTGTCGTCATTGTTGGGCTTTATTTTATTGATCAGCGAGCTTTACAATCGTGCCATAACCGGTCACGACTAAGAACCGTGGGGCCACACTCATCTGAACTACTTCTGTATTGAAGTTAACATAAATCAAGCCATCACCGTCTTGATCCTGAGCCTTCTGAATCAAATCTTGTTTAACTTGATCAATCAACTCATCGAAACGTTCAAATTGATCAATGTGATCAGACTGAAACATTGCATGCTCGGTCGCTGATACGACTGATTTAATCATATGTGACCGTTGTAAATCACCAGTTGTCAAAAACATTGTTGTAACCCCCTATTTACAGCTAATTTTACTTGAAAATTGATGTTATCGCAATCATATCCAGAATTGATTATGCCTCAATCGCCACTAATTCAGTTAAAATTTTCTTCTTAAAAAGAAGACTCACATTATTCCCAAAAATCAATGGTTTTCAATATTAAATTAATTATTTCATTAGTTGTAGTAATTAATATTGCAAATGCCTAATTAATTGCGTACAATATACTAGAATAATAAAAAGGAGGCTGGTTTAATGGCAACTCCAACCAAGAATATCTTGCTGGACGATCAACTTTGTTTTGCCTTGTATACTGCTAGTAAGCGATTTAATCACTTTTATGCGGATGCTTTAGCGCCATTTAAGCTTACCTATCCACAGTACATTACCCTCCTTGCACTCTGGGAAAATAGTCCCATGACAGTACGAGAATTGGGCTCACATGTCAATCTGGATAGTGGAACGTTAACACCCCTACTCAAGCGGATGCAAACGCAAGGGTGGGTCGAACGTAAGCGTGATGAAGATGATGAACGTCAAGTCAATATTTCACTTTCACAAAAGGCCATTGATGCAAAAAATGACATCTTCGCCCATGTGAATTCTTGTATGGATTTACTCGGCATGGATGACAAAACCTATGCTGAAACACGTAACACCGTTAATTTTGCTTCTGACCGGATCAAAAATGCCGATCCGAAAAAAATTAAGTACACTGGCAATGAAGTTTAGCAAAATAGCCCGCAAGTTAATGACTTGTGAGCTATTTTTTAATTTAACAAACTAATTAGCATAATACTCATTGCACCGGCATTAATTAAAAAGTGTAAAATAATCGAATCTTGTATTTTCCCTGATAATCGATAAACTGTCGCTAAAATTAATCCCATTGTGACATAAATCATAAAGCTTGGTAAGGTTGAGCTACTATGTAGGCTGCCGAATACGACCCCACTAAGGCTAATTTTCAACCATTCCTGCTTAAAAAACAAATTTGTGAGGACACCCCGAAAGACCATCTCCTCTACAATGGGCGTAATGAACACTGCACTAATCGCTAACATCCACATGGCAACCGGACTGCCACTCATTAAATTTTTGATAGCGGCATTATTTTGCGTCTGGCTCTGCTGATAAAGAAGTTTGTTGATCATCTGAAAAACACCTTCACAAACAATAATTGCCAAATAGCCACCAAACACAAAACCAATATCTTGATGGTGAAGCCGCTTTAACTGCACTTCACCCGTATAATGACGATAAACGGCGCCAGCCACGACAATAACCAACAGAAAGACGGCAAAATACGCAATAACCAACGCGATTTGCCAGCCAATGAAACCGTCATTATCATTTAACTCATTCAATAACCTGAGTAACATTGGTGGAATCACAATCCCAATGATTAGTCCCACTGAAATGACCACTCGCCACAACCAACTTAGGCCACGATCTACTGTCTGCATCAACCTCACCTCTTCCAGCTTAATTTTACCGCAGTGCCACATAAGTTACACAATTTCGCAAACGGAAAAAGACACCCTGCTGTCGCTCGCCTGTTAAGCTGATTGAACCTGCTTATCGGCAACAATCATAAACCGATCCTCAAACGTACTAATACTACCTTGCGTCTCAATCAAACGTGCTAATTTTTCTAATTGTGGCAAACAACTTGTCACTGAAAACTCCGGAAACTCCCAAGGGATAACGCTCGCATAATAAACAATTGCACCAACATCAAAGAAGCGCATCTGCGAGAATGCTGCTGCTTGTTGTTGAATATGCATGCCATTTTCTTGCAATTGGGTACAAACATTAATTAACGTGTTATCCGGGTACGCTGGCATGTAACTTGGATCCAAAAACCGTGATAAGGCAAAGTTATTTGTCCCACCAACCTGTTGCGTGATAAAAGTTCCGCCTGTTCGTAATTTGCGCACCGTTTCAGCAACGGGTAACGCCCCATGACTATTAGTCACAATATCAAAAGTGTTATCGGGCACCTGCTATAAGTTCTCAGCTGGGTCTGCGATAACTTCAATTTCAGAATCAGAATATGATTCTCGTAATAACTTCAAATTTGGCGCCCAGCCCTCAGTCACTACTGTCTTGCTTGCCGGATGATGAAAACTACTCATTAATTCTCCGCCACCTGTATCAACATCCAGCCACATCTGATCATCTGTTAACTTAGACTTGACCAGTTCTGAATAGTCCTAAGGCAACGGTTGCAACTCCCAACGACCATCGAGATGACTGAAATTCCAACCACGCATAGCCAGCTTACTCTCGGCTCGCCATTCAGTTATCAGATTCACGCCTGTAACCCCTTTCATTTTGTGGTAAACAACTTTTTGATGAAGCTTCATCTTATTAACGAACAGACTCTCACAACATCTGTTGAAAACTTAAAAGCAAAGAAATAAAAAAGATAACCCCAGGCACATGGGAATGCTAAGTACAAAAGTACCTACCCCATCTTGGGACCCAGTGTTATTCCTTCTCAAGTTATCTTATCGTCATTTTAACGTATAACAGTCTTTATAGTCAATCACATTTACTCAATGAAAAAACACCTCCCACCTCCTCCAGAGTTAAAGATGTGCTTCACCTGAACTAAACTCAACGGCAACCCTGAACAAGCAAGTCTGCAAAGTGCTCGCCAAGTGTGATATTAACATTTCAGAATTCTACTTTCCTCATTACGTCATACTCACGCATCATATTTATTATAAAAATAAGTCACTATCTTTGGTATTAGATTAGGCCACGCAACATACAAAATAAAATGAGCGTGTATAGCCATGTTATGGATGAAATGCAAAAAGCCGAACGTTCAAAAACACTCTCTGCACTCGATAATCTTGGATAGTGCACTTTTGGTGCATTTTTCAAAAATGGGGATAAAAAAATGACTCTACCGCATAAAGCAGTAGGGCCAAAGAGTTAGGTTTAAGTACAATATGGGGGATTGTACTTACTTGTCCATCCACTTTGGGGGAGTAAAATGAACAAGTGTATAATTATTAGGTACATGTATATACTATTATATAATTGTGAAGAAAGTGTGAAGATTATGCTTAAAACACGAAAAATAGAAATATATTTTTCAAAATATAAAATTACATGATATTTAAATAGTTATGTAAGCCTCTAAAATTAGTTAAAAAATTTTCACCTTTTTGGGTTAAATCATGTTAGGATAGGAACCGTTAAAGCAAATGAACGGTTTGATTAAACGGCTAACTGTTCTCGTCAGTTTACATTTTAAAGGAGTGTCTTTCAGTCATATGTTATTTTTTAGGGGTTTTGCGAGTATCCTGGTTGTTATTGTCATGTTCTATTTCATCCGATTGGTCATCATTCACCGGCGCCCACTTTCACAAATTGACAGTGGTAACGAGCGACAACATCAGAACGGTGAAGCCTATGTCAACGCTGTTAATACGATCAATTATTTGATTACGGACGTCCGGAATGGACATAAAAGCCAATTTACGGCGGGTGACGCAGCCGATTTAGAAACTGCCCTCAGCCTCATTTTGGGCACCTCAGTTAGCGCTCTACCCATTACTGGTAATGAGATCCGTCTAACTATCCAACTGGCCAATCGGGGCACTCATGACATCACAGTTAAACTCACCAATCCGGATCTCAAAACGACCACCCTTTTTGAGCGCGAAAAAGCGACGACAGTGAAAGTCAATCAAACTGCCGTCGCCAATGGACGTGAATTTTATAATGTGATCAAGCAAGCCCTCAAAAAAGCTTAACTTGCAACCCCGCCAAACCAAACTAATAAAATATCAAAAATCAAAAATAACAAGTTAAATTGCAATAGCCACCAATTCATCAGGCCCTTTTCCCGCCACATGCCATAAATCGATAACAATATGCCGATTAAGGGAATCAAGCCACCTTGTAAAAGTCGATAAAATGGCAAATAAAAACGCCCCGTGACAATTGGTCCTGAAAGCTGCCCCAGTAACACAAAAAAAAGAAACACCCCAATATTTAATAACGAACAAGCAAAAGCGGTCTCGGTAATCGTCCCCATCGACAACCGATAATGGTAACGAAAACGTAAAACTCCGGTACCAATCAAGCCAACAGCCAATATCAAACAAACGACTAGCATGGTTTTTTTCACGACTCCTTTTTATAGTCAATGTAACCATACCCTATTTAGCACAAGACGCCTACCTCTCCCACTGAAGCTTAACCCTTTTTTAGCAAAAAAAGACCCGCGAAGTGACCTTCCGGATCTTACCCAATTATGCCCTAACGCTTTGACGCTACTGGTACTTTCAATGTTTTTGTTTTCAATCCAGCAACTTGTACAGCCACGCTGGATTGATTTTTCATCACTAGTTTGACGTAGAAGCGACCATCTTGTTTGTTCGAGATGACTTGTCGCGTCAACTTACCCGCGCGAAAAGTCACAATCACCCCATGCTTCGTCCGACCACGCACGATGGCCGCTTTTTTAGCGGCATCATAAGTCATGGTGGCCGTCACTTGATGTCGATGATGACGATAATCGCCCTGCAAACTATACTCCGAACCTAGAATTAATAAGCATCCGGCGAGAATCATCAATATCAGCGACCAAAACTGCTTCATTAATGTATCCCCCTTTTAGCCAGTCCCCACAACTGACTAAGTCGATAGTCTTATCATAATTGAGACTTCCGTTCAGTAAACAAAAAAGGTGCAAAGCCTAAAATAGCCTGCACCAACGTTACTTCAATTTTAGTTCACACAACGATTTTGTTACATAAGAGTCATTAATTTAATTTTACTGGCAATTGCGCCTGTTTAATTAACGCCAACAGATCATGCATTTTACGGATTGCAATGTCAATTGTCTCACCATTTTCAAAGTAGCCTAATTGTGCTTGCTTGTCCACCCGCACCAACATGTTTGGATTGACCAAAAAGCTCTTATGGACTCGAAAAAGTTCCGGATGTGCAACTGTTTCATCACTGATTTTGCCATTATACTGTACGATTCGATCCACTAAGTGCAAAACCAGCTTATTCCGACTCATCCCAGTTTCAATAAATAAGACTTGCGATAACGGCAAATTAAATAGCTGACCACCCTTTGAATAAGAAAACATGGCCTTGCTCGAAACACCTTGCTTCGTATAACGTTCATAGGCGATTCGAATATCTTTTTCGACTTTTTCTTTAACTGCCGCTTGTCCTAAATCCTTCACAATAAAATCCAACGGTTCAATGCGACGTTCAAACGTGAGGAACGCCATTTCGGCATGTGTCGAGACGAAAACAATTTTGGCATTCACATCTTGTTCTCTAATCTTGCTGGCCAATTCCAACCCATTGAGCGCCTGTCCAGGATAATCAATATCCAAAAAATAGAGTCCTTCAGAGTCTGGGTGAGCATTAACTTCATCCAAAAGTGCCTGCGCTTCACCAGTTGCCAGCGTTAAACACATATCAAAATCATTAATCATGATATGGTTATTGATAATTTGCTTTAAGGTTGCTAATTGCTCTGGATCATCTTCAACGACAAAAGTCTTTAACAAACCACTCACTCACTTTCAATACTGATAATGAATTCGAACTGATCACGGGCACCCAACTCATAGGTCACATTATCTAACGGATCTAATAACTCACGCACCGTGGCTAAACCCTGACCGTGGCCGACACCTTTAGAAGTATGCCCAGCAGTCATTAATTCATCCAAACGCGCGATTGGTGCCTGAATCGAATTAGCAAACACTAACTCAACCATTTTAGGGTATTTTACAACGGCAACGGCAATTTGACCATCTGCTTGGCTCTTCACCGCTTCAATGGCATTGTCTAATAAGATACCGCTCACCCGCGCTAATGTCACCGGATCGATTGCCAACTGCGTCACCGGCTCACTCGCTTCAAGTCGGACCTTGATACCGGCTTGGCGGGCAACTGAAAATTTATTTTGAATGATTGCCTTTAACGATTTATCCTTAATCCGTTCCAAGTTGTCAAAATGGCCAAAGTCACGGGTTAAACTTTTTTGTGACTGTAGCACGACTTCATCAAAATAGGTTTTAAGCTCAGAATTATCGGTTGCATGAATATATTCGCCCAATGATAGCAAAATATTTTGATAATCGTGACGAAATTTTCTTAAATTTTGATAGCTACTTTCCAAATTATTAACGTAAATATCATACTGCTTACGTTCTAGCGACTGGCGATGAGCCTGAACCCGCATCGTATAACTATAAAATAGGTAGATGAACGTCCCACCATTAATCAGTAAAATAGCAACCAGAATAATCATTAAGATTCCTAAAAATCCAGAACCAATATTGTAATTATCTGCGGCAGTTGTAATGGCAAAAAAAGCAATTGCCACGACGGCTAATGCACACACGACGACGTTTAACAACACTTCATCCGTAAATTGACGCGCATGTCGTTTATACAAGATTTGAAAACTAATGGCCACGGCCAACATGCAGGCGGTGACGATCGTTTCACCAACAATTTCAAATAACCAGCCACTCCATTGATCCAGTCCAAGCCCAAACAGATGAAAAATCGTCTCGGTTGCGAAATTACCGAAATAACTGAACAAGATATACGATAAGGTCGCCGTCAAACTGGTGACAATAAAGAACTTTTTATTGCGGACAAACCACAACAACCCTAAATTTACAATGAAAGTCGCAATATCCGAATAATCGTCATACCACATATATAGGCCAGTTAGTAACAACGCCATCATTACGACCGTCACATAGACGCGCCGCTGTCGCAACTCGCGATTAATTAAAATCTGTAGCATAAAGACCAGCATGACTGAATACCAGTGATCAAATGCGGCAATATACCAATACACATAAACGATGGTGCGCCCCTCCCCCGAAAACCGATAGTTCAATAGTCTTATTGTATCGAAATGACCGCCATTTGTATATTTCATCTGATAAAACTTAATAATCTTTACTTAATCTTTCCCTGCCTTAGTTAGTTGCAGGCAATAAAAAACACCAGATCGACCAACTCGACCTGATGCCTTTCAAAAGTCATCTTAATGGAAATCACCGGGCATATAGCTTTCGATGACAGCCGTAATGTTGAACGTTTCAAAGCTGTGGAAACTGGCTTCGTCAATTTCAGCATACCGAACTGCAATTTGAGGACGTTTGGTTAAATCAAAGGTATCCACATAATTGAATTCCAAATATTTTTTATGTTCGCTATGAATAAAACCAGTATAACTGTCGCCATGTTTTTTGATACGACCTGATAGCTGAATCACTTGATCCTTTTTGAACGCTAGCTTCAACAACGTCTTTAACAAAGAATGATCGTGTTGAGCCTCTTTCTTCAAAAACTTGGCCACCAAATGCTCCGTATTCCAAATGTCATAGTAGCCCCGTTGTTGCGCTAAACTGACAATTGTCGCCATACTCTTCAAATAATCGGAAGACGCAATTACCTTGGCTAAGGACGCCTTACGGAAAACTACCAAACCATCTAACTCACCGTCAACATTAATGGCTTCGACTAAGACAAACTTTTCGTCTTGTTGCATGACATAGCCAACGCTAAACTGCTCGTTGGTCCCTTTAGAATAGATTTCAACGAGGGCTTTGTTTTTGATTGCTTTAGCTAAATCGTCTCGAATCGCACTCATTGCGCGTTCCTCCATTCACTGATGTCCAGTGAGTTATCACTGGCTAGTATACTTCAATTTACTAATTTCAATCCCTATCATACCACTTGTAAAACCCTCAATTCAAACGGAGACTGCTACCGTTGATTACCAGCTCATTTTACAATATAAACTTGTTAATTATTTCAGCAATGGCATCCTGATTATTATCGGCAGTTGTCACGTACTTTGCCACTGATTTCACCACATCTAAACCGTTAGCGACACTGACTGGTAGTCCAACCGCTTTCAGCATTGGTAAATCATTACTGTTATCACCAGCCGCAATAATTTCGTCAGGTTTGATGCCTAACAACTTACCAAGTTGAACTGAGGCTGACCCCTTATCCACGCCGGCCCGATTAAATTCAACATAACGATCAGAGGAATAAGTGACGGCTAATTCAGTCGGATCAACTTGCTTTTCGACCGCCGCTCGCATGGCTTTGCGCGCCGACATCGTTGGCAATGCCATGATGACCTTCATAATATTCATATCTTTAAACTGCTCAAAATCCGGCGTCTTCAACACTTCAAACGAGACCCCACGATTAGTCAGGTAAGCAGAATCTTCGGGCGTTGGATTATAAATGTACAACACATCTTGTGTATAGACATGAGTCGCCGCTTGCTTGTTAGCCGCACCAGTCTCAAAAACTGCTTTGGCCATGGCATACGGCATCGCGTTAACAGCAATTGGGCGGTTCCCAGCATTTTCTAAGATTAAGCCACCATTATAAGAAATCGAATATTGCCCTGCTTGGTCGCGCAAATGCATCTTTTCCAAATCATTTTGAAATGAGGTATAACTCCGACCAGAATTAGGCACAAAGTAGACGCCCTTAGCAGTTGCCGCTTGAATCGCTGCCGCATTTTTATCAGAGAGCGTTCCATCATCATTCATTAAAGTTTCGTCCAAATCACATACGATCATTTTATACATAGCAAACCCCTCGCAATTCATAGTCATACTTTCACTTTAGCGAACTCATCTGGGAAATGCAACCGCTTTTATCGTTGGTTTGGCTAGTGACCGTTCTAACACTACTAATTCTGATTTAGCAGTGCAAAGCAGTTGAGGCCGCTTTCAGTTTTCGCTATACTAGTCAAGATAAAAACTGAAGGGAGTTTTTCTGCATGATTGAAGAATTCAAAACATTTATTGCTCGTGGCAATGTCATTGACTTAGCAGTTGGGGTCATTATCGGCTCGGCTTTTACCGCAATCGTCAAATCTTTAACTGATTATCTGATTAATCCATTAATTGGGATTTTTTTAGGAAAGATTGATCTATCAAATTTGAAATTTACAATTGGTGAAGCCACCTTTAAATACGGGGCTTTTCTCAACTCAGTCATTAACTTTTTTATCGTGGCCATCGTCGTCTTTTTCATGGTCAAAATAATTAATCGCGTCGTCCGCACAGAACCAGTTGAAGACGATGAAGATGAAGAAACGCCGGATCTATCGGCTCAATACCTCGCTGAAATCCGTGATTTGCTAAAAGAACAAGCCAAAAAATAGCCACTAAGCAAAGTTTCTACCAAATGTCTATATGGTATTGAAACTTTTTTTGGTATACAATATGTAGTGCAATTTTCTATAAAGAGGGGCTATCATGGTGATAATAACAGCAGGAATGATTGGGGTCGGCAAAACCACGTTAACTGGTTTAATCGCCGACCACCTTGGTACAAAAGCATTTTACGAACCCGTTGGTGACAATCCAGTCTTACCACTGTACTACTCGGATCCGAAAAACTACGGTTTCCTACTACAAATTTATTTCTTAAATAAACGTTTTGGGATGATCAAGAAGGCATTGGCGGATGATAATAACGTCCTCGACCGTTCAATCTATGAAGATGCCCTCTTCACTCAAGAAAACAACGCCGAAGGTAACATTTCTGATACCGAATTAAGCGTTTATCTTCAATTGTTAGATAACATGATGACCGAATTAACTGAACTCCCTAAAAAGGCGCCAGATTTGATGGTCTATTCAGAAACTGACTTTGACACGATCCTTTATCGCATCAAGAAACGTGGTCGTGATTATGAACAATTCGATAACAATCCTGAATTGGAATCGTACTACTACAAAATGTGGACAGCTTACCGTAAGTGGTTTGACGAATACGATGCTAGTCCAAAAATGAAGATTGATTTACAACACTATGACTTGGAAAAGCCTGAAAATCAACAGGCCGTCTTAGCCCAAATCGACGCTGAACTTGGCAAGATCCGCAACCCAGCCAAAGCTTAACGCAAAAAGCACTACCGCCACGGAATAACTTCCGTAACGATAGTGCTTTTTTGATGCCATTAACTTTAGCTCACCGCACGCACATCGCGAGCCAATTCAAAATTGTTCGTAATCACGGCACTCACTTGCTTATCAAACAATTGCCGCATTTCATCTGGATCATCAACCGTCCAGACCCGTTCGGAAACAGTCGACATTGCCTGATAATGTTCTAAATGTAGCCCTTCTAAATGTTCGCTTGCACAGAAATCTTCGGGATTTCCAATATGTGCCGCGGATAAAAAGGCGTACTTTTGACTTGGATCTAGGCGATAGCCACGTTCCAAACTATGCAAGTTGAATGACGAAAATACAACGGGATAAACTAAGTCAGCTTGGTGAACTAAACGTAAGACGATTCGTTCAATCCCCTGATAATAATGCTTATCCGTCTTAAATTCCAAGTTCAAATGCACTGGTTCACCACTCACTAAATCCAATAACTCCTTCAGTGATGGGACTGGTTCACCATTGGCTAATGAAAATTGACGCAACTCGGCATACGTATAATCAGAGATTTTTCCCTGACCATCCGTTGTCCGGTCAATCTTTTCATCATGCATAATAACGGGCACACTGTCTTTCGTCAGATGCACGTCAAATTCCAAGCCATCAATCTTTTGATCCACCGCATATGCAAATCCCGCTAATGAATTCTCTGGAAACTTCACCGGAACGCCACGATGACCATAAATCAACGATTTACTTGTCACTATCTTTCAACTCTTTCCACTTATTTCTTCGTCCAGCCATTGGCCAGGTTATTTGATTCTAACACTTTATTATAAGAATCCTCAGCTGCCTTAAGTGATTTATAGACATCTTTCCCGGCATAAATTTGTTGCATGGCATTTTGAACGAGTGAACGAGCTGCAACCACGCCATCTACAAAAATTCCGGAGTTGGTGTAATTGGCTTTGGCACTCTTCAACTGATCACTTGGCACTTTAAGCATTGGTAACTTTTCATAGGACTGCTTTAAGATTGGTTCATTCGCAGAATCCTTGTTAATCGCTAAATAACCAGTAGCCTTTTCCCAGCGGGCTTGATTCTTAGGATTAATCAAGAACTTAGTGAATTCCCAAGCACCTTGTTGAACGGCTTCAGATTTATCATTAGAAATCCAAAGTGAGGCGCCACCAACTGAAATCCCGTTGGCTTTAACGCCATCAGGTCGTGGATAATAGGTGACTCCAAGGTTCTTACCTAAGCCTTTAGCTAACACACTCATATCAGCTGAAGTCTGCATATAAATCCCTAACTTATTAGATAGGAAGGCAGCCATTTCATTTTTGTGAGAACCAAAGTTCATGAAATCACCGTATTTGACACGATCCTGTACCCAAGTCATTGATTTAATAGCTGTTGGCCCAGTAAAGTTTACCTTGGTTGAAATACCAGAATGACCATCGTTCTTGTTGGCAAATTCTTCGTTGGCATTTGATAAGAATTGTTCAAATAACCATGAGTAGGCTTCAACACTAATACCCTTAACTTTGTGGTTAGAACGGTCATAAAGTTGTTTAGAAACCCTAGTAATATCACTATAAGTTGGGTTAACTGGTGGTGGTGTAATCTTATACTTCTTCAACAAACCAGCATTATAATACAATGTCGTTTGCGATGTGTTAAATGGCATTGCTAATAACGTATTATTCCGAGTAGCAACCCCTCTGGCAACCGATGCAATCTTGCTAATATCGTAATTTTCTTTATCAATAAATTTCTGCATTGGAACCGTAAAACCACTATGATACATTTGGCTAGTTGAAATATCCATTGATTGGAAAATCGCTGGTGAGGCATCAGTTCCGTGGGTGTTCATGATCTTTTGAATCACATCATTGTAACCACCTTGGAATTGGGGAACGACCTCATACTTCGATTGTGACTTATTAAATTCATTGATAAAAGTCACTAATTTTTTCTGACCAGGACCTTTCATTTCATGCCAAAAGACGACCCGCGTCCGTCCAGAAGCGGCGTGTACTTGTGATTTCGAATAGCCGAAGACACCAAGACCAATAACCAAAATAACTGCAGCGGCACTAAAAAGCTGCCAATAACGTTTAAATAACTGACTAAGTTTTTTCATTTGACGGATCCCTCATTTAAGCCTGATTTAAAGTAATGTTGGCCAATGTATAAGACAATCAATGTTGGTACAACAACGATTGCTGCACTAGCCTGTACCATACCCCAGTCATTGAATGTTTCTTCTGACTGTAGTTGTCGTAAGCCATCTTGTACTGGACGCAAATGATCGCTAAAAGTCGTTAACATTGGCCAGAGGTATTGGTTCCAAGCGCCTAAAAAGCTATAGGCAGCTAATGTACACAAACTAATCTTGGAATACGGCATAACCACTTTCCAATAAAATTGCCAATGCGATAACCCGTCAACATCGGAAGCTTCCTTTAAATCTCGTGGAATTTGTTTGAAAGTCTGGCGTAGCATAAAGATTCCGAATGCTGAAGTCAAGAACGGAATCACCATTACAGAATAATGGTTTAATAACCCAAGCATTTTGACCGTTGCAAAGTTTGGAATCACTTCTGCTTCAAATGGCAACATCATTGTGCCTAAAACCACGTAAAACAAGAAATCACGATATTTAAAATCTAAGAAGACAAAAGCGTAGGCTCCTAATGAACAGAAGAATAAATGCGCCGCTGTCACCAAGGTTGCAATTACTAAACTGTTTAACAGATAACGCAAAATCTTAGTCTGAGTAAAAGCAGTGACGTAATTATGTAGCGTCAACTGACCGCCACCCCAAAGCGTCCCTTTAGCAATATCCATGGATGGCAAAAAGCTCGTCCAAATTCCAAGGGCGAAGGGAAAAATGACAATAAAAGCCAAAATGGCCAACAGTAAATATTTAACGGTATTACCAAGTATTTTTTTCTTGGCAACTTGTTTCATCATGGAATTTTCCATTAGTAATTCACCCGCTTTGCTAAGAGCTTAAATTGAACAAATGTAATAATGGCAATAATAATCGTCAAAATAATGGCTTCCGTACTTGCTTGTGCATAGTTACCATTCATGAAAGCATCTTTATAGACCCGGTAAACTAACAAGTTAGTTGCATTAGTTGGGCCACCACCTGTCATCAAATCGATTAGTCCAAAGCTCTTGAACCCTGAGATCAACGTGATCACAGCGACGAAAAACATGGTTGGTGAAATCATTGGTAACGTAATGTGCCAAAATTGATACCGTGATGTCGCGCCTGAAACAGACGCAGCGTCATACAAACTTTTAGGAACAGCTTGTAACGCGCCAAAGAATAGTAAGAACGTAAAACCTAAATGCATCCACACAGTTGTTGCAATCACAGCGGTCATCGCCCAACCTGGCGTTGTTAACCAGTTGATTGGATGAAAACCAAATGCAACAACAACTTTGTTTAAGATACCCAATGATGGGTTAAACATGAACAGCCAGAAAACGGCTGAAACTGAAACCGAAACACCCATCGTGGCGGTAAAAATATTGCGGAAGAAGCTAATCCCACGCAGTTTTTGGTTTGCCAAGGCTGCCAGTAATAGCCCAAAAATAATAGTGAAAACAGAAACACTAATAACATACGTCCCAGTTGCTTTCAAGCTTGCAATATATGATGCAGATTTAAGCAAGGTCGTGTAGTTCTTCAAACCGATAAAGACGGTTGGATTCCCAAATGTATCTGTCAAAAATAGACTCAAGTATAAAGTTCGCAACATTGGGAAGAAGACAAAGACCGTTAATAATAAGATTGATGGCCCCAAGAACAACCAAGCATAATACTTGTCATTCTTTTTTAACTCGAAGCTTTTGACTTTAGCAGTCACTTCATTATTCGCTTCAGGGCCTTTAGGTTGTTGCTTAGTTGACGGCAACGATTCGATCATTTTCTACCCCTCCTTGTTCCGCAATTAAGGCTTCATGGTCATCGAATACAAAGGCTGGTCCAAGAGCCGTCACAGCAACCCGTTGGTCCAATTCAACGTGAACTTGGCCATCTTTAACGATGCGAACTTCAACGTCGTTATCCATAACAGCTTCAATAATTGTTTGGTCACCAAGGGCTTCCACATTGATAACCGTGGCATTCCCACTGTTTGCAGCAACTTGCTTCATGCCAAGTTGGTTTGGTCGAATACCGACCGTATATGTCCCAGCAGCGATTGGGTTATCGAGTGACACTTGTAAATATTCATCAATAATCAATTGGGTTGCAGTCCCATTCCCACTAGTCGTTGCCGTTAACAAGTTAATTTGAGGGGTTCCAAAGAACTGGGCAACGAAATGGTTGGCTGGGTGATTGTAAATGCCAAGTGGTGAATCGATCTGTTGGACATGTTGATCATGTAAAACCATCACATGGTCAGCCATTGTCATCGCTTCAGTTTGATCATGGGTCACGTAGATCAAAGTTAACCCTAATTTGCGTTGTAATTCGCGAATTTCAGAACGCATCCGAACCCGTAATTGCGCATCCAAGTTTGACAAAGGTTCATCCATCAAGCAGATTTTTGAATCACTCGCAATTGCCCGTGCCAAAGCGACCCGTTGCCGTTGACCACCTGAAAGTTCCCGTGGTTTACGGTCACGATATTTCGTTAAGTTGACCATCTTTAAAGCATCGTCAACACGTTGGGTAATTTCGGCTGCCGCCATCTTACGGGCTTTTAAACCGAATGCCACATTATCAGCGACACTTAAAAATGGATATAGCGCGTAACTTTGGAAGACCATTGATAAATTCCGGTCCTTCGGTGGCACATTGTTCATGACCTGACCATTGATTTTTAAAATACCGTCAGAAATTGGAATGATCCCCGCAACCATCCGCAATAATGTACTTTTCCCACAACCAGATGGACCAACGATCACAAATAATTCACCATCTTGAACTTCGGCGTTAACCTCGCTCAAAACTGGCTTTTCGCTATGATCATAAGTCTTAGTGATGCCTTTCAATTCGATTCCCATGTCTGTCCTACTCCCTTAAACAATTTATTAGTGATTTAAACAAATCAATCACTTCCTAAATCATGCCAGATGAACGTTTCAATCGTGTCGACTTGCTGTAAAGTTTATGTATGACTTGCGTAAAATGTTGCACCACACAACGATTATTTGGCCATTATAAAAGCCTGCTCAACGATTTCTCGTCAAGCGGGCTTTGAAAGTCATATTCAATTATATTTTTGAGTCTTCATGTTCTGGCGCTTGAAAATCGATTAATTCACTAGTCAGTGCTTTTTTACACTGATTTCACCTTAATATCGGCCAATTTATCGGTTTAAAAATGATTCTTTGCCAACCAAGACCTTACTAACTGTTTTGTGTCACCTAATTGATCATCGGTAAGCCCCAGTCCTGACCTAAAGCTTGCCCGTTTCGCGTACTGCTTCAATTCGGGCATACTGGATCCTAGGCCACTACTACCGCTAGTCGTAAATGGTAAAATCGTTTTTCCCTTGAAACTTGGGTAATGATTAAGAAAAGTATTGATGGCCATCGGATTTTTATCTAACCATATTGGATAACCTAAGAAAATGTATTTATACCCTGTTAAATTTGGGAGTTTTCCGGTCAATTCTGGTCGTGAATTCCGATTCTGTTCAGAACGTGCAACCTTCAACATTTTTTGATAACTGGTCGGATACTTTTCCTTGGTTTGTAGATGATAAATGTCGGCACCTACTTGTTTTTGAATGGTCTTAGCAACTGTTGCAGTATTTCCGGTACGGGTCATATAAATAACAATAGACTTACCGTCAGACTGTTTATTTTTGGTAGCGGCCACCGTTTGATTGGTTGTAGTGCCTGAATTTTTATCGGTGTTGATATGGGTAACCAACAAAACTCCGACAATAATAATAGCGCCAAGTCCAATGAGGATTAAACTCAATTTTCGCATCTTAAAATTTCCCCTTCTCACATGTAAAAGCCAAATATCCTAAAACGTTGAAATTATCATAATGCGAGAATGTAGCAATGTAAAATACCTATATCGAATGTCTTACTATAGCAAATACGTATATCATGTAAAGTTTGCTACTAAGACACTTAGGGCTAAACTGATTGTTGTGATGAGTCGCCATAAGGCCATCAAAAATTGGCCTTATAATTGGGTATAATCGACAGTTGCCAAACTTGGTGAGATGATATTCAGTACATTAAAGAACCGACCAATGACGCGGTTGCGGATGCCGTACTTAAATGTGGTAGCACCGAGTTATCAAACGAAATGGCGATGACCGTTGCTCGTCTTTGCACCATTGCTGGTCACGTTGATTTACCACACGAACCTAAAATAGCTATGACAGCTTCGTTTGATTACAACACCATTATTGTGGGCGGTTCCACTTATGGTAAGCAAGTGTTGTTGAAGGCTGTATTGGGCAGTGACATTCATCCTGGCAAAGTCTTCACGTACCCATTCAGTTAAAAGAAATCGATGACGCCTACAAGGCAAGGACAATAAGTGAAGCAACCAACACCCAATATTTGTGTCAAATAAAAAGGACAAAACTCCGCATTTTATCACTAGGACCGTCCAAAGTAAAAGCAAGTGAGAAGAAATATCTCCAAACCGTTTTTTCAAAGATACACTTCAAATTAAAGACCCTAACATCATTTGTACTGATGTCGATAGCAACAATTCAACCTTTCAACATCCTCATTTGACAGAACGCGATTTTACACAAGAATTCGGAACAAAAAAAGAAAACCAATTCGAAAATGAATTGATTTTCTCATAAAGTTCCTCATCAATAGCGGTTGAAAAAGAATCATTATAGTCGGCGGGTTAGCCGCGTACTCGTTTTAACCGGTTGATGCTGCTGATCCGTACGCACAACTAAGACATCACAAGGTGCGTTACGAGTGACATAGGTGGCGTTCGACCCAATTAGGAAACGGGAGACCGCATTGAGTCCAGTCGCCCCCAACACAATTAGATCCGTCCCATAACGCGTAGGTAAGGTCGTTGCCAGTAATGATTTCGAATTACCAGAATGCAAGTGAACCTGCACATCCGTCACCCCGGCAGCCACCGCAGCCTTGCGTGCCCGCACTAGGTTCGCCTTGAGCTTAGTTGTCAGTTCGTCCAAAACTTGTGGCGTGGCTGCGCCAAACCCCATTGGTCCTTGTGTGATTCCAATAAATTTTTCAGTATTAATAATCGTCACAATATCTAATGTTGCTTGCATTTGTGCCGCAATCGCAATTGCTTTATCTAGTGCTAATTGCGATTGTGGTGACGTATCTACGCCAACCAGCACGTCTTGATAACCAGTCATCATCAGCATCCCCCTTAGTTAAAAATGATAGTCGAATCTTAGTTGTCAGTTGCGAGCACGGCAATCGATTCGCCGTAAATGGCCATCGCTGCAATCAAATCATCAATTGGTTGAAATTCGTTGGCTTGATGCATCGTGTCTTCAGTATATGGGAACAAAGCCCCAAAGGCCACCCCACGTGCCATCATTCGGCCATACGTCCCACCACCAACAATTTCTGGCTGTGAGTCAGTGTCACCAGTTTGCCGACGATAGACGTCCATCAAATCTTTAACGATTGGGTCAGCGGGATCAACGTAGTGTGGCACCATGAAATCTCCCTGGCTAATCGTTGCGCCAGCTGGTAATTGCTGCTTAATTTTTTCAGTCAGCGTTGCTGGTTCGATACCCTTTGGATAACGGAAGTTTAAGGTCAAATCGCCCCCATTTTGTTGATCAAAATGTAAGAGCCCCACGTTCATCGTCAAGTCGCCCATCACTTTATCTGTATAAGCAAGTTCTAGCTGCTTAACGCGTGAATCATCATGCAATTTAGTGGCAATGAAACTCAAGAAATCCTGTGCATCGGCGCCAAACGTATACTGACTCAAGAAGGTGGCTAAATAAGTCCCAGCGTTGATGCCATTGCGCGGTTCCATCCCATGTGCGGCTTTACCGACAACTTCGAGTTTTAGCCCATCAGCAGCTTGTGTCGCTTGACCAGTGACTGGTTGGGCTGCCAAGAAGGCTTCGAAATTAGTGACCACTTGATCATTAGCGGGAGTATTAATCACAGCGACTGCTTCACGTGGCACCATATTTTCCCGCAAACCAGAATCAAAGGAAACCAATTCAAACGGTGCTTTCGCTTGGTTGCCAAAATGAACTTGCAAACTAACGTTACCTTTTTCCCCATTAATTAACGGGAATTCGGCATCTGGCGAAAATCCCAGCGTTGGTGCTGGTTCAACTTCAAAATACCGTTTCATGCCGGTCCAATTACTTTCTTCATCGGTTCCAACAATGAAACGAACCTTTTTGTTCAACGTCAAGCCAAGCGCTTTGACCATTTTAAGGCCATAATATGCGGCCATCCCAGGACCTTTGTCGTCAGAAGCCCCACGCGCATAGATTTTACCGTCTTTGATAGTTGGTTCAAACGGATCCGTATCCCAGCCATTCCCCGCTGGCATTTCGTCAACATGAGCCAATACAGCTAGGGTTTCATCGCCCTCACCGTATTCAGCATAACCGACTAAGTTATCAATATTTTTAGTTTTGAAACCGTCGCGTTCCGCCAAGGCTAAAAAGGTCGTTAAGGCCTGTTTAGGACCTGGACCAAGGGGTGCCTCAGGAGTTGCTTGTGCGTCATCACGGAAACTAGGTACGCGTAACATGGTGGTTAAGTCTGCCAGATAATCTGTTTGGTACTTTGCAGCTTCAGCTTGCCAATCAATTGTCATGTTAAAATTCCTCCCAATCGTTTACTAACTCAATTTTAGCATAGGTTATGCGAAGTTAATAATCGGAAGCAACCGCTCTCAAGCAATCATGTTATACTCGAGTTAAATCATTGAAAGTGGGTGTTCATTTGCAATCAATCACAGCTGAATTAGTCCATCAAACGATCATCCGCCGACCAGCCGAATCTCACAAAGGCACTTACGGTCGGCTGATGCTGATTGGTGGCAACCAAAACTATGGTGGCGCCATCATTATGGCCGCAACTGCCGCTGTCCTCAGTGGTGCGGGCCTAGTCACCGTTGCGACCGATGCCAGCAACTTCACAAGTTTACACGCGCAATTACCGGAAGCCATGGTCGTAGACTATCATCAAACCGAATTTGTCAGTCAATTACTCAAAACAATGGATGTGATCGTCATCGGTCCTGGCTTGGGCACGGACCAGTTAGCGACACACTTGCTGTCAACGGTGTTGGCACACGTCCAAGCCAATCAACGACTCGTCATCGATGGTTCCGCTCTGACCTTATTAGCGACTCGTCAGCAGCCACTGCCGGCAGTCCCAATCGTGGTGACCCCGCACCAAATGGAGTGGCAACGGCTCAGTGGGCTTAAAATCGCTGACCAAACGCCGACAGCCAACCATCTGGCTCAGCAACGACTAGGCGTCACTGCCGTCGTTAAAGCGCATCACACGACGATTTACACCGACGACCGTGTCTGGTTCAATCCCGGCGGTACACCGGCGATGGCCACTGGCGGCATGGGTGACACGTTAGCTGGCATGATTGGTGGCTTTACGGCCCAATTTAAAGACTTTACCAATGCTATTCTCAGTGCGGTTTATTTGCATAGTGAAATTGCCGATGACTTGGCACAATCACGCTATGTCGTCCTCCCACACCAGATTAGTGCCGAAATTCCGAAATACATGCATCGTTATAGTCTCAATTAATCAGTCACCCCACCGATTTAGCCGGAGGTCGCGGCTAATAAAAAATCATCGAAACTCAGCCATAATCAGCTAGGTTTCGATGATTTTTTAGTCGATGTCAGTCGCTTGACCAGCATCCTGTTTTAGCGCCTTTAATTCGTCATCCGTCAAGGCACGGTAATTACCGGCCAGTAATCCCACGGGCAACTCTAATGACCCAAAGGCGATACGGCGGAGTTGAACGACCCGTTCACCGAGCGTCCCAATCATCCGTTTAACTTGATGATACTTACCTTCATGAATCTTAATTTGTAAAGTCGTAAAGTTTTCAATTTCATGAAAAGCCACAATTTCCGCTTCTGCGGGTTGTAATTGTGTCCCATCTTTAAGCGTAATCCCATCATTGAACCCAGCCACTTGTGCTGGCGTAATTTCACCGGTGACCTCGGCCTCATAGACCTTGGTTACATGATGAGCCGGCGACAACAAAGCATGTGACAAGGCCCCGTCATTCGTCATCACGAGGACCCCTTCAGTATCCTTATCCAAACGGCCGACTGGGAAGAGGTCGTCACGATAGTCAGTGGTATTGAACAGATCGAGCACCGTTTTCGCTTGCGCGTCGACGGTCGCCGTAATGACACCGACGGGCTTATTCATCACATAATAAAAATATTGTTGGTAGCGTACCTGCTGATCATCTAATCGCACCATGTCGCTACCGGGATTGACTTGTTGTTTACCAGACAACACTGGTTCACCATTCGTCGTAATATGCCCATCCTTGATGAGTCGTCGGACCTGCGTTCGCGTCCCCACTCGCATGGCATGTAAAAATTTATCAATTCGCATCATTCACCTACTTAATCCGGAGTTTGCGCCGTAAACCGTTCGCTCGTTCACCAATCATCAAATCAGCTAAATGCGAGCGTAAGGCGAAGTATGCATACACCGCTCCACCAACGGCGACCGCTAAGACTACGATCACAAACGCCTGAGTTTTACTTTGTTCATTCATCACGAAATTCAAGCCGTAAACGACTAAAGCCGCTGAAACATAAGTCAAAATCGAGAAAATCAAGATTCGATTCACATTTGGGAGTAACTTCACATAACGCACCCCAAAGTTCACTTCCAAGTCGTACAGCGCCATCATGCTAGCGACAAGCATCCCAATGGCCGTCGCAACTAGTGGGCCTGCTGCTGACAAGAAATAAATACATGGCCACTGCACGACTAATTTCACGGCCAAACCAATCAAATAGAAACGGATAATATCGCGATTGCGCGACAACCCTTGCATCAAAGCCGAAGCAACGGTGAATAGGCCGAGAATAATCGCCGTAAACGCCGAGATTTCCAGAATCATTGTCCCTGCTTTGCTATACCCATAAAATAACGTATTCAATGGTTGTGCCACCGCTGCCATCCCTAACGCACCGGGAATCATAATAAACAGAAACAGCGTAAAAGCATCTTCCAATTGTTTACGAATATTACGCATATTATGCGCTGCTAACGATTCAGATAATAATGGTACCACCGTCACCGCAATGGCCGAGGCCAGTGACACGATAATCATGACTAATTTATTCGCATTAAAAGCAAATAACGCATACAAATCATTGATTACGGCAACTTTGGTATGGAACGTCGCTTGCATGATCGGTTGGAATGTCGCTTGATCAAGTAAGTTAAAGACCGTCGTCGCAGTATCGATCACGATAAATGGAATAGCTTGCACAATAATGTCTCGGAACAACTGCCAAACTGGAATCACTAGTTTGGCATCACTCTGCGCAGCGAGTCGATTTAACTCTGGTCGTTGACGGTAATAGTACAGCCCCAGCAATAAAAAACTGGCAGCCGCACCGACAAAGGCAGCAAACGTTGATTGGGTAATTGCATTAACCCAGTCACCCTTTTGTACGCGCATAATATAGTAAGTCGCGCCCAACATGTAAATGACCCGAAAAACTTGTTCAACAAACTGGGAAATCGCTGACGGCGCCATCTGTTGGTAACCTTGGAAAAAGCCCCGTGTCAACGACATCGATGGAATAATGACCAACGCAATTGCTAAAGCCCGTAACACCGGAATGACATTCGGATCACCACCGCCAAAAGCAGCGGCAATGATATGTGCGCCAAACCAGAGCACGCATCCGCTTAAAATACCGAGTGCAGTTGTCAGTAACAGCCCTCGTTTAAAGAGCCGTTGACCAACACCATATTCATTGATTGTATTATATTCTGAAATCTGTTTTGAAATGGCTGATGGAATCCCACCAATTGCCACCAGGAGAAAGAAGCTGTAGATATTATACCCTTTCGCATAGAGGGCATTCCCCTGTTGCGAATTATTACCAAGCCAAATGACCCAGGGAATAATATAAATGGCACCCAGAATTCGTGAAAAGAGACTGCCCGCCGTCATCCAAGCTGAGCCCCGCACCATTTTTTGATGCGCATCAGCTTCGGAGTTGACGTGGCCATTCTGTGGCTGATTAGCCTTTGGTTCCTCAGACATTGTCCCGTACCTACTTTCTTAGTTCAATCTTAACCATTTTAGAGGAAATCCTCCTAAGTTGCAATTCAATTTCTAGCTTCTGCGTGAGTTTAACTGAACCTTAAGCAACCAACCGATTCCACACTCAAAAAACACCTCATCATCACGATAAAACGAGATGACAAGGTGTTCCAACTAATTGCGCTTAATTGGCAACGATATTAACTAATTTACCAGGAATAGCGATCACTTTACGGACCGTCTTGCCAGCTGTAAATTCTTTCACTTTTTCATCAGCTAAAGCCAAGGCTTCCAACTCATCTTTACCCATGTCTTTGGCAACTTCGGCGTGTGACCGAACCTTACCATTAACTTGTAAGACGATTTGAACCGTGTCTTCAACTAACTTAGATTCATCATAAGTTGGCCAGGTTGCGTACGTGATGGTCTTATCATGACCTAACAATGACCAAAGTTCTTCAGATAAATGTGGCGTGATTGGCGCTAACAATTTAACTAACCCTTCAATGTAGACAATTGGTAAGTCGTCAACTTTGTAGGCTTCATTAACAAAGACCATCATTTGTGAAATGGCAATGTTAAACCGCATGGCTTCATAATCTTCGGTAACTTTCTTAACCGTTTCATTGTAGACCTTCGTCAATTTACCATCGTTAAAGGTCGTTACGCGGTCACGGACCCGATTATTTTCATCAATCATTAAACGCCAAACTCGTTCGATCCACTTGTTGGCACCATGTAAGCCATCCGTACTCCATGGAATTGAGGCTTCCAATGGCCCCATGAACATTTCATACAAACGCAAAGTATCGGCGCCGTATTGTTCCACAATATCATCTGGATTAACGACATTACCACGTGACTTCGACATCTTTTCATGGTTATCACCCAAGATCATCCCTTGGTTCACTAACTTCTGGAATGGTTCCTTGGTTGGAACAACTCCGAGATCATACAAGAACTTGTGCCAGAAACGCGCATACAATAAATGTAAGACGGCGTGCTCGGCACCACCAACGTACAAGTCAACTGGTGACCAGTATTCCAACTTCTTGTAGTCTGCAAGCGCATCTGGATTGTGTGGATCAACGTAACGCAAGAAGTACCATGAGCTCCCGGCCCATTGTGGCATCGTGTTGGTTTCACGTTTTCCTTTACGGCCATTTTTGTCAACGACATTGACCCAGTCATCGATATTAGCTAATGGACTTTCACCAGTTCCAGAAGGTTCCAAATTCTTTGTGGCTGGTAAACGCAATGGTAATTCATCTTCAGGAACTAACGTCGTTTCGCCATCTTCCCAATGGATTACTGGGATTGGTTCACCCCAGTAACGTTGCCGTGAGAAGATCCAATCCCGCAAGCGGTAGTTGACTTTCTTTTCACCACAATCATGTTCAACCAACCAGTCGATCATTTTATCGATTGCTGGTTGCTTTTGTAAGCCATCAACCAAGCCAGAGTTAATATGTTCACCATCACCGGTATAGGCTTGTTCGTCGTAATCATTTTCACCAGCGATGACTGGTTTGATTGGCAAATCAAACTTCTTCGCGAATTCATAATCACGATCATCGTGAGCTGGTACGGCCATGATGGCCCCAGTTCCGTATGAGGCTAAGACATAGTCGGCAATCCAAATTGGTAATTTTTCGCCATTAACTGGGTCAATCCCGTAACTCCCAGTGAAGACCCCAGTCTTATCTTTGTTTAAATCGGTCCGTTCCAAATCAGACTTGCTGGCAATCTTAGCTTTGTATGCTTTGATAGCATCAGCTTGTTCTGGCGTGGTCAAGGCTTCAACCAAGTCATGTTCTGGTGCTAAGACCATATAAGTTGCCCCGTACAAAGTGTCGGGACGCGTTGAAAAGACTTCAATTGACTTATCTTCTTGACCCGCAACTTTAAAGCGAATCGAAGCCCCAATGGAACGACCAATCCAGTTACGTTGTTGTTCTTTGATGTTTTCTGGCCAGTCGATATCATCTAAATCATCGATCAAACGGTCAGCATAAGCCGTAATCTTCAAGCTCCATTGTTTCATTGGTACACGATAAACGTCATAGCCGCCACGTTCAGTCTTGCCATCAACGACTTCTTCGTTTGAGACCACGGTCCCACCCATCATATCTGGTGCCCAATTGACGAGCGTTTCAGATTCATAGGCGAGGCCTTTTTTATAAAGTTGTTCGAAAATCCATTGGGTCCATTTGTAATAACTTGGGTCAGTGGTATTGACTTCACGATCCCAGTCATATGAAAATCCGAGGGAGCGAATCTGCCGCTTAAAGTTTTTAATGTTTTGCGCGGTGAAGTTCTTTGGGTTATGCCCAGTCTTCATCGCATATTGTTCTGCAGGTAGCCCAAAAGCATCCCAACCCATTGGATGTAACACGTTGAAACCTTGCATCCGTTTCATCCGTGACATAATATCAGTCGCCGTATAACCTTCAGGATGCCCAACGTGTAACCCTTGACCGGATGGATATGGGAACATGTCTAAGGCGTAATATTTCTTTTGATCGGTGTTATCTAAAGCTTTGAAGGTTTTATTTTCCTTCCAATAATGTTGCCACTTGTGTTCAATGACTTTATGGTTGTATGCCATAATTGTGCCCCTTTCTTATGCTATGTAACTAGCAAATACGACTTTGACTTGGATGGTGTGCTTACTTTCTTAATAGCATTGAGTGCGACATTGATAGCCGAAACGTGGTGACCAAGCCTGCTGGTTCCGCTTGCTACGCCATTGACTAAATGCTAAAACCGCATTCAGCCAATGGCTAGGCAATGCTCATCCTCAAACCGCTCCAGTGAACACTCTACAAAAAAAGCCCCATAAGCAAAAAGCGCTTATAGGACGAAACGAGGTTCCGCGGTACCACCTATGATTCCACGTCTGGCGTGGCCTCTTGGGATTCTTAACGCGAAACCACGTCCGTGCCTACAAGTTGCCTTTTCAGCCGGAAGACTCGAAGGTGAGTTCGTTAGTGATGAATCGTCGTTTGCAACGACCACGGCGTTTCTGTAAAACATCGCTAATTACTAATCCTTGTCAGAGTCGTAAAGTTATTGATACTTATACTAGCAAACCCCCGCCACTTTTTCAAGGGGTGAGGCGCAATCTTGACCGAGTTTGTTGGCCGCTCCCTCCCATTAATCTAGTTATAAAACATGCTATAATAATCAAAGTAAATTTTTTATCGGAGGAACCGACATGACCCAAAAGATTTGGCATCGACGTGATCTCGCAATGAGTGGACTCGCCTTAATTTGGCTCGCTTGGAGTATTGCTGTTTGGCAACATGCAGCAGCCATTACTTGGTTCGACCAAGCAATCGCCCTGCCACTGCATCACAGTCCCCAATGGTTTCAAACGATGATGGTCAATTATACCCACTTAGGTGATCCACATAGTATCACGCTAATCACCGCGATCGTGGGTCTTGGCCTAATCTTTGCCCGTCAAAGTAAGGCTGCCGCCTTCTTCTGGCTCAATACTTGGGGCTTAGCTGGTTATGGCAATTATTTCATCAAACAACTGATTCAGCGTCCTCGACCGACTGCCTGGCGTTTAGTGCAAATTGGTGGCTACAGTTATCCAAGTGGTCACTCTACCACCACGACCGTCCTCATTGGCAGTCTGTTGGTCATCGCCTATGACTTGCTTAAAAATCAGCAGCTCAAACGATGGTTATTTGGACTCGGAATCGCTATAATTTTGTTGATGATGATCAGTCGGATTATCGTCGGCGTGCATTATCCAAGCGATACCTTGGGCGGACTCATGCTTGGTACCTGCTTAACGTACCTGAGTGCCCGTTTGACTCATGGTCATCGCCACGGCAATTTTAAGTTTAAACGCCAATCGCACTAGCTAAGGGAGGGACTCAAAATCCAACTCAGTTCAGCACTAGCTTTTAGTCATACATTGATGAATCAAGTCGTTGATCCTGGTGATACCGTCATTGATGCGACCGTCGGCAATGGTCACGACACCGTCTATCTCGCAAAATTGGTGGGTCCGAACGGTCACGTTTATGGCTTTGATGTTCAACAAACAGCCATCGAAAATACCGCCGCTGCCCTTAAAGCTGAGCGACTCGACCATCAGGTGACGTTGACTCACGCTGGCCATGAGACGCTCAGCACGGTCATTGCCGCCGAGCAACCAATCAAATGTGCCTGCTTCAATCTGGGTTATTTACCCGGTGGTGATAAAACCATTATTACTAAGCCGACCACGACCCTCACCGCGATTCAAGCGATTCAAGAACGGCTGGTCACTAATGGCCTGATTATTGTACTCGTCTACGCTGGCCATCCTGGCGGCCAACAAGAAGCACAGGCTGTCACCGACTATGCTCGCCAATTGGATCAGCACAACTATCAAGTCCTACATTACGGCTTTATGAATCAAGTTCACTTTCCACCTGACTTAATTGCTATCCAAAAACGTTAAAAAAGTAGTTGCCTTCACCTCATCGGGATGACAACTACTTTTTTGCTAGCTCGATTTACCACAGACTGACCATACCACGTTGACCATAACCGAGATATTGCCGCGACAGCTCGATAAAAAACGACGTCATCGCTGGTGTCAGATGGCGGTTCATCGCCAAAACTGATAATTGGCGTTTCAACTGCTGGGCCACTTGTTCATCATAGTGACCACTCGCTAGCCCTTTTTGAGCGGCCAATAATAATTGACGCTCAGCTGGTGAAATCGTTGAATTCTGAACAAGGTCGCCAACCTGGTTCAATATTGCTGGTCGTTTAGACTTTAAAAACATCTGATCGTCCCCTTCAGTATTATCTTATCACCATGAATTGGATTGACATTATATCGACATAAACGCCGATTTTGACGACGCTAACGTCAAAAAAATCGCCACGGTAGCATCTCAGCTGACCATGACGATGCCAATCTTATTTTAACCAATCAATTAATACCGTACTGATTTGACGTTGCTGGCTCGCATTGCTGACCGTCGCGTGGTGATCACCCTTTTGATGACCATAACTCCCAAAGCCACCGTGGTTGCCACCTTTGATCGTTAGATAACGCGTGTTTTTAGGCAAATAACGCCGATTTTGACGATAATTTTGCCAATTCAGCACACCATCGCGCGACCCCGTCACTGAAAGTACCGGTAGTCTGCTAGTGTCAAGCCGACCCTTTTCATCCGGATAGCTCGCTAAAAAGAACACGCCTTTTAGCCCCTTAGTCTGATGCTTAGCCACATAACGACTCGCCATCACACCACCTAGTGAATGACCCCCGATAACGTAATTTTGTCGGACTGACTTGGGGACCGCGGTCGCCCGATTACCTGCTAATACCGCTAAATCCAATGGAAAATGCATCAGATAAACCGAATGTCCTTGACGAGCTAATTGCGCCGCCCAAATACTATAACTATCCGGCGCGACCAAGGCCCCCGGATAGAAGACGACCGCCGTTTTGTCCGCATCACCCTTGAAATACGTATACTCGCGGGTCGTCTGCGTCGCTTGGCGGGCAACTCGCGTGGCCTCGGCTGACGGTGCGTATTCTTTTGATTTGATCACGCCGACGGCCACCAGCACCGCCAAAATTGCGACAATCACCCCTGCGAGACTAAATTTCACCCATTTTTTCATCACTTATTCCTTCTTCAACCGTTCCGCATGCTGCGCCGCAGTCATTTGTTTGCCACGGTCCAAACTATTCACAATAAACGCTAGGATAATCAAGACTAAGCCGATTAAATAAACCCAGTGTAACCCAGTATATAGAATACCGCGCAACGTTGGTAATAATTTGGCTGGCAGCTCGGTGGCCGTTTGTGGATTGATCAATTTATTCATCATCGCCATGTTCGTGCCGTGATGTTGTGCAATTCCTTGATTCATCCCAACATTCAAGGCAATCCCAAAAATGGAAATCATCACAGTTTGCCCAATCGTCCGACTCAACGTGTTGAACGAAGTCGCGACCCCCACATTCTTCGGTGAAACCAAGTGTTGTGAAGTCACAGTCGTGGCGGTAATCGTAATTCCGAACCCAATCCCGCCAACAGCGGTAATGGCAAAGAACCAAATAAATGGTGTTGAAACTGGGATTAAGGCCAAACAAATCCCGGTAAAGAGAATAAAGAATAAACTCAAATACAGAATTCGCCGTGGTGCCCACTTCGCTAGCAAGCGACCGGTCACAAACGACCCGATAATCCACATTAAGGAGCTTGGTGTCACCGCAAAACCGGCTAAGGATGCTGGCACACCTAGAATCCCCTGAGTCCAAGTTGGAATGTAGACTTCCACCGCCATCAAAAAGCCACTGATTAGCGCGGCAACGGCATTTTGAATCACAAACGTGCGATTTTTAAACAAATTCATGGAAATAACCGGTTCTGGCGTATGGCTTTCGCGCCGAATAAACAGCCATAAGCTCAAGCCACTCACGACCCAAGCCACAATCACCGTGGCCCAGTTGATCGTTGCATTACTCAAGAGCTGGAAACTCAACATCAAGCAGAGTAAGAATAGCATTAACCAGAAACTCCCTAAGTAGTCCACTTTGACATTATTATGCCGTTTCGGTTCCCGTAAATAAAATTGGAATAAGAATAAGGTAATCAAGCCAACTGGCACATTGATAAAGAAGATCCAATGCCAACTTAACTTATCAACGATCAAGCCCCCAATTAAGGGTGCGAGCACGGAGGCAATCCCCCAAGCAGAACTATTGAAGCCAAGCACTTTGGCGCGTCGTTCAAAGGAATAAATATCCGCGATGATAGTCATTGAAACGGGCATTAACGCCCCCGCACCGATACCTTGAATCGCTCGCCAGAAGATTAAAACTGGCATTGAATCTGACAAGCCACTCATCATCGACCCGACGATAAAAATAATCAGTCCGGCCTGCATGACTGGTTTACGGCCTATCAAGTCAGTCAATTTGCCATAGATTGGGGTCATCATGGCATTAGTCAAAAGATAAATTGAAAAAACCCAGTTCATTAAGGAGACCCCATGTAGGTCCCCGACGATGGTTGGTAAGGCGGTTGAAACGATCGTCCCCTCGATCGCACTCATAAAAGTCGCCACATAAATGGCAATCGTTACTGCCATTACATTGGTTTTACGTTGTTGCATAGTTGTTTCCTCTCTCTGTGCTCATTTGTTACTAACAAGTTCTTGTGGAATAACCGTTTTTATACGCAAAAGGTTATTTCGAATATTGATTACTGTTCTAAAAACATCATCCCATCTTGCGACTAGATTAGGAGATTACTGCCTAATTTAGTTAGTCTGATTATGGCAAGTTCGGGAATTAACTTTCCAGTGTTTTTCTGAGTCTGTATTAGGCAATTTAAAACACATCAACAAAATCACCCGTGTTTAGCCTAACATACTGACTAAAGCGATAACGATTGAACGCTAAATTAGCTACCGACTGAAGCTTAACCATTTTGATTAACTAACATTACTCTAATGCCAGGTTTAACTTAATTTAGCCGTGAGGTCGGGGCCTAAAATGCTCGGCCATGAAATTGTTCTTAGTGCGGGCAGGTTTCCCGGACTTAGAACAAGGACAGTTTTGAAGACCGCCCTTTGGCTTCAAAATGGCCCATGGCGTTCCAGCGTTTTAGGCCCCGACCGGAAGGCGGCAAGTGGACAGCCATTTTGCATGCTACCAGTTGTTCCTTACCTTGACAGCTGAAACGTGTTCGGCAAGCCTGGGGATTCCGCTTGCTACGCCAAAGGCACAATGCTAAGACCGCATTATCCTGCTCCCTTAGCTTGACAGTCGAAACGTGCTCCAGTCAACTGCTCCCTCCGCTTGCTACGCCAAAGGCACAATGCCAAAACCGCATTATACCTTTGGCTAGGCAATGCTCAGGAGCAACCCGTTGATTGGAACACTCTTGCACAAAAAAAGCGACCCCAGAAAAAAGGTCGCTTTTAGCGTCGAGTACCTACAGACCGCGATGGCCGATAAGCTCGTCGCGTTTATTTATTAAGTTCAGTGGCACTGAATTCAGCTTGTAAGGCTTCAACTTTATCAGTGTGTTCCCATGGTAAATCGATGTCAGTCCGACCGAAGTGACCATATGCCGCCGTTTGACGGTAAATTGGGCGCTGTAAGTCTAACATCTTGATGATACCGGCTGGCCGTAAGTCAAAGTGCTTACGAATTGCCGCAATCAAGGCTTCATCACTGACTTTACCAGTTCCAGCTGTATCAACTGAAATTGATACCGGTTCAGCGACCCCAATTGCATACGCTAATTGGACTTCGACCCGGTCAGCTAATTTAGCCGCCACAATGTTCTTGGCAATGTAACGCGCCGCATAGCTTGCAGAACGGTCAACCTTAGTGGCATCCTTCCCTGAGAAGGCCCCGCCACCATGATGCGCAAAACCACCGTAAGTATCTACGATGACTTTCCGACCAGTCAAACCAGCGTCCCCTTGAGGACCACCGATCACAAAGCGACCAGTTGGGTTCACCAAATACTTGGTTTGATCATCCAACAAGTTAGCTGGAATGATGGCTTTGATGACTTGGTCGATCACCGTTTGGCGAATCGTGTCCAAGTCAACGTCAGGATCATGTTGCGTTGACAAAACGACCGTGTCCACACGTTGTGGTTGATTATTTTCATCATATTCGACCGTGACCTGAGCTTTCGCATCTGGCCGCAACCACTTGATGGTGCCGTTTTTCCGTAACTCAGCAATCTTACGCATTAACCGATGGCTTAAGGCAATTGGTAATGGCATCAATTCTGGGGTTTCGTTAATGGCATAGCCAAACATCATCCCTTGATCACCGGCACCAATCTTGTCTAATGGATCCTCGTCACCTTCACGAGTTTCTAGGGAATCATCGACCCCTTGCGCGATATCAGGTGATTGTTCATCCAATGAAACTAAAACAGCACAGTTGTCACCGTCGAAGCCGTATTGGCCATCAACATAGCCAATCGACTTGATCGTGTCACGCACGACCTTTTGAATATCGACGTAGGCTTTGGTCGATACTTCACCAAAGACGAGCACTAACCCCGTTGTCACAGAAGTTTCAACGGCAACCCGGGCTTGCGGGTCTTGTTCTAACATAGCATCTAGAATCGCATCACTGATTTGATCCGCAATTTTATCGGGATGGCCCTCAGAAACAGATTCAGATGTAAATAGGTGTCTTTCACTCACTTTAAAATTCCCCCTTGAGATATTTCGGTTACAAGGCATCTAAGAGTGACAAACAGGGCTTTGACTGAGTCATCACGCCGAAATCCGAGACGAGTTAAGCCTCAAATTTAACCGGCACGATCAACAGTCAACAGCCCTGTTATGCACGATTCGATTGTTCAGATCGAACTCGCTCTTATCCTTTCGGGAACTGCTCATAACTATACCAGCCTATCACAATCATCATTTTTTTTAAAGAATCTTATCAAATTATTGACTGACTGACCGTCTATCGGTAGGATTGAAATAATACTTATCAGAAAGATGTTGCCTTATGATTCGAATTGGAAAGCTCAAAATAAAACGCGATTATTTACACCTCGTGATTTTTACAATCATTCAAAGTATCGTGGTTTGGTGGGCAGCACTAGACTATGGTCGCTCATTTCAAACCGCAAAATTTTCCGCGGCCCAGCTGCCACTGATTGGTTACACGTTAGCGATCGCCGCCACTGTCTTCATTATTCTCGATCGCCGAATTCCCGCGCAATGGAGTTTAATTGCAATCGGCATTTCAGTGGCTTTCGCCTTTACCAACATTATCGCGAAAGAATCTGAACTGCTCTACTTGCTCCTAACTTGTAGCGTTTGGTTATTCATCATGGCTATTCCACGATTCGGCATGCAAAACTACTTCGGGTTAGTGGTCTTTAGCATCGTGATGACTTATACGATTCCGGTCGCCGTCTTCTACTTACAAAACGACTACCTCTCCACGACCTTTTTATGGCGACTCGCGCCACTTGTTGCTAGTTATGTGTTCCTGTATGTTCCAACTTTTAGTAAGCAGCGTCAAATCAATCAAGTGATTTCAGCCATTACTGGTGCCATCTTGGTCATCACAATCTTTTTACAGCCGATTACTTGGCAAACGATTACTGCCATCGTCATCACCATCGCCGTTTGGTTCAGCCAACAATCTTTTGGCCGGCTAAAATTACACCTGATGATCAATGCTGGGATTCAATTAGTGCTCATGTTTTTACTTTATTAAAAGTAGTGTTAACCAAATAAGGACTCGGAAATCAATTTTTGACTTTCCGAGTCCTTATTTGTGTAGCGATGGGTTAGGCGCGCACTAACTCATGTACCGTCGCAATATCTGTTGGTGTCGTCCGACAACAGCCCCCAATAATTTGGGCGCCAGCCGCTAACCACTTTGGCACAAAGCTATCGAACGTATGACTAAGCTCGGTCTTTTGCCACGTTTTGGTCGTTGGATCGTATTCATCCCCAGAGTTGGGATAAACGATCAACGGAATCTTGACTGCCGCATTTAATGTTTGCAAGGCCGGCTCAATATTTTCTAACGTTGTGCAATTCACCCCGACTGCGACCACGTTCGGTTGTTGTGCGACCCATTTGGCAGCGGTCGCGAGTGACGTGCCATCACAGAGCGTTTGTGGATCTTTCAGACTAAAACTGACCCAATAGTCTTGACCGGCAAATTCCTTGGTTACTAATTGAACCAGTGCTTGCACTTCCGCAAAGTTAGGCATCGTCTCCAATGCGAGTACGTCAACCCCGACCCCCGTAATGAGTTGGAGCCGTTCGCGGTGAAAATCTTGATAGGCGGCTGCCGTCAGCTGATAGTCGCCGGTATATTCGCTACCATCCGCCAAATAAGCGCCGTATGGGCCAATACTACCGGCGACGAGCCCAGTAAAGTCCGGATGCGTTGCGGCGTAGTCATCCCGTGCTTGATTGGCCAGTTGAACGGCTTGTTGGGTTAACTTACGAGCCGATTCAGCCGGAACCCCCGCCGCAACAAAAGCTGGTACATTAGCTTGATAAGTATTGGTCGTCGCAAGCTGCGCCCCAACTTCAAAATAGCTCTTATGAACCGCCGTGATGGCTTCGGGGTGATCAATCATGGCCGTCGCTGACCATAAAGCACTGTCGGTATCGACGCCGCGTTTTTCTAATTCCGTCGCCATGGCCCCATCTGAAACGACCGGACCTTGTTGTAATAACGTTTTCATTGATGAAACTTGCATAATCAGTTTCCTTTCTTCACTTACATTATGATATGATTATCTCATCTTATTCTAATTATTCCAAGCCTGCAAGGAGTATCTTCATGTCAAAACAAACTCATTTAAATCGCCAAATGGAATCACGGCACGTCTTAATGATCTCATTAGGCGGCGTGATTGGGACCGGGCTTTTCTTAAGTTCCGGTTATACCATTCACCAAGCCGGCCCGATTGGGACCTTATTGGCTTATACAATCGGTGCTATTTTGGTCTATCTCGTCATGCTCTGTCTGGGCGAACTGGCCGTCGCAATGCCATATACCGGCGCCTTTCACGTCTACGCTAAAAAGTACATCGGCCCAGGGACTGGCTTTACCGTTGCCATCCTGTATTGGCTCACGTGGACGATTGCATTAGGTTCTGAATTTACGGCCGCCGGGCTGATCATGCAAAATTGGTTTCCACATATTCCAACTTGGATTTGGAGTCTGGCCTTCATGGTCGTGATATTCACGGTCAATGCCATGTCAGTCCGGTGGTTCGCAGAAGCCGAATTTTGGTTTGCCAGTATTAAAGTCATCGCCATCATTGCCTTTATCATTCTTGGTGGCCTCGCCATTGTCGGTTGGCTTCCTTTAGCCGGCCAGTCGAGTGCGCCACTATTAACGAACTATACTAAAAATGGCTGGTTTCCGAACGGCTTTGGTGGGGTCTTCACCACGATGTTGACGGTCAACTTTGCGTTCTCGGGGACGGAATTAATCGGCATTACTGCGGGCGAAGCTAAGGATCCTGCCCACACGATTCCAACTGCCATTCGAACCACGCTGTGGCGCTTGATCATCTTTTTCGTCGGCAGTATGTTCGTGATGGCCGCCTTAATTCCTTACAAACAAGCCGGCGTCACCCAAAGTCCCTTTGTGCTTGTCTTCAAAGAAATTGGGATTCCGTATGCAGCTGATATTATGAACTTTGTCGTCTTAACCGCCATCATGTCCGCTGCCAACTCCGGCTTGTACGCCTCAACGCGGATGCTCTGGTCATTAGCAAACGAAGGCACCATTTCTAAAGTCTTCAAACGCACCACTAAACGTGACGTTCCGTTAATTGCCCTCATGACTAGCATGCTTGGTGGAATTTTGGCCTTACTATCTAGTGTTTACGCTGCCGGGTCCGTTTACTTAGTACTCGTTTCAATCTCCGGGCTAGCCGTCGTCATTGTTTGGATGGCAATCGCCCTGTCGGAAATTAATTTTCGTAAAGCTTACGTAAAAAGTGGTCAAAACATCGCTGACTTAACTTATCGCACACCGGGCTATCCGGTCGTCCCTTGGTTGGCGTTCATCTTGAGCGGGCTGTCTTGTTTGCTGATTTGGTTTGACCCCAATCAGCGAATCGCGTTATATTATACCGTCCCATTCGTCTTAATTTGTTATCTTGGTTACTATCTCAGTCAAAAGCTTAAATCACATAAAGAGGGTTAATTATGGCAACAATTAGTAAAAATACTGCGCAGCTCCTCGTAGAATGTTTAGAAAATGAAGGCGTCAAATTCGTTTTCGGGATCCCTGGCGAGGAAAATATCCATCTGGTCGACGCCATCAATCAGTCGACTAAAATTAAATTTATCTTAACGCGGCACGAACAAGGCGCTTCATTTATGGCCAGTGTCTATGGCCGTTTGACCGGTAATCCAGGGGTCTGTGTGGCGACGCTTGGCCCCGGCGCCATCAACTTGTTATTAGGCGTTGCGGATGCCGAAACCAACTCAACACCCCTCGTCGCAATTAGCGCGCAAGGTGGCTTGGATCGCTTACACAAAGAATCTCATCAAGTTATCGACTTAGTCTCAATGTTCAAGCCCGTCACCCAATACGCTCGCATGGTCTTGACTGCGCACGCCGTCCCAGAAATGGTCCGTAAAGCCTTCTCCATTTCAAAACGTGACAAGCCTGGGGCAACGTACCTTTCGATTCCACAAGATGTCGAAATGGCTCCCGCCGATCCTGAAAGTCGGCCATTACCGATTGCGCCCATTTCGGTGACACAACCAACAGCAAGTGATATCGACCGCGCCGTTAAATTGATTGCCGCCGCCAAACACCCGATTATTTTGGCTGGTGACGGGGTTACCTGGAAACATGCTGAACAATATGTCCAACAATTAAGCGAACTGCTGAATATTCCGGTGGCAACTACTTTTATGAGTAAAGGCGTTATCTCTGATCGCCACAAGAACGCCCTCGGCGTCGTGGGCTTCATGCGTAAAGATTATGAAAACTTTGCTTTTGAAGAATCCGATTTGATTATCGCCATTGGGTTCTCAATCCAACAATTTGATCCTAAAAAGATCAATCCCCGCGGCGACAAGAAAATTATTCATATCAATATGTTCCGTCAAGATACTGACAGCCATTACGATGTGACTTTAAACATCATTGCAAATATTCGCCCCAGTTTAGCGGCGTTAATCAAAGCTTTGCAGGAACAAGATATTCATTTTGACCACCGCAAACCAATGATCCGTGCAATGATCCAAAAAGAACTGACCACTGGTGCGGCCAGTGACGCGATTCCAATGTTGCCACAAAAAGTCGTCAGCGACACCCGTGAAGTGCTTGCCGATGATGATATCGTCTTGGTGGACACTGGGGCCGTCAAAATGTGGATGGCGCGCTTGTATCAAACCTATTTGCCAAATACTTGTTTGATTGATAACGGTCTGTCCACGATGGCTTGGACCTTACCTGGGGCGCTGGGTGCCAAACTCGCCTACCCCGATCGGACCGTCGTCGCTGTCATGGGTGATGGGAGTTTCATGATGAACTCTCAAGAAATCGAAACTGCCATCCGTGAAAAACTCCATCTCGTGTTCGTCATTTGGGAAGATGCGTCATATGGTTTGATCAAATGGAAAATGGACATGGAATTACAGCATCATGATGAAGTCGATTTTGGCAACCCCGACTTCGTGAAATACGCTGAAAGTTTCGGAGCCGTTGGTTATCGTGTTGCACACGCGGCCGACTTTAAAACGATGCTCCGTCAAGCCGTCGCCGCCAAAACTGGTGTGCACATCATCACCGTGCCCGTCGATTACCGTGAAAACTTGAAATTAATTGAAAAACTCGGCAATACAACGATTCGCCTCTAAAAAAATAGCAAGGGTTATCGGTTCTAAAATATCTGTTGTTGGTAATCAAAAACTTGATTACTGGCAGCGGATTTTTTCGTATACTGTGAAGAGTGAAAAAGTGTATAAAAAAGGGATATAGTCGCAGACTTGTATCCATCCACTACCACATTTCAAGAGAAAGAAAGTGACT
>NZ_BJDI01000001.1 GCF_005405065.1 Lactiplantibacillus nangangensis | reverse complement strand
CTAACCCTTGAATGATGGCTATTTTTTTGTGTGGCGTAAACTTAGTTCTAGGCATAATAAAATCCCCTTAAGATTGATAGATGAATTATAGTTTTTCATCTGTCAACCTTAAGGGGACTATAGCATTGTTTGCTAATCGTGGGACTTTTTTTCATCAGAACCTGATCTGTCGACTCGGCCAAGGCTGCCAAATCGACGGATCCGTTTCTAATTAGTTAATTTCAATTTTGCCATCACCGGTGACATCTTTAGACTTTGGCAATGTAATCGTCAAAACACCATCCGTCTGGGACGCTTGGATTTTATCAGCCTCAACATCGGGTAACATATAATCCCGTTGAAGCGTGCCTTCGTGCCGTTCATTCATGACAACATTTTGATCTTTATCACTGTGATCAACAAAGCTGTGTTTCTGAACTTTAATTGAAAGCAGGTTGTCGCGATAAGCCAATTTCACATCTTGTTTGTCGATACCTGGAATATCAACTTTAACTTGATACTGATCATCGGTTTCACTGATATCCGTCTTCAAAACTTGTTCACTATCATCAAATGGTGCCCACAAACGTTGTGCCATCCGTTCAAATGGATCCATCATACCAAAACCATTCCGAGTCATTAAATCATTAGCCATAATCACAATCCCCTTTCAAAAATAGTTACTGGCTAGTTATACCGGGTCGTGGCGGTCAAATATTGTTTGACCTTTCCTGACCTTCAACTAATATCTTAACAGCTCTGGTGAAGAATTCAAGAATTTAGCACTCTAACGTATATAGTGCTAAAGCTATGGCTCGATCCGATTAATTTTAGCTATTAGCCGAAATCGGTTACTACACCACCATTTTGACCGACCACCCCTTTCCGGCACCAAAAGCATAATTGTTTCAGTGGACGTCGGCGACTGAAAACGCTACACTTAGCTTAAATAAAGGAGGATTTCCCATGAAAATTAATATTCACCGTTCTAGAAATGATCGCGTTATCGCTGGGGTCATCGGCGGGATTGCTGAACATTTTGACTGGAATACCAATCTTACTCGGATCATTTTCGTCATTTTAGCCGTGACACCAATGTTCCCAGGAATTATTGCCTATCTGGTTCTTTGGTTACTGATGAAGGACCCAATTGAAGATTAAAATGTTTCACGTGAAACAAAAATGAGCGTTAAGTGCTGAATCCAGCCATTAACGCTCATTTTTTAATGTCGTAACCAAACGAGTCCAACTACCAGCGCTAACGTTGCCAGCACGCTTAAACACAGCCACCAACCATGTTTAGTGTTATGCGCCACCGAAATCGTCACCTGATTCTGACCAGTTGCTAATCTTGCGAGTAGCTGACCTTGTGAACGCCGATATGGTACAGTTCGACCATTCACCTTGACCTGATAATTGACGTGATGATAGCCGACTACCGGGAGTTTAACAAGCTTGGCGTGCTTCTGATTACTGCTAAAACGAACCTGCTCATCATTGGCACACTGATATTGAAATTGTGCGGCCGCTTGGCTATCAAAGGCAACTGCCAATTTGTTTAACCGACTAGCGACTGGTAAGTCCTGCTTTTCGGCGTTGGTAATAACTGGCACATTCGTCAGATCAGTCTTCTTCAACATATAATCCGCCATCGTCATGGCATCCAAATCAGCTTGATAATTATGCGTCGTTAAGTAGTGGCGATCATCCTTAATAATGCGCGTTTGTTGACCACTCGTTAGTGGTTGTCGGTCAGCCCACTGTTCTGCGGTCTGCGTTTGCTCACGAATCTGAGCGACTCCCGTTAACGCAATCACAATTAAAAAGCCGCTTAAAGCCCAAACTGTCAGTCGAGTTGGCAACCTGGTCTGTTCAAAATACAATACGACGCCAATCATGAGTCCCATCGCGACTAGTGTCAGCAGGCGCATCGTAAATTGCAATAACTGTAGTGGTGTATTTGCGAGATCCCGCCATGGTAACCAATTTTGTGCAATAACTAATAATGCTGCTGCCCCGACAATCCAGCCACGCCAAGGACCACTAGTCGCAGAGAATAATCGGCTGACCAGTAACAACAAAATCAGGCTGGCCGCCAAACCAATATGGGTACCGTTTGCTGATTCAGAGAAATCATTTTGCAGTAGTCGCGTCCAGACTGTGGTCGGATCCAATGGAATTAAGCTCGGCGTTGGCGTTACCATCCGATTATGGCTGATCCAAGTTAAACTATTAACTAACGAATAGCTCGCTGAAATCAAGGCCAGCCCAGCACTCATTAGTAGTGACCGCAACTCAAACCAGTCGATTCGGCCTTGGCACAATCGAATCACTTCAAGCCCCATGACCGTTCCTGTAAACAGTAATAGCGATAACCAATGTGAATTACCGACTAGTCCCATGCCTAAGCCGAGCCATAATGTTCCTCGCCAATCACGCTGCCAAATTTTAAACAAGCCCAGCATGATCAACGGCAAAAAAGCATAGCCTAATGCCTCCCCCAGATCGACCCGTGTGTACATCAATTGGAAATGATACGCATTGAACTGATACACCATAACGCCTAGCCAACGACCTAATTCTGAACGGGTCAACTGACGAGCTAACAAATAGCTGCCGGCTAGCGTTACTGTATTCAATAGGAAGAAGCCCACTGCCAACGCCGCCATCGGATTAGCCCCTAAGAGCCGTGGCGCCACAAAAATCAGGGTCGTCAACCAGGGATACATCGCGTTCATCGCCGTCCCACGATGCGAATAGCCAATAAAATTCACTAAACTGGGTAACCGCCCAGCATGTATTGCCTGATAAATTGACTCCATCCGCGCCAGATGAATCTCACCATCGTTATTGATGGCAAAAAAGCCCCCATGAAATGCAATCCACGTTGAAACACCAGCTAGCCCTAATCCCAATGCTAGTCCGAAAGCTGGGCGTTGCCATCGCTTAACTGTCTCCCAAGTCATTGCTTTAGCCCCCTCACTAAAACCGCTTAGGATTAGTATACGATGGCAACTAATCCGACCGGTTATGAATACAATTCGTTCGGAAACTAGCCAAAAAGACTGGTAAGAAACACAAATAACCGTTCAGAAATTTTAACTAATTCTGAACGGCTACCTCTTTATTATGATGGCCGAAACGTGCGACAATTAGTCCAATAAAATCGCCAGACTGTAATCATCTACAAACTGACCGTCGAGATAAAACGCCCCTCGGCTGACCCCTTCAACCTGAAACCCTTGTTGCGCGTAAAATTGGCGAGCCGCCGGATTCGTTGACAAAACGTTTAACTCAATTCGATGAATGCCACGTTGCTGGGCTTCTAATTTCAATCGACGCATCAATTGTTGACCCACGCCTTGATGCTGTGCCGCAGTTGCAACACCAATCCCAATATCCCATGTAAACCGGGCAGAAACAAATGGCGGTAACGGGTTCCACGAGATCATCTCAAGAACCTGCGTGCCGGCGACTGCCACCAACTGACTACCGACTGGATAATTAGTGGCATACGCCGTTAGCGTTTGCGCCAAAATGGGACCTGGGCTATTTTTCGAATTCCAGATTTGCTGATCAATGGCAAATAGCCCTGGTAAATCAGCTTCAGTGGAATACCGTATTTCAATTTCTGACAACTTTGTCACCCCTATTCACTCGTTTTATCACTGTTTTAGACCAGTCTGGCAGTCAAAATAGCGACTTTTAACTTTAGATCTGATACGCTATTGCAATTAACGTCATAATCAGTAATAAAAATGTCAAACATTTTTATAACATCAGTTATTAATATTCGTTTATAATAATAATTAACAATACAACAAACTGGAAGGGATGTGGCGAAATTGGCCTCCTTAATTCGGAATAAACGCCGAGACTTTACCGAACCAAACCGTTAAACCTAAAACTATATAAACAGGAGTGATTTTTTTAATGATAGATGATAATACCCAGCAGTCGGCCCATACAGAAGCGGCCGACCAAGACGCCATGCCACCGGATGACCCTAATTTGTGGCAGCTTGATGAACCAACTTTAGCCGCGAAGTACCAAACTGACCCAGAAAACGGGTTGAGCACCGCTGAAGCTGAGCACCGTTTACAACAAGACGGTCGGAACGAACTCGAAACGAAACGCGTTTCCTGTTTCGTTCAGTTCATCAAGCAGTTTAATAACAGCATTATTTATATTTTAGCCGCGGCCGCTGTCATGACCTTCTTCATGCACCGGTATTCCGACTCAATCGTTATCGGCTTAGTCATTATTGCCAACGCCATTATTGGTTATGTGCAAGAACGACAAGCTGGGAACGCTTTGGAACGGATTCGTGAAATGCTGATTTCAAAAAATTTCGTCATCCGAGATGGTCAAAAGCTCGAAGTTGACGCTCGCGATTTAGTCGTGGGTGATTTAGTCAACTTGGAAGCTGGGGATGCGGTACCCGCTGATATGCGGTTGATTGCCGCCGATAACTTAAGTGTTCAAGAATCTGTCCTAACGGGTGAAACGGCTCCCGTCGAAAAAATCGAAGAACCGATGGCCGACACCAAACTAGCGCTCGCTGATCGTTTGAATATGGTCTACGCCTCAACTGCCGTGACTAGCGGTTCTGGTTACGGAGTCGTCACGGCGACTGCCGAAGCAACCGAAATTGGTCATATCCAACAATCTGTTGGTGAAGTCAAAAACAAGCCAACGCCATTGATGCGTAACTTAAATTCGCTCGGTTTTGGCTTATCCATTGCGATTGTCGTCGCCGCCGTCCTGTTATTCCTATTAGGAATGGTTATGCATACGTATAGCTTGCCAACCTTACTGATTGCGGTCATTACGATGGTCGTCGGTTCAATGCCAGAAGGTTTACCAGCTAGCACATCTGTCGTTTTAGCCATGGGGACCCGCCAAATGACGAAGAAAAACGTCATCGTGAAGTCCTTACCAGCGGTTGAAACGTTAGGTGCCGTCGATATCGTTAATACCGATAAAACTGGGACCTTAACCAAAAATGAAATGACCGTTACTAAAGTCGTCACCCCGCACCATTTCTTTGATGTGACCGGTGTCGGCTATGATGACAATGGTGGCGTGAACTTTGATGGCGCTTTAAAGCTCAACGGTAAAACAATGGACTGGCACCAAGATAAGAGTATGGAATGGCTCGTGAATATCGCCGGTCAAACGACGGATGCGCAACTCCATTTTGAAAATAATCGTTGGGAATTAACTGGGGAACCGACCGATGGGGCCTTGACGACCCTTTATCGTAAGATGACCGGTCATGACCCTGAAGTCGCTGAAGTGGATTCGCTTCCCTTTGACTCGGCCTTCCGTTTTTCAGCGCGACTCGCTGATTTAAATGGGCAACGATTATTGATGGTCAAAGGGTCGCCTGCAACTGTACTTCGTTTAACCAACCAAGCACATAATCCCGACTACTGGGAACACGCCATGGCCGATTTAACCTCAGAAGGTTTACGGGTCGTCGCCCTCGCCTATCAAGTCGTTGACGAGACGGTCGACACGATCGATGCCAAGTCAATTGGTGGCTTGGAACTCGCTGGGATGGTCGGTATCATTGATCCACCACGTGAAGAAGCCGCCGCTGCCATTGCGGAACTGCGTCAGGCCGGGGTTGAAGTTAAAATGATCACCGGTGACCATCCAGATACTGCGATGGCTATTGCTAACAAATTGAACTTGGCACCCAACGTTAAAGCCATCTCTGGGCCAGAAATTGACGCCCTAGATGACGAACAGTTGAAAGCTAAGATCGATGACTATAACGTCTTCGCCCGCGCAACGCCTGAAAATAAATTACGGATCGTGCGTGCCCAACAAGCCAATGATCATGTCGTTTCCATGACTGGTGACGGGGTCAACGATGCGCCTGCCTTGAAGCAAGCCGATATTGGGGTTGCCATGGGGATCAAAGGGACTGAAGTGGCCAAGGAATCGGCCGACATGGTACTGGCTGATGACGACTTTGCCGATATCGTGGCCGCCGTCCGTGAAGGTCGCCACGTCTTCGACAATATTCGGAAAACGATTCGTTTCTTACTACCAACCAGTTTCGCAGAAGGCTTAGTGGTCATCATCAGTATTTTGATGGGGCACGAGTTACCACTCTACCCGACCCAGTTGCTCTGGATTAACATGGTTTCAGCATTGACCATCCAGTTCGCGTTCATTTTCGAGCCACCCGAAGCCGGTATCATGGCGCGCGGACCCCGGAACGTCAAAGCTGGACTGTTATCCAAGCTGGATTCGTTTGAAATCGTCTACGTCTCCTTGCTAATCTCTGGTTTAGGCATTTTCGCTTACGACTACTTGACGGCCCTCGGCTTGCCGAACGTTGTCGGTAGCACCATGTCCTTAAACATCATTATCTTTGGGAAGATTTTCTATCTGTTTAACTTGCGGAATGATCATCCGGTCATTTCCAAGTACTTCTTCCAGAACAAGATGGCTTTCTACATTATTGGAATTCTGATCGTATTACAACTGGGAATTATCTACCTTCCATTCATGCAATCCGTTTTCCATACGACGAGCATTAATTTCTGGTACGGTTGGGGAATTCCAATCATCGCCGGAATTATCGTGTTGATTGTTACCGAAATTGGGAAATTTATCCGATTTAGGTTCATTGACCGTGACGAAGCTTTGAATTAAAAATTAGTTTAACAAGCCCCATTGAGAACGCAATTACGGTTCTTTGTCAACTGTTGTTGGTAATCAGTTATCTTTTAGTGCCTAGCCGCCTTATGGCTAGGCACTTTTTGCACACTAAACATCAAGCGAATTCGTAATCTGAAGTTTACGAAGCTTCTAAAACCATATGCAACTCGTTTAAGCACCTTGAGTTTGTTATTGGTTCCTTCAAGCGGTCCATTCGAATAGTTATATTTTAAGGCGTTCTCAATAGATTCCTGATTATCCCTGAGAGAAGCTAGGTGTTTTTCCATTTCTTCTGGATATGCTTGCTCTGGGTTAAGAACATTCAATAGTCAACCCTCATCGCGTAGCCTTACTGCACTCATAATTGCCTGTAATGCTTCATAAGCGTGATTAAGCTCTTTATCGAAATCCAATAGGGTTTCGACCAAATTATTTTCAGTAGTCTGGTCAGAAACATACGTGAACTTGCGATAATTAATAAAGTCTAATTCACCATTGGGTTTTAAAAGGAGTTTCCAGTATCGCTTCAATGCTTTGTACTCTTGACTAGAATGGGCAAACTGTTTCATCACCCGGATACGAGTTTGATTGAAACCTACAACAACATTATTCACGACGTGGAAGCGATCCGTTACGACAATCGCATTTGGGAAGACTTCTTCTACCAGTTTGGGATAAGTGTAGTTCATGTCAGTGACGATAATTTGAACTCGGTCACGACTGGCTTTGCTATAACGGTTGAAATACTTAGTTAAATCACGAATTGTACGAGATTCGAGGATATCAATAAATTCTTTCTTCATTCCATCCATGAATACAAAACTCATGGCTCCTTTGGCATCCTTAGTTGACTTGATTTCGTCCATATTCATTACCGCTGGCAACCAGTCGTAATGAGTTTTGATATCTCGTTCATATGAGTGCAAGAAACGAAGAATCGTTGTAGATGAAATACTTAATTCATTGGCAATGTGACGCATTGAGACTGCTTCAGTGAGTTTTTCAAGACAAGAGAATTGAGTATTACGTGAAATTGTATGATTCTTTGTGGTTAATAGCGTTTGAGCTAGAAAATAACTTGTACATTCCCGACATTTAAAATAACGCTTTTTCAAGTGTAAGATCACGTCTTGCTCACTGATACGTGGAAGTTTTACGTTGGTCGAGCGCCAACCGTATTTAATGATTTTATGATCATTTTTAATACCACACTTTGGGCAAGCTTTTGGACGATAGTCCAAAACCGCCTCGGCGATGATTTGATGCTTTTCTTTGATAATATGAATCTTTTTGATGTTTTGGTCTTCAATTCCGAGCAATACTCTAGTATCATTATCCATGGATATAGTCGCTTTCTTTCTTCTTGAAATGTGGTAGTGGATAGACAAAAGCCTTGTGACTATGTCTATTTTTTTGCACTCATTTTAGTTTACACTATATAACACTTGAAAGAGCATAAAAAATACCTGTTGCCAGTAATCAAGATTTGTCTTGATTACCAACAACAGATATTTTAGAACCGCAATTACTGCGGGTCTCAATGGGGATTTTATGTGGACTTGTTTTTAATATTTGGCCTTTAAACATGACTGCTATTCAAGACAGCCACAGCACCTGCCGGTAGTGTGACACTGTTCTTAACCTTATTGATATGACTGCTATTCAAGACAATATGTCATTGATTACAGCACGAAATTTAGTTCTTAACCTTATTGATATGACTGCTATTCAAGACGATAGGCATCACGACTTGCCTTTTCGACATGTTCTTAACCTTATTGATATGACTGCTATTCAAGACGACAAAGATACAGATGAAAATGGCGATAAAGTTCTTAACCTTATTGATATGACTGCTATTCAAGACCTGATGGTATCGACGCGTGAACTGTCAGCCGTTCTTAACCTTATTGATATGACTGCTATTCAAGACTAACTTGTCATCTACGACATAGTCCATTTAGTTCTTAACCTTATTGATATGACTGCTATTCAAGACATCCATCAAGGCGGCATACGCTAATGACGAGTTCTTAACCTTATTGATATGACTGCTATTCAAGACCAGGTTTTGACGTCCCAGAAGACTTGTAAAGTTCTTAACCTTATTGATATGACTGCTATTCAAGACCATTAAGATTGATTTAAACCCAATAACGTCGTTCTTAACCTTATTGATATGACTGCTATTCAAGACCACAGATCCTCGTACTGTCGTGTCGTTCTGGTTCTTAACCTTATTGATATGACTGCTATTCAAGACATATTGATTTGAAACATGTATGTGCTGTTTGTTCTTAACCTTATTGATATGACTGCTATTCAAGACAAAACCATATTCGGTGGTCTGAACCCATCCGTTCTTAACCTTATTGATATGACTGCTATTCAAGACTGACGCTTAATGCTTCTAACACTAATTTTTGTTCTTAACCTTATTGATATGACTGCTATTCAAGACGCGGGTCAAATTGAAATTAACGGTACTAGTGTTCTTAACCTTATTGATATGACTGCTATTCAAGACCCATTGTGACTAGTGACAGCCGCAGTTTTTGTTCTTAACCTTATTGATATGACTGCTATTCAAGACTTGGCGTTAAGGTAGATTCGGTCAATAAAAGTTCTTAACCTTATTGATATGACTGCTATTCAAGACCGGTATTTAAATCACGACCGGTCATCATCGGTTCTTAACCTTATTGATATGACTGCTATTCAAGACAGTCATCAGCGGCCTTTCGTAAATCATTCTGTTCTTAACCTTATTGATATGACTGCTATTCAAGACTCAGCTTTTCGATTTTGCCAGTCAATGCATGTTCTTAACCTTATTGATATGACTGCTATTCAAGACAATCGCAAAGTCACTTGGCACGGTCGTCACGTTCTTAACCTTATTGATATGACTGCTATTCAAGACACCAATCCCAAAAATAGTCTTTAAAAAGTGGTTCTTAACCTTATTGATATGACTGCTATTCAAGACAGCGGCGGTTGCCGTGTCAGCGGTCACAACGTTCTTGACCTTATTGATATGACTGCTATTCAAGACTTTAGTAGCCCAGCAACGGCATCCGCAGTGGTTCTTAACCTTATTGATATGACTGCTATTCAAGACAGCCGGACTTCCCATTCTATATGGTGGGAAGTTCTTAACCTTATTGATATGACTGCTATTCAAGACTTAATATTCAAGGCTCTGGTCACCCACATTGTTCTTAACCTTATTGATATGACTGCTATTCAAGACAAATGGCGCTTAAATCATGCGAAACGGTGCGTTCTTAACCTTATTGATATGACTGCTATTCAAGACGAACTACATCGTCCAAAGTAGTAGTAGCCCGTTCTTAACCTTATTGATATGACTGCTATTCAAGACTAACGAGGAATATCAATTCTGTGTGATAAAGTTCTTAACCTTATTGATATGACTGCTATTCAAGACTTGCTTTATTTGCAACCGACGTCGCCGTAGGTTCTTAACCTTATTGATATGACTGCTATTCAAGACCCGTCAACCACGCCGCGGACACTTTCGCCAGTTCTTAACCTTATTGATATGACTGCTATTCAAGACGTAGCGGTTTATTTGTGTTAGTCATCAGATGTTCTTAACCTTATTGATATGACTGCTATTCAAGACTTCGGAACAAAAGAACAAAAGCAATCACAAGTTCTTAACCTTATTGATATGACTGCTATTCAAGACCACTCATGTTTATCTCGGCCAGATTTCAGGGTTCTTAACCTTATTGATATGACTGCTATTCAAGACTGGTGGTTGCATTCGCAAGTTGATATAGTGGTTCTTAACCTTATTGATATGACTGCTATTCAAGACGGAGAGTTCTGCCCGAACAGGGCAAGCGTCGTTCTTAACCTTATTGATATGACTGCTATTCAAGACTAACTCAACCACATTATCCATTGCGATTGTGTTCTTAACCTTATTGATATGACTGCTATTCAAGACCGTCATTTTCACATAAGGTTTTAACTAATCTATATTACGCCAATCCACAAAATCCTCATCAACATAATAATAACAAGCATCTACAAACTTTTCTGCCCGTCCGATTTCTGAGAATTCAATGTCAATAACAGTCGCGTTTAAATCACTGACCAGATGATTCAAATCGCTAAATTGCTTATTACTAAGATAGTGACTAATATTCGTTAAAACTAACTGCTTTTTAATACCTAACTCTACTTGTGTCTGAGCTAACGTTTCAAGTATAGCATATGGATCACCCACTAATTCAGCTGGAAAACTGAGTCCAACAAACTTCATGATTTTCTCAAGATCAGGTAATGAACTGACTTCTAATGGTAAATCCATTAAAAAACTGGCACCTGTTACTTCAGACACAACTTCTCGACTACGATCCAACAGCGCCACTTGCTGCTCATCACTCATAAGCACCATTAATCGCTGCTGAATTTTGCGTAAAAAAAGTTTATTCAGATCAACCGAAAGCATTAAATCACCGTACCAGCTACACTGTTTGCCACAATCTTGAATTTCAAAATCATCATTACTAATTTTAATCGTATCTGCTGATTCTGAAAAGCCTCGGCAAATGTCAAAATACATCTTGCTATTACCAATATCAAGAACATTTACTTTGTTTGACTCAATCTTAAACGGCTTAAAAGGATAATAGGTAATATTCATATGACGATAGTCCTTTCGGCTGAATTCAGGATATCCCCGCTAGGTTCACCAACAATGTAATGCATTGCCTGATATTGTTTTTCCGTCACGGTCATTGTTTGAACTTTTCCACCAGGTGGCGCTAAGGGCTTAATTCGTTTTTCTACAAAACCTGCCGTTTGCTTATTCGGACAAATGCGAACATAGACTGAGTACTGCATCATTAAGAAACCTTCTTTGATGAGTGCCTTTCGAAATTTCCGATAAGCACGCCGCTCTTCCGATGTATCAACTGGCACATCAAACATGACCATTAATCGCATGACTCGATACCTCATTAGGAATCTCCACCTCAATTTGAATCTGATCCGTTTCTTCACTTAAAAAATGTAGGCAATTTGCAACATGCTCCTTAATTGCATTGCTTAAAAGCTGTTGTCGCCCATTAAATTTTAGCTCAACACTCAATAACGATACCAAGCCAATCTTGATGTTCCCAGTGAATTCATTAAACCGTTGCTGACTTACCCATTGATCAATGATTGGACGAAATGGTTCCATCAAGTCCGAACCAAGGTTAAACTCGTTCTCATTATTTTCATGATGAATGCCAATACAGGTTAAATAACCATTTGCAACAATTGCTCTGTTTACTAACGATAGTAGCACTGCATAGCCATAATTAAGGGCTGCATTTATTGGACTAAAATCACGGCGATAGAATTCAGAGCCAAAGAGGATTGTAAAATACTTATTAGCAACAACCGCTTCCCGATTGGTTGAATCGTTTAGCTCTAACTTATCAAGTTCATCCACTAATGGGCTTGAATCAAGCTCACTAAAATCTATTACTTGAATTTGATTCTGAATCTTGCTACCGATATTTTTCGTCCATAAATTAGCAATACGACTCTCGGACCAATCTATTTGTCGTCTGACCAAGTCTGCTGTTCGGCGTGTTGGATAATAATCAACTGTTTCCGAAACAGGATTTCCTTGATGATCTGTAAAGATAACTTTGACTTGTTCTTCGGCTAACGCACATATTGCCGCTGTCGTGATCACGGCTTGGGTCGTCTCCAACATCAACAACTGCAAATCACCGACCGGTACGGTGTATTTGTCTTGATCGGTTTGAATAATTAATCTATTCATCGAATAAGATACTTTGGCATGTCGTGTCACAACTATATTTCGCCATCCCATTATTTAAAGCCCCCTTGTTTTTTCTGAATTTACATGCTAAACTGCACTTGTATCAATTTTTAACCTTATTGATATGACTGCTAGCGTCAAGATCAAACAAGGCTTTTATGCCAAGTTTCATCTTTTGAGGTCGTATTCGGCCCATTACATATGTATGACGATGTCACCGCAATTGCGGTGACATCTTTTTTTATCCTACAACTCTTTTAGTGCAACTTTTCGTTCAAATAATCCTGTTGGGGACTGATAAATAACCTCCGTGGAATCCGTTAATTTCAACCCACCTGGAACCTGTAATTTGCCAAAGGGAGTTTTAATGCCTAACACAGCCAAATCACCGAATGTGGCATTGGCATGTAATCCAACAAATATATTTTGTAATACGCCGCTCTTACCCAATATCGTTTTTGCACCATCCGTCGTATTATCAGCTTCTAAGCTTAGGAAAGTCTCTCGACCAGCTGTTACCTTATCCCTAAACTGATTAATATCATACAAACTAAAATAGGAATTAATCTGATTTAAAGTAGCTTCGAAAACATCATTTAAATTAGTATCACGTACACTTTCATCTACCTTTTTATTGATAAACTTACGCTGTGTTTTCAGCGGTAAGTATAATTCTTGTGCATTATGGTAATAAGTATCCGTACCTAACAAGAAACGATGTACTTGACCCTTTACGTTATCTCTCACCGGCTGTTCAAAGCGAACTTTAGGTAATACGACTTCATACTCATCCTCCTTGAATGACCATTTCTTTTTATCAAGCTTTTTACACTCAGGTATCAACTGTTTCAGAGCGGCCTTCTCAGACAACCCAGAGGCCACCATTCTTTCAATTTTAGTTACCATGATAGTTGGTACACCGATAACTTGATACTCAAAACCGGTCTTAGTAGCTACTTTTACAATAGAAAGATATGCTAATGTTTTCCCAGAATAGCCCCCATAAACATCCGTCTCAAAACCGTCTTTTTTAGGAATCAATTTACCGCTATTGTCACTAGCACCGTAAAGTGTCTGGTTGAAAAGTGCCCCACGATTTTCAAAAACTTCACGAGTAACTAAGATTCGCTTGAAGTTATAAATCTTCTCAAACATCGCCAAATCAGTGGCTTTATTCCAGATAACTTCTCCAGTTTCAGGAACTATAATTGGCTGTTCAGCCTTCGCCAGAGCCCGAATCACGTTAAAGTGTTTCAACTCAATCGGTGCTTTTGCGAATTTACCATAAACAAAGAAACGTTCTAATTTCGGATAGCGTTTTAACAAATAGGTGCCTATAAAGGCCGTCAAATAAGCATCAAACGCATGATGATAATTATTCACCTCACGCAATTTTGGAAAGTCAAAGGTTACTCTAAATTGATGTGTTAAATTAGCCTTAACAGAAACAATTGACGTTTCGGGATATTCAGTATCAATTAAACTTGTAATTAACTTAATGACTTGACGTGTCTCAACCAATTGACGATTAACAAAACCTACAGCATACTTATCAATATCTGATGACCGCATCGTTAAATGACGCAACTTTCGACTAGAAATCAAGCCCATTTTATGCCATTCTCGCCATTGCCAAGCCATCTTATCACCGAATTTTTCCATCGCAAATATATCGTTTTTTTCACGATTTTCAACTGCATTAGTTAGAACTCGATTATCTAATGAATCATCTTTGATTAGCGATTGCGGCAAAATATGATCAATATCATATTCTGAAAGCCGGTCAATGTTAATTGATTCGCCTGTATAAATATCGCGACCATTTTGCATAAAGTATAAGACTAGCCGATCGTTGAATACGGCCTTAGCCTTCATCTTCGCCTGTAGTTCCTTTTTGACTTGTGAATCAACAATTTCTTTCGCGGCATCTTGATAAATTGCCTGAATTTGATTGGCCCGCGATTGCGTACGACGTCCTTGTTGGCCACCTCCACGAGCTGCTTCAATAAAGACCCAACTTGGTTCTTGACCATGCTGTGCTTCCTTGATATCTGCTAGAACTAGCATCACTTCTCGAATAGCCTTTTTATTTTGTGGTGACGTATAGAGTTCATTAATCATATCTTGCATATCTGCTGAATTTAAGTCATGCGTGTTGGCTGCTTTAATTTGTTCAGCAACTTCTTCGCGACTCTGCAACGCCATGAAATTATCATTGGTTTCCCATAATGCATCAATAATCGATCGTCCATTACCATCTTTGAAACCAGTCAACAATTTCTTTGACAGTTGACCCCAACCGCGGTACCGAATTCGACTTAACTGTTTCCGTTGCGTCTCATCCAACCACGAAATCGTTTTTAACTTTGCATTAAAGATTTCAGCATCTTCAAATATCGTTGACCATAAGATAATTTTTTCAATATCATCACGCTTGCCGGCGTCAGTTAAAGCAACCGGGATAATTTTTTGATAATCTACATAAGTTGATAACGAGCTATTAACTTTTTTAGGATCAGACAACCCAGTAATTCTTGGTGCGGTTGGATATTCGCCAGCTGCAATTAGATTTTGTTGAATATCCTTAACGCTGACCGTCTTTTTATTTTTAAAGACTTGTTCAAATAACCGCTGCTTTTGTTTTAACTTAATCGGTTGATCGTCAATCTTAATATTGTTCAACTCATTCAAAACTGAAAATCGTTGATATAACAAACTTTGTTGTGGTAAAACTTCTTCTCCAACCAGATACGTATCAGTCGTTTGCATCCGTTGAATAAATTTTGTAGCTGATTCTTCTCGATCGACTTTCTCATCAAAATTCCACGGTGTAATCGCCCCATCAGCTTTACGAACCATCCAAGCAAACTTTGCGCCTGAAGTTTCACGTTGCTCATCCGCTGTAATCAGCGGACCAACATAGTAGGGAACTCGAAAACCAACTAATTCGTCCAATTTGTATGGAAACTTACCTTGCCGTTTCTTAACCGGGTTCTTTTCAGCTAACCACGGATAATAACACTTCTGATTATCAATAATCCGATCCAACTCATTTTGTTGCACTTGATAAGGAATTGACCCGTTTTGTTTTGTTCGTAATTTAGGCATGTATGTTTCATCAGCCATTTCAGCTTCGATCTCCACGGCCAATTTATTAGTAGAAACATCGTCCTTAGTAAACTTACCTAATCTTTTATAAAAATCTTCTTGCGTCACCTGCTTGTGTTTTTCACCATCGATATAGTGATCATAAGTCGCACGAATTTCACGCCCTCGTGAGCGATCTGATTGACTTGCTACATAGTCCTTTAGCAACTGTAAATCATGTCGATGCTGATTATATTTGGTAATCATACTTTGTGAGAATGTTTGACCTTCTGGAATTAGCTGCGCCAAATTAATTGCGGCATATAGCTCAGCAACCGCATTTAACAAGTCCATAGCTGCCCCTTCCAGATTTGACTCGATTGCTGGTAGCACATCCTGTAGGCTACCCATTTCAAATAACCAATCACTCTTTACCGCAGGATCAATTGCCGTCATTGTGAAAATATTGACCTTAGCTTTGTTTCCGACAAGGGCTTTGGCTAACTCAGTCGCAACCGATTTTTGCTGCTTTTTCTGATCAGTAGTTTCAGCTGTTGTGGTATAAATCAAGGGTAAAATTTGTTTCTGCCGATCACTGCGCGATAAGTCTGAACGCAATAAAATAGCCTTTATTTTCGTAAGTTGCGCTACATTAGTCGTTAATTGTAAATCTAACTCTGTATCAATTTCAGCCAGTAGTGTCGTTATCCGACTAAAAGTAGTATTCAGATCTAAGGGTACGGTACGATAACTTGCAGCGTCCCCCGAACGCAAAAAGTTACCACGATATTTAACGATATGATGAATTGCTAAATAAATCTCACGAATGTCAAATTGCCGTTTCTCAGTCATCAAGGCTTGCCGCAAATGATAGATTGTCGGATATTTTATGTAAAATTCTTTATCCGATCGATCATTAAACAGTGTTTTAGCAGAGCCGTCATACTGTGCATCGCGTGGTGAAATTGCTGAATACTTTCGACGTGCAAAAAAATTAGGATCAATTTTACTGATCGGCTCATCGAATATCTCACGTAATAGTCGTAAGCGCCACTTGACTCGGCTCAATCGACGTCGAGTCGTTCGAAATCCACGACGCTCAGCAGCTGCTTTCCCTTCCTTAAATAAACGGGCACCAATTGCCATTTTTCCTTTAACTCGAATCAAGTGTCCATTACTATCTACCACAGTCCAACCAATAGAATTACTCCCGATATCTAAGCCGACACCATATTTCTCTACCATTTAAAATCCTCCTGAGTGTTAATATGAATGATAACAATTACATGCTATCATTATCTCGCATTTAGTTAGCAACTTGCAACACAGAAACGCAGTAATAAAGGTATATGTAAGCGCTAACGTTCGGACGATAACTTAACCATCTTAACTTAGCAATAACACGAACATTCATTTATAGGAAAACTACGAGGGTTGTAGCGACCCAATACTAAATTTACTAGAAATAGGTCAAAATGTTTCACGTGAAACAAAAATTCGGAACCCCATCATCATGAGATTCCGAATTTTTTAGATTGCTTTAAATGTTCCCCGCATCAGCCAGTGCATGACTTGCGGTAACTGTTGATTCCATAATGGCCAATCATGCCGTCCTGGCAATTCATGCCAACTGAATTGATCTCCAAACTTTTCGGCTAACCGTGGTTTGAACGCAACATCCATGTCACGTAACATGTCCTCACTACCGGTAGTCATTAGGACTCGCAGTGATGGCTTCTTAGCCGGTAATTTATCTAGAAGATAGTCTAAACTAACTGGTGAATCAGTCAAATGAGCCGGTTCAAAGACCCCATCAAAGTCCGGCATTAGTGCCGCTTGATCTGTCCGAAAACGGGTTAAATCAGTCACCGGTGACAGGGCTGCCACCGCCGCAAAATGGTTAGGCATTGTCAAAGCCCAGCGTAGCGCACCGTAGCCCCCCATCGAATTACCCGCCACAAAATTTTGAGCAGGATCGTCACTCAATGGAAATATAAATCGAAGCCGTTCTGGTAGCTCCTGGGTCATAAATGTCCAATAATGCGGCCCCTTAGAGATATCGTTATAAAAGCCGCGTTCAGTTTGTGGCATGACGACTGCCACTCGGTATTGGGTCGCCAACGTTTCAATGGCGGTCTGTCGAATCCAAGTTGTTGCATCGCCCCCTAAACCATGCAATAACCAAATCACTGGCAATAATTGATGCCCACTACTGAAGTCGGCTGCCACGTTTCCAGCTGGATCTAACGGTTCTGGTAAAATCACTTGAACCGTCACCGATCGCCGTAAAATATTCGAATAGAAATTATTACTGTGAATAGACATGAGCTTGCCCCCTATATTTTATACTACTTAATTGCCTAACTCTTTCTATAAATATATTCGAATAAATTATGTCATATTTAGTTAACAAATACAACTAAAGGCTATTTTTCGCTGATAATCGCGTCAAAAAAGCCAGTAAAACTCGGTTGAAAGCAACTGACTGCTCTGCCATAACTAAATGACCAGCAGCCGGTATGACGACCGCCTGACCATTGGCGGCCAACCTAGCAGTGGCTGCCGCAAACGCTGGCCTGAATAAAGGTGACTGCCCGCCAGCAATGAGTAATAGTGGGCACTGTAGTTTGGCAACAGTTGGCCGCCAATTTTTCGTCAAATGGCTAAGCAACGATGGCGCCATTTGCCACTGGTGAAACGGACACTCAGTTTCGATGGCAGTCACCAATGCTGCGGTATCCTGATCCGTCGGCTTAAATCGAGCCATGCCCCACGGTCGTTGTACGTATTTAGGCAGGGCTGACCACTGTAATGGCTTTAAGCCATATCGCCAGCGACAACTGTTGAGCGCTTGTGGTGGTTGATCAACATCGACCACAGCCTGCACATTTTGTTCCCCAAATTGCGCCAGATACGCAAAACAGGTTCCCGCACCTAGTGAGTGTCCGACCAACACCGGCCGTTTCAAGGCCAGTAATTGAATCAATTCATGGACATCCGTCGCGCGACGCTTCAATGACTGGCCTTTGATCGTGCGTTCCGAGTGCCCTTGACCCCGACTGTCTAAACTGATGACCCGGTAACCGGCAGCCACCAGTACTGGAACTTGAGCCCGCCAGATTTCCTTAGGCACGCCAAATCCGGCCAATAAGATGATTGGTTGGCCGTTGCCATGATCTGAATAAGCCAACGTCACCCCATCAGAAGTAAGCAATCGCATTTCAACGCCCCCTCTTTTATATAGTTGACTAGTTAGTCAAAATCATCCGGATCTAGTTTGTTGAGCTGCGCAAACCAAGTTTGATTCTGCGCCGTAACTGCGATACTGTCACTGGTCGGCGCCAATAAACTAGCTACTTTCACCCAATCCAAACCAGTCGCCGTCTGAATACTCGTTTGTAACTGACTAATTTGGGCGGTCGTTAGTTGTGAAAGCTGTTGCTTATTTTGACCAAATAAGCCTAATAACGCATTAACCGCTAATTGTTGGCTAAGTAACTGTTGCCACTGTTCAGTCGATAAGGGTTCGACTAGACGCAATCGTTGTTGTAGCGGGACCGCTGGCACCTCTTTCGCCAAGAAGGCCTGAAGATCTGCCCACGCTTGATCCACAATGGCATAGCCTTGCCACGGTAACTGTAAATTAAACTGTTGCAACGTTTTCGTCGTGATCTCGGTCACAGACCAATTGGACGTTGGCGTTGCGAGTGCTAACCACTGTGTCAAAAATTGCTGCATCGTTTTACGAACCACTGGCCGTTGCTGTTTACCACGGGTGAGATGGTAGCGTACTAGCAAAAACTCAGTAACTGCGGTCGGTTCAATGATACGATCTGCCTGAACTTGATGACGTTGTTTAAGTTGCCGCACACGTTGCCGCCGACTTGATTTGGCATAATGCCCTTGCTTAACCATTTAGAGCCCTCCGTTTCAAATAAAGTTATAACCCATTTTACCGCAGAAAAACGCGAAAGAAAAAACACCCACCAGTTAACTGATGAGTGCATCATTTAATCGTCCGTTTTCGCTTGACGATACTTGTGAAAATAAATCATGGTCATAATCGCTAAAAAGACGACCCCGACGAGAATCGAATATCGCGTTTCTGGATTGATAAACATGAAAACTAACGTCAACGCCAAAAAGGCAAGCGTTAAGTAGTTGGAATATGGTGACAGCGGCATCTTGAAAGGATGATTGACCATCTTGGCCGCATTTTGTTTCCGGAACTCAATCTGGCTAATCAAAATCACGACCCATGGGACCATCCCAGGCAAGACACTGGAACTGTAGACCATGACGAAAATCTCACTGGCATCTTTAAAGAACATCGGTAAAATCACGTTTAACACAACGCCAATTAAGATTCCGGCCGAAATTGAGATAACGGCATAAAATGGCACCCCATGACGATTCAGCAACGTCATTCGATGCGGTAACTGTTTGTTTTCAGCTAACGTATACGTCATCCGACTCGCACTGTAAATACCAGAATTAGTCCCGGACAATGACGCCGTGATCACAACAAAGTTAATGATCGAAGCCGCCGCCGTGATCCCAATCTTGGCAAAGGTTTGTACAAATGGTGAGCCAATTTGACTGAGCTGATCCCAAGGGTAAATGCTGACAATCACAAAGATTGCACCCACGTAAAAGATCAAAATTCGAGCAACGGTCGATCGAATCGCTTTGACCAACGTGCTCTGCGGATTCTCGGCTTCACCGGCTGTGACCCCAATCAACTCGATCCCTTGATATGACGCCAAAACGATGGATAACGCAAATACGAAGCCTTTCACGCCACCGGTGAAGAAACCACCATGTGACCACAAATTGCTAATCCCAATCGGCTGACCATGATTCCCAAAGCCAAATAGAATCAGACCCAACCCAGCAATGATCATCAAGACAATGGTAACGACTTTAATCAATGAGAACCAGGTCTCAAGCGTCCCAAACATCTTCACTGAAATCAGGTTGGCAACCGCTAGAAAGACAATTGCAATCAATCCCGGAATCCAATCCGGTAGATTAGGCCACCAATAGCGGCAATACCCGCCCAAGGCAATCATTTCACTCATCCCGACGACCACGAATTGAAAAATATTACTCCAAGCCGTTAAATAGCCGAAAACAGGATGTATGTACTCCGACGCAAATTTCGCAAATGACCCTGTATTCGGATCCACATACAGCATTTCGCCCAATGCACGCATGATCAGGTATAAAAAGGCCCCTGAAACCACGTACGCAATCAACACGGACGGTCCGGTCCACTTGATGGTCGAGCTGGACCCCATGAACAGGCCAACCCCAATCGTGCCACCTAATGCAATCATCTGCATTTGGCCCGTACTTAATTTTCTCTGCATAGCTTTCTCTCTTTTCATTAATTCAAAGAACATCTTGCAAGTTGTCGCAAGTTATAACATCCATCTTAGCTAAAATTTCACTGTGGCGCAAATGATAATTTTCTAATAGAGTCACGCCGACTAGGGTTTTAACAACAATTTAAGCTATTAGATAGAAGTTTATCAACATATCCTTTCGTACTTGTAACCGTTATACTATAGGAAATAACTCAAAGTGAGGACGATTTTCATGGCAAATTATATTAAAGAAATTCGCGCTTTAGTCGGCCATAAACCTTTAATTCTAAATACAGCAGCCGGTATCTTAGTCAATGACCAGCAAGAAGTCTTACTCAATCTTAGAACCGACACTCATAACTGGAGTTTACCAGGCGGCTATCTCGAATATGGCGAAACTTATGCCGAAGCCTGTGTGCGTGAATATAAAGAAGATAGCGGCCTTGATGTCAAAATTGTGGCCCCAATTGGTATTTTTGATAAGGGTGAAACAGTCTACCCCAATGGTGACGTCGTTCAAACCATCACTGAGCTTTTCCTAGTCACCGCGATTGGTGGCCAACAGTTGCAGCACGCGACCGACGAAACCATCAAGTTAGCCTATTTTGATTTTGACAACTTACCACCATTACTCAATCAACAAACAGCTGATACTTTAGTTGCAGCCAAAGCTTTCCTCAAACGCTAATAAAAAAGCAGTGACCAAAGCTAGGCCACTGCTTTTTTATTTTGACCGATTAGTCTACATCATTCCAACTGTCTAAAAATAAAGTCAGCCAGTCCAGCTCTTCCGAGGGTGCCAGCCGTTGTGGATGCTCCGGATTTTCAATAATCGCTATGCTTGAAATCGCAGTTAACGGCACTTGTTGTAATTCAAAGCAATCAAAATTGTAAAATGCCAGCCACGCAATTTTAGGACTACCATCCTCACCTAAGGCCTCGCTGAACAGCTGACAAGGATAGACCGGTAAGCTAATCATGCCACGATCTGGTGAAAAGTAACGTAAGGTACTAATTTCGTGATAAATCGTCGCATGAATTACCGTTTGTAATAAGTCTTGATCAACATCAGCAGTACTTCCAGCCACTAACTGCACACAATCTTGGTAGCTCGACAAGGCATGGTAAGTCTTATCGCCTAACACGCCGCGAATTTTCGCAATTGTTAAATCGCTCACGCTCGGTGCCAGTTCTCGCCCACCTTGGATATTCGGCCGTGGCGAAACTAAGAGTGCGGCCAATTCCGTCTTAGTCAAACTCAGTTGCTGATGTTCCGCCGTTTGTGCAGTGTATGGCAGCCAAACATTTGCTTTAGGATAGTGTAAAGCCAGTCGCATCGCCCGTTTAACTTGTAACGCACCAAAGGGCACCCAACTCACGACAAAGCTAGCCGTTTGATGTGCTGAGACTTGATTAACTCGGTAAAAGGCCTGTGGCACCGTGACATCGGCAATAAAATTATCATTAGCCGCTAGATACGTTCTGGCACTAAGGCCAACGACGTAAAAACTGTCAGCGTTAGCTAAAACAACTGCTTGCTCAGTCTGATTTTTCCACGTGTCCACGACGTTTGCGGCCGCACTTAGGCTACAAGTGACTAAGCTTTGATCTGTGACCGCCGACCAATCTGGCGTCACTAAATAACGTTGTGTCACGTTGAAACGGTCATCGGGTGTCAACCACGGCGTCAATGGCGTTAACTGATAGGTCAACGGCTGACCATTACTTTTAACGATTAAATTTCCGAGTGGTGTCATCAATAACTGTTTTGGCAAGGCGGCTGGCCCTGACGTTACTTTTTGCGTCAACTGTTGTTGGATCCGCAAAGCCGGGTTGTCAGCGACTCCCGTAACCCGATATAAACGCACCTTTAATTTTTGTGCTTGCTGATCAAGCTGACAAATTTCACCATATAAAACGGCCCCTTGGTCCAGTAGCTGAGCATACGGCTCATTTTGATGCCGTGACAAATAGCCTAAACGCGCATGTGACAACGTCCAAACTGAGATTGCATGCGCATCATACTGATTATTGGCTTCGCGTTGTAACAAAACGGTCATCCCATCGGCCAAATCAGCCAAGGTCGTTTGAATATCAGTCACATAGTGCTCACCAACGACCGCAACACATGCCAATTCTTGGTCTTGTGTCTCAGTAGTCTTATCCGTTTCAAATTCAGCTATCTGAACAATTTCTGACGTTGCGATAATTTCGATCTCAGCATCCAGCACTAATTGTTTCACTAAACAGTGCTTACCTTGATCAATAACCGCCAGAATCTGATACCGGATTCCTGCCTGCGTCAAAACTTGCATCCCCACTGCAAAAGTCATTCACTCCCACCACCTTTATCTTTTTGTTTAATTATAGCCCAGCAACGCTAACCAATGAAAGCCTTATCAGCAGTCTTCTAAAAAAGCGTCAATTCCAGTTGCTTTCTGAAATCAACGCTGAGTAAATTTAGTTTAATTTTGATAAATAACGAAAAACCTGTTGCCCCGCTTGACGGCCAAAAACCACCGTTTCCGCAATCGAGTTACCACCAATGCGATTATTGCCATGTAAACCGCCCGCAATTTCACCCGCGGCGTAAAGTCCTGGGATCACTTGCCCAGTCTTGGCAACCACCTGAGTCGTGGGCTTGATTTTGACGCCACCCATCGTGTAATGAACGGCTGGTGCAATATGAATCGCGTAAAACGGTCCGGTCGTTAGGCCTTGCGTCATCCCAGTCGTCCGGCCATATTCAGCATCATTCTGATCAGCCACCGCTTGGTTCCAAGTCGCGACGGTCGTCGTCAAAGCATTAGCTGGTAATTGCAATTTGGCCGCGAGTGCCGCTAAAGTAGTACCGGTTTGGACTAGCCCAACTGAATCATAAAAATTAATTGCTGGCACCCGGTCGCGAACTGCTTGATCCAAAATCAAATAAGCATGCTTAGTCGGTAACTGATCAATCGCAGCAGTAACGGCCTTTCTAGTCGTCAATTCGTCGACAAAGCGTTGCCCCTCATCGTTAACCAGAATGGCGCCTTCACCGCGGACTGCTTCACCAATTAAAAAGGCGTGCGGTGTATCTTGTTGCACCGTGGGATGTACTTGAATCTGCGCCATATCGACTAATTCAGCCCCAGCCTGCTCAGCCAAGCTAATTCCATCGCCAGTTGCGCCTGGCTGATTGGTCGTCTTGTAGTCCTTCAATTCTGGGCGATACTTGGCAATCAGTGCTGGATTAGCGCCAAAACCACCCGTTGCCAAAATAACTGCTGGTGCGTGTAACTGACGTGATGAGCCAGTTGGTAGCTGGATAGTGACGCCATTGACGGTTCCGGCCGTTTGCAATAATTCTGTGACCGTGACTTCCGTGAATAACGGAATTTTTTCAGCCGCAACCACCTTCAACAATTGTGTTACCAAGAACCCACCAATTGGTGCTAAGCTGCTTGGCCGATGGGTCCGTTTAACACTCATCCCACCGGTAATCGTCAAGTCATCTAAGTCAATACCATGTGCCGCCAACCAATCAATAGCTAAGGCCCCGTGTGAAGCAAAGTAGTCTAACATGGCAGGGTCATTTTGTTTCCCACCACCGACAAAAGTTTCCTGATAAAAGTCCGCATAACTATCCACAACATGGTGTTTTAGTTGAACTAAAGTCTCCGCGGCATTCATACCGGACGAAGCCCGCGTCGTGTTACCCCCAATTTTGGGCATTTTTTCTAAAATGACTGGTCTTAGTCCTAACTCGTGCGCTTGTACGGCACTCACTAAGCCAGAACTACCAGACCCGATAATGATCACATCATATTGATCCTGTAAGGTATCCAGCGGTGTTGCTTCAAATTGAAACTTGGCCATGAAAATCCCCCATCCCTTCACTAAATCCGTGTGGCACATCGACTGTTTCACGTGAAACATTTTTGCTAAGTCCTATTCTACTGGTTCACTCTTCAAATAAACAGCCTAAAGTCAAAAAACGGCCCTGACACAGGGTCAGAGTCGCTTTGATGAACTCATTATTTCCAATAAGCATACCGGTATAACGCATCACGTAGCAACGTGAAATGCACGCCACCAACTTTAGAACTAATTAAATGTGCTGCCGATGTTTGATATAACGGCGTGACCCCTTGCTTTGCCGCAACTAGTTTTGCCGCTTGCTGCATACTCTGATAACGGGCCACTTTCGTTTGGGTGCCTGCCGTAATCGTTGCAATCAGCTTTTCATAATCAGCATCTTTGAATTTCCCAAAATCAACTGAATTCGTGACCGAAGCCTTATTTAAGAAATCGATTGGGTCCTGAAAATCGCTCGACCAAGCTAAAGTGGCAAAATCAAAATCGCCTTTACTCAAAGTGGAAATTTCATTCGTTAAAGGTACTGATTTCACATTAACTTTTACCCCCGACAAGTTCTTTTCAATCGCCGCCTGAATGAACTCGGCGACCGACTTGTTGACATCATTATCATTTGTCAGCAATTGTAAGGTAATCGTCTTTTTCCCTAAACTAGCTTGCGCCTTTTGCCAGTACGCTTTCGCCTTGGCTGGACTATAAGGATATAAATTACCGGTATCCGCATTAAAGTCCTGACCCGTACTTGGATTCTTTGTATTACCCGTTGGTACCAGTGACTTCGCCGGGGTTGACCCATCCTTCAAAACATCCTTAACCAATGACTGGCGATTCAAAGCATAGCTCACGGCGCGCCGTAAATCCGCATTCTTCGTAATAGGTCGCCGATTGTTCCACGGCATGAAGTATAGCTGGTTAAGTTTGGTCGTAGTTAACGACTTTTTCAAAGCACCCTGTTGCGCATTAGCGACTTGGGTCCCCGTGATTTGAGTGACTTGGACAGCGTTGCTTTCAAACAAATTTTGCGCCGTGCTATTCGTCTTGACCGTTTCAACTTTCACTGTCTTGAGTTGAACCTGATTTTTATCGTAATAGTTGGGATTCTTGACGTATTTCCAGGTATCACCGGTGCCATCCCAACTTTTTAACACGTAGGGACCGTTTGACAACGTTTTAGCCGCCGAAGTACCATATTTATTACCATACTTTTCAGTAAACGCTTTGTTTAAAGGATAAATTTCTGTGGCGAGCCGATAGTTAAAATACGGCACTTTTTGCGTTAACGTCAACTGGAGCTGATACTTTCCTAGTGCTTTGGCTCCCAACGTCTTGACGGCCTTTTTTCCAGCCGTGATTGCCGTCGCATTTTTGATCTCAGCAACATGCCCAACTTCTTGAGACTTCGTCGTTGGGTCAACTTGTCGCTGTAAGGAATAGACAAAATCAGCTGCCGTCACAGGCTTGCCATTCGACCACTTGGCATTATGGCGTAGGGTAAAGGTGTACGTTTTACCGCCATTCGTTGGTTTGACTACTTTCGTCGCAATCGCTGGAATAATTTTTCCTTTTTGATTGGTCGTATAGAGTCCTTCCATGACTTGAGCAATCGCCGCTTGACTCGCGATATCGTCAGCTTTATTTGGATCCGCCGTCGCAATCGCCTGCGATGCGGTGACCGTCAAAGTCTTGTTATTAGTTTTCGGCTTTGAACTCGCTCGATTCCCACAGCTCGCTAAAACTAACCCTAAAGTAACCAATCCAATGCCGCTTAACCACTTTTTTGTTTTTTTCATTCACAATCCCCGTCAATCTTCGTTATGACTTACCGCAATAAATTTAGCAAACAGCCGTGCCATGACTGGATTAACTGCTTGCATTTCTTCTGGATGCCACTGGACCGCTAATTGTAGCCCACCGTTTGTGGCTTCAATCGCTTCAATGACGCCATCGGGTGCAGTTGCAACCGCCTTAAACCCTGGTGCAATTTTGTGTAATGTCTGATGATGAAACGAATTGACTGTTAGTGCCGTCTCGCCTAGAAAATCAGCCAAGGTAGATGACGGCGTCACTTGGACATGATGCATCCCATAAGCTGGTAACTGCGCCTGCAAATGCTTGATAGTCCCCTGGCCCGTCGGCATATAAGTCAAATCCTGATAAATCGTCCCACCGTAACAAACGTTTAAAATCTGTAAGCCGCGACAAATACCAAAGATCGGCTTATGAGCCGCATGCACGGCCTTGATTAAGGCCAGTTCATACGTGTCGCGTTGCGGATCAATCCCACCTAATTTTTCCAGTGGCTCCTCACCATACTTCAATGGATCAACATCCTGGCCACCACAGAGCAAGAGCCCATCGATCAACCCAACATAGCGATCAATCGTAGCTAATGTCGTGGTGACCGGCAGCATCAATGGAATCCCCCCATTATCTGTAATCGACTGTAAATAAACACGATTAACGTAATCTCTTTGTCGGCCGGGAAACATTTGACTGTCCACGGCTAAAGTTCCTGGTGCGACCCCAATAATTGGTTTTGTCATTTTAAACAACCTCTCTCTTTTCTTTTTTTGCCGAGAAAAAGTCCCTGTACGCAATAAATGCATACAGGGACGATTGGTTTCGCGGTACCACCCCGAGTTCATGGCAAACTAGCCACCTCAGCGGCACATGAAACCATGTGCCAAGATGATAACGCGTCCCCACGGACTAATGCTTTTAAGTTAGTCAGCACTCCAAGTTCATCTTCGGCCAAATTAAGAAGCTACCCTCACACTATCAGTAGTCGCTACTCTTCATCCTTTGGCTTACTCTTCTCTTCAACGTACCAGTTTTAAATTAAAAAATAATGGCGATTTGATTAGTTACAGATTAAGTTTAATTCAACTAAAAGTCAACTATAAAGTTACTTTGCGGCTTAAAATCAGTTCGTTATCGGTATTGATTATTCATACCAATTCGTAACTATCTTGCAACTATTTCCCGGGAAATAGTCAGCCAATAATAATTAATGAGTCGTCGCTTGCAACATTTTTTGAACTGTTTCAGCGATATCGGTACTTTGAGTTAACAATGAAATGACTGCCGACCCGCTCGCGCCCGTCTGCGCAATTTCAGGTAATTGGTCTTCAGTAATGCCACCAATTGCCACAACTGGATGTCGTGAAAGCTGGACCAACTGTGCCAAGCCAGCCAACCCGATTACTGGACCAGCATCTGCTTTTGACCCTGTTGGGAAGACCGGGCCACTGCCAACATACGATAATTGTGCCAATTGATTAGCCTGCGCGACCTCGGCCGGTGTTGAGCAAGAGAGACCAACAAATAGCCGATCCGCCACTCGCGACAACACTTGTTGAATCTGCTGATCACTTCGGCCAACATGAATGCCATCTGCATGCAACGCGATAGCTAAATCAACATCATCATCGACAATAAAAGGTACCCGATACGTAGAACACAACTGATGCAGCTTTTGACCAACGGCTAATCGCGCTTTTGCTGTTAAGTGGCTCGCCCCTTTATCCCGAAATTGGAAAGCCGTAATTCCAGCACGTAACGCTTGCGCCACGACCGTCGTGAGTTGGCCTTCAGCAACATCTTGAGAACCACAAACAAAGTAAGCTTGTAATTGCGTTGGTGAAAACTTAATTGTCATGACGGCTTACCTCATCACTTGGTGTCGCCCAATGATTCAACGGGCCATGACCATGTCCCACTTGAATCGTTGCTTGGATGGCTGCGGTCACATAGGCCTTAGCCGTTTGAATCGCAGTTGCCATTGGCACACCTTTCGCTAATTCAGCCGTCAGACAAGCGGATAACGTATCGCCGGTACCATGTGTCCGAATTGTCTCAGTCCTCGGCGCAGACAACCAAAACGAGCTGCCATCTGCTAAAAGTACAAAGTCCGCCGCCGCTTGTGGATCAGTGACGTGACCACCCTTGATAATGACATTTTTTGCGCCCAGCTTTTGAAGCGCCACCCCAGCAGTAACCATGTCGTTAGCATCTTTGATTGCTAAGCCAGTTAAACGCTCAGCTTCCGGCAAATTGGGTGTCACAACGGTTGCTAGCGGAATCAACTCTTTACGAACAGTTTCAATCGCATTATCCGCCAACAAAGGGGCGCCCCCTTTGGCAATCATCACTGGATCAACGGTTAGTGGCCCAAAGTCATATTTTTGCAAGGCTTCGGCCACCACATGAACATGTTCTGCATCAGCCAACATCCCTGTCTTGCACGCTTTAATTGTAAAATCTGACGCAATTGACCTAAATTGTTCATTAATCAGTTTCGCTGGCAAGGCCATAAAATCCTGAACACCAATCGTATTCTGTGCAGTCACCGCAACAACTACCGCCGTACCGAAAACATGCCGTGCTTGCATCGTTTTTAAATCAGCCATAATTCCAGCGCCACCACCGCTATCCGTACCAGCAATTGTTAAAACTTGTGGAAACTCAGTCATTAATGTCACCTTTCTTTAGTCCACTACGGCAATCTTGTTAATCTCCTCAGTGGTAATTAAATGTAATTTATCGATGAGTTCAAAGGCAAAGGTTCCCGGACGATCAGCGGTCATTTGTTTTGCCACTAACTGACCCGTCGTTGCTAAGACTAAACAAGCGGTCTGAGCCGCATCAAAGTAATCCGTCGATTGAACTGCCGTAAAAGCTGCCACCAGGCTTGAAAGAAGATCACCTGAACCAACGTGTAATTGAAATAATGGCGTACCATTGTGAATTTGGCTTACTTTTTTCCCATCTGTAATAATATCGGTCGCACCAGAGAGCACAACGATGCAGTCATATTTCAAGGCACAAGTTTGGGCAATCTTCACCAAATCACCGGCGCCACTGCCCGCATCGATTCCTTTCGACTGCCAATCACTGCCGGCTAAGGTCGCAATCTCACCGGCGTTTCCACGAATTACTGCAACTTTGACCTGCTGAAGTAGCTCAACCGCGGTCTGATAACGATAGTTACTTGCACCCACTGCGACCGGATCAAAGACAACCGGCTTTTGCTGCTCATTGGCTAACTGACCCACAACTTTCATCTGCGCGACCTGTGTTTCAGTCAAAGTGCCAATATTGAGACAAACCGAACCGGAAATTTTAACAAGGTCTGGCGCTTCCAAGGCTTCGGCCGACATAATTGGTGAAGCACCAATCGCATTTAACCCGTTGGCAACGTCTTGAACCGTCACAAAATTTGCAATCGTTAAAACGATGGGTTTATCTGTACGTAACGTTTCTAGCAAATTTAAGACCATATTGAAACCCTCCCCAATCTAAAAAAACCACTCATCCAATTTTCATTGAACCAGTGGTTGCTAATTTGACTCAGCATCGACACTTTCCCTACGCGAGTCTGGACTCACAGGTTCAAAGGGATCAGCAAGCACATTGCCATCTCAGCCCGTCTATGGACACCCCTAGTGTTTATTCGAATTATCCTAAGTGTAACGGCTGTAAGCGCTACCGTCAACTCACAATAATTTCAAACAATCAGACTAAACATTGATTAACCGCCCTAAACTTTGCTATGATTAAGTTGAACCTTTATTCGGTTAATTCTTATTTTTCCATCATTAGAGTTAACTAACACTGTCCATCAAGGTGACATTATCTATGATGATGCAATTGATGACTTTATAATTGAGGAGTGGAGAATTTGATTAATCCAAATGGTGCTGTTCATCGTGGCTGGAATCGCCGAGTTGTTACTGGTAAGACTTTAGCCGAATGTGATGAACGTCTTGTCACATATTTAAACGATCAAGATTATGGTTCTGGCGAATTCGTCGTTTTGCATGAAAACGATGGTTCCAACCAAAATACTGGTTATGATTTACCTGATGGCGATAATTGCTATATTAGTTTCTTAATCTATAACAGTCGTCTTTAATATACTATAAGGCCCAGCTGAGTTTTCTATCCAGCTGGACCTTATTTATTTAGCATCAAAGATTTGATCTATCAAAGATTAACAATAGCTACTCGTTCAAAAAATCAGCATATGATAATTTTCAAATTAACGGCTTGACAGATTAAAACGACTAGCTGTACACTAGGTTCAACTTAAATATCGTCCTTATAAACCAATGAGGTGGAGATCAAGATTATCGTGCCCGCACAGAGAGTCATCGTTGCTGAGAGTATGGCCGAACGCAGGTAATTAAATGGACCACCGAGGGCTTTTCCGAAATTTCGAGAGTACGAAAAGACGTGTGACATACGTCAGTTGTCAGGAGAATGTTAGTTCTCTATGGAGCAGGAGCGCATATCAGGTCAAGTCGACTTGAGTGGGCTCAATTAAGGTGGCACCGCGGTTTACTAACCGTCCTTATCGCAGCATTGGCTGTAATTATAAGGACGGTTTTTTTGACTTTAAAACGGGGTGAATTAACATGATCCAGCTACGATGGCAAAGCTTACTGATTTTTCTAACCAATACTAAAATTATCTTTGGAGGAATTAATCATGAGCTTTTTAACACACAAAAAATCTTTAATACTCGGCGGCAGCCTAATTCTAATCGGGGGAATCGGCTTCACGATTCATGCCAACGCGCAACCTGCTAAGCACCATGCCAATCAAAGCATTAACCTGTACGAAAAAACAACTTTAACCAGCTTAGATGCTTCAAAAATTACCGATAGTGTCTCCAACTCGGTCCTCAGTCAAGTGGATGAAGGCTTATATCGACTCAACCAAAATAGTCAGCCGGTCAATGCCTTAGCCACTAAGACGACCGTTTCCAAAGATGGCAAGACCTATACCATTAATTTGAAGCATAACGGCCGCTGGAGTAATGGTGATCCCGTCACTGCTAAAGATTTTGTTTACTCTTGGAAACGGACGTTGACCCCCAAAACCAAGTCAGAATTCACTTACCTTTTCACTAACATTAAAAACGCCGATGCCATCGCGGCAGGCAAAAAAGCGCCAGAAACGCTGGGTGCCAAGGCCATTAACAACTACCAATTAAAAATTACGCTGAGCAAACCTGCTTCTTACTTCAAACAGGTTCTAGCTGGCGTGACTTTTTACCCAATCAACCAAAAATCGGTTCAAAAATATGGTCAAGCCTATGGGACCTCCGCCAAGAAAACAGTCTACAATGGCGCTTTCAAGCTGAGTGGCTGGACTGGTACCAATGATAGCTGGACCTTAACTAAAAACGCGACTTATCAGGCTAAAAAAGCTGTTAAGCTGAATAAAATCAATTATCAAGTCATCAAATCAGGAACAACCGCTTATAACCTCTATCAAGCGAATAAATTGGATACCGTCACCTTAACTGGCGAACAAAATGTCCAAAATAAACAGAATTCTGAACTCAAGACCCTTTCAGCTGGTCAAATTGGTTTCATTCAATATAATCAAAAGGATAAAACTGCCGCTAATCGTGACTTGCGGACTGCCATTTCATTGGCCATTAATCGCCAGCAATTGACCAAAACCGTTTTAGAAAATGGCTCCGTCCCTGCTAAGACTTTTGCAGTACATAACATGCTTAAGAATCCGCGCAACGGCCATGATTTTGTTAGTGATGCGACCGTTAAAGGAACCGCTTCTCTCGATTTAGTTCAAGCCAAGCGTTTGTTCCAATCAGCCAAAAAGCAGTTACATCAGAACAAGCTTTCACTAACCATTACTTGTGGTGATGATGATACCACCCATCAAGCAGCTGAATTCATTCAAGGCCAACTCACAAGTCATTTGAAAGGCTTAAAAGTTAGTGTCCGTGCAATGCCATTCAACGCAATGCTCACAAAAGTTTCACAAGGTGACTTCCAACTCAATTTGACGAGTTGGAGTATGGATTTCGCCGACCCTTCACAGGCCTTGATGATTTTAACCTCCCAAAGTAATTCTAATATGGGACGTTACACCAATAAAAGCTTTGACCAAGCAATGGCTGCAGCTGACGGTCAAGATGCCATGAACACTACAGCCCGATACCAGGATCTCGTTAAAGCAACCAAAATTGCGATGCAAGATCAAGCCGTGACCCCATTGTACGAAGGTGGTTCAAACGTACTGATCAAGTCAAACCTAAAGGGTGTGTCCATCAATAAATTCAGTGGTGTCATGTCTTATCGCACTGCTTACGTGGACTAACAACTATGAATTAGGCGCCAACGGCTTAAAACCGTTGACGCCTTTTTAATTCAGCCAATTCGTTTTAAAAAATAGATGGTACTGAGCCCTTTTATCGGTACATCAGCAATTTCACCAAAAACTTCATACCCATTTCGGCGGTAAAAACCAGCCGCCTGATTAGAGCGAGTCGTCAATATCACGGTGGTCACACCATGCTCACGCGCCCAGTCTTCAGCATTTTTCAATAACTGAGTACCCGTACCACTTTTGCGACAATGACTACTAACAGCCAACTGTGCAACAAGCAACGATTCAAATCGTTGTGCCGCAATCAAGCCGCCGACCAGTTGATCATCAAGATACGCGCCAAAAGCAATCTGCTGACTAACTGGTTCATGGGAAACTAACCCATTGTCAGCCCGTTGTTCAGCGAATAGCGCTGTTAGTAATGGTTGGACTGTTGCCAGTGAATTTTCCTTAATAACAATCATTAAACTAGCCCCGCTATCCGCTAAAAGCGCAACGTCCCTTTGTCCTGACCCAGGCCTGGATCAACATATAGCTCTTTAAGCTTAAGCTCAAACACAACTAGCTTAGGCCCAATTAAGTCCCAGACAGTTTGATAATTTGGAACTGTCTCTAGATACCGTGGTAATAAGTCGGCCATTGTCTTTTCAGAGCGTTTTAATTGCACATGCTGTGCTCGAATATAGGGATTACCAACTGCTCCATCATTAGGGACAGAAATCAAGGCAACATCAGGTTGCTGCGCATAAGTTGCTAGTGCGGCACTATTCTTCACTGATGAGAAGAATAATACATCTGGTTGTTCTGGATACCAAACAAAATTAACGATCTTCACATCTGCCTGATTATCTAAAGCCGTACTTAGTGCAATTTTATTCGTCATTGCGATGACATGTTGCAAAATTGTCAGATCCATTTTCAGAGTGCTCCTTTAACTAATCGATAACCTTAATTATACGCTTCTTTAGTTCTTAATCAAACGTATGTTCGTTTTTATTTTAATCTTTTGTGACTGGATCAAGTCAATAAAATGCTGTGCAATTAACGATAACTGATTTTCCTGCCAAATGACTGCAGTCGGCCGGATTAATTCTGGCACCGCTAAAGTTTTCACCTGTAATTGCGTCGTTTGAATCAAATCTAGCCAATCTTGTGGAATCAAAGCGACTCCAATCCCTTGATTTGCCAACCTTAGTAGTGTTAACGGATTATCAACCTGTGCTAAAAAGTTAGGTTCAAAACCGGCATTTTCACAAAGCTTCGTCACCAAGTCCACATGATAATGATGGACGAGTAACGCTTTGTGCTTTAAAGCGACAATTGGTTGTGCTTTATTTTTAGTCAGCCCAGTTAGGTCACGACCCACCATCACAATTGGGACACTGGGCAACTCCAATCGCTGAAAATTTGGCAATAAATTTGTCGCACGGCTAATTCCCAAATCGATTCGTCGTTGTCGCAGTAGATCCGGAATTTCACTACTATCATGCTCTTCAATTAAGAATTGAACCTTAGGGTAACTACGATGATATTGTGCTAGCCACGCCGGAATCAGCCCATTATTGATTGAAGTGATCACACCAATTCTCAATGTTCCCGCTTGACCATCACCAACTGAAGTAATTTCATGTAAAGACTGTTGACGTAATTCTAATATTTCCTGCGCTCGTTGCTGTAAAACACGACCAGCTGGTGTAACGGTCATTTCGCGAGTGGTTCGTTTGAGTAACGTGACGCCCAACTCATTTTCCAACTGCTTTAACTGCCGACTAAGGTAAGGCTGAGCAACATGTAGTTTTGCGGCTGCTTGCGTCATACTTTTCAAGTCAGCAATCGTCAAATAATATTCCATTTGTTTGAAATCCAACGATTTAACCTCCTCACATCATTGATAACTGTGACACGTTAGGAAATACTACTTAGGACCATCTGTTTAGTTACCATATAATACCTTACTCTCAAATGAATAACATCAAATTTGCTTAACCGCTTTCATAAATTTTGAACTATGATCTACTTAAGAAATTGTTGTCTTCGATCTTCTTACTATTATTTATAGTATTAGAAACAACTTCAGAATCACAATTGAGATGCCATCATTGAAAAAGCTACCACATAAAATTTTATGCGGTAGCTTTTTAGTCTAAATGTTTCACGTGAAACATACTAGTGTTCATCCAACCATGCAGAAATTAACGACTCATACTCAGCAATCAATTGTTCTTGTTCCACAAAACACTTTAAAACATGGATAGAATCTAATTCCTTGTGCAATACTGGGTTGCTAATTTGTAATTTTCGGCTACGTTTCAAATCAGCTTTACCCAACTGCGTCAACCACTGAAAAACATTAATTGGCGATTGAATCGCTGTAAAAGTCTCGATTGGCGTGACATTTAACCGGCTAAACAAGTAATCAGCCATTTGAATTCCTCGACTATCAAGGTCCCCAATGTACGTCAGCTTGACTTGGCGCTGCTCCAGTGACTGGACGATTGCCAAATAAGCGGTATTAAAGTCATTACCCGCCTGATTAATCAACGGCCAATCTGGATGTCGGTGTAATAACCAAATGAACACCCCGTTATTTTCCACAATCACTGCACGCTTGGCTGCTAACGGAAATGATTGCATTGACTCTGTTTGCCATGGATTAAGCGTCACGGGTTGTGGCAAGTCAGTTTTAAACACATTGGCTGCTGTAAAAGTGGCCCCAATCAGCTTTGCTGACAATTCATGTAATGGTTGCCCATCGAAACAGTTTGTGAGTACCCATTGATAATACTGATAAACTTCTGGATCTTCATGGGGGTCATTTAACGCATGCGCCGTGAAGCCTAAGTCTACAGCTTGCTGTCCCCGCGGTGGCAATGGCTTGCCAGTCGCAATATCGGCAAAAAGTGGCTCCAATTGTTTGGCATGACTAGAAACAACCCGATTCTTTTACTGTTCATATTTTTCACGATAAGGCTATAAAAGTCTCACGAGTCCAGCTAACGCTTTAAGTTGAGATAACACTCAACGGAAATAACTATTTTGAGACGGTTCGTGTCCCAACTAAATTACTTAAAATAACTGCCACAATAATAATGATGACCCCGACAATCTGGATTATCGCAACCTTTTCGTTCAGTAAAATGAACGCAGCCACAATTGAAGCTGGTAGTTCTAGTGACGAAAGGACCGGCCCGACGCCCAGAGCCAGTTTCGGCATAAAGACTGAATAACAGGCTAGTGGAAATATCATCGAAAAGAAGGCCGTAATCAAGCCCCATTTAACCGCAGCCAACGTCATCGGCACCGTCACTAACTGTGGCCCCCAAGCAATCACGATCATAATCAAAGCCCCCAGACATAGCAACCAAGTCTTACTTACAGGCGCTAACTCATTGCCCAAGCTCGCCGTAAACTGCAATGTACAGGCATAGGCGATTGCAGCTAGAAAGCCCAGCAGTAAGCCCCATGGTGATAAAGTTTGCTCAATTGGAAATAATCCCGCTGCGAGGGCTGTCCCGACTAAGACCAGGACGATACTGACAACTTGACGTCGAGTTGGCCAGCGATGTTGGCGGATTGCACCCAACAAGACTGACAACCAAACCGACTGCATGAGCATCACGGCCGCAACTGCGACGGGGATATAATGTAATGCATTAATATAGAACGTATTCGTAAAACCGGAAGCCGTCCCAGCCGCTAGCACCGCTAAAATTTCTCGATGCGTCACTGGCTGTTGCCGCAATGGCCGCCCGTGAATCAGCTGTAACAACGTTAGGATGACTGCCGCGCCCAGAAACGACCAGAACAACAACGGTCCGTTGGCGACACCTTCACGTCCAGCCAATTTGAACAATGATGCCGGAATCCCATAACTGATTGCCCCAAGCGCCACAAATAATGGCGCAATTTTCTTCAAATTCACTCACCTACCTTAATTAACCCTGGAGTCGTCGCCAAATAAGCCAAAATTTCAATTGACGACACCCCCAACGCCATGCGATAATACTCACGGTGCCAAACCATGATGGGGGTACGCGATCGGCGCGCAAGCGTTCAGAAGGTCGCCGCACCTCATCAAGAAGACCGCCTGACGTAACTGCGTCGAGCGGCCTTTTTTACAACCTTTTTTCGAAATAACCAATCGTCATCCCAGGTTGCAGAACTTCACAACGGTCTGGCAATTGCTGATAACCAGCACGCTGGTATAAATGCACTAATTTGGGTTCCTCAATAATGGTGTCCAGCTGCCAACAAGTAACCAGTGGAAAATGGTTTTCTAAAGCGCTTAACATCAATTTTGCCAAACCCCGATTTTGATATTCTGGCAAAATTAACAAGGGTGAAATTCGCATCGTGGTCGCCGACTGAGCCAGCAATCTAACCATCCCTACGCGACAGCCGTCAACCTCAAAAAAATCATATTCAGTCTCAGCTTGCCTAGCCTTTTCAGTCAGCGATGTCAGTGTTTCTAAATAAGGTGTCGTTTCGACATCATGATAACGGTCAAACAATGGTTTAAATGCCAACTGATACATCCGCAAAATTTCTGGTAACTCTGTCGGTGATACTTGCATAAAAGCCGTTTCAGTCATCTAATCCCCCCCTAGTCTTGTTGTGCCAACCAACTTTCCAGCCGTTTAAAGTACGCCGCTGGTTCATCAATGAACGCCATGTGTCGACTATGGGCAAATAAAGTCCAGTCGGCATTTGATAAATGATCCACCATCGTTTTAGCAATCAAAGGCGTACACAGATCGTTCACCCCACTCGTCACTAATGTTGGCGTGCTAATTTGAGCTAACTTTTCCGTATAATCATAGTCCCGTAACGTCCCAGTTGGGCAATACTCATTCGGCCCCCACGCTGTTTCATAGGCAACAGTGCCAGCATGCTTGGGACGTCTCAAAAATTCGGGCGACGCCGCTGTAACTGGTCCCGCCGCATATAACTGCATAAAGTGATCATTGGCTGCCTGATAGGCTGGTTCGCTAAAGTTCCCTGTTGCTTCCGCTTGGGCAATCGCCTGCTGTTCGGCCAATGGCATGGTTTTAATCAAACGATGTTCTTCTTGCGCCCATAATTTTGCCGAGGAGAGCGTACTAGCCAAAATCAAGCTCTGAATTCCTGCCGGCTGATGGTCGCACAGATAAATAATCGCCAACATGCCACCCCAAGATTGACCCAGCAGATGAACTCGCTTTAGCCCCAAATAAGTCCGTAGCGCTTTTAACTCAGCAATCCAAGTCGAAGCCTGCCACAAACTTTTATCGTTCGGCATTGAAGACTCACCACAACCCAATTGATCGTACATCACAACTGGTCGGCCAGTCTGTTCAGCCAAACGGTCGAAACTTTCAAAATAATTATGTGTTGACCCTGGACCACCATGTAATAACAACAATGGCGTTAGCTCACTTTTTAAGTCACCAACGATTCGATAATAAGTTTGATAACCGCGAAATGGTAAATATCCCGTTTGAACTTGCATCTTGCTCAGCCCCTATCGCTTTTCATACCATTACTTTATAACAATTGTCGTAGTTATGCTAAGCTAAACCTAATCATTTCAATGGAAAGAAGTTGTCCAAATGAAGATCATCATTGCTCCGGCCAAGAAAATGATTGTCGACACCGATACATTCAACTATCAGGCGCTACCGCAATATCTTGACCAAACCAGAAAGTTGCTCGCACAACTGCAACAACTCTCCTACGCCGAGGCCAAAGCCCTGTGGCATTGCAGTGACAAACTCGCTCAGCCAAATTATGCCCACTTGCAAAAACTCGATTTAACGCGGCAACTAACGCCGGCACTACTGAGTTACAGTGGGATTCAATATCAGTATATGGCACCAGACTTATTTACCGACGCTGGTCTCGAGTACGTTCAAAAAAATTTACGGATTTTGTCAGGTTTTTACGGCATCTTACGGCCATTCGACGGGGTCGTCCCTTATCGCCTAGAAATGCAGTCTAAACTTAAAATTAACGCTAACGGGAGCTTATATGATTTCTGGGGGCCACAGCTCTATCAAGCTTTGACTCCCAAACCAGAACCCATTATTAATCTCGCTTCAGAAGAATATGCCAAAAGTATCCGACCTTACTTAAAGTCAGCGCAACCTTTCATCAACGTTATTTTTGGCAGCCTGGTCAACGGCCAATTAAAAGTTAAGGCCACCTTAGCCAAAATGGCCCGGGGCGAAATGGTTCGCTTTTTAGCTGAAAATCAGATAACTGAACTTAGCGACATTAAACGCTTTGACCATCCGCATTACCAATTTGAACCAAATCGTTCTACCGCTACCAAACTAGTCTTTATTCATCACGACTAAAAAAGCCGGCTCTCGCCAGCTTTTTTTAATCTAGTCACTAATCACCAATAACGATTTGATGGCTTTACGTTGATCCATCGCTTCATAAGCGGCTTGAATATCAGCCAACTTGAAACGTTGGGTAAAGACTTTTCCGGGGTGAATCTCACCTTTCAAAACCGCAGCCAACAAAACTTGGCGATCATCAGTCGTTACCGAAGCAATCCCGCCACGTAGCCCAATGTTCTGCCAAAATAAATTATTCGTGTTCATTTCAGCCTTTTGTGGTACGCCAACGCGACCAACAACGGCGCCTGGCCGACCGACTTTGACCGCAGTATCGACGGATAATTCTGTACCGACACATTCCAAGACGGCGTCAGCACCCGCACCATTAGTTAATTCATGAACTTTTTTAATCGCGTCATCACCACGTTCGGCAATGATGTCCGTGGCACCAAATTCTTTGGCTAAGGCTTGCCGATCAGCATGCCGACTCATCGCAATAATTCGCGTCGCACCTAATAGCTTGGCCGCAATCACCCCACAGAGACCAACGGCACCGTCACCCATGACGACCACCGTGTCACCGGCCTTAACTTCAGCGCTTGTTGCTGCATGATAACCAGTTGCCATAACATCGGAAAGCGTCAATAAATCATTTAATTGAGTATCCGTATAGTCAGCGGGTTGACCGGGAATCTTCACCAATGCCCAATCAGCATTTTTAAAACGCAGATATTCCCCTTGATAGCCAACAATCTCATCATCAGTCTTGTTTAAACAATCACCATCAAAGCCAGCTAAACAGGCTGCACAATGACCGCACCCATGGGTAAATGGCGCAATCACAAAATCACCGGGTTTAACATTGGTAACCGCCGTACCGACTGATTCGACAATACCAATCGCTTCATGACCCACGGGACTATTCGCTTGGCGCTTAGAAATGCCACGATACCACCAGAGGTCTGATCCGCAGACACAAGCCCGTACGATTTTCAATACGGCGTCAGTCGGTTGCTTGACTTGCGCCTTGGGTAAGTCTTGAACAACCATTTTTCCAGGTTCGACAAATACTGCAGTTTTCATCACTACCATCTCCAAATTCATTTAGTTTAATTGTAACGAGTTAGCACTAGCCCGTCGAGAAAAGTTAATTATCCTAACAATTGTAGCCTACCCCTTAAAGTGGACTTTAAGGCAAGCCTTTTAAAAAATTGAGTTTGTTTCACGTGAAACATTTTAGCGTATAATTAGCTCAACTAGATAGGAGACCTCATGATGAACCCAGAAACCTTTTTCGAACAAGCTAAATCAGTATTGAATCTGCCTGCGACAACTACCTTACAAAGCGCCTATCAATTCGGCGTTGATGCGGACGACCTTGCCAAGCTAGTTTTGACTGGCATCAAAACCGCTACGACCAGCGCGTATGATTTATATGAAACTGATGAACCATTGCCGCAAGCGGGCGCCTATGACGTCATCTTGAATAGCCAAAATGACCCCATCTGTGTGACTAAGACGGACTCAGTCGAAATCAAAGCTTACGCGGCAGTCGATGCTGACCATGCCTATCACGAGGGCGAAGGTGATCGTAGTTACGCTTATTGGCGTCAGGCCCATGACACCTTTTTCAAACAAGAATACGCGTCAGTTGGTCAAAAGTTTGACCCTAATTCCGCATCAATGGTTTTAGAAAGATTCCATGTCGTTTATCCAAACTAAAAAATAAGAAGTACTAACCTGACAATAAAGGTAGGTTAGTACTTCTTATTTAGAAACCTGATTGTTCCACTAACATACCTTGTTGGATATACTTTATAATCTGTGGATCATCATAAGCCACTGTTCCCGTCTGTAAAGCCAAGTACACTGCCAAAGCTTTACAGCTTTCATCAGTTAAGGTCAACGTAATTCCGTGTTCTGTTAACTCGTCATGTTGATTATATAAAAAAGTTTTCCAACAAACAGATGAATTTAGAGGGTCAAAACACACTTCAAATGCCGATTCTTCTTCAATACTTTCTGAAAAGTATTGAACAGACTTTGTTAATGTTCCCTTTAAAAACTCTTGGCACAGTTTTGCAAGTGAATTTGCATCTGGCCATCCCCAGAAGCCCCTAAAATGATAATTTAAATTATCGTTGATAAATATCTCACCACGAAATTCTTTTAAATTATCAAAATATTCATCACTATAGCCATAATGATTATCAATTAATTGCGTTCGAAACCGCAAATAAATGTCTTCAAGATTTAATACTAACTCCATTTTTTATTTCTCAAATATTAGTCACTCAAATTGACTAACATACTTTCATTATAAACATACGGAAAATGCGCCATCGCCGGAACTTGATCCCATGGCACCGGATAACCAGCACCGTGCGCACAGAAGACGGAATCTGGCGTATTTTCCAAATCACCGACTGGATCATAAGCCTGTGCAGCCAACACTTCTGCCTGATTATGGCACGGTCGATAACCATCGATCAAGCACTCTAATTGGCCTTGACCATGAGTATACGCTCGCACTGTTTGTGGGTAAGCTTGCATTTCCGAAACTGGCGCCGTGCCAGTTAAGGTGGCGTGACCAGTTTGGTCCGTCACCGGGGTGTCAAAGCTCCCATGCATACGCTGAATATCCGTCATGGCACGCCCAATCTGATCCTGTCCAACCGTTAAGCTGAACCGATACCACGGTTCTAACAACTGACAGTTTTCTGTCTGCTTCAACATCATCAAGCCTTGACGCAGTGCCCGCCAAGTTGCCTCACGGAAATCGCCACCAACCGAATGCACATTGCTAGATCGACCACCGACCAAAGTCACCTTCACATCAGTCAATGGTGAGCCAGTCAACACACCCAGTTGTGGCTTGGCTTGCAAATTAGATAAGACTTGATGTTGCCAATTCTTGCCTAAAACTTCCAATGAACAATCAGCCTTAAACGTTAAACCACTGCCGCGTGGCGCCGGTTGTAGGAGTAAATGCACCTCGGCATAGTGTCGTAATGGTTCGAAGTGCCCGACCCCTTCAACGGCTTGTGTAATCGTTTCTTGATATAAAATGCTACCTTCAACAAATTTAACAGCTAACTGAAAACGATCGTTTAAAAGTTGTTGCAAAACTTCAAGTTGGATCGTGCCCATGAGTTGCACACGTAACTCTTGTAATTGACTGGACCAAGTCACTTTAAGTTGTGGGTCCTCATCTTCTAATTGTCGCATCGCAGCTAAACAGGCATGTAAGTCATTACCATTCGGATCTAGCCGATAAGTCAGAACTGGTTGCATCACTGGTCGTTGAGCATCTGCCAAAGTTCCTAACCCCTGACCCGGGTACGTGCCGGTTAAGCCTGGAATCGCACAAACGTCACCGGCTTGAATCGTTGGTCGAATCTCAAATTTCACGCCGTTGTAGACTCGAATCTGATTGACTTTTTGTTCGCCTAGAATAACTGCCTTATTTGCCAACTGACCACCAGTCAATCGTAACCAAGTTAACCGTGCGCCAGTCTCATCATAAGAAATTTTAAAAACGCGGGCACCAAATTCAGTCGGATAAGTCGCAGTTGTCGTCCACCGTTCTAAGCCGACAATTAACTCGTCGACCCCATCGACCTTCAATGCCGATCCAAAATAACAAGGGAAAGCCGACCGTGTCTGAATTAATTTTTGAACAGCCGTGTCCGCAAGTTTACCGTGCGCTAAGAACTCATCCAGCAATCTTTCATCTTGCAGTGCCAAAGCTTCATAAGTTTCATCCGAAAGTTCAGGTGTCTGAAAAGCGACACACTTATCAGAGAGTTCTGCTTGTAACTGGCTTAAAACTTGGCGTTGATTAACACCGTCGACGTCCATTTTGTTCACAAAAATGAATACCGGGACACGATATCTTTCAAGTAATCGCCAAAGTGTCCGCGTATAGCCTTGAATGCCATCGGTCGCCGAAACAACCAAAATGGCATAATCAAGCACGCTTAGTACTTGCTCCGTTTGGCTAGCAAAATCCACGTGCCCCGGTGTATCTAAGAGCGTCATGGCTAAAGCTGGCGTTTTAAAACTAGCTTGGTGTGAGAAAATCGTAATGCCACGCTGTTTTTCCAAATCATCTGAATCAAGAAAAGCATCACCATTATCCACGCGCCCCAGCTGACGCAAGGCTCCCGTCCGATAAAGTAACGCCTCTGAAAGGGTCGTTTTCCCGGCATCGACGTGGGCAATAACGCCAGCAACTAATGATTTCATGTCTAGACCCCCTTTCTAGTGCTTATGCTTAGCTTTGCGCGCATCGTCTAACGACACCACATTATCTGGCGTAGTACCATCGTCGTCATCATCACCATACATGTCATGCAACAACTGATCATACGAGCCATCCGCCTTCATGCGGTCAAAGTAAGCCTCAACAGCATCCCAATCCTGAATGTCGATGCCTTCACGTTGCATCTGGTCAATAACTAAATCTAATGGATCTGGTCCAGCTGCTTTCTTCTCAGCCGCCGCTAACATCTTAGCAACTCCTGACTGCAAGTAGCGTTGATAATTGGCTGCCCGCTTAGCGTTTAGCCATCCTTGCGACGCTACAAAGGCCAAGAATTGATTGAGCATCGGGACGATTGCCTGCAGCTCAGCCTCAGAAAAGTCGAAATCATCGACCATCGTCGTTGCTAAAATAGCGACCAATACCGACTTCGTCCACGATTTAGGCGTCTTGCGATAATGGTCATAGCCCCGCTCAACCAAAGCGTTAACGACCACCGTTAAGAATTCTTGGTCAACGCCGTCTGGCCGCTGTTGCCACGCCTTACTCTGATAATAAGCCGTCAGCCAACCGTCGGTATAATCCTGAATATCCTGTGCCGTCCGTGCTTGCCAGTTGGCTAAATGAGGATCTTGGTTAATGTCACGATCTGGAAAATCATCGGTCCAATCCCAATCATCATCACCATAGTAATCATCTGAAAACAGCCCATTTTCTTCTTCAAAGCTTTCTAGAAAAGTGGTTAACTCAGATTCGGACACCTCAATCTTCTGATTGGTGATTAGGTACTGTAAGAAAGCGACTAAAATTTGATAGGTCATCTTGAAAAAAGGTAAGGCATTCGAATTGTCATCCATCAAAGTCATGCCCCATAAATCCTCAAACATCGCTTTAATATCACTAAGGCGTAACTTTTTAAAACTCGTATGCAGTGATTGCATAAATGTGACCACAGTCGCTTTAACTTGCTGTGTTGGGTAATCTTGACAGGCCTTGTACTCATCGGCTTGTTGAAAATCTGACCAATATTTAGTTATCTCATTATTTGTTGGCATTTGACTGATATCCTATTCTTTTATAATTTGAGCGACACGTTGCTGCAATACCGGTACCACCGTTATCAGAAACCATGGATGCTGATTTAGCCAGCCATAATTTAAGGGTGACGGGTGGACTAACGGAAAATAATCCGGCAAATAGTCGGCATAGTGCGCAACCGTCGCCGTCAGTGTTTTCGGCCGAGTCGGTAAATAAGCCTTTTGCGCATATGCCCCAATCAATAACGTGAGTTGAATGTTCGGCATTAATTTCAGTAATGGCGCATGCCACTTATCGGCAAAACCTTTCCTTGGCGGTAGATCGCCACCATGCGGCTGTTTGCCAGGGTAATAAAAGTCCAGCGGTAGGACCGCGATTTTACCAGCATGATAAAACTGATCTTTGGTCACGCCCATCCAATCTCGTAATCGATCACCACTAGCATCATCCCAGAAGGTCATCGTGGCTTGTGCTCGACGACTGGGCGCCTGACTGATCAATAAAATTTTGGCATTGGCGTCAACATGATACAACGGTTGAATCCCTTGTTTGGTAAAATCTTGATTTTGTGGATCTGCCTGAATCGCACGAAAAATTTCATCAGTGGTCACGCTACCCCATCCCTTGGTTTAATTACTCTATAGCGTACCATATCTCACCTTTTTACCTGCTAAATTAGGCAATTTTCAACGGAAAAACAATTATATTCATCGTTTACGTGATTACAGTCTAAGAAAGCGCTTAATTTGGTATGCTAGTCTTGAGACTCAAAAGGAGGAGTTTAAATGCACACAATTGAAGAACTTGATGACGGCCGCGCCGTCTATCTGAATGGTCACCGAATTAAGGTGGCGGATATTCCGATTTTTCGCAAAACTTTAGCATTAAATAATCAATACTATACCTTGCAAAAGTCGCATCCCGACATCCACACCTACGTCGAAAATGGCCATCGCTACGACATCGCTTATAAGGTTCCCCGGACCGTTGACGATTTACGTCAAAAACACCAAGCTTATCAAGAAATTGCCCAAGCGAACAACGGCATGCTTGGTCGGACGCCAGACTTTTTGGCAACCGGGATGGCCGTTTTAGCGGAGCGGAGCGCCTTTTTAGGGCATAATCAGTACACTAACTTTGGCGAGAATGCCAAGCACTATGCGGAATGGGTCAAAGCCAATGATATTTTCATCAGTCACGCCTTACAAAATCCACAACTCGACCGGAGTAAGCCCATTAACGCGATTCCAAGCGGCTATGCTGGCGTGCACACGATCGAGCGTCGGCCAGACGGTATCGTTGTCTCGGGCGCTAAAATGGTCAACACAATGGCGCCGATCGCGGATGACTTGCTTATCTTTAATCCACCAGAGTTGCTCCTAGAAAAAGGCGACACCAGCTACGGGGTAGCCTTTGCGACACCGTTAAATACCCCCGGCGTGAAAATCATTTGTCGTAAACTGCTTGATCATCCCGGTTACACTGAGGACGATTATCCCCTCAGTAACGCCCTAGACGAAATCGACGCCTATATTGTCTTCGACCACGCCTTCATTCCTTGGAATCAGGTCTTCGTGGAAAACGACTACGAGATGAGTAATCGATTCTTTATTGAAACTGGTATTTTCGGGCATACCTCTCACCAAGATGAGGTCCGTGGCATTACGAAACTTGAATTTGCCACCAGTCTCGCCATCCGCGTCGCGCACACTTTAGGTTTAGACCACTTCCTAGGCGTCCAAGAAAAACTGGGCCGTTTAACCGCGAACTTGGAATTAATCAAGGGCACGATCACTCGTTCTGAGGATAACGGCCAATTGGATGAATTCGGTATCTATACGCCGGATTTACAGGCCTTGTTAGCCGTTCGTGCGAGCCTTCCGGGTTTCTTTGAAGAAGCCATGCAAGTCACGCAACGCTTAGCAGCTGGCTCCATGGTCGGTGTCCCTGGATTTGGTGAATTCGACGGCGACAATGGCTCCATTTTGGAAAAGGCTCTAGCAACTTCGCAAGCAGATGCTAAAGATCGGTCTAAATTACTCAATTTAGCCTTTGACTTATCTAGTTCCGGTTTCGGGCAACGCCAATTAATGTACGAATACTATCATGGTGGTGATCCCATGCGAATTCGTTCCAAGCACTACTTGGACGAAGATTTAAGTGCTGGGAATACCATGTTAGATCAACTCTTAAATCACTAAAATAATGACGAAGCTAATTGACTGGCTTCGTCATTATTTGGTTATTATGCCAACTAACTTGATCATCCCTACTGCTCCATCAATGCCCCGTTTAAGCAACCAATTGTTTCAAGTGTCATCATTTTTAACGACATGGTAATTTTTTGATAACAGTCCTGCAATACTTCCCCACTATGATAGCTACCATAGGGTTAAATAATCAGCGGGGAAGTTACATAAATGAAAAATATCAAACTTAAGATTGCGACTGTTTTATTACTACTTAGTTGTCTCGTTGGTTTAGGGACCAACGTTTCCGGAACCATTTTCCCACAGACCGCAACTGTGACGGCACAAGCAGCTAGTTTATCTGCCAGTCAAAAGCGGCAAATCGCCAGAATCAATTCACGGTTATCCAAAGCTCAAAAGAATGCTAAAAATTGGATTGCTTATCGTGAATCTGGCTACCGCTATAATGCACGCAATGGCCGTTGTTACGGTCGTTACCAATTACTTAGATCATACTTACACGGCAACCTTTCACCCGTTAATCAAGAACGCCGCGCCAATCAGTACGTTGCTAGTCGTTATGGGTCATGGACTAACGCCAAACGTTTCTGGCAACATCACCACTGGTATTAACTTGAATCTCTCCGACTAGTCAGTAATGGCTAGTTTTTTTGTTTCACGTGAAACATTGTTTCGTTTTGAATCAGCAGGAACGGCGACACAGTTGCCAACTGATGAATTTTTATGTATACTACTTTTCGGCTGTTACAGCCAGAATGAGGAGATGATCGACGATGATGGCGTCATTATTAGTACGGAAAAGTGCTGCTTGTTAGCGACACTTTTCTGCAATACCTTTCAGAGAAGTGTTTGGTTTGAATCTGAAAGGAATTTTATTTATGAAACCGACAATTACCACCACTGAATACAATTACATTACTCAACAAGTCAACGATTTGACGAGTGCCTACTTGGCCGTCAATGACTTTCAAGTCCGCCTCGCTGTGCGTGCGAAAACTATTGAGCGTGTCACACCTTTATTACCGAGTGACGAGCTAAACACACAACATTTTTTAGCAGGCCTTGAAACTGACCGCTTATCACGAAAAGCCGCCGCAAAGTTACTCGAGCTGTTAGTCCCAATGGTGGATCCATTTCCCGTACTTTCGACCAAGAAACTCGCAAAACTCTTTCGGAAAGTGAAAAAGTTAAAGCAACCAGAATGGGCAGGCTTAAAACGGTATGAATTGACTTACTTGGGCTGGAATGATGGTGGTAACCAAAAGAAATATCTTGTCGCACCCTATCAAGGCCGTTTAATCGGCATTCAGGGCGAGCTTTCACCCCAAACGGTCAAAGGCGTTTGCGCCATTTGCCAAACGATTGGCAATGTGGCGCTATTCCTATCGACAACTAAATCATCCGGCTTGGGTACTTACACCAAGAAAGGTAATTATATTTGTCGTGATAGCAACCAATGCAATCGGCAATTGACTGATCCACAAGCATTGACGGATTTTCTGACCGTGGTGCAACCACAACGAAAAAATTAAACTAATATAAAATGAGCACTGCGACTTTTTTAATTTAAAAGAGTTGCGGTGCTTTAGATTACTTACAACTGAAATTTTGACGGACTATTTTTTCATTGACCAACGTAATCAATCGTCCCTACATACGTGGGGAATACTGGACTATCCCCTATCGCAGTTCACACGTTTAAGGATCATCCCTACATACGTGGGGAATACTCAATGTCTAGTTTTATCCAGAACTTTCTCGTAGGATCATCCCTACATACGTGGGGAATACATTACGCTGAATGTTTTGTACCACGTCGACGAAGGATCATCCCTACATACGTGGGGAATACCTGTCATGAAGATGATGATTGACGCCAAGCTAGGGATCATCCCTACATACGTGGGGAATACTATTGTAGATCAATACACGAATTTACAAGGTAAGGATCATCCCTACATACGTGGGGAATACTTTGAAATAGTTTTTAGCATTAATTTTCATGTTGGATCATCCCTACATACGTGGGGAATACACTAAAAAAACATTGTCATACCGCGGTTCTTAAATTTTCAAAGCCCCGTTTTCAATTAACTTGGTTGCTAGTTTAAAGGTAGCTTCAGCATCCGATAATGAGTTGTGTGGCTCCTTATTTTCGATGTTGTACTCACTCAATACAGTTTGTAGTCGGTAATTATCCAAAAACTTATCCGACTTCTTAACCATTGGCATCAAATCTAACATTCGATTAGCCAAATCCGCCTGACCAACTTTTTTAAAACTATTAGTCAAAAATAGTTCATCAAAATGTGAGTTATAGCCAACTATCGTTAAATCACCTAAAAATTTCTGTAATGCCTGTAACCCATCACTTAAACTAACTCCTTTTGAAGTCAACATTTCAGCGGTAATATGGGTTAACTCAACGATATTTTTAGGAATCTTTCGCTCACACTGAATTAGCTTGTAAAAACGGTCTACTCGGCCATCTCCTGATTGCTTGACTGCACCAATTGAAATGATTTCATCCTGTGTTGGATCTAAACCAGTAGTTTCAAGATCAATTGCGACCATCGACACCTTTTCAGACTGAGACTGGGCCACCTTATTTCCACGCTTCTTCATCATTACCTTAGCTTTATGGAACTTAGCAGCGTTGCTGAAGCCATGTACCGTCTCTCCTGTGGCAACGTTTAAATGCATCATCAACGGAATGCCATCAAAATCAACGACCTCATAATCCCGGCGAGTGGTTCTAAATTGATACCCTAATTCGTTATTTGCGTTATAGACCATGGTTGCTTCACCCTGACCGATATTTTTCATGATTCGATCCCATAACAAATCACGAATTCGGCCACTAACATTACCCACGTAAACATTCGTTTGAATTTCTTGATACCACTTAGTCAGGTCGCCTCGTAATGATCTTGGTACCTTCGTCAAAGTAATCACAATCATGTGTGGTCACCCGCTGGCAACTCTTGATATTGGACACCAAACTTTTGTAATCCTAAACGGTCATCCCAGAGGTTAATTGTCTCAACCTCATCGTCTGATTCGGTCACGCCTAAAAGAGACTTTAAGTCTTTGACCATTCGGACGAGCAGCTTGCCATCTTTAAAAGCGTCACGCATTGCTAGTCGCGTCCGACTGCCAATGTCTGGATCATCACTATGTTCTGAGGCCACTTCAAAAGCAATTGGAATAGAATACTCCGCTTTATACAAATCCGCAAAATCATAAACAAATGATAGATCGTGACCAGTATGCACAAAGCCTAAGCCGGCAGAAGCACCTAGAGCTGAAATTACACTATAGCTCAACCCATAAAGTGCCTGATGAGCGGCCGTCAGCGCTTTATTAATCGGTGTGCCAGAATCAAAATCATCTGGATTGTACTCGCGCCGTGACCACGGCACCCCGGTTCTTTCCGATTGCTCAAGATAAACATGTCGAACTCGAGCACCCTCTTTACCGCGCAAAGCTTGCATGGTTAGCTTTGAAACATCATCATTTGGAAATCGCATCTGATACATCCGCCGAGCAACGATAACTCGTGACCGTTGATTTGAAACCAAACTGGCCTGGGCGACAAGTAACGCTGATGAATGATTCAATGACCGCCCATAGGCATATTGCCGAACGCCATATTCACCAACCCAGACAACCCCTAGTCCAGATTCACCAATTAGCTCCATCGCCCGATGAGTGACGTCAACTCCCGGCCCAAGCATCAATACACTGATCATGGCGGCAGGTACGTAGACGATACCACGATTATCCGTCACTTGAATCGCACTATCTTGGCGATTTAGCTTGGCATGCTCCAAGTATAAAAATGTGATTCGATCACGAACACGACCTAATTCATATCGATCTGGCTTTTTTGCGCCCATTTTTTTGCTCATTAATCTAAGCCTCCGGAATCACCGTCATCAAGCCCATTCCAAATGCTTTTTCTCGGCCAAGCCCGTTGATCAACGTTTGCTTAAACTCGGCAACATCCTCAACTCGTAACAAGCCTTCAAAAGTGACTCGGCTAAGCCGAACACCACGACCCACTTTACGATGTAACATCGGCCATTCGCGATTAACAATATCAAAGGCTAATGTCGCTGGTTGTTCCGGTCCAGCCGCTGGAACTTGTTCAACTAATTGAAAACCAGATTTTTCAGCACGCTTAACCAACCATTCGCGTTGTTGTGCGACTGTTATATGTGGCATCACCCGGCCTTGCTTTTCGCCCGGACGCGTCACTGTACGGGTAGGATTAGCAGTTAATCGAAATTGCATGATTTGCCCTACTTGGATATGGTCTAATAATTTAGCATACGATTTAGTGACTGCCGTTCCTGGTACGCCATACTGAGTTAATAACTCAAGATCTGGTTTTGACTCACTTAACACCAACAGATACTTTTTTTCAGCTAAAACATCGATCCGCCATAAGTGTCGAGACCGCGTTCCAGTTGCAATTTCAGCTGGAAAACTCTGTTCAACCCAATTATGAAAAGCACCAAGATGTGTTAAGTCTTTCGTTTTATATCGATCGTTAGTATCAATTTGAACTCTTGATAAATACATACACTTGTTCCTTTCTAGAGATATTTCATCGGATCATGCTGCGTTTCAGGCTCGTTGACCTGCACATCCAGCTTGTCGAGATCAACTCTGGTCTTAGTAATAGCGCGAAAGCGATGACTACGGTGACGTTGGTCAAATGAACCAACCTGATCTTTCACCATGGCACTAGCAGCTGCTGGTATTAGATTCGCATCAGCAACGATTTCGAGTGATTGACTATGGCAATTTTTTTGATACCGCTTAGTCGCTTGCCAAGTTAATTTTTGAAGAGCTGCGATTGGCGTTTCATCCGGAAAATCACGAATATCTAGTACGCCTGCAGGTGCATTGGAACGCCGTCCTAAAAACAGTGGAAAATGTGGATGCTTTAGAGCAACCTTAATATCATCGATTAACTGATCATCTTGACTCCCAAGTGCCACGACAAAAACCGCGTCTTGGAGATAATCACGATACGTAATTTTCCGGGTATTCTTCTTCCACTCGACCGTTTGATAATCTGTCAGATTTTTTCCAACTTGATCGATTCTGACCGCAAAATCTAAGTCGTTCAGGTCTAAAATCCGTTCATCAGTGCGACGATAGCCTAACGCAGCCGCAACCATCCCAATCATGGCACTTTTGGTTGGATAGTCATTCGTGGTCCGGCGTTCAAAAGTTGCCTCATTACCATATGACTGCAATGGCGCTGTTAATTTAATCGTTAATGTTTTCATCCTGAACCGCCTTCGTTAAAGCCGCCGTGACTTTCTCTAAAAGTTCAGTGACATTGGCAACTCTCTCACCAACTTTTGAGTCATCCTTACTTAATACGAGATTTAAAATTGGTTGGTCGACATATTGTAAGGTGCTTTCATATTCCGCTTCGAGCCGCTTAATCGAAGGTTCCACATAACCATTTCTCGACGTCACTGGTTCTTCAAATGCCGATACCAAATTGACGGGGGTATCCGTCCGAATCGTAATCATGACATAGCTTGGTAGTGTTTTATTGGCAAATGTATTCTGCTTACCATTTGGCATGGATAACAAGAAGTCCTTAATAAAGGCGCTTGCACCTTGAATCGCATCCTTTTCATCCAAGTTATGCACCAATTCAACCATATTCAAATTAGCGTAACGATATAATGTCGCCGAGTTAAAGTTAATGGTTCCTAACATCGCTGCGCCAGTTGCATCTTCAGGTTGTTCATCATCCAAAGCCGTGAAGTAATCATATTCGGGAACCACTTCATGCGTTGAAACGGCATGTGCCACTTGCGCGGAAGCATCAACATTCAATTCTGGATTATCCGCGACCATCCGACCAAATAAAGCTAAATCAACCGATTGATCACCGTTTAAAACCGCTTTAACTTCTTTTTTATCCAAGGTTTCATTATCAATGGCATATTGTGCTAACTTCGTAATCTGACCCTGACTGATCAGCAATAGTGCGCCCGTCTCGTTTTCCTTGTTCAGTTTAATCCCAGCAGCTTTAAAGAGCTCACTGGTTTTATCCGCAGCGACATCATCAGTCATCGCTGAATCAAGCTCTTTTAATTTCGCAGTCAATAATTTGGCCGCTTCCTTGGTGCGTGTTCCGATAGACACGTTATCATCCTTGAAAGCTAATCTCACAGCTCTTTTCCAACTTTGCGAAGAAACACGTGCTCGTGTCACGCCACCATATAACGCCGTTTTGGGCGCACCAGCATCGTCACGATTAATATTTGATGATGGCACTGTTTGTAAGACACTTAAGTCAACATATAAATTTTTTTTAGTCATTAGTTTTCTACCCCTTCAGTTTTGGTTGTTGGTTTCATACTAAAATATTGTTGTCCCCAAAGTAATCGCACTTGTGTTGCTTGTTCGTAACTGGCTTGTAACCGATATAAATCTTGTGCGAGCCAAGCAAAGTCTATTTTTTGTGTTTTGTTACGTCCCTTTAGCAGACTGTTCAAATGTGAAAGGCCGTTAATCACACTAGCTGCATTAGTCGTTGATAGAACACCTTGAACACGGCTATCCAATGCTTTACGTGTCTCTTCCTTTTGGCGTAAAATCGCTAATGCTGAGAAAAACTTAGCGCCATCCGGTTGGTCACCGCTAGCTTTAGCGTAAACAAATTGTTCCTGACCTTGCTGATAAATTGCATAAAAGCGAATTGCCGTATAGACCGCAATTTCACCTCGGGTGGGCACACCATTATGACTCAGCTGAGTGTCGTCCAGATTGGCCAGCAAGATGGGCCAAACCGCCTGCGCACGCTGACTTGTAATTGTCGGCGCATTAATTAAGCTACTCAAAGTTGCTTTGTCGCGGTTACTACCATCCCGATTTAACAACTTAATAATTCGATTGGTTGTTGCTTCAATTTCATAAGTCATTACTTTTCATCACCCTTTCTCTGGATCAAGATGCGTCCGTAAATTAAACATTAAGCGGTTTTTAGCCGTAAAAATGTTTAACAGTCCTTTTTCACCTGAAATTCCCTTAATATCGCGTGGTGAAGGCGACTGCATCACGTCCGCCACTGCTTGAGTCGTAATTTCTTTAAGTTGATCTTTCCACAAATTGATCTTTTCGTCTCGATCATCTTCACCTGTTAAGCCTGCCAACCATTGCTTGAAAGGTTCATTTAAACGATCATAAAACTTAGCACTCAGGGCACTCGCAAATGGCCGTGTTTCAACGTTGCGAATTGTCGCAATGTCACTGGCAAAATGATAATAATCTTTACCGACCGTTTGCGTCTGTTCAATGACGCCCTCAATTCGTGTTGGCCAATAGTCCGCAATTTCTGGATCAAATAGGACATCTGCTTGCAATTGCATATCATCGATCAATTCAACCGCTGGTGATTGTGAGGTGGCATTGCCATCACTAATCAAGGCAATCGAATTTAAAATCAATGGGGCATTCCGCGCAATCAAGTGCTCTTTTTTAAGTTTACGTAGCCAAATTACCATTCCTGGCTCATGAATATCATCTGCTTGCTTAACCTTGACATACTGTCCAAAGTTACGCCACATCGCAATTCCGACTGATTGTAGACCTTTAAGTGCTGGCCGATATTCATTGGTTTTCTTATCTAGCCGCCAAGTGGTCATCGGTTCAATCAACGCACTATCCGCTGCAAACATTGGGATGCCCGCACTGAAGATTGCAGGTTGGCCACTGTCACGCCACTCAATATGCAAGAGCCGTGACCAAGCAGTATATAATTCGGCTAAATTATCCGGTAAAATCTGTTTCTTCCGCATTTCAACATAGTCGTGGACCGTTGGATACTCCCAAACTGGCTTCTGGAACACATACTCAGCATCACTTTTTCGAGTATTAATTAAGACCAGATTTAACATCAGGGTTTCGAATAACGATTCTCCTTTGACAAAAACTGGATTAAGCCGATAAAGCCACCCGGCCGGATTAGAAAACTTCTCAGTCGTAACAACTTTGGTTTTATCAGTCACACCGGTAAAGTTTTGATAAGCAATGACCCAGCGCACAAGTTCATCGAGCTGAATCTCGTTCTTAGCTTCCCCCGACTTCGGAGCGAAAATAGCTGGCGTATTTGCACTTTCGGAAACCCGTCGATTGATTTGTTTAATCGATACTTGGCCTTTACCCGCCGCAACTCGCTTATTTTCAGGCACTAAAGCATCATAATCTTCAGTTGTCGCTTGATAAAAAGGTTGTTCACCAAAGAAATCAAACCGATTCTGATGCTGCTCCAAATATTGCACAACGATCTCAGAAAAATGACCAGCTTGATGTAAGCTTTTCCAAGTCGCTAGCAAGTCATGTTGACCAGTATCGTCATACATTTCCTGATCAACAGTTAACTCGTTTATTCCCTTCTCTAGCCATGAATAAAGCTCGCCATTTGTATCAAATCGCGTATAGACCGTTGTTAAAATGGCCAATAGCAAACGTAGAATCGCCAAGTCCTGACTATGCATTTCACCGGCAAGCTGTCGATAATTTTGACTATTTTCAAATAACTCCGTCAGCGAAACTGTGCGTTCCTGATTTGACTGTATTTCAATCACTTTTAGCCATGGATCAGTAACCAAGTTAAAACTTTTATTGTCCATAATCATCCTCCTTTACATAACTAAGTCCCAACCGCGATGAATAAGCTAACCGCCAGCCTTCAAAACTCGTTGAAAAGTCCTGATCTAACGGTAAAGCTAACGCACCTTTGAGCCACACGTTACTTTGCCAACCAGCAAAATAGCGACTAGTCAATTTTTCCAAGTCATTGATGGCTTGCTCAATTTTGTCTGGTCCTGGTGTCACAACAAAGGGAATTCTGACCAGTTGTTGTGCAATCTCTTGTGGTTGAACGCCTGTTAAGTTACGACCGTCGAGCAAGAAATTGCCCTCATCGGTGTGTTGCACAAGAATCACTTCCAGCGTTTCCTGAATATCACGGACTGCTGCACTCGCCTTTTGTTCATCCTTATCAACATTGCCAAGACTACGCCCTAACCAATCATGAATCGTCTCGCCAATCCTAAGATTTGGATCATCAATTTGAAAGGCAGTGGCTTTGTTCGTTTTCCTAGTTATCTCATCATCAAACTCAGCTCGTACCGCATCAATGCCGTCAATTTCAGAGTCCGTTTTCGACTCATAGACTCGCTGTACTAGTGGCGAAATATCATCCGGCAACGTAATTGTATTGCCTAAAAAGTGATCCGTTTTCATCAGTAAATAGTTACCGTAAACTGCTTTGTTGCCAGGCCCATAATCATTTGGAGCTTGAATGCCCATAATGAAAAGTTGTGGCTGTTGTAGATCTTTCGGCCGCGCAATCTGATGTCGGTGCAAGCGGCCGGCTCGTTGTAGAATCAAATCCATCGGTGCAATGTCCGTGTAGAGTACATCAAAATCGATATCTAACGATTGTTCCAAAACCTGCGTCCCAATGACTATCATTTTATCAGGACGTTCACCATTTTTGCCGATTGCCGCCTGTAATGCTGTTTCCTGAACAGTCCGGTCAGTGGCCAAAAACGCAGAGTGTAACACCATGAGTTTGATGTCAGACGGAACCAATTTCGCCAATGTCTGCGCACGCTTGACCGTGTTAACAACAATCCCGGCAATACCACCATCACTAATCTTTGTGACAACTGCCGAGATTAACTCATCGTCAGGTTCATTCAATCGTTGGACTTGTAATTTCTGGGGCTGCTGGTCACTCAGACCAGGGAAATCTTTAACTTGCTTAAGCTGATGACCATCTAAAATACTGAGTAATGGATAGGCCTCAGTCTCTTCCCAACCGGCTGGCGCGATTAATTTTTTCTCATAGTATTTACCGTACTTACCTTTTAAATAGGCTTTCAATAAGACATTTCGCTTATCCTTAGGTAAAGTCGCCGATAAGATAACCATCGGCACATGATAGGTGCCTAACCATTCGATTGCTTTGCACAGGTACGAGTCCATGTAACAATCATATGCATGGACTTCATCAATGATGACGACCTTGCCAGCAAAGCCCAAGTGCCGTAAGAAGAGGTGTTTCTGCTTCAATCCCATTAACAGAAAATTATCAATTGTCCCTACTGTAAACTTCGTTAAAATTGATTTTTTACCGGAAAACCATGAATTTAGGATCACTGAACCAGATTGTCCTTCATCAGCATAGACATTTACCGCATTTGGCAGTGCTAAATATTTTTGATTAAACATTTTCTTGCCATGCATCAGATTAATCTGAAATTTTTCGTCTTGAGATTTAGCTAAAATGTCCACCCAAGCCTCAACTCGATCAAACATTGCATTGGTCGTTGCTTGAGTTGGTAGCCCCATAAAAATACCATCCCGCCCAGTTTTATAAGCTAGCTGTTCGGCCGCAATCAGCGCAATTTCAGTTTTACCTAGTCCCATTGGCGCTTCCACAATCACCATGCCTGGATTGGTGGTGGCTTCGATTGCTTGCGTCATTTTTTCTTGCACGGGACGCTCGTCAAATCCCCATCGCGCTTTATAAGGATCATCCAGACTAACCTTTTGTGGCTCCCATTCTCCACCTAAATCCCAGGCTTGCATCGCATGACGAAAGCGCTCAGTCATATTAATATTTTGCCAAGATTGATCAAGTTCAATCAGTGGAAATAACGGAATACTCTGATCCTGAGTTAAGTATTCACTGGACGCTAACCAATCGGCCATGATAAGTAGTCCTTCTAAGATAACGGCTTGTGGTTGCTTGATCTCAGGTACATCACTAGCAACCTGATACCCCGAAGTAACCAGTCCATAATTAAATAATTCCTTTTGGACATGTTTCCACGGTGCCTGGAGCGCTGGTTTATTGTCGCTTTGAAAGTAATTCGCTGTATAGTCATCTAACTGATCGTACGGACTCTCAAATTCCGGTTTACCATGGTGCCCACCGATAATTGCCCCAATTGATTCTGGAACTTCAAAATTCTCAACAATGGCTTCGCCAGCGAGAGCATGCGGCGACTTATTTGCTGAAGCTAAGCGTAATTCATCAAAATCAAGAAAACCGCCATGAGCTAATTGTGATTTCAATTGTTCATCTAACGAGTCATCCCGATCATATGATGGTTTCGCTTGAAAAGCAGGCGTTGCTTTTCCAATATCATGGATGAAGCCAACGAATTTAACTAGTTTTTGCGTCTCCTCTTCCGATAAAGTCCCTTGTAATATTTGTCGCTGGCCGTCACACAACCACTGGTTAAACAGCCAATTGATCGTCTTTTGTGCATCCGTCAGATGCATAATCAATGGTAACCAATATTGTCGACCATCTTCAGATCGCTTCTTCGCCCATAAAACAGATGCTTGTTCAGATAATTTTACGTCCATAAGTATTTCCCTACCTTTCGCAATATAACCGTTTGCTATGTTTGTTTCGCTAAATCAATCATTTTCAAACAATATGAAAATGTACCATTACTATATAAATACGAAAGTTCCTGAAAAAAGCTGATGATTTTTGAGCAACACTGGTAATATGCTAATCGGCTGAAAACGCATACATTTCGTGAGAAACTAATTATTTTTCTGCGAGGCCTGTTTGCCCATCGTTAGCATATCTTCGTAACACATTCAAAGTCATCTTTTTCACTAATCACCTCTCCCAAATCTGCATCACCAATCTCTGCTATACCAGGTAAATAAATTGCAGCATCTGCACATTCTTCTTTAAAATTATCTTAAACATGATGTAAATGGGCCTGAAAAGGTTTATCAACTTCACCATACAACTTTAGTAATTCAAAATTTTGATCTGATTTATCACAATTCCATTTCTTATCAAAATCACCCCCACAATATGTGGGGAACACCCAACGAATTTTCTTGACACCATTGGCGTGCGAGGATCATCCCTACGTATGTGGGGAATACTGGATGATTCAGTGCTTCAGGAAACGATTACTAGGATCATCCCTACGTATGTGGGGAATACCTTTGCTATGGCGTATAACTTATTGACATGTTCGGGATCATCCCTACGTATGTGGGGAATACCCTTTAAATGCAGCACTGATAACCCAATCATCAGGATCATCCCTACGTATGTGGGGAATACTCAGAATCTGCATGAGGGAGTTAGTAGTGATGAGGATCATCCCTACGTATGTGGGGAATACATTCCGGTTGTTGCTGCCGTTGTCGGTGTAACAGGATCATCCCTACGTATGTGGGGAATACGATGCAAGAACAAGCATCTTAATCGATTCATCAGGATCATCCCTACGTATGTGGGGAATACCATAACCATATTTCGATGGAATAATTGGTGTGAGGATCATCCCTACGTATGTGGGGAATACTCGAGCCCTGTGGCTTTGGTAGCTTCAAGCTCGGGATCATCCCTACGTATGTGGGGAATACGATGATAAGCCGATGGGATATGTGCTGCAGCAGGGATCATCCCTACGTATGTGGGGAATACGTTTGCCAGTAAGCGACAATCCTGGAAAAATCAGGATCATCCCTACGTATGTGGGGAATACTTAACTGGTGAAGTGTTTGCTGGAGATGAAGTAGGATCATCCCTACGTATGTGGGGAATACAAAAATCAAAAGGAGGCCAACTAATGGCTAATAGGATCATCCCTACGTATGTGGGGAATACACTAAAAATTCGTTGATATAACGGCATTTTCAATCTTCAACATCAATAAATTACATTAACTTGCATCCTGACCTTCAGACCACATTTCAAGCATACAGCAGCAATTTGCCTTTAACAATGAACAAATTTACAACACATAAAATTGCCGTACAGGACCGATAAAAATACCCAACCTCTAATTCCAACACTCACATTGGACATAGTCATAATTTAGTGGAGAATATAACTCAAAAAGAGGGAACTCATGATGACTGCTATCCCCACAGTCCTATTATGCACACCAAAATAATCGGATTTATCCTTTTATCATAACTATCGAACTGACTTAAAAATCGCTACCGCGGAAGGCAGGCTACTTGAATTTCGATTCAGGATACCCAAGAACATCTTATAAAAATTATTGTCGGCAACAGTCTCACTAGTTTTTCATGGGCCATTATTCCCGAAAACAAGACCACCCCATCGGTAATATCGCTATTTGGAATTTCATTGATAACCAAATATCTGCCGAACTAGCGTATGGCCTTCATCCAAGCGCACAAGGCCATGGATATACGCCTGGTGCACTATCACAAGTAAAGAAAATTACTTTTAACACCTTTCGCCGAAACACTTGAATTGCTATACTGGCGCAACTAATGCCCCTTCACGAAAGCTCCTAGCACGTAATGACTTCCGATTAGATAAGTTTATCACCAAAAGCAGCTTAGTCGGTCCCCCCTCAGACGATGACCATCTATACGATGAATAAATCGACATTTAATACCACTCATCAAATGTAATGAATCATAGAAATCGGAAAGTAACTCGATAAAAAAAGTTCGTCAAGACGGACTTAACACAACACGCATTCACCTTTTTAGCCTCATTCTAATCAAGTTTCGACATCAACCCTAAATTGTCTGAACGAATTAGTTATTCGCCCGTATAGGACCACAGAGCTAATTGATCATTCAAATCTTGGCAATCAAACGGTAATGCAAATTCGGCAGCTTAGCCATCCTTTAGTACAATTGGCACCCCGACTCCACGAAAAAACTGGGAACTTGAACCGCTTTAACCTCAGCAAAAGTCAGCATATATTTAAAGGTAATCTTATGTTCCCAACCGTCACCGAAATCATAAGTGTATCTTATCTTCTTGTAAATCAAGATAGGCATACGCTTGGCTTGCTAGAACCTGCTCCGCCCATAACATCATCTATAAACGTGACATATTCTGAATCACGATGATGCATCAATTCAAAGTTATACAAATGCAAATTTGTCCACGAAAAAGCGAATTGAGTCAGAACATGCAATTAATCGTAACAAAAATGATCAATTTACGTGACACTGCTGGTTCAACGCTCTTCAACTTAATTAAAACTTCTATTGCGGCAACTTCTGACATCATCTGCGTGCAATTTGATCATACACTTTTTAATTCTAAAATCGTACCATTGCTACGTTCAGTTCATCAATTAAATCACTACAAATGCAAAATACGCTCCGTTCACGAATCACACAAGCTAATATAATGATTGCGCCACACCGCAACTTCATTATCATTGGTATAAAGCGCTAACGAAGATAACCTCTTGAATATCTACATTGTCATAATAGCTAATTGGACAGCCATCAATCACGGCACTATTTTCTGATTCACTCGAAATCAAGCTCTCCATATTGTATGAAATCAGTCTGTTACAGTATATCTATACAATGTGTCCCATTAACTTACTAATTTTGACACTTTCAATACGTGAGTACTTTTCTTTTAAGAGCTGTAAAAGTTCCAACTGACCATCACTACACTTAGGACCAGCAACTATTTTGAAAGTCACATTATCGCTTAGTGGAACATCCATGAAACTTTTATCAGCTATTAGTCTTAATCTGTTAATAGGGGTGTCTGATTCATATCCTGCATCGCCTGGATTTAATCCTCCACTAAAGTTATGCAGCAGATTTTCCTGTAACTTTATTAACTCTTTTGTTCTTTCCCATGGTACAGCAGTGAAAACAAACCGAACCTCGTGTTGAAATGACCAGGCATTTCTCTTATATTTTCCTATATCATTTAGCATAATGCTTTCTTCATACCCTGTAGCAGTTTCCGTACGAATATATACTTTTGGAAATAATTTTTCCATATCATCAGTATATTTCATCTTAATTAATTGCGGAATATATGGCGGACTAACTGTATACTCTTTGGAGTCAAATAATAATGGCATCACTTCCATCAAATTACCATTATCATCACGTCTCTTTTCTACTTGAAAAATACAATTTGGACGTTCATCCGATAATTCAATTCTGACCCCTTTCATTCCATTTGAATACATACTCCATTGGGGAATAGATTCATCTTTGATATTAGTCCAACAAGAAGCATACAAAAATCGTCCAATATTATCAAAATCTACAGTTTGGACTTCATCAGGATCATCCATACGACTCAAAGAACTGAAACGAATTGCATTATTTTTTAAGATACTCGCCAGTACATCAACACTTGTATAGTGATACAACGACATAAAAAACACCTTCAATATTTTTATAACTATACGTAACCGATTTCTTACCACCTATAATACGGAATCCCATACCCATTAAGGTTCAATCTGACAATCTATCAATATACTTGTGGTGCAACTTATTTGGAATATAGTAATCCGTATCATGCCTAAGTTCTATCTTTGCTATCTATCCCATTTAATTAAATTTATATTCGTCCAATAAATTAGATATTTCATATACAGGAATTTTAAAATCATTTTCATCTATCTCTCGGCATTCTATCCTAATTGGAATTATGCGTTTTTTCTCAGGATAGTCCGTGCGCGGGGCTAACATGTATTGGTAGAGATGTTGCACCATTTTTGCTTGACGTTCTGAAACACCTTGTTTTAAACTAATTTGGATTCTACTTTGAACAAGTCCTCCGAAGTGCGTGTGTAAGACATAACGTCGGACATTCAATATCACAAGCTCAAAATAAAAAAATCTTATAACTATAAAACTAATTGAATGTCCTAGAAGTCGAAAAATATTTTTCTTCTTAATCCGAAAATTATCAATAACATCAAACTGAACCATTGGTATTGCCAAAATTACTAAGGGAATATTTGCCAACCACGTAACTGGTTCGATTACATACCCTTCCCAAAAAATTGGCTGAAAAGTTATTTTAATATCACTAATAAGACAATATCCCGCATGTACAATGAAAAATATACCAATGACACCTAATACGCTATTTAAAATCTTTGCAACTTGCACTGAATTCTCATGTTCTGCTTGAATACCAACTATAGCTATAATAGTTGTTACAGGAACTAGTATAAATTCCCAAACATACGAAAACGTATAGGTAGATAAAAGGAACTGAACGAATGCACCAAAACCAACGCTCTGAATTAAGGCTCTCCAAAACATATTAAATTTTACCTTTGTTAAAAACGGTACAACTGTAAAGAAGAATAGTATCAGATAATCTTTCATTGCTGATACAGTAATTCCTTGTACATGAAAGTAACATGCACCAAACATCAACATAAGCTGATATATAAAAAATACAATGAACACTGGTTGTATTATCAACCCTCTAATTGATTTTAGAATATCCAATAAACTGCTACGTAAGTTAGAATGAAACATCATCGCGAAAAGTATTATAAAAATCCACGTTAATATAGCCCATTCCCTAGGATTTAAATACTCTATAAATCTATATTTTAATAATTCATCAAATTTTTCTGTAATTATATTTTTGATCAACATTTGACTAAACAATACTTTGAAACATCCCCTTATAAAGTATTCAGTGATTATATGAGCAGTTCTGTACCAGTATACCACAAAAATTTTAAAACATAGTATTTAGAAGTGTACATTACTCGGAATGTGATATTAATTTACATGGTAAAATTCAACTGACGATATGCATCTAACCCAACAAACCTCTTTTTGACTTCACCAACATACTGTCGTCGAAATTTTATAAAGAAGCACCAAATAGATTCTTTTTAAACTAAATTGATAGCCACAATTACTTGGTTAATAATTGCCATTTATCGAGTGAAATCACCTACAATCTTATTCAATTTAAGAAATATACTATACCCTCACAGGACGGGGATAAACATAGTATTATGATGTACATTTCAAATTATTCTATCTTCCAGCCAAAATCATCCGTCACACTTAGACTCAATTTTAGTAGTGCCTATGTGTTTTATTGAATACTCTGGCAATTATAGTAATCGTCGTGTACTTGGTGCATTTAATGCCTTGGACAACCAAGAAAATAGTTTGCACTTTTTATTAGATAACTAGACATTTCGCGTATTTCCGTACATGTCAAAAAAACCGACTAGAAATAAAAAGACTTATCTAAATTCAAATTGGTAGAATTTAGATAAGTCTTTCCATTTTTCATGAATAAAAGAACTCTTATCGCATTACACACACATTTAACCGAAAAATCACCCCCACATATGTAGGGAGATACAGCACTGTATGCCGTACACTACTTAAAACTATTGGATCACCCCCACAAACGTGGGGAATTAAGTTATTTTATCACACTTGAATTTGTTAAATCTGTATTACTTGTGATACGGAGACCCAATATTAATCATAAACGCCCGATAAACCTGTTCCGTCAGCACCAACCGCATCAACTGATGAGGCAACGTAAAGCGGCCAAATGAAATCTGCGTATCAGCGCGCTTCAAGACTTCCGGTGCTAATCCCAACGAGCCACCAATCACAAAGTCGATGTCGCTGTGTCCATAGGTCGTTAACTTATCGATTTCAGCCGCAAATTCTTCACTTGAGCGTTCTTTCCCCAAAATCGCCAACGCATACACGTAATCACGATCCTTGATCTTGTCTAGGATGCGTTCACCTTCTTTTGCCATCACATTAGCCATCTCTGCGTTACTTAATGACTCAGGGGCCTTTTCATCGGGAACCTCCACAATTTGGAATTTTGCAAATTTACTCATCCGTTTCGCATATTCCGCAATCCCCTGTTTGAAGTATTTTTCCTTTAATTTTCCGACACAGATAATTTTGATGTTCATAATTTACCACCTTTGCACAAGTTATCAACAAAGTTATCCACAGGTGCATAACTCCGTTTTCTATATGTTGTGTTGAACGTATGTTTGCCACAACATTTATTTAGACCCTTTTTGTCAAGTTCATCCGGACTTATCCACAGTTTTCCACAGCAACATTTGTTCGTAGACGCCGGTTACAAATCCCATTATATCAACAATCGGCAGTAATTAAAATAAATTTTAAAAATTTCGTCCACAGCCAAAAGCACTCGCTGTGGATAACTTTTGAACAAGCCGCATTGCCGGACTGACGCTTGTTAATAAGTTACCACAACCTACCACAAAAGTTATCCCCGAAGTTATGCACATTTATCCCCCATCGCCTTCACTGGCAAAAAATGGTTCAGCGTGACGCGTGCGACTTCGTTCGGATTCTCGCAACCAGAAAACGGTGAAATCCCCCTGACAGTCTGTTTTGAAACTCGTTTCTTCGGGTTTTCCAATTTTGACACAAAAAGAGCGTTAAGACGCGATTGCATCTTAACACTCTTATGAAAGCCTCATTTTTACTTGGCTTGTTTATTTAACGTTTTGGTCGTTTCCGTTAGCTTCATATTTGTCGTCTTCAACGATCCATTATGATAGTACTTCACGGTAACCGTATCATTGACCTTGTGATCATATAACGCCGTCCGCAAGGTTGCTAAGCTCGTAATCTTCTTACCGCCTAGCTCAGTGATTACATCATACTTCGATAACCCAGCGGCCTTAGCTGGTGAACCACTATAGGTCTTCATGATAACGACCCCTTTAGAGACGCTCGTTGGCAGCTTCAACACTGACTTACGATCACTAGACGAGATATTACCAAGATCATACGTCGCCACACCCAGCGCTGGCCGAACAACTTCACCATTCGCAACTAACTCGTTGATAATCTTAACAACTTCGTTACTTGGAATAGCAAAGCCCATCCCTTCAACACTAGTCCCAGAACTATCAGACGAGAGCTTCATCGAGTTGATCCCAACAACTTGGCCGGCTAAATTGAATAACGGCCCACCAGAGTTTCCGGGGTTAATCGCCGTATCGGTTTGGATAACCGTCGCATAACCGGTTTGTTGACCAGAGGTGTTTGTCGTCGCAACCGTCCGTTTCTTCGCGGAAATGATCCCTTCCGTTAAGGTTGTGGCGTAGTTTGAGCCTAAAGGTGAGCCAATAGCCAAGGCCGTTTCACCAACTTCGATATTATCAGAGTTACCGAAACTAGCGGTCTTCGTCACTTTAGCGGAATTGATCTTCAAGACGGCTAAGTCGGTCACCGAGTCGGTCCCAACCAGCTTAGCAGCTACCTTGGTCCCATTACTCATAATGACTTGAACCGCGTTTGACCCGCTGACCACGTGGTTATTCGTGACGATATAGGCCACGTTACCACTCTTCTTATAGATCAGGCCGGAACCTTCGCTATATTCCTGGAGCTTACTATTGCTAGAAGAACTGGAGCTCGAACTATCATCCGATGAGCCGTCATCGCCACCCAAAATACCGCTCCAACCACTAGTGGTACTTTGCTTTTGCAAGTTGATGACCGAGACTACCGCCGCTTTATTATCCTTAAAGACTTTTGTGGCTTGGGAACTGACATTGACCTTCACGTTAGTAGTCCCCGTTGACCCTGATTTGTTGGATCCTGTTGGCACACTGGTTGAAGATGTCGTGACATTATTATTGCTAAGATAATTGATGCCACCGTAAGCCACACCGCCACCTAACAAACCGGCAACAAGCGCGGTTACAGCGACTTTAACTAATGAATTATTTGCCATAATTTCGCGTCGAAACGCGATCCCTCCCTACTGAGTACTAAGTTTTAAGTTAAGTTTAGCTAAAAAGTGTGATTTTTCTATGACTGAACAGTTTAATCTCTGTTAAATCGTCTCTAAAGGGTCACTAATTTGGTTGCTGTTTCAGGATCAGTATCATAGAGTTGGAAATCATGTTCAACCCCAAAATCGTGTTCTTTCATCATTGAAGCGACCGTTAAATGGGCTAACGTCTTCATATTATTATCCTGACTCCGATGGCCTAAATAAATCCGCTTCGTCCGCTGACCGATCACGTCCATCAACGCATTTGCGCTATCCTCATTGGATAAATGACCTTCATCACTGAGGATTCGCTGTTTTAGCGGCCATGGATAGCGGCCCATCCGCAGCATTTCCAAATCATGATTACATTCAAATAAATACCCATCCGCGTTGCTAATGACCCCTTCAACGTGTTCAGACACGTAACCCGTATCCGTGATAATGACGAAGGATTTACCAGCGTGGTGCAATTCATAAAATTGCGGTTCAGCGGCATCGTGCGACACACTGAACGATTCAATATCCAAGTCACCTAAACCTAACGTGGTATCGGGATCAAAGACGTGTTTTAATTCAGCTGGCACGTTGCCGATGCGACTCGACATTGCATCCCAAGTCCCTTGGTTCGCATAAACGTCCAAGCCATACTTACGCGCTAAAATACCGGCTGAATGACAATGGTCAGTATGTTCATGGGTCACAAACAAACTGTCCACTTCATTAATGTCGCGCCCAATCGAACTCATCAGGTTCGCGATTTTCTTACCGCTCAATCCGGCATCGACCAACACTTTATGTTCAGGTGTTTCAATATAAGTCACGTTTCCGGTACTCCCAGAAGCTAACACGCTAACTTGCATTTGATCTGTTGCTAATTTTAATACCATTATTTAGGTTCTTCCCATCTCTGAAATTCAGCTACTACCGTTGTTATGATACACGCTTTTAGGCCTAGAGTGCAAGACTGCGACCCCCAAGCAAACTAACCTAGTTTCGGCTAATAAAAAAACGCCCGGAACTCAAAATCCCAGACGTCTTCGAACAAAGCCTTATTGTTGCTGCCAAATCATCCCCACGGTGCTACTCTCGACACTAGCGGCATCCGCGGTCGTTTCCGTGCTACCGTTCTTCATCGCAGCCCCTGTGAAGGCGTTGATGCGATGAATGCTGTAGTTGGAACTATTTTTACTGCGCACCGCAAAGATCCAAGTCGGCACATAAACGCTGCTATCCTTCAATTTCAATAGCCGCGAATAACCGAGCTTGCTCCAAACGATCCGTGAGTTATTCGACACTTGGTTATATTGGTAGAGCGCCACTAACGCTTTCTTTTCGCTGATGGTGACCGCTTTTTCACGCAAGGTCTTCACATCACTCACGTAAGACTGCGTGTAGCTGACCAATTGTTGATTCTTATTCACGATTAAATGTAACTGACCAGTCGCGGTTAAAATTTCACCATCCGCCACTTTCTGGATGTACACATAATCACCGGCCGACGACAATGCGGCTGAATAAACATACTGATCGCCATGAATCACGTTCACACTTTGTTTCACGAACGCATCGAGATCCACTTGCGGTTTATCCTTATCCACGGCCATCGTCGTGTGCAAAGTACTCGTCAATTTACTGCTAGTGACGAGCCGCGCCGTCTGTTCAGTTAACTGACCTAAATGTTGTTTTAAGCCACTGTCATTATTTCCAGCAATATAGTAACCCGTGCCCTCTTTGCTGCTCGGATCACTAAAACTAATATTATCATCGCGCATTTCACGAATGACGGTCGTCGCCGTATCACTCGACGATTTGGTACTCGAATCGTCTGAGCTCGTTTGAACGAACATGTAAATCAGGAAAATATCGAGCACGACGAACGCCATGACGAAAATCCATTCAATTCTTCGAAAATTCATTGCGTGCGCCCCCTTACGATCCGCTCAGCATCGACGTATACGTCCGCCAGGCCCCATTATAGTAGACGTAATACGTCGGCGTTAAGTCGATCACGAGTTTGGACGACTTATTTTGCGACCATTGATAGCCTAATTCAATGCTACCAATCTTATTATTTTTATAACCAGCTGCGACGAGTTGTTTCAACACACTCGTTGAACTTGGTAGCGTCACCGCAGTCTGTTTGCCCGTGGTTGGCACCGGCACTTGTAAACTATCGAGTGAGAAGTAATACCGATCTAGCCCATTCGACGTCATCTGAATCCGGACATCCCCGTTTTCCGTTTGATTGAAAATTGGGAAACCTTCGACGTAACTTCGGTAAATAACACTACTGCTCGTCGTATCGTAACCATAATAACGAATATTATCCATCGGCACGCCAAGACTCACGAGGTGGCTATAACTCTTCTGCAATTGCGTGGTAAAGGAAATCTGCCGCGTATCGCCCGAATCACTGTAGTCTTCGAAATAGACCGTCCCAAGTTTATTGTTGACGGTCATCCGTTTAAACGACCCCGTCGTGTAGATCTGTTCACCATTATGCGTGCGCACGGAAACGGACGAATTCCCATCTGCATCCAACAAACGGTTCGCGAGTTCGCTGGCCGATTGTTCGTTCATTAAATAGCTATAATGCTGCATCGTGACCGGTTGCGTATAGTCGAGATACGTATTATTGCCTTCGTAACTCATCTTGACCGCAATTGCCGTCACTTTATTGGCTTGCAAAAATTTCCGCATCGATTTTAACGATTTCTTTTTCAATTTCACGCTATAAATCTGATGTTTACTATCATTTAACAAGTATAAGTGATCCGTATCATTGACCGGAATAACAATGCGACTGAATTCAGAGGAACGATAATTCTTCAAATTTTGATTGAAAATCGTATTGAATAACGCGACCGTGACACTGTCGGGAAAATTCAACACGTACGAATCGGCCCCATTCAACAGCGCCGCATAGCTTTGGGCAGACGTGACCCGGACTTTGACGATGCCGGTCGCTTGCCACTTGCTAAGCTGTTCCTTGAATTGACTGACTAAACTGACATTTTTATTGATCAACAACGTTTGTTTACCGGCAGAATCCGTATGGACCAGCTGCGTTGGTAAATAAATATCGTCGAGTGTCCGCGTGGCTAACGTGGAGTTGGAAGAGGCGGTACTAACTTTATTTTCACGTTCATAGCGTGACGGATTCGTCCAAATATACGCGGACAAGCCCACGCTAAGGAGTATCAATAAGGTTAAGGTAATGGGTAAAATGAGGCGTCTAAGCTTGCGAGTCGTCATCCCAAAGATCCTCCTCTTCATAAGGTTCATATGGCAACGAAATATAGAACGTTGAGCCTTTGCCTTCAACACTGTCGACCCAAATCCGGCCGCCAAGCATTTGAACAACTTCCTTAGAAATTGCCAAGCCTAACCCAGTCCCACCTTGGGCCCGTGACCGCGCCTTATCAACCCGGAAAAACCGGTCAAAGACGTGGGTCAAGTCAGCCCGTGGGATTCCCAAACCTTGGTCACTAATACTAATAATGACCTGATTATGAGTCTCTAGTAACCGACAAGTGACGACCCCACCATCTGGTGAATACTTGATGGCGTTGTTCATAATGTTATCCAGGACTTGGGTAAATTTATCGGTATCAATTTCAACCCAAAGATCCCGTTTCGTAAATTCCCGTTTGATCGTGTAATATTTCGCCGGATTATCATCTTTTTTCAAGATCATATCAAAGCGATTTAAAACATAATTGAACATTTCATTGATATTGACCAATTCCATATCAACTCGGGTCGTCCCAGAATCCATCCGTGACAAGCTGAGTAACTCATTGATCATCCGAATCATCCGATCAGTTTCTTCTTGCGTCACTTTTAAGAAACCTGGGGCCACTTCTGGATCTTTCCACGCGCCATCACTCAACGCTTCGATGTAGCTCCGTAAACTGGTCAATGGTGTCCGCAATTCATGTGACACGTTTGAAACGAATTGTTTTCGGTCGTTATCGATCTTCTGCTGTTCCGTCACATCATGTAACACACAGACCAAGCCACTGATAAACCCAGATTCTCGTTGAATTAGCGAGAAATAGGCATTCAAAATCAGGTCACGTTCATTCGATGAGAAATCAAGTGTTAATTCATCTTGATTTTCAATCAGGTCACGTAACGAATAGTCATCGCGAATCTTGAGCATATCTAAGATGGAATTACCGATTGCTTTTTCAGCGGTCACATCGACAAAATCCGAAGCCGTTTCATTGATAATCGTAATATTTCCACGCCGATCAGTCGCAATGACCCCATCACTCATATGAGCCAGGACACTATCCAACCGTCGCCGTTCTGCTTCAGTGGATTCCTGCGACTCTTCGACCCGAATCGACAAGTTATTAATCGCGCCGGCCAATTGACCCAATTCATCATCACTATAGACACGGACTTGACCCGCATAGTCGCCACGAGCAATCCGTTGCGTCTGCCGCTTCATTTCTTCAATCGGCCGCGTAATTGCCCGGGCAATAATGATGGCAATCCCTAGACCTAGCGCCATCGCCACTAGTGAAGCCAACGCAAAGATACTCATAATTGAGTTGATCGTATTATAAACGGACTTCATATTAGCTCGAACGTACAAGACCCCGACCAACTGGCTGTTATTGCCCGTTGAGTTAGAGCTGTACAACGGCACAATTGAAATATAGTACCGCCCATTGTTTTGCGTATCATACGTATTTTTAGTATAGGAACGATTATTGTAGATGGCATTTTTGACATTACGATCGGTCGTCTTTTGACCGACAATCGATTGGTCATTCACATCATTCGTGCCTCGGATCGTCCCTTTACTATCTATGATCCGAATCTCATCAATATTAGAGTTATTATAATCCGACAGAATTGTTTTAATTTGCGAATTAGCCTTCGCTGTATTATTAGTTGACAGTTGTTCAGCTAACGAGTTATCGATGTACGTCGGAATCTGAACTTGCGTCTTAAACTGTTGCAAGTTTTTCGTTTCCAATTGACGCACAAAAATTGCGCCAACAATTTCTAGCGTAATTACGAGTAATAACGCGAATACGAGCGCAATTTTAAAATTAATCGTCTTAAAAAAATTCTTCCGCTTAAGTTTCAACACGGTTTAACGACCTCTACTCATTTTCAGGATTGCGAAGATAATAGCCAACACCCCGGCGTGTGACGAGCCACTTGGGATGACTAGGATTATCTTCGACCTTTTCACGTAACCGCCGCACTGTCACATCGACTGTCCGGACATCACCAAAGTAGTCATAGCCCCAAACCGTTTGTAACAAATGTTCACGGGTCATGACTTGACCGATATGTTGGGCCAAGTAATGGAGTAATTCGAACTCACGGTGGGTCAATTCAATATTGTCTCCCCGCTTTGAAACCATATAAGCGTCGGGGTGAATTACTAGGTCACCAATTTCAATGTCAGAATTGGTTTCTTCTTCGGCTGGTTGCGCTGCTGGCGTGCCTTGACGCCGCAAGTTAGCTTTGACCCGGGCCACTAATTCTCGATTTGAGAATGGCTTCGTGACATAGTCATCCGCCCCCAGTTCCAAGCCCAAGACTTTATCCAACTCAGAATCTTTGGCCGTGACCATGATAATTGGCATGTCATAATTTTTCCGAACTTGACGCGCCACTTCGAGGCCATCCATTTTTGGTAACATTAAATCAAGCAAGATCAAATCAGGGTGAACTTCTTCCACTTTTTGTAACGCTTCTTCGCCATCAGCAGCGACGTGGACTTCATAACCTTCTTTGGTCAAATTAAACTTCATAATATCCGAGATTGGTTTCTCATCATCAACAACTAAGATTTTTTTCATAACGGTTCTTCCTCCTTAGGGGAAAACAGGTTCAAGTCTATTTTTTGTAAAGCTTCGATTAATGCAGGGGTGCTGGACACCATGCCTGCGTCTGGACGGCTGAAAGTTCTTTTCAGCACTATTTTTAGTATATCACAAATAACCATGGCTTTCTTTGATTGCCAACCTCATGATACCGCGATTTGACGGCAACCCGACGACCCTTTTTATGGTACTAAGAAAGTCTAATTTTACAGAAAAGTTCACTTTTTTTGAAAAAAAACGCAAAATAGTATTGTCAGCGTCGTCGTTTCATGATATTATATTTTTTGTTGAGTTATGGGCAGTTAGCTCAGCTGGCAGAGCAACGGACTCTTAATCCGTGGGTCCAGGGTTCGATCCCCTGACTGCCCATCATAAACCATTAACCAGTTTTCATGCAGTGTCAAAACACCGTGATTACTGGTTTTTTTGTATTTTAAATGCAAGCACCGTTATCATCAGTTGTCATCTTTTTTCAATAAAAGTAAGCCAATTAGTAAGCCAGAAATATAACAAAAAAAGCCACTGTTTCCAGTGACTTAATACTTGCGCGGGGCAGTGACTGTTAGCCAACTTTGGTTAGCAGTTTTTTTAATGCAAAAAAATAACCAGCTCATAACTGAGTTGGTTAGCAATGTCAATAAGATTTGCTGGGATTAAATTTACAAACTTTTTTACTATAATCCTTCTGATTATGAGCCTCGTCAGGGTATATAAGATGATGTGGGTCTAAAAAAAGAGGATATACATTTTCACTATCATCGGTAAATGTAATAACTGCTAGTAGCCTTACACCTTGGCCACAGGAAAGTTGCCAAATTTCAGTTCCGTCATCTAAATCCAAGTTGTTGTGAAGTTTATTTATTATTTTTGTCGCTAGCTCTCTTTTGTCTCCACTCAGAAGATGACAATGTTTTTCCTGTTTTATATCTGAACCCTTTTCCTTTACAAAGGGCAATAACCTATCAACTAACTGGTAATAAACTTTCCCAACTTCACTTTTATCGTGATACTCGTTAGTAAATTCGCCGACCCTTAAGCTGTGAGTCCAATTTTTATATGAATTTAACTCAATGCTTACCTCGTTAGTTCTTTTTTTAAAGTTATAATCAGCTTTTACATTCTTTTTAGGATTAGTTGAATTTGAAACTCCCATGATTATGCAACTCTTTTAATATAGCAATCATAGATATCACGATCACTAATTTCTTCCTGGCATAACTCTATTGGACTATAGCCATTCCTTGCATTTTTCCATGGTGTCTCTTGATGTGTCATACTCTCCAATTCATCAGCAGTATATCCACCATAGACATCATTAACTTGATTCAAGATATCTTCTATATCAGCAGATACTTTGGGAGATTCTTCCCCCACATATTTTTCAATATCATGGTAACCATAGTCTGCATATTTTGCATAAATAGAAGGTATAACCGGCCCATGAACCCAAGCTTCAAATTCATCGTCAAAAAGTTTGTTTTTTAAATCACTAGAATTATCGTTCATTAATGTTAATACCCAAGAGTAAGCGTAATATATCATTTTTTGTAGTTTCTTTGGTGACATACTTGATCTTGTTAAAAACCACTTCGCTATTGTATCAGCGGTATACTCCTTTGACATGTGAATTCCTCCTTGTGGAAACCTTCCTTACAACAAGAATTCTAACATACTTGGAACATTATGAATAAATCTTTTTGAACACTTCTAGCGCCTGGTTCTTTAAATAGTTAAACTTGCTAACGCTAACCGATAATTGTTCACAGGCTTCATTCCGGCTGAAACGTTTCTCAATAATGTAATCATGTAAGATAAATTGATATTGTGGATCATCAATTGCATTGAGGGCGTCTTCGACCTCTTTTAGCTGGTAAGACAGGTCAACATGGTTTATCAGACGGATTTCAGCACCGTTTCGGCTGCTATGGCTTGATACTCCATCGAATGAGGGGCTAGAAACTTGATTAAAAGCCGTCAAATCACGTTTTAGTTTGGCATATTGCTTTAATAAATTACGAATTTTCTTAACATCTTGGCGCATTGGAATCACACTTTCTGGTTCCAGATATATGTATTAAAAAACGGGGCTATTACACCCCGTTCCGACTAATATCAACACAATGAATACTTATATTATAACACTTAAAACAAATATTTTCACTTATAATTGTTTCACATGAAACACATTCACTTTAAAACTTATCCTGTTACTAAGCCGCGCAATTGTTGGATCATGCTGACAACTTGATACGGTGTCTTTGTCATATCAGTTACTCGGTTTTGATACCAGAATTGCGTCAGCAAGGACACCGCAAAATCGTACTGTTTGTAGATAGTCAAATCCTCACTTTTGCTAACGGCCGTCTGAACATAGTCCTCGGCGGCGTCTAAATAGCTTTTAATCATTGGATCATCTTCGGTCACATCAATTCGCAGGCTTAGTTTAATATCATCAACGGTTACAGCCATGTAATCACTCCTTTTTAGGGGGGGAACGAATCGTGCCCCCTTAGTTTTAATTTATGTATAGGGGGGGTCTAAAATGGACACCCCTTTGTATAGCCGTCCCCAAAAGTGGGTACGATTATTTACCAGCAGTTGCGGTTCCTAACGCCACGTTAATTGCAGCGGTCTTATCAATCACTTCATAATCATTCCGCACAATGACGGAAAGTCCTTGACTGAACTGGTCGAACTTGTCCCATTGGGCGGTTACTTGGTTACGCCGGAAAACAGCCACGGCTTGTGATAAGTCCCCCACAATCATTGGGAACGTCCCGTCCGCATTGTTAGCCAGTAATTTATCACTGATCATGACGACTGGTGCCCCTAATAAGGTGAAACCACTGGGTGCTGTTGGATTAGGCTGTAATAAGTAACGGCCTTCGGAATCTTTCAAGGTATCAAGGTAATTGAACCCGGATTGGTTGACTAGCCACATCTTGCTCAAGGCGGGATCTAACGTCACGTTGAAAATCTTTTTAAGATCATCAATACTGGTGGCCGTCGCTTTAGCAAAGTTACTACCCGTTAACAGTCCCATGATCTGCGTGTTGTCCGTGTTATCAACCAATTGTTGTAATTGGGTTTTAACTTCGCTGACAATATCAACTTCGGCGTCTTCGACCACTTCATTAGATAAGGCAATCTTACCCGCCCGGGTCTTCACATCAAACGGCACTTCCGTAAACATGTTCGCATCAACATCGGCAATGTCCGCTAGTTCGTCCTTAGTAGCCAGTACCGCAGATTGTTGACTAGTGGCAATTGGATAAGTCCCGGAACCACTAGAAACTTGCTTAACCGTCGCATATTGGGCGAGGTTGTAATTGGATTGCTTTAATTGGAAAACGGGGGTAATCAGTTCCTTAGGAATAACGGCACTGGCACCGTCAGTCTTTAAACCGTCCCGTGTTTCCCCGTGTGTCCGCACATATTGTTCAAAGGCGGGAATACCGGTTTTGTTTTCATTGCTGTTAGGATCAATAATTGTTTGTTTTGCCATGTTGTCAGGCTCCTTTTCTTGGTTAATAAATTTTTCATAGCTACGGGTATCAACTTGCACATTGGTATCGTCATAAGCGGGAACGGCTACCACTGACACATCGAACAAGCTCTTAACTTGATTAATGGTGCGCGTGATATTACCTCCATCATCTTTAGTCCATTCGTCGGTGTCGTCGTCACTATCAAAGCCAAACGAGCAGGAATCAACGTTCCCACTTTGAACTTCTTCGTAAACATCATTAGCAAACGACGTATTCGGCAACTGCGCGGTGAAATGTAGCCCCTTGTCGTCCGTTTCTAACGTTAATGTGCCCGCCTTGGCACTGGCTAACACTTGGGTATAGTCGTGGTTATTAAGCATAAGAACGTTTGATAAATCGACACCATCAAGGGCTTTGGGGGTAACAACCTCAGTGAAGCCACCTAAGTCTTTACTTGGCGAGTTCCATACAATTGCATAACCACTAATTGTTTTGCCCTTGCTTGTTTGGGAATCTTTAGGTTGCGGGTCTGCTGAATTTTCAGCTGGCCCGTCTTCGGGTGTTTCTGACTGCGGCATTTGTGCTCGCAATTCGGCGTCAATCGTTAACCGTCGGTCTTGTTTCATGAATTAGTCACTCCATTCTTTTGTAAGTTTAAGAAAATATTGCCATCGTCAGTTGGTGGCAAGCCAATCTTGGCCCGAGCTTCGTTACGGCTCATAACGCCGCCAGTGAAACCAGCCACCGCTTGGGCTTGCTGCGTTTGTGGATCAAGGCTCAATAACTTGTCCGTGTTAAACGTAAAGTCATGACCAAACTTGAACGATAGTTCGCTGGTAAAGCTATCAAAGTAATGTTGTAACGTGCCTTGTAGATACTGCACACCACTTTGCTCTTGGTTAGAATGATCGTTCTCAACCCCTAAGCGCTCCGGTGGTAATCCAAAGGCTTTAGCAATTTGTCGGGTCGTCCAGTCATTAGAATTGACCAGCTTTAACACATCGGTATTTAAGGATAAGTTGCTAATGTCCATCGTATCGTCAGTCACAATCGTATTGATTGCATTGTCACCCGTATTGGCTTCATCAAACTGGCTGCGAATATTGCCCTTAGCTTCCGGCCCTAAATCAGATTGATGGACTTTAATAATCGTGGTTCCGTGCACACCAGCAGTAAAAAAGCCGGTTAGCAACTTATTGCCGGCCGACTGAATCTGGCGTTCATCTTTGAGGGCATATAGGGGACTAATTCCCGATACACCGTCTTTGGTGAAATATTTAAAATGTAAAATGTTGTTAGGCGCGATCTGACGACTGTTACCGCCAATCGGGGTATAGGTGTAGGTCAACGCCCCACTGACGTCATCTTGTTCAACCGTCAATTGGTTATTGGCAATCAATTTCAAGGTATGATTAGGCAAAATCTCGGCAAAGCTATTACCATTGAGTAACAGGTTAGCCGCCAACGCATATTTAAAATGGTACCCGTCCATCTGACTATTGGGAGTCTGATTAATCATGGTATTAAAAATGGCCGTATCACAAACAATCGGGTTGCTGGCAATATCACTCGCAATAATATTAATTGCCGCATAAATATCACTATTACGCAACACCGCAGCACTCACAAACGTATACGGGTCGTTACTTGATAAACTAACCAAGGCGTCGGCTACCGGATCATGCGTGCCGCTGGTGGTATTACTTTTAACAAAAAAACTCATTTAATCACCTCTTTGCTTTTCATAATTAATTAGCAAGGCCAACAGAATCATGGCTATACCAGCCAATATTAATCCCGCTTGCCAGCTGATCCAGCAACCAAAACCAATCACTAAGCAGATTAAGCCAAGCACCAACAAGATCGTTTGTACATAATCAGAACAGATCTGCCGCAGTCGCTGTTTTGTAGTAATCTTCTGCATGCTGTTGATCCTCACTTTCTTGGTAATAGTCCATACCAGCTACAAACGCGTTAATCAACGCCGCAATCGGGTCAATCCGGTTACTATTGCGGGCTTTATCCAGTTGCCAGCCATTGTTTATCACTTTCAAGATGGCGTTATTGACCGCATAAGCAAGAATATTATTGCCGTTATGTTTAATCTTGTCATCGTAAAGCTGATCACGGAAATTACGAGTTGGAATATTCAAAGTCTTAGTTCCTTGCCGTACTTCAAATAGTGGGTAGCTTAATTTCTCAAATTTTGTAATTAACGTTTGCGCGTTATACGGGTCATAAGCGATTGCTTTCACTTTCCAGTTGTATTTCCCGACTAGTTTTTGTACAAAATCAAATAGCTCATCATAATCAATAATGCCGCTATCTAATCGGGTGATACTACACTCACCAGCACGTTCCATTGACCGGTAATCAATGCCATCACGTTTAATCTTAGAATCGAGGCCATATTTAGTACCCACAAACGAATGACTATCACAATAAAACTGACCGTTACCAATTGGAACGAGCCAACTAACCGCGGTGAGGTCGTTACTTTTCGATAAATCAATCCCGATATAGGCGTCACGATTATGTAAGTCGGGCACCTTTGCCAATTTACCAGCGGCCCAATCGTCAGCAGAAATATAACTATCCTCACTGGCTTCCAGCCACAGATTGAAGTTCTTAGTCAGCACCGGAATAAGGTTATTTTGCTTAATGGCAAGATCCACATCGGCCTGAATTTTCTCCGTCATGCGTTTCCTAACGTGTGGTTCACTGAACAACGGGTTGGCCTTAATCCAATTGGCTTGATCGTAAACTTCTTCGCGGTCGTCTAGTTCCCAAATTGCCACAAAGTAGCGATCAGCTTCAATCTTCCCCTTTAAAACGTCCGTCAACATCTCATATTCGGCGTGCATTGGAACGTTAAGGTTAAGACCTGAAGTGGAAATCACCGCCAGCAATGAGTTATCTTCTTGTGCTTGACCAGACTTTAAAACGTTGTACACTTTGCGGTCTTTAGCTTCGTGCCATTCATCTAAAATAACGGTCGTCCCGGCATAACCATCAAGCGTACTGGTATCACTGGCAAGGGCCAAGGCTTGCGAATCAGTTTCTAAGTCAGTAATGGCTTGCTTCTGCACCTTGATTCGTTGCCGCATGTACTTCGATTGTTTACGGACTTGCCTTAACCCACTTGAAAGCATGTTATAGCCCAATTTAGCTTGTTTAAGGGCGTTGCTGATGAATAATATCTCTCGGTTGCGGGCGGGCTGACGTTCTCTTAAAAGGCCATTAGCGGCCATGCCAGAAGCCAGATAGGTTTTACCGTTCTTACGAGCCATGCTAATAAACGCCCGATCATAACGCCGGTTACCGGTAGTTTTTTCACGCCAGCCATACAGTTCGCTAATAATCCATTTTTGAAATGGCTGCATGGTGAGTTGGCTACCGTCAGTCTTAGGCATTAATTCGATAAATTTGACCGCCTGTGCCGCTTCGTCTTCGTCATAGTAGAACGGGAAGCTAGCTTCTTTAGAACGGCTTAAATCGCGTTTAAATCGCTCACACGCCCATTTAATTTTTTGACCAGCCAATACTTGACCCGATAATACTTGGTCAACATATTCAATCATGACAACATCGCCTCAAAAGTATCTTCGGGTTTATCATCTTTTTGCTTGTTTAATTCCATACGTGCTCGGCTAGATAGCGACATGCCTAAATCATTAGCTAGGGACTTTAGGTCCTTTATTGCTTGCGATTGCAAAGCCACGTAAGGGTTCGCTTTACGTACACCAGTCTCTGAATTAGTTTGTACCAGTCCGTTCTTACGAATATCATTCTCGCAAGTCTGTACTGTTGCATAAGCGCGGCAGTAGCTTGCTAACATAGCTCGGTCAAGTTCACTAATTGGAGTATTGGCCTTTAAATAAGGCGCTACCCGTTGCCATTCAGTCAAGGCCCGATCATGTAACCAATCCGGCGGGGTTAAATCAAGCACCGGATAATCAAACAAGGCAGTCTCGGCGTCCTTGCGCTGGTCGCGTTCTTCGTTAGTTAAATGTTTTTTCATACTAGCCAAGGGTTTTACTTTTCGACCCAATCGGATCACTCCTTTCGTTTAAATTTACGCACCAAAAAGCCCCCACGAGTTATACCCATAGGCGGCTGATTGATACATATATCCAGAATCCGTTTATTATATCTATATTATCGCACATATCTCTAAAAAGTGCAAATAATTACATGTATATATTGACACGTTTCCCCCTGACTTTTTATTCGTTTAAATTTCGCATTATTAGTAAGGATATTTCACAATCCAGCAAAATCAGCAAAAAATCAAAGTAAAAAAGGGATTTTTATAAACAAAAAAGTGTGTGCTCGCTCCTTTTTGGTCGACCATAGCCCCCCCATATCAACGTTTCTGGGCTGTCATGTTGTTTTGAATTAGTCTCGTGGCTCAAAATTGAGCCGCCAACTTTAATTGTTCACTCGGCCGAGAAATCGGCGCAGTCCATTGCCAATTTTGGCAACGTAGACGCAAAATGCGGGTTGGTTAACTAGGTCGAAAATTTCGACTCAGTAGCTCGGCTGAAAGTTCAGCGCAGTATTGCGCAGATCTACTACCTAAGTTAAACTTAGCCAGTCTGATTCATTCAGCGGAAAATTCCGCTCAACTAAAAAGCGCCGCGCCTTTCAGCACGACACTCATTGGTTATTTAGTTCGTTGTTCTCTAGCCAGTCTAGTCTTCCGGTTATGGTGTCGGTAGCACAATGGTTGTAGGTTGCTTTCATCTAATCGACGTGACCAATCGTCTTTGATTTCAATAACGTGATCGACCACATTAGCCTTGCATATCATACCATCTTGATAACACTGTATACACACCGGATTGCTTTCAAGAAACCGCCGCGATAACTTGCGCCATGCTGACGACTTGTAGAACTGTTGGTACTTACTCTCGGCTGAATCGTACATGCGTTTATGGTAGCGCAACTTGTTAGTGGCCTTACGGTGTCTCTCACAGTATCGTACATCATAAGCAACTAGCGTCCGACAACCAGGGTGCTCACACATCTTCACTGGTTTAGCCATGACCATTAACCTTGGTCAGCGTTATCACGTCATAGGCGTTCAGCTCGCTATCAGAACTAACGCCAGCAACGCGATACGTAACCCCATCTAATATTGCTTCCAAGGTTGTCGTGATTCGTTCGTCATGGCGCACCGCAATTAGCTCGTTAGTCGTGGCAGTCGTACCAGTAAGGCTAATAGTGTTACTGATGGTCAACGTGTACTCACCACACCAGACAGTGAACAGTGGCACGAATTGTTGCTTGGTTGTGCCGTTTATTAAATTTTCAACTGACTTAACGGTGCCAAACTGTACCCGCTTATTTAGTCGACTTAGATTATAGTTCTTCATCGTCGTCACCAGTCCCATAAACCAATGCTTCACAATAGATCATTTTCGAATCGCTCACTTTGATAAAATCAATGCTAGTGCCTATCAACTCATCGTCAATATCTTGTGCTTTGTCAACTTCCCGAACTCTTGAAAAAAGTTCATCAAAATTATCAGCATGTACCATCTTAATTTTCATTATTTTATACTCCTTTTATTCTCTAAAATATTCCCTCTTAACTACATCAACAACATGGCGATTTGCCAACAGGTCATAGTAATAGTAGTTATATGTTTCCTTGCTCATAATCATTACTAGTAAAGACTGGCCGGGATAATACCAATCTACTTTGCTATCAAAGATCACGCCCACTAAATCAAGCGACAAGACGTGCTCCGCTATTTTTCTATGAACGCTATCGGCCGGCCCATAATCATGAGCAATTGCAACAATTCGTGTAGTTCCACTTACCTTTTGTAATTCGGCATGATCCAGCCACTCCCCAAGGTAAGGTGGTGTATCATACTTATTACCCGCATTGTATGAACGATCACCTGCTAGTAGTTTTTCAAGACTATGTGGGCGTTCATACACGGCACATTTATCAAACTTAAATACGTCTTCAAATTTTTTTAGATTTTCTGAACTGCTATATTTTGTGTCTCTCAATAATTGCATTTCTTGCCATTTCATACGTGTTTCCTCCTGTACTTGGAAATGTTCTTTTTAACGTGGTACACGTGGTACACGCAGACAATCGTTGATATAACAACGTTTCAAAGTGCCCTAACGTGGTTCATTACCCGGTACAACGTGGTACACTTAGCATTTTCGATCATTGTACGCGAACATACCCATGTGGACGTTGGCCATTCATTCTAATTCTTTTAGCTTCCCAGCCGTCCATATTGTCCATTAATAACTTGATTCGCTTAGCTTCCGAGTTTGTGCGCCCGGTTAAATAACGATCAACTGTTTTATGGAAGACAACTTCCATAATTTCCCGAGTTGTTGTTTGATTGAGTAGTTTCCGTTCATTACTAACTTGATCTTGTAGCCACTTAGATTGCTGCCCGTAGTCACTGACATAGCTTTGTTTTAAGCTGGTACTCATTTTTCCCCAATCTGTGGGAACTTCCATTGCTAAAAACGCTTCGATGGCATCTCGCATAGGGTCGACAGCTTCCGCAGCCATCTGATAAGCCTTAGCCTCTTTCATGGTGGCCTGATCCAGATATAGCGGTTCGCCATTCTTAAACCAGCACATGGCCTCCGCCAATACTTGAAGCATGTAATTCTCGTCCGGGTGCCATACATCTAGCTTAGCCTTGTTGACCCCACATTTAATTGGATAGAATCGCCGTTCACCGGTCGCGTCCTTTAAATAGTCGGTTTGGTTAGTCGTGCCAATAAATACGCATTTACGCGGGTGTGGCAACGCATAGCGGCCGTAACTATTCCGATATGTGTCGGATTGTGCACTAATAAAATTTTTAATTCCCTCAACGTCCGTTTTTTTCATGGCGGAAAGCTCGGCAACTTCAATAATCCAACTACCTTGTAACTGTTGATAATCGTCTTTCTGCTTCCCCATTCCTTTCAACGAATCATTGAATTTATCCGGGTATAGATTCTTACCAGCCGTACTCTTGCCAAGTCCTTGGCTTCCCTCTAAGATAGGGACAATTTCAAACTTAACTCCGGGAACATAGGCCCGGGCAATAAGACCAGTTAGCCATTTCTTAGTGATGGTGCGGGTGTAATGATTATCTTCGGCACCTAAGTAATCAATGAAATAACGTTCAGCACGTGGCTGGCCGTCCCATTCTACCGCTTCAATACGAGCCTTAACCGGATTGATTGTCTTGCGGCGTGCCTCTGTAACTACCGCGTCGGTAATGTTTTCCTTGCTGAATAACAAGTTGTAATGATCTTCAATATAACTTCTCAATAACGTGTCATCACTATCATTCCAAAAACCTTTTTTGAACAGTGAATTGTCTGCTTGTGGTGTTTTGACAATTTGTTCCGAGAACTCGTCAAAGACAACTAGTCCTTTCAACATTTCGTCATGTTCCATAATTAAACGGATATTGTAAAGAGACTGTGTTTTGATCCCATCGTCCGAATTTTTTTTGAAATCATTCTGCCAATCAGCGTCACGTTGCATTTTGATAACATTATTGGCCGCTTCTCGGGTCTCTGCTGGTAAATCCATTGCTTTGCCCATTAATGAACCCCCTTACTCTCTCGTTTTAAAATGGATTGAAAAATCACATTAACTTCCTTGCTTGGTAGTGCCGGATCAACGAACGAATCATTGATCACTGACAGCATGTTATAGACTGTCTTGGGAGCAGCACCGACGCCAAACATACGACCGGCAATTTTAGTTAACCAAGCATTGCGATTACCTTGGGTTGTCCCGGTTACCATTTCATCTAATAAGCGACCGGTATACTTCTTTTGGCGTGTGGTACAGGCGTGTTCTGACGGCCAGTTCACTTTTTGGCCCACCAACTTATCGATTAGCCATTGAGGAGCCGGCTTAATATCAGCCAAGGTTCGACCGTCTAAGGGTTCATACATTTTGCCGTTAATCTCACTTGGTGCGATCACCGTGAAGTCACTTAGCAAGTCAATACCGGGCCAAACGTCAACTTTGCGAACCTTAGCCCCCGCGTATTTCAAAAAGTAATGGACGCCGCCGTTAGCCGTCCGTTCAATGTAGGTATCATTCGGTAACGTCTGTCCTTGCTTAAATAGTTGTGCCAAGCTATTACGACCGTTTTTAGTTGGCTCGTGCATATCAATATCAACAACTAATAAATCCGATAAATCTAGTCGCAAGCCTAAGTTGTAAGTGGGGTGCTTTTTAAACCATGCGAAGATGGTGTTCTGGTCACTAGTTGCGTCTTGGTAGCCGGCCACCCCTTTAGGTGGCTTCTTCGTATTCTCAATTAGTGGGTAAACCGCATAGCCTTGTTGGGCCAGCTCAATGGCTTTATCAAGCGTTGCGAACTCTTTCATTGTTCATCACCGCCAAACATATTAAGCTCATCAATATCTGCATAGTGATCTTCTGCATATCGCTTTATGACAGTGATTAGTCCACTCAATTTTTCGGAATAATCGTTACTAGCGAAGTGTACATCGACAAAATCATCTAAAGCATCTATTGAAGTTACGAGTGATCCAGCCTCAAACGCTAATTCATCTAAATCTTTAGTTTTCTTCATTACAAATTCCCTTCATATAACCGTGTTAACGTGTTAAAATAAGGGAAAGCATATTTTTGATTATCTCTTCGACCTACTGCTGTCCAAAGTAAAGTAGGCCTTTTTTGTATGCTTTCCCATGCGACTGACCTCACATTCCAAAATACCGACGCGGGTTCTTGACTAACTTAAACGCCACGTTGCCAACAAACGACACAATCATAAATTTGATTACCCATAAAATTGCTGTTGCTATCATGAAATCACCTCCTTAAATTCACTCTGCCCCCGCACGGTGCAATTAAATTGTTTTTGAGGCTAAATACTTATCTAGCTCTTTGCGTTCAATACGTTTTAGTCTGCCAATGCTAGTTACCTTTAAGCCGTCTTTAATCATCTTGTAGACTGTATTCACGCTGCCGATATTTAGTTCTTCCATTACTTGATGATAAGTTAGCCACTGATTTTTTTCGTTATTCATCTTTGCCGCCTCCTACTGTTTTATTAAAGAAACCGAAAACTCGATTTGGTTTCTTTAACTGAACTTATGATACATAGTTGTTCATTTGAAGTCAAGTATGTGATACCATTTATTCAGATAGGTTTCTTATAAAAAACTGAAAGAAGGCATTCAAATTGAACCCCATAAGGTCACGCATGCTTGAACTTCATATGTCATTTACGGATTTGCAAAATGATACACAATTATCTAAAGCTACAATTGCCAGGCTCATAAAAAACGATGAAATTCCTGATAATACCAGACTTTCCACACTAAAACTAATCGCTAATTCTATAGAGTGTCCTGTCTCCACTTTATTAGCGCCTGCCGTTACTAACTATTCCATTCTTCCCCCAACTTCTGAAAAAAAGAAGGTTCGTAACGAGATAAGCAGCATAGTCTTTTCCTATATTGTTCCAATCAATTTTGATCTGATTACCAATTCCACGTTTAAAATAGATTTTTTTCAGAATATAAAAAACCAAAATCTGAACAAAATAATAATATCAGTGGAAAAAGATCTAAATTTAGCAATCGGCGGTTTGATTTTGGGAAATCAACAGCGAACTTTGAAAAGCATATTAAATGAATTGATTATTAACTGTCATTACGAAATGAGCTCTTTTGATAAAAATAATGATATATTTTGCGACTTCAACGCGTTTATTAATTCTGAATTTTCAACACAAGGTACTTTCTCTTTTAATTATTCAAACACCAGCGAGTCCCATTTTTTGCACATATACTTTTAATAATTGTTTTCTTACATAACACTGCCCCCGCACGGTACGTTATGGAGGAAATTATAAATGGCAACAATCAAGAAGTATCAGGACAAGGACGGGAATACCCGTTATCAGTTTCAAGTTTATTTAGGTGTTGATCCTCAAACTGGTAAAAAGAAATCAACCCGGCGTCGGGGCTTTAAATCAAAAAGCGCTGCTCGTATTGCTTTATCCAGAATTGAAGTAGAGTTACAGCAAGAACCGGTTTTACCAGTTGATAACAATATTCTCTTCGTTGACGTCTATCATGAATGGTACGACCAGTATATTAATACCGTTCGTGAAAGCACTTGGGCAAGGACTGCTGGTATGTTCGATAATCACATCTTGCCGTTGTTTGGTAACAAGCGGTTACGAACCATCACCGTCAACCAGTGCCAGCGTGCTGTTAATCTATGGTTTAAAGAAGTCACGTACAATTACAAGCGTTGGTACAATTATCTGGTATCAGTCTTTGAATACGGCTTAAAACACGGCTATATCACACATAATCCAGCTAGAATGATTACAATGCCGGTCAAGCCTGATAGTTGGGGTGATAAGCCCGATAACTTCTGGGATCGCGATCAACTAAAGACGTTCTTCAAGTGCATTGACCAGCAAAAAGAACCCGAAAAGTATTGTCTCTTCCGGGTACTAGCGTTTGCAGGCGTGCGACGTGGCGAGTGTTTAGCCCTGACATGGCAAGATATTGACTTTGTCCATAAGACCTTGCGGGTTAATAAAACACTTACCCAAGGGAAACGCGGCAAGCAGATTATTCAAGCCCCTAAGACAAAAAAGGGCCGCCGCACTGTCAGCTTAGACAATACGACGGTAGAAATATTACAACGCTGGCATAAACAGCAACGTGAATATTATTTGTTTTTAGGTTTTAATACGTTACAGCCGGATCAGTTAGTTTTTGCTAACACTAAGAACGGTTTTAAATCACTTAATACTCCGGGTAAGTGGTTAAAGCGGATCATCACTGACTACCACTTAACCCCTAGTATTACCGTACATGGATTTCGACACAGTCACGCCTCCGCTCTGTTTGCCGCTGGTGCCACCATTAAAGAAGTACAAACCCGATTAGGCCATGAGGACGTTGCAACAACCCTAAATGTTTACACGCACGTCACTAATGGCCAAAATCAACAGGCGGCCAACAAGTTAGCCAATTATTTAGGCTTTTAAACTTGGTATATTCAGACAATTTTTACTAAGTGTACCACGTTGTACTGGGTAATGAACCACGTTAGGGCGCTTTGAAACGTTGTTATATCAACGATTGTCTGCGTGTACCACGTGTACCACGTTAAAAAAAACATTTTCAGTTCTAGCAGGAAACTGGGTTATTTTAACACTTCATAGTAAAAGTAAGCCAATTGGTAAGCCAAAGGTAAAAAGTCTCACGTGAAACACCGCATAAGCACTGGTTTAATAGCGTTTATGTTTCAGTTGGGTTCAAACCCCTGACTGCCCATCCATAACCACTAATCAGTTTTCACGCCGTGATAATCCACCGTGAGAGCTGATTTTTTTTATACCCTAAAATCGCGCTAATTTGAGCATAACGCATGACAAGTCCCGACCACTTCCGGCATACTAGAACCAAAGAAGGTGATCCGCATGCAACATACCACGCGTCAGGCTGCGCTACATATGATCCAAGCGACCGCAGTGTTCACGGTGGCCACAATCGATTCAAAAGGCTTTCCAACAACCGTAGCGCTAAGCCCGCTACCCTTAGATCGCAACTTAGAACAACTTTTCTTCTATACTAGTCGCCAAACGACCACTGTCAAAAATATTGAACGTTGCCATCATGCCACGTTATTTTGTTACCAACTGGCTGATTACTCTTCACTAATGCTCAAAGGCACGCTCACAATTGTTGGTCACACTGAGTTCACGACCGATTGGCGCAAAGAATTGAGTCCCTTTCAGCGTCGTTTGAACTATCATGATCCCGTGATTCTTAAATTCCAAACGGCTAGCATCAAGATCCGCCAAATGATGGCACTGGATCATTTGGAACTATTACCAAAATCTGATGAGCCATCATTGCATTAAGTGTCTGAAGTTTTTTTCAGGCACTTTTTTGCGGCCATTTTGACGTCGGCACCAAGCTTCATTCAGTGAACACATTTGACGCGAACCCGCCCACTAGCCCTTAAATTACCGTCCCAAAGATTGAAAATAACAAATCACTCATAAATCCAATAATATCAGTATTGACCATGTCTAAGATGGTCCTATATTTCGTATCACTTCGTCAGCCAGATTCAGTGTGCTATCTGAACGATTGGCTAATCACTTAAAACAGTTGACTAGCTGAAGGCTGTTGCTGATTGCATCGGGCGTGTGGGTGGCGTTTGACCGGTGCTTTTCCGGTCTTACACCACGGACCGTCTGGGAAATCTGCGGGCTCAGCAGAGCTTCCAGGCGAGGGGCAAGACGTTCCTAAGGCTTGCCCCGGTCCCTCGTCCGCATGTTATCAGCAATAACCGGAAGCGACAATCAGCGACTATCTTTCGTTATCTAATCACTAAAGCAGCGGGACGAATTAGCTTTCAAACTTTAATTATCGTCCTGAAAACTCCCGTGAAAGCAAGTAAACACACTAGTTTATTCAACTTAATTATTAATTTCATCTTTCTGCGAACAGGACCGCGCTGACGGTGACAATATTTGAAACACCCAAAAATCTGGTCTAGGCTTGATAGTGAGATAAACTTTTTCTACTTATCTATGACGTTTTTTCAGTCAACTAACTAAGGAGTGGTTATTCAATGCAACTGATTAAATTACGAATTGAAAACGATGCGATGAACATTGCTTACTACCCAAGCGCTGACGGCCCAGCAACGACCCGTTACGCGATTGCTTACAATCCAGACCAATCAATTAACGATAACCTAGAAAATATCAAAGTCAGATTAGCGGGGCTCAAATTCGACGCGGCGATTCTTGAAAACGGCTTGGATTACGCCTTTTCCGATACAATTGTGGGGGTCAATTACGATCGGATTGACGTTGGTTTAGCACTAACCAATCTGCTAAATATTCCAGTTGTGAGTCGCGCAGCCGTCGACCAAGACGGACTCGTGGCCGCAGTAAAAGCTAAAAAAACTTACTTAAAATGGCACCTCGACTATTATGGTCAATATCAAGGCGTCCGTAACAACGGGCAAGAAGCCATGCTAACAGTCGGCAACGGCTACTTTGGCTTGCGCGGCGCCTACGTCGAAGCGCGTGCCGATAAAAATAATTATCCTGGCACTTATGTGGCCGGTGTCTTTGACCAAGAAACCACGACGATCAAAGATCACGATGTCGTTAATGAAGACCTAGTCAACCTGCCCAACGCCCAATTTATCACGTTTGGGGTCGATCACCAAGAACCGTTTACGATCAACGACCGCGACGTTCAAGACGTTTATCGGAGTCTCGATTTAAAAACTGGAATTTTGACGACAACGATGCTAATTCAGTTGCAATCCGGCCATATGCTGCAGGTCCAATCGCAAAAACTGGCTAATATGCAAGACTGGCACCGTTTCAGCATTCGCTACACGGTCACCCCCCTCAACTTCTCTGGTAGCTTGCAAATCTACTCCGAAATTGATGGAAGCGTTGTCAACGGCAACGTTAGTCGGTATAATGTTTTTGACCAGCATCATTTACAAACATTAGGTATGGAATCTTGTGGGAACACAATGACCCTCGCCGGCGAAACTAAATCGTCCAAGATTAATTACACTTTTGGTGCTAAATTAACAAGCCCCGATTGTGAGACGAGCCAACTAATCGAACTCAAAAATCAGCCACAGGGTGTGCAACAGACGCTTTCCGTCGAAGTGCAGGCTGGGCAGACCTATACCTTTGATAAAAACGTGGTCATCGCGACGAGCAATGTGGCAAACGACACGTTGCTGAACACGGTAGAATCGTCCCTAGCCCAAGCTAGCTTCGACGATACCGTCAAAGCTAGCAGCGACTACTGGGCCAAAACTTGGCATGATGCCGATATTAAAATTCGCGGCGACCTGACCAGCCAACGACTGACTCGGGTCAACATCTACCATAGTCTTGTCTCAACGGCCGCCTTAGAAAGTGGCCAACTAGACGCTTCTGCGGGGGCGCGCGGACTACACGGTGAAGCCTATCGGGGTCATGTGTTCTGGGATGAAATGTTCATGTTGCCATTCTACAGTTTGCATCGACCGGAACTCGCCAAGCAACTCTTAATGTATCGTTATCGTCGACTTCCGGCCGCTCGAGCTAACGCGAAGGCCGCGGGCTTTGCCGGCGCAATGTATCCTTGGCAATCCGCGCAAAAAGGTGACGAACAGGCGCAATTCACCCATTTGAACCCGATCACCCAAGCTTGGGATCCCGACAATAGTCGGTTACAGCGGCACGTTTCACTGGATATTGCGTATGATGTTTGGACATACACTCATATCACGCAAGATACTGATTTTCTAGCTAAATATGGGATGGAAATGCTCTTATCGATCGCGCAATTCTGGATCAGTAAAGCGACTTATGATGAGACGACTGGCCGTTACAGTATCGCTGGCGTCATGGGGCCGGACGAATTTCACGAAAACTATCCGAACAACCAAACACCAGGCTTGAAAAATAATGCCTATACCAATCTCATGGTAGCTTGGCTGTTCGACACGATCGCACAATTGCGTGAACAGCTTGACAACGCTGCCTATCAAAAGGCGGCGTCGGCAGCAGCTTTCAATACCGAGCTCGCCAATAAAATGGCGGACATCAGTCACAAGTTAACGCTGGAAATCAACAAGAGTGGGATTATTGCGCAATTTGAAGGCTACTTCAACTTACCAACATTAGATTTTCATGCTTATCGGCAAAAGTTTGGTGATATTTCGCGGATGGACCGGATTCTCAAAGCGGAAGGTAAGACACCAGATGCCTACCAAGTTGCTAAACAAGCGGATGCGTTGATGGCCTTTTACAATTTTGACGTCCCAACCGTCCAGAAATTGATTGAAAAGCTCGGCTATACCTTACCAAAGGAATATTTGACGCACAACATTCAATATTATTTGGAACGGACGACCCACGGCTCAACGCTGTCACGAATCGTCTATGCGGTTCTAAATCAACTGGATGAAAACTACGACCAAGCTTGGTCACTCTTCTCAGAAGCGCTATTCTCGGACTACTACGACATTCAAGGTGGGACGACCGCCGAAGGGATTCATCTTGGGGTCATGTGTGCCACGTTATTACTTGAAACGCGGAACTTTGGTGGTGTCAGCGCTTTAGCAGATCAGCTACAAGTAGCGCCACAATTACCAGATCATTGGGAAGCTTTGAAGTTCAAGCACACGTTCCGCGGCGCCCACTATACGTTTGTCATTAACCATGAAAAGGTCACGGTCACGGCCGACCAAAAACGGTCGATTACGATTGCTGGTAAAGATTATCAATTACAAGCTAAGAAACCACTTACCGTGGCATACGCTCATAACTAGGAGGAAGTTTCAAATGGCAAAATTTGCTGATATTAAAGGATTTGTTTTTGATTTAGATGGGGTTATTACGGATACGTCGATTTTTCACAGTCAGGCTTGGCATCAAGTCGCTGACAAAGTTGGCGTTAAATGGGATGACAGTTTAGCGGATGCGTTGAAAGGCATTAGCCGGATGGATTCACTAAACTTGATTTTGGCACGTGATCATAAGGAAAATGATTTCACGGCTGCCGAAAAAGAAGCCTTGGCAACTGAAAAGAATGACAACTATTTGAAATTAGTTGCGCAAATGACACCAGCCAACATCTTACCTGGCATTCAAGCGTTTTTGGATGATTTAAAAGCTAAGGGCTACTTGCTTTCATTGGCCTCAGCTTCTAAAAACTCGCCATTAGTCCTCAAGCACTTAGGTTTAAGCGACTACTTCACTAAGTCCGTTGACCCAGCTAGCTTGAAGCATGGCAAGCCCGATCCAGAAATTTTCCGTCGGGGCGCTGAAATCCTCAACTTAGATCCAGCTCAATGTATCGGGGTTGAAGATGCCGCAGCCGGCGTTCAATCGATCAACGGTGCGGGTGAGACGTCCGTTGGGATTGGCGATCCAAAGGTCTTAGCCGCTGCTGACGTCAACTTCACCGAAACTGCTCAACTAACCTTAAGTAATATCGAAGCTGCAATGGCTTAATCCATTAGCTTAAAAATGACTCGTAATGACTGCTTAATTGCGGCATTACGGGTCATTTTTTAATCAGACTTATACTTGCGTTGCCGTCTCCGGTCGCCGCTGATGGCATGCGGTCGCGGGACCGGGTCAAGCCAGGAACGTCTTGCCCCTCGCCGGAACAGTTGCCAAAAACGCAATTGTCCCGGACGGTCCGTGGTGTAAGGCTGGAAAATCACCAGCTAAACGCCACCTTCACGACCGATGCTATCAACGGCGACCTCCGACTAGACAATTGTTTTAAACAGTAGTCAGTAAGCCCTGCTTGAAATCAATAAAGGCAGGGTCGCCAATATTTATACGATTAATCCACTACTCTAATAATCAAATCTCTAAGGGGTTAAAAGGAATCAGGGGAAGCATTCCACGTCAAAAGAAGCAGCTAGCCAGTAACGTTAGCTGCTTCTTTGTACTGTTATAAAAAGGATAATTTATCAGTTTTAAAGTGTTTTTGTCTATGACTAGTCACCAAGCCTACCTGACAAATCATTAATATCTAGGAAAGCTAGTCCTATTAGCACTAGTTCTAAATAGTCCTTCTTCACTAGCGTAGGTCGAACTGGCTGATGCTCAGTGGTGAAATTTCACTTGGTCAGCGTCGTTTGCTGGCCTAGTGAAAGGCTGGCTTGTGAGACCGCCCTTTGGCTCACAAACGGCCCACCACGTTCCAGCGTCAGCCAGTTCGGCTGCAGCGGCAAGCTCAGCTATCCAGCGCTATAAGACACTCAATTTTTCAGTAATCAGTTGCACCTGTTCGTCCAACGTTACTGTTGGTCCAAAACGAAGATCTTCATAGCCGAGTAAGTCATTAGCCTGCCACCAGCTCATTAAAGTGGCTTGGTCAAAGGAATTGGGCTTCATCTGATTGCGTTTTAAAGCAACCTCAAAGGGTAACTCAAAGTAGACCGTCAGCATCTGTGCGCCCCACTGTTGCTTCAACGTTGCTAACATTGGCCCATACACTGACTTTTTCAAAATACCCTCTAAAATAATCGTCTCAAACGACTGGTCTTGTCCCCAAGTAATCAACGCCTGAATGAGTGTAATCGCTGGCGTTCCAACCCGATCCGGCGCTTTTAAAATCACCCGCCGAATCGTATCTTGACTGAGTAGTAACGTTGTCGGACCTAAACGTGTCAATAACGCTTGTGCCGTTGTCGTTTTCCCGGCACCAGAATTCCCCCGTAAAACCACCAATTTCACAACGCCCAACCCCTTTTTACGCCAAGGTTAGGCCAAAACTGGTCACGCGTCAATCCGTTTTTTTACCCCTAAATCAGCCCAAAATGAGCTAACCCATTTTTAATGCCATCATGCATATTATCCGTGGTAATATAAGCCGCTAAACTTTTAACGTTCGCTAACCCATTTCCCATTGCAATTGGCTTATCCACGAGTTGGAACATTTCCAAATCATTCGCCGCATCACCAAAAGCGTACGTTGGCACGTTGGTGAGGCCAGCTTTGACCAGAATCTCACGAATCCCAGTCGCCTTGGAAACACCCCAAGCCATCGTATCGAGCGCTCGCGGATTATTCCGCACGAATCTCAAATAGCCATGATAACGCCATTGATACTTTTCCGCACTGATGGGGTCAAATGTCAGCAGAAAATGAATATGTTCGCGTAAAAAGAAGTCTGGCTGCACCCGGGCTTTTTGTCCCAAACTCCGATAATTCGCAACTGTCAACGCATTGCGATGGCTTAACGCAAAACCGGCGTCGTTATAATAAGCCAAAGCATCCTGATGCTGATTGGCATAATGCGTAATATCCTCAAGTAACCCCTTATCCAATTCATGGGCCGTTAAAAAGTGCCCTTCATACTGCACATAGCTCCCATTGGCACTCACGATCGAATCGATACCGGTCTGTCGCATGATATCCGCGACCTCAAACACGTTGCGCCCGGTCGCAATGACTGGTAGCACATGATTGGCCTTGAGCTGATGAATTGCGGCAACACTGCTAGGGGCCACCGTTTTATCGTCTTGCATCAACGTGCCATCCAGGTCGAAAAATACTACTGCTTGGTACACACAATTACCTCCTAGTGAAACAGTTGAGAACTGGCCTTAAGCCAGTTTTCACTAGGTCTATTATACCGCGGAACCTGATCAGCTATGAAAATCGGGTCTGTCACTTTCATCTAGAAACGGACACATCAAAAAAGCCATGACCAATCAAGGAAAGTCATGACTTTTTCTACGTCTCTTAAGGATCGACGGGGATACTTCTTAATGACATAATCGCGGGGTGCTGATTAAGAAGTACCTTTACAATATACCCACTAGTCCCCGTCTAAACTATCGTATTCATGTAAACTTCAAGTAAAGTTTTCAATAAGTTGCAATTGGTTGCCACTCAGCGCTTGACCAACTAGCCGCCGTTTGATCGCAGTCGCCAGCTGGGCTGGAACCACGTCTAACTGACAAGCGGCCGCGGTAATCTCATGGGTCATCGTCGTGACATTGATCACCACTAGCACCTGTTGCTGGTCTTGCCAGTAAACGTAGCCAATACCGTAGTCCGCTAAATAGAATGGCGCAAAATTAGCGGTATTGAGCCACGGATGGTTTTGACGCCAATGCGTCCACTGCTCTACCACCCGAATTTCAGCCAGATCGGCGTTGGCCCAAGGATAAAAAGCGCGATTGTCAGGATCTTTCCCGCCCGTCATCTTAGCCTCGTCACCATAGTACAGACACGGGACGCCGGGCAATGTCAGTAGCATGCCGACCGCCAATCGCAGCCGCGCCATGTCTTCTTGTAACATCGTTAAGATGCGTGGCGTGTCGTGACTCCCAATATTGTTGAAATTGAACTGGAACGTCGTTTTAGGATAATTTTCCTTTAACGTCATCAAGTCACGCCACCACTCAACGGGCGCCATTGTGCCAGTCAAAACGTGGATGATCAACCGCCGTAACGGGTAATTCATCACCGCTTGCAGCCCGCCACCTTCTAAATAATGACGGCGTTGCCCATAAGCGAGTTTGTGAGAAGCGTCTTCCCAGACTTCGCCAATCAAAACCTTGTCAGGATAATGGTCTAACGCTTGTCGAATCCCCGCGATAAAGTCATCTGGCAACTCATCCGCCACGTCCAAACGCCAGCCATCGACGCCACGCGACGTCCAATAATCGATCACTGAATCGGCTGCGCCAAAAATAAAGTCGCGATAAGCTTTATTTTCTTTATCCACAGTCGGCAAGTCACTGATACCCCACCAACTATCGTATTCGGTTGGATAGTTGATGAAGGTAAACCAAGGGTAGTATGGGCTCGTCCGCGCTTGCGCGGCGCCGACTGTATCATAATGCCCACTCCGGTTAAAGTAGCGTGAATCGACGCCAACATGGTTGAAGACCCCGTCCAAAATCAGCCGCATTCCGACTTGGTGTAATGCATGGACTAAATGGTCAAAATCGGATAGGTCCCCCAAAACAGGATCAATCTTCAGATAATCACCGGTATCATAGCGATGGTTACTCGTCGCTTGAAAGATCGGTGTCAAATATAAGATCGTCACCCCTAACTTCTTTAAGTAGGGGATTTTAGCTTCAATACCACGCAGGTTGCCGCCGAAGAAGTCCCAGCGCAAAATCTCTTGACCAGCCCCGCGGACGTACAACGGTCGATCACTCGCGCGCCCATAAATAAAACTATTGGGCTTGGGCGCGTTCACGTGACCATCAGGATTGCCATTGTAGAAACGATCCACGAAGATTTGATAGGCCACCCCTTCGCGATACCACTTAGGCAAAGTTTCGACAGCCGCGAGCGTCGTCAACTGGTACATCTGGACTTGTTCACGCCGCGCGTATTGCACGCCACGGCCCCCATAACCGCCGTCAACGCAACCATAGAAGACCGTATCACGACTCGTGCTGACCTGAAAATAGTAGAAATAGAGTCCCGCTTGCGTCGGCGTAAAATTCACCTGATAACGTGTCGCCGTTATGGCCGTCATCGGCAGCAGGTGTTCCGCATCCCACTGACCATCGTGCACGATACACAGCGTCACTTGTCCGATCGTTGCGCTAGTCTTCACATTGAGTGCGAATTGGACCGGCGTTTGCTGGGGTACGGCGCCAAAGGGGGTTTTATATTGGGGTTGAAACGAATCATACTCGAGTTGTATCATCATCCCCCGACCTCCTTTTCTAATTGAGTAATTTGGCGTGTGGGACTTGCCAAATATCTTCACTATAGCGTGCCACAGCTAAGTCAGCCGAGAAAATCCCGGCGGCCGCAATATTCGCTAAGGCTTTATGTTGCCATAACTGTTGATCTTGAAAATCTTCGCTGATCTGCTGCTGCTGCTGAACATAACTCTCATAGTCCGCTAACACAAAGTATTCATCATTGTAGCGTAAGAGTGAGTCGTAAATTTCGCGCCCTTCCGTACTGATGCCCGGAATCGTGCCATCCACTAATGTTTCGAGGATCCGCTTGAGCTCGGGGTCGGCATTATAAAAGTCAGCCGCGTGATAATCGCCACGTTCGTAGTAACCGTAGACCGCCTTGGCAGTCAGGCCGAATGAATACTCGTTGCCTTCACCAGCCGCCTCAATGATGTCAATATTTGCCCCATCTAAGGTCGCTAGGGAAACGGCCCCATTCGCCATCAGCTTCATGTTACTCGTCCCGGAGGCTTCTTTTGAGGCCGTCGAAATCTGTTCACTGACATCCGCTGCTGGAATGATCAACTCACCCAGCGAGACGCCGTAATTCGGAATGAAGGCCACCTTCAAGCGGTCTCCGACCTTGGGATCATGGTTTACGAGGTCCGCCAAGGCGTTGATCAATTTAATGATCGACTTCGCGTAGTGATAACTCGGAGCAGCTTTAGCGCCAAAGACATGGACCCGCGCCGGTTCAACCGTTTCAGGATGGTCTTTGATCGCCAAATATTCGCGAATAATCTCAAAGACGTGTAATAATTGCCGCTTATACGCGTGCAGCCGTTTGATCTGAACATCAAAGATGGCATCCGTTCGCACGTCAATTCCTAACTCAGACTTGATATAAGCCGCTAACGCAACCTTATTTTCCGTCTTCACCGCGGTGAGTTGCTTTAGGAACTTCGCGTCATTTTGATAAGCTGCCAGCGTCTTCAACTGGTTCGGCTGTTGCCGCCAAGTTGGCCCAATCTTCGAATCGATCAAGGTCGATAACGGCTCATTCGCCAATTGTACCCAACGCCGCATCGTAATGCCGTTCGTCTTATTGTTAAAGCGTTCTGGGTAGACTTGATATAAGTCGCGCAGCACGTCGGCTTTCAGTAATTCCGTATGCAACGGCGCCACGCCATTAACGCTATGGCTACCGATGACCGCTAGAAAGGCCATCCGAACTTGCCCATTGCCCAGCGGTGCCGTCCGATTAACTAAGTCTTCGCCAAAGACCGGTGTCTTGGCTGCTCGATAACGCCGATCGATTTCAACCACGATTTGATAGATCCGTGGTAGCAGCCCCTTGAACATGTCGATTGGCCAAGTTTCCAAGGCTTCCTGCATGATCGTGTGGTTGGTGTAACTCATGACCTTCGTTGTCAGCTCCCAAGCGACTTCCCAAGAACAGTGATGGTCGTCCAGCAAGATCCGCATCATTTCTGGAATGACGAGTGTCGGATGCGTATCGTTAATGTGAATCGCCACTTTTTTGGCAAGTTCTTTCATGCCTTGATGCCGTAACCCAAAGTGCCGCAAGATACTTTGAACACCAGCGGATGAGAAGAAGTATTCTTGTCGTAAGCGTAGCGCTTGGCCTTCCGAATTAGAGTCGTCTGGGTAGAGCACCTTCGTGATGTCATCGATGCGGTCGCGTTGGGCTTGTGAATAGTAACTATTGTCCGCACTTGGTGGTAATTCCGCTGACCAGAGGCGTAGCGTGTTGGTCACGTCATTTTGATAACCAATCATACCAATGTCATATGGGACGGCCAAAACGTCGTCAGTGTGCTCGTACATGGCCTTTAAGCTACCGTCAGGCTGTGGTGCCATCCACACGTTCCCGCCAAAACGAACCAGACAGGCTTTATTTTCACGCCGGACTTCCCAGACGTTCCCATTGCGCAACCAATCGTCGGGCAATTCCACCTGATAACCATCCATGAACACTTGCTTGAAGAGGCCGTAACGGTACCGAATCCCGTTCCCGTTACCAGCGATTCCCAGACTCGCCATCGAATCCATGTAGCAAGCCGCGAGTCGGCCAAGGCCACCGTTTCCTAACCCGGGATCTGGTTCAGCGGCACTGATGGTCTTAAAATCTAGACCAAGTTCGCTCAGTCCTTGACGCACCGTGTCCAACAGCCCTAAATTGAGTAAATTAGAACTCAATAGCCGCCCCGGCAAGAATTCAATGGAAAAATAATAAACTTGTTTTTGGTCGTGTTTGCGATAACGTTCCGCCGTGTCCTGCCAATGTGAGCCGTTATAGCGCCGAACTAAATGCCCTAACGCAATAAATTGGCCGAGCGACGACGTATCGCTGAGATCCGTGGCATATAACGTTTTAATTTCTGCTAAAAAATCTCGTTTAAACTGTGCTAATGTTAACTTCAAAAATTGCACCCCCTGAGACCTAACTCATGATTGTCTGATAAACTTGCTGGTACTTCTTGGCTGACTTCGCCCAGCCAAAGTCCGGTAACATCGCTTGTTGCTGCAATTGCCGCCAAGCTGTTGGATCTTGCGTATACAAGTTCACGGCCATCGTCATCATTTTTCGTAGCACGGCCGGCGTATAATCATCGAAGCCGAACCCCGTCCCCGCGCCGGTGTATTCGTTATACGGCACCACCGTATCTTTCAATCCACCAACCAGATGGACTAACGGCAATGTGCCATAACGCATCGCCATCATTTGTGATAAACCGGATGGTTCAAAAGCGGATGGCATTAAGAAAATATCGCTCCCGGCATAGATCTGTTGCGCTAACTTCACGTCAAACTTAATTTGCGCCGCAACTTGGTCTGGATAGGCCAACTGATAAATTTCAAACGCATGCTCTAACGCGGGATCGCCCGTTCCTAAGATGATCACTTGCGCGGACTGCGCCTTCAAAAAGTCATCCAACGCGTCCAACAAGAGATCCATCCCTTTTTGCGTTGTCAGTCGTGACACGACCCCTAAAACGGGCACATCCGCTTCTGGCAAACCGACCGCCGTTTGTAGCGCCGCCTTGTCGAGCGCTTTGGGCGCCAAATCTTTTGCCGTATACGTTGCGGTCAAGGCCGCATCCGTGGCTGGGTCGTACAATTTCATATCGATCCCATTCATAATGCCGCTCAACTTACCCTGATTCGCGCGCAACACACCATCTAATCGTTCCCCAAATTGTGGCGTTTGAATCTCCTGAGCATAAGTTGGTGAGACTGTATTGACGGCATCCGCAAAATTAATCCCAGCCTTCAAAAAGTTGACCTGCCCATAAAAGGCAATGCCTTCCTCATTAAAAGTCTGCCAGCCGATCTTGAACAAACTGTCCAAAATAATTGGATCGTAAATCCCTTGAAATTGCATATTGTGAATCGTCAAAACAGTCTTGATGTGCCGATAAGCCTTGATCCAGTAATACTTTTCTTTCAAAAGTACCGGAATAAAGGCTGTGTGCCAGTCATTCAAGTGGAGTACGTCTGGAATATAGTCGACTCGCTCTAACATTTCACAGATTGCCATTTGGAAGAACGCGAACCGCTCCCCATCATCCCAGTAGCCATACAACCCCTCACGCCCAAAGTAGTCTTGATTATCGATCAGATAGTAAGTCAGCCCAGCCAGCTTTAGCGTCTTAATCCCGCAATACTGGGCTTTATCGCCGACTTGTACCGTAAAGTGCAAGACATCTTTGACTTGATCACGATACTTTTCCGGAAAAAGGGCTTCATAGTACGGAATCACGACGCGAATCGTCGTCTTTGCCGCGCGTAACGCCTGTGGTAAGGCCAAACTAACGTCGCCTAGCCCACCAGTCTTATAAAATGGCGCAGCTTCGGCAGCGGCAAACAACACTTTAGTCACTGGTGACCACCTCCGTTTGGCGAAAGATATGTTCACCCTTACTGATGACTAACGGTTCGGTAGGTGTCCCTTTCAAAACCAAGTTCGGACCGATCACCACATTCTTATCGATGATGACGTTCTCAACCTTAGTCCCAGCACCAATACGCGTCCCTTGCATGATGACAGAGTCCTTGATCTGACTGCCACGGTTGATCAGTACATTTCTGAAGATGACGGAGTGGTCAACTTGGCCTTCAATGTAACCGCCAGTCCCACACAGACTAGCGCGGAATTGTGAGCCTTCCGCAAAGAACGTTGGAATTTCGTTCTTAACCTTCGTGTAGATTCGCCGTGAGCTATAGAAGAGGGCCCGGAAGTTGGCTTCTTCCAAAATCGCCATGTTGGCCGCAAAGTAACTCGGCAAGTCATGAATATTTGCTTGAAAGCCTGTATATTCAAACGCGTTCGCATTGTGTTGAATGACCGCTTGCTTCATTAATTCTTCCAAGCTGATCAAGTCACCACGCCGATTAGCCTCATCTAAGATCTCAATTAAGTCCACCGTGCTCATTAAATAAATATCCATATTTTTGGCGGCTTTTTTAGCAGTTTTAGCTAATTTAGCTTTGGCGGTTGGGATCACCGCTGTCGCCATCCCCTTATCCGTCAATTGTAAAATCGTATTTTTAGGAGTTAATTGGTTGGGATCAACACTCTTATAAACGGTCGTGACCGGATTGTCGCGTTCCTCATGATAACGGAGCAACGCCTTCAAATCGATATTGCCCACATTGCGCGTGCTCATGACCACTGAATATTCACTATGACTGCGCTTTAAGAATAAAATTGAGTTGTCATAGTAATGGTGAATCAATTTGGCCTTTTTTTCTGGCGCGACTAATTTCAAATCATTGTAGGGGTACATGAATAGGCCCCCGCGAATCGTATCGAGGTTCCAGTCACGCCCACTCCGCAAATGATCCGAAACCGAACGACCAGAACGTGGCGAGGTCACCATTACGTTTTGAATGCCAGCATTAATGGCACTCGATAACGGAAAATCCAATAACCGGTAACGGCCGCCAAACGGTAGCATTCCCACGGGTCGTTCGCTGGTCAATGGTTCCAACGCTTCCCATGGTTCCACCAAGTTGATGATTGCACTTACACTTCCACGTTTCATGGTTTCTCCACCCCCACAACTTCGTCATAACCAACCACGGCAATATCTGTCGCCGTGCCTTTCACGATCGCATCATCGCCAATCACGGCTTCTTCACCGACTAACGCATGATCGATGACCACATTTTTCCCGATCGTCGCGCCAGGCATCACCATACTGTCGACGACCCGACTACCCATCCCAACGGAGACGCGTTGCGACAAGATCGAGTGATCGACTTCCCCAGCGACATAGCAACTATCCACGATCATTGAATTGTTCACTTGGCTCGTCTCCGTTAAGAACATCGGCGGCAGCACTTGCGCCTTAGAATAGATCCGCCAGTTATTATCGCCAATATTCAAGCGATTATGCGGTGACAAGAATTCCATGTTGGCTTGCCACAAGCTTTGGATCGTCCCCACGTCGCGCCAGTAACCCTTGAAGGCATACGCATAGACAGATTCATTGTGCGCCAAGTAGGATGGAATGACATTTTTTCCGAAGTCTTCCATCGACTTATCCGTCGCATAACTCTTAACTAAATAGTCACGCAGCGTTGGCCAATTAAAGATGTAGATCCCCATGGACGCCTTGTCGCTCTTCGGATGTTCCGGCTTTTCTTCAAATTCAATGATCCGGTCGGTTTCATCCGTATTCATCATCCCAAAGCGCTTCGCTTCTTGTTTCGTGACTGGAATAACGCCGACGGTCAGTGAGGCTTTCTTCGCCTTGTGATAATCGAGCATTGCATCGTAATCCATTTTGTAAATATGGTCGCCAGACAAGACGAGCAAATACTTCGGGTTCTGTTGATCGATATATTCAATATTTTGATAGATGGCGTGCGCCGTGCCTTCGAAGAACTTTTCACCCTCACTGGATGAATAAGGTTGTAGCACCGTGACCCCGCCGTTTAAGTCATCTAAGCCCCAGCTCGACCCATTGCCAATGTGCGCGTTCAATTCTAGCGGTTGATACTGCGTGATCACGCCAACCGTATTGACGCCAGAATTAGCGCAATTACTCAATGTAAAATCAATGATCCGGTAACGGCCGCCAAACGGTACCGCGGGTTTGGCCGTGCCCTTGGTCAGCTTGCCCAGACGGGTCCCCTGACCACCGGCTAAGATAATGCCTAACATTTCATCATTCATTTTTTCGACTCCCCTTTGACTTTGCTCGGCCGGATGAGCAACGCGCCCATGGCCGGCAGCGTAACTTCAAAACTCGCTGGTTGCCCCTTATACGGTTCATCGATCGCCGTAAAAGTGGTTTCCAACTGCGTCCAAGTTCCCCCAAACGCTTTGGCTTCGGTATTAAGCAACAGTTCATACTCACCCGGGTACGGCACTCCGATACGGTACTGCCGCCGTTCAACTGGGACAAAATTGAAGGCCGCGACCACAAAGCTATACTTGCGCTTCGCTTGCCGGATGAAACCAAACGTTGAACTAGCGGCATCATCCGTATTGCTATAAATGATCCCAGCTGGCTGATGATCGAGTTCCCATAATGGTCGGTTCGCGTGGTAGAGCTGATTCAGCGCGGCCGTAAACTGCTGCATCTGATGGTTGAGTGGGTCTTTTAGATCGACCCATTCCAACTGACTCCAATCACGCCATTCCAAAAATTGCCCCCATTCGGAACCCATGAAATTGAGCTGTTTCCCAGGGAACGCCGCCATATAAGTCATCATTGTCCGTAAATTGGCAAATTGATTGTAGCGATCCCCCGGCATTTTATGCATCAAAGACTTCTTGCCATGCACCACTTCATCATGTGAAAATGGCAAAATAAACTGTTCATCAAACATGTAAACAAACGCAAACGTCAACAAGTTGAAATGGTCATGCCGATACAAGGGGTCCATTTCAAAAAAGTCTAACGTGTCATGCATCCAGCCCATATTCCACTTGAAATTAAAGCCGAGGCCACCTTGATCAACGCGGCCCGTCACTTGCGGATAGGCGGAGGATTCTTCGGCGATCATCAGGACGTCAGGATGCCGTTGAAAGACTTCCGTATTCAACTCCTGTAAAAAGGCGATGCCTGCCAAATTGCGATTATCACCATATTGATTTACTTGACCTTCGCGTCCCTCGTCGTAGTCTAAATACAACATGTTCGAGACGGCGTCGACCCGTAACCCATCCAAATGACAATCGTTGAGCCAATACAAGGCACTGGAGATCAAGAAACTCTGAACTTGCGTCTTACCGAGATCAAAATTCCAAGCGCCCCAACGCCGGTTATCCGCGCGATCTGGATCTGCATACTCATAAGTTGGCGTCCCGTCATATTGATAGAGCGCGTCATAGTTACGGATGAAATGACCCGGCACCCAATCGACAATGACGCCCAGATTGGCTTGATGGCACTGATCGACAAAACTCAGAAAGTCCTCGCGGGTCCCGAAACGACTCGTTGGTGCAAAATAGCCCAACTGCTGGTAGCCCCATGACGCATCCAACAAATGTTCCATGACCGGCATTAGCTCCACGTGAGAGTAGCCCATCTGATGCGCATACGGGATCAATTCCGCCGCCAACTCTGCGTAGGTATAGTAATCACCATTATCATGTCGGCGCCATGAGCCCAAATGCACCTCATAAATATTGATCGGCCGATTCTCCGGATGTGACTTTTTACGCCGCGCCAACCATAAGCTATCGTGCCATTGCCGTGCGACCGGCTTCAAAACGACGGCCGCGTCGCCAGGCTTCCGCTCAAATTGTTGCGCGAATGGATCGATTTTGAGTTGTTTTTCACCACGCTGACTTGTGATCTGAAACTTGTAGAGGTCCCCCGCTTGAACGTCCGTCAAACGACCTTGCCAAATTCCCGTGGTTCCAACTAAGGTCAAGGCGGTTGGCTGCCAATCGTTAAACGTCCCCACGACTGCCACCGCCTGTGCTTGTGGCGCCCAAACCCGGAAGCTGACCTGATCATCGGCTTCCCAGTGACAACCTAAATAATCCTGACTTTGAAATCCCCGCCCCGTGTTAAATAAATAACTCTGGGTTGTTACAGCTGTTTCTGAATCTGACAAAGTAGCCACACCCCCTACATGTGATTAGTTGAACAATATTAGAACTTGCCCTAAGTATACGGAGCAATTAAGGTTTTGCCTATCCTTGATTAAGTAGGCTTATTAAGTCATTCACATTGGTTATAAAGCCCGTTTTAATAAGGATTATAAGTTTTAGACCGTTAGAATGTGCAAACTGTAGCGTGACGACTATTCACAGAATCCCCATCTAATCCGGTTTCATCAGCGTCACAAAAAGATTAAGTTTTCCTTAAGAAGTAGTAAAAAATTCACAAAGTTGATAAGTTGAGTTGTCTAATCAATAAAAAAACTGATAATTCCATAAATTGGAATTATCAGTTGATTTTTTAGATCTATTTTTAGAGTCGAAACGGGGAAACTCTGATTATTGGCGAATTTGCCCGTTGCCGTCGATGACATACTTGTAAGAGGTCAATTCGGCTAAGCCCATGGGCCCACGGGCATGGAGTTTCTGCGTAGAAATTCCGATTTCAGCCCCAAAACCAAATTCAAAGCCATCGGTAAAGCGTGTCGAGGCGTTGATATAAACGCAAGCCGCATTAACGCGTTGTTGGAACAGCTTACCGGCTTGGTAATTATCCGTCACGATCGCTTCTGAATGCTGCGTGTTATAGTGATTGATATGTTGAATGGCTTCAGCCTCTGAATCGACCACCTTCACCGCGATAATCAAATCATTGTATTCAGTCCCCCAGTCCGCTTCCGTGGCTGGTACGACATCCGGGATAATCGCCTGCGTGGCGGCATCACCGCGCACTTCCACCCCTTGGTCGCGTAACGCCGTAATGATGGTTGGTAAGTAGTTGGCCGCCACCGCGCGATGAATCAATAGCTTTTCAGTCGCGTTGCAGACCGAGGGCCGCTGGACCTTACCGTTAACCACAATAGCTGTCGCCATGGGTAGTTGCGCTGCTTGATCCACGTAAACATGACAATTGCCAGCACCCGTTTCAATCACGGGCACGGTCGCTTGGGCCAAAACGGCTTGGATCAAACGGGCACTCCCACGTGGAATCAAAACATCAATATAATCAGTCAACTGCATAAACTTCGCCGCCGTCGTATGCGACGTGTCTTGAATCAATTGAATGGCATTCTGATTGACGTCAGCCGCCGCTAATGCGCCTCGTAAGACGCTGACTAATGCCTGATTGGAGTGTAAAGCTTCCTTACCACCTCGTAAAATAACCGCATTACCCGTCTTAAAACAGAGTGCGGAAGCATCGACCGTGACATTCGGCCGGGCTTCAAAAATCATCCCGATAACACCTAATGGCACCCGTTCCTTAGCAATCATCAGCCCGGCTTCATTGCGCCAAGCCCGATCCACATTCCCGATTGGGTCCGGTAAAGCCGCGACTTGTTTCAAGCCAGTTGCCATCTCAGTCAACCGGTCCGCTGTTAAGGTCAAGCGATCAATAAATTTATCCGCGACTTGGGGATTTTCCAAGTCCTTGGCATTTGCCGCTAAAATTTCAGCTTGATGCGCCATTAACGCCGTCGCCATCGCACGTAAAACGGCATTCTTTTTCGTCGTCGATAATAAGCCCAAGTCATAACTGGCAGTTTGTGCCTGTTGGCCGAGCTGCGTTAACGTTTTTGTTGCCTCATCCATTTTGAACCCTCCTATAACCTCTGATTACCCGAATAGTGTTCCCACGGGTTCGCCGGCTAAAATCTGAAAGATAATTGACGGATCTTCGCCGTTAGCGAGAATCATTTGACCATCTGCGTTCAACATCCGCTCAGCGGCCTTTAGCTTTGTGACCATACCACCAGTCCCAAAACGACTACCACTGCCACCAGCTAACTCATACGTGTGCTGATTGACCGTTTCGATATGTGGTAACAAGTTCGCTTTGGCGTCACCATTCGGATTACCGTCATAGAAACCATCGATATCTGACAACATGATCAAAAGATCCGCACCAATATTAGTCGCTACGATGGCTGACAATTGGTCGTTATCGCCAAATTTCGTTTCATGATCCAATTCATCAACCGCCACCGTATCATTTTCGTTAACGATGGGGACAATATTTTGAGCCAAGAGCGCATCAAACGTATTTAAAACGTTGTGATGACTCTTTGGATAGACAAAAATATCTCGCGTCAACAGTAACTGGCCAATTTTTTGTTCATAGACCGCAAAGCGTTCTTTATAAATGGAGATCAACTCCGTTTGACCAATTGCCGCGACCGCTTGTTGTTCCGGAATCGCTTTAGGTCGTTGCTTCAAGCCCATATAATTGAGTCCGACCCCAATTGCCCCGGAAGAAACTAAGACGACTTCACGGCCACGATGTCGCATGGCACTGATGACAAAAGCCAGCTGGTCGATGGCTCGTAAGTTGATCGACCCATCGGGATAAACTAACGTACTCGTCCCAACTTTGATCACGACCCGCTTCGCTTTTAATTTACGCATGACTTTCAAAACTGACACCAACTTTTTTGTTATTTTGTTTCACGTGAAACACTCACTCTGATTTAATTTCGGTATTGAGATAATTCTTCGCCTGATGTTGATTAACGTGTACCACACCCATATTAACCACTAATACGATTAACAATACCACAAAAGCCAGTAAAAATAGTGCTTTATAGGACCAATTATCGATCACGACCCCGCCAAATAACGGCCCAAGTGAACGTCCTAAGGCACTAAAAGCCTGCACTAAGCCTTGATAGCGACCCTTAGCGCTCACCGGTGAAAGTTGACTGACTAGTGTTGGCATGGCTGGTGACCAAGTCGCCTCGCCAATCGTCAGTAAGACCATCGCAAAGACAAAGTGCCCGTAGTCGTGTGCACTGACCAACGATAAGAATGATAAGCCCACAAATAACATGCCAAAGAAGAATTGATAATATAAATTTTTAATGCGATCACCCAGCAAGCTTAAAATTCCCTGAATAATCACTAATAGTCCCGCGTTGACGGTCCATAAGAAACTGTAATTACGTAATGGCATCCCGAGATCTGTCATATGGACCGATAAGTTGCTGACCCATTGTTCATATAATAGCCAAATGATGAATAAACTAATGAAAAACGTCCAAACCATCCGGGCGTTAGCTTTAGGTAATTTCACATTTCTAGCTTGCCGCGGATCAACGCCCGTGACGTCTGAAGAATCCACGTTATATTCCAGAAAGGCAATCACTAAGAAAATCACATATAAGCCAGTGACCATCGAGAATAACAACGCCATCCCCATGCTATAGACGATCCCAACAAACATCGTGCCAAAAACGACCCCAAGATTGGCTGCCAAATACATAAACGTAAAGGTTCGCCGGACTTTATCGTGCGGCACACTGGCAGCCAGTGCGTTGAACATCGTATTCAGCCAACCACTCGCAAACCCCGTGACGACCAATAAGATCGGATACATTGGCCAACCATGTAAAAAAATCAGGCTAAAATTAGCCAGACCATTGAGTAAAATTCCCATTAATAATAAGTAATACGGATTACTGCGGTCAAAGATCCGGCCACCCAGCGTACTTGCGAGTACGTTGGCAATTGAATTGAGCATCAAGACGACCCCAGTTTCGGTCAACGACTTGCCTAACACATTGTGCATGTAGATCGTCGTTAACGGCCAAATAAAGCTCATCCCGATGTTATTCATAAACTGACCGACAATTAACCATGGAATCCCGATCGTTTGTTTCCGCCCCATGACATCGCCACCTTTTTTAGAGCACTATTTTTATCATAGCAAACTATTACTAAAATAACAGATGCTAGGCAGAAAAAAAGCCTTCAACCCGAAGATTGAAAGCCAGCTTTATTTTATTGTGGCTCTTGCGCATAGGAAACTGACGAAAATTTATTAAATGGTTTCACAAATAATAACTTAACCGTCCCCCGCGCACCAGCCCGGTTCTTTTCAATAATGACCTCGACTTCACCGACATCTTGATCATCCTCATCACGCGGATCACCACCGTTGAAGTCGCCACCACTGCCACCAAAATTACCGCCACCGTTATCGTCATCGCCGCCTTCATCGCGATAATAATCTTCACGATACAGGAACGCTACGATATCGGCATCTTGTTCAATTGACCCAGATTCACGGATATCTGATAGCACTGGTCGTTTATCTTGCCGTTGTTCCACGCCACGTGATAACTGTGAGAGCGCAATGACTGGAATCCCCAGTTCTTTGGCTAACTTTTTCATTTGACGTGAAATTTCGGAAACTTCTTGTTGTCGACTTTCAGTATTGCCACCTTCGATCAGTTGCAAATAATCGACGACGATCAACCCTAAATTACCTTGTTCTTTTGCCAAGCGCCGACTCTTTGCCCGAATTTCGGACATTTTAATCCCGGGAGTATCGTCAATGAAGATGCTGGCTTTGGAGAGACTCCCCATTGCGACAACTAAGTGTTCCCACTCTTCTTCATCCAATTGCCCCGTTCGTAAATGACCGGCATCGATACTACCTTCCGCACAAAGCATCCGGTTGACCAACGATTCGGCCCCCATTTCCAAACTGAAAATAGCGACGGTCGTATCGGTCTTCGTGGCGACATTTTGCGCAATGTTCAAGGCAAAAGCCGTTTTCCCAACGGCTGGACGAGCCGCCAAAATAATCAAGTTATCTGGTTGCAGTCCGGCCGTCATCTTATCGAGTTCCGTAAAACCCGTCGGTAAACCGGTAATATCATCATCATTTTGATACAACCGGTCGATCTCTTCAATTGAGGAATTTAACACATCGGAAATTGACTTGAACCCGCTCTGGTTTCGCTGTTCCGAGACATTCATAATATCGCGTTCAGCATCATCCAATAAGGTCGTGACGTCATCATTTTCAGTGTACGCCTTAGTCGTAATTTCGGTCGCCGTCTTGATCAACCGGCGCACAGTCGCTTTTTGGGCGACGATTTTCGCATAGTAACCCGCATTGGCCGCAGTTGGCACAGAACCAGCTAGTTCAGCGATGTAGCTCATCCCGCCAACATCTTCCAACTGATTTTGCGCGGTCAAAAGGTCACTGACCGTCACGGCATCGATGGCTTCATCACGGTCATTTAAGGTGACCATGCTGGCAAAAATAATTTGATGTGCGCGCCGATAAAAGTCCTGGGCTTCCACGAATTCCATCGCTTCAACTAAGGCATCACTATTTAGAAAAACAGCCCCTAAGACGGCTTTTTCAGCCTCAATATTTTGTGGTGGCGTTTGATTCAACCCATCGTTGTTCATGTACGGTCCGTCCTTTTATTTTTCGACTACGTGGACGCGAATTTTCGCCGTTACTTCAGAATGTAACTTAACAGGAACATTAGTGTAACCTAATACCCGAATTGGCTCTGGTAATTCGATCTTACGCTTGTCTAACTTAACTTGATATTGATCTGCCAAAGCCGCGGCAATTTGCTTGCTAGGAATCGATCCGAATAACCGGCCATCTTTTCCGGCCTTCGCAGTCAATTCGACAACGGTTGCATCGTCTTCTAAAGCCGTTTTAGTCGTCTTGGCAGTTGCCAATTCTTCGGCTTCTTTAGCAGCTTCATTCTTTTGTTCGGCTTTTAACGTATTGATAGCCGCTTTAGTGGCTTCTTTAGCAAGTCCTTTTTTAATCAAAAAGTTCGTTGCATAGCCATCGGGAACGTTCTTAACTTGGCCTCGTTGACCCTTACCACGTACATCATCTAAAAAAATAACTTTCATGTGTATTCACTCCTAATTAGCTTCTGGATTTTTATCATCTGGTGCGGTTAACAAGTCAATCAAAGTTTGCTTAACTTCTTCAACTGACTGCCCTTCAATTTGGGTCGCGGCATTCGACAAATGACCACCGCCACCTAATTTTTCCATATAAACTTGAACATTGATCTCACCCAAGGAACGGGCCGAGATCCCGATCCGCCCATCTTCACGGCGCGTCACGACAAAGGACGCATCGACGCCCGACATCGATAGCAACGAATCCGCCGCTTGCGCCGCCGTGACCGGATCGTAGACCTGATCATTTTCGCCGACGCACAACGCCATATCCTGATTGACGAATTCAACCGATTCAATCAAATGATTCCGTTGCAAATAACTATCAACGTTTTCCTTCATGAATTGTTGGACGAGTAAGCTATCCGCCCCGGCTGACCGCAAATAACTGGCGGCATCAAACGTCCGCGAACCTGAACGCAGTGAGAAGGACTTGGTATCAATGACGATCCCAGTCAACATCGCCGTGGCTTCAATCTTATTGATTGGTTCCGCGTCATGTGACTGGTATTCGAACATTTCAGTGATCAACTCACAAGTTGAGGAAGCATATGGTTCAATATAAACCAAAACGGGGTTTTCCGGAAATTCTTCGCCTCGACGGTGATGATCGATAATCATCACGCGATTTTCAAGTCGTTCGTAGAGTTCCTTGGACATCGAAATGCTAGGCTTCGAATGGTCCGCCATGACCAATAAACTTTGATCGGTGGCTTTTTCCAAGGCTTCCGCTGGAGAGATAATCGACGCTTCGATCTTTTCGTCCGATTTCAGCTGATCAAGCAACCGTTGAATATCTGAATGCAAGTTCTGTTCATCTAAAACGATCCAACATTGCTTATCATTCATTTCCGCGATCCGACGAATGCCTAAGCAGGCCCCGACCGCATCCATATCTGGTTGATGATGCCCTTGCACGAAGACTTGGTCCGACTGATTCATTAATTCTTGGAGCGTCTGACTGATCATGCGTGCCCGAACTCGGGTCCGTTTTTCCATTGGATTGGTCTTACCACCATAGAAACGAGCCGGTTCGTCTTCGGCTTTCACCACGACTTGATCCCCCCCCCGGCCAAGCGCCAGGTCCATGTTACTTTGCGCTAAATCAGCCAAGGTGTTCATATTACGCTCGCCATACGCAATCCCAATACTTAACGTTAATGGGAAGTTTTGCTTCGAAGTCGACTCACGAATGCGATCCAAAATTCGGAACTTATTCGCTTCGACCCGTTGCAAGCTGCTGGCGTAACCGAGTAAGAAAAAGTGGTCATCATCCAAGCGTTTGAGATACATCCCAAACATCTGGGTCCACTTCGATAATTCATTCGTCACGTAATTATTTAAATTTGAAATATCGGTATCTGCCATGGATTGCGTGATTTCATCGTAGTTATCCAAGAAAATCTGCCCAATCACCAGCTTTTCGGCCTCAAATTGATCCTCAAGCTCGGCATACTTTGTCACATCCATCAGATACACCGTGTTAGTGCTCTGTTGGACGCGCAAATCAAACTGGTAATCTTGCCAACGAATCGTCGCTGGCGTCTCTAAATTGGCGCTAACCGCCGCTGCCAGTTCTTCATCCACATCTTCCAAGTGATAGCCGATAACATCTTGGTTGCCAAAGTACCGTTGTAAATACGGGTTGACCCACTCGATCGACTGGTCAGCATTAAAGATCAAGACCCCAATTGGCATCTGGATCAACGCTTCTTGCTCACCGCGTTTGATTCGATACGAGAGATCTGAAATATACTCATTGGCGCTAGAACTCAACTCAATCAACGTGTTGTACGACATAAAGCCGGCCATGATGATTAGAACGAGCACCACGGTGCCAAAAATCCAATTCATCAAAAAACCGGTTACCAAAGTAATCAACGACAAGCCAAAAATAACTAAAGCTAACAGGCGTAGTTGTTGATTCTGTAAGAAAAATGGAATGTTTTCGCGCGAAAAAAACTTTTTCATTTGAAATTCCCTCAAGTGTTCTCAGTAATAATTATATTTTATCACAAACCACGGGTCCGTTTCAGCGATTGCTTGTGAAAAGGGGCAGACAAGCTATGCCACTAGAAATTGGCACGTCATTTCCGCCTCCGGTTGCCGCTGATAACATGCGGTCGAGGGACCGGGCCAAGCCAAGAACGTCTTGTCCCTCGCCCGGAACAGTTGCAAAAACCGCAATTGTCCCGGCCGGTCCGTGGTGTAAGGCCGGAAAATACCCGGCCAAACGCCACCTTCACGACCGATGCTATCAGCAGCAACCTCCGGCTATATCCAACCCTCTTCTAAATCAAAGCACTGCTCTTTGAAGTTTAACACCCCTCAAAGCTGTGTCCTAGCAACCTTTTAGCCAGAATTGATACACACTTTCAAAAATATGGTTAACGTTCTTAGCCATGTTAACCCATGTTTTGAGTGACCCGCCATGACATATTTCTTTGCCGATAATGTGCTAAAACAGGCCGTAAAATATATTTTTTCCGGAGGTTGAAGGTATCAAAACAACCGTGAATCCAGTAATACTTGCGTTAGCTACGCCTAAAATGGTCCCATGCGAACTATCACTCGATCACGCAAAATCCGCTCTTGCTAGCACTGCCGACACAGTACACCAATTTTAACTGACTCCGCTAAGTTTAAACAATTGTCCAATCATTCAGAGAAGTTGACTAGCTGTAGGTGGTTGTTGATGGCATCGGCCGTGTGGGTGGCGTTTGACCGATGCTCTTCCGGTCTTACACCACGGACCGTCTGGGAGACTTGCGGTTTTAAGCAAGGCTTCCAGGCGAGGGGCAAGACGTTCCTGAGGCTTGGCCCGGTCCCTCGGCCGCATATGATCAACAACAACCGGAAGCGGCAATGATCAACTATCTTTCAAACTTTTAGACCAAAACAAAAAAACCACAGAAGTCTGTGGTTTTTAAAGTGGCTTTAATTATTCTTCAGAAACGAATGGTAATAAGCCCATGATCCGTGCGCGTTTGATAGCAATAGTTAAAGAACGTTGGTTCTTAGCACTAGTACCCGTTACACGACGTGGCAAAATCTTGCCTCGTTCTGAAACGAAACGACGTAATAAATCAGTATCTTTATAATCGATATATTCGATATGGTTAGCGGCGATGAAGTCGACTTTACGACGACGACGGCCACCTCTTCTTTGTTGTGCCATTGGTATTTCCCTCCTCGATATCTGTAGCTAAGCTACTAGAATGGTAAATCATCATCCGAAATATCAATTTGATCCCCATTATTGGCAAATGGATCAGCTTGGTTATTATTGGACCCACTCGTTGGGGCGCCATTATTACCGGCTGGAGCATTGCTGCTCGAAGCGCTAGCTGGATTACCATTACCAAAAGGATTGTTATTGTTATTCGATGAAGATTGTTGAGGAGCTGCATTTTGGTCTTGACGATTATACCCACTGTTATTATTGTAACCAGCATTATTATTGCCGTTACCGCCATTTGCAGCCTGATGACGTTCAGATTCTGCGCGTGATTCTAATAATGAGAAGTTGTCAACGACCACTTCTGTAACATAAACGCGTTGTCCTTGTTGGTTTTCATAATTCCGGGTTTGAATCCGGCCATCAATCCCAACAAGTGACCCTTTATGGGTAAAGTTTGCAAAATTTTCAGCAGCCTTACGCCAAATGACGCAATTGATGAAATCTGCTTCACGTTCCCCATTTTGATTAGTAAAACTCCGGTTAACAGCCAAAGTGAACGACGCCACTGCGGCACCACCAGAAGTGTATCGTAATTCGGGATCTCTTGTTAGTCGGCCAACAAGAACTGAACGGTTAATCATAGAAGTGCTCCTCTCGTAAATTATTTCGAATTAATTAGTCTTCGCGACGAACGATCATGTGACGTAAAATGTCATCATTGATCTTTGAAAGACGATCAAATTCGTTCAATGGGGCATCATCAGTAGTCGTTAAGTTAACGATATGATAAGTACCTTCAGTGAAACCGCCGATTTCGTATGCGAAACGACGCTTCGACCAGTCTTTTGAATCAATTACTTCTGCACCGTTATCGGTTAAGATTTTGTCAAAACGATCAACTAAAGCTGTCTTAGCAGCATCATCGATGTCTGGACGTACGATGTAAGTAATTTCATATTTCTTTGATTCACTCATGAAATTTGCACCTCCTTATGGACTTCAGGCCCCTTCTTTTTGAAAGAGCAAGGAAAGTAATCTAATCAAGCTTAGATACTCACGAATTAAAAGTATAACATCTAACTTTATTTGTTGCAAGGTTTGAAGCGGCCGACGTAACAATTTTCCCGAACACGTTACACCTATCAGTTACGAGTATTGCCCGGGAAATACTTTTTATTTCTGAAAAAAAGGTCGTTGCCAGCGAAAATACTAGCAACGACCTTCGTTATTAAGCTTCTGAATCTGGTGTATCGGTTGTTTGATCACTGTTTGGTGTTTCACTTGAGACAACTTCACTAGCGGTCTCGCCGTTCGTTGCCGTTGACCCCTCGTCAGTGGTGGTTTCACCATCAACGGGTTGTTCACCGTTCTCAGTGTCATCAGTCAATGGTTCTGGATCAACCTTCGCCATTGTCGCAACTTGACCATTGTCGTCCAAACGAATCAAGCGAACCCCTAAGGTTGCCCGACCAGTTTGTGAAACGGTCGCGATATTAAAGCGAATCATAACCCCTTGGTTTGTCATCACCATAATATCTTCTTGGCCGGCAACCGTGGTCAAGCCAGCCAAATGACCATTTTTCTCAGTCACATTAGCCGTCTTGATCCCTTTACCACCACGGCCCTTGATTGGGTATTCCGCAGCTGGCGTTTGCTTACCATAACCTTTTTCGGTAATGATAAAGACATTGCTATCAGGTTTGAGAATGTCAAATCCAATGACAAAGTCATCATCACGCAGGCGAATCCCACGAACCCCGGCAGCGGTCCGACCCATTGAGCGGACGGTCGTTTCGTCAAAGCTGACGGCGTAACCATCATGCGTCCCAATGATCATATTTTGCGTGCCATCGGTGATCGTTACACCGATCAATTCATCGTCATCCTTCAACGTGATGGCTTTCAGCCCATTACTCCGAATGTTCGAGAATTCTTGAACGGGAGTCCGCTTAACGACCCCTTTAACCGTCGTAAAGAACAAGAACTTATCGCTGTCACTAGCATCACCAGAGACATTGACAACAGCTTGAATCTTTTCGCCAGAGTTGACGCCCAGCAAGTTGATCACTGGAATCCCCTTGGCCGTCCGACCGTATTCAGGAATCTCATAAGCCTTCATCCGATAAACTTTCCCGGCATTAGTGAAGAACAACAACACATCATGCGTTGAAGTCGTCAACAAATGTTCGATAAAGTCATCATCATGGACATCCATCCCTTGAATCCCACGACCACCACGATGTTGTGATTTAAATTCAGTCGTTGGAAGCCGCTTGATGTAGCCATTATGCGTTAGCGTGACGGCAACTTCTTCTTCTTCAATCAAGTCTTCGTCTTCGATACTTAAGACTTCACCGACCATTAATTCAGTCCGCCGCGCATCACCAAATTTACGTTGAATTTCAAGTAATTCTTCGTAGATCAATTGGTTGATACGTTCTTTGCTGCCTAAAATGGCTTTGTAGTCCGCAATCGACTTCAACAGATCTTGATATTCGCTTTCGATCTTTTCACGTTCCAAACCAGTTAATCGAACCAGCCGCATATCCAAAATAGCTTGCGCCTGTTTGTCAGATAACCCATAGTTATCCATCAATTGGTTCTTCGCAACATCACTCGTTTGTGATTGTCGAATAATCGTAATGATTTCATCGATGTGATCAAGCGCAATTCGCAGACCTTCTAAGATGTGCGCCCGTGCTTGGGCCTTCTTCAAATCAAATTGGGTCCGTCGCCGAATGACGTCTTCTTGGTGTTCCAAATAATAGATCAAGATTTGCTTCAAACTCAGGACTTTTGGGGCGCCCTTAACGATGGCCAACATGTTAAAGCCAAAGTTCGTTTGCATCAGCGTCATTTTGTATAAGTTATTCAGGATCACAGAAGCACTGGCATCACGCCGCACATCAATGACGATCCGCATCCCTTCACGGTCACTTTCATCGTTGATATCCGTGATACCTTCGATTTCTTTGTCCCGTGCTAAAGAAGCGATTCGTTCGATCAATTTTGCTTTATTGACCATATACGGCAATTCGCTGACAACGATTCGTTCTTTACCGTTCTTTTGGTCTTGAATATCCACTTTGGCGCGAATAATAATATTCCCGCGGCCAGTTTCGTAAGCTTTACGAATTCCAGATTTTCCCATGACGATCCCGCCAGTTGGAAAATCAGGTCCCGGAACAGCTTCCATTAAGTCCGCGGTCGTCGCATCTGGGTTAGCCATCAACAAATGAATCGCTGAGATGACTTCAGCCAAGTTATGTGGCGGAATATTCGTTGTCATCCCAACGGCGATCCCGGTCGCCCCATTGACGAGCAAGTTCGGGAAACGGGCTGGTAAAACTTCTGGTTCCCGTTCGGTATCATCGTAGTTTGGTTGCCAGTTGACGGTATCCTTATTGATATCGCGCAACATTTCAACGGCAATTTTGCTCAGTCGGGCTTCAGTATACCGCATTGCGGCGGCGCCATCACCATCGACTGAACCGAAGTTCCCATGACCGTCCACTAACATGTAGCGGTAACTAAAGTCTTGAGCCATCCGGACCATTGATTCATAAATCGCCGAGTCACCATGGGGATGATACTTCCCCATGACGTCCCCAACAATTCTGGCTGACTTCTTATACGGCTTATCAGGGGTCACCCCAAGTTCACTCATTCCGTAAAGAATCCGCCGGTGAACAGGTTTCAACCCATCACGCACATCAGGTAAGGCCCGCGCCACGATAACACTCATGGCGTAGCTCAGAAATGACGTCCGCATGGTCTTGGACAAGTTCACATCGGTTATTCGATTTGGTAAATCTGATTCAGCCAAGTCTTGTATCCTCCTTCATCTATGTTTGCCAATTCGTTTTTAAGTTTCTTGATTACTTGCTTTGTGCTTGCTTCGCTTCCGCCAATCAGTTGAACTACTGTGCGGCAGACCTGCAGCCAAAGTGCGGTCTGCAGGGCGCTTTCAAGCCGTAAGATCACGGCTTAAAAGTCGGCCAGCCACTAAGCGGGGAAAATTCCCCAGCTAACTTGCTCGACACGGTAGTTCAACTGATTGGCTCCAGCTACGACGATAGCCAGACAATCAAATTTATTGAGCTGGATATTAGCCAACTAGGCGCCGGGGCTCAGCCGTGGGATTCCCTTAGTCGCGCTCTTGGCGGCTTAGGGAAAACCGAGCTTTGAGACGCGGTTTTCGGCTCAAAGTCGCGTTCACCGCGTTCCAGCCCGTCACGGCGCCTCGTTGGCGATGAAGCAACCACAATCCGCTAAATTTAGACGTCCAGGTCCTTAACGAACACGGCGTTGTCTTCGATGAATTCACGCCGGGGCTTAACTTGGTCCCCCATCAACATGGAGAACACGCCATCCGCATCCGCGGCATCTTCATCGCGCACCCGCAATAAGCGACGTTTGTCGGGATCCATCGTGGTTTCCCACAATTGTTCCGCATCCATTTCACCAAGCCCTTTGTACCGCTGTACAACTGGTTTTGGTGAGGGTGCCAATTGACCGACAACTTCTTTTAATTCTTCATCGGAATCAATATATTTCACGAATTTACCTTGCCGCACTTGATACAACGGTGGCTGAGCGATATAAACGAAGCCGGCATCCACTAATGGCCGCATGTAACGATAGAACAACGTCAATAACAACGTCCGAATATGGGCGCCATCGACATCGGCATCGGTCATGATGATCAATTTGTGGTAGTTGGCTTTGCTTAAATCAAAGTCGCCACCAAAACCAGTCCCCATGGCGGTAAATAATGACCGGATTTCTTCGTTAGCTAAAATCTTATCGATGCTAGCTTTTTCAACGTTTAAGATCTTCCCACGAATTGGGAGGATGGCTTGCGTCAAACGAGAACGACCTTGCTTGGCTGACCCACCGGCAGAATCCCCTTCGACAATGAATAATTCACTGATTTCAGGATCTTTACTAGTGTTATCAGCTAATTTACCAGGTAAATTACTGATTTCTAGGCCACTCTTCTTCCGCGTGACTTCACGCGCCCGCTTAGCAGCGACCCGCGCCTTGGAAGCTAACGTCCCTTTGTCGACCACTTTACGGCCAATGCTAGGGTTTTCCATCAAATACTTGCTGAAGTGTTCTGAGAACAGGCGATCAACGGCTGCCCGCGCATCTGAGTTCCCTAATTTAGTCTTCGTTTGACCTTCAAATTGAGGATCAGGATGCTTGACACTGACAACAGCGGTCATGCCTTCACGAACATCTTCACCAGATAAATTAGCTTCGTTATCCTTCAACAAGCCATTCTTACGGGCGTAGTCATTAATGACCCGCGTCAAAGCACGTTTAAACCCTTCTTCATGGGTCCCACCTTCGTAGGTATGGATGTTGTTGGTGAACGTCATCAAATTACTGTGATAGTCATCCGTATATTGCAAAGCAACTTCAACGGTAATCCCGTTTTGTTCGCCTTCCACATAAATTGGTTCAGGGAACAAGACCGTTTTATTCTTATCGAGGAATTCAACATAATGCCGAATTCCGCCTTCATACAAGAAATCTTTTTCAGTTGGTTCTTCTGGCCGTTCATCGCGAATTGAAATCTGGAGACCTTTGTTCAAGAAGGCCAATTCACGAATCCGAGTCGTTAAAATATCAATATCATAAGTCGTCGTTTCTCGGAAGATATCTGGATCTGGCAAGAAATGAACTACGGTACCGTGCGCATCTTCTGGGCAAGTATCGACGACTTTCATGGGCGTTTTGACTTTACCACGGGCAAAGTCCATGTAATAAACTTGGCCTTCGTGGAAAACCTTGACGTCTAGTTCCGTGGATAAGGCGTTGACGACCGAAGCCCCAACCCCATGTAACCCACCGGAAACTTTATAACCGCCACCGCCGAATTTACCACCAGCATGGAGAATCGTGAAAACTGTTTCCAAAGCTGGCTTGCCAGTCTTCGCTTGCGTGCCGACTGGAATCCCACGACCATTATCAGTCACGGTGATACTATTGTCTTTTTCAACGGTCACATGAATCTTGTCAGCAAAACCAGCTAACGCTTCATCAATCCCATTATCGACAATTTCCCAGACTAAATGATGTAGTCCTTGACTACTGGTCGTCCCGATATACATGCCGGGACGTTTCCGGACAGCTTCGAGGCCTTCCAAAACTTGAATTTGGCTGGCGTCATATTCGCGAGCGCGTTCAAGTTTGGTTTCTTTTTCATTTTCGGTCAATGCGGTTCCTCCTCATGTAAAATGCCATGGTTAACTTCAAATACTTTCGGTTCATTGATTAATTTTCTGGCAACGCCATCTAAACTCGGCGTCGTCAGAAAAGTTTGAACTTTATTTTGGATTGCTGTCAGCAGATGGGTCTGCCGAGCAGCATCTAATTCTGATAGCACATCGTCTAATAGTAAGACCGGATATTCACCCGTCTCAGCCTTCATGAGATCAATTTCAGCTAACTTCACCGACAACGCGGTCGTCCGCTGCTGACCTTGTGAGCCAAACGTCTGCACGTTTTTACCATTGACGCTAAATTGGAGATCATCACGATGCGGTCCCAACAGCGTGGTTCCTTGAAAGATTTCTTTGGCTTGCTGTTGCGCATACATGGTTTGTAGCGTTTGGTAAATGTGGTCTACCGACGTTAATTGATCATCGGCAATTTGGGTGACGTAATGAAAACTCAGTTGTTCTTGGTTTTGCGTAATTTCGGCATGAATCACTTGGGCCCAGTGCTCGAGTTGTTTTAACAGTTCCAAGCGTTTGGCAATAATTTCCGCACCAAAGGCCGCTAACTGATCCGACAACACCCCTAAATACACTTTATCCTTAGCTTCGTGGTGATTCAGCTGCCGTAAATACTGATTACGTTGCTTTAAAATCGCCCGATACTGGCTAAGGTTATAGAGATACTTAGGACTCATTTGGCCGAATTCCATGTCCATAAAACGGCGACGCAAAGATGGCGCACCTTTGACAATGGCTAAATCTTCCGGCGCAAAGACGATCACATTCAAATTGCCAACATATTGTGACAACTTGGCCTGTTCCAAATGATTCACTTTGGCGCGCTTACCTTTTTTGCCCAGTTCCAATTCTAACGGTAGGCTACCAGTTGCTTTATGTAGCCGACCCTTTAAAGTTGCCGTGGACGCCTGCCAGCGAATGAGTTCCTTATCGTTAGCCGTACGATGGCTACGGGTCAGTGCTAAAACATAAATGGCTTCTAGCAAGTTCGTCTTTCCTTGGGCATTTTCACCCAATAACACATTGACGCCTTGGCTAAAAGTCACCGCTAACTGTTTATAATTCCGAAAATCGTGCAGTTCCAAATTTTCTAAGTACATCTAATCAGTCGTTTCTGTCCGATTTGAGCGAATAAAAAATGACCCGTTATCCGCAACTTCAATCGTGTCGCCGGGATAAAGCTTGCGACCGCGCCGATCATCGGGTTCATCGTTAACTAAAACTTTGGTCTCGCGTAAAAACCACTTGGCCTGACCACCGGAACTAATAATGGCCTCTTCCTTCAGCAACTGCCCTAGCGTGATAAAGGGTGTGTCAATTTGTACTGGCTTTTTCAAAATGTCACCTGCCTAACTTTTCATTACAAGCTATCAAACGTCTGTGCCGAGTGTTTTTACACACTCCTCAACAGGTTATATTATACCTGTTTTTAATTAAGAATTCAATTTATAACGGCGTTGAGAGCTCATTTAAGCCGATTTGAGCAAAACTAATGTCGGGGTACTTACCCCCGGGTAAATTTGCTAGAATTCGAAATATTTACGCATTTTCGCGAAATCGGCTGATTTTTCGCGTCAAAAGTTCGCAAAATCGAGACATCATTGTCAGTAACGCCCACTTTTGCCAAAAGCCCAGTCAGGTTTTAGGCGGTAACGCCCCATTATGAGCACCACTAACAACGCTAATTTTACGTCGGTGTCTTTAGTCAAATTGCAGGCTAGAATCGCTTAGACCGTCTTTCGTTGGCTCACAGGGCCAATCCTGTATCGATAACTAGAACGGCCGTCAACTGAACATAACGCTCCGATAGTGACAACTTCAAACGCAGTTAATCGCTGCTGAGTGATCAGGGAAAAAGCTAATTTGTATAAAATCAAATTTCAGCGTGCCAACTTGTAACTTTAAAAGTTATATCAAACCTTAATTCCAGTAAGCATCAGCAATCCAAGCGATGTGCTAATCTAAAAAAGGGCCCGTGATTCACTTGGAATCACGGGCCCTTTTGAGCGTAATTGAATATTTATTCAGTTGCTTTAGAACGTCCGCACTGGGGTGATCAACTGGATAAAGTTTTCGCCTTCTTCAGTTGGCACCAAGGTGAATGGCCGCAAAGCCATGGTAAACGAAATCTTGATCATCGCTTGCCCGAATGACCGCAAAGCTTCTTTCATGTAGTCCGGGTTGAACGAAATTTCAAGTTCATCACCGTCTAATTCGGCTGGTTGCAACTGTTCGGTCACTTCACCAACATCTGGTGAGTTACCAAAAATCGTAATCGTCTTGTCGGTTGGATTGACTGAGAACCGAACCACGTTATTCCGACTTTCATGTGAAAGTAAAGAAGCCCGTTCAATGGCCGCGGATAATGCTGGCGCTTCAATTTCAACCGTCGTGTTGGATTCTTTTGGAATTAACCGCGATGTATCGGGATAGTTACCTTCCAACAACCGTGAATAGAATGATGTGTGACCTAACACGAACAAGACTTGGTTTTCAGATAATCGCATTTGAACGTCGGGATTATCATCGCCGATCATCCGGGACAATTCAGTTAAACTCTTCCCAGGAATAATCACGTCATAGTTGGCGTTATTGGCTTCTGGCAACTTGATCTTACGTTGACTTAACCGGTGTGAATCGGTCGCGACCGCCAAAAATTCACCATCAGCCAAAATAAAATGAACCCCAGTTAAAATCGGGCGACTTTCTTGGTTGGAAACCGCGATAACGGTTTGACCAATCAATTCTTTGAACACATCTCCAGCTAACGTGATGGTATTCGTCGTATCGATCTCTGGTAAATGCGGATAATTTTCTGGATCAAGACCGTTGATCGTGAATGATGCGGCGCCAGACGTGATTTGTGTTTGAAAACCGTCTGTAACGGCAACAGTCATGGTATCTTCGGGTAGTTTTTTTACGATTTCACTGAAGAAACGGGCTGGTAAAACGATGGAACCAGCATCTTCAACGACTAACGTATTGTTGTCATCATCAGCTGGAATCGTGGTTTCAATGGAGATATCAGCGTCGCTACCAGTTAAGGTAATGCCTTCAGTGGCCACATCTAATTTTAACCCAGTCAAAATTGGAATGGTCGTCTTTGATGAAATGGCACGTTGGACGTTAGTTAATTCTTTAATAAATGCAGATCGATTAATCGTGAACTTCATAACTAAATCCTCTCTTTTTCGTGATGCGCGTCTATAACTTAAATTAAGATCTTAAAGTTCGTAGTAATAGTAGAGCGGTGGGTAATGTGGAAAAGTTTATTGAATCCTAGCCCTGTCGAGTTTTCCACATGTGCATAAGTTGTGGAAAACTTTTGGACTTAGGCAATTTTATCCACACTACGCTTTGAGCTGACTTTTCAAATCACCGATCGCTTGTTGGAGATCGGGGTCGTTTTTTAGCGCTGCCGAGATTTTATCGTAGGCGTGAATGACGGTCGTATGATCTTTACCGCCAAATTCATTCCCGATCCGTGGTAACGAGCTGTCCGTCAATTCGCGGGATAAATACATCGCGATTTGACGCGGCGTGACAATCTGTTTGTTACGCTTTTTACCCTTCAACTCAGCCATGGTGACGTGATAGTACTTCGCAACTTTTTCCTGAATGACCGGAATGGAAACTTCCGACAATTTGTTGCTCAGATTGAGGCTCTTCAACGCGTCAGCCACTAAACTCGTGGTGATTGGTGAATTATTTAAGCGTGAGTAAGCTTGGACCCGCGCCAAGGCCCCTTCAAGTTCCCGCACATTGGAGTCGATTTGACCCGCGATGTAACTTAGGGTGTCATCGGGAATGTCGATGCCTTCTAAATCAGCTTTGTTCCGCAAAATCGCAATCCGAGTTTCGAGATCGGGTGGCGTGATATCAACGGACAAGCCCCACTTAAACCGTGATACTAAGCGATCTTGCAGCTTTGGTATCTCGTTGGGGAGTCGATCAGAAGTGAGGACGATTTGTTTATCGTCTTCATATAAAGCATTAAAAGTATGGAAGAACTCTTCTTGAGTTGCTTCCTTATTAGCAAAGAATTGAATATCATCGACCAACAGGAGATCAACGTTTCGATACTCTTCACGAAATGATTCTTGCGTCCCCGTTTGGATGGCGTTGATCAAATCATTGGTGAAAGCTTCACTCGTCACGTATTTAACCTTGCTATTCGGGTCGGTCTCTAATAATTTGTTACCAATAGCGTGCATCAAGTGGGTTTTACCTAACCCGACGCCCCCATAGAAAAACAACGGATTATACATAGTGCCCGGTTCTTCGGACACGACTAACGCCGCAGCATGCGCCATTTGGTTACCCTTACCAATGACGAAGCTTTCAAATGTATATTTTGGGTTGAGTTTCGTTTCCCGCATAAATGTGGGGGTAGTTGCAGTGGTGGTTTCACCAGCAGCAACGTTACCGGTAGTCGCTTGCGAGTTTTTCGTAAGCTGCTGACGTTCTTCTTCAGTTATCATCACTGGCGTAATCTGCTCGTTCGTAGCTTGGAAGGCATAATCCGTAAATTTTGCGGCCAAGTTATTTTCCCAATAATCACGATGCAATTTTGTAGGAACTTCAATTGTCATCTGTAAATTATTAAGTTGGAGTGGTTTCGCCGGCTCGACAAACGTCTGGAAAGTGATCGATGAAAGATCACCTTTCATGGAGAACTTAATGATATTCCATAAGTCATTACGGTCCAGCACGTGGATACCCCTTTTCTTAAAAAACGTAATTCTATTCTAGCATGAACAACTTGAGTTTTCCACAAGTGGACAAGGGAAGATAAAAATAAATCACAAGTTGTTTTTAAGGTTATCCACAACTAGATGAAAAAGTGACTAATTTTATTTTTAAACAAGTTATGCACAGCAGTGCGTTCGAAATCGAGCTTGATATAGCAGCATCTCTAGGAGTTATACACACTCAAAAAGACCCTTGTGGATAACTAAATCACAGGCTGTCATTTTGTCGATAAGCCTGTGCACAATTTGGGGACGGTCGAAAATGCTGCACGGTCAATCCACAGCGTCATGCCCAAAATTTTCGCGTCAGTTTTGAGCGATCCTATAAGAAGAAATAAATTTCGTGGTTTTCAAAATTGACAATCTATGCTATAGTATTCAGGAAATGCGTTTAGGTTTAGACTGCGTTTTGAAAATAACGACTTAATCGAATTGATTCATGTCATTATAGAGAAGGAGGTGTCATGATGAAGAGAACTTACCAACCAAAGAAGCGGCATCGGCAACGTGTCCATGGTTTCCGCAAACGGATGAGCACCAGCAATGGCCGTAAAGTGTTAGCCCGTCGACGCCAACGAGGCAGAAAAGTATTGTCTGCATAGGCCACTGATAATCAGTGGCTTTTTCTTTACAGTCCTGGACCTCATCGTTCAGGACTGTAAAGTTGTGTAGCAATTCGCTCAGGTTAGCTTGAGCGCACACATGGAGATGGATTATGCGAAAATCATATCGGGTAAAAAAAGAAACTGAGTTTCAGCATGTTTTTGAGACCCGCAACTCGTATGCCAATCGTCAATTTGTCATTTACGTTTTGGATAAACCGGAGCAACCACATTTTCGGGTCGGCATCTCAGTCGGTAAAAAGATTGGGAATGCGGTCGCTCGTAATTGGGTGAAGCGCCGGATTCGGCAATCAATCACCGAGTTGAAACCGCAACTTAAACAAGATGCGGACTTCCTCGTCATTGCCCGACCAACCGTTGCTGGTAAGTCGCAAGCCGAAACCAAAGCTTATCTTAGCCATGCGCTAAAGCTAGCGCACCTGCTGGACAATGATTAAAGTGAGGACATTCGTTTGAAAAAGTACAGAAAAATACTGGCAATGCTGGCCGTACTAGCTTTAGTGCTAGTTTTGAGTGGGTGTAGCAATACCCCAATCACGGATAAGAGTACCGGGTTTTGGGATGGCTTGATCATCTTGAATTTCTCACGGGCGATTATTTGGCTATCAAACTTGTTTGGTCATAGTTATGGACTTGGGATTATCGCGTTTACGTTGATTATCCGGGTCATCATCTTACCGTTGATGATCTTCCAAACTCGGAGCATGGTTGCGATGCAAGAAATCCAACCGCAGATGAAAGCTTTACAAAAGCAATATTCATCACGCGATATGGAAACGCAACAAAAGCTTCAAGCCGAGATGAAAAAGCTATATGCAGCACATGGCGTTCATCCGATGGCCAGCATGTTGCCGTTGCTAGTTCAAATGCCAGTTTTGATTGCCTTATACCAAGCTATTTGGCGGACTCAAGCGTTGAAGACTGGGTCATTCTTATGGTTACAACTTGGGAGCAAAGATCCGTATTACGTTTTGCCGATCTTAGCGGCGTTATTCACGTTTGCTAGTTCATGGTTGTCGATGAAGTCGCAACCAGAGCAAAATGGGATGACGACTTCGATGACGTACTTGATGCCATTAGTCATTTTGATTACTGCCATCAACGTGCCATCCGCGTTGTCGTTATACTGGGTTATTTCTAACGCGTTCCAAGTTGGTCAGACCTTATTACTTCAAAACCCCTTCAAGATTAATCGTGAACGGGCTGAGAAGAAGGCCAAAGAACGTGACCGAGTACGTAACATTGAAAGAGCCAAAAAGCGTGCGATTCGGAATCATAAACGTTAAATACAAATGGACCTGCCCATGTGGTGGGTCTTTTTTTTTGCAAGAGTGTGAGGTCAACCGGGTTGCTTCCGAGCATAGCCTAGCCAGTTAATTACTCGGCGATTTTCCGAGTGGTTAACTGGCTAGGCTATGCGGAGGACGCAGGTTGGCCGAACACGTTTCGGCTATAAAATTGTGAGGAGGACGCCTAACGAAATCCAAATCAGTATACATATAGCATCTATTTTTACTATTCAGTCAATAACGACGGTTCTCCAATTTAGCCGTAATTTTATAGTCAAAACTCCCAACAAGTCGCAAATACGCCCCGAATTCCCGCCCACTACGGTGTAATGCTATAATGAACCTAGGTATTTTTATCGAGGAGGAAATCGCATGACAGTATTTGAAGGTAATACCGTCGCAGCTGCTACGGCGGCTGGTTTAAAACAATTGAAATTAACCCGTGATCAAGTCGAAGTTGAAGTGGTCGCGGAACCTAAGAAAGGCTTTTTAGGCATCGGCAGGCAGGCGGCACAAGTTCGCTTAACGCTCAAACCGCAAGCGGCCGCACCACGGTCAACGGCAGCGCCAGTGGCAAAGTCGGCCACTAGCGCCGCCGCTTCGGTAGCGCCGGCTAAATCAGCGGTCAGTGCTGCTGCGCCGAAGTCGGCAGCCGCCCGGCCCAAAAAAACGGTCACAGCAAAATCAACTGCGACACCAACACCAAAATCAGCACAACCAGTTGTTAATTCGACTGCCAGTGCCGCTCCTGCCGCTCCAGAACGCACGCCAGAACAAATTGCGGCGCGGCAGGCAGCTAATGAACAGGCCGTTCGTGATCTGAGCGCGTACTTACTCGAAGTTGTGAAACAATTAGGCATCACCGCAGACTTGGATGTTGATTTTGGCAATCGCTATGCCACCTTGAATTTTGACACGGCTAAGCAAGGTCTTTTGATCGGCAAGCATGGCCGCACGATCAACGCCTTACAAGATTTGGCGCAAGTCTACATGAATCATCATGGCGCTTCGCACGTGAACGTGGTGTTAGATGTCGACGATTATCGGGAACGCCGCGAGGAAACTTTGGAACGGTTGGCGGAGAGTACCGCTCGTGAAGCCATTGCCACTGGCAAACAAGTTTTCTTGGATCCAATGCCATCGTTTGAGCGCAAATTAATTCATGCGGAACTGGCTAATAATCGGCACGTGACGACGTTCTCAGAAGGCCGTGATCCGCATCGGGCCGTCGTGGTTGCCGCGCGCAAATAAGGGGCCATTTGGGAAGCAAACAGGCGTTTGACAAATCAAAAATGTGCTATTATAGTAAGTGTTAATCATTCTTATCTTTTAGATAAAGTAGTCAAAGTGCTTTATCCACGCTTTAAGGTGGCGTGGACTAGGCACTTTTTTTCTGCATTTTGGGACATATTGTTAACTAATTGTAAGCAAAATTTGGTATGGTATTAGGCGGTAAAACGCTGAAACGACGTTAAGAAAGGACTTGATCGGTTATGCCAGCGACCACGGAATTTGACACGATTGCGGCGATCTCGACGCCACCTGGTGAAGGTGGGATTTCTATCATTCGCATTAGCGGTGATAAAACTTTTGATGTAGTAGCAAAGATTTTTAAGGGGAAGAACTTGCGCAAAGTTCAATCCCATACGATTAATTATGGACACATTGTGGATCCTGAATCGCAACAAGAAGTTGATGAAGTGATGGCTTCTGTGATGCGGGCGCCTAAGACGTATACGCGTGAAGACGTTATTGAAATCAATTGTCATGGTGGCCTTGTCGCCACGAACGAAATCTTACAATTGATTTTGAGCCATGGCGCACGGATGGCCGAACCTGGTGAATTTACCAAACGAGCCTTCTTGAACGGTCGTTTAGACTTATCGCAAGCGGAAGCGGTCATGGACTTGATTCGCGCGAAAACGGATAAATCTATGAAAGTGGCCTTGAACCAATTAGACGGTGATCTATCCACGTTAATTCGGCATTTGCGGCAAGATATCTTAGATGTCTTGGCACAAGTCGAAGTGAACATCGATTATCCGGAATATGATGCGGTCGAAGCGATGACGACGAAGATGCTGAAAGAAAAAGCGGCTGAAGTAAGCCAAAGTATCGATCAGCTATTGGCGACGGCTAAACAAGGGAAAGTCTTGCGTGAAGGCCTCGCGACCGCCATTATCGGGCGGCCAAACGTCGGTAAATCAAGTTTACTGAACCATCTCTTACATGAAGATAAAGCCATTGTGACCGACGTTGCCGGGACAACGCGGGACGTGATCGAAGAATACGTGAACGTCCGCGGGGTGCCGTTGAAGTTAGTCGATACTGCTGGGATTCGTGATACGGAAGATAAAGTTGAAAAAATCGGGGTTGAACGTAGCCGGAAAGCCATTGGTGCGGCTGATTTAGTCCTACTAGTTTTGGACAACAGCCAACCGTTGACGGCCGAAGATGAAGCGTTATTAGCGGATACGAAGTCGTCCAAGCGCATTGTCATTTTGAATAAAACTGATTTGCCGGCCAAATTGGACCGCGCTGAATTGGCAAAATTTGTTGATGACGCGGATGTGTTGAGCATGTCAGTCTTGCAACGCGCCGGTGTTGAGCAACTTGAACAACGGATCGCGAAGTTGTTCTTTAGTGAAGGTATCGAAAGCAGTCAGAACAGTGTCATGGTTACTAACGCCCGGCATATTGGGTTGTTAAATCAAGCCAAACAGGCCCTCCAAGATGTCCAAACGGGGATCGCGGCGGGAATGCCAGTGGACTTGGTTCAAATCGATATGACGCGTTGTTGGGAATTTCTCGGCCAAATTACCGGGGATAGCTATGAAGATGAATTAATCGACCAATTGTTTAGCCAATTCTGTTTGGGTAAGTAAGCGGTACGGAGGAAAGAAAGAATTATGACAGAAGTAAAGGAATATACTGGCCGCGACTATGACGTTATTGTTGTCGGCGCGGGCCATGCCGGTTCCGAAGCCGCTTTAGCAGCCGCACGGATGGGCAATCGGACATTACTCATGACCATTAATTTGGATATGGTCGCTTTTATGCCTTGTAACCCCTCAGTTGGGGGGCCAGCCAAAGGGATCGTGGTGCGTGAAATTGATGCCTTAGGTGGCGAAATGGGCCGCAACATCGATAAGACTTACGTCCAGATGCGGATGTTGAATACGGGTAAAGGTCCCGCAGTGCGTGCGTTACGGGCCCAAGCTGATAAGCATGCCTATCATTCAGAAATGAAGCATACGATTGAACGCGAACCTAATTTGACGTTACGCCAAGGCATCGTGGACGGCTTGATCGTGGAAGATGGCGTCTGTAAAGGGGTCATCACGAATACCGGGGCGCGTTACAGTGCTAAGAGTGTCGTTTTGACCACTGGGACCGCTGCGCGTGGGAAGATTATCATCGGTGAATTGATGTATTCTTCCGGCCCTAACAACTCGCAACCAGCCATGAAGTTGTCTGGCGATTTGGAAAAATTGGGCTTTGATCTCGAACGCTTCAAGACTGGGACGCCACCACGGGTTGATGGCAATACGATCGATTACGGTGTGACGGAAGAACAACCCGGTGACCCAGAACCCCATCACTTTAGTTTTGAAACTAAGGATGAAGATTATCTGGATCTGACGCATCAGTTATCTTGCTGGTTAACCTATACTAATGAAACGACTCATAAGATCATTCGTGAAAACCTTGACCGGGCGCCAATGTTTACTGGCGTGATCGAAGGGGTCGGGCCACGCTACTGTCCTTCAATTGAAGATAAGATCGTGCGTTTCGCTGATAAGAAACGGCATCAACTCTTCTTGGAACCAGAAGGCCGGAATACGGATGAATGGTATGTCCAAGGTTTATCGACGTCAATGCCTGAAGAAGTGCAACAACGGATCTTGCACTCGATCAAAGGTTTGGAAGACGCTGAAATGATGCGGCCCGGTTACGCCATTGAATATGACGTGGTTGCGCCATATCAATTGAAAGCGACTTTGGAAACCAAGTTGGTTAAGAATCTTTACACGGCTGGTCAAACCAATGGGACTTCCGGCTACGAAGAAGCAGCTGGTCAAGGTTTGATGGCTGGTATCAACGCGGGGTTACGGGCCTTAGATCGAGGTCAATTTACCTTGAAGCGAAGTGACGCTTATATCGGTGTCATGATTGATGACTTGGTCACTAAGGGAACCAACGAACCTTACCGTTTGCTAACGAGTCGGGCCGAATATCGGTTGATTTTACGTCATGATAATGCTGACTTACGGTTAACGGATAAAGGGCATGAACTTGGTTTGATCGATGATGATCGTTACACCGCCTTTGAAGCAAAACGGCAAGCGATTTCTGATGAACTTGACCGTTTAGGCAAGATTAGAATTAAGCCAAACGATGACGTCAATCAGTTCTTACATGACCACAATTCTGGGGAACTCAAGGATGCTGTTTTGGCTTCAGACTTCTTGAAGCGGCCAGAAGTGCGGTATGATGACTTGATGAAATTCATTCCAGCACCAGCCGAACCATTGGAACGCCACATTGTGGAACAAGTTGAAATCCAAATCAAATACGCTGGCTACATTAAGAAAGCCGAAGATCGGGTTGCGCATTTGAAGAAGATGGAAGCTAAGAAGATTCCTGATCGGATTGACTATGATGCCATTGATGGTCTTGCAACTGAAGCCCATCAAAAACTCAAGAAGATTCAACCAGCGACGATCGCCCAAGCGTCACGGATCAGTGGGGTCAATCCTGCCGATATCGCGATTTTGAGTGTTTATATTCAGCAAGGTCGAATCGCCAAGGTTCAAGATTAGTTAATCAATTTTAGCGCCAGTCATCCATGTGATGGCTGGCGTTTTTTGGCGTTCTATTGCCGCCTACCGGGTGTCGTCATTTAGGGCTGGAACGTGGTGGACACAGTTCGGAGCCAAAGGGCGGTCTCCGAAGCCGGTCTTTGACTAAGCTGCCGGAAAATCACCGCCAACTAAGTCAAATTTCACCACTGAGCCCTAAATGACGACACCCTCACGGCTAAGTTAGCTTAAACCAAAACCAACGACTACGATGCGAGTATAAAGTTAGGGGGATTGTTCATTTTTTGACACGCTGTGTGATTGTAATTTAGCTGTGAGAAGTTTCTGGAAAATGTTGAAATACCACGGATACGACTAGCCTTGTCAAAGCTACCAGTCTATAAGCTTGTTTTTTTACTGGGTTTGCCAAAATAGCGTTACACCAAGTAAAATGCCATAGTAGATCATCCTTTGACCCAACCAATCGGCTAGGTTAGTGCGTCTCTGCCAAATAAGTGAAGACGACTTAAAATTAGAAGAAACGTTGGTTAGCCGTGAGGGTGAGGGGATTTAGGGCTCAGTGGTGAAATTTTGCTTAGTTGGCGGTGGGCTGCCGACGACTTAGAAAAAGACCGGCTTTGAAGACCGCTCCTCAGGCTTCAAAACGTGTCCACCACGTTCCAGCCCTAAATCCCCTCACCCGGTAGGCGGCAATAGAACCACTATCAAAAAGATTGGACTGTGAGATTACGAATTTGTAAAAACCATCAGCCATTAACGGACAAAGACCGGTAATTGGGCTATAATTATTGGAAGTTAGAGTGGGGATAAGGGAGAAACGGGTTGATGAAAACTTTCAAGAACATCATGAGTTGGGTCCTACCGATCGTTGTGGGGCTGCTGATTGCCATGTTGATTCGCCACTTTGTTTTCACGATGGTCCGGGTTGATGGCCCATCGATGGAACCAAATTTGGAGAATAACGAGCGTGTCGCAGTCGTGAAGACGGCCAAGGTCAGGCATTTAAGCGTAATTGTATTTAATGCGCATAATGTGGATCCTGATGCGCGGTCAAAGCGTGTGAAATATGTGAAACGGGTCATTGGGATGCCCGGTGATACAGTTAGTTCCCGTGATGGTAAGCTATACGTCAACGGCAAAGCCTTAAGCGAGAAGTTCATCAGCCAGTTTGAGCGGACACAGGGGACTGGTAATTGGGATTTGAGCGGACTGACGGATAAATATAGTTGGACGATCAAAACGACTAAAGTTCCTAAGAATAGTTACTTTGTTTTGGGAGATCATCGTTCGGTCTCAAACGACAGTCGCTATTGGGGCTTTGTGCCCGCCGGCAAAGTCTTAGGGGTCGTCAAAGTCCCATTTTGGGATACCAATGCCACTAAACGGCATAATGTCAATTCAATCAGTTATTAAAAATTCAGCACTTCTAATCAGAGTAGTCTTGATTAGAAGTGCTTTTTGTTTAGAAAAGTAAACAAATTGGACGACTTTCGATTGAACTCCAGTGCTAACAAGGCTAGAATTGTGACAAACAATATAAAATTGCTTTTAAATGAGTATTGATGGAGGTAATTAAATGGCAACTGAATTAACGAAAACCGCGTTAGCCGCGTTACGAGCGAAGCAGGCGGAAGATCAACTTGCACCGGTTTTGACACGCGCGATTACCAAGAATGGGATCAAAGCAACGAGCTATGACAATCAAGCCGCTAGCCGCTTAGATCGAACTTTTTCAATCGAGCTACCCACTGGTAAGGTCAGCAATCAGAAGCATAGTGGCCGTTGTTGGGAATTCTCATTATTAAATACCTTACGTCACAAATTTGCGACTAAGTATCACGTTAAGGATTTTGAATTGTCAGAGAACTACTTATTTTTCTGGGATAAAATTGAACGCGCTAACATGTTTTATCGCAACGTTGAACAAACCGCACGCCAACCAATTAGTGATCGGCTAGTTCAGTTCTTATTTGATAATCCCGGTGAAGATGGTGGTCAGTGGGCAATGGCCGCCAGTTTAGTGCAAAAATATGGTGTCGTACCAGCTAGTGTGATGCCAGAAACGTATAACACGACGAACACGAGTGATTTCCAAGAGGTCATGAGTCGTAAATTACGCAAAGATGGCTTAAAGCTGCGTCAGTTGGTCATGAATGGTGCGAATGAAGCTGAATTACAATCGCTTGAGAAGAGTATGTTGCAAGAAGTTTATCGTATTGCCGCGTATTCCTTTGGCGAGCCACCGACTACTTTTGATTTGGAATACCGTGATGATGATAAAAAGTATCATCGTGAAACTGGCTTAACACCACAGAGTTTCTATCAAGACTATTTTGACACGAATCTGGACGACTATGTTGTGGTCACCAATTCACCAGATAAGCCGTTGAATCAGCTGTACAGCTTGCCTGATGAAGACAATGTTATTGGTGGGAAACCGATTGAATTTTTGAACGTGGATATGGGTGTGTTAACGGATGTCGCCGTACAACAGCTCAAATCTGGTGAAACGATTTGGTTCGGTAACGATGTGCTACGCCAAATGGATCGTAAGGCTGGTTATTTGGATGGCCATTTGTATGAATCTGCTAAGTTATTTGGCATCAATGGTCATTTGACCAAGGCCCAACGCTTACAAACGGGCGAAGGCGAGGTTAGTCACGCGATGACGTTAACAGGTGTTGATATTGTGGACGACACGCCGACGAAGTGGAAGGTCGAAAATAGTTGGGGTGAAGCGAACGGTGACAAAGGTTACTTTGTGATGACCCAAGACTGGTTCGATGACTATGTCTACGAAGTTGTCGTGCACAAACAATTCTTAGCGCCTGAATTCCAAGCACTGCTGAAGGAACCGGCACGTCGGTTGCCAGCTTGGGATCCATTGCACTAAAACTGACGGGAGGAAACTGCATGAGTATTTTTGCTGAACGACTTGAAACCGCGATGAAGCAGGCTCAACTGACTTCAGCCCAATTGGCAAAGGCCACTGGTATCGGTCGGTCTTCGATCAGTCAATGGTTGAGTAGCAAGTATGTTGCCAAACACGACAAAGTAGTGACGTTGGCATCAGTGTTACAGGTAGATCCAGAGTGGCTATTAGGGGCAAACGTGACGGCTGAGCCAGAATTGGTCGCGGCCAGTGTTGACCCAGAATTGGCGGCCATTTGGGAGCAATTGGATGCAGCAGGTCATAAAAAGTTATTGAAGAAAGCTCGTAAGCTAGTGGCGAAAACTTAAGCCCCAACTAGCAAGAAAAAAGGTAAAAAGAAGAAGAAAGCGAAAGCTTAACTAAAAGGACCGGCCTAACGCGAAAAAGCGTTGGACCGGTCCTACTTTATTTCTTTATTCAGGCCATTTTTCCCAGTCTTTTGCCCAGAATAAGCCCATGACGCCTTCGCCCACATGGACGCCGACGACAGGACCGATTTCACTTTGATCGATTGTTAAGCCTGGAAAGCTCTCAGCGATATCGGCGACCCAAGCGGCTTGCAACTTCGGATTATTCCCGTTCACAATCGTGATGCGTAACGGATAATCAGTGGCTGCGATGGCCGCCGCTAATTTGGCTTTGATTGCGGCATAAGCGCGGCGCATCGTCCGTTCTTTTTCAATAGCGACGATTTTACCGTCCTCAAAGGTCAAGACGGGCTTGATTCGCAAGAGGTTACCAACTAAGCGGGAAGCGTTTGAAAGGCGGCCGGTCCGGACCAAATGGCTCAGATTGTCGACGACAAAGTAAACCTCGGTCGTGTCACGCAAATGTTCAAGTTGTGTGATGACTTCCTCAGGTGTTTTGCCAGCTGCAATGAGTTTGGCGGCTAGCATTGCCATATTGGCTTCACCAGCTGCGGTAATCATAGAATCAAACGGATAAACTTTAATGTTCGTGACATTCGGTAAATAGCTTTCAAGGTTAGTGATGAAGCTGGTAATACCAGAAGAAAGATGGATACTGATGACGGCATCGTAGCCATCGGCGGCCAATTGATCGTACATTTGTTGCATTTGGCCGAGCGTAATCTGTGTGGTCGTTGGTAGTTCAGGCGCCGTCCGCATCCGTTCATAAAATTCTTTGGACGTTATTTCAACATTCTCCAGATAAGTTTGTTGGCCAAAGATAACGGTAATCGGAACGACAAAAATATGATATTTTTTAATTTCGGCGGCCGATAAGTAACTTGCACTATCGGTAACAATTGCTGTTCGCATTTTTCCCCTGCTTTCATCGTGACAGATTATGCTGTATTATACCGCTTGTGTCGTGGTGAATGCTAGTTTTCAAAAACGGTTATGCGCGATTCTTTGCGGCTGAAAATGCGGGTGCTATTGGTCGGAGTTGTATTCTGCCCCTAAAACTAGCATAATAACTTTAATGATGGGGGAGGGCTCAACGATGGCAACAATTGAAATTAAAACGGCAACGGCCGCTGATCGCGTGGCGTTAGCTGAGATTTACTTGATTGACCGGCAACAAGATTTTCCATGGGTCACAACACCCAGATTGGCCGATTTTGACCATGATACTCGGGGTGAATTTATTCAGGTTGCTTGGATCGATGGTCAACGCGCCGGTTTTTGTTCGCTCTATCGGCTAGCTAATTTCATTCATTTGCTTTTCGTTGCCCCTGAATTTCGACGGCAGGGCGTTGGTGAGAGTTTACTGACCGAAATGCGACAGTATGCGACTGAACCGCTCACGTTAAAATGTGTGATGGCTAATGAAGGGGCGCTTAAGTTCTATGCACGCGTTGGGTTTCACGTCGTTAAGGCGGACCGCGATGCCTTACCCCCCAATTATACGTTGCGCGATACACACACCGAACAGTACGTGGCTTTAAATTTGCAATAATTCATAAAACTGAACAGACAATTAAAATCGTGAGCCCTCGTGACGTGTCAGTCAAGTGGACGCACGATTTTTGTGCTTTACACATTTATTTTTAATAAAGTGATTGACATTAACTGAAAGTGGCGCTAAACTCAATTCATAAATTAAATTCTGATTAAAAGCAAAGAGAAGGAACGGTATTAAGTCAGTCTAGTTAGCGAGCTGCAGCTTGGTGAAAGGCAGTCATGACGACTTGATAAAGATCACCTTTGAGTTGAACCCCGAAATTAAGTTGGAGGCGGTTCTGGATGGCACCCATTAGTGTGCCGGCGTATCGCAATTTTGCTGTACGTGCTAAGGTGTTTATTGTGAAATGAACACGAACAAAGGTGGTAACCCGTTTTAAACGTCCTTTAACTGACTCGCTGAAGTTGGTGAAGGTCGTTTTTTTGTCATATTTTAAGGTGGTGAGGACGATGAAATCGGATATTCAGGTGGCTAGTTACCAACATCATTGGTCAAAGGTAATTAGTCCACTGACGACACAACGTTTTGAGGATGGCAACGTCCTGATAACGGGTTCGTCAAAACTGGCCATGGTTTAGATCACATAGTCGTATTTTGAATTAGCTTAAAAGCTAAACACATAATCGTTCCAACACATAGATGAACGAAAAAAACACACATAGAAATGGAGTCTGATTTTATGACGACAACCACTACAACAGAAACAGCATTTGCACAACAACTATTTGATGCTGCTCAAACGCAACACGCTTTAACAATGGCGGATTTTACCGCTGCCGTGCCGGATGAAGACGCCGCATATCGCGTACAGGATCAATTAACGGTGTTAAAGCAGCAACCAGTCGGCGGGTATAAAGTCTCGTTGACTAGTGCGGAAACCCAGAAGATGTTCGCGGCACACTCGCCGCTATATGGGGCACAAGTCACGACTCATTTCTTAGCCGCGCCAGCAACGGTTCGATTGGGCCAATTAATGGCGCCATTAGTCGAAGCTGAGCTTGTCTTTAAAGCTAAGGAAGATTTGGCAGCGACCGATACGTTAACTGATTTATGGCACAAAACGACCGTTGCCCCTGGCTTAGAGTTGCCGGATTCACGCTTTGCTGATTGGTTTCCAAGTTTACCAAAAAACTTAGTTGTGGCGGATGCTGCCGTGGGTGGCTTAGTGGTCTATGGCGAGGAATTAGATACAGATCAACGGTTTGCTTCGGCTGACGCAGTTGCGACCGTTAACTGTCGGTTAACCCATGATGGTGAAGTGCTTAAAACTGGGACGGCTAGCGAAGTACTCGGAAATCCGTTAAAGTCGTTACACTGGTTGGTGGGCAAACTGGCGGAACAAGGGAAGACTTTAACGGCTGGCCAACGCGTTTCATCAGGGACATTTGTGCTACCACCACATTTAACCGCAGGACATTGGGAAGCTAGTTTTGATCAACAACTCGGACAAGTCAATTTAGATGTGACTAACGATTAATCGTACGAACAGCAAACGGTCAGCACAAATTTTGTGCTGACCGTTTTAATGTTTCACGTGAAACATTATTTGTTTAAGCGATGGTAGTCTTGGTCAAAGTAGTTGCCATTACGAATGTCATCTGGCAAGCCTTTATAAGGCGCTTCGCTAATCACGTCGTCGTTGTTTTGACCAGCGTCACCCATGTAAGTGATGGTGGCGAATTCAGGGACCACTAGTTTAGGATAAGTCGCATACTTTTCGCGTGAAGCTTCCATTAAAGGGATGTGTTCGTTTTGGAAAGTGACGGTGATTTCAGGATGGTCTTGGACCCACTTAGGGAAGAAAATTGTCCCATTGACTTTACCCTCATTTGGCAAGAAGTCGAGCGCTACGTCAGTCCCAGTTGGTTCTGTCCAAGCAACCTTATAAATACCTTCAGTTAATAGGACAATATTGGCTTCTTGGTCTTTAACCCAACGACCAGCGACCATGCCGCCGTGAATCCGGTAGTCGACGGTGTGATCATTCTTCGCGTACCATTCATATTCCCAACCATTGTCATAAGTATAGATAAAATGGGTGCCTAAAAAATCGTCTAATGTTTTAAATGTTTTTGTCATGTTAGTAAACCTCTCTCAATCAAATTAAGTAAATTAAAACGTGTCATTCATTACATGTTTTAAACAACAAGGTTAGTGTATACTGAACTTAATGATTCGTCAAGGAGGAGTATCTCATGGCGCAAAAAAATAAACTACAATTCGTCATTTTAGGCTTGCTAAATCAACAACCGTTGACGGGTTACGATTTAACGAAAGCTTTTGATCACGAAATCGGAGAATTTTGGCAAGCGCAGCATAGTCAGGTTTATCCGCAATTAAAGCGGTTAGAGGAACAGGGGTATATTACCCATGAAATTACAATTAGTGGTGAGAAGCTAGAAAAAAAGCTCTACCATATTACCACGACTGGCCAAGCTATTTTGACAACTTGGATCACGGCTGGGACGCCAGAGTTGACGGCGACTAAGGACGAGTTTATTTTAAAACTCTACTTTATTCGTACGAGTCGTGATCCGCGTTTGCCAGAGATGTTAAGCGAACAATTGCAGCTCCATTCAGAAAAACTACAACATTTGCAAGCCCGTTTGACGACAGTTTTTCCAACTAAAAAATCCCAAACTGAAAACTTTGGGCATTATTTAATTTTGCAGCACGCCCTTGGCCGCGAAAATTATTACGTGACCTGGTTACAAGAGACGCTGGCGGCCTTGCCGCACAAGGCTTAACACTGTTCGGCAAAGAATTGTGGAACGGTCACGTTAGCCAGACTAAAGCGTTATAATAATAATGGTCATTACCAATTCAAACCAATGAGGAGGATTAAAAATGGATAGCAGTAAAATGAATGAACCGTTGATCTATCGGCGGATTCTCTTGACTGTGGATGAGGATGATAATACGTCTTCTGAACGGGCTTTTCGGTATGCCACTACGCTTGCGCGGGATTATGACGTGCCGTTGGGAATCGTTTCCGTGATGGAAAGTGAAGATATCAATATTTTTGATTCACTAACGCCATCTAAGATTCAGGCGAAACGAAGACATGTCGAGCAGGTCGTGCAAGACTATGTTAAGTTAGCTGAAACTAGTGGCATTAAGGACGTTGAACCGCTCGTCTATGAAGGCGGCGATGTGGACGACGTGATTTTGGAACAAGTCATTCCAGATTTTAAACCAGACTTGCTCGTCACGGGTGCCGATACGGAATTTGCACATTCGAAGATTGCGGGTGCGATTGGCCCACGTTTAGCACGTAAAGCGCCAATCTCTGTAATCGTTGTGCGTTAAAACAAAAAATTGAACTCAACCCCCTCAGGAGTTGTGATACGCGGAAAGAGGGCGTACCGTTTTGAAAAAAGAAACGGGCGAAAAGAAGAAGTCCAGTAAATTCATTAAAGAAACTGGCACCCAACGCAAGAGTCTGGATGAAATCAATGGGACGATTGAGGTCCCGGAAGATAAAGGCTATTTCCGGACCTTATTGGCTTATACCGGGCCAGGCGCGTTAATTGCGGTTGGGTATATGGATCCTGGGAACTGGATCACGTCGATCGGTGGGGGTGCGAGTTTTAAGTACACCTTGCTGAGCGTCGTCTTGCTCTCTAGTTTAATTGCGATGTTGTTGCAGGCCATGTCTGCGCGACTGGGGATCGTGACTGGTCGAGATCTGGCGCAGCTTACCCGAGAACGGACCACAAAATGGGCCGGCTTGGGTTTATGGGTCATTACAGAATTAGCCATTATGGCGACTGATATTGCTGAAATTATTGGTTCAGGGATTGCGTTAGAGCTCTTATTCGGATTTCCATTGATTGTCGGGATTACCATTACGGCATTTGATGTGTTGATTCTCTTATTCCTGATGAAATTAGGCTTCCATAAAATTGAAGCGATTGTGGCGACTTTAGTGGCTGTCATCTTGTTCGTTTTTGCTTATGAAGTGTTCTTATCTAAACCGGACGCCTTGGGTGTTTTAGGCGGGTACGTGCCGCGAGCTGAGATTCTGACCAATCAACCAATGTTGTATTTGGCCTTAGGGATCGTTGGGGCCACGGTGATGCCACATGATTTGTATTTAGGGTCATCCATTTCACAGACTCGGAAATATGATATTCATGATGAAGCTTCCGTTCGTAAGACGATTCGTTTCACGATTGCGGACTCGAATATTCAATTAACGTTGGCCTTTGTCGTTAACAGTTTATTGCTGATCTTAGGGGCAGCGCTGTTCTTCGGCACGCACAGTGATCTGGGCCGTTTCGCCGATTTATTCAACGCACTGAATAATTCGAAAATCGTTGGGGCGATTGCTAGCCCGATGCTCAGTATGCTGTTTGCAATTGCGTTGTTAGCGTCTGGGCAAAGCTCCACGATTACTGGGACGTTAGCTGGTCAGATCATCATGGAAGGCTTTATTCATTTACGGATGCCATTATGGGCACAACGGTTGTTGACGCGGTTATTGTCTATTACGCCAGTGCTGATTTTTGCGGTTTACTATCATGGTAATGAAGCAAAAATCGAAGGCCTATTGACCTTATCGCAAGTCTTCTTGTCAGTTGCGTTGCCATTTGCAATGATTCCGCTGATTATTTTTACCAGTGATAAAAAGTTGATGGGTGTCTTTGCCAATCGGCCATGGGTTAAATACACCTCATGGGTCGTGGCAGTTATTTTGATTATCTTGAATTTACAATTGATTTGGACGACCTTAGTTTAAGGTTGGAAAAGCGAGCTTCAGTTCTTGATGAACTGGGGCTCGCTTTTTTAGGGGAGATATTATGTCATACACGAGATTGGGAAACATGGATGACTAATCGAGTTTAAAAAGTGGTCTTAAACCAGGAACTTTGTTCAACGATGAACTTTATTTTTGCCGTTTCTGGGACGGTCAAAAGCCCACCGGGTTGGGAATGTGTAACCCTTGATATGATTGAATTTTAGATTTTATAAAAAGTATCGGTTGCATTTTTAAATGAGTTAGTTATAATAACGATTGTAAAATGATTCACAAAGATTTCAGTGGAGGAACCCGATATGATTAAAACCAACCAAAATTCAAAAGTTGAAACTGAAGTAGATTCACTTGTCCAACGTTCTAAAAAAGCATTGGCAGAATTAAAAACATATACACAGGCGCAAATTGATGATTTATGTGAAAAAGTCGCTGTTGCAGCACTTGATAATCATATGAAATTAGCAAAATTAGCAGTCGAAGAAACTGGCCGTGGTGTTGTTGAAGATAAAGCTATCAAGAATATTTATGCTAGCGAGTATATCTGGAATAGTATTCGTCACGATAAAACAGTCGGAATTTTAAAAGATGATGATGAAACCCAGCTGATGGAGATAGCGGAGCCAGTTGGGATCGTTGCAGGGGTCACTCCTGTGACAAATCCCACGTCAACAGTCGTTTTCAAAACCTTAATTTCGTTAAAAGGTCGGAACACGATTATCTTTGGTTTTCATCCTCAAGCCCAGCGAGCAAGTTCTGAAACAGCTCGAATTATGCAAGCAGCAATTACTGCTGCAGGTGGGCCAGCGGATGCAGTACTTTATATTGAAAAGCCAAATATTGATGCTACCAATGCCTTAATGCATCATTCTGATGTGGCAACCATTTTGGCTACTGGTGGTCCTAGCATGGTAACTGCTGCCTATTCATCTGGTAAGCCAGCTTTAGGTGTTGGCCCTGGTAATGGCCCGACTTATGTCGAGAAGACGGCAAATATTAAACAAGCAGTTAATGACATTGTGTTATCAAAAACATTTGATAATGGGATGATTTGTGCATCAGAAAATAGTGCGGTCATCGATAAAGAAATCTATGCGGCAGTGAAGGCCGAATTTATCCGATTGGGCTGTTACTGGGTCAAGTCAAAGGATGTCCAAGCATTGAGTGATGCAGTGATTGATCCCAACCGGCATACTGTTCGTGGCCCTGTTGCAGGAAAATCTGCTTATCAGATTGCACAGATGGCTGGCTTGCAAGACGTTCCTGTTAATTGTCGTGTTTTAATTGCAGAAATTAATGGTGTTGGCGTAAAATTCCCATTGTCTGGTGAAAAGTTATCACCCGTCTTGACTGTTTATAAGGCGGATTCGCATACCTCGGCTTTCAAGCGGTGTAATGAATTATTACACTATGGTGGTTTAGGTCATACTGCTGGGTTACACACCACAGATGACGAGCTTGTAAAAAAATTCGGATTGGCAATGCCTGCTTGTCGGATTTTAATTAATACACCATCCTCAGTTGGTGGTTTAGGTAACATTTACAATAATATGACGCCATCGTTAACCCTGGGAACAGGGTCGTATGGTGGCAACTCGATTTCTCATAATGTCACAGATATGGATCTGATTAATATCAAAACAGTTGCGAAACGTCGGAATAACATGCAATGGGTCAAGATGCCACCAAAAGTTTACTTTGAGCGTAACTCTGTTCAATATCTAGAACACATGGCTGGAATTGAGAAAGTCTTCATCGTTTGTGATCCTGGGATGGTCGAATTTGGTTATGCCGATCGAGTTACGACGGTGTTAAATCGGCGACCAGAACCAGTTGATATTGATATTTTTTCAGAAGTTGAACCTAATCCATCAACAGAGACTGTTTATAAGGGCGTTGCTCGGATGAAGGCATTTCAACCGGATACAATCATTGCATTAGGTGGTGGTTCAGCGATGGATGCGGCAAAAGGAATGTGGCTCTTTTACGAGCACCCTGAGGCATCCTTCTTGGGTGCTAAACAAAAATTTTTGGATATTCGGAAGCGGACTTATCGGGTCCCAGTTGCCAATAAGGTGACTTATGTTGGGATTCCAACAACTTCTGGGACTGGGTCAGAAGTGACACCATATGCGGTTATTACTGATTCAAAAACCCATGTGAAGTACCCAATTACGGATTACGCTATGCAACCAGATATTGCGATTGTAGACCCTCAATTTGTTGAAACAGTGCCTAAGCGGACGACAGCATGGACAGGATTAGACGTCATTACGCATGCTACAGAAGCCTACGTTTCAACGATGGCGTCAGATTTTACGCGTGGTTGGTCGATCCAAGCGTTGCAACTGGCCTTTAAATATTTGAAAGCTTCCTACGACGGAGACAAGTTGGCGCGCGAAAAGATGCATAATGCGTCTACTCTTGCAGGGATGGCCTTTGCAAATGCGTTCTTAGGGATTAATCATTCCATTTCTCATAAGCTGGGCGGGGAGTTCAATTTACCTCACGGTTTAGCAATTGCAATCACGTATCCGCAAGTTGTTCGATATAATGCGGAAATCCCCACTAAATTAGCGATGTGGCCAAAGTATAACCACAATACAGCGCTGTCAGATTATGCTAATATCGCTAGAGCCTTGGGACTGGCAGGCAAGACGAACGAAGAGTTGAAGGAAAGCTTGGTTCAAGCTTATGTTGATTTGGCACATTCGATGGACGTGACGCTGTCTTTGAAAGCTAATCGAGTTGAAAAGAATCACTTTGACGCGACTGTTGACAAGTTAGCCGAGTTGGCCTACGAAGATCAATGTACAACTGCTAATCCACGAGAACCACTGATCAGTGAGTTGAAAGCCATTATGGAACGTGAATGGGATGGTCAAGGTACTGAAAAATAGTTCGCAGCAATTATTTTATGGATTGTTGACTGAATAGTAAACGAAAAACCGTCATCACTGTACGTCAGTGATGACGGTTTTTGTTATGAAACATCTGATTCTAACAACAATTTGATAAGAAAACGATGGTAGCTGTGGCAATGATACAAGTGAAATGTTTGGATGTTAGTTAGAATCAAATAATTATTACAGAGGGCAAATTTATAATAAATTGTCTATCATTAATTGCTATTGGTAGTATAAATGATTTTCAGAAAGTTTTGTCAAAACATTGCGTAAATGATTACACTAATGATTGTTATTGCCAGTTAGCCTTAATTGTAATAGTTAATATTGCGGAACTTATATTAGTTCCATTTTTGACGTTTGAAGATAGCTCATTAGCCATTAGTATTATGAATGTAGCCAAGAGGTGATTATGTGACAACTAGTAATGGTATGGACGAACAAGTAAGTGATGACGTTCAAAGAGTTATTGCATATATTTATTCCAAGGATTTAGTGCACTATTCAGAATTAACTAAGTTGTTAGATGTCTCTAGGAAAAAAGTTCCAAAGTATCTTGATTTGGTAGAGGAGGCTCTGAATGGAACAGATGTTAGATTAATTCGCAAACGTAATGTTGGTATCTATTTTGAAGGTGACTTCGATAAGTTTAAACAAAAATTTCAGGATGATGCACAGTTATTAAATCTTGATGCAGTTGGGCGTGAAAGTCTGATTTTGTTAAAACTGTTGATCTCAGATCATGAAATAACAATGGCGCGATTATGCGAGCGCTTTTATATCAGTGGGAGCACTTTAGATCGTGATATTAAACAAATAAAAATATCATTAGCCAAGCACCATCTGCAGCTATTGAGCGATAATCATGGTCTTTATGTGAAAGGTACTGAACGCAATAAGCGCAACATTGCAAGTAAAATCGTTGCACGATATTGGCGTGAATCGGTCAAAGCAAATGCCCGTGTGGTTAACTTTCCGAGTTCTTTGAACGAATTAATAGATAAGGACTCGCTAAATAAGGTTCAAACAGTTTTACATGAATTACAGATCAAGACGGAGTTAAATTTTACGGAATATCAATATCAATCGCTGCTGATTCATATTTGTATTTCGACGCTACGAATTAAGAATGATCGCTTTCTACAAGATAGTGATTATGGTGTTAATCAGTTTTGTGAAGAGACCAGAGTGTTGGTTAAATTGTTGGAAACAACTTTGAAAATTAATATTCCTGTGACTGAACAAGAATATTTAAATATTCATATTTTAGCTGCGAAAAAGAATCGAATTGAAGTTACTGATTTTGAGCAACATACTAAGCTAAATGCGAAATTGCAAACGTTTTCTTTGTTTTTGACTGACGAACTCGCAGATTATGATGACCAACTCATCAATGACTTAGCAATTCACTTGGAACCGGCATTGCATCGTTTTCAAGTGGGATTACAGGCTTTTAATCCTTATACCAAGGAAATTATCAAACTTTATCCTCAATCTTTTGAGTTAGCCTTCGAATTAAGCCAAAAGATTGATCAACGATTCATGGTTACGATGGATAAGAATGAGATTGCTTATCTAGCGCTTCACTTTGAAGCCTTTCTAGAACGCAATCAACCAACAGCTCAAATTAAGAGTTTTGTCAATATCGTTGTTGTATGTAGCACAGGAATGGGTACCGCACGTTTGCTGACCCAAAGGATTCGTCGTTATTTTAATGGTGAAGTTGTAGTTAGACGGGTTATCTCGGTATCAGAATTATTTAGAACCAAGATTTCAGAGGATTTAATTGTTAGTACGTTACCATTGGATATTCCAAATCAGCGAGTTGTAGTAATTGAGCCATTCTTCAATGAAGCAGAACGGGTTCTTTTGAAGAAACAGATTAATGAAATATTAGGCAAGAAACAACCAACTTCTAATGCATTTATGACATTGTTGAGTTCTCAGCTAATATTTGTTAATCAAGTGTTAAATACTCAACAAGCGGTAATTAACTATGTGGGTGAACACCTGATTGCTAAAAAGTTTGCAAAATCTGGAGTTATTGAGGCAGCACTTGAACGTGAAAAGGTAGCTTCGACAGTTATTGAAAAAGGCTTGGCCGCTATTCCGCACACAGCTAGCAAATACGTAAATAAGTCTAGTATCTCGATCTTTATTAATCCAGGTGGTATTCAATGGGGTGATGATACTGTTAAGATCGTGTTCTTCATTGGATTCAGTCAGAAAGATTTAAAAACTTTGTCACTAGATGAAGTGTATAAATACTTTGATCGCCTGTTAGCTTCTAAGAAAACAATGACTCAACTAGTTGCTGCTAAGGATGTTCCTGCGGTTCTGCAAATAATTAATGAATTTTATAACTAATGAAAAATTTGAACTTAAGAGGGTGATGCGACATTCTTATTAGCGTCGCAATCAATATTAATGAAATGAAGGATGGTAAATTATGAAAGTATACTTAATAGGTCTCGGAAAAATGGGTTATAATTTAGCGCTTAACATGAAAGCGCATGGACACCAGGTGGTTGGATTTGATGTTAGTGTGGATGTGTTAAAGAAAGCAAATGCCGATGGTATCGAGACAATTGATTCTTTAGACCAATTACAAAAGGATACGGAACGAAAAGTTATTTGGGTGATGTTGCCAGCTGGTAAGATTACCAATTCAACTTTGTTACGATTGAAAAAGCTAGTTTCTGAAAATGATATTGTGATTGACGGTGGTAACTCGGACTATCACGTTTCTGTTGAACGAGCTAAAGAATTTGCTGACATGAAGGTCTTCTTTATGGACATCGGGACATCTGGTGGGACATACGGGGCATTACATGGTGCCAGTTTTATGGTTGGCGGAGATGAAAGCGCTTACGAATACATTGAACCATTACTTAAGTCCATGGCAGCTGAAGACGGCTTGCTGTATACCGGTAAATCGGGCAGTGGTCATTACTTAAAAGTTATTCATAATGCAATTTTACATTCAATGATGGAAGTTATTGGTGAAGGGTTTGATCTATTACATGCTAGCCCATTTGACTATGACTTAAAGAATGTTGCTTATACCTGGAATAAGTCGGCTGTGATTCGTGGTTGGTTAATGGAATTAATGTATCATGCGTTGGATCAAAACAAGAAGCTGGATGATGTCAGCACAGTCATTCATTCAAGTAGTGCTTGTGCAGATGCAGTTAAATCAGGAATGGATTTAAATATTCCGGTGCCGGCATTTGGACTTTCATTATTGATGCGCCAAAGAACTCAAAATCAAGCAACTTTTGATGCAAAAGTTATTAACTCCTTGAGAAAGGAGGTTGGCGGTTATCGGCCGGAAGCGTAGGTTATTCTATTGGTATAACGTGGAACATCAAAAAGGTAGAACTATATACTGTTGGAACACTTTAATCAGTTATATAAGATTATTTTTAATTTTATCAGGCGTAATTCTCTGTGTTCAGAATCATTATGTGATTGCGCTACTGGTTGTACTGGCCTATGGTGTTATTTACTTCTCGTACCTTCATAAGAATCACAATATCCTACTTAAGATTCATCAAAAAGAATCAATTGCAAAGATTACTGGATTTCGATATTCATTTGTTCGCCCGTTACAAATATGGGTTAAGTAGAATGTCAGGTAATTACCAATAGAAAAGGTTTATCAATTGAAGGTAGTGAAATTATGAATGATTTGATAAAAGACAATATTAATTTGCATGCAAATGTGAAAACAAGAAAAGAAGCGCTATATCAAATGAGCGTTATGCTTGAAAAGAATGACGTCATCAGTGATAAAGATGCTTTTTATGCAGCTGTACTTGACCGTGAAGCGATTGGCCCTACTGGAATGGAAAATGGCATTGCGATTCCTCACGGTGAATCCGATGTTGTTAAAGATGCAGCTATCGCAGTTTTTAAGACTAACCAAGATCTGAAATGGGATAGCTTAGATGGAAAGCCAATTAAATTAATCTTCATGTTGGTAGTCCCGACACAGCATCGAGATGTTAACCATCTGAAGATACTATCGCATCTCTCGGCAGCGTTAACTCATAAAGATGTTCAGCAACGGTTATTAACAGAAAACAATGTAATCGATTTCAAAAAAATATTAGAAAAATCTGGAGGTATGTAGTTATGAAAATTGTTGGTGTAACGGCTTGTACCGTAGGAATTGCACACACTTATATGGCTCGTGAAAAATTAATTAGTGCGGCTAAGAGCTTGGAAATGGAAGCGCATGTTGAAACGCAAGGTAGTGCTGGGATGGAAAACCAGTTGACGGAAGAGCAAATCCAAGCGGCTGATATTGTTATTATCGCTGCCGATGTTGCTATTACTGGTGAAGATCGGTTTCATGGAAAGGCAGTTGTCAAAGTTCCAACCAATACTGCCATTCAAACGCCTGAAAGTTTATTACGGACAATCCAAAAGAAGTTGCAGGTTGCTAATTAATTTTAGTTGAGTGTCATAAACTTTAAGGAGTGGTAGGACATGTATCGGGATATATTTAAAATCGACAACTTAAAAAGACACTTTTTAAGTGGATTATCTTATATGATTCCTCTTATCATTATGTCTGGATTTTGTACCGCAATTGCCCGAATTATAGGTGAAACAGAGACTAAAGGCTCGTTTTCTTATTATCTACTTGCAGCTGGTAATGATGGCTTTTCGATTATGATTGCGGTTCTGGCTGCTGGGATTGGATATTCGATTGCCGGTAAATCGGCAATCGCACCTGGCTTGTTAGGTGGTTATCTTTCGACGGTGGTTAATGCTAGTTTTTTAGGCGGGATTATTGTCGGGATTACGTCTGGGATGTTAGTTCTCTGGTGTAACAGTTGGAAGTTGCCGAAGTCAGTTAAGTCGATGGTGCCATTAGTTATTATTCCATTATTAGGCGGGATTTTAGAGACAGTATTAGTTATGTACGTCATCGGTCCACCGTTAGCCGCATTGACTGGGGCCGCAGTCAAATTCTTTATGGGTATGAATCATGCTTCAAGATTTGTACTTGGATTCTTACTTGGTAGTATGACGGGGTTTGATATGGGTGGACCAGTTAATAAAATCTCATTTGCGATTGTTACTGCGTTTGCATCTTCAGGCGTCTGGGGTCCAGCGGCAGGTAAAAACGTTGCTGCGATGGCACCGCCATTGGGGATTGCACTCTCTGTATTGTTATTCTCACCACATAAGTATACGAAAGCTGATCGTGAAAATGCGAAAGCTGCAATTATTATGTCAATGTGTCAGGTTACTGAAGGTGCCTTGCCGTTTGCCTTTGAAGACCCGATTCGAGTGATACCTGCAGTTGTATTAGGATCGGGAATTGCTGATGGCTTGATTTTGTCGTGGGGTGTTACGGTACCATTACTTTCAGGTGGAATCTTTACCATTCCAGTTGCAAGTAATCCCTTCCTCTATTTAGCAGCGCTACTAATTGGTGCTTGTATCACTGGGGTAACGCTTTCCCTAATCAAGCCCAAGATAAAGGAAGGCTCTAAAGAAGAAGAAGTTCATGATGATTTAGATATCGATATTAATATTGATTAAAGATTAGGAGATTGTTAGTTATGACTAGACCAAATTTACAAATTGCTTTGGATCAGGATTCTTTGGAAGACGCACTTGGAATTGTCAAACAGGCTGGTCCTGAAGTTGATGTTGTTGAAGCTGGAACTATTTTACAATTACAAGAGGGTGTTAAAGCAGTCCGTTGTTTACGGCATATGTTCCCAGATAAGATTGTCGTTTCTGATACTAAGTGTGCAGATGCTGGTGGAACTGTGGCAAAACACAGTAAAGATGCTGGCGCTGATTGGATGACAATGATTTGTTGTGCAACGATCCCAACGATGCAAGCTGCTAAGAAAGAATTGAATGACTTACAAGTTGAATTGTATGGCGATTGGACTTGGGATCAAGCCAAAAAGTGGCGTGAGATTGGGATTGATCAAGCTGTCTATCATCAAAGCCGAGATGCTTTATTGGCTGGTGAAGTTTGGGGCGAAAAAGATTTATCAGTTGTTAAAAAGCTAATTGATATGGGATTTAAAGTTTCAGTTACTGGTGGTTTAACCGTTGATACCTTGAAACTCTTTAAAGGTGTTCCTGTCTTTACATTTATTGCTGGTCGAGCAATTACTGGTCAAGATGATCCACATGCTGCTGCAAAAGCATTACGGGATGAAATAACCAAGTATTGGGGCTGATATAAATGCTTGGAATCTATGAAAAAGCTTTACCACATCAAATGGACTGGAATCAGAAATTAAAATTGGCGAAAGACTTGGGGTTTGATTTCGTTGAAATGTCAGTTGATGAAAGTGATGAACGCTTAGCACGATTAGACTGGGATAGTAATGAAGTTGAGGCTGTACATCAAGCCATTGTTCGTAATAATTTGCCAATCTTATCGATGTGTTTAAGTGGTCATCGGCGGTTCCCACTAGGGTCACTGCAGCTTAAAAGTCGCGAGACGGCGTTGTCAATGATGTTAAAAGCGATTAAACTTGCTTCTCGACTTGGCATTAGAAATATCCAATTAGCCGGTTATGATGTTTATTATGAAGATAAGTCACCCCTAACTCGGCAATTGTTTCTACAAAACTTGACTAAATGTGTCAAAATGGCTGAAAAATATGAAGTTATGCTTTCAATTGAAATCATGGATGATCCGTTTATTAATTCAATCTCCAAGGTTCAACATATTAAGACGTTGATTCATAGTCCTTGGTTACAAGCCTACCCGGATATCGGTAATTTATCTGCTTGGCCAGAAAATGATGTTGGTTACGAGTTGGAACATGGCATTGATAATATTGCTGCGGTTCATTTAAAGGATACATTACCAGTTCATGGTGATTTCCCAGGTAAATTTAAAAATGTACCGTTTGGTGAGGGTGCTGTTGACTTCGTTGGCTGTTTAAGAATATTGAAGTCATTGGGGTACAATGGTCCTTACATGATTGAGATGTGGAGTGAGACAAGCTCAAACCCAGTTAAGGAAATCAAAGTGGCTAAGCAATTTATTGACGAGGTATTTGCAAAGGCTGAAACGGAGGTTGACGATCATGCTTGAAACGTTGAAACAAGAAGTCTATGAGGCGAATATGCAATTACCAAAGTTAAATTTGGTAACATTCACATGGGGAAATGTGAGCGGTATTGATCGTGATAAAGAGCTATTTGTCATTAAACCAAGCGGTGTCGCCTATGATAAATTGAAACCGAATGACATGGTCGTGGTAGATTTGGACGGTCAGATTGTTGAGGGCGAGTTGAATCCCTCTAGCGATACGCCAACGCATGCAATTTTATACCGTGAATTTCCTGAAATTGGCGGTATTGTCCATACTCATTCACCATGGGCAGTTTCCTTTGCGCAGGCTGGAATGGATGTACCCGCTTGTGGAACCACGCATGCAGATACTTTCTATGGCCCTGTACCAGTGACACCACAACTCAGTCGGGAACAAATTACCGATGATTATGAGGGAAACACCGGCCGTGTTATTGTTGAAACGTTTAAAAAATATCAATTGGATACAGATGCTGTACCAGGTGTCTTAGTACAAGATCATGGCCCATTTACTTGGGGGGCAACTCCGGATAAAGCAGTTTATAATGCGAAGGTGTTGGAAGTTGTCGCTGAAACGGCATATCATACCATGCAATTATCAGGGCATACTGACCCTTCAGTACCACAATATTTATTGGATAAACATTACTATCGCAAGCACGGTGATAACGCTTATTATGGTCAAAGTAACCCCAAATCAATGACGCATGAACATATTTTGTAAAAAGAACTGGTAGATTGGCTTGAGTAATTGTTTTTTACTCAAGTCAATTTTTTGTACACCCGGCATGGGTGATAACTAGGCGGTGTGAGTCCGCTGTGGGCCGCAGTAGTCAGATCCACGAGTTGAAGGCAAGGGTATCTGCCGCAAGACGGAATCTGAAGTAAGCCTAAAACAAAGTACTGAACTGATGAATAAGAAGTGGCGACAAGGCTAGCCTTATTTGGACGAAGTTGCCAAATAAGCTGAAATCTAATATTACTCGAAGATAATGAAAGTAAAGCCAACAGTTGCATGGTACGAAAGCTATCACGCTTACCAGGAGGGACCTGATTTACAAGTCCCCGGCTAGAACACCGATATGGTATACAGGAACAATTTAGCCAGTGATGGTTACTTGAGCATTTCAGCAGTCAAGTAATTGAACGTAAATACCAGCGAGGTCACCTTTCTTTTGGTTACCGGCGGTTGGTGTAATTGCAATTAAATCGTAAATAATGGTTGTAAAGGCTTGTTTGAGTTCAGTTCCTTTAACTTTTTTAAATAGCTTTTAACTTGATGGGAAGGAACAACCTCATAAGCCAATATCTTTTTTTAACTGTTCCTTAGTCATAGGCGATTCGTTTGCTAAGGTTTCTTGCTCAATTTGTTTGAGTGCCTGTGGAATGGCTTGTTGGCGCTTTTTAAATTCATCTACTAGTTTGTAGCTAGGAGTTTCCTCGGCGATTAAATCGGTTAGGATCTCTGCGTCAAAATTTAGAATCGGATTCTCTTCAACGAAGCGATAAAAAATGCCATCGGTGGTTAGTTCAGGTTCCACAGTAACACCAGCAGCAATGTTGAATGTACTTGGGACGGTTAATGTTATTGAATTACCTTGTTTTCTAGTTTTAGTTTTCATTTTAAGCCTCCAATTGATGTCATGCGAATATGACTACAAGGGTAGTATACAAGTTGTCGGATGTAATTACAAGTTTGTACATCTGAAACCTGAATTGATGAAATACACGGTAAGCAAAAAGAGCCTGGACAAAGATCCAGACTCTCGTGATTACGCTTGTTGAAGTGATTCAGATTTTTCATTTCCAGTTTCAGAAACAGTGGTACTTAAAATTTCATCACCGAAATTAACATTATTGCCTAAACTGACAGTTTTAATTGAATTAAATTCTTTAGTGTTAGTGACAATGATAGGTACTGTCATATCATATCCGTCTGCTTCAATAGCTTTGATATCAAAGGTTTCTAATAAGTCACCGGCTTTAACAATGTCGTTAACCTTAACCTGAGTATCGAAATGTTCACCTTTCAGGTTGACGGTATCTAGTCCTAAATGGATGAGTAATTCAATGCCAGTGTTGGATTTTAAGCCAATCGCATGTTTAGTGGGAAAGACTGAGACGACTTGGCCATCAAATGGTGCATGTACCTCGCCAGTGGTAGGTAGGATAGCTAATCCTTTACCCATCATTCCAGTTGAGAAAACTTCATCTTTAACGGCGGATAATGGCATTGTTTGACCAACTAATGGTGAGCCAACTTCACTGGCTTTGACTGCAACGTTGAGCTTCTTTGCTATAACTGGTTTAGGCTTAACAACTTCACCAAATACCATACTTAAGGCAAAAGCAACACCGAAAGCAACAACCAATGAGATTAGGAACCCGATAAAGGAACTATCAAAACCATTTTTGCCCATGAACATTGGAATCCCGAAGATACCACCAGGCGCAAAACCGCCGTACATCTTGGCACTTGAAAATCCTGCAATTGCACCACCAAATGCTGAACCGATTGAGGCCATTACGAAGGATTTCTTATGAGTAATTGTGACACCGTAAATAATAGGTTCAGTAATTCCGAGAATCCCTGATAATGTCGCTGAAGCGGCCAATTCTTTGAATTTTGGATCTTTAGCCTTGATGGTTAGCGCTAATGCGGCACCAACTTGACCAAAAACAGTGCAGAATAACATTGCGTCAATTGGGTCGTAACCTTTAGTAGCAATATTATTTAGGAAAATCGGAATGAAGGCCCAATGTAAGCCAAGTAAAACAGCTAATTGCCAAATTCCGGCTAAAACAAATCCCGCAACAACTGGTGCAATGCCGTAAACCCAGAGAACTGCATCAGCTAGCCAAGTACTTAACATACTAGTGATTGGTCCTACGACCAAGAAGGTTGCTGGAACGACGATTACCAAACTCAGTAATGGTACAAAAATCATTTGTAATGATTTCGGTAATTTAGCTTTTAGTAATTTGCTGACTAAGGATAGCAACCAAGCAGCTGCAATGATTGGAATTAGTGTTTGAACATAATTCATTAAAATAACTGGTGCTCCTAAAAAGGTTAGGCTAGTTTTAGCTGTGTAGGCACTAACCATACTTGGGTAGACTAAAGCACCACCGATGACTGCAGTTAAATATGGATTGGTTTTGAAAGTGTTTCCAGCTGCAAATCCCAAAATAATTGGTAAGAAATAGAAAATAGCATCGGATGCAGCGTATAAGATCATGTAGGTTCCTGATTTAGCAGTGAGCCAACCGGTAGCAGTACATAAGGCCAGTAGTCCTTTCAAAACACCAGAAGCGGCTAAAACACCTAAGACTGGCATAAATAGTGAAGATAATAGTGCCACAGCCTTATTCCAGAAACTGGTGTCTTTGTCATCATCATCAGTTGATTCGGTTGTTGAAATGTTACACAACAGTGGCATCACTTGATTGTAGATATCATCAACCTTGTCTCCAATAACAACTTGGTATTGACCGCCACTTTTTACAACGGTCATGACACCATCCAAATCTTTAATTGCATCAGTATCAGCAATGCTTTCATCTTTAAGCTTAAAGCGCAGTCTAGTAACGCAATGAACTAAGCTTTTAACATTATCGACGCCACCTACTAGTGAGACAATCGATTTTGCTAGGTCTTTATCTTTCATAATAATTAACCCTCCCGTTTATTAATTTTAATTAGAACATCTTCTAAACAAGTTGATAGACCGATTCGAGTTGACGAAATCCAGTGACCTTGTTTTTCTAAATGAGTTTGTGGATCCCAGATGGTAATTTTAGAATTTTCTTGATTCAATCCTAATGGTGTAACGTCTAATTCAGTATTAGTTGGTAAATAAATTAGGTAGCTCGTTTGAGTATCGTTAGTGGCTGATTGAATTTGTACAGTGTCATTCAACGTTTTACCAGTAGGGTTACAACCACTTGGAAAAGTTGTTGTCATGATTTGCTTTAAGAAAGCTAAATCGTTGGCACCTCGAAAGCGTAAGGCATCATGCCAATCAAAAGGGACATCAAACCCTTCACCAGCGACAATTCCAAAGCTAGCACCAGTGTGATGCCAACTCCAGATACCGTGTGCACCGTAAGTAATTCCTGCATTAGCACCAGCTAGCACGGATGACCAAGCTGCGGTTCGAACATCATGTGGACTGAAACGCCCATATTTTTGACGACTGTAACTAATTTGGTCGTAACATGGTTCTGTATTAATCATTGGCCCGTCAAACTTCGCTCGCTCGGCTAACGGAATTGTATATGCAGTAGCCTGACCATCGATATTGTGACCTGATTGATAACTAAAGAAGTCCATTTGGTCCAAGAACTCTTCTGGTACATCACTAAAACGACCTTTAATATGAAATGAATACAATGCGTCAGGATCATTTTCTTTGGCCGTTTTTAAAACTTCACGATAATAATTAATCGTCTTTTCAGTGTTAAAGTCTGTATCGCCACTTACGAAATAGATTGGATCAAATTTTTTAAACCGTTTTGTAACGTAGGCGACATAGTGACTTAAGTCCTTAAAAGTAAAAAGGTTATTACGTGCAATATGAGAAGCCCAAGTATCTGGAACATAGTTAGCCCACAGTAAAACTAGTGCGGGAATCATATGATGTGCTTGCACATTAGCTAACATTTCCTCAGCACGGTCAAAATAAGCCGTGTTGATTTTGGAATAGTCGAAAGTGTAACCGCTGTCATTTTTGGTGATGGCGAATGGGTAAATGTTCAAGTCGTTTCCACTGGCATCCCATTGCTTTAATAAGTTGATTTGAACAACGTTGAATCCTTGTTGTTCACGATAATCTAAATAATAATTCCAATCAGTTTTTGCAATGTTGGTAAAAGCACTCCAACAGGTGTCAGCAAAGTAAAAGAAAGGCTTTGAATTTTGATAAATTTGATGATTGCGAACCGATAACATTATTTCACGCCCCTTGCGAATACGCTTTCTTTTGTCTACGTTCATAACTTAACATGCCTTTAGTAACGTTTCAATATTAATTTACTAAAACAGAGCTAAACTAAAAACAATTAAAGTGATTTTCGTGCAACCACTCTCGTAGCAATTAATGTTTTTTGAGGTTCCCAGTTCTGATTAAACACTTGACCAGACAATTGTCGAATGGCTTGGTCGGTAATTTGTTGGATTGGAACGTGAACGGTTGTTAGTTCTGGCGTTAATAAAGTACCTTCGTAAATATCATCAAAGCCCATGATGCCTAATTCTTTTGGTATATCAATATGGGCATTCAGACAGCTTTTAATTAGACGAGTGGCGATATAATCATCTTCACAAAAGATGGCATCTGGCGCATCTTTATCCATAATTTGATGAATGTTTAGCCCACGAGGATCAAGTTCAGTTGGGGAAATCGTATAAAAATGACGATTATCAACCGCTAAGTTTTGAGTTGCCAATGCATCTTTAAAACCTTGGCGGCGCATTCTAAAATTGCTGACTAGCTTATCAGAAGCGACGTAACCAATCTTTTGATAGCCTTGTGCCAACATGAACAAGCCCGCATCATAGGCGCCTTGATAATTATCCATGGTTACGAAGTCAGCCTTGATATTGTGATAGTAAGTGTCAATGAAGACAACGTTGGTTAATTGCCCTTGAATGAGTTGAATCTGATCGGCAGTTAGGTCTGTTGCTAGAACAATCGTTCCAGTCGAGCCAGCTTTTTCAGATAGATCACTTAATGATTGACTCAATGTGTTGATATCAACGGTTGTGATCTGTAAGGCACCACCAGCATTGCTAATGCGTTCGGACAGTGCAGAAATCAAACTATCAAAAAATGGTAGTGAGCGATAGTTTTTACCAACTAGCCCAGAAGATTTGATGGCTAATAAATTTACATTTGCTAACTCATGGTTAGTGTTTCGACGATTCTTTCGTAATGGCTTGTAGTTATATTCATCGATTACTTTAAAAATTTTTGCTCGGGTTTCCTTACTAACGCCTTCTTTACCATTGAGTGCTAGCGAGACTGCTGAGCGAGAAACGTTGGCGATTCGTGCGATATCATCCATTTTCATTGTCATTAAGACCATCCCAATTCTAAATTTATTTACTAACGCTAAACTAAACTAAAAACATTATTTCAACCTTTTGTTGCTAACGTTCACCTAAAATAATAGCATAAGTTTTAGTAAAGCGGTTACCTAAATTTAGGAGGCAGCAACATGGCAGATAAAATTACATTAGGCTTTGCGCCAACACGACGGAATATCTTCTCTGCGGACGCAGCTATCGAATTTGCCGGTTATACTCGGCAAAAGCTAGATGAGATGGGTGTGAATTACGTTGACATCCAAGATGTGAACGATGACGGGTTACTTTATGATGACGCCGGCATGGAAAAGATTACTAAAAAATTTAAAGCAGCTAAAATTGATGGCCTATTCTTAGCAAATGAAAATTTTGGGACTGAATATGAATGTGCACGATTAGCCAAACAGTTTGACGTACCAGTCTTGCTCTGGGGTCCAAAGGATGAAGCGCCAGCTGCGGATGGTTCACGCTTACGTGATACACAATGTGGCCTCTTTGCGATTGGGAAGGTTTTACGGCGCTTCAATGTTCCATTTACTTATATTAAGAATTGCGATATTGATGACCCCGCCTTTGAACGCGGCGTTAACGATTTTATTAAAGTCTGCAACATTGTTAAAACGTTCAAAAACACACGAATTTTACAAGTTGGGCCGCGACCATTTGACTTCTGGTCAACGATGGTTAATGAAGGTGAATTGCTAGAAAAATTCAATATTTCATTATCACCGATTCCTATGACTGAATTAGTTGAAGAAATTCACACTTTAATCGATCAGAAGGACCCTGAAATTGTTGAAACGATGACTCATCTCAAAGCCATTGCTACAGTTGAAATCAGTGATAAAGATTTGCAAATGGTTGCCGCATTGAAGACGGCCATCAAGCGGTTATGTGCGAAGTATGGTTGCAATTCTGGTGCCATTCAATGTTGGACGGCGCTTCAAGATGAAATCGGTATTTTGCCATATGCGAGTGAATCGCTTCTACAAGATGAAGGGTTACCAGTCACTTGTGAAACAGATATTCACGGGGTCATCTCAGAATTATTGGTTGAAGCTGCGACGATGGGCGAACATCGGGCGGTCTTTGCAGATGTGAACTGCCGTCATCCTAAAAATGAAAATGGCGAACTGCTACAACACTTAGGTGTTTTCCCATTCTCCACGGCGAAAAACAAACCAGTTTTGCCAAAATCTCACTTTGTTTTCGATTATCCAGGTTCAGTTGGTTTTGAAGCACAAGATGGTCATTACACGCTATGTCGTTTCGACGGCGATCACGGTAAGTATTCATTATTGCTAGGGAATGCTAAGACCACTCCCGGCCCATATGAACAAGGGACTTATCTTTGGCTTGAATTTGCCAACTTAAATCGCTTTGAAACGAAGTTGGTTTATGGCCCTTACATTCACCATATGGCTGCGGTCCGTGATGATGTGGTTCCGGTGCTTTACGAAGCCTGCAAGTACCTCGGGGTGGCACCCGATTTCTATGATCCAATTGAAGAAGATGTGCACGCTTATCTGCGTGGCGATACGACTTCAATTATTAAAGACTAACTAGCAATTTCAGAAAGGGATGGACTTCATTGGACGTACAAGCATTGAAGCAAAAAGCGACTGAGTTACGCAAAGCAACTTGTAAAATGATCTATGCATCAAAGACCGGTCACACTGGCTCAGATTTATCATGTACCGATATTTTAGTGGCCTTATACTATGGCGTCATGCACCAAACTGCGGCGACATTTACTGATCCAAATCGAGACCGTTATATTCAGTCAAAGGGGCACGCCGTTGAAATTTTATGGAATGTGCTAGCTGATCGCGGGTATTTTCCAAAATCGGATTTAAAGACATATTCTCAATTTAATTCACCATACATTGGTCATCCAAATAACCATGTGAATGGGATTGAAATGAATACAGGTTCGTTGGGGCATGGCTTAGCTTTAAGTGTTGGTGTCGCTAAGGCAGCCAAAATGGACGGCAGATCCTACCATACTTACACCTTGATGGGTGATGGTGAACAAGCAGAAGGCTCAGTTTGGGAAGCAGCGATGGCAGCCAGCAATTTTAAGTTAGACAATTTGACAGCAATCATTGATCATAACGGCTTGCAAATTTCTGGTAAGACGGTCGACGTGATGAATAGTGAGCCATTAAAGGCGAAATATGAAGCATTTGGGTGGCATGTGATTGAAATTCCTGGGAACGATATGCAAGCCATCGTTACAGCACTTGAGACCAAACCAGTGGCTGGCAAGCCAACTTTAATTCTTGCGGACACGACTAAAGGCTGTGGTGTAAAATTCGCCGAAAATAAGGCTGAATGGCATCACAAAGTTCCAACAGCTGAACAATATCAAGCTGCTTTAGACACGTTTAATCAAGAATTAAAGGAGGGTGCCAAATGAGTAACGAAGGTAAAAAAGCAGGAGCAGTGATGTGTGACGTGCTGACTGCCGAGGCTAAAAAGGATTCAGATGTTTTAGTTTTAACGAGTGACTCACGCGGGTCCGGTTCGTTGATGCCATTTGCGGAAGCTTTACCAAAGCAATTGGTAGAAGTCGGTATTGCTGAACAAGACTTGGTAACGATCAGCGCGGGGCTAGCACATAGTGGGAAGCGGCCATTCGCAGTTTCTCCAGCGAGTTTCTTAACGATGCGGAGCATTGAACAAGTTAAGGTTGATGTGACCTACTCGAATAGTAACGTCAAACTTATTGGAATTAGTGGCGGAAACTCGTATAGCGTTTTAGGAAGTACCCACCATTCGCTACAAGACCTAGCAATTACCCGAGCGCTACCAAACTTAGAAGTTTACATGCCAAGTGATCAGTATCAAACGGCTGCGCTCTTTAAGTATTTGGCACACTCCGATAAGCCGGCCTACGTGCGAATTGGTAAGAAGGTTTTGGATAATGTTTACCCTGATGAGGCTGCTGCTTTCAGTCAGCCTGGTCACGCAAATATCTTAAAACAGGGTCGAGATATTGCTTTGATTGCTGCCGGTGAAACGGTCAGTGTTGCCTTGGCGGCTGCTGAAAAATTGGCAGGTTTAGGCTATTCAGCAACGGTTGTTGATCTAGTGAGTGTTAAACCGTTAGATACCGCGTTGATTGATCAATTATGTGCGCAATATCCAGCATTGATGACGATTGAGGAACACAGTGTCATCAATGGGATCGGTTCAGCGGTCGCTGATCGGGTTGCAGCCAATGGTGGCGCAAGATTAAAAATTATTGGCTTCCCTGATGAACCAGCAATTGCGGGGACACAAGATGAAGTCTTTAAGTATTATGGAATTGATGGCGATGACATTGCAGCACAAGCGGTATTAATGTTGTCGTAGTGGAGGTTGAACGCGATGACACAATTAATGTTAGGAATCGATCAAAGTACTCAGGGGACCAAAGCGGTTCTTTTTGATAGTGCTGGGCGACTCTACCAACGTTTTTCAAAGAATCATCGTCAAATTATTAATGATCAAGGCTGGATCAGTCATGATTTAGATGAAATTCGGCAAAATGTGATCCTGTTAGCAAGTAAGGCGCAGCGATTGGTTGCCAAGAATGGTGACGAGATCGTTGGGATTGGCATTACGAATCAACGTGAAACTGCGGCTGCTTGGTCTAAAAAAGATGGGCATCCGTTAGCAAAATCGGTTGTTTGGCAATGTTCACGGGCAACTAAAATTTGTGATGGGTTAATTGCGAGCGGTGTCGGTGATATGGTTCAGCACAAGACTGGAATGCCACTTTCACCATACTTTACGGCAGCTAAGTTTGATTGGTTAATTCAAAATGAACCAGCTGTCAAACAGGCGCTAGTTGAGAATGACTTGTGTTTAGGAACCATGGACAGTTGGTTGATCTATCAATTAACGGCTGGTGCAAGTTTCAAAACAGAGCCTTCGAATGGCTGTCGGACACAGTTGTTGGATATTGAATCGGAACAGTGGGATTCGCAGCTTTGCGAAACCTTTAATGTGCCGCTGACGAGTCTGCCGGAAATTGTTGATTCAAATTCATGTTTTGGTTATACAGATTTTGATGGCGTTTTTGGTCAAAAAATTCCAATTCATGGTGTTTTAGCTGATTCACAAGCGGCATTATTTGGTCAACATTGTGTGGACTTTGCGGCAGTTAAAGCAACTTATGGCACTGGTTCTTCAATTATGATGAACATTGGTGATCAAGCGATTCGGTCTACCAATGGACTCATGACGTCGATTGCTTGGCGTTTCCATGGTCAAACAAAATATGTTCTAGAAGGGAACGTTAACTATTCTGGTGCGGTCGTCAAATGGCTCAAAGAAGACTTGGGACTAATCGAAAAGGCTAGTGAAACTAGTGATTTGGCAGAAGCCGCCAATCCAGCAGACCAAACATATCTGATTCCAGCGTTTTCCGGGTTGGGCGCACCGTACTGGGATGATAAAGCCCAAGCAGTTATCTGGGGAATGACACGAACGACACGTAAGCCTGAATTAGTCAGAGCGGCGTTGAATAGTATTGCTTTTCAGATCAATGATGTTGTTCAGCAGATGCTGGCTGACATTGGCTGTCATGAAGCTGTCCTAAAAGTTGATGGTGGCGTCACTAATAATGATTATTTGATGCAGTTCCAGTCGGATATTACAGCCGCTAAACTGCTATTACCGAATGTTGAAGAGTTGAGTGCTTTCGGGGCAGTTTCAGTCGCCGCATTGGAGCTGGGATTGTATACCGAAGCAACGATTAAACAAGCCATTACTTATGTGGCTTATCAGCCCAAAATGTCTGCCGAAATACGCCAGCAGCAAGTTGCTGGTTGGCAACACGTGATGTCGATTGTGACTAAGAATTGTCAGTAAATACCAAAAGCACCGAAACTTCAATCGAGTTTCGGTGCTTTTAGTCATTAAAAAACGTATTAGTTAGTCGTTTGCCCCAGCGTCAGCAAGTAGCAGTACACGAGATCAGCCATTTCTTTTAGATTAAAGCCGCTGCAACGCTCGAATTTATCAATCCGATACAGGAGCGTATTGCGGTGTAAAAAGAGATGGGCCGCGGCCTGTCGCACGTTGCCCTGAGTCTGATAGAGTGCCGTAATTAACTGCTGATTGTCGGGATCCATCAAGAGGTCGTTGGTCAGGACATCTAACTCGGAACGGTGTGCCTGTGCCAAATAAGGCAACAAACAACCGCTCACGGTACTGACCGCTTGTTTATGGTCTTGTAAAAATAATTTTTGTTCAAAAGTGTACGTGGCGGGTAGCGTCGTGGCGTCTGTGTGCCAACTCCCAATCAAAAGATGCGTATTGGTATAAAAGTCGTTATCCAGTAAGTCTAACAATCCCGTTAAATCTGGTTGCGTCAGCGGACTGATTGGCTCGCTCAAAAGCAGGTAGCCATCATTTTCGGTTGTGAAGGCGCGATGAATGACCCCGTTGAAGAGATCAGCTAAGGCGTCCAGCCATTGGACATGGTGTTGGCTATCATCGGTAAAACGAACCTGAAAGTGTAGGAGCTGCAATTGTTTAGCCGTTGTATGCGGCGCAACAGCCGAGTCACCGGTCAGATAGTTCGACCACATATCATCGGCGGTCTGGGGAGTCTTTGACTGTGTCAGGAGCTCCAGCAAGGACAGTTCGCGCCGTCCCAGTTCAGTCGTATCGATACATAAATATTTACCAGCGGCTAAAGCGATACAGACCATATGTGGCCCGTTGATGGGGACGGAATTGACCGTTGCTTGCGGATAAATTAATTGTAATTGTTGCAGATCCATAAATAGCACCTCCGAAAAATTAAAGGTTAACATCCTCAGTCGAGGCCCGAATCATCAATTTAATGTCGACGACCGTTTGCTCCTTAAACGTATGTTTAGGATTATTGATTTGGTCCAGCAAGGCTTCGACCGCCTTGGCGCCGATATTGGCAAAGTCTTGAACGACCGTAGTCAAAGCGGGCTTGTTCTTTTCCGCCGCAGGGAGGTTATCGAAGCCAATCAAGGCTAGGTGTTGCATGATATCTGGATTGACCTCTTGGAATTGGTGCATGGCGCGCAGGGCAATCACGTCGTTTTCAGCGATGATTGCGGTGATGCCTTGCGCTTGTAGATACGCCTGCAGCTGTAGCGCATCGGTACAAGCTTGTAGCGCTTGCGCCCAGCGTAGCGGTAAGCTGGGATCGATTTTATTCAACTTAAGTTCGTTAAAGTAGCCCATGAACCGGTCACTGACGGTGCCAGTAAAGGTTTGCCAGAAGGGGGTCGCTGGTAAGAAAGCAATCCGTTGATGACCGAGCTGTTGCAAGTAGTCACAAGCGCTACTGCCACCAGCCACGTTATCGCTGATGACACTTGGAATCGCGAGTGCGGATGGCCGCTTATCCAAAACGACTAATGGGAGTCGTTGTGCATGTAGCGCCATTAAAATCGGCATTTCAGTCGCCAAATTTTGTGGGTAGTAAATAATCCCGGCGTATTGATGCGAGAGGGCGCTCATATCTAATTGTAAGAACGCTTCGTTAGCCATCAATTTTAATTGCCAGGTCGTGTCTTTCAGGGTGGCGCGAATGCCACTTTGATAGTCCCCAAAAGCCGTGGTTTCTGGGAAAGGTAACACTAATAAAATTTGGCGTTGCGTCGTGCTTTTATGTGGTTTGACATAAGTTCCCCCACCACGGACCCGGTAAACGAGATCAGCCGCCGCTAAATCGTTGAGGGCGCGTTTGGAGGTGATTCGGCTGACGCCATACTTAATGGCCACCGCATTCTCGCTCGGAAGGCGATCATTGGGTGCGTACTCGCCGCGTAAGATAGCCATGCGCAGCCTTTGATATAAAATTTCGTATTTAGCCATAATAAACCTCCACTTGGTATAGTCTGCCCAACAACTTTTAGCGCGATTTGTGGGTTAATAGTTTGATTCTAACCGCTTACATGGTATATTTCAAGTGTAAAAATATACCAGGATGTGTCTAAATTAAAGGTTAAATTTAAGTCATCACTAAAAAAGAGCCTGAGATGGTCTCAGACTCTAAATCAAGTACGACACTATTCGGCTTGTAGCATGCGGTACTGTGAATCGTATAATTCATAATATTCGCCACGTTGGGCAATGAGGTCAGCATGGCGGCCAGCTTCGACAATCCGGCCATCATTGACGACTAAGATCTGATCCGCTTGTTGAATCGTTGAGAGACGGTGCGCCACGATAAAGCTGGTCCGGCCTTTGAGGAGTTCATTCAACCCTTCTTGTAGCAAGGCTTCGGTCTTAGTATCGATGGCGGCCGTGGCTTCATCCAAAATCAGAATGCGTGGATCAGCAAGCAAGACGCGGGCAAACGCTAATAATTGGCGTTGTCCGGCTGACATACTGCCACCCCGTTCCTGGACTTCTGTTTGATAGCCGTCTTTCAAGGTCCTGATAAAATCGTCAGCGCGAGCAATCTTGGCGGCGGCAATGACTTCTTCATCCGTCGCATCCAGCCGCCCATAGCGAATGTTATCCATGATCGTGCCGGAGAAGATGAACGTATCTTGTTGCATGACGCCCATTTGCGTCCGTAGCGATTTCAACGTGACCTGACTGATATCCACATTATCAATCGTGATATTACCACCAGAAACGTTGTAAAAGCGTGATAGCAAGTTGATGATCGTTGATTTACCGGCACCAGTCGGGCCAACTAGGGCAATCGTTTGACCAGCTTTCGCATGGAATGAAACGTCATGCAAGTTCAGCGGGCCATCTTCGTCGTAACGGAACGCGACGTTATTGAAGCGGACGTCACCTTTGATTGGTGGCAAGGTGAAGGCTTCGGGGGCGTCGACAACATTAGGCTTCTCATCCATCGTTTCAAAGATACGCTCCAAATAAGCGGTCGCCGTAATCAACGAATTATAGAAGTTCCCAATATTTAGCACGGGATTCCAGAAGTTGTTGATATAGCCTAGAAAGGCGATCAAGGTCCCAGTACTAACGACGACGCCAAGTTGCTGAACACCGATAAAGTAGATCAATGCCGTGGTGATCGTCGAAATATTTTGAACCCCGGGGCTCAGGGCGTATTGCACCTTAACGGCCCGCATGTATGAGTCCCGATTATCGTTAGCGACGGTGTCAAAGGCGTTGATGGCATGTTTTTCTTGGGCGAAGCCTTGAGTCACTTTGATGCCGTCGATACTTTCGTGAATGTAAGCGTTTAAATTGGACTGCTTGTTACTCAATTCACGGTAGGCCACGCGTTGTTTCTTTTGAATATAGTAGGCCCACAAAATCAAGATTGGAATCAACACTAAGCTATCTAAAGTTAGTTTCCAGTTGATGGCAAACATGAAGACTAGGGTTACGATTAAGGAAATAATATCCGAAATCAAGTTGACCAGTCCGTTCGCCAGCAGATCGCTCAGCGTATTAATGTAGTTAACGACTCGAATGAGGATCTTACCATGCGGCCGTGAGTCGAAATAGGCAAATGGCAATTCTTGGAGATTCGTAAATAGGTCCGTCCGCATATCGATCAAGAGATTTTGACCGATCTCAGTAATCGCCCAGATTCGATAACGAAAGCAGCCAAAGGCAACTAGTAGACTGGCGAGGAAGATTCCGCCTAGTAGCCACAGCAAATTGAAGTTGCGTTGTGGAATGGCGGTATCGATAGCCACTTTCATCAAATAAGGTCCCAAGATGATCGCAATATTCCCAATTAAGATGGAACCAAGCACGAGCAACATTCGAAGTGAGTAAGGTCGCAGATAATGACCCAGCCGCGCGTAATCATGCCAATTAAAGTGTTCGTTTAATTTTTCATCTTCATTATACGTATTACGCTTCGCCAAGGTCTTCAGCTCCTTTCGCTTCTTTGAGTAAGCCTAGTTGACGGCGGTAAGTTTCAGCATAGTAGCCATCTTGGGCCAACAACTCGTCGTGAGTCCCATGTTCAACGATGCGGCCGTGGCGTAAGACAATGATTTGATCAGCGCGGCGGAGCGATGACGTTCGTGACGCGATGATGAAGACAGTCTTATCGCGAGTGACTTTGCGCAGTCGTTGCTGGATTGTGGCTTCAGTTTCCATATCCAAGGCACTGGTCGTATCATCCAAGATCAGAATCCGGGGATCTTTAACTAGCGCCCGCGTTAACGAAATTCGTTGTTTTTGACCACCAGACAGGCCAACGCCACGTTCACCAACGACCGTGCCATAGCCATCCGGCATCGTGTTGATAAAGTTATTTGCATCCGCAATGTCCGCCATGTCCCGAATGAATTGTTCTGGGGCTTGGGGGTTACCGTAATTAATGTTGTCCGCAATCGAGTCCGAGAATAAGAATAAGTCTTGGGTCACGATCGTGGTTTGATTCCGCAATTCTTGCGCCGGCCAATCGCGAACATCGCGGCCGTCGACCAAGACTTTGCCGCTAGTTGGGTCGTAAAAGCGCGCAATCATATTCATCAAAGTTGATTTACCAGAACCGGTTTCTCCTAAGATGCCGAGTGTTTGCCCCGGTTTAACCGTAAAGTTGATGTCATCGAGGACTTTGACGTCAGGTGCATATGGAAAGGCGAAATCAACGTGTTCAAAAGTAACCTCACCCTTGATCTTAGGCACATCGACGGCCTTAGTTGGTTTGATCACTGGTTGCGAGTCGAGCATGGCTCGAATCTTGATCGTGGCGGCTGAGAAACGCTGAATATCGTTGATCAGCCAACCACTCATCCGCATCGGTTGGTTCAACATCCAGAGAAACCCGTTGAACGATACCAGTGCGCCTAAAGTCATCTGATGATTGATGACGAGAAAACTCCCGAACAGTAGTACGATCACGGATAAGAGGGAAGCTAAGAAATCCAGTGCTGGCAAGTAACGCCGTGAAACTGCGGCCGAAGCCATGTTCTTTTCACGATAGTCGTGATTTAACTTTTCGAATTTCTGAACTTCAAACTTTTCACGGGCAAAGGCGCGGATCACGCGGTTCCCAGAGATGTTTTCTTCGACCATCGCATTCAAACGGGCAAAACTTTGCCGAATGTTGAAGAAGACGGTGTGGGCTTCTTTACTCATGCGTGTCGTTAAGATTCCGATAAAGGGCGTCAAAATAACTAGCGCGAGCATCAATTGCCAGTTAATGGTCGCCATGACCACGACGGCTGTAAGAAACCATAAAATACATTCCATGGTATTGTAAGTGACCCAACATAAGAAATTCCGAATAGCGTCGGTATCACCGGTCAGGCGGGCCATAATGTCCCCGCTAGTGACGGAGCCGAAAAATGTGTAGTCTTGCGACTGGAGTTTCGTAAATAGGTCATGGCGAATATCGAAGAGTGAATTTTGACCGACCCGTTCGCACAAAATGATATAGCAGTATCGAATCAGGGTCCGCAAGGCGGTCACCCCGATCATAATGGCTAAATAAGGGATTAATAATTCAGTATGACCTTGATTAATGACCCGATCGACGATGATCCCACCCAGTAATGGGACGACCACGATGCCGGCCGCATTGATCACGATCAGAATAAGGGCCACAATAATTTGCCACCGGCTACGTTTGGCGTATTGCCAGACCCACTGGTAAGGGTTCATAGTTAACAACCTCTCTTGGTGTGAAATTTGCGAGACAGTCTCGCTGACACCAGCTTAGGTTATTAGTATGCCGGTAAACGGCGAGAATCTGAATGGAATATTTTGACTGATTACATGGCTTTTTTTGCCAAAGGGATGTGATGAAAATGCTCAAACCAAGTTATTTTTGAAAGCGCTTTAATCGTCAAAAATCAAGGTGTACACTCGGGTGGTTGTGAAATGAGTTAAGTGTAGGGGGTCGTTAGTTATGAAGCTACAGTACTTAGGAACTGGGGCCGCGGAGCGCGTGCCAGCCTTGTTTTGTCATTGTCCGGTGTGCAACTATGCCCGTCAGCATGGCGGGAAAGATTTGCGCACTCAGACACAAGCCGTGATCGATGACGGGCAATTGTTAATTGATTTCCCGGGTGATACTTATTTGCATGCGCGGGCGTACGGGTTAGATTTTTCGGACTTCACAAATTTGCTAATTACGCATTGGCATAGCGACCACCTCTATGCGGAAGACTTAGCGCTACGGATGCACGGTTACGGTCAAAATTTACCTCAAACGTTAAATGTGTACGGCAATGCGTTTGTCGAACGATTTTATGAACGCGCCTTTAAACTGGAGGGCCGTCATGATGCGAGTCGTATCGTTTATCACTGCGAAAAGAATTTTAGTCGGTTCCAAGTTGGTCGCTATCAAGTTTGGTTGCTAGCCGCGCAACATGGGCATTATCGGGGTGACTGTTCGATCTATGTGATTCGTGATGCGACGGGTAAGACCATGCTTTGGACGCATGATGGCGCCTATTTCAGTGAACCGATGTTTCAATATCTAGTGGCTGAAAAGCTACACTTTGACTTCGTCTCACTGGACTGTAACAACCAAGCTCACGCTGGCGAGCCGGGAGGACCTCATATGGGGTGGCCGGATAATCAACGGTTGATCGCCCGGTTCGCTGAACTTGGCTTGGGTGATGCGCAAACGCATTATGTTGTGAGTCATTTTTCACATAATTCTGGGCTAAACCATGCCCAAATGGTGGCGTTAGTTCAGGGAAGTAACGTTGATGTGGCCTATGATGGGTTAACGGTTGAAATCTAAAGCGGTGCCTTGAAAGCGGGCTGAATCGGCCACTTGGTATAAGCCAACTAACAACTTTAGGCCCAAATGATGGCGCTTACCTAGCCCGACATCACCCGGTATGGTATATTTCAGTCGGATAAATAGATCAAGTTATGAATGACTAACTACGAGGAGGAATACTAAATGATAGTATGGCGTGGGTTACACGCAGAACAAGTTCAAGCGGTGAAAGCCGTTTGTGCTGTGGATGAGTTGAGCGACGTTGAATTGACCGTTGATTGTCGGCCTGGGGCGGCAGGCGTTGCCCTGACTCGTGACGGGTCGCAGGCAACCCTGATTTATGGTAGCAAGGTTGATTTGATGCGTGGGGCAGCGTTATTAGCGGGTAAAGCAACGCAAGCCACGACGTTTGAAATTGAGCAACGCCCACAATTCAAAGTGATGGCTGCTATGTTAGATGTGGCCCGTAACGGGGTGCCAACGGTTGCGATGCTTAAGCAGATGATCCAGCGTTTAGCTAGCATGGGTTATAACGAATTGTGGCTCTATTTAGAAGACTTATTTGAAATCCCAGAAGAACCTTACTTTGGCCGTGAACGTGGTCGCTACAGTCAAGCTCAGTTACATGAAGTGGCGCTATACGGTGATCGTTTTGGCGTCAAAATCGTACCAGCCGTCCAAACGTTGGCCCATGTTCACAACGCCTTGAAATGGGACGCGCATCACGCGGTCAAAGACACGGATGATACGCTATTGGTTGGTGCCCCGGCGACCAAGACTTTCTTGACCCACTTATTGCGGGCGGCGAGTGCGCCATTTATCACCAATAAGATTCATATTGGGATGGACGAAGCGTATCAACTAGGTCGCGGGAGTTACTTGGATCAAAATGGTTATACGGACCAACAAACGTTGATCTTGGCGCAATTAAAGATGGTTGTTGGGTTGACGAAAGAACTGGGGCTCAAGGCTTACATGTGGAGTGATCTCTGGTTTACCTTTGCGTCGCCAAAGCATGAAATGTATGATCCCGATGTGCATTTTGACGCTGACTTCAAGGCCAGTTTGCCACCGGTTGGTCAAGTTTACTGGGATTATTACCATGAAGATGAACAGACTTACCGTGACCGCTTTGCGCAACACTTTGAACTGAGTGATGACGTGGTCTTTGCCGGCGGTATCTGGACTTGGAGTGCTCTCGCACCGAACCAAAGCAAGATGCTGGCAACAGTTAAAGCCGGTCTGAATGCCGCTAAAGCGAGTGGCGTCGAACAAGTCGTCGCCACGATGTGGTTTGATGATGGGGCAGAAGTGCCACTGAGCGCATCTTGGTATGGGTTACAAGCCTTTGCCGCGTATCAATATCACGATGACGTGCAACCGGCAACGATTGATGACGAATATGCGTTGACGCAAGGTGAATCGCCAGAATTTTACAAACTATTGGATCAATTTGATAACTTTACCAAAGGCATTAACGCTGATGCTGATAATGTTAGCAAGATTGTGCTCTACGAAGACTTGTTATTGCAACGTTACCGGGAAAATTTGCAAAAAGCCGATATCAGTACACAGTATCAAGCCTTGATCAGCGCGCTTGGCAAGTTGCAAGTACGCGCGGATAATCGCCTGACATTGACGTTTTACAGGCAACTCGCGCAAACCGTTTTAGCGAAGTCACAAGCGCTACAAGCGGTGGCAAAACTTGGCGCTGCGGATGCGGCCGATGAGACTGCGACAGCCGCCTTGACGGCAATCACCGCCTGCAAGCAAGCACTCGTCAAATTATTAGGCTTGTTCCGTGAAGTTTGGCAGCAGCAACGCCGCGGCAACGGTTTTGAAATCATTGACGTGCGCTTGGGTGGTCAAATTGCGCGTTGTGACACCGTCAGTTGGCGGATTAAAGCCTGGCAAGCTGGTCGTGATGATTTAGCGGAGCTACATGAACCATTGTTGCCAATGGACAAGCGTAGCAACGGTCTGATTGGTCACGGGCTCTATAAGGAAATCGTCAGTGCCTGTGATATTTCGTTCTAGTGGGGTCAAGTTGTCATAAGTTGACTAATGTATAGACAACCATTATAAATTGTCTATGTGTATAATCAACTTGTTAATAAGTTTCACTTAACTAGAAAACTACTGCAAACTGGATGATAACAAGGCTAGGACTAACCTCGCTTGTGCGATCAATTTATGAGGCTAGCTAGTCCACCGAGTCAGTTGGTTAATTGCAGTGCTTAAGGTTAATTTTACGAGTCTGGGAATGCTTACCAGGCTCGTTTTTTTGAGGGAAAATCAACTAATTACAGTTACTGTGGCGGTACCCAGCGAGTCAAGTAAGTGTAAAATCAGACTGCTGGCGAACAACTGTAAATAGGCCGTTTACCCCTTCTTGTTGATTTTTGTACAAAAAATATACCTAATTTTACCTAAATCTTAAATTTGTTAACATATCCCTTAAGTTAGTTGATTGTTGCAACAAAAGAAAGCGGTTACTATAGCAAGTGTAATAAATGAAAGGAGGGAGAAACGATGGTACAAGATCCTATTGTTAACGACACAGTCGAATTACCGCCGGTTAAGAAAAAGTCTTTCTTTCGGCAGCTTCGAGACAACCGCGTGTTCTTACTCATGGTTGCGCCTGGGACGCTATTCTTAATCGTTTTCTTCTATATTCCAGTGTTGGCTAACGTTGTGGCCTTCCAAAATTTTCAATACTCAGATCAAGGCTTTATCTATAGTGTGCTTCACAGTCCTTGGGTTGGTTTCCAAAACTTCACGTTCTTCTTCAAGTCCGCGGACTTTTGGTTAGTTATTCGTAACACGATCGGGTACAATTTGACCTTCTTGTTACTGAACTTCTTCTTCGCCATCTTCTTTGGGGTTGTGATGAGTCAAATGCGGAATCAACGGTTGTTGAAGGTTTACCAAACTTCAATGTTATTCCCATACTTCTTGTCATGGGCGATTCTGTCATATTTCGTTTACGCCTTCCTCAGCTCGGATAAAGGGATCTTTAACCACATTATCCAAGCGATGGGTGGGACGCCAATTGACTTCTACAATACACCGTGGGTTTGGCCGTTCATCATTATCTTCCTAGGGGTTTGGAAAGGGATCGGTTATAACAGTATCCTTTACTTCGCCACCGCCATGGGGATTGACCCATCATACTATGATGCCGCAATGATGGATGGTGCGAACAAGTGGCAACAAATCAAGAATGTTACTTTGCCACACATCTTACCTGTTGCAACCTTAATGCTGATCTTGAACATCGGTGGGATCTTCCGGAGTGACTTCGGGCTGTTCTACTTAATTCCACGTTCTTCTGGGGCTTTAATCAATGTGACTCAAACGTTCGATACCTTTATTTATCGGGCATTAACGACTACCAACGATATTGGAATGTCAACCGCCGCTGGGCTATTACAATCCGTCGTCGGGGCCTTACTCATTATCGTCAGCAACTGGATTGTTCGTCGAGTACAACCAGAATCAGCGCTATTTTAGGAGGTGACGCCATTGCGTAAAAAAAAGCATATTTCAGCAGTTGAAATTCGCAAGTTCGGACCTGGCGCCAACCTGTTTTTCAACATTTTCCTTGGTATTTTCGCTTTAACTTGTATCTTGCCATTTTTCTTCATCATTATCTTGTCCTTGACGAAGGAATCGGATATTACCGCTTACGGGTATCAATTCTGGCCAAAGCATTGGACTTTCGCCAGTTACCAATACCTTTCACGGATGGGTCACCAAGTCTTAGTTTCACTTGGTGTGACAATATTCGTGACCATCGTTGGGACGATCATGAACAGTTTGTTTAGTTCCACTTATGCCTATGCCATCTCTCGTCGAGACTTCGCGTATGCTAAATTCTTTACGATTTTCGCTTTGATTTCAATGCTATTTGTTCCTGGGATGGTGCCAACATACTTGATTGTGACACAAATGTTGGGCTTGCAGGATAACATCTGGGCCTTGATCTTACCGATGAGTTTCGGGGTTTATAACGTGCTGATCATGCGAACGTTCTTCAAGACATCGATTCCGGAAGCCATTATTGAATCGGCGCGGATCGATGGTGCCAGTGAAATGCGGATCTTCTGGAACATCGTGGTCCCATTAGCGATTCCTGGGATTGCCACGATCAGTTTGTTTACGTCATTAGGTTACTGGAACGATTGGATGAACGCTTTACTTTACATCAACAAGGACAGTGTCACACCACTGCAATACTTGCTGGTCAAGATTCAAAACAATATCCAATACATGACTCAGAACATGTCCAACAACGGGGCGATCGCTGGTGCAACCAGTGTGCCAACCGAAGGGATGCGTTTCGCGGTCGTCGTAGTGGCAACGTTACCAATTGCGTTGACCTACCCATTCTTCCAAAAGTACTTCGTCAAAGGGATGACCATTGGCGGGGTCAAAGGTTAATTAATTCGAGCATCAGGTTGTGTTTAAATTTAATGCCGATGCGGGTGTCATTTCAGAGAACAGCTGACTTTCGTACCATTCAGAGATTCGGGATCTTATGTTTCAGCAGTGAGCTTGTTTGACCAAATGAAAAGCACGCATTGACTCATTCCGAGGAGGATGAAAAGTATGAACAAATTAATTAAAGGTGCAGCGGTTGTCAGTATTGCTGCATTAGGGACCATTGCCTTAGCTGGCTGTGGCAAGTCTGGTAGCGATTCTGCTAGCAAGATGACCACGGTTAACATGTATATGCCTGGGGATAAGCCTAAGAACTACTCAGCAATGATCAAAAAGGCTAACAAAGAAATTCATAAGACGTATAAAGATATTAACGTCAAAATGAACTTTATTGGCTGGGGCGATTATGCGCAAAAGTATAACGTCATGGTTACTTCTGGGAACAGCTACGATTTAGCATTCTCACAAAACTATACGAATAATGCCCTCAAAGGGGCCTACGCTGATATGACCAGCGAACTTAAGAGCGGTGTTGCCAAGAAGGCTTACAAAGAAGTTAACCCTTCATATTGGAAAGGCTTGAAAGTTAATGGTAAGATTTACGGCTTCCCTGTAAACGCTAACATCTATGCGCAAAACATGTTAACTTTCAACCAGTCATTCTTAGACAAAAATGATATTAAGATCAGTGGCGTGAACTCATACGCTAGCATGGAACCAGCTTTAGCGAAATTCCATAAAGCGAACCCTGGTGTCGCAGCCTTCGCGATTGGCCAAGGCTTCAAGGCTTCACCAGCGCACATGGACTTCCCATTGGGTAACGGCCTACCATTTGCCATTGATTCAAGTGGTAAGAGTAAGAAGATCGTTAACGTTTATGACACCACTGAAATGCGTGGTATCTTGAAGACCTTGCACAGCTATTATGAAAAGGGCTACATTCCTAAGGATGCTGCTACTTCAAGTACCCAATACAACTTGCAAGACAACACTTGGTTCGTTCGTCAAGAAACCCAAGGTCCTTACGATTACGGCGATTCAACCTTGGAAAACAATGCCGGTGGCAAGAAGATGCAATCTAAAGCCATCACTGATCCATACAAGTCATCAGCACAAGCACAAGTTGCTGTTTGGAACATCTCTAAGACTTCTAAGCACAAGACCGAAGCAATGAAAGTCTTGAACTTATTGAACACTGATAAGAAGCTCCTTAACAACATCACTTGGGGTCTTCAAGGTCAACAATGGAACTACACGGATGAAGCTAAGGGTAAGATCAAACTTACTAAGAAGTACAAACCAAACTACTTCATCGGCGCTTGGATGATGGGTAACAACAAGAACTTGTACACGCTTGATACCACAACTGATGCCATGATCAACAAACGTGATGCTGGCATTAAAGCGTCTAAGACTTCAGCTGCTTTAGGCTTCAACCCTGATACCAGCTCAATGAAGACTGAAATCACCAACTTGTCAAACGTTATGAGTAAGTACCTCGATATTCTTAACACTGGTACCGCTGATCCAGAACCAACCATCAAGAAGATGGATAAGGAACTGAAGACTGCCGGTTACGACAAGGTTCAAAAAGAATTACAAAAGCAATACGATGCCTTTCTTGCTAAACAATAATTAGCAATTAACGCGTTATCACAAAGAGGTCGGGTGCAACTTGCGCTACGACTTCTTTGTCTACATAGCCCTATTTTTTAAAGTGTCATGGAAAGGATGATTTGGGATGAGTCAACATTGGTGGCAAAGCGCGGTGGTTTATCAAATCTACCCCCGGAGTTTTCAAGATAGCAACGGTGATGGGATCGGTGATTTGCCCGGAATTATCAGTCGCCTCGACTATTTGCAAAAATTAGGCGTTGGCGCCATTTGGCTGAGCCCAGTTTATCAAAGTCCGAATGCGGATAATGGTTATGATATTTCCGATTACCAGGCCATTAATCCGGAGTATGGCACAATGGCTGACATGGATCGGTTAATTGCTGAAGCCAAGCGGCGTGGCATTCGCGTTGTTATGGATTTGGTGGTCAATCATACAAGTGATGAGCATGCCTGGTTCGTGAATGCCCGGGCTGATCAAGCTAGCCCGACGCGTGATTATTATGTCTGGTCAGATCCGGTCGATGGGCATGAACCGAATGACTTAACCTCGGGGTTCATTGGTGGTTCTGCTTGGGAAAAAGATGAGCCAAGCGGTCAATATTTCCTACATCTGTTCTCGGCCAAACAAATTGATTTAAATTGGCAGAATCCCAAGTTACGACAAGCCATTTACGACATGATGAACTTTTGGATCGATAAGGGCATCGGTGGTTTCCGGATGGATGTCATTGATATGATTGGCAAGGAACCGTTCAAAAAACGGCTCGTTAACGGAACTCATTTACATGATTATTTGCATGAGATGAATCGTCAAACGTGGGCTGACCGAGATTTCTTGACGGTCGGCGAGGCGTGGAGCGCGGGCCCGAAAGACGCCTTGCAATACAGCAATCCGGCGAACCAAGAGTTGAGTATGATTTTTCAGTTTGGTCACTTGTGGGCTGACCGTAAAGTTGGCGGGGAAAAGTGGGAAACCACACCGCTATCGGTGAAACGTTTGAAGCAGGCGCTATATGACTGCCAACGCGTTTTAGGGCAGCAAGGTTGGAACAGTTTATTTTGGAACAATCATGATTTACCACGCGCTGTGTCACGATTTGGGGCAACGACTGGGCCAAACCGTGAGTTGAGCGCCAAGATGTTGGCAATAACGTTGCACGGCTTAAAAGGGACCCCGTATTTGTATCAAGGCGAAGAAATCGGGATGACCGATTGTCCAGTTAACAAGATTGAACAAGTGAACGATGTTGAGGCACGTACGATCTATCGCCAATTACGCGACCGCGGTGAGTCCGAGTCCGCGGCAATGGCTAAATTGAATCGGTTTAGCCGGGACAACGCGCGGACGCCAATGCAGTGGGATACGAGTGCCAATGCTGGCTTTAGTACTGGTCAGCCGTGGCTAGCGGTTAATCCCAACTATACTCAAATTAACGTCCAAGCAACTTTAGCTGAATCGGACAGTATTTTTAACACTTATCAGCAATTGATCAAGTTGCGGCGAACGAATCCAGTCCTGCAAACTGGGACGTTTGCGGCGATTGAAGGTGTTCCAGATACCGTATTTGCGTATACCCGGACGTTGGCTGATCAGACTTGGTTGATCTGTAGTAACTTTAGCGCCGAACCGGTTGAAGTAAGGTTACCAGCACGGTCGGCGCACCGCTTAGTTGGCAACTATCCGGATTATCCTCAGCAGTTGGGAACTGTGAAATTACGGCCGTATGAGGCCTTCATGGTCGCTTTGGATGTGTAACTGATAGCGCTATCAAAAACAAGCGATTTTTGGTATGATTGAAGACGTTGTGACGACGTGAAAAGTGGTCACAAACCGTGACTTGACGGGAACGGCAATGGTAACAACAGCAAGGGGGAATTAGCATGGGACGTGCAGCAGATAAAATTTTTACAAGAATCTTTATCTTTTTAATTATGACGGTCTATTTCTGGATATTAACGGTAGCTGGTTTAGTCGTTTTAGGGATTGGTCCAGCACTGCGGACTGTGACTGAAATGTATATGGATAACGAATGGGATTATAAAAAATACGGCTTTGGCAAGGCTTGGCGTCGGTTTAAACAAGACTTTTGGCAAGAAAACTTGCATACGTGGTATTTCCCAGGCGCTGGGATTGTTTTAGCCTACAACCTTTACTTAAGCACCACGGTTAACCAAGCTTGGATGTTATTCGTGCAATTCGTGATCGTCGCCGCTTTGATTTTTGATTTCAGTTTGGCGATGTTTACGGCAATGTTACGCTCACACTATGATGTGTCCTTTAAAGATGCCGTTAAGTTAGCGATTGTGCAATTTTTCAGTAGTTTTATCCAACTATTAGTCTTCGTGATTGTGACGATCGTCTTGATCATTGTTTCCTTGAAATGGCCTGGCTTGATTCTATTCTTGAGCCCCGGCATTTACGTGTTTGCGACCGATGTCTTGTCACATCAATGGTATGCCAAAATCGATAAGATGCTTGAGGCGGCCTAAATGCGGGCGCGTGATTACATGATGCGGTCAAGTTTTGTCCGTTTGATCAAGCTTTACACAACCATCATCTCGGTGATGGTTGTTTTGGCAACCAGTGTTTTTGTACTCGTGAGTGTGCGAACTTATGATTCTGAGGTCCATCAAGCAGAAACAACGGCTGCGACCCAAGTTGGACAAACGATTGCCCAGAACCAACAACTGATCTCGCAATTTGCGACGCAGTTGACGGCTAATGCGGGCAATTTACCGAGTGTGGAAAAATATTTTGACTCATCACTGTCCGATTATAGCGATTACGCCATTAATAAAAGTATTAAAGGTGAGCCGTATTTCTTCTGGCCAACGGAATCGCGGCAATTCTTTGTCCAACATGACCAAGTCAGTCAACTCACGCTCCGACTAGGTAACCAGAAAAAGGTCTTTATGGCGACCCCAACCAATTCTGGTGGTGGACTGTATCCGGCTAAAGCCGTGACCCAACAGTTTGCAATCAGTGCACCGTTGGTCAATCAATATACGTTGGAGACGGATGGGGTCATCAGTCTCAGCTTTGATCAGACGGCGTTAAAGCGCCAATTACAGCAGTTACCAGCGACGCGGGCCTTTCAGATTGCGGTTGAGTCCGATGCGAACGATACGGTCTTTTACTATGCCGGTAAGCAGGTCAAGGCCCATTCCAAACAAGCTTTCAAACGCGCCTTAGCCGCTGATAACATGGCTCGTTTGCGTGGCTTTCACGTCAATACGAAAGACTTGCCCTCTGGTTATCAGTTAACGATGGTCGTTAATCAGGCGACGCTACATGCGTTGTTATTGGACCATGTTTTACCGTTGATCTTATTAGGGTTAGTGCTCCTATTAGGTTTAAGTATTGGACTCTGGTTGACTTTTAGACGTTATCAACATCAATTGAAAGCGATCGTGGTCTCAGTTCAAGATGTCTCAGATGGCAACTTGTCGGCGCGGGTCCCAGTCGATCTCAAGCCCACCGATTTACGAACGTTGGCGGATGGGATCAATGCGATGTTGGAAGAGATTCATGAACATATTAATACGATCTATCAGTTACAGATTGCGCAGCAAGAAGCGAACCGTAAAGCGTTGCAAGCGCAGATCAATCCCCATTTCATGTCGAACACGTTGGAATACATTCGGATGGCCGCCCTAGATGCTGACCAACCGGAACTGGCTAATGTGGTCTACAGTTTTGCGGCCTTATTGCGGAACAATACGGATTTGTCGCCGCGCACGACGATCAAGCAAGAGCTGAAATTTGTCGAAAAGTACGTCTTTTTATACCAAGTGCGTTTCCCAGATCGATTGGCTTATCAATTTCAAGTGGCGCCGGAAGTCGCTGACGTGGCGTTACCGAAGTTCAGTTTGCAGCCGCTAGTTGAAAACTACTTCGTGCATGGCGTCGATTTTGCCCGCCAAGACAATGCCTTGAGTGTGAAAGCTTGGCGGCAAGGTCAAACCGTCTATATCAAGATTATTAACAACGGGCGGCCGTTAACCGCCGCCGAAGTCAAAGCGGTCAACGTGAAGATGCGCCAACCATTAGATGCGGAACAACAAAAGTCGATTGGCTTACAAAATGTTTATTCACGACTGTTGGATACGTTTGGTGAGTCATTTACCATGGCAATCAGCAGTGATGGACAGCAAGGAGTGACAGTCAATGTGCAGTTTGATCTCAAAGAATAAACCGATGCGAAAAGTCATGCTAGTTGATGATGAGTACATGATCCTGCGTGGCTTAAAACGACTCGTTGACTGGGAAAGTCTTGGCTTAGAAATTGTGAATACGGAACAGAATCCACGTTTAGCAATCAAGTATTTACAGACGAATTCGATCGATATTTTGATTTCGGATATGAATATGCCAGAAATGGCGGGGCCTGAATTTGTGACGCGCGCCAAAGCGTTGCGACCGGAAATGGAATTAATCGTGATTTCTGGTTATTCAGATTTTGATTATGTCCATGCCGGCTTAAAACAAAACGCGGTCAATTATCTCCGTAAACCAATCGATACGGACGAGCTACTAGAAACGCTACACGGGACACTTGCCCGCATTGATGCGCGGCAGCAGGTGACGCAAAACGCGTCATTGGCGGTGCAAACACAAGTCCGCACCTTGCTAACAAGTGATGATGCCGCGCTACAGCAGCAGGTGTGCCAGTCGTTAGGGCTGCAGTTTGGTGAGACCCAGCCAATCCGTTTAATCGGTGTTCTGAATCCTTTACCCCCGAAAGATCTCGTGACGTATTTACGAGCCTTAACGACGGTCAAAGGGTTCTACACAGAAGCCAAGGATTTCATCATTATTTTTCAAGGAACGGCGGCAGAACTCGATGTCTTCATTGCCGAGGCACCCCATCAAATTGGGGCTGAACGCCGGCCGTTCTTAATCGGGGCGCCTTGCCAGACGATGGCGCTGTTGAAGCAGCGTTATCAGCAATTACGCCAAGAAATTGCGCGGCAGTACTTCTTTGAAACGGCGGCGGGGCTACGAGTCATGTTGCCGGAAAATCAAGAACAAGCAACTTTAGTGTTGCCGAGTTATTCAGATGTCAAAGACATGATCGATAATTTGGATTTTGCCGATTTTTCAGCTTGGTTGACGACGCAATTTGATGACATGAAACAGGCGAATGTTTCGGATGGCTATGCCCGTCAGTTTGCACTAGTTGTATTGCTCGTACTCAGTGATCATTTAACGACGGTCAATGACAAGTCGGCGACGATTGCGGCCATCAATCGCGCGCGTGACGTGAGTGATCTCAAAGCGACGCTATCGCAAATAGCCAAGTTAGCCAAGCAGCATGGCCGGCCCAAGTTTTCAAGAAATGTGACGGCCATGCGTCAATTGGCGCAACAACGTTTTTCGGAGCAATTGTCGCTAGCGATGGTCGCGGCCGAGTTACATTTAAACGCGGTCTACTTGGGGCAACAATTCAAGCAAGAGGTCGGCCGCAGCTTTTCTCAGTATCTCAATGACTATCGGGTTAACGTGGCCGTAGATTTGTTGCGCCACTCGGACCAAGATATTGGTCAAATTGCGACGATGATTGGGTATCAAAATTCGAGTTATTTCTTCAAATTGTTTAAGAATCAGACCGGGATGTCACCAGGGGAGTACCGTAAAGCGGGAACCAGCGGGCGTTGACCGTGAAAATTCGGTAAAAAGCCTAAAGCCATTCGGCAACTTGCCTTAAAAGTAGGGTTTTATTAACTAATGTATCCGGTTTCATCTATGATAAAGAGTATAACGAAATTAACTAATAAGGGTGATTATAATGAGCAAAACATTAGGTAGTATTGAAGCAGGCGGGACTAAATTTATTTTAGCAGCCGCAGATGAATCATATAAAATTATTGCTAAAAAACGGATCCCAACGGAAGACCCTAAAACGACGTTGGCAGGTTGTATTGACTTCTTCAAGGAAAACCCTGTGGATGCCATTGGTTTAGGGTCATTTGGCCCAATTGGTATCAATAAGGGCAACAAGGACTATGGTCATATCTTATCAACGCCAAAGCCTGGTTGGGCTGGCACGGATATGGTCGGTACCTTGACTGACGCTTTGCACGTGCCAGTTTACTTTACGACCGATGTGAACGCGTCTGTTTATGGTGAATATATCGCCGGTAGCGCTAAAGACGTTCATTCGGCGGTTTACTTCACCATTGGGACTGGGATTGGCGGTGGCGTCATCCAAGATGGTAAGTTTATTGGTGGCTACTCCCATCTTGAAATGGGGCACGCACCGGTCATGATGCACCCAGATGACCATTACGAAGGTTTCTGCCCATTCCATGGTAATCGTTGCTTTGAAGGGGTCGCAGCTGGCCCTACCATTGAAGCGCGGACCGGTATTCCTGGTGAAAAGTTGGAACGTGACAATCCAGTCTTTGATTACATTGACTATTACGCGGCTCAAATGGCCTTCAGCGCTTACGTCAACTATGCCCCAGAAAAGATTATTTTTGGTGGCTCAGTGGTCAATGACGACGATATGATCAAAGTGCGTCAATACTTCGACAAGTTGAATAATGACTATGTCAAGATTCCAGAAAACTTGATCGTTCACAGTCACTTCGCTGACAATGCTTCAGCGACTGTCGGTGATTTTGCCTTGGCAGCTTCATTACTAAAGTAGGCTAACTGCTGGCTAAGTAAGTGATTTTAGATATTTAAGTTGTTTTTTAGTAATAACTGTTAATCAAATTGGTGTGCTATGAAAAATGGCACACCAATTTTGATTAACAGGGTGCGCCGAAGCTGTAAATGTCACTGGAATGCCAGTGACCAGACCTTTTTGGTACATTGACCAGCCAAATGACTGGCTTTTTGTACAATGTGCCCATGGTAAATGACAACGCTTTCAACTAGAATAGAAACTGTTGAAAGTTGGTATAAATAAACAAAAGATATTAACTAATCTGATATATATTCGAAAGCATTGTGAGAAAGGCTGGTATACATTATGGTTGAAATTAATCTGGAACATATCTATAAACGTTACCCAAACGCTGATAAAAATTCAGTTAATGATTTTGATCTCCACGTTAAAGATAAGGAATTTATCGTCTTCGTTGGACCTTCTGGTTGTGGGAAGTCAACGACTTTACGGATGATCGCGGGTCTGGAAGATATTACAAAGGGGACCTTGGAAATCGGTGGGAAAGTCATGAACGATATTCCACCGCGTGACCGTGATATTGCCATGGTCTTCCAAAACTACGCCTTGTATCCACATATGACCGTTGCGGGGAACATGGCCTTTGGGTTGAAGTTACGTAAATATAGCAAAGAAGATATTGCTAAACGAGTTGATAACGCCGCTGAAATCTTAGGTTTAACGGACTTCTTAGACCGTAAACCGGCCGATTTATCTGGTGGTCAACGGCAACGGGTCGCTTTAGGCCGGGCCATTGTGCGTGATGCCCCAATCTTCTTGATGGATGAACCTTTGTCTAACTTGGATGCCAAATTGCGGGTTTCAATGCGGGCCGAAATCGCGAAGTTACATCGTCGCTTGAATACGACCACGATTTACGTTACTCATGATCAAACTGAAGCGATGACGATGGCTGATCGGGTGGTTGTTATGTCAACTGGTCAGATCCAACAAATCGGGACCCCTTCTGAAATTTATGATCGGCCACGGAACATGTTTGTTGCCGGCTTTATCGGGTCACCAGCCATGAACTTCTTTAATGTCAGCTACCGTGATGGCGTGATCAATGACCATAAAGGGGTTGAATTGCACGTTCCTGAAGGGATGAGCAACATTTTGGACAAGCGGGGCTACAACGGTAAGGAAATCGTCTTCGGGATTCGTCCAGAAGATATCCATACTGAAAAAGTCTTTATTGATACTTGGCCAAAACAAACCGTACATGCCACGATTAACGTGTCTGAATTGCTTGGTGCGACGAGTCAATTGTACAGTCAAGTTGGCGATACTGAATTTGTGGCTAACGTTGATGCACGTGACTTCCACAAGCCAGGTGCCAAAGTGGACATGGGCTTTGATATTAACAAAGCGCACTTCTTCGATAAGGACAACCAAAGTTCAATCATGTTAGACGAAGAAGAAGAAAACCAACCAACTGAAGCTTAAGTTATTGACAAGCCCCCTAACCTTGTCGACTTAAAACTGCTTCCAAAAACTCTCCGTGGGAAGCTCGCCGGTGACTCCTAACCATCGACAACTCAATATGATCATCCCAAATCATAATGATTTTGAGCTTCCCACACCCTTGCCAAAGGCGCTCGCAGACTATCTGCGAGCGCCTTTACTGTTCTAATGACTACGAACTAGTCAGACACTTTGAATCGACAATTGTACACAATTGTCGATTGACATGTTAAGCTAAAAGTAAGCGATAACATGTTTTGGAGTTAGAGTTTAAAAGAGGGTGGATTAGGTGCACAGTGTAATGATTGTTGATGACGAGTACATGATCCTCAAAGGGATGGCAAAAATCGTTGATTGGCAGCGTCACGGCTTTGAAATTGTTCAAACGGCCCGCAATGGGAAGCAGGCTTTAGCCGCATTTAAGCAGCAACCGGTGGATTTAGTGATTACGGATGTCCGCATGCCGGAGATGACTGGGCTAGCGTTGATGCAAAAACTGCAAGCGTTGCCACAAGCGCCGGTCGTCATTGTTTTGTCAGGCTTTCAAGAATTTGATTATGTGAAACAAGCGCTGCATTTTGGCGCCATGGATTATTTGGTTAAACCAATTGATGCGCAGGAATTAGATCAGGTATTGGATCGTGCCAAGCAGCAGTTAGACTTACGCACGAAGACGGATGCGACGAAGCACTATTACTTAGAGATGCAGACAGAACGGTTGATCTCACAAGAGCTGACCCGGAGCAAGCGACCCAATTATTGGACAGCGCAGGCGCAGCGACTAACCAACATAAGTTTACGGTCATCTGTTGTAATGCTGTGACAAATTATGATGCTTTAAGTCAGGCTTGTCAGCAGCAGAAACAAAATCTGTATTATGCGAGTCAGGATCAGTTTATTATTTGTTTTATCGGCTCACACATTGCCTTAACGCAGTTTATTCAGCAGTTAGAAGCGCAACAGCTGATTACGGGTGAGTCCTTTGTGACCGTGGGGCAACGGGTCAGTGAGCTTTCGGAATTGGCCGATAGTTTGGAACAGGCGCAAACACTGGCCGAGCTATACCAATTTTACGAAGATCGGTCGCCATTTTTATCGGGGGCAATGCGAACTGAATGGTTGCGGCAAGCGGAGATTCCTAAAATTTCGTTGGACAAATTCAAACGGGCGCTAGGGAGTGACAACCAAACCCTCATGGTCACGTTGACGCGGGCGATGTTTGCCAAGTTGAGTAATGAACACGTCGCCCCGTCGTATGCGCGGCAAGTCGCCTTTCTGGTGCTAAATGTGTTGAGTAATTACCAGACATTCAGCAATCAAGATTACGAGCGGCAACTCACGGCAATCGACAATGCACCGACGATTGCGCGGTTGGAAGAAGCCGTTGTCGCAATCGTACAACGATATGAGCCGAAGACGCAGCCGAGCTTTTCTAAGAACGTGCGACAAGTTATCGATATCGTGGCGCAAGAGTATGCGCAGGATTTATCGCTGACGCAAGTAGCGGATCGGCTGCATTTGAACCCGGTCTATTTGGGCCAGTTGTTTAAAAAAGAGGTTCACACGAGTTTTTCGAAGTATTTGAATCAGCATCGCATCGACCAAGCCAAAGAAATGCTGACGCATACGGATGAAAGTATTAGTAACATTGCGTTAGATATTGGTTATACGAATAGTGGTTATTTTTATAAGAACTTCCGGTTGATTTGTGATATTTCACCAAAGGAATATCGGCGCCAAGCGTTAACGCAGCCGATGAGATAGTCTTTGCAATTATTAAAACGGTTTGCCTCCGGGCACTGCTGATGACATGCGGTCGTGGGACCGGGCCAAGCCTGAAAAACGTCTTGACCCTCGCCCGGAACAGTTGCCAAGGTCGCAATTGTCCCGGACCGTCCGTGGCGTAAGGCCGGCGAAAAACCAGCCGACCAAACGCCACCATCACGACCGATGCAATCAGCAGTGCCCTCCGGCTTGTTAAAGGGTTGAGCTTTTGCAATTTTTAGATATTAAGTAAAAACCGAGCAGTCGATAATCGCATTCAGATCATGGACTGCTCGGTTTGTGTTTAAGCATTGAAAATTAGTTGGTTAATTATTTGGAACTAGGCCTAAGCGAGTGGCAATATGGGTACTTGTCATCAATTTTGCATGGCTGATTGTGAAATCTGTCAACGGTTCACCATCAATACTCGTGCTTTGAACGAAGTTGTTGTGATCGTGGTTATTAGTGGTCGTCAGCTGTAAATCGTGACCTGCCAAGTGCAAGGTCACTTGGTCAAAAGCAGGAATCCCGAGGGCGTATTCCGCGTCAGCGGGGCATACTGGGTAGAAGCCCAAGCAGGCAAAAATGAACCAGCCAGCCATTGAGCCGTTATCTTCATCACCAGGGAAACCAGTGGCCGAAGCGTTGAATAGTTTCCGTAATTGTTTAACTGCAACTTGCGTCTTCTCAGGATGACCAGCGAAGTCGAACAAGTAAGGCAGATGGAAACTTGGTTGATTGGAAATCGCCAGTTGGCCGTAGTCTACAGCAGCTAATTCAGACATTTCATGGATAACCATTTCATAGCCGCCGACGTGATAAGTCGGTTTAGTGTTACATAATTCAGTTAGTTGGGCGTTAAATCGGTCTTTACCACCCAGCGCCGTCATTAAACCGGAGATGTCATGAAAGGCGCTGTAACTGTTTTGCCAAGCACTACCTTCCGTATAGTCGGTTCCCCAGCGGTCTGGCACAAAGTTAGGCTTGAAGTTACCGTCACTATTCTTAGGGCGTAAAAAGCCAGTTTCAGGGTCTAATAAATTAAGATAGCGTTTCGATAATTGCCAGTATTTTTCCGCGACTTTCGGTTGGGCTAACGTGTCGGCCACTTGCCCGATGCAGTAGTCACTGTATGAGTAATCTTGTGTCCAGTTCACGCTTTCCTTGTATTTATCGGCTGGAATATAGCCAAACTTGTCATAATCGGCGCTACCTTGACGACCATAGCGTTCACCTGTAGCGCTTTTAGAATCGCTATCTTGCATGGCGGCCAACAGTTCAGGCATTAAATCCGCGGCTAAGCCTTTTTTAGCACTTTCAGCGATCACGGAATCAACGAGGTTGCCGGGCATCATGCCGCGTTCGTCTGGTGCGAGCCAGCGTGGTAAGAAACCTGTTTCTTGGTAACTAGTCAAGAAGCCCCGCAGGAATTTTGGCAATAGTTCGGGTGCCAGAATTGAGAAGAGTGAGTAGACCGTCTTCGAAGTATCCCAGAAACCATTGTTGGTATAAAGTAGCCCAGGTTTGGCCGTTTTTGCTATGGTGTCGTAATGAATCGGTTGTTCAGTTTCATCTAATTCATAGCAACGTTGTGGGAACAAGAATAAGCGATAAAGGCAAGTGTAGAAGGTCTTCACCGTTGCTGGATGATGATCCTCAACCGTGATGCGGCCGAGGTAATTATTCCAAAGGTCAGCGCTTTCATTTAGTAACATGTTAAAGGTTGGCGTCTGTAGCCGTTGCAAGTTCCGGGTCGCTTGGGCTGCGTTGAGATAAGAAGTGGCTAAGCGACAGTCAACCTGGGCTACCGTGGTCGCTAAAAGTAAGGTCAGTTGTTTGCCGGCGCCTTTAGTTGCGGCATGCCACTGATTATCGGCATCGTAAAAACCAGAATTAACAACATCAAAATTAGGAATTGCGAGTTCAAACGCCATGGCCAAGTTTGGATCTTCGCCACCGTGGTAATCGGAGACACTCATTTTGACGCCAGTTGCCGTGAATTCGAATTGACCGTCATCGGGTAATTGGATCGCAATCCCGTGATGGGCGAGTTCTAACTGTTGGAAGTCGTAATTCAGGGCGGCACCATAAGCAGTTGGGACTAAGTCGGTTTGCACATTGAAATGATCGTCGAAAAGCGCTAAATGGTGAGCGTTAAAGGTGGCTTCATTTGGCCGATAGTTCCCAACTAGATCAGGCTTTTTGTCAGGATCAGCCCATTGCACGGCCGTTAACAGCAAGTGGCTGTAATCGCCGATCCACGGACTAGGCTGATGGGTCAAACGAATCCCTTCGAAACGTGGTGAGGCGGGTTGGAAAAACCAAGCGCCGTCAGCGCCGTTCGTTTGAACACTAAAGTAGTTCATGCCAAATGGTACACCAACGTATGGTAAACAGTTACCGTGGGAACGTTGCGGCGTATTAGCAGTTCCCTGGCGAATATCAATTTCATCAATTTTCAAGAGTTTGTTTCCTCCTTGGAAGCTAGAATTCTAGTAGAAGCGCGTTTGATCAATTTTACTGGCAAACGCACGATTTTCGGATTAGCAGGTGTATTGAGTAAGAGTTCAACCGCTTTTCGGCCCATGCCTTTAAAGTCCTGGGCAATCGTCGTCAAAGCGGGATAGGTCAAGCTGGCCGCCTGAATATTGTCGAAGCCGATGATCGAGAGCCGTTGCCAAATTGCTGGGTCAACGGCGCGTAAACGATTCATCAACTTGATGGCGATTAAGTCGTTTTCAACCACAATGGCCGTAATTTGATGCTGCTTGAGATAGTCTAACCAAGCGGTCGGTGTGAGTTCATTGAGGGCCACGAGTTCGTGAATCGACGCGACAGGCTTCAAACCGGCTTGATGTAAGGCTTGTAAGTAACCAAAGTAACGTTCATAGACTGAACTTGGTAGGACTGCCCCTGGATTTTGTGCATAGAATAAAATATGTTGATGGTGCTGTTTAATCAAGTGGGTCGTGGCGAGCTGACCACCGTTGAAGTTGTCGGCAGCGACCACGGGTAATTCTAATTCGGGCAGTGATTTATCGAGCAAGACGACGGGCACGTGATCCAACTTTAAGAGATAGAGTTGTTCCGCTTCCTGATAAAGGTCTTGTGGTAAATAAATAATCCCGGCATAGTTGCGCTTGATTTGTGTCGTGGTCAACTGGGCAAAACCACGGGGATCCATCGTGACGGCTTGATAGTTGCGGGCGTTGGCGGCGGCGCTGATACCGGAAGCATAGTCACCTAAACCAGCGTCGGTCGGAAATGGCAAGACGACGAGCAATTGTTTACTGGTTGTCGTCTGCGCATGCCGTTGGACGAAACTGCCACTCCCTTGCTTACGATAGATCAAATCGCGACTTTCTAACTCGGTCAGAGCCCGTTTTGAAGTGATCCGACTCACATGGTATGTTTTGGTGAGTTGTAATTCTGTGGGTAACTGGTCATCTGGTTGAAGTTCGCCAGTTAGAATTTGCTGTTTTAAATCGTTATAAATCGTCATATAACGGGGCTCTTTCCTTGGCATAACGTTAGTTCCTCCTTTGATTGTTTGATTTCAATGTTAATATATCATTTTTGGGTGAAAAAGGGAAGAAAAAGTCGCAATTTGATATAGACAACCGGAACCAGCATGTTATAATGACAGAAAATGATATATCAAATATGGGGTGAAACGATGACAACGAACTATGTTGATGAAGATGTCCAAGCATTTGTCACCAAGATCAATCAGTTAAGCCAACCTTTAAATCCAAAATTAGGCACTGTTTTTCAGAAGACTTTTTTAAATACGTTAGAAACGACGATTTCTGACGACGAACAAGGGTATGCGTTTATTTTGACCGGTGATATTCCGGCGATGTGGCAACGTGATTCAACGGCACAAGTCCGACCGTATCTCGCGTTAGCCCATGAGGAACCGAAAATCGCACACTTGATTACACGGGTCGTGCAACGGCAATTCTTCAATATGACCATTGATCCGTATGCGAACGCGTTTAATGAAACCGCCAACAATCATGGGCACCAATCCGATCAGACCGAGATGGGGCCTTGGATCTGGGAACGTAAATTTGAAATTGATTCCCTGTGTTATCCGGTACAGCTCGCTTACCTACTATATAAGAATACCGGTGCGACCGCGCAATTTGATGACAATTTTGTAACCGGTATCAAAAAGCTGCTAACGACCTTTGAAGTCGAACAACACCATGCGACGTCACTTTATCAATTTATTCGAACGCAGGATCATCCTGAAGATTCCTTGCCACAAGGCGGTAAAGGGCGTCCAGTTGGTGATACCGGCATGATCTGGTCCGGTTTCCGGCCAAGCGATGATGCTTGTGAATATGGTTATCTGGTGCCAGCGAATATGTTTGCCGTGGTAATCCTGGGCTACTTGCAGACGATCTTTAGCAGTATTCTCGATGATCCGAATATCGTTTCCCGCGCCAAACGGTTACAAGAAACCGTTAAAGCTGGGATTGAAACGTACGGTTACACGACTAATGCCAATGGCGAAAAAGTTTACGCCTACGAAGTGGATGGCTTAGGTCAGGCAATTTTGATGGATGATGGGAATGTGCCAAGCTTGCTAAGCGCGCCATACCTTGGTTATTGCGACTTACTAGATGTCAATTACCAACGGACTCGGCAAACGCTGCTGAGCCCAGAAAATCCTTACTATTACAGTGGCAAATTAGCCGCTGGGCAAGGGAGCCCACACACGCCGAAAAATTACATTTGGCCAATTGCGATTGCAATGGAAGGCTTGACGACGAACAGCCGCGAGCAACAATTAGCGGCACTCCAGACATTGATTAAAACGACCGGTGAGACCGATTTGATGCACGAGTCATTTGATGTGAACGATGATCATCATTTTACGCGCGAATGGTTCTCATGGGCCAACATGATGTATTGCGAATTATTATTGACGACACTTGGCTTAAAAATTGAAAGGTAGCTAATTAATTATGACAAAGAAAAAAGTATTCATTATTTCACACAGCCACTGGGATCGCGAATGGTACATGCCATTTGAACAACATCACATGCGTTTGGTCACTTTAGTTGATAACTTACTTGATATTTTCAAAAATGATCCCGACTTTGATAGTTTCCATTTAGACGGCCAAATGATTGCGCTTGATGATTATTTGGAAGTTCGCCCAGAACGTAAACCAGAAGTTGCGGCGGCAATTCGGGCCGGTAAGTTGCGCATTGGACCATTCTACATTTTACAAGATGATTTCTTGATCAGTCCTGAGTCCAATGTCCGTAACATGATCGTGGGTCGTGATGAAGCTAAAAAGTATGGTCAGGCGGTACCACTCGGCTACTTCCCAGATACCTTCGGGAACATGGGCCAAACGCCACAAATGATGGCCTTAGCGAACTTAAAGACGGCTGCCTTTGGTCGTGGGGTCACGCCAACTGGGTTTAATAACCAAACCGGTGATGCGGACTACGAATCACAATATTCAGAAATGTGGTGGCAAGGTCCTGATGGGTCAAAGATTTTAGGGTTGTTATTTGCAAACTGGTACAGTAATGGGAATGAAATCCCCGTTGACCCCGCACAAGCGAAGGTCTTCTGGGATCAAAAGTTAGCGGATGCTGAAAAGTTTGCGTCCACTGGCGATTTGTTGATGATGAATGGGGTCGATCACCAACCAGTTCAATTGAACGTGACAAAAGCCATCAAAGTTGCCAATCAACTCTATCCTGATTATGAATTTATTCATACGAATTTTACGGATTATTTGAAGACGTTGAGCGAAGATCTGCCAAAGGATCTCAGCACGATCAACGGCGAATTGACGAGCCAAGAAACCGATGGCTGGTACACTTTGGCCAACACGGCTTCCAGTCGGGTCTACTTGAAACAAACGAACACTAAGACGGAACGGTTATTGGAAAATCAGGCAGAACCATTGGCAACGATGGCTTATCCAGCTAAAGACTATCCACATGACCGGCTACGTTATGCTTGGAAATTATTGCTCCAAAACCACCCACATGACAGTATTTGTGGCTGCTCGGTTGATGAAGTTCATCGTGAAATGATGACGCGGTTTGCGAAGTCGAGTGAAGTTGGTCGCTTCGTAGCCCAAGATGCTTTGACGTTGCTCGCTAGTCGGGTCAAGACGACTGATTTTGACGCCAGCGCCAAGCCATTTGTCGTAGTGAACACAGCTGGTTACACGAAGTCTGGAATCACCGAAGCCACGATTGAATGGGATCGCCGTAACTTTAGCGAAGCCGGCACGATTCAAGAACAACGGGCTGAACTTGAAGCCGAATTAGCAGCCTTACCAGAATTAGCGGTTGTGGATCACAATGGCCAAGCAGTCCCATTCCGGATTGTTAACCAAGAAATTGGCTTCCATTATGACTTGCCAAAGGATAGTTTCCGGATTGCTTATCAAGCGATTGAAATTACCGTTGCCTTGAACATCACTGGATTACCAGCCTTTGCTTGGGAAGCCTTTGGTCTACAAGCGAAGTCTGTGGCTGCGAAAGCCATCGAAGTCGCACCAACGACGCCAAGCAATGACCATGAACTCAGCAACGAATGGGTGAAAGCCACGCTTGAAGCAGATGGTAGCTTAACGGTAACAAACCGCGAAACGGGTAAGACTTATCATCAAATGATGGTCTTTGAAGATACCGGCGATATGGGTAATGAATATATTTATCGTCAAACGGCTGACAATCACGCGATTTTATCGACAGACTTCCCAATGGAAACTGAATTGGTACACGATGATGCCTTGGGGACAGAACTCAAAGTGATCAACCACTTACAAATTCCAGTTTCAGCGGATGAAACGTTGATCAAAGAAGAAAAAGCCATCATTGATATTACGCAACGGACGGCTAAACGGTCAGCTGAATTACAGCCATTAGACATTACGACCACAATTACTTTAGGTCGGCATAGCAAACAATTACAATTTGAAACGAAATTAAATAACCAGATGCGTGATCATCGGGTCCGCGTGTTATTCAAGACGGGCTTGGTTACTGAAACGAACGAAGCCGATTCCATCTACGAAACGGTGACGCGGCCAAATCATCCAGCGAAGACTTGGCAGAACCCAACGAACCCACAACATCAACAAGCCTTTGTTAACTTGCATGACGCTGAAAATGGGGTCACGGTTGGGAACTTAGGTCTGAACGAATACGAAATCTTACCTGAAGACGGCACCATCGCAGTTACTTTGATTCGCTCTGTGGGCGAATTAGGGGATTGGGGCTACTTTGCAACGCCGGAAGCGCAAACGCAAGGCGAATTTACGTTTGACTACAATTTGGAATTACATGATGGGACTGAGGCGCAACGTTTGGCCAGTTACCACGATGCTCAGACGTTCCAAGTGCCATTCAGTGTACAAACAACCGCACACCACGCTGGCGATTTAGCACCGGCTGGGCAATATGTCCAACTCGATACACCAGCCTTTGCGGTCACTAGCTTGAAACGGGCTAACGACTCTGATGGCGTCACGCTACGAGGTTACAACTTAGGCCAAGCAGAGACACCATTAGTGGTCAACTTTAAGGGTGAAACCCCACAAGTGGTCAACTTCTTTGAAGAACCATTAACCGATAAAGCAGTCGATACCTTAGCTCCAGCTGAGATCAAGACGCTATTATTTAAGGACGCCGAGGTGAAGTAACGTGTCAACGTTAGGATTAATTGATATCGGTGGGACCAGTATCAAGTTTGCTATTTGGCAAAATGAGACCTTGGTCGGCCATCACGCAATTCCAACGCCGGAAACCAAAGCTGAGTTTATGACATTGCTGACGGCTGAAGTTGAAAAAATGAAGGCGCAAGCGCCAATTACCGGGGTCGGTATCAGTTCACCGGGGTCAGTCAACAAGGCGACCGGGGTTATCGAAGGCGCCAGCGCGATTCCGTACATTCATAATTTCCCGATTCAAGCGGAATTAGTGGCACGTTTTGGCTTACCGGTTAGTATTGAAAATGATGCCAACTGTGCCGCTTTAGCGGAGTTAGCTAGTGGTGCCGGCCGCGGCGCTAGTAGTTTAGCCTTCTTGGTAATTGGTACCGGGGTTGGTGGCGCGCTGATCTTCAATCATCAAATCTGGCACGGCGCGCATTTATTTGGTGGTGAATTTGGCTACACGAAAGTCAATGATCACGGGACACTCAGTGAACTGGGAACCGTACCGAATGCGATCAAACGCTATCTAGCCCACACCGACAAGCAATTTTCGGAACCGTTGACGGGTGAGATGTTATATACACTGGCAGCTAAGGCCGATTTGGATGCGCAACGCGAATTAAACACGATGTATGCGGCGCTCGCCCAAGGTGTTTTCAATATTCAATATAGTTTTGATCCTGAAAAGATTGTTTTAGGTGGCGGAATTTCGAACAATCCGCAACTGATTCCAGGCATTGAAACGGCCCTGGATAAGATTTATCAGCAAGTCAAAATTGCAACGCTTAAACCAGAGTTGGCGTTGTGCCAATATACGAGCGAAGCGAACTTGCGCGGTGCGGCAGTCGACTTTGAGCAATCAGTGAATTAGGAGGAATTTTGGATGGTCACTTTTCCCAAGGATTTCGTTTGGGGCGCCGCAACGTCGGGCCCGCAAACTGAAGGTAATTTTCATAAACAACATCAAAACGTCTTTGATTATTGGTTTGCAACTGAACCGGAAGCCTTTGATGCCGGCGTCGGGCCCGATACGGCGTCCAACTTCTATAATGATTACGACGCTGATTTAGCGAAAATGGCGCAGGCTGGGATTAAAGGGTTGCGGACCTCGATTCAATGGACCCGTCTGATTGATGACTTTGAAACAGCTAGTTTGAATCCGGATGGCGTGGCGTTTTATAACCATGTGATCGATTCGATGCTGGCCCATCATATCAAGCCTTATCTGAACTTGCATCACTTTGACTTGCCAGTTGAACTGTATGATAAATACGGTGGTTGGGAATCTAAGCATGTGGTGGACTTATTCGTCAAGTTTGCGGAGCAATGTTTCAAATTATTTGGTGATCGTGTCGATGATTGGTTCACATTTAATGAACCGAAAGTCGTCGTTGATGGGCAATACTTGTATGGCTGGCACTATCCTTGTTTGAAAGATGGGCCGAAAGCGGTGCAAGTCGCTTATAACATGAATTTGGCCTCAGCGAAGGCAATTGCTAGTTTCCATAAAATTTGCCCGGGATCGACTAAGAAGATTGGGATTATTTTAAACTTGACGCCAGCGTATGCCGCGACGGATGATCCCGCGGATGTGGCTGCGGCTGAATTTGCGGAATTGTGGTCGAACAACTTATTCTTGGATCCCGCGGTATTGGGTCATTTTCCAGCTAAATTGGTGAAAACCTTAGATCAAGATGGCGTTTTATGGGATGCAACGGACGAAGAGTTGGCGATTATCGCCGCTAATCCGGTCGATTATTTGGGTGTGAACTATTATCACCCCTTCCGAGTTGAACGCCCAGATATCAGTCCTAAGAGCTTGCAACCATGGCTGCCAGACATTTACTTCAAGGAATATGCCATGCCTGGTCGCGTGATGAACGTGGACCGCGGTTGGGAAATCTATCCCCAAGCGATGGCGGATATTGCCGACAACATTCGCGAAAACTACCACAACATTCCATGGTTCATTTCCGAAAATGGGATGGGTGTCGCCGGTGAAGAACGCTTCATGGACGCTGACGGGGTCGTTCAAGACGACTATCGGATCGATTTCATGAAAGAACATCTGACAGCACTGGCTAAAGGCATTGATGCTGGTTCAAATTGCAAAGGGTACTTTGTTTGGACGGCGATTGATTGCTGGTCTTGGAACCATGCTTATCACAACCGTTACGGCTTGATTCGCGATGATATTCATACGCAGGAGAAGACGTTGAAGAAGTCGGCTGGGTGGTTTAAGGCGCTTAGCGAGACGGGAACGTTTGAGAATTGAGTAACTTGTCATAACTAACTAAAGATCCGCTGGCATCGTCTAAGGATGCCAGCGGATCTTTTACGACTAATTTGGAAGATTTCACAATCATAAATTGACCAGTGGTAATTGTTTTATGATTAACAAAAAGGCGTATTTTAAGAAAAATATGGACTAAGAGTGTAAATAAATGATAATATTCATAAAAGAACCCTATAACATTCATAAAGCCTTAAAACGAACATAACATGGTATTGTAAGCGCATTCAATCCCATTTATCATTAGACATGAAATATGAGATATGAATTTATGGGAGGAATTATCATGGCAGATAAAAATATCAATAACGTAACACGTGAAAGTTGGATCTTAAACACATTTCCTGAATGGGGGACTTGGTTGAATGAAGAAATTGCTGACAAGCAAGTTAAGCCAGGGACATTTTCAATGTGGTGGTTAGGCTGTACCGGGATTTGGTTGAAAACCGCTGAATCAACCAACATTTTAGTTGATATGTGGTGTGGGACTGGTAAGCAATCGCATGGTAATGGCAAGATGCGGATCGGTCATCAAATGCAACGGATGAGCGGTGTTCAAGCAATGCAACCAAACTTACGGAACCAACCATTCGTCATTGACCCATTCGCTATTAAAGATGTTGATGCTTTGTTCGTTAGTCACATTCACAGTGATCATTTGGATGTTAATACGGCGGCTGCAGTTAATGCGAACTGCCCAAATGCAAAATTCTACGGGCCAAAAAAGGTTTGTGAAATTTGGCAAAGCTGGGGTGTTCCTGCTGAAAAGACCGTTGTCGTAAAGCCTGGGGATGTCGTTACAATCGGTAAGACTAAGGTTAAAGTGCTTGAAGGCTTCGATCGGACTGCATTGGTTACGGAAGATGATCCAGATGTTACGTTGAAAGGTAAGATGCCACAAGATATGAATAATATCGCAGTCAACTACCTCTTTGAAACAACTGGTGGGAATCTCTATCATGCAGCTGATTCACATTATTCAAATATGTTTGCTAAGCATGGTAACGAAAATCATGTCGATGTTGCTTTGGGCGCTTACGGTGAAAACCCTCGTGGGATCACGGATAAGGTCACTTCCGTTGATATCTTGCGGATGGCTGAATCCTTAAAGACAAAGGTTATCATTCCAGTTCATTACGATATCTGGACAAACTTTATGGCAGATCCTAAAGAAATTACCATGTTATGGAACTTTAAGAAGGATCGTTTGCAATACAAATTCAAGCCATATATCTGGCAAGTTGGTGGGGAATTCACATATCCAGATGATAAGGATCGGATGGAATTCAACTTTGACCGTGGTTTCCACGATGCTTTCTCAATTGATAACGATACCCCATTCCCATCATTCCTATAAAATAACGAAGTTGGTGAGTTGAAATGCTACTGAATGATTTCTTAGAAAAAGACCTTGTTGATATTCGCCATGAACCAGCCAAAGACTGGCGCGATGCGTTGCGTCAATCAGGAGCTAAATTGATTGAACATCAGTATATTAAAAAAGAATATCTTGACGAAATTATTTTAAACGTTGAGAAAAATGGGCCATATATCGTGATTGTACCTGGTGTGGCGATGCCACATGCATTAGCTGAAAGTACAAATGTCTTAGGAACTGCGATTAGCTTTACAAAGTTTCCAGAACCAGTGGTTTTCGATAAAGATAACCCTGACTCACATGCACAATTGTTCTTTACGCTAGCAGCGAAGGATCCGGATCAGCATTTGAAAAACATTAGTGATTTATCGGATTTATTAATGACGGATGGTCTGATTGATAAACTTCTAGCTGTTGACAGTGTTGCTGACTTTAAGGCAATTGTTGACGGAATGAGTTAAAGAAAGGGGAACACTCATGTCGCAGTTTCTAGATATTTTAATGAAAATATGGGATTACTTCGCCAATAACATTTTGACGCAACCAGCTTACATGATTGGGTTTATCGTGTTACTCGGCTACATCTTGGAACGTAAACCATTGTATGAATCAATTGCCGGTTTTTTGAAAGCGGTTATCGGGTACATGATCTTAATGGTTGGTTCTGGTGGCTTGGTAAGTAGTTTCCGACCAATCTTAACTGGATTAAAGGATCGTTTTAATTTAACAGCGACGGTGATCGACCCATATTTTGGTCAAAACGCGGTTACTGATGGGCTGATGAAAACCTTTGGGCGGACATTCGGTGATGTCATGCTGTTGTTGCTGTTTGCATTTATCTTCAATATTTTATTAGTTCGGTTCCAGAAATATACTAAATTAAGAGCCGTTTTCACAACTGGTAATGTTCAAGTTCAACAAGCGGCAACGGCATTCTGGCTATTACTCTTCTGTTTCCCTAAAATGGGTCGGATTGAAGTTCTGTTGGTCATGGGTGTTATCCTTGGTCTCTATTGGGCAGTTGGGTCTAACTTAACGATTCGCTATACCCAAGATTTAACGGATGGTGGTGGCTTTGCCATCGCCCATCAACAAGTTTTCGGGATTGCCTTTGTGTCATGGTTATCGGATAAATTCAAAGCACATGAAGTTAAATCTAACAAGAAAGCGCAACGGTTGGAAGATATCCAACTCCCTGGTTTCTTGAAGATTTTTAACGAAAACATGGTTGCAACTGGGATTTTAATGCTGTTCTTCTTCGGAATCATTATGTTAGTTCTTGGTCGGCCATACTTTAATGGCGTCTATGCTGCCACTAAAGGGGCATCCGGCCTTGCACCAGAAGGTAGCTTCTTATTTTACATTTTAACGACTTCATTAAGTTTTGCGGTTAACTTAGCCATCCTACAACTTGGGGTTCGGACTTTCGTCGGCGAATTAACTGAAAGTTTTACTGGTATTTCAGACCGACTATTACCTGGTTCAGTGCCAGGGATCGATGTGGCTGCAACCTTTGCCTTTGGCGAACCAAACGCTGTTACGATTGGTTTCTTATTTGGGGCTTTGGGTCAGTTTATCGCGATTGGTGCGTTGCTTATTTTCCATTCACCAACTATTATCATCGCTGGATTTATTCCGTTGTTCTTTGATAATGTGGCCTTTGGGATTTATGCCAACAAACGTGCCGGTGCCAAAGCAGCGATGTTATTACCGTTCCTCAGTGGTTTGATCCAAGTCTTTGGGGCCGCCTTGATTTCTAGCTGGGTTGGTTTATCGAAGTTCGGTGGTTACCTTGGGATGTTCGACTGGGATACAGTTTGGCCATTCTTCACCGTCCTCATGAAATTCCTTGGCGTCTTTGGGATCATTGCAGTGGTCATTATCTTGGTTATTATTCCACAACTCGAATACCGTCACGATCCAAAGAATTACTTCTTGATGGTTACGGATTACGAACAATATAAGAAGAACATGGCTGAAAAGAAAGCGGTAAAATAACAGTACGTTTAAAACTATTAGGGGGATTTTATTATGAATATCTTAGTATCTTGTGCCAATGGATCAGGAACCAGTTTGATGATGATGAAGAGTGTTCAAAAAGCTTTTAAGCAATTGAATATTCCAATTTCAAAAATCGAACATACCAGTCTAGCAGAAGGCAAGAGTAACGCCCGTTCATACGACATGGTCTTTACGCCAATGAACTTCGTTGACATGTTTGATGAAGCTAAGGCTAAGGGTGTCATGATCATCGGTGTGAAGAACGTCATGAGTGATAAAGAAATTATGCAACATGTACGTGAAGAAACCGATTTAGTTAAATAATCAATCGGTGACTATTTGACAAGCGAACCGATAATGTAGGTTCGCTTGTCGTGTTTAACAGACTCATTAGGAGGGTTTAAATTGACAAAACCAAATTTACAAGTTGCACTTGATAACAATACTTTAGAAAGTGCTTTAGAAGACGTACGCGAAGTCGGCACGATTGTTGATATTGTTGAAGCTGGAACCATTCTTATTTTACAAGAAGGAACTAAAGCGGTTTCATCAATGCGGGCATTATTCCCAAACAAGACCATTATTGCGGATACCAAATGTGCAGATGCTGGTGGCACAGTTGCTAAGAACATGGCGGATGCCGGTGCTGACTGGATGACTTGCATTTGTGCCGCGACGATCCCAACGATGAAAGCTGCCAATAAGGAAATTTCTGAAATCCAAGTTGAATTATATGGTAACTGGACACGTGAAGACGCTCAGAAGTGGTTAGATGCCGGAATTACCCAAGCAATTTACCATCAAAGCCGGGATGCGCTCTTATCTGGGGGTAGTTGGGGTGAAAAAGATTTAAATAAGGTTAAAATGTTAGTAGATATGGGTTTCCGAGTTTCAGTTACGGGTGGACTAAGTGTTGACAAGTTAGCGCTATTCAAGGGTGTAAACGTTTACACGTTTATTGCTGGCCGCGCCATTACCCAAGCTGATGATCCAGCTAAGGCTGCCCAAGCCTTCCAAGACGAATTAGTCCGTCTTTGGGGCAAATAAACTAATATAACGTTGTAGATCGGGGATGTAATCGTGAAGAATTCCATGGAAAATGTTCAAAATCGACGTAATCAACTGTTGGCAGAATTGAAGCAACTTGATTCGATTACTGTTAAGGATTTGGCTGCGCAGTTAAACGTATCTGAGATTACAGTTCGACGAGATTTAAAAGCATTGAACGAGATGGGACGGGTTAACTGGCATCATGGTATCGTTGAAAAAGTTGATGTTGCATCATCCCAGGACAATTCTTTACGATCCAAAATTGAACAGCTAAAAGATAGTATTGCCGCCGCAGTACCAAGTTACATTGGTGATAATAGTACACTATTTGTGAATTCTAGTTCACTCTGTTGGCGCGCAATCAATCAATTAGCGACGAAGCCCTTGACCATTATTACGAACAATATTCGAGCCACTGAATGTGCGCGTCACCCAGAAACGTCCATCATTTTAACGGGTGGGGAGGTTCGGTACCCCAAGGAATCCCTCGTTGGGACTGTGGCCATCCAACTCCTAGAAACGATGCAATCGGATTATACCTTAATTGGTTGTGATGGCATCAATGCTGAAAATGGTGTGACAACTCAGAATATTTATGAAACACAAGTGAATAGTACGATGATTCAGCGTACCAAGCAGAAAGTTATTTGCGTCGCAGATTATCGTAAGATTGGTGTTTCGAGTAATTATCATGTGGCTGATTTATCCTCGGTTGATGTTTTGATCACGGATGCTTTTGCGAATGAACGCGTGATTCGTGATTTTCGCCATCGTGGCATTGAAGTGATCCAGGTGGCGAATTAAGGAGGACCATGATGGTTTCGTTAGGAATTTATGAAAAAGCCTTACCAAAAGCTGAATCGTGGTTGTCACGATTACAGTTGGTTCGTGAGCTAGGCTTTAACTTTATTGAATTATCGGTCGATGAAAGTGACGAACGTTTAGCACGGTTAAATTGGACAAAGGCGCAACGTGAAGAGGTTCGGAATGCAAGCTGGGAGACTGGTGTTAGAATTCATACCTTGATGTTGAGTGGTCATCGGCGGTTTCCGTTAGGTTCTGCGGACGCTGAAGTTCGAAAAACGAGTTTACGGATGCTTTATCAGGCGATTGATTTAGCCAGTGATCTTGGTATTCGGAACATTCAATTAGCTGGTTATGATGTTTATTATGAACCTAAGACGGTGACTACCCGTGAGTATTTTTATGAAGATCTCAAACTAGGTGTTGAATACGCTGCGGCTAAAGAAATCATGCTTTCGATTGAAACAATGGATGATCCATTTATCAATTCGTTAGAAAAAATTTGTGAGATTAAGACACAAATTCACAGTCCTTGGTTACAAGCTTATCCAGATGTAGGCAATCTGAGTGCTTGGCCAAGCAATAATGTGGCGCGTGAACTAGAAGTCGGCGTAGATAACATTGTCTCGGTTCACTTGAAGGACACCCAACCCGTTACAGCAACAAGCAAGGGTCAATTCCGCGATGTGCCATTTGGTGATGGAACGGTCGATTTTGAAGGGTGTTTGCGGACGCTAAAACGACTCGATTATCACGGCGCATTCACAATCGAAATGTGGACCGAAAAAGCCGCTGATCCAATTCATGAAGTTAAAGTTGCCAAACAATACTTTGATGACTTATTTACGAAAGTCGGACTGGAACAGGAGGAAGACGCATGCTTGAAGAACTAAAACAGGAAGTTTATGAAGCTAACATGCAGTTGCCAAAGCTGAATTTGGTCACATTTACATGGGGCAACGTCAGTGGCATTGACCGCGAAAAAGGCTTGTTTGTCATTAAGCCAAGTGGGGTTGATTACGATAAGCTGAAACCGAGTGATATGGTTGTTGTTGATTTAGATGGGAAAATTGTTGAAGGGGAGTTGAATCCTTCAAGCGATACGCCGACGCATGCCATTCTATATCGTCAATTTCCAGAGCTTGGTGGGATCGTTCATACTCATTCTCCTTGGGCCGTTTCCTTTGCACAAGCTGGGATGGACATTCCAGCTTGTGGAACAACTCATGCGGATACGTTTTATGGGCCGGTTCCAGTTACACCGCAATTAAGCAAGGCTCAAATTGCGGATGATTATGAAGGTAATACTGGTCGGGTAATCGTGGATACTTTCAAGAAGCGTGGCCTAGATACGGATGCTGTCCCTGGTGTTTTGGTCCAGGATCATGGGCCATTTACATGGGGGGCTACTCCGGATAAAGCAGTTTATAATGCCAAAGTGCTAGAAGTAGTTGCGGAGATGGCTTACCATACGATGCAACTCTCAGGTCACTTGAATCCATCTGTCCCACAATACCTCTTAGATAAGCATTATTATCGTAAGCATGGTGACAACGCCTATTATGGGCAAAGTAATCCCAAATCAATGACGCATGAACATACACTGTAAGTAATTAAATAAGTATGCAAAATAGTATGAATTGGCTAAGTCCGTTCATACTATTTTTATTTTGATGATAATTAAATTTATATGACGTTGTTCCTGAGAAATTCAGGGGTAACGTGATAAAATTGAAGTTGGCAGCGGTATCTACCTAGTTAAATGAATGCGCTTACTAAGATGGGTAGGTTGATTGCTGAGTAAAAAAGCGCTCATTGGATATGGTGAGTGACTTTAATTAAAGGGAGTTAATTATGGAAACGAATTTAACTGAGATTATTGCAAAAATTGAGGATTATGCCGTTCAACAGACCCTACCAACCGCTAAAACAACTGCTTTATTTCGTAGCCTATTGAGTGATGCGTTGGCGAAAGCGACTAGTGCTGAAGCGGATGGCACCTATTTCGTCAAGACAGGCGATATTCCAGCAATGTGGCTGCGGGATGCCACATTCCAAGTACTGCCTTATATCAAATTAATGAAAGCGATTCCTGAATTAGAAACTGTTCTAGTTGGCGTTTTACGCCGAGAATTACGTTACGTTCAACATGATCCTTATGCCAATGCGTTTAATCAAACGGCGTCCGGTGCACATTGGAGTGACGATGAATCGGACATTCCAGTTTCTGATTTGGTTTGGGAACGTAAATTTGAAATCGATTCGCTTTGTGCCCCATTACTATTAGCATTAAAGCTACATGAAAATACTGATAACATTGATTTCTTAGATGATGAATTTTGGCAGACCCTTGAGCTCATCATGACCGTTCTGGAAACAGAACAGCATCATGACCAGTCTTCGTATTATTTCAAGCGGCTTGATTGTCCAGATAATGATACTTTGACCAACGATGGTAGAGGTACGCCGGTGGGGTACACTGGCATGGTCTGGGATGGGTTCCGTCCGAGTGATAACGCCTGTGAGTATGGTTATCACGTCCCCTCTAACTTGTTCTTAGTGGCTGTTTTGACTAAAATTACACCACTGATTCCAGCTAAGTTTAATGCATTAAAAGCTCGCGTTGAAACGCTGGTTGCGGCGATCCAGCAAGGGGTAACACGCTATGCAATGGTAACTTTGCCAACTGGTCAAGTTGGTTATGCGTATGAAGTTGATGGACTCGGTCATCAAAAGTTAATGGATGATGCCAATGTGCCAAGCTTGTTGGCTTTGCCATTTATTGGTTATACGTCAATTGATGATTCGATTTATCAAAATACTCGTGAATTCATTTTAAGTGATCAAAATCCTTATTATTATCAAGGTAAAGTCTTGGCGGGGATTGGGAGCAACCACACGCCAGAAGCCTATGTTTGGCCAATTAGCTTGGCGATGGAAGGTTTAACGTCGATGGATCAAGCTGTGAAAGTGGCGCAACTTGAAAAGATTGCTGTGACTGACAATGAGACTGGCCAATGCCACGAAAGTGTGAGTGTTGATGATGTTAGTCAATATACGCGTGATTGGTTCTCATGGGCAAACATGACTTATTGTGAATTAGCGTTAGACGTGTTAGGTGTCTAAACTAATCGCTTGAATTAGGTTGCAATAAAATAAAAGGTCGCGCATTTTGAATTTAATAGCGCGACCTTTTTCGATTAAGTCTTATTTTTTCTGACCGTAGTAAGCGTCTTTACCATGCTTACGGTAGTAGTGTTTGTCGAGTAGGTATTGTGGCACTGAGCTGTCATTTCGTGTTAATTGAAGCGTGTGGTAGGCCATCTGGGCAACAACTTCTAGAACTTTGGCATTGTACACGGCTTTAGCTGCAGTTTCACCCCAAGCAAAGGGACCATGTTGGCGAACCAGGACAGCTGGCACGGCCATTGGATCAATCTGATGATCCTTGAAAGTCCGTTCGATTACGATACCAGTATTTTTTTCGTAATCTGATTCAATTTCTTCCTTAGTTAAGGCTTCAGAAACGGGTACTGGGCCATAAAAGGTGTCAGCGTGTGTTGTCCCGAGTGCCGGTAGGTCCATTCCAGCTTGGGCAAATGAGACGGCCCAAGGTGAGTGGGTGTGCACGATACCACCAATTTTAGGAAACTTTTGGTAGAGATAGGCATGCGTTGGGGTGTCGCTAGAAGGGTTGAGATGACCTTCAACGACATTTCCTTCAAAGTCACAGACGACCATATCATCAGGTGTGAGTTCGTCATAGGCGACCCCCGATGGTTTAATGACAAATAGTTGCTTGTCACGGTCGACAGCAGAGACATTACCCCAAGTGAAGGTGACTAGATTCAACTTGGGAAGGCGCATATTTTGTTCATAGACATATTTTTTTAACGATTCTAGCATGGAAGTTCACTCCTAAACAATAATATTTCGAACGGTCTTTGGATCTTTGGCACTGAGTAACTTTTTGACATTATCAGTATTTCGAACAATATCGATTAATTCAGTTAACGCTTTTTCGTGTTCACGCTTGAGCCCTGGTGAGAGGACAAAGATACAAGTGACGTAGACACTTTGATTCTTGGCAGTGATTTTCACCGGATGGTCTAAGAGCACTAAAGATAAGCCAATTTTTTTACTCCCTTGATTTGGTGCGGCGTGAGCCAAAAAAATATCGTTAGCAATTAGCATGTAAGGACCGTACTGATCAATTAGTTTTAAAATTTCTGATTGGTAACGGGTTTCAATGATATTATCCTTGACCAGTAGCTCGCAGCCGACGGTTAAAACGTCATGCCAAGCTAAGTTGCCATCATTATGCATAATTTTAATATGTTCTGCTGGCAAAATGCTTCCCAAAGACGGATGGTCAGGTGATTGCGGCGTACGATTGGTCTCCGGAAAAATGAACTTATCTAGGCTCATTCGTAAGCCATTTTCATCTTTGATAGTGGCATATTGATTGATTATTTTTAATAAACTAGTGACGACGTTGGTATTATGTTCAATTTTTCGTGGTAATTTTTCGCGAAATTGCGTTTCAATCATACTTTGATCATGATCAGTCAGAATCGCCTTAACGTTAACGACTGGAATTGGATAATCACTTGCTGCGAGTGGTGCTGTACTGATAATTAATTTAGCTTGGTAATTAAATTTGAAAATCTGTGGTAGTTCACGAATTTCTAATGGCAAGGAAAATTTGATTAACGGATACGTGTTACTTAATTCATTATAAAGCATGACCGAGGTTCCGATACCACTTGAACAGACCACTAAAACTTCAGCTAATGAAGCTCGTTTATACTTGTCGGTGTCTTGTAAATCTTGATAGTCATTACTATTGCCAGAGCCAAAGTATAAGCAAATTAAGGCCACTTCGTTGCTTGGCAGGTGCTTACCAAGATAGTGTTCAAGTGGATTGCAGGCAATGGCTGTAAATTTGACCAGTTGAGGATAGCGTTTTTTGATTTCATCAACTTCGCTGGAAGAAAATGGAATTCCAAACTTTACTCGGAAAAACGTGGCGTAGAGGTGGTTGCTAAGCACTTTAGTAAATAACTTATAGGAAACCTTTTCGCCAGTCAGTTGCTCGTAACGAAAGATAATTTCTTGAGCGATATCGTTTAGATCATCATAAAGACTGGCATTTACGCAGTCCATTTCAGTGGCTTGTGAGCATAGAATGACTTTACTGAGAAAAATCACTTCACCCACTGAATAATCTTTACCAAGCATTCGTTCCATAATTTGCTCACTAGTCGAGATGACATCCGTTGTATTTTCCATGATCCAATAATAATCACTTTCATCTTGAATCACTTTACCTTGATGAATCCGCCAATCCGAAAAGATTAACAGGAAAGTTAACTGGTGAATGGCATTTTCCGAGAAATTCATGTGGAGCGTCGCCTGGCAGTCAATAATGATCTGCTCATATTGTGTGATGTTGTAGCCGAGACTGCCAATAAATTTGAATAATGCTGTGTTGTGTCGTTGTAGTAGTTCGTAAATGACTAAACGGACAGTGCGTTCATCGCTGTCGATTTTACGACCTTGACGAGTACTAATAATAGTCAAATTTGGAAAAGTCTGACTAATCTCTTTGAAGTCTTTAATAACGGTGTTCCGTGAACAATCAAAGCGCTCTGCCAGCTTGTTGATTGAGATATCGTCTTGATTCTTGAGTAATAGCCAGATAATTTCAGTTCGGCGTTCTAATGGACCAAGATTGAGCCTTGTCTCATTGGCAGGGGCTTCAACTGGATGATGCGGCTGCTTACTGAGTTGTTGACGAGCCTGGTCAGTCAATTTATAACCATAACGCGGGATATTTGTGACTGGAGCCAAATTCTTGGTTTTTAGGCGTGCATTGATGTTCGCTAGCCAATTGAAGGCTGTTCGACGTGAGATATTGAATAGTTCTAGAATTTCTTCGAGGCTAATATATTCAGTAGAATAAACCAAATAGTCTAATAAACGATCAGCACCAGTTAATTCGGCTGAATTATCTTTAGTCAATATAATCACCTTTCATTTCTAATCAGAGTTAGTTGCTGGAATGCAAACAAAGGACAGATAGCAGCTAATGCTTACTATCTGCCCTTTGTTCAAGCGCTTTAATTAAAGGCCAAGTTCTTTGACGACTTTATCAATAACCGTGTCAACACCAATATTAGTTAATAGTGGGAGACCGTTGATAACGGGAATCTTAATGGCATCATTGTCATATTGAGTCGTGGTAATTGCCATATCATATTGGCTAGCTAAAGATTGAACTTCAGCAACTGAAGCTTGGCCTAATTTGTATTCATCGGTTGAAATACCACGCTTTTCTAATTCTTCTTGTAATTTATTCATAGCAGCTGTACTTGTAACAACGCCGGCACCACATGCAACTAAGATTTTTTTCATAAATAAACACTCCTATATTTTGATTGAATTAAGTTATTTAGCAGTTTCTTCTGATAAGCCTTTTTCTTCTTCGACGATCTTCTTGTGGTTCCACCAGCAGAGTCCAAGAATTAGAACTAAGCCAATGACATATGCTGTAATCTTATGGGTGGCAACTTGTACGAATAACCATGGGAATGGGTTAGACCCGTAATCGATACTTGAGATTAAGGATGAACCCTTTGGAATCGTAAAGTGAGCAGCCCGCGCACTCTTGGTGATTAATGGGGCTAAATCGGTCCCAATCCAAAGACCAAGGATAACGTTGACGGCACCAATGATGAATGAACGGAAAAAGTCTCCGTGGGTAATCGCAACGATCAATGGGAACATGAAGACGAAGCCGACTAAACCAATAGTTGGTAAGAATTGGTTACCAGGTAAGATAAAGGCGAATAGTAAAGCTACTGGAATCATTAAGGTTGCACAAGCTAAGACGACTGGGCTACCAATCCCAACGGCGGTATCCATCCCAATGTAAATCTTACGTTTGCCAGAGAACTTCTTTTGCGTATAAGCTTGAATGGCAGTTGAAACAGGAACAACCCCTTGAAGTAAGAGTGCCGCCATCTTTGGTGTGATGATCATAACCGCTGAAAGTGTGACACCCATTAACATAATTTTACCAAGTTTAGCAGAAATTGCCATCCCAGGAATAAAGCCATAAGCTAGGACCCCAATGATCAACCCAATTAAGAAGCCAAGTAAGGTTGGTTCGCCCCAAGACCCGAACTTCGTGTTGAATCCTTTAGCGTCCAAATGAATCTTATTAACACCAGGAATCTTGTCTAGAATCCAGTTGAGGACAATGGCAATCGGAACAAAGGAACCGGCATACCCATGAGGAATAGAAATCCCTGGTAAGCCTAAGTACTTTTCTGATAATGGTGCAGTTCGGTCGGCAATCACCATGATGACAATCATGTTAACGCTGGCAAGGAATAAACTTAAGGCAATGTCACGAGTTAAGGCATAAACTAATGAGCCACTAAATGCGAAATGCCAGAAGTCCCAAATATCAACGTCAATCGTTGAAGTCGTTTTAGTAAGTAGCATAATAATATTAATAGCAATACCTAACGGAATCATACTTACACCAACGGCAGTCCCATAAGCAATTGCAGAAGCTGAAGGCCAGCCAACATCAATTACTTGTAGGTTCAAATGCATGACGGAAATCATGTTCTTAATAGCTGGATTCATAACATCGGTCAAAATTGAAACAGTCGCATTTAACCCGATAAAACCAATCCCAACCATTAAGCCACCACGTAAAGCTTTGGTGAATGGTACTCTAACAACTAATCCAAAAATTAGCATGACAATCGGAATCAGGACGGTTGGTCCTAAACCGACAATATACATAATAAAATCAATGATAGGTTTCATTAATGATACCCCCCTTAAATGTGCTCGGAAACGATCTTGAATAATTGCTCATTATCTGTAATTTGTTGCAATTGGGCTAATAACGCTTGATCTTGGAATAACGCCATTAGCTTTTGTAACATTGAAACCTGACTGTGTGGATTTTTCATTGCAAGCATGACCACGACTTGTGCGTCGACAGTTTGATCAGTGACTGCCATGTTGTGAAACTTGACCGGTTCTGCCAAAGTAGCGAAAGCAATCGCGGCCTCGTTGACATATTCAACATTAGTATGTGGAATCGCAACAGCAATCTTTCCAGTTGGTAATCCAGTTGGATAAACTTTTTCGCGATCTTTAACTGCTTGTTCAAAAGTGTCCTTAACTTTACCATCTTGATGGAGTTGTTCTGCTAAGTAATGAATGACTTCGTCAGAAGTGCTGGCTTTTACTTGTGAAAAAACTAACTCTTTGCTTAAGATACTCATGAATACACCTCCCAACTGAACGGCATTGATGACTTGAATCCGCTTGCTTAACTTACAATGCTTATTAAACCATCGTTGAAAACGCTTTAAAAGTGAATCTGGATGACGACTTTTGGTGCAATCGGTGCACCACCATCAGTTTAAAAATATTGATATACCTCAAGTTGTGCAACTTTTCAAAATGCATGTTTGTTTTGAATTAGTCTATAAACCCTTATTTATAGGCATTTTATTAAATGTGAGGGTTGATTTTTGCACTAAAAAAAGGTGGTGCACTGAGAATAGAAAGCTCAGTGCACCACAAGCGCTAGTGTGAAAAATTATTTTCTAACAATTTCCAATAAATCGGTAGGTTCTTCTGGCTGGTAGGTTGCTTTAGAGAAATCGGTCGTTGGTAATGCCCCCCAAGTTGCACTGGCAAAGTCGATGCCAGCGTTTAAAGCTGATTGCATGTCGTAGACGGTATCGCCGACGTACATGGTTTCGGCTTTGGCCAGGCCGTGTTGCTTGATGGCGTATTCAAGTGGGGCGCCACTAGGTTTGTGTTCGGTCGTTTTGTCGGCGGTCACAATAATAGGAAGACTCGTGATTTCAGGAAAATTGCCTAAGTCACTTTGCACTTCTGCTGCGGTACGCGAAGTAACGACGCCAATTTCCAAACCCAGCGCGCGTAATTTGGCCCAAGTTTCATGGATGCCATCAAACAAACGAAGTTCATCTTTATGGGTGCCAATTTCGCGCGTAAAGTCAGTATTGATTTCAGTCGCGTGGCCTAATTTAAGTTGTTGGATAATTTTATCAGTTGGAATTCCGACTAACCCACGTACTGTTTTAGCTGGAACGTCGACGCCGTACTTAGCAGCGACTTCGTGGAAAACGGTGGCCGCAATGGCAGCAGAGTCGATCAAGGTATTATCGACATCGAATAAGATGGTTTTATAAGTCATATGAGTTGTGATCCTTTCAAATTAAAACTGTTATCTATTTAGTTTAACACGACCCGAACATTGAATCGTGACTAAAAACCTGAATATGACTCAGTTAACACTGCCAAATCTGCACATTAGTCTTAACATTTATAATATTGGTATAGGCTTTTAAATTAATTCTAACAAAATTTGAAACAACCGTTGACAGCGGTTACATCACCTGATAACATAACTAGTATAAATAAAAGCGTGTTACTGACTCGATCAGGCATAAACCTACTATAATTTGGACAACCGGTTTCCTAAGGGGATTGGTCTACATTGTGGCAGGTTTTTTTATTTAAAATCCAGGAGGCACGTTGATGAAATTTCTAAGGAACTTTAATAATAACGCTGCCCTGGTGGAAGACGACGAAAGTGTTGAGTGGGTCGTAATTGGCAAAGGCATCGGTTTTGGCAAACATCCGGGGGACGCCCTCGATGAAACGAAGATCGAACGCCGCTTCATTGCAACCATGCAAGGCAATATCGACGTTGATAGTTTTAAAGATATTAAGCCCCAAGCCTTATTGATTACGACGCGAGTCATCCATTTGGTTGAACCATTGTTAGGTCTTAGTTTTAGCGATTATCAATATTTTGTTTTAGCCGATCACATCGACTTTGCCATCAAACGCGCGAATGATGGTATCGATGTGGACAATGGAACGGTCCGATGGGAAGTTCGTAAGTTATTTAGTAAGGAATATCAGGCCGCTGAAAAAGCTGTCGCGATGATCAAAGATTGTGCTAAGATTTCTTTACCTAAGAGTGAAGTGGTCTTCATGACCTATCACTTCGTCAATGCAGCGTCTGATGGTTCTAAGCTTCAGGAGACCATCAAGATTACCAAATTAATTGCGGGCATTATCGATATTGTGCAGTATCAATATCAGATAACGCTTGATCCAGATTCTTTTAACTACAACCGGTTCGTTGCCCATCTACGATCGTTGATGGTGCAGCGGGTGGCTCAGACCACTGTTGGTGGTGGGGAGCTGGATCCGTCATTACTCCAGTTAATGCAGGTAAAATATTCGTTTGCTTATGAAACAGTCGAACGAATCGATACCTTTTTACAAAGTAAGACAAATTGGTCATTATCACCAGATGACAAGGTCTATTTAACCTTACACATTTGGCGTGTGACGCATCGTCAAAAAACAGAATAAGTAAACCGAAGATTTAGTAGGTGTGTTACTGGTTAGGCAGGCATGAACCCAAATTTCTTTGCTCAAAAGGTGCCACAATCAAGTGTGCTTGGTTGCTGGCGTTTTAGGCAAGGGTATTTGGGTTTTTGTTTACCTCAGGTTAATTTTTAGGAGGAACAAGCAATGGCTTATGAAGAATTAAGTAAGAAAATTATTGCCGGCGTTGGCGGTAAAGAGAACGTCAACAGTGTCGTGCATTGTACCACTCGGTTACGTTTTAAGCTCAAAGATGAAAGCGTCGCCAAAACCGACGAATTAAAAAATACGGACGGTGTTATCACGGTCGTGCAATCTGCTGGCCAATACCAAGTTGTGATTGGGAATGAAGTTGCAGATGTCTATGAAACCTTAGTTAAAATTGGTGGCTTTGCCGGTGGTGGTGAAGTTCCTGACGATTACGGCGAAGATGAAAAAATGAGTCTCACCGACCGCTTTATTGATTTGATCTCTGGTATTTTCAGTCCCATGTTAGGAGCCTTATGTGCCGCTGGGATGATCAAAGGTTTTGACGCGATGTTCTTAGCGTTTGGCTGGTTATCGGCTAATTCTGGGACCTATAAGATTCTATACGCGATTGGGGATGGCTTCTTCTACTTCTTACCAATCGTCTTGAGTATTTCGGCCGCCAATAAGTTTCATCTGGATAAATATATCGGGATGGCCATTGGGATGGCGCTTTGTTACCCAGATATTGTCGCTTTAAATAGTAGCAAAACGGTCTTAACCACGTTATTTAGTGGGACTTTCTTCGAATCATCAATTCATGCGACTTTCTTAGGGATTCCAGTCGTCATGATGAGTTATACGTCATCAGTGATTCCAATTATCTTAGCAGTTTGGTTCGCGGCTAAAGTTCAAAAGTGGGCCAAGTCATTTGTCCCAACGGTTGTTAAAACGTTCTTAGTGCCATTTATTACTTTATTGATTGCCGTTCCAGTCACATTCCTCGTCATCGGACCAATTGCCACTTGGATTAGTGATGGATTATCAACGTTCTGTGTGGCCATTTACAACTTCAGTCCAGTCATTGCCGGTATCGTGATTGGTGCTTTCTGGCAAGTCTTCGTTATTTTTGGGGTTCACTGGGGATTGGTTGCCGTTACGATGGCCAACTTGGCTTCACAAGGTTACGATCCAATTTTGATTTTATCGTTGGCCGCTTCTTTTGCCCAAACTGGGGTCGTCTTGGCGATTATGTTACAAACGAAAAACGAAAAAACGCGTGGGATTGCTTTCCCAGCCTTTATTTCAGGGATCTTTGGGGTCACGGAACCAGCGATTTATGGGTTGACCTTACCACGGAAACGCCCATTTGTGATTAGCTGTATTGCTTCAGCAGTCGGTGGTGCCATTATTGGTTTAGCCGGAACGAAGCTTTGGATGATGGCCGGCATGGGTGTCTTCAGTATTCCTGGTGCCATTAACGCGAAAAATGGGATTGATTCATCAGTTTATGGGTTATTGATTGCCATGGCAGTTGCGGCTGTTTTAGGTTTTGCTTTACAAATGTTATTTGGTTACAAGAGTGTTGATGTAGATGATAAACCAGCTAAGAGTGCCGTTGAAACGGCGAGCGAACCAGAATTGGCTGGTGTTGACGTACAAGCCTCAACTGGAACCCCGACCGCTTTGAAACCAGAAGTCACTTATAATGTGGCCACTAAATTAGCTAGCCCAGAAACGGGGACGGTTTTACCATTGAGCGATGTTCAAGATGAAGTCTTCTCTTCTGGTGCGATGGGTAAAGGGGTTGCGATTGAACCAACGGATGGCGTACTGGTAGCACCCGCTGATGGGACGATTGCGTTGGTCTTCCCAACTGGCCATGCGGTTGGACTAAACACGACCGATGGGGTTGAACTCCTGATGCATATTGGGATGGATACCGTTGAATTGAATGGTAAAGGCTTTAAGACATTAGTTGAAAAAGGTGATGTGGTCAAAGCTGGTCAACCATTAGTTGAATTCGATATTCAAACGATTAAGGACGCGGGTTTCTCAGTCACAACGCCAATCGTGGTAACGAATTCTAAGAATTATCATGACGTTAAACCGGTCAATGCGGACGTTAAGTCAATTAAAACGACCGAACCATTGTTGACCTTGGACTAATAGTGACAGCGAAAGGATGATTTAAACATGTATTCAAAGACAATCCCAACTGGTTTTCCAAAAGGGTTCCTCTGGGGTGGCGCGACGGCGGCCAATCAGGTTGAAGGGGCTTGGAACGTTGATGGTAAAGGCTTAACAACTGCGGAAGTGGTTAAAAGAGCCGCTGATCGGCAGAAGCTGACGATGAACGCGGTCACCCAAGAAAGCTTACAGGCAGCGATTGCTGATCAAACTGAAACGTTATACCCGAAACGGCGTGGCGTGGACTTTTATCATCACTATAAGGAAGATATTGCCTTATTTGCCGAAATGGGTTTCAAGGCGTATCGGCTATCGATTGCTTGGGCTCGGATCTTTCCCAAGGGTGATGAGGCCACGCCTAACGAAGCTGGCCTGAAGTTTTACGATGACGTTTTTGCTGAATGCCACAAGTATGGCATTGAGCCGGTCGTTACCATTTCGCATTATGAGATGCCACTTGGGCTGACCTTAAAGCAAAATGGCTGGGCAAGCCGAGCAACGATTGCCAATTTTACACGCTATACCGAAGTGCTATTCAAACGCTACAAAGGTATCGTCAAGTATTGGCTGACGTTCAATGAAATTAATGCCTCTACTTGGGGCTTTATGGGAACTGGAGCGGTTGATAGTGACCTCGACGCTGCGGCTCAGACGCAATTACGCTATCAAGCGCTACATCATGAGTTTGTCGCGAGTGCGTTGGCTGTGCAACAGTGTCATCAAATTGACCCCGCCGCTAAAATTGGTTGTATGTTGGCGCGGATGCAGACGTATCCCAATACGCCGAACCCAGCTGATGTGCGAGCTGCTCAGTTACAAGATCAACTCAACTTGTTCTTTACCGACGTTCAAGTTCGTGGTGAATATCCAGAATACATGAACCGCTACTTTGCTGATAATGGTGTGACACTCCAGTTAGCACCGGATGATGAAGCCATTTTGAAAGCGGGCAAGGTGGATTATCTTAGCTTTAGTTACTACATGTCAACGGTCACTTCGGCGGATGATAATATTGAAAAAGCCAGTGGCAATTTGAATATGGGGGGCAAGAACCCTTATTTGAAAGCGAGCGATTGGGGCTGGCAAATTGATCCGGTTGGCTTACGGCTCTCATTGAACGAATTCTGGGATCGTTATCGGGTGCCACTATTCATTGTTGAAAATGGGCTTGGGGCTGCGGATCAATTGACCGCCGATGGCAAAGTTCATGATGAGTACCGCATCGATTACTTGCGGTTACACATTGAACAAATGAAAGAAGCCATTAAAGATGGCGTCGATCTGATGGGTTATACGACTTGGGGACCAATTGATTTGATTAGTGCCTCGACTTCTGAAATGAGCAAGCGTTATGGGTTCATTTATGTTGATCAGGACGATGATGGTCAAGGGAGTTTGAAGCGAATTCGCAAAGATTCCTTTGACTGGTACAAAAAAGTCATTGCTTCAAATGGTGAAGATTTAGCTTAACGTTAAATAGTGACTGCTGACGACTGCCGGTGGTCACTATTTTAGCTAACGTTTAGTTATTCGGACCGATTTAAGGTTGAATTTACTAACTAACATTGATTATACTAAGAATGTAAGGGCTAACAAGCCTAATAAATCAGGCAAGTCAGAAAGGGTGTCAGTTTAATGTCAGCATTTCCAGAAGGATTTTTATGGGGCGGTGCGACCGCTGCGAACCAACTTGAAGGCGGCTATCAAGATGGGGGTCGGGGACTTTCCATCGCCGATGCCTTACCTGGTGGCAAAGACCGGTTTAAGATCGTGTCACAACCAGATTTTGATTGGACGATCGATGAAGCGAAATACACGTATCCAAATCATTTAGGCATCGATTTTTACCATCGTTATAAGGAAGATATTGCTCTGTTTGCCGAAATGGGCTTCAAGTGCTATCGCTTCTCAATCGCTTGGTCCCGCGTTTTCCCTAACGGTGACGAGACAGAACCTAATGAAGCTGGACTGAAATTTTATGATGACGTGATTGACGAATGCTTAGCACACGACATTCAGCCAGTAATCACGATCTCACATTATGAATTACCACTTAACTTAGCTAAAAAATATGGTGGTTGGAAGAACCACTACTTGATTGAATTTTACGAACGCTTTGCCCGGACCGTTTTGACTCGGTATGCCGACAAAGTTAAGTATTGGATGACTTTCAATGAAATCAATAGTGCCGCCCATTTCCCAGTCATGGGTCAAGGAATGGTCCCATCAACTGGCGCCAACGATAAAAAGAATGTTTTCCAAGCTTGGCATAACCAGTTTGTGGCGAGTGCCAAAGCGGTTAAAATTGCGCACGAACTCCGGAAAAACTTACAAGTTGGTTGCATGATTCTCTATGCGACAAGTTATAGTTATGATTCAAATCCAATAAACCAACTTGCTAATTTGCAACAGAACCAAGATTTCAATTATTTCTGTGGCGATGTTCAAGTTCGCGGTGAATATCCAGCTTATACTAAGCGGTTATTAGCTAAATATGATTTGAAATTTGAAGATTTACAGATCACGGATGGCGAACTAGCCTTATTGAAACAATATCCAGTTGATTATATTGGCTTCAGTTATTATATGTCGATGGCCGTTGAAACGACCGACCAAGCGACTGATACGGTGGCTGGTAACTTGATGGGTGGGGTTAAAAATCCATTCCTCAAGGCCAGTGACTGGGGTTGGCAAATTGACCCAACTGGGTTACGGATCGCGCTCAATGAATTATATGATCGTTATCAGAAGCCCCTCTTCGTTGTTGAAAATGGGTTAGGTGCGATCGATAAACCTGATAAGAACCATTATGTCGAAGACGACTACCGGATTGACTACTTGAAGCAACATATCCAAGCAATGGCCGGTGCCATCGCAGATGGTGTTGACTTGATGGGGTACACGCCATGGGGCTGTATCGATTTGGTCAGTGCTTCGACAGGTGAAATGAGCAAACGCTATGGCTTCATCTATGTTGATTTGGATGACCAAGGTCAGGGTACCTTGGATCGTTACCGGAAGAAGTCGTTCTACTGGTATCAAGATGTTATCAAGAACAACGGCTTAGAAAAGAAGAAGCCGGTTGAGCCCAAGGCGAATCCACTCGATATTGATTTGAGTTAGACCGTTCAATGATAGTGTTCAGCAAATTTGCTGGGCACTATTTTTATTTTACGGTTTATTAAGGCCAGCGAGTTTGCTAAGATGGTAGATAAGTTAAAATACGGTTAAAATTTCAGGAGGAATTCTTAATGACAGAACGAATTGATGGACACACGATCTTAATCGGCTTAATGGCTTACCCAATCCGGCACTCCATGTCGCCAACCATGCACAACAACGCTTTTGCAAAACTCGGCCTAAACTACGCTTACTTAGCCTTTGATGTGACAGCTGAGAAGTTGCCAGCTGCGATCAATGCCTTGCGGACGCTCGACATGCGTGGCTCAAATATCTCCATGCCTAACAAGCAAAAAGTGATTCCATTGTTAGATAAGTTAGATCCAGCCGCTGAAATGGTTGGCGCGGTGAACACAATCGTGAACGATGACGGCGTGTTGACTGGTTATACGACCGATGGGATTGGCTTTATGAAAGCTTTGGACGACGAAGGCATCGATATTCGCGGTCATAAGATGACCTTAGCCGGTGCTGGCGGGGCGGGGACAGCGATTGCGGTGCAGGCGGCTCTCGATGGCGTTAGCGAGCTCTCGATCTTTAATTTGCATGATGCGGAATGGGATAATGCGGTTCGCAACGTTAAGTTGATCAACGAACGGACTGATTGTCACGCCACTTTGCATGCGCTAGAAGATCGTGACGATTTCAAAGCTGAGATTCAAGACTCGTTCATTTACACAGATTCAACTGGTGTCGGGATGAAGCCATTGGAAGGTCAGACTTTGATCGATGATCCAAGCTGGTTCCGCAAAGACCTCGTTGTTTTTGACACCGTTTACGCCCCACGGATGACGAAATTGATGGCGGTCGCTCAGGCTGCTGGGGTCGAACACGTCTTCAACGGTCTTGGCATGATGTTGGAACAAGGTGCCGCTGCCTTCAAACTTTGGACGGGGGAAGATATGCCGGTGGATTACATTCACCAAATTTTATTTGATGATGAAACGGATGCCGCTAACTAACAGTGGTCGAAAGGGGTTTGGATTATGGCAGGAGTCGTTAATTGTCGGCAACTCGCACTCGGCACCGGGCGGCCTAAAATTGCCGTCCCGATTACCGGCCACACGACCGCTGAAATTCTGGCCGCGGTTGCGCCGATTAAAGCAGCCCAGCCAGATTTAGTTGAATGGCGGGTGGATTTCTATGAGGATGTCACGGATGCCGAAAAATTACAGCAAACGGGGCAACAGTTGCGGGCAGCACTAGGAAATTTAGCATTGCTGACTACTTTTCGGACGCACGGGGAAGGTGGCGAGCTCGCTTTAAACGAGACAGCTTACTTCCAGCTTTGTCATGCGATCTTGGTCGGTGGGTTTACGGATGCATTGGATGTGGAACGCTATCACGATGAGGCTAGTGTGAAACAAGTCGTTGCTCAAGCCCATCAGCAAAATGTTGTGGTCATTATGAGTAATCATGATTTTGCAAAAACGCCAGCGCAAGCTGAACTGGTTCAGCGATTGACGAGCATGGTCGCTTGGGGCGCTGACATTGCCAAAATTGCGGTGATGCCACAGTCGCCAACAGATGTTTTGACGTTGTTAGCCGCCACTAATGAGGCACGCGAGACGCTGAATCAACCAATTATTACGATGTCGATGGGTGATCTGGGCAAAGTTTCACGTCTCGCGGGTGAGGTCTTTGGGTCGTGTTTATCATTCGCGACGGTTGGGGCAGCGTCCGCTCCCGGACAAATTGCGGTGGATCGATTACGGCCAGTGTTAGACGAGTTGAAGCTGAAGGGGTAAACCCATAAAACTTAGTAGACCAGTTTCTTGCTAAATGATATTGTAACTTTAAATAGAAGCGTAAAAAGCGCGCTATTTTTGAAAAATATGGTATAGTGAAAACGTAAAAAGGAAGTGCAAATGAGCACTCCCTTGGCAAGCTGCTTCAAAGGCAGTGGCCAGCAACAAGTAATTGATGATGATAATCACCTAAAACCGGCTAAAGTTGATTAGGTGGTTATTTTTTTGTTTTCTGGTCTTGTATGACTCGATAGATGAATTTGAACAGATCAAGTGTCAAACGTGCACACCCAAGTCCAATTCCGAGCCAACCCAAAACGTCCAAGGCTGGAATCCTTTCCTAGTATCGGTACAATATTTTGCATTGCACCACCACCTTTCAAGTCTAAACAGCCACCTACCCTCAAAACTTCCTGTATGTTTAGTATCCCATTAGAATCATTAGCCTAATACTAAAGCCACTCATAAATTAAATGATAAAAAAATAGCAATGCCACGAAGGACATTGCTAGTGAATTGCACGGTGCTATTCGGCTGCTGCTTGGAAGAAAATAGCGGTACCCCAATCTTGGGCTTTGATTGCTGACTTGGCACGTTTAGCAGCTGCTTCGGTGTCATCGGCGTTAGTCTTGAAACGCATCTTCATTCCTTGCTTATCAACGAATTCGAAGTTGATGCCGTCTTCGTCGAAGTTGTTGAGTAAGTCGATAATTTTGTCCTGCATGAGTGGTGAGTTTACAAAAATCATAAGTGAATCCTCCTAGTATGTAAGCGTGACTTGTTTGTTAAATAAAGCGCTTTCTAAAAGCTTAGCAATATTCCTGAAAGCTGTCAATAGTCAAGCCTAGTTGGATTTACAGCTAGTTAAAACTTTTACTAAAGTTGGTGAGCGCTTCTGCTATAATAAATAATGAAAACGGTTTATAAATTACGGAGGTGTTTTAATTGGAAACTAAAGCAACAGTTTTTGACCAACTTGATGGTCAAGATGTGATGCGGTATACCTTAATTAATGATCAACAAACGCGAATCTCAGTTTTGAGCTATGGCGGGACTTGGCAGGAGTTTGTCGTCAACGAAGATGGTGTTGAGCATCCCTTGATCTGGGGGCTCGATAGTCTGGCAGATTACCAGCGGGTCGGTTTTTGTCTTTGCCAATCAATTGGTCGGGTAGCTGGTCGCATTGGCGGCGCCAAATTTAAAATCGATGGGCAAACTTATCAAGTTGATATGAATGAACAGACGCATTCTTTACATGGCGGTTACCATGGGTTCAACACGTTGAATTTTGCTGGTGAGTTTAGCCAAACAGCCGACAGTGTGAGTGTAACGTTGAGTCATCACATTGAAGCCACGGATGACAATTATCCAGGCAATTTAGACTTACAGATTAAATTTACACTCAATAACGAGAACCGCGTTTCGATTGCCTTTACTGGTGCGACGGATGCAGCCACGCTCTTTAATCCAACGAATCATGTTTACTGGAATGTCGCGGACGATCGGACGAGCTTAGATCATCAATGGTTACAGATCCATAGTGATCAGCATTTAGCCTTCGACGCTGAAAAGGTGCCAACTGGGCAGAAATTAGCGGTTAAAGACACTGCCTATGATTTTAACTACCCACAACCTGTTCAGGAAGCATTGAAGCAACTTAAGGTTGAAAGTGATGGCGTTGAATTTGACGATGCCTATGAAGTGACCCCAAGTGCAACGATCCCGATTGCGGCGTTAGGTGATACTGAAGGACAGCGGCAAGTGACCTTATATTCGGATCGGAATAGTCTCATTATTTTCACGGCTAATCCCTTTGATGGTGAAGCACAAGCGGCCCATCACTACAATGCTTTAGCGACTGAAGCGCAAACGTTGCCAGATGCGATCAACCAAAAAGATTTTGGTGATATCATCTTACGACCCGGTCAACCGGTGACTCACACAATCAGTTATCAATATGAGCGTTTAACCAAATAAACAAAAAGCAAGGGCCACATCGAAAGATGCGGCCCTTACTGTACCTAATAATTATACTTATAATAGTATCACATAATTTATTTAATGAAAGTCTTTCGGTCGGCTTTTTTGACTTGTGCCCGCGTTTCATTTTGACTTTGGGCCAAATCGACCTTGGCGTCGGTAGCGCGAGCGTGGTTCTTAGGCCAGAAGAAGGCTTCGATTTCTTCTAAAGTTTTGTCTTTCGTTTCTGGAACGAAGAAGTGAACGCCGACGAAGATGATGACGTTCATCAAGGCGAAGAAGATAAAGGTATTGCGACCGCCCCAAGCATTTAGCATGACCGGGGTAAATTGGCCGACTGCCCAGTTGGCGCCCCATAGGAAGACGGTACAGATACCGGAAGCCCGAGCCCGTAAATAAGTAGGGAAGAGTTCGGGAATCATGATCCAAGGAATCGGTCCCATTGAAATCGCAAATGAGATCACGAAACCAAAGAGGCTCACTAACAACAACAGGCCGTTACCACTAGCGAAGGCGTAAGCAATTGCGGCTGACCAAGCGGTTAACAAGCCGGCACCGACCATCAGTAACTTTTTCCGGCCGGCACGGTCGATCATTAAGGTAGCGCCAATCGTGGCCAACATGTTCACGACCCCAATCCCAGCAGTTGCCATGAATTGGGAGTTTCCACCAAAGCCAGCCGTCTGGAAAATTTGCGGGCCATAATACATAATGACGTTCATCCCAGCAGCCTGATTACAGAAGGCTAGAAAAATCCCGATACCAAGTGCGCGCCGCAAGCCTGGTTGGAACAGCTTGGCTAAGGTTGAATTGCGATCACGACGAATAGCAGTCGCAATTTCAGTCATTTCATTTTGTGCGCCAGCCTGACCGTTGATTTTAACGAGAATGTTAAAGCCAGCTTCGACTTTTGTATGTTGAATTAACCAACGTGGACTTTCGGGGGCGACAACTAAGGCAATGAAGAAAAGTAAGGCTGGGACGGCACCGATGCCGAGCATCCAGCGCCAACCAGTGACTTCGCCCCAATGATAACCGCCTTGATTAACGATCAAGAGGTTCACGAAGTAAGTCAAGGCAATCCCAATCGTGGTCAACAGTTGGTATAAGGAAGACAAAGTTCCACGAATCGCGGCCGGTGCTACTTCGGAAATGTAGGTCGTTGCGAGTGAGGAGGCTAAGCCGATCCCAATGCCCCCAATGATGCGAGCGCCAATTAATTCGGCAGGACTATGGGTAGCGGCTGAAAGCAAGGCGGCGATAAAGAACAACCCCGCGCCCCACATCAGAATCTTCCGGCGACCAAAACGATCACTCAAAAATCCGGAGAAGGCGACGCCAACAACGCCCCCAATCATAATACTAGACGTAATGAAGCCTTGTGCGGCCGGGGACAGATGATAAAGGGTCTTTAAAAAGCCAATGGCCCCTGAAATACAGGCGGTGTCGTAGCCGTAGAGCAAGCCCGCCATCCCAGCCGCGAGTGAGATGAGGATAACGTAAAACTTGCGATGAGTCTCTTCCTTAGATGCCATGTTGATTTCCTCCTAAATAGGTTAAGCAATTACAATTTTATTTACTAAAGTTTACTTAAAAGAGTTTAGGTCAAGATTAGTGCCTTTGTCAAGCGCTTTCTTTGTTGAAAACGAGGGAGTTAGTCAATCATTTGGTGGTCGAAGAGTGTTGTTAAGCCATTAGTTGACATTGAAAACAGGCCGCAAAAAATGAAAACGGTTGAGACCGATTGACAGCGGTGATGGAAAGGCTTATATTAACTCTAGTAAAACTTTTAGTAAAACAAAACGGAGGGTTTAATTATGAAAACCAGCGACTTACAGCAAGAATTCAAAACAACTTTTGATCGTGAACCAGAACGGGTCTTCTTTTCACCGGGTCGGATCAATTTGATTGGTGAACATACTGATTATAATGGTGGTCACGTTTTCCCTTGTGCCATTAGCATTGGGACATACGGTGTGTATGCGGCGCGGACGGACCAAACTGTGCGGATGTTCTCGGCGAATATTGCTGATCAAGGAATCGTTACCTTTGATGTGAACGATTTGACTTATAACAAAGCCGCTGGTTGGACGAATTATCCTAAGGGCATGATGGCAGAGCTAATTAAGACTGGGGTTAAGTTTGACCATGGCTTTGATTTATACGTCCATGGTAACTTGCCAGATGGTGCCGGCTTATCGTCATCGGCTTCCATTGAATTGTTAACTGGGATCGTTTTGAAGACGGCCTTTAGCTTGACGGTGAGTCAACTCGATTTGGTCAAATTGGGTCAAAAATGTGAAAACAACTATATTGGTGTTAATTCTGGGATTATGGATCAATTTGCCGTGGGAATGGGTAAAAAAGATCAAGCTATCTTGCTTGATACCAACACCATGGACTATTCCTATGCCCCAGTAAAATTGGGCGATCATGTGATTGTGATTATGAATACGAACAAACGCCGCGAATTAGCAGATTCTAAATACAATGAACGTCGCGCTGAATGTGAAGAAGCGTTGCGCCGGTTACAAACGAAACTTGCGATTAAGTCATTAGGTGATTTGACTGAAGCGGAATTTGACGAAGCGGCTTACCTCATTAATGATGCCACTTTGATCAAACGGGCCCGGCACGCGGTATTCGAAAACCAACGTGCAATTCGTGCAACGAAAGCGTTGGCCAACGATGATTTAACCACCTTTGGGAGCTTAGTCACCGCTTCGCACGTGTCATTACATTTTGACTATGAAGTCACCGGGAAAGAGCTTGATACGTTGGCCGAAACGGCTTGGAAACAACCTGGCGTCTTAGGTGCCCGGATGACTGGTGCTGGCTTTGGCGGTTGTGCGATTGCCATTGTGGCTAAAGATGAAGTGGAAAACTTCAAGGCTGCGGTTGGCAAGGCTTATCATGAGACGATTGGCTATGACGCAGATTTCTATATTGCTGAAATTGCGGATGGCCCTAAAGAATTGAATTTGGTTGAAGCTTAAGGATTTAGAGAAAGCGGAGGAATTGACATGGCAGTTTTAGTTTTAGGCGGTGCGGGCTACATCGGCTCACACGCAGTTGATCGGTTGATTGCAAAAGGTTACGACGTCGCAGTAGTGGATAATTTGGTGACTGGACATAAGGCTGCGATTAATCCTAAGGCGCGTTTCTACGAAGGTGATGTGCGGGATACTGACTTTATGAACGAAGTCTTCGATTGGGAAAATGTAGAAGGCGTGATTCACTTTGCGGCCTTTTCTGTTGTCCCAGAATCGATGAAGGATCCACTCAAATATTTCGATAATAATACAGCTGGCATGGTCAAATTGCTCGAAGTCATGCACAAACATGATGTGAAACGAATCGTCTTCTCATCAACCGCCGCGACTTATGGTGAACCCAAGCAAGTGCCAATCAAAGAAACTGATCCACAAGTGCCAACGAATCCTTATGGTGAAAGTAAACTAGCGATGGAAAAGATCATGCACTGGTCGGACATCGCGTATGGCATTAAGTTTGTGGCCTTACGCTACTTCAACGTGGCTGGTGCGAAGCCGGATGGGAGCATCGGTGAAGACCACCATCCCGAGACGCATTTAGTGCCAATTATTTTACAAGTGGCTGCTGGTGAACGCGATCAATTACAAATTTTCGGTGATGATTATCCAACCCCAGATGGCACCAATGTGCGCGATTACGTCCACGTCGTCGATTTGGCGGATGCCCACATTTTGGCCTTGGAATATTTGAAACAAGGCCATGACAGCAATGCTTTCAATCTTGGCTCATCAACTGGGTTCTCAAACAAACAGATGTTGGATGCGGCTCGCGAAGTCACAGGCAAACCGATTCCAGCAGTGATGGCGCCACGGCGTGCGGGTGATCCTAGCACTTTGATTGCGGCTAGTGACAAGGCTCGCGACGTTTTGGGCTGGGCACCACAGTATGATGATGTCAAAGAAATTATTAAGACAGCCTGGAACTGGAAACAGAGTCATCCAGCTGGTTATAACGATCGGGGAGGCCAAGCTTAATGACAACCGTTGATCAATTTGTGGCGGCCGTCATTGCGTCGCCTTCGCAATATACTGAATTAGACCAAATTTATGTGCATAACCGCGTTTGTGCGCTTGTCGGCGATGAGACGCCAGTTGAAGCTGCTGATGACCAATTAACGAGTCTGACAGATGCCTTAGTACAAACGGCTATCAAGAAAGGCAAGATTGAAGATAGTCCGTCTGATAAAGACATTTTGGCGGATCAATTAATGGATCTCGTGACGCCGTTACCATCGGCTTTAAATCAGACGTTTTGGAATAAATATCAGACGAGTCCTCAAGCTGCGACAGATTATTTTTACAACTTGAGCAAGGCCAATGACTACATCAAAACCCGCGCAATCGCGAAAAATGTGGTTTTCCCGGCTAAAACTGATTTTGGTGACTTGGAAATTACCATCAATTTATCGAAGCCTGAAAAGGACCCGAAAGCTATCGCGGCCGCAAAGGATCAACCAGAAAATGGTTATCCATTGTGCCAACTTTGCATGGAAAATGAAGGCTATCTTGGGCGTTTGGGCTACCCAGCCCGGAGTAATCATCGGGTGATTCGTATGACGCTAGGCGGTGAAACTTGGGGATTCCAATATTCACCTTATGCCTATTTTAATGAACATTCGATTTTCTTAGATAAAGTGCATCGGCCAATGGTGATCAATCGCCAGACGTTCAGCAATTTAATTGAAATTGTTAAACAATTTCCACATTATTTTGTCGGCAGTAACGCGGATCTCCCGATTGTCGGGGGGTCGATGCTGACACATGAACATTATCAAGGCGGGCGCCATGTCTTTCCAATGATGAAAGCGCCGATTGCACGCGCCATTGATTTGGGTGTCGCTGGCGTGTCCGCTGGCATTGTTAAATGGCCCATGTCAACGATTCGCTTGACGAGTTCGAACACTGAGGCGTTATTAGACGCTGCCACGAAGATCCATCAAGCGTGGATGACCTATTCTGATGAAAGTGTTGATGTGCGGGCGTATACCGACAATGTGCGTCACCACACCACGACGCCAATCGCTCGTAAAGTTGGCGATGACTATGTCTTAGACTTAGTGTTGCGGGATAATCAGACTTCTGCACAATATCCAGATGGTATTTTCCATCCACATCAGGATGTTCAGCACATTAAGAAAGAAAATATCGGTCTAATCGAAGTCATGGGACGCGCTATTTTGCCAGCACGATTGAAGACGGAACTCCATGAGGTTGCAAATTATGTTTTGGGCCGTCATAATCAGATGGTAGCGATGCATCAACCTTGGGCGGATGCACTCAAAAATAAGTATGACTTTACTGAAGCCAACGTCACCGAAATCATCGACCGTGAAGTGGGCCAAGTCTTTGCCCGCGTCTTAGCAGATGCTGGGGTATTTAAGTGGGACGCGACCGGCGAAGCGGCTTTTGATCGCTTCGTGGCGACGGTAAAAGCACAGTAATTTTTGAAATGACTAAACAAATTGCGTTGGGGGGCCGTACACAATGGCGGCAACACTGAAAGATATCGCAAAAGCCGTCGGTGTTTCAATGGCGACGGTCTCGCGGGTTTTAAACTATGATCAATCGTTATCAGTCGGCGATGAAACCCGGCAACGGATTTTTACGGTAGCGGATAATTTACAATATTCAAAAAACAAACGTCGGGCGAATGTGCCGGTTGCCAAGCAAAAGTTGGCGATTGTTCAATGGTATTCAGAGTCTAAAGAACAAGATGACTTGTACTACATGTCGATTCGAATGGGTATTGAACGCCAAGGCCAGGCACATCAATTTGAAGTGACGCGCATTTTCCAAAATGACACGGGCAAACTGGATGCGGACGTGGATGCCATCATCGCAGTCGGTAAGTTCAGTCCGCAACAGGTCGAAAATATGGCGACCTTGACGGATAAACTGGTCTTTGTGGATGATGATCAATTTGAGGCCGGCTTCGATAGCGTTTTGACCGACTTTAAGTTGGCAACCGAACAAGTCGTGGCGTATTTTTGGCAGCAAGGCATTCAAGATATCGGCATGATCCATGGTGTCGAAATGACGACTGACCAAGCCGTTGAAGTGCCAGATCAACGTTTCATCAGCTTCAAGGCAGCGATGACGAAGCGCCATGCGTTTGAGCCAAGCCACGTTTTTCAGGGAGACTATACGAGCCAATCTGGCTTTAAGATGATGCAACAAGCGATTAAAACACTAGGATCGGATTTACCACGGGCCTTCTTTATCGCTAATGACCCAATGGCGGCCGGCGCGTTGAAGGCGTTACAAGCCGCTAATATTAAGGTGCCTGAACAAGTGAAGTTGTTCAGCTTTAATGACACCTCGCTAGCGACCTTTGTCTATCCTGAGCTGAGTTCGGTTCGGGTGGCGACCGAGTTAATGGGTGCGACCGCGGTTGATCTGATTGTTAATCGGTTGAAGACTGGTCGGACGGTCCCACAACGAGTAGAATTAGGCGCTCAGTTGATGGCCCGTGACAGTACAAAATAACTAATATAAGCTAATTGGTGAGTGGCTTTAATCAGGTTCTTCAAGCACCAATGTTATACTTACTTTAATCAAATGAGTTAAAATTTAAAAGCTACGATTGGGTTTAATAGTGCCAATCGTAGCTTTATTAATAACATTGAGTGAGGAAGATTGAAATGGAAGATTGCGTAATCACCTGTCCAATTATAATTAGTTACGCTGAAGATGATACGGATGTGCCATATCTGGTTGAAATTCCGACATTTGAAGGAATGACGCAAGGTAGTTCGCTGACAGACGGTATTGCGATGGCACAGGATTATATCGGATTAGCAGCTAACCTACGTTTGGAAAATGGGCAATCATTACCAATTAATTCTGAAACGATTCCAGCGACATCAGCAACAGTCGTGATTGTATCCGTTAATATTGATGACTATCGACGGCAACATGCCACGCAAATGCTTTAATACAAAAAGGTCGTCCTAAAATTCACCAGTCTTGGGGTGATTTTAGGACGACCTTTGCTTATGGTTTAGTCATGTTCGCCAACGGTCATCGCATTTTTACTATGTTGTAATAACAGGTAGTGTAAGGTACCAAAGACTGCGCCGACTAAAGCGGGAACGAGCCAATCCATCCCGCTAGCTGCGAGTGGCATGAACGATTGAACGTGTGCCATTGCGTGACCAAGCGCTGATTGACTGACGGATGCTGGGAAGGCTGCCATCATATCAAATAGCGCAGGAACAACGGTGAAGACCACGACCCAGCGATAAACGACCGCTGCTCGGTGGAATAATGGCGATAAGATGGACAAGAAGATGAGTGCCATGGCCAACGGGTAAAGAAACATGAGGACGGGGGTCGACCAAGCAATGATTTGGTTTAGGCCAACATTGGCAGTCAAGAATGACGCCAAACAAGTGAGTCGTAACCAAGCCTTATAACTCAAAAAGCCAAAGTGTTTATGGAAGTCTTGAGCAAAAGCAGCGACTAGACCAATCGCGGTCGTTAAACAGGTCGTGATGATCAGAACGGCCAAAACGGCTTGACCAAAAGTACCCATGTAATGATTAACGATTTGATTAAAAGCGACCCCGCCGTTATCGGAAAGTTTAAACATGCCTAACGATTGCGCACCGACTAGGATTAAGAGCACGTAGATGACGCCTTCAAAGCTCATGGAAAATAGCCCAGCGCGTGCGGTGACCCAAGCAGCCTTGTTCGGATCGGTTTGACCCATGAAGTTGACGGCGGTGACGATGGTGACGCCTAATGCCAACCCAGCCAAGGCATCCATCGTGTTATAGCCTTGCAAGAAGCCATTTGTGAAACCAGCTGTTTGATAAGCTGCAGTAGCCGCAGTGTTTCCGGCACTAGCTAGGGGACTACTGAAAGCGACAAAGAAAACGACGACTAATAATAGCAAAAATAAGGGATTTAATAATTTACCGACACGGTTCATGATTTTATGTTGTTCCAAGGATAAGTAATAAGCTAGGCCAAAGAAAGCGGCGGAGAAGACAAGTAAAGCCAGCGTTTGATACTTAGCTGGGAAAAATGGTGCCAGGCCAACGGTGAAAGAAACGGTCGCGGTCCGTGGCGTACCGAAGAAGGGGCCGATGGTAAAGTGAATCAGAACCATAAAGACAATGGCAAACGTTGCGCCGAGCGGCTTACCAATGTCGTAGACGCCTTTAGATTTGGTCACGCAGACGGCTAAAACGGAGAGCAATGGGAGTAGGACGGCTGTTACTAGAAAGCCCACGGCCGCAACACCCCAATGACTCCCAGCTAATTGCCCAAGATGCAGTGGAAAGATTAAGTTACCAGCGCCAAAGAAGAGGGCGAAGATCATGGAACTGAGGGTGACATAATCACGTTTTGTTAAGTTTCGTTTTTGGATTTTATTTAGCATGTAAAACACTCCTTAATTTTTGCCGGTTAAACAAAAAAACGTCCTTGCATTCTGAGAGATCTCTCAGATACAAGGACGTTTAAAACGCGTTACCACCTTAGCTTTGTAATTATATTGCTATAATTACCTTCACAGGTACGGCAAGTGACCGGTCACTTGCGATACCCTGGCTCGATAATGGGAGCACCCAACAGCAACTAGGCTAAGCCATCGTCACTGCCGCTCAAAACTGATTTTCGGTAATTGTGTCATTGTGCCATCTCACCAAACCGGCACTCTCTGAAAAGGACGACAATCACGTACTGTGTTTATCAACGCGTTTGTTAACCGTTTTTTAATGTGCCTATAATTTACAGCCGTTTTGAGTTCCTGTCAACCTTTTTTCTGAAAAAGGTGATTCAGTTAGTGCGAATTTAGGTTGAAAGATGGATAATAGAGATAAATTATGATTAGCAAGGGGGCCTGCAAATGGCTGAAGAACCAATTCCTAAGTGGCAAGCCAATCAGAACCGACATACACGGTTCCGAACGATTGTCAGTGTGATCCGTAAATATAATGTGTTGAGCAATTTAGCACGCCAAAAGCATCCAAGTCAGGTGCGGGCCGCCTTTGAAGAGCTTGGGCCGACTTTTATTAAAGTTGGTCAGATTTTGTCTTCACGAACAGATATTGTGAAGCCTGAATTTGCGAATGAATTTAAAAAATTACAAGATAACGTACGGTCAGATTCATTTGACGTGGTCAAAAAGACGATTGAAACGCAAACTGGTAAGCAAATGTCTGAAATGTTTGCCAGCTTTGATGAAAAACCATTCGCGTCAGCTTCAATGGGGCAGACCCATCATGCGACGTTGTTAAATGGCCAAAAAGTTGTGGTCAAAGTCCAGCATCCAGGCATTGATGCCGAAGTCGCGTTGGATATTTCATTATTTGAACGCGCCTTACCGCTATTACGGTATATTCCAGATTCCTCGGTCATTGACTTACGAGAAATGGTCGCAGAGATTAAACGGTCACTATTCAACGAGTTAGATACCAGTATTGAAGTTCGCAATGGGACCCGGTTTTATCACTTAAATGATCATGATGATATTTTGCGAGTGCCTCATGTGTATGCGAAATACAGTACCCAGAAAGTGCTCGTTAATCAATACATGCCCGGAACGAGCATTCAACACTTTATGGCGAAAATGATTAAGGCGGATGAAGCTGACGACCATCGTTATGATGAAGAACGCCAATATTTAGCGCATGTTTTGGTCACTAATTTCTTAAAACAAGTTTTTGAAGATGGCTTTTTCCACGCTGATCCACATCCCGGTAATATTCTTTTGCGAGAACTGAAAAAAGATGATATTGGGTATAACGATACCGTAGCGAAAACGACTGGAATCATTGGTAAACGGAAGTTACCTCCATATCGTTTGGTCTATCTAGACTTTGGCATGATGGGCTCAATCAGCCCTAACTTGATGGACGGGATTGCGAATGTGGTGATCGCGGTTACGACTGAAAACACGCGCCAAGTTGGTAAAGCTATTTTGGCTATTTCCAATCGGACGGGTGAGGTCGACGAGGAAGCTTTCTTTAGTGAGTTAGCACCGTTTTTAGGCCAGTATTACAACTCCGGTTTAGGTGATATTGACTTCCAAGGCCTAATTTTTGAAATGGTTAAAGTTTGTCGGACTAATAATATTCAGGTTAATCCTGAAGTCACGTTACTCGGCAAAGCGTTTGGAACGATCGAAGGCATTGTTGAAACGCTTGATCCAACACTATCGATGATGGACGTGGCGCGGCCATTTGCCCGTCAGTACATGCGTGAACACTTAAACTTACGCAATGAATTGGAAGATGGCTTGTTGGCGACTGCCCAAAGCTTGCGCGACACGCCTAAACTACCGTCGCGGTTGTTGTCAGCGTTAGATACATTTGAAAATGGGCAAACACGGGTCAATATCGTGTTCTCACACCGGAAGATGTTTATCGACCGGATTGATACAATGGTAAATAAAGTTGTCTTGGCCGTCATTTTGGCCGCATTGATCGTGGGGTCGTCGTTATTGGTTCAGAGTCATTCCGACAACAATTGGATTACGTATATCGGGATCTTTGGATACGTGACGGCGGTCGTGGTGATTATTGGACTAGTGATTGGTACGCTACATTCTTGGTATCGACATTGGCGACAAAAATAAGAAAAAGCGATTTGGCTTTCAGCAAAATAACTTTGCTGGAAAACCAAATCGTTTTTTAGTATTTCAACTTGTTTTGTTTGTATTGAATTGGGGTTAATCCGAGTGATTTATCAAACAGTTTAAAAAGTGACGGTGGACTTTGATAGCCAATACGTTCAGAAATTTCGTTAATTGAATAATTAGTCTCGAGGAGTAGCTCTTCGGCTTCAGCTAATCGTTTTTTCGCAATCAATTCTTTAAAAGTCAGTCCAGTTTCCGCCTTCAATTTATTGCCCAAATAATTAGCGTTGTAGCCAAAATGTTTACCTAATTGTTGCAAACTTAATGTTGTAAAGTGCCTGTCAATATAAGTCAGAATATGAGATAAATCATTGTGGTTGTCCGCAGCTGCTTGGGCAGTTACTTCAATAGCATTAGCTAATTCGGTTAAAATTAGCGATAACAATAAGTTCATTGAACGATTACGATAGGGGTCATTGCCGAGTCCTTTAATAATTAGATCATTAATGAGGGATAGGGCCATTTCATTTTTACGGATATCAAAAACGACAAAGTTATTATGGACGGCGTTTACTTGCGCAGCATTGATCATAAATTGTGTCGCAAGGTTCTTAGACTGTGAAAGATTAGTCAAAATGCTAGTCAGAATTGAATCATCACGAATCAGAATGTTGATTAAAATATCGTTTTTTCCAACGTAGTCGATTTTTTGAACAATATCCTTATCCATTAAAATAATTTCATGTTCGTGTAAGGTTATCTTTTCGTCATTAATGTATTGGGTACTATGGCCGGAATACATATAGTTAAGTTCAATAAAGCTGTGGGTATGGGCTGGCATATATGAGTATCGATGGTGTTTGTTAACAAAAATATTGCCACGTTTAAAGAAAGTAGTCTTGGGCATTTCTGGGATGCCAGAATGGCTAGCTGTAATTTTGACATCATTGATGTTACCACCATGTAGCCGTTGCTGTGTTTCAATCGGATCCTCACTGCGTAAGTGTTGGTCTAATTCGATACTATTCATAATAAATACCTCTAAATTAACTGTCATTTCGATAATGGTAGCACAAAATATTGAGCAACTTCAATTAGGATGTGTAACTTGAATACGCCTAACTAAAGATTGTGAACCTGTAGTTAGGATATATATCTTATGTAGCCAAGCCATTGTTGATTGCTGATGAAAACGGTTTAATAGCATTTGTAAGCGATAACAAGAAAGAGGTAACTGTTATGAAAAAAGGATGGTTAATGAAATTTTCACTTTTGTCAATTTCATTGGTTTTAACGTCAGCCGGGGCAATTTCTGGGAATATTCCAGCGATGGCCAAGACTTTCACGAATGAACCATTATCGTCAGTTGAAATGCTCACCACGATTCCGGCCCTGATGGTTGTGATATTTGTTTTACTAAGTAGTTTTGTTGCTAAAAAGATTGGTTCTAAACAGACGGTAGTTCTTGGGTTAATCATTGCTTTGGTTTCTGGATTAGTACCGGTATTTAGCACCGATTTTACGGTTGTTTTGATTTCGCGTGCTGGCTTAGGTGTCGGTTTTGGGTTATTCAACTCATTGGCAGTCAGCATGATCAGTGATTTCTTTGATGGGGACACGCGGGCGCAATTAATCGGATTTCAAAGTGCCTTCCAAGGGTTAGGCACGGCAATTATGACCTATGTTGCAGGTCAATTATTAAAGACAAACTGGCATGTTACTTTTTGGATCTATGCAATCATTTTACCAATTCTAGTCTTATTTATCTTATTTGTGCCTAGTCCCGAAAAGGAAGGTTTGCAGGCACAAACCAAATCTAGTGACAAGCCGGCTAAACAATCGACTAATGTACAGGTTATCGGTTATGTCTTGTTTCTATTCGTTGTTTTGGTTATTTATATGGCGGCGCAAGTCAAGTTGGCGTTGTTATTGACAACCAATGGCTATGGTAGTGCCACAGATGCGGCCAATATTATTAGTATTATGTCGATTGGTGGTATGTTGGCCGGTTTTGCATTTGGTGCCGTATTCAAGGTCGTTCGTCAATACACGATTCCGTTTTCAGTTGTATTAATGGCTATTGGCTTCTTATGCTTAGCACTGGCTAATAATGTCATATTGGCTGGATTTGGTGGAATTTTAACTGGAATTTCGTTTTCATTATTCGTGCCATATCTATTCAACCAAGTCAGCATTGTTTCACCCGCTGGATCAGCAACCTTATCAACGTCATTATTGCTTGTTGGTTCGAATCTAGGGTCATCGATGTCACCATATGGCTTGGCGCTATTAAGTATGTTGTCAGGGACGACTGCTGTAAATGGTATTTTTATGGTTGGGAGCATCATTCTGGCAGCAATGGCAGTCATTGGTTTTATCTTTGTGTTGAGCCGGCGGAATAAGCAAGTCTTGAAGGAGAATTAACATGGCATTTACATTTCAAATCAATAATGATATTAAATTTAATCACAATGAGGATTTACTGGCAAAAGCTGAAGCTAATCGGCCTACACTAAAACATACCGTCGTTAAGCCTACTGATTTGGTTGACATTGTGGCAGACTCAGCTGCATTCAATGGATTTAAGGCCGTTTCAAACCAACAGGCTATTGAAAATTTACCAAAATATACCTTAAAAAAGGGTGGCAAGTTAGTATTAGACTTTGGCGACCATCAAGTTGGCCGGTTCAGCATTGATATCGACTCAGTTGGCTCACCGATGGATGCACCTTTGTATTTACACTTAACGTTTGCGGAAACGCCAGCTGAAATTGGTGTGGAAGCTAGTACTTACGACGGCTGGTTAAGCAGTTCATGGATTACTGAAGAGTATGTTCATTTGGATGTGTTACCAGCCAAACTAAGTCTACCGCGGCGTTACGCTTTTCGTTATGTTGAAATTGAAGTGAAAGATACGTCACCTAAGTGGCAAGCTAGCTTTAGCAATCCAGAAGTTGTGACTGAAAGTGCCGTTAGCATGGATACTGTTCCATCAGTAAAAATTGATGATCCGATGCTCAAAAAGATTGATGAAGTTAGCATCAAAACGTTACATGATTGTATGCAGACAGTCTTCGAGGATGGTCCTAAGCGTGATCATCGTCTCTGGTTGGGAGATTTACGGTTACAAGCGTTGGCTAATTATGCCACTTTCAATGATTCAGAATTAGTTAAGAGATGTCTGTATTTATTTGCCGGAATGACTACAGTGGACGGAAAAATTTCAGCTAATGTGTTTACTGAGCCGAAGCCTCAACCTGATGATACATTTATGTATGATTACAGCCTATTCTTTATTTCAGTGTTGAGTGATTATTATACACAATCACAGGATATGACCGTTTTGAAAGAGTTATATCCGATTGCAAAGCGTCAGATTGATTTAGCAATTGCCGAAGTTGGGTCAGATGACTTATTGAAAATGAATGAAGACTGGCCGGTATTTGTAGATTGGTCCAATGAAATCGATAAAGCAACTGCTGGGCAAGCTATCTTAATTTATGCTTTAAAACAGTTTGTTGATATGGCTCAGCAAGTCGAACCAACGGCGGTGCAACACTATCAAAAGCTGGTAGCATCATATTCAAAAGCGGCAATTGACCAATTGTTTGATGTCCAACAAGGCTTATTTGTCAGTGGTCCTAACCGTGAAATCAATATTGCTAGCCAAGTTTGGATGGTACTAGCACATGTTTTAGATGATCAAGCGAACAATCAGTTGATGTCAAAGGCGATTGAAAGCTTGTTCCCAGTTACCGGGATTGCGACGCCATATATGTATCACCATATTGTGGCAGCCTTGTTTGAATCAAATCATCGTACCGACGGAATCAAGCTAATCAAATCATATTGGGGTAAGATGATTGAACTAGGGGCAGATACCTTCTTTGAAGCATTTGAACCGGAAGATTTAAACTTTTCACCGTACGGTAGTCCCATCATCAATAGCTATTGTCATGCTTGGAGCTGTACGCCAACATATTTAATTCGTAAATATTTGGTGAACTAGGCTTGCGAGAGATGAGGGAGAATGAAATGGCGAAATATTTAGTTTTTGATGTTGGTGGCACGATGATAAAGTATGCCTTAATGAATCACAGTGGGCAGTTGTGTGAGAAACATCATGTACCAACACCAACGACCAGTTTAACTGACTTTATTGCAACCATCCAAAACATCATCAATCGTTACCAGAATCAATATGTTGGTGTGGGAGTTAGCATTCCGGGAAAGGTGACTCATCCGGATGAAACGATTTATGGTGGTGGTTCATTGCCATTCTTGGATCAGCAACAATTGCTGTCACTGTTAACGTTACCCAGTGATGTTCAGCTAGCAGTTGAAAATGATGGCAAAGCAGCGGCCTTAGCAGAACTTTGGTTAGGCAACCTGAAAGATGTTCAAAATGGGGTTGCATTGGTACTTGGAACTGGGGTTGGTAGTGGCTTGGTTTTAAATGGACAGTTGTTCATGGGAACGCATTTTCAAGCTGGTGAAATTAGCCTTATGTTGACTAAATTACAACCGACAATGACTAATTTACTTGGCGCGCAGGGGTCCGCAGTTAAGATGATTGAGGAGATTGCGACAAAATTACAACTACCTGATCGTCATGATGGCTTAAAAGTCTTTGCAGCTATTAATGAAGGCGACGAACGCGCAGTACCAATTTTTACAGCATATTGTCAAGAAATTGCTTTAACGATTCATAATTTACAGAGTGTTCTTGATGTTCAGCGTTATGTGATTGGTGGTGGGATTTCTGCGCAGCCAATTGTGACCAAAACGATACGTGAGGCTTATCATTCCTTACATCAACAGTTACCAATTATTCAACAGACCTTGACGGTACCGGAAATTGTGACTGCTAAGTTCAGTAACGATGCAAATCTATATGGTGCACTTTATCACCTGTTACAAGTGATTAAATGAGGCTATTATTATGTTATATTTTGCATATAAAGCGTAATTATATGCAGAACATAACATAATTAGGCCAGTAAAAAACGGATTATCCGACCGACTTGGTCAGGTAATCCGCTTTTGAATTGCAACTTATTATTAGTCTTCGCTACCCATCACACGTGCGCAGTAAGCGGCTAAAATGGCACCGACTTCTGGGGCTAAGATGTAGACCCACAAGTGTGAAAGTGCCGTGCCGCCAGCAAAGATAGCTGGTCCGATTGAACGAGCTGGGTTCAATGACCCACCGGTTAAGTTCAAAGCCACAATGATTAAGAAGGCTAAAGTAACCCCAATTGTGACGCCGGCAAATTCACTGTTGCCATGTGCAGCACTAGTAACGTTCAAAATAACCATTAAGAATAAGAATGTGACGAGTGCTTCAACGAAGAACGCCATACCACTATTGATCTTAGAGAAATCAGTCTGACCTAAGGCACTAGTTGAAAGGCCCAAGGCACTGACAAAGCTCCGAATAGCTGCGGAAGCAACGATAGCACCAAGAATTTGGCTCACAATGTACCATAAAGCTTCCATGGCATCGATGCGCCGATTGATCAACATTGCCGTCGTGACGGCTGGGTTGAAATGACCACCTGAAATGCCCCCGAAAGCATAAGCTGAAACGGTGATAGCTAACCCGAAAGCTAAGCCAATGGTGAGAGTGTCACCTTTAGCAACAACAACTGCGCCGGTCCCAAGGAAGACCAGCATAAATGTACCGAAGAATTCGGCTAAATATTTGCGCATGAAAATTCACGCTCCCTTTTTAGAATAATTGCTAACTTGGCTTTATTTTACAATACTTTCGGGTGTATCGCTCACGATATACTCAGGTTATTAATGATTTAGATAAGCTAAATACAAGAATTATGTTGATTATGTAATCGGTTACTTTGCTTAGAATACAAGTTGGGTGGCTAACTTTGATAATGAGCCTGACGCTAACAATAAATTATTTTATATAAACTGTTGCGTGTCGCTCATCAAAACTAGTTTGTTAAACTTACAAAACCACAACAATGTTTTATTTTAGAACACACGTTCCCCAAAACGAACTACTATGATATCATTAGACATGACCACAAATCCGTGCCATGATAAGGATTAAAAGTGACAATAAGGTTTGAGAATCTAGGACTTTGAGGAGGCTACATCAATGCGTTTTCTACATACTGCCGATTGGCATATTGGCAAGAAATTACATGGTTTTGATTTAACTGAGGAGCAGGATATTGCTTATCAACAAATTCGACAATTAGCTATTGATGAAAAGGTCGATGCTGTTGTCATTGCTGGTGATTTGTATGACCGTGCTATTCCGAACGAAAAATCAGTGACACAATTAGATGATATGTTAATTGACTTAAATTTAAAGCAACATTTTCCCGTTCTGGCAATCAGTGGTAATCACGATAGTGCCACGCGGTTGCGGACGGGTAGTCGCTGGTTTAAGGAAACAAAGTACTATTTATATACGAAATTTAGTCAGGCATTAACGCCGGTCGAATTTGACGACACACAATTTTTCTTACTACCTTATTTTGAACCGTTTGAAGCTCGCCAGTATTTTGAAGATGACCGTATTCGGACGGCTGAGGCTGGCATGATCAAGTTAATGGCAGCGATGCAAGCTAAGTTCGACTCAACTAAGAAGCATGTTTTAGTGGCACACTTTTTTGCTGCCGGCAGTGAGCATGTTGATTCGGAAACGCAAGTGATGGTCGGTGGGTTGAATGCAATTCCGGTCGATTTACTGGCACCATTTGACTACGTTGCGCTGGGCCACTTACATGGTAAGGATGCCTTGCACGCTGACCGAGTTCGATACAGTGGCTCGCCAGTGAAATTTTCTGTTTCAGAAGCTAATCAGCAAAAGGGTGTTTGGATCGTGGATACGGACCCATTTGAAATGACGTTCAAACCACTGACCCCGAAGCGGGATGTGCGTGTTCTCGAAAATGACTTTGAAACCCTGACAAATCCAGAATTCTATCAACAACAGAAGCAGGACGATTATTTAGCTATTCGTTTGACGGATAAACGCGTGATTCCGAATGTGATGCAGGCGTTGCGGGAAATCTATCCCAATATTATTGAGTTGGAACGTGCGGATGGCCCAGTTGTGACGGATACTGCGACGGCGCAAATCGATCCAACTTTGGCTCCGATGACGTTGATGACGAAGTTTTTTGAGCAAACAACAGCTGGTGAGATGACGGCTCAGCAACAGCAATGGGCCGAACAAGCGCTCACCACGGCCAATAAGGGGGATTAGCATGCGACCATTAACACTACAACTTGACTTTTTTGGCCCATTTCGCCATCAAACGATTGATTTTACGAAGTTTAGTGATTTTCCGGTATTCCTGATCAGTGGGAAAACTGGTGCGGGCAAAACGACGATCTTTGATGCTATGTGTTTTGCTCTATTTGGGGGAACTTCTGGTGGAGATCGGCAAGTCAAACAGATGCGTTCCGACTTTGCGACCTTTGATGATGAAACGTCAGTCACGTTTAATTTTGAACATCAAGGACAGACATTCAAAATTGTGCGGCAGCCAGAACAAGAAGTTGCCAAGAAACGGGGGAGTGGCACCCACATTCAAGTTGCCGCTGTCACCTTGACGATTTTTGATATGACCGGTAAGGAAGTCGACGAGATCACGAAAGTTAATGCTGTTCAGGCCTATATTCGTGACTTGTTACAGCTGACGCGTGAACAATTTTCACAGATTGTGCTACTACCACAAGGCCAGTTTCGACAATTTTTGATGGCTAATAGTGATGATAAAGAAAAAGTCCTCCGTGATATCTTTGGCACCAGCTTGTATCGCCGTTGGGCCGATGAACTACGCCGACAATTGAAGCAGCAACAACAAGCCAACGCCCAAGCAACGCAGACATTAAAAACGTATCAGCAACAGTTAACTTGGGCAGCATTGACGGCGGCAGAAGCAGCAGAACTAGCGCCTCAAGATGCTGTTGAACATCAATTAACGGAGCAAACGACGCAAACGGCCCAACGCACTGAGCTAAAAGGTCAGTTTGATGTGGCTAAAAAAACATTAGAGCAAGCCCAACAAGCTGAGCAAGCTGGAAAAACGTTAAAGCAAGATCATGATCATTTAGCACAACTGTTAGCTACCCAAACGCAATTAGTGGCGCAACGACCAGCGATTGAGGCGCAACGGACACAGATCAAGACGTTAGAGTGGGGGCAAAGTTTAGCCAATGCGGCGCAACAACTCGCGTTAGCTCAGTCCCAAGTTAAAACTGAAACCACTGAACAACAGCGTTTGATCACACAGCAGAGTAAGCTGGCAACCCAACAAGCTGCTGCGACTACGACGGTGCAGGAGTTGACAGCGCAGGCGACGTCAGCTAAGCAGCGTGAGGCTCAAATCACGACTTTAACTAGTAAACGTGGTGTTTACGAACAGGTCGTTCAAACCCAGAAAGCTTTGAAACAAGCTGAAAAGCTGGTAGCAGCTGAACAGCAAACCCAAGCCACAATTGAGGGAAAATTACAGCAACTAAGTCGTGAAGAAACGGAATTGACGCCATTGAGTGCGCAACTACCAGACTTAACGACGCAGTCTGCTAAATTGACGACCCGTCAACGCGACTTAGCCGATTTGGATAAGCAACTAGCAACAATTAAGCGACAACAAGCGTTGGTTGATCAAGCGCAACAAGCAGTGACCCAACAACAGGAATTAGTCCTTAAACAACAGCAACAAGTCACTGAAAAGGACGACCGCTATCATCAATTAGATAGTGATTGGGCGAGTGAGCAGATTGCATTATTGAGTCAACGACTGTTGCCAAATCAGCCTTGTCCAGTCTGTGGCTCAACAGATCATCCACAACCAGCGCCAGTTGACACGATTACGGTAACTGAAACAACGGTTAAGCAAGCGCAGGCTGCCAGTGTTGAGGCGAATAAAAAGCTGGCCACAGTTCAAAGCCAGCTCGCAACTCAAAAAACGGCCGTTGTAACTGCTCAAAATGACTTAACCACTTTGGTCACTGCCTTTAAAGCAGCAACTAGCCAATTAGCGGCTGAAACTGATACTTTAGCTACTATTGAAATGGAGATGCAACAGACCGAACAAGCCTTGACGATAGAAATACAGGCCAATACGGCTCAGATTACTCAGGCAAAACAAGCTCATGAACGGCTAGCACAGTTAAAGACTCAGCTTGAAACAGTGACTGCCAAAGTGCAATCACAAATTCAGACCGTAACTAATGCGACAACACAAGTCTTACAATTGAAAACGCAGTTAACCGATCGACAAACGCAATTATCGCCAGAATATCCAACTTTAACAGCGCTTGATGCTTATCTTAATCAGCTTAAAACTGATCAAGCAACGTATGAAGCAACGGTTAAACAAGCTGATTTAGCGCTAGCTCAATTAAATGATCAACTTTCAGCAACTAAAGCGCAACTGATCACAACTCAGCAACATTTGAGCACTGCACAAGCGACAGTTACTAGCCAAACAGCTGACTTAACGGCAGCCATGACGACTACTTGGGGTGCGGCAGACTTTAGTCGATTACAACAACTATTAGCTCAATTACCAACTTTGCCTAAGTTACGGCAGACCATTAATGACTACGAACAACAGTGGTCGAGCTTGCAAGGTCAATTGACCACGGTTAAACAGTCGATTGCCGATCAACCAGTACCCGATTTAGCTGTTTTAACTGATCAGGTTAAGACGGCGCAAATAGCTGAGCAACAAATCGAACAACAATACTATGAGTTAGACCGTCAGTTGAAAGCTAACCAAGCTTTAGTGGAAAAAATGCAAAAGACGTTAGCGGCAGTCCATGAACAGCAAGAACAGTTAGCTGAAATTTCACAATTGTCACAGGTTGCCAATGGGAATGGTGCGCAGAAGTTAAGCTTAGAGCGGTTTGTCTTGCAGACTTATTTGCAAAAAGTTTTGCATAAAGGTAATCAGCGGTTGCAACAACTGACGCGTGGCCGTTATCAATTCCAATTGGATACGGCTTATGGCACTTATCGTAATGGAACCGGACTTGAAATCAATATTTATGATGATAATGCGGGTAAGGTCCGCAGCGTTCATACCTTATCTGGTGGCGAAAGTTTTGTCGCGGCCTTATCCTTGGCACTTGCCTTAGCTGAAGTAATTCAAGAACAAGCTGGCGGTATTAAGATCGATGCTTTATTTATTGATGAAGGCTTTGGGTCATTAGATGAGGAAGCCTTGGAAATGGCGATGGAAACTTTACAACAAGTTGAAGGCCAGTCCCGGATGATTGGGATTATCAGTCATGTGACGGAACTTGAAGCCCAGATACCAGCGCAGTTACAAGTCATTCCTGAGGGTAATGGGGAAAGTCGCGTGAAGTATCAGCTGTCTTTTGACTAACTGTTTCACGTGAAACAATCATGAAAATGGAGGCAAAGTATGGCGTTATCTTATCAAGGTCTGTTAACGGCGGTACCAATCGTTTTACGAGCTGGAAATGTGCCTAATATTGTTGGTGAAGCAGGAATTGGCAAGTCGGCGTTAGTCAGTGAAGTGGCGGCTAGAATGCAGGCCAAACTGTTCACAACGGTCGTGAGCTTATCTGAAAAAGGCGACTTAGCGATTCCAGTGCCACCACTGACTAGTGAGTCTTTTATCCAAACGAAAGCTTATGGTCAATTGGCTGATGTCCAGTTTGGCTATGCCCATACGTTGATTGAAATTATTCGTTACGCTGAAGCCCATCCAAATCAACCTATATTATGGTTCTTAGATGAATTTAACCGCGGTACCCAAGCGGTCCAAAGTGAATTAATGAATCTGGTTTTACAACGGACCATTAATACGCTGACCTTGCCAGATCAGGTTCAATTGATCTTAGCTGAGAATCCAGATGCAAGTATGACTGGCTTTGAAAGTAGTGATTATGGGGTGGTTGCTGGGGATGCGGCCATTAAAGATCGAACGGTTCGGTTAGTAATGCGCACGGATGCGGGTGACTGGTTAAAGTGGGCGGCAGCGCTTGACCCAACAACTCAACGACCGAATATTCACCCGTTGGTTCAACAGTTTATTGGTGAGGACGTGACTCGCTTAAATCAAGCAGACGAGCAAGCCGATATGATTGCTACCCCACGGGCCTGGGCTCGCGTGTCGGCGAACTTGTTCGAATTAGAAAAATGTCCAACGGCTGTTCGTGAGCAAGTGGCGTTGGACATCTTCCAAGGGGACATTGGGCAAACTTTAGGCATCGCGTTTGAACAATATCTAGAACAACAGGCCATTCATTTAACACCAGCGATGATTTATGAAGAACAACCTGTTGGTGCGGTGGTTCCAGCACCAATGTTCAGTCAGTTTAAAGCGATGAGTGAGCCACAGAAGAGCGCTGTGTTACGGAGTTGTTTAGGGGTGACCAGTCAATATGCTTTAACTGATGATCAGCATGCGGGTCGCTTTTTGCAGTTATTACAAACCGTGAGTCAAGATGGTCAGTTTGCGCTAGTTCAGCAGATTGGGCATGACCGTGACTTGTTGAAACAACTGTATACAGCCGACATTGCTAAAAGTAGTCCGTATGTGACGGCGTTATATCAATATTTGCAACAAGTGGCGAGTTGGTCGAACCAATAGGAAAGGGTGAGTGGCGTGTTAAATAATACGGCCGAATATGCGCAGTGGCGTCAACAAATCAGTCATGCACCCACGCCTGATTTGTTGGGGGCAGGTCAAACGATGGTTGATCGTGCCGTGATTGAATTATTGGCGGCTGACCAATTTTATGGCGAAGTGTTGACCCACTTACCACGGACTAGTGTTGAAATAAAGTCGGCGTTCGCGTTGACTTGGCAAGCAAATCGATTGATTTTACAGTTTTCACCACTAGCGATTGCCCAGACCTTTCCACGTTTTGATCAGCTGCAAGCAGGGCTCAAACATGTGGCGTTACATGTCATTTGGCAGCACCCGCTGCGCTATCGACAACAAGTTGCGACCCAGCAACAATTAGTGACACTTGCTACTGATCTTTCAGTCAATCAGTATGTGACTGGCTTGCCGGCCGGGGTAACGAGTCTAAGGACGGTGCAAGCGTTAGTTAAACCGCAACTCCCGATTAAAGCTGATTCGGGGGTGTATTTAAACTTATTATTGCAAGCTCAACAGCGCAGTCAGCAAACTGGCAAGCAATCACAACCACCGAGTTCACAGAAAAAAACATTGCCTCAACCGAGTACTGGCCACAAACCAGCCACCACATTGATTGATGATCCAGCTAGCTGGCAAGCCACTGCGAGTCAATTGAGTAATCCGAATTTGGCGTCATCTCGGTTACAGCAATTAACCCATGATGCCTGGACCGCGACGCAAGAGGCGGGCCGTGGCCTAGTTGCCGGTAAAGTCGCGGCTAGTTTAAAAGTGACTCATCAACCGGCAGCCTTAGCTTGGCGTCGATTGATTGTAAAAGGTTTAGGCCAAATGCCAAGTGGTAAACGACCATCACGAGCGCGATTTAATCGTCGACAACCCGCACGGATGGAATTACCGGGGCAAATTAGTGATACTCGTTTAGCGGTACAAGTTTATGTCGACAATTCAGGCTCAATCAGTGATGACACGCTACAATACTTGTTGAGTCAGGTTGCGACATTGACTCAAACCGTAACGGCAACAATTACTGTTAAGGCGTTTGATGCCATCGTTCAGCCCGGCCAATCTTATCAAGCCAACTTGCCGCAACAAATTCGCTTTGTTCGACATGGCGGCGGTGGAACCATTTATCAAAGTATTTTTGATGATTTAGCGCGAGAACACCTAACTAACCGGACCACGTTAGCCTTGATTCTGACAGATGGTCGTGGAGAACGTACGATTGATGATCATGGCTTTACGAATGTGATTTGGTTGTTAGCACATCACACAGATCACCTATCTGTACAACCAGTGATTGGTCAAGTCGTGACGCTGCGAAAAGAGGTTAAAGTAGATGACTGAACCGTTAAAATCAGCAGAGATGCAATCACTACTGACACATGATTGGCGCTATCAACGGGCCGCTGCCGTTTTAAAGGGGCAGTGGCTGACGATTGTTGCAGAAGAAGAACTGCCATTTCGTCAAGTTATTCAGCCAGAAGATCTACAATTTGCCAAGGCATTACTGATAAGTGGCACACTGACTAGTCAATTTGAGTTTGATAGCTACGCTGGTGTGCAAAAAATACGGCGCTATTTTGGCAATCAGTTGAGTGTGAGTGCTGAGCAGTGGTTAGTCCGGCCATACGTTTAAACAATGATAGTCTTTGTAAAACAAATGAATAGTTTTATACGGCAACGACTCGAAAGCAATGGTAACTTTTGAGTCGTTATTTGTGCAAAATGTGATACTAATCAGGTGCTATCTATCAGTTGGTGTTAGCAAACAAAAATATTTTTGAAATCGTTAACATATTTAGCTATTTTCTATTGCTTATCGATCCATTATCTGTTATTGTTATGTCGGTTGATGGGGTTATTCATTTAAACCGTTTAAATTAAATAACGTTGTCTGAATGACATGGTTGTACTTGGTTGTTTAAGTAATGGGTTTACTGCTAAACTGCATTAGTTAGTTTAGTGAAATAACTAATCTAAGCTAATCTGTTCATTTGGATTAGATCGTTTTGTCATATTATCAAGGAGGAATAGGATCATGAAAAAACATTTAGGCTTAATGACATTGGGCGTTACGGCACTATTGGCTATTCCAGTTGTTGGGAACGCAGCGACTTTTGATCCAGTGGTAACCGGTGGTAGTACGGGGACTAGTAAAGCTACGATTGAAATGACTGATGATGTTGACAGCATGCTACAACTAAAGTCAGCGCCTGACGTGAACTTTCCAAAACAATTTACCGACAACCGGGCTCGGGTGGGCTTGGAAGCAAGCACAGTTAAAGATCCGCTGAGTGTCAAAAATCCGACATCTGATGGCTGGCAAGTCCAAGTTGCCGCTACTGACTTTATGACTTCTGATAGTAAGGTTCTGACTGGTGCCCAAATGACATTTGGCGGTGGGACAGTCGACAATGGTGGTACGCCGGTTGTTCCTGGCTCTCCAGCAGCTCAAAAAGTGACCGTTAATAGCACCCCCGCAACTGTGTTTGCCAGTGACGATGCTAGTAAAGTGGGTGGCGATTGGAATGTGACCTATAAGCCAGCTGATGTTAGCTTAGATATTCCACAAGCAGCTGTAGCAGGCACATACTCAGCAGACCTAACTTGGACGATTGGTAATACGCCTAGCTAGTTAAAGCTATTTGTGGGTGAAGATTGTCGCATGAAACGGAAGCGCTTTATTATGAAACCAAATTTGGCAGTAGTTTTCCTGAGCTTATCAGCACTGTTAGCAATACCAATGGTTGGGCATGCCGCAACATTCGATCCAGTAGTAACTGGTGGTAGTGCAGGGACTAGTAAAGCTACGATTGAGATGACAGACGATGCTAGACTCATGACACAGATAGTATCTGCTCCAGATGTCGCCTTCTCGAACCAGTTCGCTGACGGTCGCGTTCGAAATGGGTTAAATGCCAGCAAGGTTACGGATCCATTAGCGGTGAAAAGCTCGGTACCGACAGTTTGGACTGTTCAAGTGGCAACTAGCGGCTTGAAAACGACTGATGGTACTGAAATGACGGGAGCTCAGTTACATTTTGCGCCGGGAAAAGTAAGTAATTCGGGTAATTTCAGTATTGTTGCTAGTTCCCCGGCCTCGCAACAGGTTGATCTTAGTGGCACCCCAACAACAATCTTTAATGCACCAGATGCGAAGCAAAATGGTGGGACATGGTCCGTCAACTATCAAAATACAGATGTCACAATGGATGTGCCGGCGACCGCAGTTGCGGGGACGTATTCGGCAGATTTAACGTGGACGATTACATGCACACCTGGTCAATCAACTTAACAAATTAAAATGGGGCCTGAACCCCATTAATACATAACTTATTGCTCAACACGAGGGGGGATACAACATGAAGCATCAGATAAGTCTCGCGATTTTAAGCCTTTTGGCATTACTAAGCATTCCAGATGTCAGTAAGGCAGCAACTTTTAGCCCAGCGGTGACCAATGGTGGCTCTGGAACCAGCAAAGCACAAATTACATTGTTTGATAACTTAGAAGAAGATCCAATGGTGGAACTGACTACCGCGCCAGATGTTGCTTTTCCTAAACAATACGCTGATGGTCGTAGTCGGAACAATCTCAATGCTGAAAAAGTAACTGACGGCATTTCGGTGACGAATCCCGGTTTGGCGGATGGTTGGCATGTACAAGTTACGGCAAGTGATTTCAAGACGACCACCGGGAATACTTTGACCGGTGCGCAATTAAAATTCGGCCAAGGAACAGTTACTAGTGATACTGGGGAAGAGGCAGACGATGATACTTTCAATCCTGGTCACAAGAAAATTGAGACGCAGCCGGTTGTTGCCAGCCAAACACCGCAAACTATCTTTAGTGCGACTGAAGGTAGTGGAATTGGGACTAATGCTGCCGCATATACGCCAACTGCTGTTTCACTTGATATCATGTCAAACACTGCTGTTGCGGGAACCTATTCGGCAGATCTAACGTGGACGGTTGCGCTATCACCAGAATAATAATTTCATTTTAGGGGGGCTTGTTAAGATGAAAAAATTAGGTTTCTTAGTTGCTATCGGTGTGTTGTCATTGTTGATGCCGGCGAGGGTTAAGGCCGCAACTTTTGATTCTAGTGTGACCAACGGCAGTGCGGGAAAAAGTCAGGCAACGGTTGAATTTACGGATGATGCTAGTCAAATGTTACAACTGGCTGCTGCACCTGATATAACTTTTCCCTCACAATTCGCGGATGGCCGGTCACGTCAGGGTCTGCAGGCAAGCAAATTGACTGATTATTTAACAATTTTCAATAATGCAGGAGTTAGTGCATGGTCTGTTCAAGTTGCCGCCAGTGGCTTTTATAATGCAACTGGTGGAGAGTTAAAGGGTGCTCAGTTGCATATTGCTCAAGGCAGCATGCTTTCATCCAATCCAGATGATAATCCGGGTATGCTGATCTTAGATGATATTCTTGCCCAGAAAGTTTCACCGAATGCGACGCCGCAGTCAATTGTTACAGCGACTAATAGTACTTATCGAGAGTGGTATTTATATTTAAAGCCTAGTCAAGTGTCTTTAGATTTACCCGAAACCAACGTGGTTGCTGGTAATTATTCGGCAGATCTGACATGGACCATTGCGGCGACACCAAAGTAACGGTTTAACGGATGGGCGAATAACCTATCTTACATAAGATTAATGATTAAAAGTGGGGACTGAGAGAATTGAAATTAAAATCATGGTTAGTGGGGTTGTTGGCTAGTGTTAGCCTATTATTGTTGGCATTACCAGGACAAGCGGAGCAAAATCAGTATGCAATTCGGGCGGTCTTACCGAGTAACCAAGTGGATCAAGAAACAGGCTATTTTGATTTGAAAGTTAGCCCAAAACAAGAACAAACCATTTATGTCCGGATCAAGAATGAAGCTGCGACCAAGCAACAATACGATGTTGCGACAAATTTAGCACTCACCGGGGACAGTGGGACGATTGTCTATAATCAAGCAAAGCCAAAGCTAGATAAGACGTTGCCATTTAATATCGCCGATACGGTTACGGCGCCTAAAATTGTGACTGTGCCAGCTAAAACGACGAGTAAGTTTGCGCTCAAGCTAAAAATACCAGCCAAACCTTTTGATGGCATTGTCTTAGGCGGAATTAATGTTTCCCCACATGAGCAAGCCAATCAAAAACGTCAAGCAGGTGTTACGTTGCAGAATAAGTTTGCCTATGTGCTTGGGCTACAATTGCGGGAGCAAGCTAATATTACAGTTAAACCAGATTTAAAACTTTTGAAGGTTGCCCCGCGCCAAGAAAATTATCGTAATTACATTGCAGCTAAATTGCATAACCCACGGTCAGTAATTATTCACGATTTTCATGTGGACAGTTATGTTGTCAAACAAGGGAGTACTAAGAAACAACTGCAGACGACTAAAGATAAGATGCTGATGGCGCCGAATAGTACTTTCCATTTTGATATGGGTGACGGGACTATGATGTTAACACCCGGCACGTACATGCTGCATTTAAAAGCAAATTCTGAAAATGGCAAGTATAAATGGTCATTTACAAAAAGTTTGTGATCAGTCAGAGAAAAGCTGATAAGTTAAACAACAAGTCGGTTTATAAACCGCAACAAGTTAAAACAACAAACTGGGCTTTAATCATTGCGCTAATTGTGATTATTTTAATTTTGTTGCTGATAGTCATTTGGCTGATTTGGAAGAATCGTCGCAAGAATGATGATAATCAAACAAAATAGTAAGAGTACAACAAAAGAGCTTGCAATCATTTTTGATTACAAGCTCTTTTGTTGACTTTAACGTTGTAAAAAGGTTCGCCAAGCACGCTGGCGTTGAGCCAAATCAGGTTGACTACCCTGACGGAGGCGGGTTTGCAGCCCAATGCGAGCTTCTAGCAGACTTTGTGCTAAGGCCATACTTGATTCCGAGGTCATAATCGTCCCATTCGCTTGGCCTTTCAAAATGACTGATGCCATCAAGGTGAGGTAGTCTTCATAGAAACGGTCAGTGGCTTGTTTGACATCAGTATCGGTGGCACCGAACTCTGCGACCGCGTTGGCAATCAAGTCACCAGTCGGTTGATTGGGCTGATTCAAGTCACGACTGTACAGCATCAATAAAACAGTCAATGGTGAGTCACCAGCTTGTTCTAATTGTTGCATGGCCTGAGTGCAGGCAGCAAGGGCGCGCTGATGATAACATTGCAACGCTTTGAGATATAACGTGTGTTTGTCTCCAAGGGCGTTATAAAGACTTTGTTTCTTGACGCCACTGGTCGCGACGATTTCGTCCATTGAAGTATGGTAATAACCATTTTGCCAGAATAGCAACATGATTTTTTCAATGACTTGTTCATCACTAAAGGTTTTCTTGGCTGGCAAATTGTTCATTCCTTTCGATAAATCAACTTGTTTTTTTAAGTATACCATAGGCCGTGAGTGACTTTAGCACCTGATCAGGGGGATTGAAGACGCTACATAATGTCTTTGAATCTTCTATACAAATGTATTTGTTTATACAGAGGCTTTTAATGAGTAGATTGGCAGCAAAAATAAATATGTTCATAAAATGAGTCGAAAAATCTATTAGTTCAAATTTAAGAACCGTTTGTCTAACGCAAACACAGCAAGGAAACTAGCTCAATTATGCTATTATTATGTCGGAATATATTAGTTATGGTTGTCAATGCTTAACCCTAATAATAATCCTCATTTTAATTTCACTAAAATATAATGTTCATGGGATAATTGGTTGAAGGTGGTCATCAATCTATTAAAAAGCAAAAATCATAAATTCTTGAAACCCTTGGTAATAAACTGATTGAAACAGTTTGTATAATTATATTTGTATTTATATAAAAATGAGAACTCCCTCAGAAGTCCGTTAGAAAGGTCTTTTGGGTGATTAGTTAAGCCCTTTTATTAATTGACAGCGATTACATCGACATGCTATATTTTGCGTGCTGATAGGGAAAGAACACAAAAATATCTATTGGTAACTATGCTTAGTTTTGTTAATTGACTAATTGTAAAGTCGTGCAAAGGATGTGATGGGATGCATTGGAAAACAGGTTTCGCTGGTTTAACCGCGATCGTTAGTGGCCGCCCACTCGTCGCGGGAGCCGATGTGCAACAAGGCACTTACGATGTCACCGTCACAGCTTCAAACACGGCAGGGGGCGTTTTAAATCGAGGTCCACTGGCAGATTTGCTGCCGCAAATGAACGAAATCCAACAATGGACCTTGTTTGGAATTGGCCTACTAATTGTTAGTTTATTAGGATTACTGATCAAACTCTGGTGGCAAAGCCGTCAACAAATAAAGGAGCAATCGTAATGAAAAAGACAATTGGAACACTCATCGCCAGCCTTTCACTTTTAGGTGCTTTACCCTTAGCTGCTCAAGCTGCTGACACAAGTACTGAAAAAGACACCACTGCTGAGATCATCTTAAATCAGGATGAAACTGCGAAAGATATTACCTTAGAAAAAGCGCCAATCATCAATTTAGGGGAACATGATAACGATATCGAAACAGCCACATACACAGCTGAAACGATTACGGATTTAGTCGAAGTTAAAAACCCGGGGAATATTTCCGGTTGGCACGTGGGTGTTAGTGCGACACCTTTCCAAACGAGTGATAGCAGTGGTACTTTACGTGGCGCGGCATTAACCTTTATGCAAGGGGACGTTTACGCGGTGGATGACAATAATGCGTCAAAAGCCCCAACTGCATCTGAAGTAACGCTCAATACGAATAGTCAAACCATTCTATCAGCTGATGAAAATGAAGGGATTGGGGTCTTCGACATGGCTCATGCGAACAATCAAGTTAGCTTGAAAGTGCCAGCTGGTAACTCAGCGGGTGCCTACAAATCAACGATGACCTGGACTTTAAATAACGCCCCTTCTGGCAGCTAGCCCATTAATTAAACGGCTAATGCTGCATTCATGGGAGCGAGGTGTAACTGATGCGGCCGTTGATTTGGTGGTTGGTTTTAAGCGGAATTTTAATTGGCGACTGGTTGGTTACCCCCATGGCTGGCCAAGCTGCCACACAAATAACGCAGTCACAAGTTCAAGTTAAGATTACCCCCAATGAAGATGATAGTGCGGTCAAACCAGTGGATCCGGATGACCCGTCCAAACCTTATCCTGGTGATCCAACTGATCCAGGCAATGTTGACGGAACCGGTTCTCGGGGTCGCTTAACGATTGATTATTTAAGTAATTTAAAATTTAACAGTGTGACAACAGCTAGCGGACCTGCCACGGCGACGGCCAAGAATTCAAAGGCGATGGTCCAAGTCTCAGATCGCCGTTCGACTGGGAGTGGCTGGACCTTACAAGTCTTTCCCAGTGCGCCAACGAATGGCAAGCAGGCCTTAGCGGCGACAATTGACTTGGGAACGATTGAAATCAAACCAGTCACTGAAACGGTCAGTGGGACGCCACAGTTGGTCAACGAAGGCCATCTAGTTGCTGGCCGCGTGAACAATGTTTTAAAAGCAGGTCAACAAGCGGGGTTAGGGACGTGGTTATTGATTATGAACCGCGGTTCGCAGCCAACGACGCTTCATCTAAATGATGTCAAGATTCCGGCCGGTGATTATACTGGCACGCTAACTTGGTCATTGACGAATGCGCCAAGTTAATTAAGCTTGCGTAACCCGTGCTGACAGGTGCGAGTGACGTCTAGCTGGTTCAACAATCATCGTTTCCGATTGTTTGACGAGTTAGGCGCCACTCATTGGCATCCTGCCAGTCACGGGTTGCGCGCTACATAAGATTACCATTGAAAAAAGGAAAGGGTAATGACGATGAAAAAACTATTTATCACAATGACGATGTTAGTGGGCGTCCTCTTCGGTGGTTTAGTGACCAATGCACAGGCCGAAAATCTGAACTATACGGTTTCAGCGGACTTGCCCAAGAATCAGCTTAATTCCAAAGTGTCCTATTTTGATTTGAAAGTGACCCCAGGACAGACACAGGATCTGACGATTCAGATTAAAAACAGTGATAGCGCCGCGCATAAGTATGTCGTGACGCCTAATCGCGCAACGACCAATGACAATGGGGTCATTGATTACAGCCAGACTAAAGCCAAGGCAGATGCGTCACTGAAATTCGATATTAAATCAGCTTTATCACAATCACAAACAGTTGAGGTTCCTGCTAAGACGACGAAGGCAGTCACCTTTAAATTGAAAGTTCCTAAAAAAGGTTTCACTGGGATTGCGTTAGGCGGAATCAACGTTGTTCAAGAAACAGCTGCTAGCAAAAATAAGGCCAGTGGGATGACGATTGAAAATCAATATGCTTACGTGATTGGATTGCAGTTGCAAGAGGAAGCTAAAGTGACCGCCGAACCTAACATGAAACTATTGGGCGTCAAGGCCAAGCAAGTGAACTATCGCAACTATGTTACTGCCAATTTACAAAATACGGCGCCGGTAATCATGCACGGTTTGAAGATTAAAAGTTATGTGACAAACGTTGATTCGACTAAGAAAATCACCACGACGGATAAAGAAAATTTAGCCATGGCGCCAAATAGTAACTTTAACTACGCGATTGGCGATGGTAACCAAGCTTTAAAAGCCGGCAACTACACGTTACACCTCACAGCGACCGCTGAAAAAGGCAAGCATAAGTGGCAGTTCACGCGTAACTTTACGATCAGTGAACAAAAGGCCAAAGAATTGAACAAAACTGCTGTGGGCCAAGAGAAACAACCAAATTACTTCTGGTGGTTCGTTGGACTCGGTGTAATTATTCTCGCCTTACTCAGCTTAGTCATTTGGCTGATACTCAAGAATCGTCGTGATGACAATAATTAATTGAGAGGAGCGGATTGTGATGCGCAAGCGACTAACAACAGGATTATTAGCCGGATTAATGGTGATGGTGAGTCTCGGACTTACCATGATGCGCACGCAAGCCGCCGATGTTGACCCAACGGCGGGTGCCATTGACAGTGCGCCAAAAGGGTTGAACCAATTAGATAAACTCTTTATTTTACCGACAGAATTTTCTAATGGTGTCGCCAATTCTGCGAGTATTAAAGATGTGAACACGACGAGTGCACCTAACACGCAAGCGATTGAAATCAATAATACTAAAAAGCAATTGGGTGGGGCGTGGTCCAGCGAAGTAAATAAGCTGGATTTGACCAAGAATGACACGATTAAATTTTGGGCTTACTTTGGCGCTTCCAGTAGTAAATCGAGTGATGGGCTAGCCTTTGTCATGCAAAATGACCCAAATGGTACTGGTGCTGCCTCTGCCTTTACTAAGAAAACCGTGGTTGGTGAAACACTTGGGGTCTGGGGTGTCGATAACGACACGAACCGAAAAGATCCGGCCGAAATTGCGGCCACGGGGATCCAAAATAGTTGGGCGCTTGAATTTGATTCCTTTAGTAATACTAAAACGAGCTATAGCGACGCCGGTAGTGGGAGTGCCTTCGATTATGGGATCAAAGGTCAACACATTGCGAGCGGGTATCCCGGTTTAGCGGCGCAATATACGCCAGAAAAGGTGACTGGTTTAACTATCTGGGGGATTATCGGGACGAATCGGTATTTCACACAAGTTCATGATAATGTGCAGCCGAATCTGAGTTTAGCGGATGGTCAGTGGCATCATGTCGTCTTGGACTGGAATGCCGCTGCTAAAACGATGACGTCTACGTATGATGACATCAATGTTGACGGCACCGCTAATGCTAATACAGTGACCCAGGTTCATCCAATTGATACGAGTCAATTTAATAGTGCTGATGGAAAAGTAAACTGGGGCATTATGGGAACCAACGGTGGGAATACGGGCAACAGTCTGGTCGTCTTTGAAACAGTGCCCAATCTAATGCTAGATGGCGCGGCAGATGTCAAAGTAGTCGATAAGTCAAAGAATCGTGAAGTGACGACTGGGATGAAAGTTAAAGCTAAGGATAGTCTGGAATACACCTACACGTTGACTTATAAAGAAGGTCAGATGGATTGGGATCACATTACGGCTAAGATTACTTTGCCGAAAGCTGTGACGTTTAGCGAGGTTAGCATTAAATATGCGGATGGCGGTACGCAACTCATGAAAGCACCAGAAGCAGGGGCTGAAAGTGTTGACTACGACATCGGAAAAAATCTCCATGCTGATAATCGGACGGCGACGATCACGATGGTAGGTAAGGCCGATAATGTGGCGGTAAATACGCAAACGACCGCTACCGATGCCTTTTTTACAAGTGACAAGCTTGAAGTTAAAACGATCGCGCCGGATTATCTAATTACGGTCGACCAACCATTGATACTCTACATGTCAACGCTGTCATACACCATTGAAAATGGGCAAGACTTAAAACTGACGGGATTTGTATTTGGGGAAGATTCTGAACAGTTAACGAACAGTTGGATTACAATTTATCCGAAATTAAATGGCGAGGATCTGGAACCATTTAAAATGAGTGACGATGATGAATCAGCACTCTTCAAAATGATCGTGAAATCAAGTCAGCTACATGTTGGGGACAATACCTTGGATCTTTATGCAATGGATGAGGACGAAAACTACTCAAATACGTTGAACGTCAAAATTCATGTCACTAGTGGTTCCTTAGGCTTTAAGACGGTTTCGGCGACGAGTAAGTTTTCAGCCATCACGCTTGATGGTAAAGCTCAAACCGCGCAACGCGAGGATGATTGGGAACTCGTGGTAGCCGATGATCGTGGGAAGGACTCCAGCTGGCAATTACAAGCGAGCGCGAGCGACTTTAGCAACGAAGATGGACGCAAATTACCGGGACAAGTTGTCTATAAGGATGGCACACAATCGACCGTGATCAATGGGTCTGGGACCGTGATTGATAGTCACACGAGTACCAGTGATACGGATGAATATGATGTGATGCAAAGTTGGACCAAAGAGACGGGTTTATTCTTTGAAACGAATGCGGCGGCAACACCTGGCGCCTATTCTGGGAAAATTACTTGGACGCTTTCAAATGCGCCTAGTTGAATACAAAAAATCAGTTCTCGTTATTGAGAGCTGATTTTTTTGTTTGCATCATTGTTTGAAAGGCATAAAAATCCGAGGGTGCAAATCGCGTCATTGCACCCTCGGATTAAATTAGATTGCCGCAGTTATTTAAAAGTAGAACGTTATTCAGTCACTTTATTAGCTTCTTTGGCGATTGCGGCTTGGCCAAGAATATTCAAGTAGTTAAATGGCCGGTCATAGGTTGGTTGGAAGAACATGTCCACAAAGCCTAAGTCATCGATCGTGTTATCGTTTTGGATCAGGACAGAAATCGTATTGGCTGACTGTGAAACATCATGTTTACTCATGAATTGGGCCCCTAAAATCACCCGTGTTTCTGGATTATAAACAAGTTGCATCAAGACTGGCGTTGTTGATGGCATGAACTCTGGCCGATAATTGTCTTCGACGGTGACGGCGTCAGCTGGAATGCCGGCTGCTTGCGCATGTTCTAAGGTCATCCCAGAAGCGACGATGGTTTTGCCGAACAACATCAAGCCAGAAGTTGACTGGGTACCCATGTACTTCCGAGTCGGCTTGAAGATATTTAAACCAACTAAAGTTCCTTGGCGAACGGCATTGGTTGCTAATGGAATATAAGCATCTTCGTGTGTTGGGTTGTAGTGAACGGCGATTGAATCACCAGCACCATAAATATCTGGGTCAGAAGTTTGCATGTAATTATTAGTCTTGATTGCCCCATTGGCGTGCATGTCAACTTTGCCTTTTAGCAGGCCGGTGTTAGGTCGGAAGCCGACACATAAGATAGCCATATCAGCGGTATAACTGCCTTTATCGGTAGTCACAGTGACTTCATCGCCATCACCGCTAAAGCCTTTGACCATCTGACCAAGGGCCATTTTAATGCCGTGGTCGACAAAATCTTTTTCGATGCGATCAGTGTAGCTTTGGTCTAGATACTTGTTCAGAATTCGTGGCAAGCCATCGATCAAGGTCACTTCTTTCCCTTGACGTTGATAGGCTTCGACTAATTCAGTTCCAATGTAGCCCCCACCGATGACGATGACGCGCTTGGCATCCTTGGCGTCGGTCCAGAGTTTTTGAGCGTGACCCCAGTTTTTGCAAAGATAAACATTTGGATTATCGATACCATCAATTGGGGGAATCACTGGCCAAGAACCAGTGGTCATGACTAATTTGTCATAGTGGTCGGTCTTAACGGCACCACTAGCTAAGTCGGTGACAGTCACCGTATGTTCGTTAGTATCAACATCAGTCACTTCATGTTGCATGTGGACTGTTGCGCCAAGTTCAGCTAACTTTTCCGGACTTGAGTAAAAAAGTCCTTGTGGGTCAGCCACTTGGCCACCAAGGTAGAGCGCAATCCCGCAGGAAAGAAACGAAACGTTGTCATTTTTTTCATAAATTGTGACGTCAGTTTCTGGGTTTGAGGCTAAAATTTGATTAACTGCAGCGGTGCCGGCGTGGGTACAACCAATAACGATAACTTTCATATTAAAACACTCCTTAGCTAATGTATGTCATTTCACAAATAAGACTGTGCATAATTAATTTGCCTACGATTTTATTGTACTAAATTAAAAAGAAAACGCAACCATAAACCATTTGGAAGTTAACGGTGCTCATTAATCGGATGATAATTAAATGCTGATTTAACAGGACTTATCGCAGTTGACGGTCTTGATATTCTTTGATAAGAATAGTTAACGACATGTTGTGATTCAATTATAAAGGTCCTTAACTGAAAACGCAATCAAGAATAAAAAAAGGCTCACAAACTAACTGCTGTGAGCCTTGATTGTAAATTACGCTTGCCAAGTAAAAACCGTTGGCGTCGTGTTGGTAAAGCTCAACTGTGTTAAAATTGCCGCCACAATTGGATTGGGTTGGGGGAGTGTGACCCTTAATTCAGTTAAGCCCAATTCCTTAGTTGCAAAATCAACTAAGCGTTGATAAAGTTCGGTTAAAACGGCATTGGTTGCTTGCTCAGCTAGGACGGTGACAGTTAGTTGCCCCGTTTTAGCCGTTAAATTGAGCGGATCAAAGCCGGCTTGGCCAATTAAATGGTCGTTTGACCGCTGGGTAATCCCCCAAACGAGCTTCTGATCATGGAAGATTTCGCGCATCGTTTGATTGATCATGTCGGCGGTAGTCAACATGGTCAGTGCTTGATTAGACTGTTCTTGCGATTGGAGTGTTAACACATCTTTAACCCGTGCTTTGGTTAGCCAATCAAAGGTATAGTGTGGCGTTAAAATAGGATGGTACTTTTCTAATTTAGGCATAGGCACTCCTTTTTGAAATTAAAAAAACGCCTGGCAAACACCAGACGTTTTGGTGATCAGTGATTAAATTACCAGATTTTAACACGTTGGTCCGGTGCCAGATACATCGGGTCTTCGGGCGTAATGTCAAAAGTGGTATAAAAGTCGTCTAAGTTCTTTGGTTGCACGTTCGCACGCAATTTGGCTGGTGCGTGGACGTCGATTGAAAGCAAAAGTTGCATGTATTGTTTCGTCGCTTTCATTCGCCAAACCATGGCCCAGTTGGTGAAGAAAGCACTTAAATCAACATCATCTTCACTTTTGGCAGCTTCTTCAGCACAGCTCAAGCCACCGGCATCGGCAATGTTTTCGGAGACGGTCAAGGTCCCATTAACTTTAGCGCCGGCAAAATCAAGACCATCGAATTCAGTGATCATTGATTTGGCGAGTTCTTTGAAGTGGGCAGAATCGGCTTCAGTCCACCAATTGTGTAAATTCCCGAATTCATCGAACAACGCGCCATTGTTATCGAACGCATGTGAGATTTCGTGGGCAATCACGGCCCCAATCCCACCATAGTTGGCACTTGAAGACTGTTCCAAACTGTAGAACGGTGCTTGTAAGATGGCGGCAGGGAACACGATGATGTTCATGAATGGATGGTAATAAGCATTGACCGTGTCAGCGCTCATCTCCCAACGGGTCCGGTCAGTTGGCTGGCCCCATTTGGCAAACATATCTTTTCTGGCAATCCGTCCAAAGGCCAGCACATTGCTTAACACGCTCCCACCATCTGCGGCGGATAACGTCTTGAATTTCGTGTAAACGGCTTCCAATTTATCAGGATAGCCAACTTGGATGCCAAGATTATTCAATTTAGTGACGGCTTTGGCGCGGGTATCGGCGCTCAACCAAGTGTTAGCTTCTAACCGACGCTTATAAACGCCAATCATCTTTTCGACCATTTGGTGAACATCCGCTTTGGCAGCTTCACCGAAGTATTTGTGACCATAATAAAGGCCAACAACTTGGTCAAACGTGCCAGCAGCTAAGTAATAAGCACTCTTAGCTTGATTACGGGGTTGCTTTTGACCAGATAAAGTCCGTGAATAAGTTGTTCCTAGCGTCCGCATCTCATCACTCAAATAGCCGCTCAACCGTTGAACGAGCTTAGCTTTCATCCAGTTCTTCATCATATCGAAGTTTTCAGGATTAACGACTTCGTTGAAATGATCGAAGAAAGCTGGTTCTGGCAAAATGACGATTTCAGGATTGCCATTGATAACGGAATAAGTAATGGCAGCTAAATCGAGGTACTTGCTGTCATTGGCGAAATCTTTAAAGGCGCGGGGATTGTACATCTTACTGTAGTCGGCTGATTCTTCAGCACTCTTGACCCACGGCACGATTAACCGGTCAAATTTTAACGTATCGTCCACGATTTGTTGGGCTTCGTCTGCTTTATAACCAGTCAATTGTAAGAGCTGCGTCATCATTTGGCCGTAAACGGCTAATAATTTTGGCCCCGATTCATTACCTTCATCATAGTAAGTCTTGTCTGGCAAAATCGTGCCCGGCGCTTGGGCAAACAACGCGTTGACTTTGGTATTTTTCATGTCCGCGTCAACGTCCAGACTGAATGGTAATGGGAGCCCATCATAGATCCAGTCGGGCATCCGTTGTTGGAGATCGGCAAAGTCACTAAGACTGTCGATTTGTTTCAAACAAGGCAAGATTGGCTTAGCGCCAGCGGCATTGCGTTGTTTGAAGTCTTTGGTTAATTGATAAAATTTAATGAATTCAGCTAACTGCGGATCAGTTGGTTTCGTTTCGCCCGCAGCCATGGCATCAAAATCGTGCATTAACGTTTTTTCAATCGCATCAACAAGGTCCATAAAGCCACCAGTTGAAGCATGATCGTCGGGAATTTCGGCGGTCTTGAGCCAGTCACCGTTGACGGCGTCATAGAGATCTTGTTTAACTGCTGCTTGACTGATTGTTGCCATTAAATCCACTCCTCGATTAATTTTCTAATACAGCTTTAATTATAACGTAGATTAAAATTGCCGGTGCAAAAAAAGGCCGGGATTTCGCCCGACCAACGTAAATTTATTCAACTAATAATAATTGGTCCGCGTCATTGATTTGGATGACCTTACCCGGTCTCTGCGTAATTAAGCCAGCTTGCTCAAAACGAGTTAGTTTTCGACTAATTGTTTCAGGGGTAGTGCCTAGAAAAGTAGCGAGATCTTTTTTCTTTAAAGGTAACTTGAAAGCCGTAACTTTGAGTGAAGCCGCAGTTTCAGTGAGGTAATTTGCCAGACGCGCTTCGACGGATTCGGTGGCTGTACTCGTTGTCTGCCGTTCCAATTGCGTGAGCCGTTTGCCGAAGACGTTCAGCACGTTAATGCTGATACTTGGATATTTTTGCATCAAAGCTTGGAAGTCTTCGCGGCGAATGCTGCAAACATCCGTTGGCACTAAGGCTTCCCCATAGGAGGTGCGGCGCTTATTTTCAAATAAGGCGGCCTCGCCATCGATATCCCCAGTTTGCAATAGATATAATAATTGCTCCCGACCATTTGCTGCCAATTGATACACTTTCGCTTGACCACCTGAAACGATCATTAAGGTATCCAATGGATCATCCGCGTTAAACAACGTTTCCCCCGGTTGATAGTGGTGATGTTGCACGATGGATTCGATCGTATCAAGTTGGTCAGCGGCGAGTTCTTGAAAAATTGGCACTAATTGAACGCATTCATGGGTTGCGTGTGCTGACATGAAATTACCTCCTTTATATCTCCGACCTAACTATATCAGAATTTATCGTTAGGGGCTTTCTTGCTGTCTGATTTGATGTCTCCGGCGTAAATAACCGTATGACTTGTTAGCGCGCTAACAAGTCCGGATCGGATAAAACATAGCAAGACCATGACGCTAATTCTTGACCAGATTTTCCTAATCATTTTAGTCTGTTCAAATTTTAGCGTTGTATCTGTCTACGATAACTCAGCAAACTATGAAGCGCTATTTAGCCGTGAGGGTAGACGGCAAGTTTCTACTATATAAGTACGACAACTCTTTCGAACAACATTATCATATAACGAAAAAAGATTTTGTTTCTTGATGGCGGTCAAGTTTTTATCAATAAATTCCCGTTATGATAGAACCATCAAATCGCAACTCAACCAACGGAGGTAATTAAAATGACTAAAGCAATTATGCAATTAGACACGTTAACTTGCCCGTCATGCATGACCAAGATTCAAAAGGCTTTGGAAAAGCAGCCCGGTGTGCAGGCAGTTAAGGTTTTGTTCAATGCTAGCAAGGTTAAAGTTAGCTTTGATGAAACGGCGACGACCGCTGAAACGCTGGCTGATGTGGTGACTGAACTTGGGTACACCGTTAAGCAACTGAAAGTTAAAGCTGAAAAAGTTGCCATTTCTTGATGGCGGTCAAGTTCAAATCATGTTTCGACTAGTAAACTAGCCTTATTCAATGAGATTTAAACAAACGGAGGTAATTATTATGGCAAAAGCAACGATGCAATTAGGGACACTGACCTGCCCATCATGCATGACTAAAATCGAAAAGGCTTTGGAAAATCAATCTGGCGTGGAAAACGTCAAAGTATTATTCAATGCCAGCAAAGTAAAAACGAATTTTGATGAAGGCGTCACTGACGCTGATAAGTTGACGGATGTTGTGACTGGCTTGGGCTATGAAGTTCAAAGCGTCAAGGTCAAATAAGGAGGCCCCCCATGAGTGAATTAACTATCGAAGATCAATATGCAGCCGAATTAAAACAAAGTGACATCGATCATCATGTCCCCACTGCGGGAGCAATGACAAACCATATCCTATCGAACTTAATGGTAGAATATGTCAAATTAAACCAAGTTAAATGGTACGTGAAGGGCGCCAATGCTTTCAATTTACGGCCAGAATATGCACGTTTAATCGCGTTAAACACTAAGCATTTTGCGGAATTAGCGGACTTATTGTTGGATGAGGCGCAGAAGCCATCCTCAACGACGGCAGAATTAACGAAGTATTCAATGCTCGAAGAAAACGGTGCCTTCAAGTACAACGACGTTGACACACTGGTCGCCGCAACGATCAAGGATTTCGATACGGAAAACTTGTTCGTTGACCGGGCCATCAAGTTAGCTGAAAAAGAAGCACGGCCAGCATTGGCTGCCTGGTTAGTGGGCTACCGTGGCAGCAATAACCGCAATATTCGTCAATTACAAGCTTTCTTGGGCAACGATGCTCGCGATGGCTTGGACGAAGAAGACGACGATGACGAAGATTAAACGTTAATGAAGTCAGTATAGCGACCTTGGATTAGTCTGTGAGCTAATCTAGGGTCGCTTTTTGTATATATCAGCAAGAAACACCCATCAATCTCCGAATTGATGAGTGTTCTAAGGTGATACATGTTACTTATTCTTTTCCACCTGCATACTAACATGTATTCTGCTGTAGAGATACTGAAATGTATTACGTGTGAGTAGCGGTTTTGGTGTATATCAAATTAGTTATAAAATAGCATAAGTTGGCTTTGTGCCGCGGTTGCGCTATACTAGCGCTAACAAAAACTGGGGGAATTCAACCATGTCGATTAGCGAAATCATTATTTGGACGGCTGTTTTTATCTTAGCAACTGGCTTTATTACCGTTATTACAACGGCAGTTTTAATGCGGCGAGCTAAAAATCATCCAGTTGATGAACCGAAGCAAACGTCCAAGGAAGATGATTGGGATAAAGATAGCTGGGCCCATGATGATTGGAAAAAAGGTAACTGGGACGATAAATAAGTGAAGCAATAAAAAATCCGCCATCTTCGGCGGATTTTTTTAGTGATTATTTTGTTTTTAATAATAAATCTAATGAGTGTGCCAAATTTTCCACATCAACGTCAGTCATATTATCAACACAATCATTGATGTTACGGGCAATGACAAGCTTCATGGCCTTATCAATGCTTGATTTAACAGCGGATAACTGCACGAGGACTTCGTCACAAGAACGATCTTCGTCCATCATCCGCAAAACCCCATCCAGCTGTCCGGCTGAGCGTTTCAAACGCGTCGTAATTTGTTTACTAGTAACGTAATGCGTCTCGCTGTCAGCCATGATTAGTCGACCGCTTTCTTCAATTCAATTTCAAAGTTAGACTTTGGCCGCGCACCAACCATGTGACTGATGACTTGGCCATCTTTTTTAATTAAGAAGGTTGGAATGCCTTGAACTTGGAACTGGCTCGCAACTTCTTGATCATTATCAACATTTAATGAAACAAAGTTAACTTTATCCTTGTAAGCTGGGTCTTCCGAAAGAGATTTCAAAATTGGATCCATCATCTTACATGGTGGACACCAGTCAGCACGAAAGTCGACTACGGCAATACCAGTATCAGTTTCTTTGGCAAAATCTTGATCATGAATTTCTTTAATCATTAGTTATTCTCCTCCAATGCGTTAATTGATGTTATTAATATACCCCCGTAGGTATATGAATGCAATTATTTTGTTTGAGATTCTTAGCGGATATAACAATATTTATATAGTAGTGAGGGTGGGCTAGGTGTATATTTACTAATGGTTTAAAAAGAAAAAGGGGTGTTTTGGGTGAATTTTAAAAGAATGATGACGGTCGTAACGGTTGGGGCGACAATGTTTGCTGGAACTGTTTCAGCACAAGCTGCAACCAGTTATGCTCGCACCAAGACGGTCAATGTGAAGCATGGTAGTTACTATGTGGCTAATAAGCGAGGGAAGACTTATAACTTTAATGGTTCGACGCGCAAGTTTCGGATGAAGGCAAATCATGCCTTGAAAAATTATACTAAGACGACTTGGACTAAAACGGCCCAGAGTTATGTGACGAAGAATCACAAGAAACAGTTATATTTCTATGTTGTGAATGCCAAGACTAATGTTAAGGGCTGGGTTTACGCAAAAGATTTAAAGGCTGGTAAAAATTATCAGGCTAGCTCAGTTAAAAAGACTAAAAGCGCGCCCTTCTATCGCGCTAAATCTGGTAAGCTAGTCACTATTTCGGGCAAGAATAGTCTGCTCAAGCTGACAAATGGGAAGACCTTAAAAACAAATTTAACCTATAACCGGACTAAACAGCGAGATGTTTATCTCAATGGAAAAAAACATCATTATTATTACGTTGTGAGCGCTGATAATAAGTTGCGTGGCTGGATTGCCAGCGACTATTTGAAGGCTGGTAAAGACTATCAAATGACTGGAGTTTCTAAGTTGAAAGCCACGGCTTTAATCATGGCAAAAGCTGGGAAAACCTATCGCTTAACTGGCAAAAATAATGCAATGCATTTAACTAGTGCGCGGGCGTTGTCAGCTAAAGATAACTATACGACGACGCAAGCACGTTATATTTATATGCGGAATAAGAAGTATCGCTATTATAATATTTCAAATACCAATGGCTCAGTAAGCGGTTGGGTACGGAGTGACTATGTAAAAGCTGGTAAGCACGCTGTCGTAACTAAGCAAACCAGTTCAAGCCAAAAACCAACGTCAACGACGAAGGTCACTAGTCATTCAAGTAGTCGGGTCGTTTCAAGCAGCAGCTCTAGCACAAGCAAGCCTGTCACGAGTAGTAGTTCGAGCGTTGAGTCTGTAAGTAGCAGTTCTAGCTCGAGTGTGACATCTTCAAGCAATAGTTCTAGTTCGTCTAGTACAGCGACTGCTCCCGTGAATGATTTTGCGGGCAAGTCAGTGCATGCAATATATACTGGCACAAGCGATTATTTGTATACCTCAAGTGATTTTACAGATGCAAATATTGCTTCTCAGTCGCTAAAAAGTGATTTGGGTATGCAAGTTTATCCAAATAATGAACGACAGATGAATTTTACTACTTATGCTTTACCCGTTACATTGGATGGCAAAAATCTCTATATGAAACTTAGTTTTCCTGATTTGATTGATGATGGTATTTATCTCGATGGTGTCTATCAGCCTGGTATTGGGTTATATACTGGTGTAGTGAAGCCAACGGATCCATCTGTTCGATATGACCGACCAATTCTACCAGATTCAGATTGGATTTATTACTATGATGGTGGCTTTTCTGTCTTCAGATATGACGGGACTAATTGGGTTCAAGTGTCCTAGATCTTCGACCGTTAATATCAATAGTTAAATTATTACACAAAAAGAACCGCCCTCAATGAAGGCGGTTCTTTTTCACGTGTTTAAGCGGTAGTTGTAGCCGTTTGATGAACGGGTTCTTGACGAGTCTTATCGAATTTAGTCCGGAAGTTGATTAAGCGCATCGCGTTGAAGATGACAACTAAGATGCTGGCTTCGTGGACGAACATCCCGCTAGCCATGTAAATGTAACCGAAGATTAAGCCAATTAATAAGAAGGCGACGGTCGCAATGGCAATGATGATGTTTTCACGCGTGTTTAAAACGGTTTTCTTAGCTAAGCCGTGGGCATGAACTAAAGCCGGAAAGCTGGATTGCATGAGGACGACATCGGAAGTATCAATCGCGACGTCAGTCCCACTACCCATGGCGATCCCAATGTCGGCGTTGGCAATGGAAGGACTATCGTTGATGCCATCGCCGATGAAGGCTACCGTGTTTCCCTCAGCCTTGAGCTGTTTCACGTAATCGACCTTTTCTTCTGGTAAGAGGTTGGCGTGAACTTCATCAATATTGAGTTCGCGAGCAACGGCATCGGCAGTCAATTCGTTATCACCAGTTAACATGACTAGTCGTTTGATTCCTTGCGCTTTCAAAGCAGCTAAGGATTCTTTGACGTTGGGACGAACGGTGTCAGAAATACCGAAGATCATTTGGACAACGCCGTCAATGGCCATGATGACCGTTGATTTACCGGCTTGTTGCATCTCGTTTAAATCATGAGCTTGATCCGCAGTTAAACTAATATCATGAGCAGTTAACATTTTTTGATTACCAATCACAACTTGTGAGTGGTTGACTTCAGCGCAGATACCTTGGCCCTTAACTGTTTCAGTGTTATCCAAATTGAGGTCGGTACTGGCTTTGGCGTGGCTTCCAGCATAGTCGATGATGGCTTTGCCAAGCGGATGATCCGAAACGCCTTCAACGGTTGCGGCTAAGTTTAAGAGTTGATCTTGATTGTTTGTATAAGCTTTGAAACTTGAAACGGCGGTGTTGCCTTCCGTTAAAGTCCCAGTTTTATCGAAAACGAGTGTATCTACTTTGGCAAAGGTATCGACGACTTCGCCACCTTTGATGAGAATGCCGCGTTTGGCACCATTCCCAATTCCGGCCACGTTTGAAACGGGCGCGCCGATAACTAAGGCACCAGGGCAACCGAGTACCAAGACGGTGATGGCCAGTCGGAAGTCACGGGAGAAGACGAACACTAAAGCAGCTAATACGAGGACGGCGGGAGTATAATATTGCGCGAAGCGGTCGATGAACTTTTCAGCTTTAGACTTCGTATCTTGCGCTTCTTCGACGAGTTCGATGATTTTAGCAAAGGTCGTGTCATCACCAACTTGGGTGGCTTTGATTTTTAAATAGCCGTTTTCAACAATGGTCCCGGAATAAACTTGATCATCGAGATTTTTGTTGATTTGACGGGATTCACCAGTGATGGACGCTTCGTTGATATAACCATTGCCTTCAACGACGGTCCCATCGACAGGAACTTGGTTCCCGGTTTTGACTAAGACGACATCACCTTCGTCAACATCATCAACGTCGACTTCTTCAGTACCGGCGTCAGTGACTAAAGTTGCAGTGGTTGGGGATAGATCGGTCAAGCCTTTGATAGCGTTCCGTGTTTTTTGCAAGGTCTTGCTTTCAAGGTATGACCCGAACAGGAATAAGAAAGTAACGACGGCTGATTCGTTAAATTCACCGATGATGAAGGCGCCAATGACGGCGATGCTAACTAAGAGTTCGATACTGAAAACTTTGTTGATCAGCGCGCTCCAAGCACGGACGGCAATTGGCACGACCGCGATGATGGAAGCGACGGCTAGGCTGATTTGGTAACCGAGGGTATAATTGAGAGCGTATTTGCTGAGAAACCCGAGTGCGATGAGGATCCCAGTAATTAATGTGATTTGGTTCGTATGTTTAGTTAAGAACTGTTGAAATTTCATTTTGAGGACTCCTTATTTGATTTGATGAATCTAGTATATAAGCTAGTCCTTGATTAGAAATTGACGTGTATCAAGTTTGACAAATAAGATTGAGAATTGATGGAGTGAAGGACATGAAATACCAATTAACGACGGCGAATAATCCCGTCATGCCGGCTTATTTTCAAGGTCGGTGGGCAATTAAGACGATTAAAAATACCCCAGTAATGTTTAGTACGAATTTAGGCGCTGAGTTTTGGTTCCAAGTTAAACAGGCGAGCTATGTGACGATCAGCTTATTAGACTTGGCAGCGACGGCCAGTGCGTGGGTCGCGATTCAAATCGATGGCTTGCCCTATCAACGGGTCGCAGTCAAAACAATGCCATTCCGGTTAACTTTGGATGGGCAAGCACATGTGATTCGTGTGGTCATGAGTGGCAATACGGATCAGGATCCTGTTTGGGATGGGACGAGCGGCTTTGCCGTTGAAGCGCTACAAACGGATGGCGCCTTGCATGCGGTTAAACTAGGTCAACATAGTCTGACCTTTATTGGCGATTCAATCACGGCTGGTTGCTGGGTCGCTGGTAAGACGCCCGCAGAAGATTATCGCGGTGAAGCCAACTATGCCGCGATTGCGAGTGACCAATTGAATGCGCGCAACGTTCGGATTGCCTATAGTGCAGTTGGCGTTAACAAACCGGGGAAGGGTGGCGTGCCACCTTTGCCAAACGTGTTAACTGCCATTGACAGTCAGACGCCATGGCAGCCAACGCCCACGGATATTGTGGTGATCAATGTTGGGACGAATGACGGCTTGGAATCGGCTGAAAGCTTCACAGCTTTGTTAAAACAGTTCATTAATCAAGTTCAAATCTTGTATCCGAATAGTCGAATTGCAGTATTAGTGCCATTTAATCAGCGGTTTGATCGTGTGATTCGGACCGTGGTGCCGGAATTTATGGCAGTTCAGCTGATTGAAACGGCTGACTGGGAACCCAGCACGACGGATGGCGTTCACTTAGATTTGGCCGGGTCGCAAGCGGTAGGACATGCTTTAGCGGCCGTTTTACGTAACTTGTATCCAGAAATATTTACTGATTAATTGAAATAAGCTCCCATTAACCTTGATTTAGTTAGTGGGAGCTTATTTTAGTTAGCGTTCACGTTTTAAAGCTTGGGCTAAGAGTCGTTGGTACGCGGCTAGGACGTTGTCAGGGATGTCAACATGGCGCAGATAGTTGGCACCCAGCGGCCCATAACCTTGGGGGGTATCCCACAATCGTTGGAGTTCACCTAGCAATAATTCAGTGAAGTACGCGGTCGGCCAAGCACTTTGGTAGGCGGGTTGGTCCACGAAACTGACTGGATCAAGCTTAGTTAGTTGAAGGGCTCGCGGAGAAAAGTGGGTCAATTGGTAGTCTGGTCCCCAAACTTGTTCAAAAGTCAGTTGACTACGGTATGCGAGGAGTGGGTCTTGAACCAGCATCACGCGACGCCAGCTTTCAGGTGCCAACGCCAAGGCGTGACTAGCATTTGAGCCGGTGTTGGTTGACGTTCGATCCTGTAAAATTTCACCTTGGTAGCCTGCACGCCGAATGATGCCAGTCATCAGTTCAGCCTCACTCAGGGCATTTTTGACCCCCATATTTTGGCGCAAGTATTTAGTGGCATGACCAATCCCGCCGGCAATGATCATGGTTGGCAGTTGTTGTTCAATCGCAATATTGGCCGCAAATTTGGCAGTCACAGGTAGACTGTTCCCACATAAAACTAGCCCATCAAGGTTTGCCAGTGGGACGGCTGGTCGGGTGAGCCAAGCGAGACATCGATTTAAGTCTGTCAGCTCAGTCATGTTGATTGCCTGGCTTAGTCCCAAAATGTGCGGCGGCAGCGCCAAAGTTGAAGCGCGTGTAATGGACTGCTTCAAAGCCAGCTGCTTCGAAGAGACCAACCAATTGCCGATAACTGACAAAGTGTCGGGTCGTTTCTTGTAAATAGGAATATTCTTGATATTGATGTGCGAAAATACGCCCGAAAAATGGCACAACTTTGGTGAAATACCATTGCCAAACTGGTTTGATCACTGGTTGATCAGGTTGTGAGGTTTCTAGGCAAACGAGTTGTGCGCCGGGTTTGAGCACGCGGTAAATTTCAGCTAAAGCTTGTGGCTTATCCGGTAAGTTGCGGAGACCGAAGCCAATGGTGACTAAGTCAAAACTATTGTCCTTGAAAGGCAGGTGCATCGCGTTACCGCGACGTAACCAGACCCGATCATCGAGTTTGGCTTGGGTAACTTTCTGTTGGGCAATTTTTAACATTGGTGCGGAAAAGTCAAAGCCAATCACTTCGCCAGTCTGGTCGAGTTCTTGGGCAATCGCAATCGTCCAATCGCCAGTTCCACAGCATAAATCGAGTGCGTGCGCGTTTGGGGCGAGCTTAATTTGGGCCATTGTTTGTTTGCGCCAGTGTCGATGGGTTCCCAAACTGATAATATTGTTCATCCGATCATAGTTGGGCGCAATGGTATCAAACAGCCCCTGAACGTTATGTAAATAGCGATTTGCCATAATGCTAGTCTCCTTGCTAAGTCTTGATAGTTCTACTATAGCAGATGTTTCTTTAAAAGGGTCAGTGACATTGCTTGCGAATTTGCGAGGGGTCAAAAAAAGCGGCCACGGTGAAATTAATCATCGTGACCATATTTGAAGTGAGTTCATTAAATAGCTTGGTTAGCAACCGCCAATGCCACCAAACATTATTGGTGACATGATGATGCCGGCTGCAATATTACGTTTGCGCATTTCGTCGGCGTCAATTTTACCGGCTTTAACGTCCGCCTGTAATTCGCGATAAATGGCCATCACTGGTTCTGGAACTTGGTGATGATGAATATAATATTTCGAAATGTCGTGGGTGAGGTTCGTAATAACATCCAAATAAGGCTTGTTATTATTCAAGTCGGTCGCGTTGGTTAATAATAATTTTTGCATGTCTAAATCGTGATCTGCTTGCGCTGCGGCATAGGCCGCGCTCAGTTGATCAGTTAATGTTGTGACTAGTTCATCATTAGTTTCTTTATCTATCGTCATAATCCCCCGCCTAATCCCTTTAAGTAATTAAATTATAGAGCTTAATGAGGGACGGGACAACTTATCGCAAAATAAAAAAAGCCGACAATTGTCAGCTTTACGACTTGGATAATCAATGGACCCTACCGGATTTGAACCGACGACCTCCTACATGCGAAGCAGGCGCTCTCCCAACTGAGCTAAGGGCCCAAGTACAGTAATTAGTATACCGCAAAATTGAGCGCTTGCAAGTCCCGACTAGTGCCGACTCGCGCGATGATTCTGGCCACCACGAATTTTATGCACCCGACGTTTAAACTGGGGTTGAGCTTTGCTGACAAACTTGAAATGTTGCATCTTACCGTTAAAGACTTGCCCACTCAGTCGTAATTTCAACCAATCCTGCATCACAGTAATCATGCTGTTGATCTGGTCGCGGCGCAACTGATCATGGTTTTGTTGCGCGAGTGGGAGGAGGTTGGTCTCTAACTGGTGGACGAGTTTTTGATGGTAGGCCAATAACTCTGGCGTTAATGGTGCATCAGTGTATGAATTGAATAATTTCTGAATAGTTTGAAGCGCATCTTTGATATCATTTGGTTGGTAAAAGCGATCATTGATAGTTGTCAAATTAATTTCCTCCGTAACTTTCATCAGTATAACAAATTTTCGAACAAATCGGCGGTAAGGTGTGGCTATCTGAAGTGTTACCCGTTAAAATGAGGGTATTCAAGGGGGTGCCATTATGGCCGAAACAACTGTATTGATGACCGAGGCGGAACAAGTTCTCAACCGTGCTTATGACAACTTTAAAGAAGTCCAGTTACAGCGTTCTAAGGAAGCCTTATTTGAAAATGCAAACGAGATCTTTACGGTAAGTAAGATTGCGGATGCGACCCTACTCTATTTATTTGATGAAGTGATCGCGCAGCGCGTCGTTGAACTTGATAACGAAGTGCTTGCGACCATGTATGAACAAGCCAGTCAGACTGAATTTTTGAAATTAAACTTTACCGGCAACGATATTCGATGGTTATTGGGCTTACCCCGAACCCATCATCGTCATCGTGAAATGTGACAAATTAGGGAAGGTGCGTGATTAAATCATGCGCTTTCTTTTATTTTATATGAGTTTTTTAAAACTTTTTTAAAAAAGTTTCGAAATAAATAGCTAAAGCGGTTAATCGTTGTCCACTTTGAAACGGCGTGGTTGAGGCATTCTGAAAATAAGATGTTACGTTTGTGGTATATTGTTAAGGTTCTGTAACTTTCGTAACATATTGTTATTTTGTTGGTACTTGTATGTAACACTAATTGAGTATTATAGGTAGTGGCTTGAAGTACATATGCGTGACATTCTTCTTGGAGTGATCATCATTAAAATGAAAAAAGTAAATATTAAACAAGTTATGTTAGGAACCGCTGCTTTAGCCGGTTTAATGGTTACCAGCCAAGCAGTTGCAAACGCTGATTCAATGACTATCCAAGCTGGGGATACGGTTTGGGCATATTCACAAAAATATCACGTTTCAATTAACGAAATCGTTAAACAAAATAAATTAGGTAGTGCTGATTTAATCATCGCTGGCCAAAAGATTAACATCCCTGGTGTTAAGACTTCTGACAACTCAAAGACTACTACTACTGCTAGTGCAAGCAGTGTTAAGTCAACGAGTGCTGCTACTTCAACTAGTAGCCAAGCAACCAGCGCCGCAGCTACTAGCTCATCTGTTACTAGTGCAAGTAGCACGAGCCAAGCAGCTTCAAGCAGCAGCGTAGCTTCAACGAGCGCCGCTGTTCAATCAAGCACTTCAACTGCTAGTGCAAGCAGCAGTGTTGCCTCAAGTGCAGCCGCTACTTCACAAAGCTCAAGTGTTGTTAGCTCAGCTAGCCAAAGCTCAGTCGCTTCACAAAGTTCAACTAGTCAAAGTTCTGTTGCTTCACAAAGTAGCAACAACACTAACACTAGCGCAGCTTCACAAAGCTCAACGAGTGCTGCTAGCCAGACTTCAGTTCGGACAACGAGTCGTGCTGCTTCAACAACTAGTTCATCAACTGCCACTACGACTAACGCAAGTTACAGCTCAGCAATTGCTGCAGCTTACACTTTAGTTGGCACACCATATGAACAATTAGATTGTTCAGCATTTACCCAAGCTGCCTTTGCTAAAGCTGGTCGTCAAATCGGTCGGACTACTTACGCACAAGCAACACTTGGCGCCCATGTTTCATTCAGCCAAGCACAAGCTGGCGACTTAGTATTCTGGGGCTCTAACGGTGCACCATATCACGTTGCAATCTACTTAGGCGGCGGCCAATATATTGGTGCCCATGATTACGGTGATCCTGCTTCTGTTAAGAGTACTGCATACTTCACACCAAGCTTTGCAATCCACATGTAATCAAAAGCTAACGTCATTGACGTTGGTCACGAGTCGTTCATCTTATTGATGAACGGCTTTTTTTAATGCAACGAAACGAAAAAAGACAGCCAAATTAATGGCTGCCTTCAAAGAAGACACTAGGCCTTCGCTTTACTGTTCATATACTTTTTCAACAGTTGTAACTCATCTTGTGTTGGTGTCACTTCGCCGGATTTAATGTTATGAATCCGTTCAACAGAAATTTGACTGCCGAAAGCTAAATCCCCGTCTGTGAGATGGTGCTGACGTTCGAAAGCAATCAGTTTCTCGGACAGTTGGCTTAATGGTAGTTCCATGCTCCTCACCCCGATTATTAGAATTCGTAAAAGTTCAGTGCGGTAACTGATACTTTTATTATAACCTTAAATCGGGAAAAACGGGGCGCGAATGGCTAACGAGTTACTTTGTCTGTTAATTGTTTTTGCAATTTAACCAGAATATCAGTGATTTCGTGTGGCAAACGATCATTATGCGTATGCTGGTACTGATCAACGAAGTTCGCCCGAATTCCTAAACGAGTTGCGACTAAGTTCCGATAGTCGGCATTGTCATAATCGACTGGGAAATCGGCCAACTTTAAGTTCTGCATGTGGTCGCAGCCAGCAAAGGATTCCCATTCGGTCGTGTTATTGACGATGGCTTCCAGCGCGCCTAAAGTGATTTCCTTAGGAATCTTCTTGTCACCGAAAAAGCCGGTATTTAATAGGTAGCAATCCAAATGACGTTCTTCGAATAACGCTTTGAAATCATGATAGTCTTCCGACAATGGGTAAACGCGGAATGGATTAGCAAATGGTTCGATGACGAGCGCATTACGGTCCACGTCGCCAACGATATTTTCGGCAGAACTCCGCTTTGTCGCTAAGGTTGCCCCAAAAGTTGCGGCTAGGACTGGATCATCGACTTTAATGACTGGCGGGAGACTGTCATCTTTCATGATCCAGAAAATGGCGTTGATTGGCGCATTTTCCTTGTCGACTCGGTTAGTGGAGGCGTAGCGTGATTTGATGGTCCGGCCATTCCCATTTCGTAAGTCTTCAGTGACTAGCACTTTACGTCCCTGATCATCTAAAGTGACGCCAACATTTTGAATCGTCATGAAATATTTGGTTTCATCGGAAGTCATCGGATAATCATTCGTTTTATCAAAGTAGGAAGGTTCTAAGGCAACTGAACTCCCATTTTTACGATTGATGACAAAGGCATCGTCATGTAACACGGTGATGTCATATTTGTAGCCGTGCTTAGCGTGGGTCAAAGTTGATTTGCCAGAGCCAGAAAGCCCAAACATCGCAAAGACTTGATCTTGCTTGTCCTTGAAATGGAAGGCCTTTAAACCGCCGTGACATGAAACATAACCGTGCCGATGGGCGATGGACCAAGCTAAGGTCAGCGTCGACTTCTTGAGTTCGCCAAAGTATGGCATGCCCAAGATGGCCGCTGCATTATGTTTAGGATCGAACAATGCTAACCCATCTGGATAGTCTGGATCGTGGTAGCTTGGGTCGGCATAGATGTAAATGTCGCCTTCGGGATAGGCTACGGAGTTATCGAACATCGCTTGATAATGCTCGGTAATTGGTTGGAAGTTCAGCATATACGAGAGTAAGTTGTTAGCATAACCATCCGGGATCGCTAAGTGCGCACGAACGATAAAGTCTTCATCTAGGCCGACTAGAACGTCGGTTTTGATAAAGTGTTTTTGCTGTCCGTTGTAAACGGCTTGGCGCAAACGACCCGCCATATCGGCCTCGTCAACGCCTTCGTCACCGAGAATCCGGCGAGCTTGAGCGGTCCGACCAACGACTTTACCAGTGTTGTCGATTAACATTTTAGCGTCTGCGGGTAAGCCTAAATCGGTTGGCCGATAAATCGGTAAATCGGTTTGAATCGTGCCTGGACCTTGGACAGCTAATTCATAGGCTGTAGCGACATTAGGAATGTGAGTCATGTTGTTACCATAAAAGGCGGTCTCAATCGTGGAACGAATTTGTGAAAAAATTGGGTTACTGCGACCGATATCGGCTAATTTGTATGAATTGTTAGTACTCATGTTGAAAGCCTCCTCGAACATTTAATGATTTAATTCTAACACAAATCCCTATCTATGAAAGCGCTTAATTTATTATTATAACTGACATAGTATCATCTTAAAAATAACGTAATAATTCATTTCAATCGATACTTATAGTAAAGAATGAATGAAAAGTCTATTTGAAAACCAATTGATAACCATTGAGCATGGGAATTGACCCAATTAAATTGAATCCAATTAATTTGATAAATCACCAAAAATTAGTTGCACCGAATGGTATATTAGTATAGTTTATTGAGTGGAGTCTTAGACCAAATTGGTCTTATTTTGACATGGTTTAACTAATCGTTAACATTGTATATATTTTCGATGACAAGTGTAATCAGTGGCACTGCCAGCGAGAGACATTAATAATGAAGGAGGTGGCGTCGGTGCCACGTAAAAGAAATACCCAACGCCGCATGGAAATCGTGAACACTGCTTTTCGGTTATTTGCCGAAAGCGGGTATAGCATGGTTCAGATGAAAGACATCGCTGAAGCTTGTCATATTAGCAAATCGTTGCTACAACACTATTTTCCTAAGAAGATCGTGTTGCTGAGTACGATGCTAAATGAACTGATGTTGAGTGCTTTTACCTATAGTAATGAGCAATTAACGGCACTGTCTTCGGAACAGCGGACGATGATTCAAATGAGCTTTTTACTGCGAACACTCGATGAAAATCCTAAGATTGAACATTTTATTCGTGATGTGTTTGAAAGCCCAGAACTCACGACAGAGCTGGTGTTAGTGAGTTTGGATTGGTTGGAAGCCATTGGGGTTGAGGGAGAAACTGCTGCGATTCGATACGCGATTAATTTCTCAGTATCTGGTGGGATGGCGGTCTTTTTTAAGCGCAAATTGTTGAAAGCTAGTGTCGAGGCGATATCAGAGAACATCGCACAATCGTTTTACTTGTTATTAGGCAAGGATGTCCAAAAGATTAACCAGGTTTACTTAAGTACGGCCAAGTATAATACGGATCGTTATTACCAACACTTCGTTGATTATTTACACACTCACGCGACAATCGATCTCAGTTCAGAAATAAAAATTTAATATAAAAAATAACCTAAATTCCTTGTATTTCGTAAAATATACTAGTACACTTTAAATCGGGGAAATGATAAAAGACGCTTACTAATTTTTAAAAACTTTGGAGCGAATTATGAATTATTGACTGATTCTGATTCGATCGTTAGATTGAAAGGGAGATTTTAAATATGAACGAAGATATGGAGTTTTTTAACCGATTCAGCCATATGTATTTACACGGCTTTAAGAACCTAGCTGACATGTTTGCGGAACCAGCCACAGAGCACGGAATTACGCTAGACGAATTTTATATCCTTTATGACATTGCGGAAGCAAAGGGTAAGATTCGTTTAATGGATATTGCGGAAACTCATGGCGTTACGCGCTCAGCAATTTCACGGTTAATCGGCCGTTTATTACGTAAAGACTACTTATACCAAGAAGCCGAAGATCATGATCGTCGGAATAAAGTTTTGAAATTAACACCAGAAGGCGCCCGTATTGAACATGTCGTCTTCAGTGAATTATTGCAACGGAACCACGAATGGCGTCAACTATTCAGTGCAGCTAAGCAGTACCAAACTTTAGACTTAGTTGAAGAATTTATGGACAAGTTTGTGAATGAAAATGCCGGCAAGCAATCACAACAGGCCAGTTATGCCGAAGATAAGCGTGCCGAAGCTTAATCTTTACCTGTGTTAAGTGTCCATCATTTAAAAAAAACCGTTCAACCGACTTAAGAGTGTCGGGAGAACGGTTTTTTTATAGTCAGAGTGTTAAGGCCAACGGGTTGCCACTGAGCATTGCCTAGCCAAGGCCATAATGCGTTTTTTGCATTTTGGCTTTGGCGTAGCAAGCGGAGGTGGCAGTTGGCTTTAACACGTTTCGGCTATTCAGTTAAGGAATGGCATTATTATTGAAGGATAAATCGTGATAATTAAGCCGAATCGTGAAGTTTGTTAGTTGACATTACTATGTCAAACTCTAAAATCTGTGCCGAAAGTTTGATCGTGTGCGATTGCCGCCTTCCGGACGAAAAATTTTAGGGCTGGAACGTGGTGGGCATGTTTTTGAGCCAAAAGGCGGTCTCAAAAGACGGCCTTTGACTAACCTGCCGGCAGACCACCGCCAGTTAAGTCAAATTTCACCACTGAGCCCTAAAATTTCTCGCCCTCACGGCTACTAAACTACGCTAAAATCAAGATACACGTACACATATATATCGCGTTATCAGTCAGAATCGGGGCCGGTGCTAGTCGAAGTACGGTTCCTCGGCCGCATGTTATCAACAACTGGAAGCGGCAATTCTCGACTAATAGCGTAAAAAAGGGACCATAACGACTCATTGTTTAAGTCGTTACGGTCCCATTACTATTCTGATGTATCTAGAGTTATTGATGCTATCCGAAAATTGATTTAAAAATAGAGCTGAAGAAGTTCACGATGGCGGTCCAAATCTTTTGTAAGAGATTTTGGTTCTCTGGGGTATCCAATTTGCTGAAGATACCTTTGGCGTTAGATTGGATGTTCTTCATCAAAGAACTGGCCTGGGTTTTGAAACTTGAGGAGTCTAATGCTCCAGAATCACGAATTTTGACTAATAAGTTAATAATTTCTGTTTTTTGATTATTGGTGATCACATTAGTTAAATTATTATTGGTAATTTGTTGATTCACAATGTTTGTAATTTGATTGTTGGTGACGTTACTGCCTTTTTTAGCCATTTCTTCCTTGGCCCCAGCGACCGCGTTGTTCAATTGGGCATCTGAGTAACCATCTTTGTCCTTATTGGCGCTGGTAATCCCGCTCAAGGTGCTTAATTCACTTTGAGCGGCGTTGACTTGCTTGGTGTTTAAAGTATTACCACTCTTAGCATATGCGGCGTAAACGCCGGCTAAAGCCCCTGAACCATCGATTGGGGTGGCGGAGGTGACATAAATATTAGCGTCAGTAATGCCGGCGGTCAAAGCGGCATTCTTATACTGGTCGGCGGTAATCGTGGTGATATTATTACTACCGTTATAATCGAGAATTTTGACATTAATTCCTGAACCAGAACTGGTCTTTTGAATCATGGCACTCGACCACACGCCGGAACTGCTCGTAAAACTCTCGCCGGCGGGGTTGAGGTACTTGACTAAGGTATCGCCATTAACGGTTAAGGTTTGATAGTTGTCACCATTTAAACTGGCAGTTAACGTGCTGAGCGTGCCACTCTTTTGACTGTTTGTTAAACTGGACCCAAGTGTCACGATGGGTTCATCGGAACTAGTATCGGCGTGTGCCAGTAATTGCACACCACCAAAACTGAGTAATAAGGCGGCTAGTAAGCCGAGCCATTTAAATTGTCGTTTCATGAAAAGGTTCCCTCCACATCTTAACTAATGCAACTTGAATTATAGCAGACTGATGGTTCAAACAGTTCTTGGTTTGCACAATTTGACAGACTCCTAAACATTTTAAGAGTTATTTATCATTTGCCGTGTTGGTGCTGGTTCGCTATACTCAGGGTAACTTTAACGAAGGGTGGGGACCTTATGACACGCAATCGTGTGATTAATAGTTTGAGCTATTTGAGTATTTTATTTCTACCGGTGTTATTTCCATTGATCGTGTGGGCGCTAACTGGGGATAATCCAGAAATTCATCGTCCAGCCGCCCGTGCCTTTTGGGTACAACTGTTGCCAATGATTATGGGAATCGTATTTTTAATCGTTTTGGCCGTTTCTGGTTTTTACATGGATAATTTGGTACACAGCGGCTGGTTAGCTATTGCGTTGCTATCGGTTTTAGCCGTGATTGCACTAGGCAGTTCGCTATATGCGTTGATTCGTGGAATTCAATATTTAGTTAGCGAGTAGCTTTTTTAGGAGGTGCGTCGAGATGGCAAGCTCACAAAAATTAACGCCGCAAGCAACGACTACGGCAATGATGATCCAATTTTGGCAACATGGCTATGCGCAGACAACGGTAGATGAGCTGATTACCGTCGGCCAGTTATCGCGGTCCCAATTTTATCGCAATTATCGGAGTAAAGCCGTGGCCTTACGTCGAAGTTTACAAGCTTATGAAACCATTTTAGATGATCAGTTAACGCAACTCATCCAACGCAATCAGGCGATGGGCACGCCACTGACAGCGTTATTAGCCGATTGCTTGTTGATGCCGTTTCAGAGTGATCGTTGGCCAGCTGGGTGTTTGATGGTCAACTTGATGGCAGAATTAGGCGATCAAGACGAACTGATTGCCAACCAAACGCAAGCCATTTATGCCAATTTACAAACGCGACTTGTGGGGTTGCTGAGTCCGCATGCGAGTGATTTGGCGGTGTCAGTCGCAACCGTTGCGGCCAGCTTGATGCAAGTTCGGACTGGGTTGCAAGTCTTAGCCAAGCAGCATCCGAGCGGTGCCCAATTGAAACAGCAAGCCATGGCGAGTGTTGACTTGATCGTCAGGGGGCAATAATGATGGCCAAGCTTGAAGTGATTTTAGGTGATATTACCAAATTAAAAGTTGATGCCATTGTGAATGCCGCCAACACGAGCTTACTAGGTGGTGGTGGGGTCGACGGCGCTATTCATCGCGCGGCGGGACCAGAATTGTTGGCTGCTTGTCGGCCACTGCATGGTTGTGCTACCGGTGAGGCTAAAATAACCCCTGGTTTTCGGTTGCCGGCCAAATATGTGGTGCATACGCCGGGACCAATTTGGCGCGGTGGGCAGCACAATGAGTTGACGTTATTAGCAAACAGCTACCGAAATAGTTTGAATTTAGCGGCCGTCCATGATTGTGAGACGGTTGCTTTTCCTTCAATCAGTACGGGCGTCTATCATTTTCCATTAGCCGTGGCCGCTGAAATTGCGCTACGAACGTTGCGGGATACCGCTCTGACGACGGCTCAAAACGTTCAATTGATTCAGATTGTTTGCTTTGATGACCAAACTAAAAAGGCTTATGATACCGCGCTAACAGCGTTATCGGCCTAAACTTTACAAAATCCTTACTTTCAAACGCTATTCACTAGGGCCGAGCATTGCTATAATTAAATAGCTTAAACTCGTTAGCGAGCAAAGATTGCTAGCGAGATGAGTTGTCGGGGAAGTTGTAATCAAACTGAGCAGCATGGGGTGCGCCCAGCTTAAAAGAAAGGAATCTGACATTGTTAGATATGATTAAAGCGGTGATCCTGGGGATTGTCGAAGGAATTACCGAATTCTTACCAATTAGTTCCACTGGACATTTAGTGTTGGTTGATGAGTTCATTAAGATGCAACAGTCAACGCAATTTACAGATATGTTCAACGTTGTGATTCAATTAGGGGCCATTATGGCGGTGGTTGTGCTATATTTCCATAAATTAAATCCGTTATCACCTCGAAAGAGTAGCACTGAAAAGCATGACACTTGGATTTTATGGAGTAAAGTCATCTTAGCTGTGATTCCATCAGTCATTATTGGCTTGCCATTAAACGACTGGATGGATGAACATTTGATGAACTGGGCAGTCGTTTCGGCAACCTTGATCATCTATGGGATTCTCTTCATTGTCATTGAAAATCATAATAAGCAATTATCACCGAAATTTGGCGATTTGAAGACGTTGCCTTATACGACAGCGCTCTTCATCGGTTGTTTCCAATTACTTTCCTTAGTGCCAGGGACATCACGTTCCGGTGCCACAATCTTAGGGGCAATCTTAATTGGGACATCGCGGTATGTGGCTACTGAATTTTCTTTCTTTATGGCGATTCCAACGATGTTTGGGGCGTCACTGTTGAAGCTGTATAAGTACTTTGACCATGGTAACTCATTAGCTGGGTTACAAGGGGCTGTGTTGGCCGTTGGGGTCATCGTTTCCTTCGTCGTTGCCTACTTATCCATTCGCTTCTTGTTAGACTACATTAAGAAGAATGACTTTAAGGCTTTCGGTTGGTACCGAATCGTCTTAGGGGCTTTGGTGATCGCCTACTTTACCTTAGTTCACTAAAAACTGAAATGAGTCTAAAACACCACTTTAACCGCAGCGCCGTTGTTGCTAGGTTAAAGTGGTGTTTTTTACAGCTGTTTTAAACTCTGGGCCAGATGCCAAGTCATGCGATTGATGAACTCGGCGACTAGAAAGCCAATGGCGATAACACCGGCAATGATGACGACTTGTGCCAAGTATTGGTTGGCGATCTCGGGGTGGCCGGTCACTAAGTTGCGGACCACGCGATAGGATTGCCCGCCAGGCACTAGTGGGACCAGACTAGGAATGTTAAAAATGATCATCGGCATGTGCTTGTAATGAGCGGCTAGTCCGCTGGCGACACCGATAACGATGGCCGCAACTAAGTTCCCAATGGCGAGTTTGACGTCGATGGTGGTAGGTAACACTTGATAGAGGGCTTCATACGTGAGCCAACCCGCTGCCCCGACCCAACCACTGAGATTAACGGCGCGCCGTGGAATATTTAATAGGACGCCAAATCCCGCTGTGGCGAGATAAGCGAGAATCGTTTGCAAAAGTCCAGTTGTTAAAAGCCAATGCCACATGGCGTAAGCCTCCCTTTAGTAAAATATCGATGTTAAGGCGATGCCCAGTCCAATCGCACAAGCCGATAAGATGGCTTCAATGGCACGGGCGGGACCGCTGAGTAGGTTGCCAGTCATGGTGTCGCGCACCGCGTTTGTGATGGCGACGCCTGGGACGAGCGGCATGACCGCACCAATGATAATAGCATCGGGATGATAATTATTTTTAGTGAGATAAAAGCCAATTAGGGTGATGAAGCCAATCAGAAAAGCACCCACAAACTCACTTAAGAAGCGGATGTGTGCGAGGCGGTTCACCCAATAATAGGCGGCAAACCCAGCCATACCGGCTAAGCCACAAGTGATGAGGTCGGCTGGGGTGGCGTGCCCAGTAAAGGCGACCATCAACGTGACGCTAACGACTAACGCGGCTAGCACTAACCAGCTGAATGGAAAGGTCGGTACAGCCTGATTGACGTGCGCGAGAGCGTCGGCAAATTGGTTGAGATCAATTTCTTGATTGGCGAACTGGCGGGACAACGTATTAACTTGATCAACTTTTTCTAAGTCCATCCCACGTTGATGAATGGCCCGAACTTGGCTGGCGTCAGTTTCAGGCAAGGAAACCGTAATACCCGTCAAGAGGACGAAAACTTGCGCCTCAGGATAACCGGCGTTGGCTGCAATCCGGTGCATCGTATCTTCAACCCGCGCAATTTCGGCCCCATTTTCGAGTAGAATTGCGCCAGCCAGCAACGTTGTTTGCATTAATAATTTGGGCTCAGTCATGCGGGGCACTTCCTTTGAAATTGAATACTTGTATTTTCTCACGAAACTGGCGACGCGTCACTCGTTTAGGAACAGATTGCTTGACCATTAGCCCCAAAGTACGGGAAAATCAAAGGGTAAATAAAATACTGGAGGCATTTCGATGACAGAATTAACAAAGCTCACCGATACGTATAGCTTAAATAATGGGACGAAGATTCCGATTGTTGGGTTCGGAACTTGGCAAACCCCTGATGGTCAAGTCGCATATGACTCAGTCCTTGCTGCTTTAAAGGCTGGTTACCGGCATATCGATACGGCCGCTGCTTATGGCAACGAAGAAAGTGTTGGTAAAGCCATCGCGGATAGTGGCGTTGCGCGTGAAGACTTATTTGTGACGACCAAGCTATGGAACGCAGATCATGGCTACGAAGCCACTAAAGCGGCCTTAGCGACGTCATTACAAAAATTAGGCTTAGATTACGTGGATCTCTACTTGATTCATTGGCCAAATCCAGCCGCAATGCGGGATAACTTTGAACAATTGACGGCGGATACTTGGAAAGCCATGGAAGAACTTTATGCGAGTCGTAAAGTCCGGGCCATCGGTGTTTCAAACTTTCGGCCAAAGCACTTGGATGTCTTATTGAAGACGGCCAAAGTGGTCCCAGCTGTGAACCAGATCTTCTTGAACCCAAGTGACATGGAAGCGGATGTTGTGGCTTATAACGAAGCCCATGGCATTTTATCCGAAGCATACAGTCCACTTGGCACTGGGAAAATCTTTGGTATTCCAGAATTGAAGACGATTGCCGACAAGTACCAAAAGAGTGTTGCGCAAATCGTTTTACGCTGGTCCTTACAAAATGGCTTCTTGCCATTACCAAAGTCTGTTCACACAGACCGGATTGAACAAAATACTGAGTTATTCGACTTTGAATTGAGTCCTACTGATATGGAAACTATCGATGGGATGCACGGGGTAGCTGGTTTAGCCAACGATCCTGATCAAGTTGATTTCTAATTTAAATCGATAATTAAACGTCGCTAAGCTTAGACAACTGTCTGAGTTTGGCGGCGTTTTTGAGCTTTGGGGGAATTAGTGCCTCCGGTCGCCGCTGATGGCATGCGGTCGTGGGACCGGGGGAAGCCTGAAGAGCGGTCTTCCCCCTCGCCCGGAACAGTTGCCAAAACCGCAATTGTCCCGGCCGGTCCGTGGTGTAAGACCGGCAAAAAGCGCCGCTCTAACGCCACCTGCACGACCGATGCCATCAGCGCCGACCTCCGGCGATTTCGATTGGCTACAGATTAGGTTGCATCTTAAGCCAGTTGCTCAATGAAAAATAACTAAATTAATGTTTCGATAATTTCAACACGAGCAAAAAACGTTGAATCGAAAGGCTTTAGTACTGGCCCTTTACGATTCTGAAGTGATAGTCTGATTAGATCGACTAAAAATAAGTTTAGCTGGTTTAATGCCTGCACCAAGCGCCCGAGTCAGGTTGGCTAGTGTGGTACACTCAGAAAGATTTAATCAAATGAAGTGGGTGGTCGACATGCTAGCAACGTTATTATTAGCAATTTTACCAATTGTTGTGACGTTAGGACTTGGGTTTATCGCTGGTTGGCGACAGCAATTTCCGGCCAATACTAGCGACAGCTTAATTCAGCTCGTCATGGTGTACGCGTTGCCGTTGAGCCTGTTTGGGGGCATCTTGACGTTAAAGCGCGCCGTAATTCGAGAAAATTTGGCTGTGGCGGGCTGGTTAGCTGTCGGCATGTTGGGCGGCCTAATCGTACTGATTGTGAGTCAGCGGTTGCAGCGAGTGCCTTTGACGGCGGCTACCTTGCGTGCCTTGTCGATTGCGAGTCCGTCGGTGCCTTTCATGGGAACGTCCGTCTTGTTGATTGTTTTCGGCAAAATTAGTATTCTGCTGGTGGCTTTGGGTGGGCTATATATGAATTTAATCCAAGTGCCGACGAGCGTTTTTCTGTTAACGTTGGTCGGTCATGAGGCCACGACGAGTCCGTGGGTGACGCTTCAACGAACCTTATTGACTGCTAGTCAACAGCCCGTCGTTTGGGCACCGATTTTGGCTTTCATCTTGAATTTGGTTGGCTTTAAATTGCCGCTGCAGTGGCTACCGCTGTTCACAGAACTTGGTCAAGCGGCAGGTGGGGTCGCGTTATTTGCACTCGGTCTGATTTTAGCCGCCCATCAGCTGAAGGTGACCCGGCCCATCGTGAAAAATGTGGGTTTAAAAAATTTAGCCTTACCATTAGTCGTTTGGTTGGCGATGCATTTACTGGGATTACCGCTCTTAACGCAGCAATTAGTGGTCATCACCTTAGCAATCCCGACTGCAGCGATTCCGACGATGTTGGCGGTTCAGCAGCGCTTACCGGCGGATGAATATGTGGCGACGCAGTTATTGAGCACGTTACTAGCACCGATCACCATGGGGATTTTTATGCTGGGACTACACGTGACTTAAAAAAGAGTGTGCGACGGCACGGGTTGCTGGTGAGCATTATCGTAGTTAGGGCATTATGTGGTGGCTTTTCCACATGGTGCCCTAACTGGGATAAGCGGAGCCCGCAGTGCCGTCAAACACGTTTCGGCTATAAATATTTAGCACGACAAAAAGAGCCTGGGTTCTTCTCCCAGACTCGTTTTTGACTACGACTGATTAGTAGTTCACTTTAAAATTAGTTGGCTGTGCTGCGGTCACCACGGGATGTTCAGCGAAGTAATCGGCAATTAAAACGGTCATATCCGTAGAAAGTTGCCGGTCAATTTTTTCAGTGCTAAACATTGGGTAGTTTCCACCACCGCCTGCGCGGTAATGGTTCAGCGTAACGGTCAAAGCTTGGTCAGGTTGCACCGGGGCGTCATGGTAATCCAGTTGAACGACCCGCTTACCAATTGGCCGCGTTAAATCGAAAGTATAGTCGATCCCGCTATAAACATCATAAATATAATGGCGTAATTTCGGTTTTAAAAATTCGGGATTGACGATAACTTTATCAGCGACCAGTAAGAAATAACTGGCACAACGTTCCAAAGCTTGTTTTAAGTCGGCGCCAGTGATGGTTTCAACGGCGAGCTTATTTGGATAGACATAGCTATTCATGACTTCACGCATGGTGACGTGTTGCTTTAAGCCAGGAACATCATCGTTAAAGAGCGCTGTGGCGGCAATATCGGTGCCGGTCGCGGCCATTTCGACCTGATTAATAAAGTTGAGGTACGGATGATTATGTAGCCGCGCTTGCAAGTGATTGTGGACGAGCATACTGCCGTTAATTTTGCCTAACGGGGTGTCCAGCCAATCTTCCATTTTAGTATTGATTGGGGTTAACAAGTTCATCATATCGGCGTCCGGAGCACTATTCTTAACACTAAAGACTTCCGGTTTTCGTTTGGTGATTTGTTTATGGTCATCCAAATCGAGCGTGATCATAGCCACGTTGGTGCCTTTCATTCCCGGTTGTGTCACGGGCACGCCATGCACCGTGACCGCTAAACGGCGGTGTTGGTGGCCGGTAATCATGGCGTCGATACCAGGAACTTCTGCGAGTAACGCCGAGCCGCGGTTTTCACCGTTGAGCCGTTCGGTTGGTTGATCAGTAACTGGATCGCGTTCAAGACCACCGTGATAAGCCACGACGACGACATCCGCGAGTGCGCGCAACTTTGGCACGTATTTTTTAGCGGTTTCGACGACATCGGCAAAATGCAGTCCGGTTAAATGGCGCGGTAATTCCCAACGTGACACGAACTGGGTCGTTAAACCAAGAATCGCGACTTTGACGCCAGCCCGTTCAATAATTGTGTACGGTTTGGCAAACAGCTTGCGGTTCAAGTCGTCGGAAATGTTAGCGGCCAGCATCGGATAGTGTCGCGCAGATTCACATAGGTCGAGGAATTCGAGCCCATAGTTGAATTCGTGGTTGCCAAAGACGCCCGCTTGAACGTGATTACAGTTCGCTAAACGGGAATATAGCGGCGCAGCTTCTTGATGTCGGCGGGCGATAAAGTAGGTTAACGGTGAGCCCTGCACGAAATCACCGTTTTCAATCACAATTGGCCAGACGTCGTCATCGTTTTGAGCCGTTAATTTTTGAATCATGGTTGCGGCACGACTCAGGCCAAAAGGTACGACACGGTCGCGCTGGCTATAGTCAGTGGGCGCTAAATAACCATGGACGTCGCTGGTTGAGATTAATTTGATTTGCATTCGGCAGGCCTCCACTATAATTTAAAATCTATTATAACAATATTAACGCTAATTAAGTTAATCAGGACAGTTTACAATCTAAATTTTTTAAGATAGCGGTTGGCTGGGCAAATTCACCTGCAACTTAAGCTAAGGATAGTTGTGTAAAAAGGGCGTAATCATCAAACGTTACACTTGCTTTGGTTGCTCAATTAACCAACCTTATCGAGCCTCATGGACAAACTTTCTTCATAATCTGGGCAAGAATCGACTAAATGTTTGCGCTATCATTAGGTGATAGGAATCGGAACGATAATCACAGTAGAGGAGAAAATTATGAGCAACGCTAAGCTAACCAACCTTAACTTAACGCCGAAATCTGGATTAAAGCCAGCTGAGGTCGATGCGCGTCTGGAACAATTTGGCATCAATGAATTGATTGCTAGTCGGCAGCCCCCATTATGGCGAAAAATCTGGCAACATTTAAGCGATGTCTCGTCGCTAGTCCTATTGTTCGCAGTGGGGCTCGCAAGTTATATGGCAATCGCCCAAAATGGCGGTTGGATGAAGACCGTCGTGATTGGGTCAATTTTAATTATTAATGTTGCCATTGGCTTGTATCAAGAAGCCTCGGCAGAAAAGGCCTTGGCTGCCTTGAAATCCATGAGTTTGCCAACGACCACGGTGCGGCGCGACAATGTCACTCAGACGATTGCGGCTGAACAAGTGGTGCCAGGCGACTTGGTCTTATTAAAAGCTGGCAATCAAGTACCAGCGGATGCGGTCGTGATTGAAAGTACGAACTTGACGATTGATGAAGCCGTTTTGACCGGAGAAAGCGTGCCGGTGGAAAAGGACAGTCTCGTGATTGGCACTAGCCCAACAGCCGAGCAACAAGCCTTTGCGGGGACGGCGGTCACGGGTGGCACGGCCGTGATTCAAGTCGTGGCAACGGGAATGGCTACGGAATTAGGCCAAATTGCGGGGCTGTTGAATAAAACGAAAAAACGCGCGACACCATTGCAAGGTCGCCTGAACCGACTTTCAGGTTGGTTGACCACTTTTGCCGTTTTAGGTGGGCTGATGATCTTCGGTTTGAGTATCTGGATGCAAAATCAAGGTATCGCCGATAGTTTAATGATTGGGATCTCTTTAGCGGTCGCGGCGGTGCCAGAAACGTTACCGATCATCGTGACGATCAGCTTATCGCACGGGGTCAAACGGATGGCTGAACGCAATGCGATCATGCGTCGTGTGAGTGCCGTAGAAACGATTGGTGGCATCGATGTGATTGCTTCTGACAAGACCGGAACGTTGACACAAAATAAAATGACCATTACTAAATATTGGACGCCGAAAACTGGTATTTTGTCCGCGACTGACCCAGTGCCAGCGGCAGGACGGCAACTGATGCAGTCCTTAGGTTTGGCAACTAATGCTGAAATCAAGCAAGTCGACGGGGTCGAACAAACCTTGGGTGACGCGACTGAATTAGCCATCGTGCGTTGGTTAACCCATAACAACACAAGTCGGGCAACTTTTGAACAAGACTATCCGCGGGTCGCTGAAGATCCATTCGATTCCAAGAAGAAAATGATGACGACCGTTCACGAGTTAAATGATGAACAACAATTGGTCATCGTCAAAGGGGCTTTGGATCGGTTGCCATTGCGCGCTGACGCCACTAATTTAGCGGCTGCGCAACAAGCCCATGATGAATTTGGTGAAGCGGCATTGCGAGTTTTAGCGGTTGGGTATAAAGTGATGCCACTACAAGCTGATCCAAGTGCTGATTGGCAGAGTGTCAATCAAGACCTAACGTTGGCCGGTATCGTGGGAATTATTGATCCACCACGGCCGGAAGTGATTCCAGCGATTCGAGAAGCGAAGCGGGCCGGGATTAAGCCAGTAATGATTACCGGGGACCATTTAGTGACGGCAACGGCAATCGCCAAAGACATTGGTATTTTGACTGATGGTCAACAAGTGATTTCCGGTGAAACGTTACGTAGTCTGTCGGATGACGAGCTGGCGGCACAAATCAAGGACATTGCCGTGTGTGCCCGTGTGTCACCGAAAGATAAAATTCGCATCGTGCAAGCTTGGCAGGCGACGGGCGCAACGGTTGCGATGACGGGTGATGGTGTCAATGACGCGCCCGCCTTAAAAGCGGCGGACGTGGGGATCGCCATGGGTATTACCGGGACAGAAGTATCCAAGGGCGCGGCAGATATGATTTTGACGGACGATAATTTTGCAACAATCATTGCAGCGGTCAAGGAGGGCCGGACAGTTTATCAAAACATCTTGAAAGCTGTCGAATTTTTAGTTGGTGTTAACTTTGCCCAAATCTTCTTAATGGTCGGGGCCGTGCTGTTTGGTTGGGGTGCGCCACTCTTGGCGGAACAGCTCCTAATTGTCAACGTACTGGCCGATGGGATCCCAGGGTTCTATCTCAGTCGCGAACCGGGTGAACCAACGGCTATGCAACAAGCGCCAGTCGGTAGCGATGAAAGCGTCTTGGCGCGCGGCTTAGGTCGACGCTTAGGCATACGGGCGTTGACGTTTACCATTTTAACGTTAGGCATTTACGCGCTCGGTCGCTTTGTCTTAAGCGCTAACCAAGCAACCGTCGGGATGACGATGGTCTTCCTCGTGTTGGCCGTGGGATCAATGATCGATATTTATGCCATCAAGGATCGGCAACCGCTATCGCTGATGAGTTTGAAACGTAATCCAACGTTAAATCGGGCGTTGATTGTGGGCGTTGCCGTCGTCATTGCGATCGCGGCGATTCCGGGAGTGCGCAATTTGATCGGGTTAGTCGCTTTACCGGCGAGTGGCTGGGTGATTGCGATTGTAGGAATGTTTGTGCCAACAATTGTTTTAGAACTAAACAAGCGCTGGCACCGGCGTCGTCAAGGGATTGTGGCGGACCCGGATTTGGTGGAATAACCATAATTTATTTTTGATTCAATTGCTGGAATGTATTTACTAGTTTATTCAGATTATGCCGAAAAACAACAAGGTTGAAATAAATGATTTGTTAAAATGATGTTAAACTAGCAAAAATGTTGTTATTGACTGTACTACTCGGTCAGTAACAACATTTTTTGCATTTTTATTGAGCGTTAAAGTGTGCCAATGTAACTGTTATAGACGGCCGTGGTGTCGGTGGCTGTTTTAACAGTAGTTAACCAGTTGGGCTTTTGTAGTAATTTGACTAATTGTGATAAGGCTAGAACGTGTTCTGCGGCGTCGATTGGGGCTAATCCGATAATCACACTTACCTCTTTGTTTGTCTGTTCGTTTTGATCGTATAGTTCTATTGGATGTTTGAGAATGAGTAAGGACATCCCAATTTTGTTAACACCATCCGCTGGTCGGGCATGGGCTAACATAACCCCGTTACCAATGACCATGTATGGACCAAACTTCTTAGTCGAGTCGATAATCTTAGTAACATAATTAGGCGATACGGACTGGTTATCTAATAACGGTTTAAACGAAAGTTGAATGGCTTGATTCCAGGAGTCGAAGGCGTCATCACTGATTTGAATATTGTCTTGTGGCAACAAGCTCTTGAGACCAAAATTGCCGTCTAACGAAGGCTTGGCCGGGCCTTTATTTTTAGAGATTAGATTGGTTAAAGCTGATTCTAATGCAACTGGATCAGTAATTCTGGCGTATTCGCTGATTAAGTCCATTAGATTAGTAACGGTGAGTGTATTTGAAGCCTTATTGATAAGACCTAACTTGGCAAGTTCTTGATTGATTTGTTGCCATTGTACCGGTGTCGGGATAGGAGCAACGACAATGGCCGGTATTTGGTAGTCCTTTGAGAGCTTAATTGTGCTGATAATTAGGCGAACAGTGACTAAACTACTATTTTTATGCTTGAAAACACTCATTGGTTTTGAGAAGCGCACGTTCGGGTAGCGGCGTGTTAACTCCTCGTATAGGATTCTGGACGTACCAATGCCACTGGAACATACAACTTCAACGGTGGCGTCATTTTTGCTTTGGCTACGGAGCATACCACCAAAATAGATGGCAACTAACGTGACCTCTTCATCTGATAACGACTGATGGATTAACTCTTCAAAAGGTTTTAACGACATTCGGGTGAAAAAGACCAGTTCGTCGTATTGCTTCATAATCAAGTTTAAACTGGGTTGTTTAAACCTGATGTGATATTTAACCCGGTAGTAGGTAGATAGTAGATGCGTCAGCAATGGAACTTCCAAGGTATTGCTTGAAACGTCTGAACCCGACAAGTCGTTAAAACGAATGATTACTTGTTTAACGATTGGACGGATAGTCTGGGCGATACTGTTGTTAGTATTAACATGAACAAATTGTCCACTCTTTACTAAGTAGGTAATAAACGCAACTTCTTCCTCACTTTCGACCTTATACATAGACAGAAGCGAGCGTGCCCAGTCCGTCAGCGTGTCATGTGCTAATGACGCCTTATCTGCAGATGATAACAAGTGGTTTTCGTTTGAATTCGTCAACCGGTTGAGATACCAACAAAAAAAGGTAATAAAGATAGTTAGCGTATCATCACTGAAATAATTGCCGGTTTGTTTTTCTAGTTGACGCAGTAGTTCCGTGATTTTTAATGACATTTCCGGGTCAATGGCCAAAACAGTATTGATGAGTGCTCCATGATCGCTAATGGCGGTTAAAAACCAATTACGTTGATCACGTTCAATACCTTTGATTGTTGTACCAGCGGATGATGATACCAGCGTTAAATGGTACTTCTTGACTGATTCACGCAATGCTTTAAAGTCAGAGACTGCAGTATGGTGCGTGACGTTAAAACGGCGTTGAGTGTTTTCGAGTGAAACTTTATCGCCATTAACCAGGGACAGCATGATTAGAATATGGCGTTCCTGTTGTGGAAATACTGGTGTAGCTGGTGCGGCCTGTTGTGATTCCTGCAACAGCGCCTTTTTTGTGTCGGTCGATAGATAGTAGCCCACACCCTTCATATTCTGAATGGGGTCTAGGTCGCGGTCAGCTAAATAGTCATTTAGTTTCTTGACCGTGTAAAAGAAGGTGCGTCTTGAAATGTGCAAGCTGCTATTGATTTTATCGAAGCTAACGTAGATTTGAGGTTCCAGTAATAGGTTCAAAACAGCTTTACCGTGCTTGATTGTTTCTAGTGACAAGACAGTGACTTCCTTTCGTAGTGTAATAGTTGCACTAATCTATCTGCAATTGTTGCACTTGTAAGCGCTTTTATCAAGAGTAAACTAACCTTTGTTAAGTAAAGCACATAGGAGGTGGAGAGATGCAGTTACTTAATCCTAGTTTAATTCAATTAAACGTTCGGGCTAGTAATTGGCAAGCGGCAATTAGGAAATCGGCAGAACCCTTAGTTAATCAGGGTTTTGTAACTGCTAATTATCCGGAACGTGTGATTGAAATTGCACAAAAGGATGGCCCTTATATCGTGATTGCACCCAAGATTGCTTTATCACATGCAGCAGTCGAAGATGGTGCAATCAAGAATGGTTTGGGGCTATCGGTGTTGGTCAAAGCAGTGCCGTTTGGTAATAAGGTCAATGATCCAGTGAAACTAGTATTCACGCTTAGTTCAGTGGGGGATGACGTTCACTTGAACCAAATGGCAGAATTGGTCAACGTCTTACAAAAGCCTGGTCTGATTGAGAATATCGAACAGGCACAGAATATTGATGATGTCGTCAAGCTAGTTAATGAAAGGTGATTAATTATGAAAGTTTTAGTAACGTGTCGCAATGGTATGGGTACCAGCACAATGTTAACAGTGCAAGTTCGTAACGTGGCCAGCAAGAATGGTTGGGATGTTGATTGTGAACATGCCAGTCTCGATGCCGTTGGTAGCTTCCATGGTGACCTAATTATCTCATTGAGTGATGTTGCCCAAGAACTTAAAGACGAAGGCGTTAAAACCCCAGTTATTGGGATTCAAAGCTTAATGGATGCAAATGAAATTGAACGAAAGATGGCCCCATTTGTAGGAAAGTAGGCGTAACCCATGCTAAAGTTCTTAATCAGTTTATTTAGTAGTCCGGCTATCCTACTAGGTGCCGTGGCTTTCATTGGTTTAGTTGCTCAAAAAGGTAAGGATTTCACGGATGTCACTAAAGGGACTTTGAAGACCATCGTTGGTTTCTTAATCTTCCAAATTGGGGCAACCACGATTACCAGCACGTTACAATCATTCAACGTGCTTTTCCAAGACGGATTTCATATTCACGGTGTCATTGCGGCACCCGAAGCGGCGACTGCGATGGCCCAAGGTAAATACGGGTTCGTTGTTGCGTTGACCTTAATTCTAGGCTTTGCGATGAACTTAGTCTTTGCACGGATCACACCATTTAAAAACATCTTCTTCACCGGTGGCCATTCATTATTCTTCGCCTGTGTTCTAGCGTTGATTTTGAAGTTTGAAGGCTTGAACGATGCCTGGGCCATTATCCTCGGTGGGACGATCTTAGGCTTCTGTTCAACGGCTTTACCAGCCCTATGTCAACCGTTTATGCGGAAGATTACCGGTGGGGATGCCCAAGCGATTGGTCATTTCAACATGATCGGTTATGCGACCTCTGGCCTAGTCGGTATGCTCTTCAAAAAGCATGCAAATGAAACAACCGAAAATATTAAATTTCCTAAGTTTCTGTCATTATTCAAAGATTTCATCATTGGTGTTGCAATCGTTATGCTCATCATGTTTTACGTGGCTACCTTTGCGGCTGGCCAAGCAGCTACAGCTAAAATTGCCGGTGGTGTTCACTGGTTAGTCTTCCCTCTAATTCAAGCATTAACCTTTACCGCCGCAATGAGTGTCTTGATGTATGGTGTTGGGATGTTCCTTGAAGAAATTACGAATGCGTTCGTTTCAATTTCAACGAAATTCATTCCTGGTTCACGTCCTGCACTTGATGTTCCAACAATCTTCCCTTACGCGCCAACCGCTGTGTTAGTTGGCTTCCTTGGCTCATACGCTGCCGGTCTGTTAGGGATTGTCATCATGACGGTGTTCCATTTCTCAACTGTTATCATCCCTGCAGCCCATATCTGTTTCTTCTCAGGCGGGGCCGCTGGTGTCTTTGGTAATTCTACCGGTGGTTGGCGGGGTGCTTTAGCTGGCTCATTCGTAATGGGCTTGATGTTAGCATTCTTACCATTATTATTATTGCCTGTACTCCAACAAATGGGTATTCAAGGATCAACGTTCCCTAATGTTGATTACAACGTCGTTGGGATTCTCTTGAAACAAGTATTTAGCATCTTCTAAAACGAGGTATTATAAATGGATATTCAGAAAGCAACTGTTACTAAAAAGATTCGTGACTATGGCATTATGTCAGTCGTTCGTGCTGACGTTCAAACATCACTTAACATCGCCGAAGCTGGACTAAAAGGCGGCGTTAAGCTGATTGAATTGAGCTACACTGTTCCGACAGCCCAGGAGTCAATTCAAGAAGTTAAGAAACAGTTCCCTGAGATTTTGATCGGTGCTGGGACAGTTTTAGATGAAGTTACCGCGCGCTTAGCAATCATGAGTGGGGCCGACTTCATCCTCTCACCACAATTTAACAAAGAAGTTGCATTGATGGCTAACCGGTATCAAGTACCATACTTGCCGGGATGCAACTCCGTTTCGGAAGCAGTTGAAGCCATGACCTATGGTGCGGCCTTCGTTAAGATTTTCCCTGGGTCCGCAGTCGATGGTCCAAAGCTAATTAACGTGATCAAGACACCAATTCCTAATATGCCTATCTTGGCATCCGGAGGCGGGACATTTGATAATTTTAATGACTTCCTAGATGCTGGGGCTGATTGTGTTGCCTTTGGCGGTCTCTTAGCGAATGGCAGTATGGAACATATCCAACAAAACGCGCAACGTTTAACCAATCAATTAGCTGCATATCGTGAAAACAATTAGCTGATAGATTGATTGTTTAATAAACATACTAAAACTAGCTCTGTAAAATCAAATCAGATTTTACAGAGCTAGTTTTAGTATGATTTTTATTTTGTGTCATTAAAATGATTGGTTTCGACACTTTAAGATTGGTGTACACGCTTCAATCAACACATCATGAAATACCGATGAGTAAATTTCTTTAGTATAACTGTGGTTCTCATGAGTAATGTAATTTATCTGATTTTTCGTAGCAGTCGAATGATTAGAATGATGAGGAGCCCAGGAAACGCAACTAGCATCAAAATGCCGTGCCAAATAAAGCCCAAGCAAGCGTTCATAAAATCATCGGTGGCTTCTTGACGTAATAAGAGACGGTCGAGATGCAATGCCGGTTGGCGGCTATTGTTATTGTGTGTGGTTCGTTCGCTGATGAGTTGTTTTAAGACTTGTGCCTGCAGTGAAATCAGGTGGATTGGGGGCTGCGTTAATCGTGGGGCAAGCCACATGACTAGTGGGTAACCGACTAAATAGGATAGTAAAAAGTAACGGTTAACGTTAGTCCATTTGAAAACGAATGGGCCATATGGGGGTGCCGTGACTGAATAGAAGGTTAATGCAAAGAATAGGCCGGTCTGACAATAGGCACGGCCCCAAGTTTTTAGTAGCTGCATTCAGATCACCACCTATCATTGAATGATATTTGGGCCGCATTGTAGCGCGAATGGGTACAGCCGGCGATTAATCAGGTTTGTAAGGTTATTGTGAGAGTAATCAGGTGGTTTGCCGTTAGGTTCTTAAATGTTTGAGACGAAAATTTGGTTGTTTCTGTGAAAATAAAAAATGTTATATTCAAATGACTGTCTAGTCGCCTAGTTATCAGGAAGTTGGTTCTAATAGTAATTTTAATTTCAAGTATTAGTTATATTGGGTTATGCCTTGTTGGGGTTGATTGTTAAAGCTATGCTTGTGACATCAGCAAATCAAATGGGGAAATCACTTATGAAAAAATTACTTTTAATTGTAACTGGCCTAGCTGCGCTGGGGGCAATCAGCGGTCATTTATATACGCGCACACAATCAGCGGCGCAACAGCGGGTCACGACGGCTAAACCACGGGTCAAGCAGCCCGTGACCGTGACATTGGGCGTAACCGATGAACTGGCAAAACCAGCAACTAACGCTGACTTTATCGGCCTAAATGATTCAGAAGAACAGTTTACTAAAAATGAGCAAGAGGCCCGTCGCGTTGAGAACCATTTCCATTTTGCGAAGGCCATTACGACTCCCGCCAAATACAACCAAGTTCTGAATGGCATTTATAGCACGACGTTGAAACGCCCGACCATCATCAAAGCGAATCGGTCGGGATTATCGGTGTTACAAGTCCAAGTCCCTTATCATATTGAAATGATGCAAGGTTTTCATCCTGGTAAAAATCGTCATTTCTATAATATTTCCAAACTCATTCGACTAAAAACGGGGGAGCAAGTTTGGCAAGCTCAACCTGTCGGCGATACCGTCTTTAACGATGATCATCGGACTTCGGATGGCATTGTGAAGATTAACCTACCAATTAGTCCGGAATACCCAGAAAAGCAGTTGCGCGACTTTACACTGCAATATTTAACGCCAACCGGTGCGACTACTTCAGTGATTTATACACTAAGCTAAGAAGACTGATTATAATAGACAATAAATTGGCTACGCTGGAAAATCAGCGTAGCTTTTTGCACGAAAAAAATCACTGCGATTAGGCAGTGACTTGAGAAGTTATCGTTTAGTTTAGAAGACTGGTCGATTGGCTGGCTTAGATCTCAAATCATCGCAGTTGTAAGTGGCTAATTCTTGCAACCCATCCTTGCTAGCATCGAAGTAAGCTGTCAAGCCTTGGGAAATCATGAGATTTAACTGCTTGTCAGCATCGAATTGAACGACTAACACTGGCGTCTTTTCAGCGACAGCGGCGCCAATTTCAAACATGGTGCCAGAGTCGGGTTCGTTGGTATCACTCGTCATGTCAAAGTCGAGCAAAGCAACCACTAAGTCGGCCCGGTGAACTTGACGCATGTCCGAGGCGTAAACGTATTGTTGCCAAGCACGGCTGCCGAAAGGTTCATCTTCAAATTGATGTTCTTGAGGTAAGAAGATTCCCTCAGAATTGATCGTTGGATTCGCAATTAATGCGGCCTTTACTTGTTCAATACGGGCTTGTTGCGCATCGTCAAAAAAGGGAGCTGCTAAATAAACGTTATTCATGAAGAACGTCCTTTCTTTGGTGCAGTAGTTTTAGGTATGTCTTATTTTAGCCGAAAGCAGCTATGGGTTTCAAGTCTTGTCAATATTAAGTAAATAATGATTATTTATTATATAGATTATAATTCTACATAACCTAATGATTAAACTAAGAGGTCTTGTAATCAAAGCTAGTTTCAGGTAAATTAAGACGTAGTATTTGGAGGCTTTTTTGATGACAACAACTTTAACAGAATTTAAATTGGTGCCGTGGCAACAGTTGCCAACGATGCCAATCTATATGGATCAATTACTGCAATTTGTGAATCAAAGGTTAGCACCACTTGGTTTGCCAGCTGTTACTAAAACGATGGTGAACAGCTATGTTAAACAACACTTTTTTAGTCGACCAGTGAATCGCCAATATCAACGTAATCAAATTGTGGCCGTGCTAGTCGTGACGATTTTAAAGCAAGATTTTTCCTTAAATACGATTAGTCGCGCAATTTTGGCTATTCGGGATTCTCGCTTGATTGAGAAACGCTATGTAGAATTCGCTATGGCTTTTGAACAAGCGATACAGGCACAGCCAGTATTAGTTAGCAGCGCAGATAAGACAACGCAAGTTATTCAATTTGCAGCCCAGACAGTTGCTTATCATTTATTGACACGAGAAACTTTGGCATGAGTTTTGGACATGAGAGAGGAATTAAAAGCATGACAACTAAGAAAAAATGGACACTTGCATTGGTGGGGATTGTAGCTGTTCTCGTAATTGGGATTACTGGTGGGAGCTTCTATTTGTATCACTTTGCGTTTGAACCGACCCCCAAAGTGTTAACTTCGACCTCGAAGAAGAGTCACGCGATTCTGGTTAAAAATAAGGCGTGGCTCAAGCAAGTCGATAAGCAAACTTGGCATGAAACTTCGGCAACGGATAATCTTAAATTGGTTGCGGACTTTGTGCCGGCTACTAAGAAGACTAAGCGAACGATTGTCGTGGCCCATGGTTATATGGGAAATAAGGAACAGATGGCGAGCTATATTCGACTCTGGCATCGCCAAGGCTATAATGTTTTGGCCCCAGATGATCGTGGTAATGGTCAAAGTCAAGGCAATTACTATGGCTTCGGTTGGCCAGATCGTTTAGATTACGTCAAATGGACTAAGCAAGTGGTACGACGCTTAGGAACCGATAGCCAAATTGGGCTGTTTGGGGTTTCGATGGGTGGCGCGACCGTAATGATGATGAGTGGTGAAAAGTTACCAACTCAAGTTAAAGCGATTGTTGAAGACTGTGGTTATACGAGTGTTAGCGATGAATTGTCGTATGAATTAAAACAGCTGTATCACTTACCAAAATTCCCGTTGATCTATACGGCAGGCTGGGTCGCAGATTGGAAAGCCCATTTCAACTTCCTTGAAGCAAGTTCGGTTAACCAATTGAAGAAGAACAAGTTACCCATCTTCTTTATTCATGGGTCGGTCGATACGTTTGTGCCAACTAAAATGGTTTACGAGAATTACAAAGCAACGACGGTTAAAGACAAGAAGTTGTGGGTCGTTCCTGGTGCTAAGCATGGTGAAGCCTTAAATAAGCAACCCAAGCAGTATGAGGAAAAAGTTTCAGCTTTTATGGGTCAGTATATGAAGTAGGCAAAAAGGCTAGTTGATTGGATTAAGCATTCCTAAGCGACTAGCTTTTTTGATGTTTCAGAATAAAAACAATTATAAAAAAGGTTGACAGCAGCCAAGTAAGGGCTTACATTAATGACATACAAACGAATAAAATTAGACATGTAACTGGTAAAGCAGGCAGGATCTAAAAAGTTATTGGGTGACGACCCAATCGCTTTTCAGATCCTGTTTTTTTATGTCTAAAGGAGTGGAACAAAATGGATTTTAAGACAAGTGCTAAAGCAATTATTGCCGGCGTTGGTGGCGCAAAAAATGTAGCTACGTTAATTCATTGCTCAACCCGGCTACGATTCACCTTGAATGATTTTGATCAAGCAGATTTGGAACAATTAAAGAAAATTGATGGGGTTCTCGGTGCGGTGATTGCCGGGGGTCAATGCCAAGTTATTATCGGAAATGATGTTGTTGAAATGTTTGACGCTGTTGAATCAGAATTGGACGGCAAAACCAGTGGCTCAGGTGCTAAAGGACCTAAGCAATCATTTGGTAAAGTCACTTTAGACTTTATTATTGGTGTTTTCCAACCGCTAGTACCTGCGATTGCCGGTGGTGGGATTCTTAAAGCAATGCTGATGTTAGTTTCTATGTTCGGTTGGATGAGTGATAAGAGTCAAACATATCAAGTCTTGAACTTAATTGGTACAGCGCCATTATATTTTTTACCACTTATAGTTGCTGTAACAACTGCAAAGAAGTTAAAAGTTAATGAGCTGGTTGCGATGTCAATCGTGGGTGTCTTGATTTTACCAGATATTGTTACCATGCTGACTAAAGGAACAGAATTATTTGGCTTGAAAATGATGAACGTGACTTATAGTTCGCAGGTTTTTCCGGCAATTCTAAGCGTTTTATTCTATGCAGCCATGGAAAAGTTGTTCACGAAGTATTCGCCAAAAAACATTCGAATCTTTTTTGTCCCAATGATGTCAATGCTGACTACGGCACCGGTTACATTACTATTTCTTGGACCATTGGGTTATGTCGTTGGTGAGGGTTTTGTTAGTGTTATTTTATTCTTGAATGTTCACTTTGGCTGGATTGCAACTGCTTTGTTGGCTGGGATTTTACCGTTTATGGTTATAACAGGAATGCACAAACCAATGATTCCATATGTTATTTCTAGTCTCAGTTCAACAGGACGAGAATCACTGTATAATCCTGCGTCATTGGCGCATAATTTGGCAGAAAGTGGTGCTTGCTTTGCTGTATCTTTACGAACTAAAGATACAAAATTACGTGCAACTGCGATTTCTGCTGGGATTTCGGCAATGTTTGGTATTACCGAACCAGCACTATATGGTGTGACGATTCAGCATAAAAGAGTATTAATTAGCGTTATTATAGGTAGTGTTATTGGTGGTGCTTATGTTGGATTGGTTGGGTTAGCAGGGTTTGTAGCAGTTGGTCCTGGACTAGCTAGTTTGCCGATGTTTGTAGATAAGAGTAATCCAGCTAATTTAATTCATGCTTTGATTGGTTTTGTGATTTCGTTTGGGGTTGCATTCATTGCTGGTCTGATTTCTTGGAAAAATGAAACCGATACTACAACAGATGAACCCAAATCGACGACTACCGAAGTTGCTGCTGAAGATTTAAATGCACCAATTGCGGGCAGAGTAATGCCGCTTTCCGAAGTACCTGATGATGTTTTCTCTCAGGGCTTGATTGGTCAAGGGATTGCGGTCGATCCAAGTGAAGGCCGACTAGTTGCGCCGACTGCTGGGACAATTGAAATGGTTTACGAAACTAAGCATGCATTGGGTATGAAGACTGATAATGGGGCCGAGTTGTTATTCCATATTGGGCTGGATACAGTGCAACTTAACGGAAAGTATTTCGAATCAGATGTTAAAGTCGGCCAACATGTTGAAGCTGGCGAATTACTCGAAACATTTGACCTCGATAAAATTAAAGCTGCGGGCTATAATCCAGTGACTATGATGGTTGTGACCAATCAAAATGATTACACAGTTGCTGTCGATGAAACTGGTGAGAACTCAATTAATGACTCAGTCATGAATATTGCAAAGTTAGGAGTTTAACAGATGGGATTAAGAAAAGACTTTTTATGGGGCGGCGCGATTGCTGCTAATCAAGTTGAGGGTGCCTGGGATGTAGATGGTAAAGGTTTATCTGTGGCCGATGTTGCGACCTACAAGCCTAAAGTTGATGTTAAAGATTATCGTAAACAAGTTGGTGTGACAACGGCCGATATTGATGCTGCTATTAAGACTAAAGATACGGCTGATTATCCTAAACGGCGAGGGATTGATTTTTATCATCGTTATCCAGAAGACATTGAGCTGTTCCATAAAATGGGCTTCAAGATCTTACGTTTATCGATTGCTTGGACGCGAATTTTTCCAACTGGCGAAGAACCAGAACCAAACCAAGCTGGTTTAGCTTATTACAAGGCAGTGTTCGCCAAAATGCATGCGGTGAATATCGAACCAATTGTGACGTTATCGCATTATGAAATGCCTCTTGCGTTAGCCACGAAGTATAACGGTTGGGCAGATCGCCGTGTCATTGATTTATTTGTTAGATTTTGTCAGGCATGTTTTACGGCGTTCAAGGATGATGTCAAATATTGGCTAACCTTCAATGAGATTGATAGTGTTACGCGGCATCCCTTTACTTCAGCTGGAATTATTCCAGATCAAACTGAGAATTTGTTGCAGACCGAATATCAGGCTTTTCATCATCAATTCGTTGCTTCGGCTTTAGTTACTAAGGCGTGCCATGCAACGATTCCAGGGAGCCAAGTTGGCTGTATGTTGACTAAATTGACGGATTATCCAAACTCGTCAGATCCACGGGATGTGCTGGCCTCATTCAACAAGAATACAATGAACTATTTTCCAGCTGATGTGCAAGTTTTTGGGGAATATCCGGCCTTAGTTTTGAATTATTTCAAAGAACAAGGTATTGAAATTACCATGGCACCAGATGATTTGGCAATTCTAAAGGCAAATACTGTCGACTTCGTCTCATTCAGTTACTATATGTCGATGGTATCATCATACGATGACAGCAACTTGACATTGACTACTGGTAATACAGTAGTTGGTGGTAAGAATCCACATTTGGAAACGACTGATTGGGGTTGGACGGTTGATCCGGTGGGTCTGCGAATCTCATTGTTGCAACTCTATGATCGGTATCATAAACCTTTGATGATTGTTGAGAATGGGATGGGGGCCAAGGATAAACTGACCACTGATCATCACGTGCATGATGATTATCGGATTAAGTATTTTAAGGAACACTTTGAACAAATGATTCAAGCTGTAGATGCAGGTGTTGATTTATTGGGCTACACTAGTTGGGCGCCAATTGATTTAGTCAGTGCATCTACCTCACAAATGTCGAAACGCTATGGCTTCATTTATGTTGACGAGGACGATTTAGGGCACGGGTCTTTAAACCGTTATAAGAAGGATTCGTTCACTTGGTATCAGAAAGTTATTCAGACAAATGGTGCTGACTTAAGTTAAACTGAGAGTGGAGGTGATGAGATGCTGCACATCAAAAAAGTTTTGAATTCTAGTGTTGTGTTGGCCACGAATGAGCGTGACCAAGAATTCATTTTGCTTGGTAAAGGCATCGGCTATGGCAAGAAATCCGGAACAGTCGTGACTGATGGGGACTTTAATCAAGTTTTCGTTCCAGCACCTGATCCCAATGTTGAGCAACTATTGACGACAATCGCCTCATCATCACCTCAGCTGATTGAAATTACGCAACAAGTGATTAACCACGCTACTGATCGGTTACACATGAAGCTCAGCGATACGCTCTTTATATCACTGCTTGATCATTTAAAGTTTGCCTTAGAGCGAGCTGAAAAAGGAATTGTCATTACAAATCGGGTTTATTGGGAAATCAAGACTTATTATGCGGCTGAGTTTGCGACTGGCAGCTTTGCTGTAAAACTGATGAATGACCATTTAGGCACTGATTTCTCCGATCAAGAGGCAGCTAATATTGCAGCACATGTTATTAATGCAGAGAATGGCACGGATGAACGGAAAGATGCGTTAAAAGCGGGTCAACTGATCGGTCGGGTAATTAATATTATTAAATATCAGGCTGGTGGGACTTTGGATGAATCTGATCCAAATTATCAGCGCTGTTTAGTTCACGTGAAGTTCTTAGTTGAGCGTGCAATTGCCCACAATTTATTAACGGATGGTGATCCCGCAATGGTGGCATTGGTTCAGGGACAAAATCGACGAGCTTACCAAATTGCAGAAAAAGTAGCGGCTTATTTGAATATGAAGTTTTCGGACCCGTTGCCGGATGAAGAGATTATGTTAATGGCAATGCAAATTCAACGGATTCTGAAGTGAATAAAAGTACTACTAACTCAACGGTTGGTGGTACTTTTGTTTACGCTTTATTTCGAAAAGGATGCCGCATACTAGGAATGAAAATCAAAACGACAATGAAGTTCAATAGTAGTGATAATGCGGTGAAAATGAAAACACCATTGTAATCAAACCAATTCGATACGGCCCCACCCAGTAGGGAACCTAACATGCTACCAAGTGCTTGAAAGGATTGATTCCAACTAAAAATAGTCCCCGTTAGCCGATGTGGGGTGTTTTTCGACAATAGCGTTTGAACTGTGGGAAAGAGTGCGCCATCGGAAATCCCAATCATGAACCGCAATAGGCCCAATGTCCAAATACTGGAAACGAAGCCTTGCGGGAAGTACATCAAAATGGCAAAGACAAAGCCGAAAACTAAAATACGATCAGTCCCACGCGTATCGCCAAGATGGCCTAAGCGCGGTGCCGACAATAGGGTAGAAATCCCGGGCAAGGCGGCAATAATCCCGGCAACGACCGTAATTGGACCGACATTATGCATCAATTGTTTGACGTACAGACTGATAATCGGGGTAATGGAGTTATTCCCCATCTGAATAATCATGGTAGAAACAAGCAACGTCACGATTAACGTTGGATTTTTGAATTGACTCAGCAAACTCCCCGTTTCAGCGTCAGCTTTTTGTGGTTCTGGATGATAATTTTCGTGGACCAACGTTAAGCTTAGGACGAAGACAATCAACAAGAGAATCCCAGTAATGATAAAAGTGAGCCGAATTGAGAAAACTTGTGCCAAGACACCGCCTAAAATGGGGCCAATTAGGTTACCAGAAACATAGCCGGTGGTGAGAATCCCAATTGCAGTGCCACTGCTTTCTTTGGGTGTTTCGGTGGCAATTAAGGCACTCGCGTTAGGAATATAACCTGCGCAGAGTCCTTGCAAGAATCGCAAGAGAATTAGCATCCAGATATTGTGGACAAAGCCCATTGCGCCAATGACTATGGCCATCCCGAGCGATGAACGTAAGAGCATGAGCTTACGGCCACGCCGGTCGGCCAGCTTACCCCAAAGTGGCGAGACAATTGCGATCACAAAAAAGGTGACTGCATAAGTCAGGCCGCTGTACATCGTCAATTGTCCGCGGGTGAAGTGGCCCAGTTCACTTACATAAAGTGATAGAAAGGGCATGACTTCTGAAAAGCCCATCCCCGCAATAAATGTGCCTAACCATAAAACGGCGAGATTTCGTCGCCAACCTTCAAGTGCCCCTTTCAAATGGAAGCCTCCTCTGATGCTACTTACTAATTAATTACGCAAACTACCAGCAGTTCATTTTTTATTTTTGAAAATAAGTCGGTTAAACTGATGCAATCATGTTCTACTCTTCATCTTACGGCTTTTTAAAAGTAAGTACAACGACCGAATTTAGGTAAAAGTGACTTGACCATTGCCGCTGAAAAAAGGACAATGGTTAACAATTGTAGAAAGGGTGAACGTCGTGAAGCAAGAACCAAAATATCAGATTGAAGTCGTGGCACCAGAACACCGGCACATGTCGAACTGGGACATGTTTGCCACTTGGATCGGTGCCAATGCCAACAACGGGACATGGTATGTTGGTGGGGTCTTAGCAGCTTGTGGGTTATTAACTGCTTTGAAGGTGATTATTGCTTCGTCGACGTTATCATATTTGTGCTTATCATTGGTCGGTTTTATGGGTTACAAGACCGGTGCGTCAACCATGAGTTTGATTCGTGGGTCGTTTGGCGTGCGTGGGAGCTACGTGCCATCATTCGTTAATTTAACCATTTACATTGGTTGGACCGCCGTGAATACATTTATTGCCGCCACCTCGGTGAGTTATTTGTTACACGATATTATTGGTTGGCCAATCTATGGTCAGCCGGGTGGGGCCAAGGGTCTGATCATGGGGGTCATCGTCATGAGCATCCTCCATTTTTTAAGCGTATCAGTCGGACAACGTTCTGTTCAAATTGTTGAACGAATTGGGATTATTTTAGTCATTGCTTTCGTCTTGTGGGAATCAGTCGTAGTCTTCAAAACGGTCACATTCCCACAATTGTTTGCCTGGCATGCCCCAATTAAGTTGCACATGACTGCGGGGGCTGGGATGGACACGTTAGCGGCGTTTAATCTCGCCTGGGTGATTGCTGGTGCCGATTTTACCAAACGGTCGGGGTCGACGAAGATGCCGTTCTTAGGCGCGTTTACTGGGGTATTCTGGTTTGCCTTTATTGGGCTGGCCGCAACCATTAGTATTGCAATTACTTCTGGGACTTATGATCCGAATAATTCGGACCCCAGCACGATTGCCAGTCGTTTGGGTTTAGGGGTTTTAGCGTTACTCGTCATTATTTTAACGAGTATGACGGCCAACGCGGTCAATTTGTTGGCGGCGGGCTCGGCGCTCTCGAACATTTTTCCCAAGATTCGCTTACGACCAGCCTTGTGGGCCGTCACCTTGATTGCGACATTGGTTACCTTGATTCCACTAGTGATTGGGAGCTTTTTAGCCGCGTTTACGGCGTTCTTGGACTATATCGGGATGGTGCTGGGACCGATGATTACCGTCATGTTGGTTGATTATTATTGGCGGCATCATCAAAACTATGATGTTAATGAATTGGCGAGTTCGCAGGGACAGTATTGGTATTCCCATGGGATTAATTGGATTGCGCTAGCTTGTTGGGTGCTGGGTGTCATTATTTATTTGCTATTGAAACATATTCCGTTTGTCGCGGACATCTTAGGGGCCACCTTCATCGATATGGTAATTGTTGGGTTCCTTTATATGGGATTAATGCGGATTTTCTACCCCATGAAAACCAAATCAGCTTAAATTTGGATTACAATGGAGGAGTAAACGAAATTTAAAGGGGCGTAACTATGTTTAAATTAGATGCAATTGATAAAGTTTTAGCTGAACTCGGGGACCATGTGGATTTCGCCACAGTCGCTAAAAAGCAAGCCGATTTAGGCGTTCAACATTTCCAATATGAAGTGGCTGCCGGTTCGACAACTTACTTTGGCGCGGATGGCTACTTAGTTGAACGGCGCACGAATGGTTTTGGGACAAAGGTTGCTTTGGAAGAAGATCCTAAAGAAGTTGCCAAAGTTGGTCAAGAATACGTTGATGGCAAATTGTCATTGGCAGAAGCTGTTAAACGTTTAGCCGCTGCTGGTTGCCAAGCTTGGACGGCTAACTTGAAGCGCAATGTGATTGATTTTAGTGGTGATGAAGGTAAGTTCATGGCCACCGTTAAATTTTAACAAGCAAACAAAAAGCCGGACAGTTGTCCGACTTTTTTAATATCCAGCGTGATGATATTGGCGGCTTAAACGACGCTCGACTGAAATCAAGGTGAGCGGGTTCAGTTTACGTAATTGTTCTGAATCGTAACGCATGACTAATTGCTCAGAACTGTTAACGGTCACTTGGTGAACCCCATTAAAGCCTTCCAACGCTTGTAAAACTTGTGCTTGTAATTCTGGATGCTCTGGCCAAACTGGCGATGTTAACATGACTAGGCCATGTTCAGGATGTTGCATCGTTATTTGATACTTATTGAGATACTTATTAAAAACATCAGCTGGATTCATCATGCGTAACTCCTTAGATACTGGTCCAAAGCGGTATTGCGGCCCAAATGAAGAAGCCGGCTAATCCGGCGGCGGCAACGCCAGCGATGGCCCAAATGATGGCGACTAATTTTTGTTCTAAATGAAAGTAATAGGCACCCAAACCCCAACAAATTAGAGCTAAAATGGCGCTGGTGCCGACAATTAAATTAATTGTAATTTCCATTAAAAGTTGAAAGCTCCTGTCTAATCCTACTAGTCTATTGTGGCGGATAGTTGGTAAAAGTGCAATCAAAAAAAGGACTTTTGGGTGTTCCTTTTGCTGATGAAAATAGACTTTCAGAAACTTGTCACTTGTTTCTGAAAGTCTATTTTAGTTTGAGTTCAGTTAGTTTTCTTCTGCAGGGGCTTGTTGTGCAGCTTCAGCAGCGCGTTTTTCCGCTAAAGGATCAATCGACTTTTCCGGTTTGTTGCTGACCAACATTGAGAGGAAGAAGCCTAATACGGAGAGGGCTAAGGTGAACCAGAAACCGTAATGAATCCCGTGAACAAAGGCAGTTGAACCAGTTGCGTGACTGGCAGCTTGGCCGATACCTAACAAACTGGTGGCAATGGCAGTCGCTAAAGCCCCCAAGATTTGTTGTAAGGTGTTCAAAATGGTACTTCCATCGGCTGCAACTGGGCCACGTAAGGCGTTTAATCCGTACGTTTGGGCTGGTGACATGGCTAATGGTGCACCAATCATTAAGATGATATGGGCCAAAACAACGTACCAGTAAGCTGAATGCGTCGTCGTGAAGATCAGCATTAAGGCGCCGACGAAGGTCAAGGCAAAGCCGATGCGAGTTAAATATTTTGCACCATAGTTATCGAATAGCCGACCAGACGTTGCTGAGACGATGGCGTTGATAATCCCACCTGGTAACATCAAAATTCCAGTCAAGGCGACTGGTACCACGAGTCCCTTTTGCCAGTACATTGGTAATAAATACATGGATGACATGATAATCCCGAAGTCAATCATGACCAAGCTAGTTCCGACACTGAACTTTTTAAAGCTGAAAGCCCGTAAGTTCAAGATTGGGGTGTCTAAATGTAATTGACGGTGGCAGTAGAAGTAAAGGAAGACGATTCCAACTAATAACGCAATCAGAACCATCGGATTGCCCCAACCACGGTCGCCGGCTAAACTAGCGCCGACAACTAAACCACCGAAACCAATTGTTGATAAAATAATTGATAAAATATCAACTTTAGGTTTAGTGACTTCGGAAACATTTTCCATGAAAATTAACGTAATAATGAGGGCAATTGCTAATAATGGCACGAATAACCAAAAAATCCAGTGCCAAGACAAAGCGCCTAAAATCAAGCCGGCTAAAGTCGGTCCCAAGGCTGGGGCAAACATGATGACCAGTCCAACGAGTCCCATCGCGGCCCCACGTTTTTGTGGCGGATAGATCGCCAATAGAACGATAAAAATTAGCGGTAGGATTAACCCAGTGGCAATCCCTTGAATCATTCGGCCAACCAGCAACATGGCAAAACCATTGGCTAAGGCTGAAACAATTGCCCCAACGATAAAATCGCATAAGGCAAAAATAATCAGTTGGCGTGTTGTGAAATGTTTCGTCAACATGCTTGATAGTGGTAACACGATACCGACCATCAATAGATAACCGGTAACGAGCCATTGGATCGTCCCAGTATTGACGTGTAATTGTTGTTCTAATTGAGGGAGGGCAATGTTTAAAGCAGTTTCACTAAACATCCCTACAAAGCCCCCAAGTAATAACCCAATCATAATTAAATTAGGGTTTGAATGTGACTTGGTTTGCATATTAAATCTCCTTTTTCCATACAATAAACACAATAGGTTACTGTAACAGAAAAAAGCGTTCTTCGTAAGTGATTTCTGAAAAATGTTTTCATATTTCAGAAACAGTTTTATTAAGTTCGTGCGTCAAATTGGTGACCGCACTTTGGACAAGTGACGCGCACGTGACCATGATGTCGTGGAATTCGGATCCGCTGGTGGCAATTGGCACAGTGGAAGAAGCGGTATTGCCAATGTTGTTTAACGTGGTAACCTAAACGCGTAAATGGCCGTACTAATGGGAACCAAACGTGTTGAAAGCCACGATTAATGGCGACCTGTGTATAGATTTTTTTTGAAAAAAGGCGCCAATAACTCACGATTAATAAAATTAAGGCGACGAGAGCTAACCAAGTTACTTTAGGAAAGAAACTAACGACGATTAAAATTAATGCCAGGTTATTTAAAAATTTATTCAAAGTATCATTTTGCCCATAACGACCGATCATAAAGCGTTGTAGACGTTGTATAAATTTTGAATTTGGTTTCAATTTTGCAAACCTCCCAAGAGTAGTAATGGCATATCCTAACATATTTAAGGGTGGTGGGCAATTTTAGTAGTACTTTGCTGAAAAGTCAGTGTATACTAAGGGTTATTCCAAAAAGGGTGGGGGCCTGAATTTTATGACAACGAAACAACAAATTACACAAGCAATGGTTTTAGATGCGATCAGTCGGGCGGCTCTGACCTTAGATCGTGCCGATCCAGCGCAAGCTAACTTACAGCAATTATTGAATGATTTTCGGAAAACCTTGTTACAAACGGCTGGTCAATCAGCGACAACTGTTTTGTATCAGAGCAAACTAGTCAGTTATTTATTACAAAACACTGCGGATTATCCAACAACCGTCACCACATTGATGACGTTATTGGCACAATTCGTTAAACAAGATAAGTAAAAGTTCAGCCGTCGATTAGGATGGCTGAACTTTTTTATAAGGTGCCGTATCAGGATACCGATGTTGCTGGCAATGTGCTGACAGCAACTGATTGATTAGAAAAATAGCCCGGATGCTTGTCAAAAAATGACCGGTATCCGGGCGATTTGTTTCCAGTTAATTACTTAGCGGTAACTTGATCACGACCGTTATTCTTAGAGTGGTAAAGATACCCATCAGCTCGTTTATAGAGGGTGGTGCTGTCTTCATCATCTGGATGTTGTTGGGTCAAACCGATTGAAATACTCAACTTAATATCCTGATTATCATACCTGAAAGGTGCCGTCCGGATGATCTCACCGATCCGTTTAGCATGGATGAGCGCATCCTCCAAGTCATAGTCGTTGAACAGAATGGTGAATTCCTCGCCACCCGTTCGATAGAGGACTAAGTCTTTATCGATACTGTGTAAATATTTTTCAATCAATAAGGCTAGTCGTTCTAGCACATAATCGCCGGCTAAATGACCGTAAGTGTCGTTAATCGATTTGAAATGATCGATATCGAATAACATGACGGTGAATGGTCGATCATTGTCACGTTGCTCTGAAAAACTTGTGCCAAATTTAGTCCGAAAGGCAAAGAAGTTCTTCGCATGGGTCAGCTCGTCGAAGTTCGTATTGTAAGTTAATTGTGCTAACGTTGCCGCGTCTCGGTACAACAAGTTGACGTAGAAATACACGATGACCAGCATAATGAACATGTAGAGTAATTCTGCTAAAACGATATTGACGGTTAAGTGTAGCCGCAACGCAACAATCGCCCACAGCGCCGTTGAAAACAACATGGCGACGATGATATATTTGACGAAATCCCAGTGGTTATAATGTTTGCGTCGCTTTAACAGCTTCATAATAAAGAAGAAAGCGACGAACAGCATGGTATACAGCCAAGATAACGTTTCGGTGATCGTCCCGTTGATCAGCATAAAGAGCACTGCGGTCACGACCCATTGCCAGAGCTTGATGCCAAGCAATAGGAAGTAACTCACAAAAACGACCGCAAATAGTTGGAAATTCATGAAGACCCAAGTCGTCTGTTGATGACTGACGATGAGTTGGAGCAGGATAACAAAGGCAGCCATATAGATCAGGCCAACCATTGTTCGGACACCTTCACGGTCAAACTTTTTACCCCGTTTCTCGAGGTAACGGATGGCGCGGTCGGCTAAAGTCCAATATAACGTAATCATGCCAAGTAAAAAGAAGATACTGGTTACTAACGATGGCACATACCAGTGCGTTAGTGTCATGAGATTGGCCCCCCATCTGCCTATAAAATGAAGCGTGCCGGTGTTAGGCGGGCATCGGTTTACCGTAGAGATAGCCTTGGTGGATCTTAATCCCAAACTTAGCGGCTAAATCCTGATCATGTTGATCCTCAACGCCTTCTAGTACCATATCTAAACGGTACTCACGAGCAATCTTCGTCCAGAATGCCAATAATTCTGGAATTTTATTGGCTTCGCCGCTCATCCGCAGATTTTGCATGGCGAATTTGATCTGGTCGACGTAAGGTAAGGCGTCTTTGATATTTTCATAGGTGTTGGTTCCAGTACCAACATCGTCTAAAACGAGCTGCATGTCATTCTGATGCAGTAAAATGCTATATCGTTGCACTTCTTCAAGCGTCGGTGCATCGGTCAGTTCGATGGTTAAGGCTGAAGGATTTAGCCGCTTTTTTAAGGCAACGATTGTGCCCAAGGTGAGCGGATTCTCGATTTGGTCATGGTTCAAGTTGAACGCGATGACTTTGTTAGTTACGGATGTTTTTAGCGCCGCCGCCGTTTGCTCTAACAGTTTTGATTGTTCGTTCAGCGAAATTTCAGAAAAGTTAGTTGGCAGCGTCCAGGTATCTTTTTGGTGTTTGCGCAATAAGACTTCATAGCCATAAATCGAATGGTCCGTTTCATTGACTTGTGGTTGGACAAAGAATTTGTAGGTCATAGTCTTCCCCCTTTGACAACGAAAATGAGTGATTTAATAAGTAAACCAGTTTAAACTTATTGTAATATACATCAGAAAGTCGTTCAATAAGTTGGCCGCAATTATCCTCAGTGATAATTAAATTAATTTAGTTAATGATCGCATTTGCGCTATGATAGTAAAGACAATTAGTTGTATTTTGACGTTTACGGATGTAAACTATATAAAAGTTAATCCTAGAGATATAAATGGAAAGGTGGCTAATCAAGTGGAAGCACAAACACAATTAGAAATCAGCGATGCTGAATGGGAAGTCATGCGGGTCACGTGGACTTTAGGCAGCGTCACGAGTAGTCAAATGGCTGAAATCATGGCCGAAAAGATGGGTTGGAAGACTGCGACGGTGAAGACGTTACTCGGTCGTTTGATCAAAAAGGGCGCTTTGCGGGCCGAAAAAAATGGCCGTGCGTTTACTTACTATCCAACGGTCGATGAACAACCGTCGATGGATGAAGCAGTGGAAACGTTGTTTGGCCATCTTTGTCAAATGCGGGTCGGCCAGACGTTGACCGACTTAGTTGGTAAATTGACCCTGAGCCAAGCGGATATTGGTCAACTACAAACAGTCTTAGCGGAAAAGGCGAAAACAGCCCCGGCAGAAGTCGATTGTGACTGCGTACCGGGCGTCACAAAATGCTAAGCGACTGATTATGAAAATAACTAAAAGTTCCAGTACCTAGACGTCATCAGATGTCACGGTACTGGAACTTTTTTGATTATTTAGTCAATACGGGTAACAAAATATCATCGACGACGGTGATCACAGCGGCTTCATCATACGGCCGTTCGCTTAAAACATACGACAGTAATAGCAAGGTCGGTTGCCCTTTGGCCGCGGCTGACAGTTTTGCCGGTGGCGTATTTAAGTCGCCCCGTTCAGCTGCGTGTTGCAGGATTTCTGCCAAGAAACGTTGGAAGTAATTGTCATTAAGAAAATCAAATTCAATATTTGAGACGTTAGGAAACAAATCCAGCGCGATGGCTTTGAGGTTGTGAATTCCAATGACTTTAATTGCTGGTAGCGGTAATTGCATTAACTGAATTAAATCGGTTCGCAAATTTCCGGTATTTGGAATATCGCGTTTGAGCAGGTCTGGATGGGTTTTAAAATAGTGCCGTGCAGCCGCGGAAACGACGGCTGCCTTGCTGTCCCAGCGCCGATAAATCGCATTTTTGTTTGTATGAGCGGCGGTGGCAATCTGAGCCATCGTCATTTGGTCGTAGCCGTTAGTTTGCATCACTGTTAAAGCGGCGTCTAAGATTGCGGCTTCAAGTTCGGCGCCTCGTTTACGATGTTCAGTGGCCATTTTTTTGTCACCATTCCCTTGTTTTTTTAATAAAAGCGTGTATCATCTCTACTTAGGTACTGCAAGTACCTTAAAGGAGAGGTGCAGATGAAAACACGTCATGAAACGACTCAGCCGACTGCTCCGGCTGGTCAAATGGATATGAAAGCTGCCTTAATCATGATCTTAGTGATGATGGCCCCAATGCTAGATACCACGATGACCAATATTGGCATCAACACTATTTTGAAAGACTTAAACTCGACTGTCAACACTATTCAGTGGGTCACTTCGGCCTATGTCTTGGCGTTAGGCTTAGCCGTACCACTGGCCGGTTGGCTCGTTGATCAATTATCTGGCAAGTTATTGATGGAAATTGCGCAGGTTGCATTTTTAGTTGGCTCGCTGGTTTCCGGCATGGCTAGTAACGTTTCGATGTTGCTGATTGGGCGAATCGTTCAAGGGGCGGCCGCTGGGATTATTATTCCGCTGGCCACGACTTTGATGATTCGGATGGCACAAGGGCAAAATTTAGGCCACTTGATGTCTGTTGTCGGCTTGCCGATCGTTTTTGCCCCAATTCTTGGTCCCACGGTTGGCGGGGCATTGATTAAGTTTTGGAGTTGGCACTGGTTATTTTACATCAATATCCCAGTGATCGTGGTCGCGCTTGTTTTGGTGCAAGCTTACTTACCGACGTTTGCGCCCAATCCTGACAAACGGCGCCCCTTCGATTTCGTGGGCTTTACCTTGATTGTTGGGTTATTTTCTGGCTTGATCGTGGCCGTCACGAACTTTAGTCAGGACGATATTTTTGGTAAATTGAGTGTCTTGGCACCGGGGTTACTGGCACTCGATTGCTTGTTAGGCTATGTCGTGTATGCCGCCAAGTGGCCACGACGCGCTTTGCTCCCGCTGAAGCTGTTCAATAATGCTCATTTTTCTGCCTCGGCGATTTTGTTATTCATGTCCGGGCTGATGGTCAATGGGGCGATGTTTGCGTTGCCGCTGTTTCTGCAAACGAGTCGTCATTTGAGCGTCATTATGACTGGCGTTTATTTGATTGCACTGGGCGCGGGCATGTTGGTCACGCGAACGCAGGTGGGTAAGATCACCGATACGTATGGCGCCAAGTGGGTCGTGATTATTTCGCTGGTCATGGCCGTGGTCACAACGATCCCATTTGCGTATTTTACGGAAAGTACCCCAGATTGGTTAATTTTGACGATGTTATTCCTCATGGGCCTCAGCCGTAGTGGTGTGACGATTCCAATCATGAGTGATAGTTATACTGGGTTGAATCCAGAGTTGATTCCGGAAGCAACCGTCACCACGCGAATGGCACAAAATATTGGTGGGTCTATTGCGACCGCCATTTTAGCCGCGGTGATTGCGAGTGATGAGGGGAATAACGTCGCTACGACCGCGATGATGGCAACGGCTTACTATCATACCTTTATCTGGATTGCTGTTGGAACGGCCGTGGCAATTATCCCGGCCTTATTCTTAAGCGTAAAAACAAAGGCGGTGGCATAAATGTTAATTATTATCATGCTGATTGCCGGTTTCACTGCCGGTTGGTTATTGATTACCCGTCATCGGCTATGGGGAATTGTGGCTGTTGTGGTGATGCTGGGCTGTCAGGGGCTATTACTATTAGATACGGTCGCTCACTTTGGGACTAGTTTAACGACCCAAACTGTGACGACTAAAATTGCGCCTGTCGCTAGTATTAAGGGCAATCAGTTATTGGTCACTAAGCAGCTCAAGCAAGGTAAAACAAGTTATACCGCTTATGCCACGCGGCAACCACGAACTCGGAAAACACAGCTGATTTTGAACCATCAAAAGCGAGTCCGAATCGTGACGGGCGTTCGTGACGATCAGGTGGCAAAAGTGACCCAGAATCGGTGTTACGTTTATCGTCAAGCCTGGCTGAAATGGTTATTTAGCGGTGTGACAGCTGAAAACCAACGCCAGCAACAGACGGTCACTTATCGCTTGTCATCAACGTGGCATGTTTTGACTAAGGCCCAACTGACCACTTTAAGTCGGCGCTTAAAGCAGCCAGCTGTACAAGCGCAACTACAACAAACTGTAAAACAACAAGTGGCAACTAAGCTGAAAGCCCAGCCACAGTTGGCCAGTCAAAAAGCAACTTTAGTTAAACAGGCGGAACAAACCGCGATTAGTACAGTCATTAAGCAAGTTCAAAACGGACAAAATTAGTCTATTAGCGTAGTCATGGTGAGTTTTGCCATGACTTTTTTTGACCCGTGATTAAAGTCCTTAAAATGGTATGATTAAAGGAAAAACGTAGGGGGTTAAGCTGGTGTTTAATTATCAGGAGATTGAAAGCTTAAATCGGTTAGAGCTGACGGTTTATGATTATATTATTCAGAATAAAAGCGCTGTAATTAATATGACGATTCGTGAATTGGCTAATCAAAGTCATGTTTCGACCACGACTGTCTTACGATTTTGCAATAAGGTGGGTTTAGATGGCTTTATGGAACTGAAGTATGCCATCAAACGGGATTTGGCACACCAACAGCTGGAGCAACCTAAAATGACCCGGGTCGTTGATTCCGTTAATGAATTTTTAGGTCGGTTTAATGATCAAACTTATCAGGATCATGTGCAACAAGTGGCGGAGATGATGGTTGACGCCGACTTGATTTTATTTTTCGGGATTGGGACCAGCGCTACTTTTGCGCAATATGGGGCCCGTTTATTGGCTAATCTAGGGCTATATACACTATCCATTATTGATCCATTTCAACCACAACCGACACAATTACGGCATGCTGAAAAGATTGTGCTAGTCGATGTTTCCGTTTCTGGTGAACGTGAACAAGTGTTAAAGCAAGCACAGTTTTACCATGAACTCGGGGCGAAGGTCGTCTCAATTACCAATACGGCTGTTTCAACCTTGGCCCGACTTTCAGATATTAATATTGCATACAATGCGCATGAAGTTCGTGACATCATTAATGATGATGTTGATTTGACGACCCAAGTCCCAGTTGTTTTGACGATGGAACAAATTATGCATAAGACACATCAGATTCAAGCAGCCCGGCGTGCAAAAGCCGATAGCTAGCGGATACTACCCTGAAATGTAACAGGTTACTTTTTTGTGACAGGTTATATTTGGAACACCTGTTTTTTTAGCGCCATTTAGCCTTTTCAAAGCGATAGGCGTTCGTTATAGTTGTAAATGAAAGCGGATACAGAAAACGACTGGCCAGTCATGATTCGCGATTGATTTGCAATTATTCAGCATGGAGGGGTGTTCAATTATGGGCGATTTTATGAACAACAAAATCTTGCCACCAATAATGAAGTTCGTTAACACCAAAGCCATCACTGCTCTGAAAAATGGGATGCTTTTCACCTTACCATTTATCATGATTGGCTCAGTGTTCTTGATCTTAGCATCGTTGCCAGTCGCTTCTTGGGCTGCATGGATGACCAAGACCGGACTATCAGCGATTTGTATGCAGATTTATAACGCGTCATTCGGGGTAATGTCAATCTTTGCCGTTTCTGGGATTGCATATACCTGGGTTAAAGATGACGGCTTTGATGCGATGCCAGCGGGATTAACCGCACTCGTTAGTTTCTTAATTATTCAGCGGCCAACCACTGCCATTATGATTAATGGTAAAGTGGCAGTTACCGCAGCCCAAGCTGCTCAAGTCCCAATGATCGACCGGACTTGGTTAGGCGGCCAAGGCATGATTGCAGCTATTTTAATCGGGTTAATCTCAGGCTGGATCTACTCATGGTTCTTAAAGCGCGATATTCGAATCAAATTACCAGAACAAGTGCCAGCTGCTGTTGCTGGGTCATTTACTGCTTTGATTCCAGCCACTGCGATTACCGTTGGTTGGTTAGTCGTTTATGGCCTGTTCGATGTCTTCGGCAATACGACTTTAGTTGAATTTATTTACAAAGTTGTTCAAACTCCATTACAAGGGTTAACGGATACTTTTGGCGGAATGTTGATTATTGCGTTACTCATTCCATTATTCTGGTTCTTCGGGGTTCACGGTGCCGTTATTATTGGCGGTATCATGGGACCATTATTGCAAGCCAACTCATTAGCTAACGCTAAGATCACGGCTGCTGGCCACATTGCTTCTGCTAGCAACGGTGGACACATTGTCACCCAATCATTACTTGATCAATTCGGGACGGTGACTGGTTCTGGGATGACTTTAGGCTTGGTTGTCTTCATGGTCTTCTTTGCCAAATCACAACAAATGAAATCAATTGGCCGTTTAGGTATTGGGACTGGGGTCTTCAACATTAACGAACCTGTCCTCTTTGGGACACCAATTGTCATGAACCCAATCTTGGCTGCACCATTTATCTTGATGCCAGCTATTTCCATGGGTGCCACTTATTTAGCTATTAAGTTTGGGGTGATTCCATACTTCCGTGGACCAATGGTGCCTTGGACCACGCCGCCAATTATTTCAGGGTTATTAGTTGGTGACTGGCGGACCGCTGTTTGGCAAGGTGGGATGATTGTCTTATCATTCTTCGTTTATTGGCCATTTGCGCGTAAGCAAGATGCGATCCTATACAAACAAGAACAAACGAAGTTACAAGCTGATACTGATGGTATTGATATCAGTGAAGGCACGAAAGCTGATAACTAAATAGTTAATCAGTTGGAGAAGGCTGCGATAGTAATTTATCGTGGCTTTTTTTGATTCGAAGCTGAAAATTGAAAACCGCTGGACTATCCCGCGGTGATGCCTAATCAGGCTATGAAAGCTAGTTGATAATTGCCGCTTCCGGTTGTTGTTGATAACATGCGGCCGAGGGACCGGGGCAAGCCTGAGAAACGTCTTGTCCCTCGCCCGGAAGCTTTGCCTAAACCGCAAATCTCCCGGCCGGTCCGTGGTGTAAGACCGGAAATTCGCCGGTCAAACGCCACCTACACGGCCGATGCCATCAACAACAACCTACAGCTATTAGTCAATTGTTTAAATTTAGCAGAGTCAGTCAGAATTAGTGTGCCGTGTCGGCAAGAACGGATTCCGCCTGATGGGAGTAATGATTGGTATGAAACCATTTTAGGCATAACCAATGCGAGTATTACTATTCTGTGTAGGTCTAGTTTTTAAACATTTTATTGGGGGCTTGTGATTAAATGCGTGCTAACGATGATTATTGTGTGAACGGAGGGAACGATTATTAGCGTACAAGAGGTCTTGGAATTTTGATTATAAATACATATCAATGTATTTAATGACACAATTTTTTTGAGACTTCCATATTTTGGTAGGATAAATCACAGAAAAACTTCGTTAAATGATATAATGAGATACATCTTAATCACTAAAAGGAGGGGCCTAAATTGTTAATTGATTTTTCAATGGAGAACTTTAAATCTTTCAAAGACAAGGTAACTTTATCTTCTGAAGCCGGTCAGCGACTAAGTAAATATAAAAAGACGAATACACTGGATATTGGCAGAACGTCGGTTTTAAAAAACCTGTTAGTCTTTGGTCCAAATGGTGCCGGCAAGTCAAATCTTTTAGATGGCATCAAGACGATGAAAAATATGGTTTTAAACGATCCTGCCAAAGCCACCGATTCGTTACCTATCAACCTGTTTCAACTAGATCCGGAGTTACTTGAAGATGAGCCACAAACGACATTCTGTGTTGATTTTAAAAGAAATAGCAATGAGTTTAAGTATGAATTTTCCTATAATCAAAAAATGATTACTCGTGAGGAACTAACTATAAATAATAAGAAGACCCCTTATTTTAAACGGGTGGGTAAACGATTTGAAATCTTGCCCAAGGAGTTAGTGTCCGTTTCAAAAAGAACCAAACCTAATTCGCTTTTCTTGTTTACTGCACAACAAAACAATGATTTTAATGCTATTGAAGTCGTCACATGGTTTGATGAAGATTTAATTTTTGTTGGGGATTATAGTAGAGCGGCAATTCCTGATAACCTAGCACTGTTGATCAAGAATAATAGTGTGAAAGAACAATTGCTTAGATTTTTACATTTTGCTGATTTTAATATCACGGATATTGAAGTGATAGATTCTGCCAAAACTTCAATCCCAGTTTCTGGTTACAGCATACCTTTACAGACCAACAGGACTGAACTTTTTACGATGCATAAAGAATATGGTACTGATGGTGTATTCTTGGGGAAAACCAAGAAGATGCCAATCGATAGCGAATCTCGCGGAACTCAAAAGATACTGATGATTGCGTTATCAATTATTAATGCAGAGTTAAATGATAATGGGAAGACGCTACTTTTTGATGAGTTTGATGATTCACTTCACTTGGAATTGTCGCAAGCCTTAATCAAGATATTTAACTCAGAAGCAAATAAGAACCAATTCATCTTAACGACACATGAACTACAACTGTTAGATTCAAAAGTACGAGTCGATCAAATATACTTTGTAGAAAAAGATTTTCACGGTATCAGTGATTTAAGCTCAATCTTTGATTTCAATGATCCCCGTAATATTTCTCGCAGTGGAGTTAGCTATATGAAGCGGTATTTAGAAGGAAGATTCGGTGCTAAACCGATCATTGATTCAGATGAAATGCTAGAGTCCTTGGGTGACATAAAAGGTAAGGGACCTAATCATGAGGGGTAGGCAGAAGAAAGGAAATGGCAGGGGCGAGAAGGCCTATCATAAAACGATTGACATATTTGTTGAAGGAGGAAGTAATCATTAACTAAAACGTAGAAAAACGTTGAAATATGTAGAAGAAAATACCAAGCGGCCACAGAGAGAAAATATGGAGGTAGCGAGCTTGGTAATGATTAAAGCTAGTGATTTTGATTCCACAGTTCGAATTTCGTAAAAAAGTGCAAAATGTCTTTCCCAAATAAGAATCGTGTTATTTATACCACTTTAATGATCAAATCACTGACATCGATAGTCGCCTAAATTATAATTAGAAGTGTGCTTACAAACTAATAGACAACACTAATTTGGGTGGTGACGATGCTGATGATTCGAACACAAAAGGTAAGGCTTTACCCCAACCGTCATATGGCAAAGGTACTCGATAGCCTTTGCGATTATCGAAGATATTGCTGGAATGAGGGGCTGTCCACTTGGAATGATATGTATGATTTGCATACACTTGATTTAAGTAGTCCCCGTCCCAGTGCTTATTCAGTTCGGAATGAGTTAGTCGGAAATAAAGCAGATTGGCAGTACGAGTTATCAGCACGTACCCTCCAATTAGCTGTGGCTGATTTAGGACATGCTTGGCAAAACTTCCTTGACAAATCACAACCTGATTGGGGTAAGCCAACTTTCAAGTCGAAAAAGGCCGCTCGACAAGGCTTTAAAACCGACCGGGCTAAACTTGTCGCTGGTAAGGTTCGCTTGGATAAACCACGTGGTGTTAAAGATTGGTATGACATCAGGATTAGCAAACATTCGGATTTGTCAGGCGTGCTGAAGGTAATCAGTATTTATCGTGAAAATGGCAAATACTGGGCCAGTCTTCCTTTAGAAGTTGAGCTTGATGCCAAACTACGAACTGGTGATGTATCGGCTGTTGACGTGAATGTTGGACATTTAAACTATACAGCCGGTGTTGTTGGTGCAGTGCCGAAACGATTACGCAAATTATATCAGCGAATCAAGTTTTACCAAAAGCAGTTAGCTCATAAGCGAGTCATGAATGGTAATAAAGCAACCAAAAGTGGTCGTTACGTTGCAATGAGAGCCAAATTGCAACGTGACTATCGCAAAGTTGCTAATATCCAACATGACATTATGCAAAAGTTTACGACAAAGCTAGTCAACGATTACGATACAATCGTGATTGAAGACCTGTCAGTTAAGTCTATGCAAATGAGCCACATTGCTTCTAAAGGTTTGCAACGGTCAATGTTCGGCTACTTCCGGCAGATATTAACTTATAAGTGCGACTGGTATGGTAAAGAACTGATTTTGGCAGATCGACAGTATCCCTCAACCCAGCGCTGTTCAAAGTGTGGTCATATCAAATCTGGAAACAACAAAATCACGCTCCAAGGTAATGCAACACATCAGACTAAGCATAATGAATATGTTTGTTACAGTTGTGGAGCTGTGATTGATCGTGATGAAAATGCGGTTGCTAATTTACTAGCTTTAATCTAAAGCAAAAAAAATCACAACTAAACGGGGCTGGCTAAGTCCTCATGCTGTCATAGTTGGTCAATGTGATTACTCCTTAGTGGAATATCGGAAAACCGGCGTGATAACGGTAGCAAGTAAAATAAAAAAAGGAAATATGCAACCTTTCTGAATGTAGAAATCAGTAATGTTTTTCTACATTTCTCCATATTTTGCATAGCAGAATCAGAACTGCAATATTTAAAAATGCTCCAACGAAAGTATAGTGCAAGCAATGTTTTACGGATTAAGCAATTGTCTGGTAAAAAAGGCCCAGCGCTAGTTAGTACAGCTAAAAGACAAGTCGCTAATGGCAATCGGAAGCATGCAGAAGAAGTTTATCTGATGTTCGACCGGGATGACCTGACCGTTAACGAAATTAAGACTGCTGAACGGCAAGCAAAAATGGCGGGATATCGAATAATTTTCTCCAGCATTGATTTTGAAGTGTTTATTTTGTTGCATTTTAAAGCATTTAGTAAGTCTTACACGAGGCCAGAATTGATACAAACTTTATCAGGATCTAAATGTTTTGATCAAGATTATAAAAAGTTTAAGGGCTCAGAATATGATAAACATTTGATTGATAGTGTGGCCACTGCAGTGAAAAATGCCAAAGCGTTGAGTGAAAATAACCCAGGAGACATGGCAACAACTGACCCATACCTAAACGTTCAAGATCATATTCGGCTGATATTTGGGAGAGAAGATTAAGAATTTTAGTGTTTTACCTCAATGGCTGTTTTTCTGGTGATGATCAATTGAGACAGATTTAATAAGTGTAGAATTGTGGCACTCAGGACTATTGGTTATTGCGGCTTTGATATGCTTGAGCGGTTAGAAAAATTGGAGGAATTGTTGATGGCAAGAATCAACGAACAAACGTCTCTCGAAAAATGGAATCGTTCACTGGCAGTTAAAATTCCACACCAGATTATTAAAGAGCTTAATTTGAAAGACAATCAGCTTTTGACCATATCTGTTCAAGGTGACTCAATTGTCCTAACACCAATTGAAAAGCAGCCGACAAATATTCATGAGTTGTTTGCTGATTGGGAAGATGATAGTCAGCGAGACAGTGAATTAGATTGGGGACCAGCTATGCCTAACGAAATCGTTTGGTAGATTTGCAATTGATAAATATCGTATTTGACAGTCTATGTAGGCTGTCTTTTTTTAGACTTATTGGCCTCCTGAATTCAATAATGCAAAATTGACAAACTATTTTCCACCAAGCTCATCAAGTCACTATGAATTCGATAATAACCGTGTTTTCCAGCAGTTGTTGATTTGTAATACACTTCAATATCACAGTAATAAAAAATTTATGAGGCAAGTGCTTGACTTTTATCGTTTACGATTGTAAACTTTAGTCATAAATTACAAATGTAAACGACACGGAGAGAACTTTGGGGAGGTTGTTAAGATGAATAAAGCAGAAATGAACGATATGCCAAAAATGGCACCAGAAATGGACATGAGTAAGATGGATATGTCTGATATGGACATGGATATGGGTGGCGGCCAAATGATGCACATGGGAAACTTGAAACGGAAGTTCTGGGTTTCCTTGATTTTGACGCTACCGATTCTCCTGATGAGTCCGATGATGGGGATGCAATTGCCATTCCAATTAGTTTTTCATCCAAGGTCAGACTATTTAGTCGGGGTGATCGGGACGATTGTCTTCATTTATGGTGGTCAACCGTTCTTCAGCGGGGCGAAAGCTGAATTGGCGAATAAAAAGCCCGCAATGATGACCTTGATTGCGATGGGGATTGGGGTTGCCTTCATCTACAGTATTTATGCAGTGATCGCCAATAACCTCTTAAATGTCACCCCACAAGTGACCGACTTCTTCTGGGAACTGGCTACTTTGATCGATATCATGTTACTAGGTCATTGGATTGAAATGAATACGGTCATGAATGCCGGTTCAGCGGTTGATAATTTAGCGAAGTTATTGCCAAGTTCGGCGCACAAAGTCGTTAATGGTGAGACGAAAGACATTGATATTTCAGAATTAGTTGAAGATGACCATATTCAAGTTCGTGCCGGTGAAAAGATTCCAGCCGACGGGGTCATTGTGAGTGGGAATACATCAGTCAATGAGTCCATGGTCACTGGTGAAGCACGTTTAGTTGAAAAAGGCCCAGATGGCAAAGTCGTTGGTGGCTCAGTGAACGGTGAAGGGACGTTTGAAATGCATGTCACTGGGACTGGTGAAACTGGGTATTTGGCCCAAGTCATGAAGCTAGTGACAGACGCTCAGGCGGCTAAATCAGCACAAGAAAACATGGCTGATCGAGTGGCTGGGCTACTATTCTATGCTGCTTTAACGGTTGCTATCGTGGCTTTCATTGTTTGGATGCTCGTTGGTAATTTAGCGTTGGCCTTGTCGATTGCAGTTACTGTTTTAGTCATTGCTTGCCCGCACGCACTTGGTTTAGCAGTGCCATTAGTAGTCGCACGTAGTACCGCGATTGCGGCTAGTCACGGCTTATTGATTCGGAACCGGGATTCAATGGAAAAAGTCAAAGAATTAAACTACGCCTTAATGGACAAAACAGGCACGTTGACTGCTGGTAACTTCAAAGTAGCCGAATATCAAAGTTTAGATCCGCAAGTTAAAGCTGATGAGGTTTTAAGTCTCATGGCAAGTTTGGAAAATGGGTCCAGTCATCCGTTGGCAGTCGGCATTTTAAAGGCTGCTAAAGCGCAAAAGCTGACTTTAGCAACCGCCACTGATGGTCATCAAATTACTGGGGTCGGTCTCAGCGGAACAGTTTCAGGTCAGACGTATCAAGTTGTGTCTGCTGCCTATTTGGACAAACAAAAATTGGCTTATGATCAAGCTGCTTTTAACCGTCTAGCTTCAGCTGGGAATTCCGTTAGTTTCTTAGTTCAAGATCAACAAGTGCTTGGCTACGTGGCTCAAGGTGACCAGATCAAACCAGAAGCGAAGAATTTGATTGATAGTTTGAAAGCGCAAAAGATTACGCCAGTGATGTTGACCGGTGATAACGCGCAGAGTGCCCAAGTTGTAGCTAAACAATTGGGGATTACTGAAGTTCATGCGAGTTTGTTGCCTGAAGACAAGGCTAAATTAGTTCAACAATATCAAGGTGATGGGAGTCGGGTCATGATGATTGGTGATGGCGTCAATGATGCGCCTAGTCTAGCTAGTGCAGATATTGGCGTTGCGATTGGTTCTGGGACGGATGTCGCGATTGATTCGGCGGATGTTGTCTTAGTTAAGAGTAACCCAAATGATGTCGTTGAATTCTTGGAATTAGCTCGTCAAACCACTCGGAAAATGGCCCAAAACCTCTGGTGGGGGGCTGGTTACAACGTGATTACGATTCCACTGGCAGCCGGCATCTTAGCACCGATTGGCTTTATTTTAAACCCAATGGTCGGGGCCGCTGTGATGGGTTTAAGCACGGTGGTCGTAGCTATCAATGCAATGACACTGCATATTAAAGATTAAACTGATGACCGTAAATTAAATGTTGCAAATGCGTGTAACTGCTTGGTTTAGGTGCTAAAATTGAAGTACTTAAATCAAGGAAGTGAGTCCCATGTGTACAAGTTTAACGTATCAAACAACGGGCGGTGATCAATTCTTAGCTCGAACGATGGATTTTGCTTTTGAACTCGGTGGTCGGCCAGTGGTCATCCCTCGGCAACACCACTTTACGAGTGTGACGACTGCGGCGGGCTTTGATGCACCATACAGTTTCGCGGGAACTGGACGGGATCTCAATGGCTATATCTTAGTCGATGGCGTCAATGAATATGGTGTCAGCGCAGCCGCCTTGTATTTCTCCGGTCAGGCACATTACGCGGCCGAACCTGTTGACGGTCAAATCAATTTGGCTCCCCATGAAGTGATCATGTGGATTTTAGGTAACGTTAAGAGCACGGCTGAATTGGGTGACCGTTTGGCAGATTTAACGATTACTGAATCCGCCGCACCGTTATTGAACATCGTGGTGCCATTGCATTGGATCATCAGTGATCGCGAAGGCAACACTTATGTTTTGGAACAAGAAGCGGATGGGATGCACTTTATGAAGGATCCTGTGGGTGTGATGACGAACTCACCAGATTTCGGCTGGCATTTACAAAACTTGAGTAACTATGTGGAACTTCAACCAGAACCGCATGCGGAAACGCGTCAATATGGTGACCTCCAGATCAATGCTTTTGGACCTGGGACTGGTGCGCTAGGGATGCCTGGGGATTACACTTCACCATCACGCTTCATCCGGACGGTCTTTAACCGTGAACATACAGAAGCGGTGGCGACCGATGGGGAAGCTGTGAACGCCTTATCACACATGTTAAACTCAGTCGAGATTCCTAAGGGCGTCAAGATTAAGGCCGATGGGTCTGCCGATTATACGCAATATCGGTCATATATGAGCATGAATGAACCAGCCTTCTATATGCAACCGTATAATGATCAAACCATTACGCGGGTCGCTTTAACCGAAGACTTAATGACTGCTTCAGCACCGACGGAATTTGCGTTAGCGACGGCACAACAATTCAATCAAGTGAACTAAAACAAAGACGTCTAATCTAATGTTGGTTAGACGTTTTTTTATTGAGTTCATTTAACAAAACAATGTCATTAATGCTACACTTTAACTGAGTTTAGGGATACATAACTTTAAGTGCGGATCGCGCTTGCATTTTCAGCTAAAAAGGAATAACATCTATTAAGTGATAATGATTATAAAGTAGCTGATGGGGGTTAGCAAAATGAAACAAAAAATGACCTTAGCACAACGCGTAAATATTTTACGGGCGAGTGTCATGGGTGCCAACGATGGCATCTTATCGGTCGCCGGGATCGTTGTGGGGGTCGCAGGTGCGACCACTAACAGCTATTCAATCCTGATTTCTGGTCTAGCTGGGATGCTGGCTGGGACGATTTCCATGGCAATGGGTGAATATGTGTCGGTCAATACACAAAAAGATGCTCAAAAGATGGCGATTCAACGTCAAAAAAAGGCGTTGGCCGACAATTACGACGATGAAGTCGCGATGGTGACTAAAAAGTATGTGGATCAAGGCATTAGTACTCCTTTAGCACAGCAAGCAACGGCGGAAATGATGCAAGAGGATGCCTTAGTGACGACGGTTCGTGAACGCTACGGCTTTAATCCGAGTGAATTTATTAGTCCTTATGCGGCTGGGATTGCGTCGATGATCTCATTTCCAACGGGGTCCATCTTGCCACTAGTGTCGATCACCTTTTTCCCAGCCCACATTAAAGTGCTAGCGACCGTGATTGCGGTGGCGATTGCGTTAGCGATTACTGGCTATACGGCGGCAATTCTTGGTAACGCGGATCGGAAGCACAGTGTTTTCCGGAATGTCTTTGCCGGATTGTTAACCATGTTAGTGACGTATTTTATTGGGCATTTATTTGCTTAGCGTTAATTGAGGGGGAAAGAGCAGATGATTATGTCAAAAACGAAACCAAAAAAAGCCCAACAAACGATGGACGAAAAACTGAATACGTTGCGAGCGGGCGTCCTTGGTTCTAACGATGGTATTTTGACCGTTGTCGGGGTGTTGTTCAGTGTGGCGGCGGCCACTAGCAATCAATTCACGATCTTTATTGCGGGATTATCCGACCTGTTAGCCTGTGCATTTTCGATGGCGTCAGGTGAATACGCGTCAGTTAGCACACAAAAAGATACTGAGAAGGCCGTGGTTGAAAAAGAACGGCAACTGTTAAAGACAAATTTTGAGGATGAATTAGCGGCGGTTAAACGCCATTATATGACCTTAGGCGTGACTGAAACCACGGCAATGGCGATCGCCAAAGACTTGTTAGCGAAGAAACCATTGGAGACGGTCGTAAGTGTTAAGTATGACATGAAACTTGGCCATTATATGAATCCCTGGGACGCGGCCTTTTCATCACTGTTTTCGGCTTCGGCCGGTGGGATTTTTCCACTATTTGCCATGACGTTTTTACCGACGGCCATGAAATGGCCGGGGACAATCATCGCCGTTTCATTGTCTGTGGCGTTGACCGGTTACTTATCAGCCGTTCTTGGTAAAGGGAACGTGAAGACTGCAGTTATTCGAAATGTGATTGTCGGGATTATTACCATGTTTATTCACTACTATGTTGGGACGTTATTTTAAACGATTAATATTAAATCAGTCATGAAACGGATTCGTCAAAATTAGACGGACCCGTCTTTTTTTGTTGAAAATATGCGTTGAATTTTCAGTGAGTTTTAATCAAGCCCCGGTATAATGTTGCCATTAATCTATAAACAGGGGTAAACGAGAATTGAAAACTAAAACCACTAGTCGCTATATGCAAGGCATTATGTGGGCAATGTTGGCGTCGACACTCTGGGGAATCTCCGGGACCGTCATGCAATTTGTCTCACAAAATCAAGCAATTCCCGCTGACTGGTTCTTATCGGTCCGGACCTTATCTGCTGGGGTCATTTTATTAGCTATTGGAGCCATCCAACAAGGCCGGGGCATTTTTAAAGTGTTCCATTCTTGGGCGTCAGTCGGCCAATTGGTCGCATACGCCACACTCGGTTTGATGGCGAACATGTACACTTTTTATGTCAGTATTGAAAAAGGGACGGCCGCTGCCGCTACGATTTTGCAATATTTGAGTCCGCTATTTATTGTATTAGGGACCTTAGCCTTCAAACGTGAATTACCGTTACGAACGGATATGATTGCGTTTGGCGTCTCGTTATTAGGCGTCTTTCTGGCAATTACGCGCGGCAATATTCATGAATTAGCGATTCCAATGGATGCCTTGGCTTGGGGCGTGTTATCTGGGGTCACGGCAGCCCTTTATGTGGTTTTACCGCGTAAAATTGTGGCCGAAAATTCGCCCGTCGTCATTTTAGGCTGGGGGACGTTGATTGCTGGGGTGCTCTTTAACTTGTACCATCCACTCTGGCGAGGGGCGCCGAAAATCACGCCCAGTTTAGTGACTTCGATTGGCGCAATCGTGTTGATTGGGACGATCTTTGCGTTCCTATCACTGTTACACAGTTTGCAATTTGCGCCGTCAGCCGTTGTCAGTATCGTGGACGCGGTTCAGCCAGTTGTGACGTTTATTTTAAGTATCATTTTCTTGGGCTTAAAAGTCAGCATTGTTGAAATTATTGGGTCAGTGCTGGTCGTTGTGGCAATTTATATTCTCCAACGGTTCCGCAGTGATCCCAATTTAGACTAGGCTTAACTTAAATCGATCAGTGATAACTTGGATCATTTCAAGTTATCACTGATTTTTTTGCGCAGTTCAGGCTACAGTTGACGACACAAACTTTGGGCGGTAACTTAAGATTCAGGATTAATCAATGGAGGGATATCGGATGGCAACATTATTGACAGCGGCACAACAAGCACAAGGGCGTAAAATTTTGACTGAGTTTGACCATTTAGCCGGTTTTGTTCCTGGCGAAGGGTCACTCAATCCAGTGATTGTGATGGTTTCGGAAGCCCCAGGGCGGGTTGAAGCGCAAGTCGGTCATCCTTTTCAAGGACTAGCGGGAACTGAGTTGGATCGTTGGTTAGCTGAGCTTGAGTTAACTCGTGATCAGATCTATTTGACTGGGGCCGTACGTTCACGGCCATATAAAATTGGCGCGACCGGCCGCAAAAGTGATCGCCGTCCAACGAAAGCAGAAGTGGCAGCCAGTGCGCCGTTGCTGGATTCAGAATTACAACAGTTGCAGCAACATGTCCTAGTTCCGCTTGGCAATACGGGATTACAACGTCTGTTGGGGCCGAAAGTCAAAATTAGCGCGGTCCATGGGCAAGCCTTACACGCCCCAATTCAGCAGTGGTCGGCCCAGAACCAGCGTTTTGAGTGGTCAGCGGATGAGTATGTGATTTTTCCACTATACCATCCCTCATATAGTCGGCGATTTAAGGCCGTTTTACCGACTGTCGAGGCCGATTTAAAGGCACTTAAAGCCTATCTGGCGTTGACGAAAGGGGACGGAAATAAGCTGTCAAAAACTTGCAACTAACTTCTGAAGGCTTATATTGTCGCTACCAGGGGTAATATTGAAAATAAATTAAAAAATATGCCGTCATTATCTAAAAAATAATGGCGACATGTTGATTACATTTAAATTTAGTTATTAATACCAAGCAGGCTTGTCGCCATCGGTATTTGGTTTGTTAACACCGAGTGACTCGCGAATACTCTCGCTTGGGTTTTCAGCAAGTTTAACCACTAACGCTGCGATACTCTTGCGTGAGACTTCGGTTCCTTTGAAGGCGTCATGGCGACCGGTTGTTTCGTAATCGATTTCGTCTTTATCCGTCAGCCAAGCTGGTCGAATAATCGTGTAGTCTAAGTCCGAGTTTTCGAGGACTTCGGCGGCACTGTAATAGGTGGTCAGATAACTGCCTAGAGTGGCATTGTTCCATTCACCGAATTTGCCGGGCACTTCGTCGTAAATGCCTAAGGTTGAAATCCAAATCAGTCGTTTGAGACCAGTGGTGTGCATCGCTTTTAAGATGGTTTCAGCTTGGGCTTTAATGTTTTTACCAGCCAAGTTGGCATAAACGACATCTTGACCTTGCATCGCTTGGGTCAATTTTTCAACATCCGTGGTATCACCATCGATAACCGTGACACGATCAGACTTTAAATCCGCCACACGTTGGGCATTTCGTAAGTAAAGTGTGAGTTTTGAATCTGTTTCTGCTAAAAATTGTTGTTCGGCTAACCGGGCAATTTGGCCAGCGGCACCGAGGATTAATACGTTTGTCATGAATATCCCCTCCTGAATAGCTTAACTGTAAATCTTATGATTACAGAATGCAAGTGACACGCTTCAAACTTTTTTGAGCAAAATTGTGCCACTTCTAAAAATTAGCACTATAATGAACTTGTAACGGATGATGAATCCGTTTTCCAAATAAAAGAGGCGAGTCTCATGGCACAAAAGCTTAGCAAGGAACAAAAAAAGGCTATGATTCAAAAAGCTGAAGAAGAACGTGCAAAGCATCCAAAGCAAAAGAACGGCGTTTCCGGTTTTGAAACGATCGATGAAGATGCTAAGAAATTATCCAACAACTAATTTCTAACACGATAGCAATCAGGTCAATCACATTTTGTGTGATTGACCTGATTTTTTTAGCTTAAAGATAGCCGTTCTGATAGGGGCGCAGTATAATATTAACAAACGGATGGGGGTGGCTCACATGGCTGAATTTACGACTTTTATCGCGGCGTTAGACCAAACGTTAGCGCAAGAAAAGTTGGCTACTACGGAGTTAGTCTATGTGCCAGTAACGTTTAGTTATCATGACCAACACTTACAAGTTGAGATTAATATGCTTCAAACCTCGTTTAATCAAGGGGACAATGTGTTTGCTGTCCCAGATATTTTAGACCGGATTCGGATGTTAGTTGGTCTGGAACTCGCTGATCGGCCAAAAGCACATTGGCCACGTCAAAGCTCGACCAAAAATTTGACGATCACACCACATAAAGTGGTACGGGTTATTCCGGTCGATATGAGTGTTTATCAAGTTGATTAAAGTTAAATTTAGCACTCCGGCGTATTGAGTGCTAAATTCTTGCATTCAAGTTCCAAATGATTAGGATAGAAACTGTAAACAAGTTGAAAGGGTGATTTAGATATGGCTAACGATATGATGAATTGGCACAATGACTTATTTGATCGATTTAATGATTTGACGAAGATGGATGATCTGGTTAATGGTTTGGAACGGTCATTCTCCGGCAATTTTGGGAGTAGTTCAGTTTTAAAGACTGATATCAAAGAAACTGACGAACAATATGAGATGCATGTTGATGTTCCCGGCATTAAGAAGGATGACATTGCTTTGAAGTATCGTGATGGCAACTTATCAATTGCCGTTAAACGTGATAGCATTAGTGATGACAGCGATAAAGACGGCAACATGATTGCGAGTGAACGTCGGACGGGGCGTTTTGGCCGTCAATACGCGTTACCAGATGTGGACGCGTCGAAGATCGAAGCGCACTATGAAGATGGTGTTTTGAAATTGACGTTGCCTAAGAAGGCTGCGGCCGATACCCATCACATTGAAATTCAATAATTAACTTAAACCGGTGCTTTGAGCAATGCTGCTCAGGCGCCGCTTTTTTGACTTAGATTTATTGGTCGTTTAGCTTAACTTTTAAGTGGAAATTGGGTCATTGGCTTTAGAACTAAAGATTTTCAATAATTTGAGTTTTGATTGCCCAACCGGCCTGATTTTCTGGTACAATTCAGTAATATCAGTCGTTGAGGTTAATGAGCTTGGCTAGTTAATTGAGCCAAGCTCATTAACAGCTAGCGACGGGTTGATGGCGGCAAGTTGTGCTATCAGTTAGTATTTGGAATAGTCGTAGGATTAGCAGAAAGTAGGAATGCGTGATGACGGAAGGTTTTAGACCGAGTCACCCTAAGATATCGATTGACGATGACCCTGGAATACGGTCCCAAATCGAAGGGTTAACTGGTGAACTCTCACAACAACAACTCGCCAAATGGGCGTTGGTTATCGCTAAAAAAGCGATGCAGTATGTCGATGACAATCAGAAGCACGATCGGCAATTACGGTTGGCAATCGATGCCAATGAATTATGGCAGGTCAATTTAGCAAGTGTCTATCAAGTACGGCAAGCAAGCGCCAAAGTTGAGGCGATGATTGCCAATAGTACTAGCTCAATTGGGGCGGCCGCTTTGGAATGTATTAGCTGGGCGATTGCGTCGGCCTATGTCGATGAAAATGCCTTGCGGGCAGCTGATCAGGGTATTAAGTTGGTTAATTTGACCCAACCGAATGATCCGGCGGCAGTTACCGCGGAACGCCAATGGCAATATCAGCAATTAGCTGAATTAGTCCAGAACATCAATTTGGGGCTACGGCATATGTTATAATTCTCACAGAGTTAAGTTAGGTGGGGAAAATTATGACGACCGAAGCACATGCGGAAGCTAAGCAAGAGTTGTTGCGTCAATATCAAGAAATCGTGACCAAGTATTTAACGAATATCAAGGAAACGGTGGATGCAGACGCGCATTATAAATTAAAAAATGAATTGGGATTTAACTATTTTGTCGACTATTTATTTTTGGCAAACGTTTGTTATCAAGCTAGTTTAGATATTTTAAATAATGAAGATCAAAAATATCCGGAGTCTAATGACCGCTTAGCGACGATCATCGTTAAGTATCCAGAGTACATGACCTTGGCCGTGTTTAACGCGGATTTTCAAGATGCTAGTGTGACTGATCACTATGAAAAAACTTTGGTTGATTTAGCAAACCGGTTAGAATAAGTTAAGCTAAAAAGTAACGCCACGAGCCCTGCTAAATGGGGTGCGTGGCGTTTTTAGGAGGAAATCAAATGATTGAGTGGTCATCAACCACAATTAAGGCTTTTCAAACGACCTTACTAGACTGGTATGACAAGGCTGGTCGGGATTTACCTTGGCGGCATGATCATGAGCCTTACCATATTTGGGTATCAGAAATCATGTTGCAACAAACCCAAGTCCAAACTGTGATTCCATATTATGAGCGCTTCATGGCTTGGTTCCCAACGGTGACGGCCTTAGCGCAGGCCCCCGAGGAACGACTGTTAAAGGCGTGGGAAGGACTCGGGTATTATTCACGAGTTCGTAACATGCAACGCTGTGCGCGGCAGTTATTGGCCGATTATGATGGTCAGTGGCCACAAACCGCGGCTGAACTGAGTGATTTGATCGGGATTGGCCCGTATACGGCTGGCGCTATCGCCAGTATTGCCTTCAACGAGCCGGTACCCGCGGTCGATGGCAATGCCTATCGCGTTTTTAGCCGTTTGTTAGAGATCGATGCGGATATTACGAAGCCGGGCACGCGGGAAATCTTTGAACAGGCGATTAGTCGGATTATGTCAACGGATCGCCCGGGAGATTTCAATCAAGCCATCATGGACCTGGGTGCGAGTTATATGACGGCACGGCAACCAGATACGGCGCACTCGCCAGTCAAAGCGTTCAACCAAGCTTATTTGGATGGCAAGGAACTCGACTATCCTGTTCGAACCAAGAAGCCACGGCCACAACCGGTCGATTACGTGGCTGTCGTTACTAAAATGGGGCCAGACTGGTTAATGACACAACGTGGTAGCAAAGGGATGCTGGCCAACCTTTGGACAGTACCACTGATCAAGCTCACGGATCTAGACGTGACGACCGATGATTCGGCAGCTGACTTAATTAGCGCAGTTCGTCAGTATTTTAAACAGGAATATCAGTTGATTTTAACGGCGACTACTCTGGCCGTCCGCCCGGTAACGCATACGTTTACGCATCAGAAGTGGACGATTCAGTTGCTACAAGGGCAAGTTGAACCGGCAGAACTGGCCTTTTTTGCAGGAGAACGCGTGTCTCCCACTGACTTGGCGACGTTGCCGATGCCCAAAGTCCAAGCCAAAATTTGGGATCGTTATCGGCAGGCTGACCCTGAGTAAGCGCTGAGGGCCGCAACGTGTTGAGATTGTGTTAAACTATTAGCAACTAATAATCAGGACTAAACACAATGGAGGGCGCCACATGCTGAATGTATTTGATATCGTTAAGTTAACTAAGATAAATCACAAGGAAATCGACAGTAACCAGATCGTGGTAACTGATGGCAATGGTAAGCCCAATGCCGTTTTAACGGAGTTGCTCAATGACGTCGTCAGCAATATGCAGTTGTTTGTTAATATGACGGAGATTTACGCCGTGGACGATCTTTTACAAGCCTTATCAGCCCACACGCCATTGCCTGCCGATGTGCTTGATGAATATGAAAAGATCTTACGTGAACCGATTTATGAGATTAACTTTGTGCCGAAACGTGGCCAAGTTGAAGTTGTCGTCGGTGAAGGCTAAGTAAAAAAGATTCAGTTTGGTCAGCCGTTATTGGGTTGACCAAACTGAATCTTTTTTGACGTGACGATTAGTTTAAAGCGTCGTTTGCGGCTTGCCAACCATGATCTGGCTGCCAGTCGCGTTTTTTGATGTCGCTTAAATAGGGGTTACCGGCGACGACAAAACGGAGTGGTAGTTGGCCACTGGCGGCGGTCGGGTTTACGCCAACTCGTGGTAGTGCCAGAATTTCTCGTGGCACTTTCCGGTGGCTGAGGTCAATGGCTAACTCACTGTCGGTAATTGGCTGTAAATTCATTGCTTGGTCTTGAATGCCGAGCGCTTGCATCAGTTTTCCGGGACCATTGGATACTAGGACGCCGCTTTTACCACGATTGGCGACGAGTTGTTCAGGCTGAATGCTCGGCTCGATGGCGCGGATGAGGACGCCTTCTGGAGTTTCTGCCGGTTGGGTCACAATGTCTAACAGGTAATTAGCGCGTAAACGATAAATATAAAGTGTGCCGGGGCCACGGTACAACGGCTCACTAAAAGCGCTGCGCCGGCCGTTGTACGCATGTGCGGCGGTATCGTTGGTTCCGAGATAGGCTTCAGTTTCGACGATTAGGCCGCCGACAGTCATGGTCGGAGTGCGATATAATAAAGTTGTTCCTAACAGGGCTTGTGCAATTTCAGTTGTCGGTCGCCCGGTGAAAAAATCGGTGTTTGCAAATGATGAATGAGACAAAATAATCCCTCGAATTCTATAGATTGAAGATGGTATTGATGACCTTAAAATTAGAACGTATTTATACAAAGCCCGCTGACCTAGATGGTTACCGTATTTTAGTCGACCGGTTATGGCCACGGGGAATTTCCAAAGTGAACGCGCATTTGGATGACTGGGCAAAAGTCATGGGACCCAGCACGGAATTGCGAAAATGGTTCAATCATGATTCTGAGAAGTTTGCGGACTTTCAGACTCGCTATTTAGCAGAAATTGAGGCAAATCCTGCAACCGCTGAGTTTGTAAAAAAAGTAGCTGAACAACTTAAACAAACTAACGTCATTTTATTATACGGCGCCAAAGACGAACAGCACAACCAAGCGGTGGTTTTACGCGATTACTTACGGGATAGTGGTCAATTACCGTCTCTTTAATATTAAATTCTTTATAATACTCTTTATAAAATTGGAATAATTCGGCTTATAAACTGCGACTATCAAATTAATTTTATTATTTTCTTGAAAACGCTAGCAATTAGCCGCAAATTTTGCTATGATTAGGTTGTTAATTAATGACGTCAACTATTACAGTGCACAATAATGGGGGTTGCATTGTGATTCAAGCAAGATTGGGGATAATATTATGATAAACTTATGTGTGTTACCAAGTACCGCAAGTTGTCGGAAAGCCCATCGCTGGTTATTAGAACATCGGATTCCATTCCATGAACGGAATATGAATGCACAACCATTAACTGAAGCTGAAATTAAACATTTGCTCCAGTACACGTACGACGGGATTGATGATTTGATCAGTACTAAGTCGAATGCGTACCAACAATTAAGTCGAACCACACCAATTGAAGATATGTCACTAAGCGAAGCGGTACATGTCTTGAGTCAGACGCCACAGTTACTACGTCGGCCAATTATTTTTGATGACCATCGTTTGTTATGTGGCTTTAATCAAGACGAAATTCGGATGTTCATTCCGCGTGATCAACGTGTTTTGAAGCTGAAGTCATTGTCCGAACACCAAATGGCATAATGCTAGTGCGTCTAAGAGTGATGCATTAGTGCTGGGGTAATAAAAAACAAAAAAAGAGCCGTTAACTGTCATCAAAAACTGATGTAAACAGTTAACGACTCTTTACTTTTATAACTCACTGGATATGAATAATTGATTGTGTGAAATGTATCACAATGAAGTATACTGCCGAAAAGGGTGCGGTCAATCTATGCGTATTTATGCGCAATCTTGGCAGCGACGGCAGCGGCAATCGCGCCAACCAAATCATCGATAAAGGTATTGACGACGCCAGATTTGTCGGTGTCTAATTTTTTAATGACGCCCTCTTTGACTTTGTCGACATAACCATAGTTGGTGACGCCGATCGTGCCGTAGATATTGGCCATGTTTAAAGCAATACCTTCGTCGACCCCAAAAACGCCCGCATCACTAGCAACGATGGTCTGTAACGGTTCTTTGAGTTGACCTTCAGTTGCGAGTCGGTCTAGTTCGAGTGCGACCATGGCGTTGTTTAGGAGTTCCCGTTTATGCAAAACTTCTTGTGTCTCGGTTTCACATTCGGCAACGGTTAAGTCTGGAATGTAATTGATTTGCAAGTTATAAGTGATCTGAGCGATTTCGCGATAGGTGATACCCTTGGCTGCCAAGGCATTAACAACGAATTCATAAGCCGCTTTATCGGGGTATTTGAAATTTTTATCGTACATAATTTCCTCCAAGTTAATCAAAATGTTGGTTAAGATATTTTGTTTACTGACACAAGCTCAATTATAGGCGTGTTATGAGGAAAACGATATTGAAGGGGTCTCAGATTCAGTATTTGAGAACCAATCATTGGCGGACGCCGCCAACGATAAAGATAATAATTGAGATTTACCCCGAATCGGTTAGAATAGAAAGAGTGAACATAACGGGGAGCGTAGGAGATTTTGGTGAAACGGTTTAGAATAACACTTCAATTTCTGCTACTGACTTTTGTAATCGGCGCGGCTGTGGTTTTAATCGGGGCCCGCAAGAGTGATCCAAAGATTACAAAGGTGACGAGTCAATTAACCCCAAAAACGGCGGTAAAACTCAATGGTCAGTATCAGCAATCGAAGACAGCAACAATATTTTTACATGGGTACAACGGTGGCGCTAATTCAACCAATTATTTGATCAAGCATGCTGAAAAGGCAGGAGCGGCTCAAAAGGCATTGGTGGTCCACGTCTATAAGAATGGGGTCATGGCCTTTAAGGGGTATTGGCACCATTCACTGAAGAATCCAATGGTCCAAGTGGTCTTTCAAGATAATCATGCTTCGCAAAAGGCCCAGATCTATTGGTTACATCAAGTTTTAGTCCAACTGAAAGCGAAGTATGGGGTCGATCGGTACAACGCGGTCGGTCATTCCCTAGGCGCGAATGATATTGTGAACCAGGCGTTGACGTATGGGCATGACCGAAAGCTGCCCACACTGAATAAAATTGTGACGATTGGCGGGCCATTCGACGGGCTTACGGGCTACTTGAATGCTGAAACGGAGCATCAGGTGCGGCAAATGGCGGCAAAACCAGCCCGGTTTACGCGTCATTTTGCGACCATGTTATCAAAAAGACAGAATTTTCCCAAAAATGTTCAGATGTTGAACGTGATTGGAGATACCAACGCTGGCTTTAATAACGACGGTTACGTGGGCGTCGCTTCGGCCCGATCGATTAGCTATGTCTTACGTCACAAATTAGCTAAGTATGAAGAACGGTTCTATAGTGGGACTGCGGCGGCGCACTGTGCGTTAAATCAGAACCCACAAGTGGCGCGGTCGATGATTTCATTTTTATGGTGAGTTTAGTTGTGCGTTCCTTTTGACGGGAACGCCTTTTTTGAAAGGAAGCAATACAATTGGCAAAAATTTTTATTTCAGCGGCAATTCCCACGAGTGGTATCACGAGTTTACAAGCGGCTGGTTATCAACCGGATGTGTATCAAGGCAACGGGCTTATTTCACATGCTGAACTCGTAGCAGGTGTGGCGGATGCCGAAGTTTTGATTACGCCGCTTTCAACACAAGTCGATCAAGATGTGATTGACCATGCGCCTAAATTGAAATTAATTGCCAACTTTGGGGCTGGTTTTAACAATATCGATGTAAATTATGCAGCCAACAAGGCGATTGCGGTAACGAATACGCCGGACGTTTCGACAGCTAGCACGGCAGAGGTCACGGTCGGGCTGATATTAGCGTTGATGCACCGCATGGTCGAAGGCGACCAGCTGATGCGGACGACTGGTTTTGATGGTTGGGCACCGCTCTTCTTCTTAGGTCATGAAGTGAAAGGCAAGACGCTTGGGATTGTTGGGATGGGTGCGATTGGACAAGCCGTTGCCAAACGACTACATGCCTTTGGGATGAATATCGTTTATACGCAACGTCACCAATTGAACGTGTTTACTGCTAGCAAGACGGATGCGACGTACTTACCATTAACGGAATTATTGCAGACGGCGGATGTTGTCAGCTTACACGCACCGCTGACGAGTGAAACGCAACACTTATTGGGTGCTGACCAATTGGCCTTGATGAAATCAAGCGCCTATCTCATTAACGCGGCCCGGGGCCCATTAGTTGATGAGCACGCCTTATTAACTCAATTGCAACAAGGTAAACTGGCAGGAGCGGCCTTGGACGTTTATGAAACGGAACCGACGTTAACGCCTGGTTTTGCGGACTTAAAAAATGTGGTTTTGACGCCCCATATTGGCAATGCCACGGTCGAAGCGCGGGATGCCATGGCTAAAATCGTGACGGATAATGCGATTGCCGTCTTGAATGATGAAATTCCACAGGCTGTTGTGAATGGGGTGAAAGCGCCAGTGCAACCCCGTGATTAAGTTGGGTGGCTGACTGCTAAATTAGAAAAAGATTAAAGATATGGCTTGACGATTAAAAATAACGGTGGTATTGTTAATCACAAGTTAATAAGCGAACGTTAAACGTTACATCAAGTAGATGCAGGTCTGGGTGTCAGGAAGTCGGTGGTTGCTGCGAACCGATCAGGAGCTGTGGTTGAAATACGGTAGCGGAGTTTCAGATTTGAACGGGTAATAACTAGAACCGTTATCTTCTAGTGAGTGGGGGATTTTTTAATGAATCCTCAACCTGGGTGGTACCGCGACTAGTCTAATCGTCCCTGTTGTTCTAACGAACAATGGGGGCGATTTTTTGTATAGAAGAGGATGATTAGGATGGAAATTAAACGTTGTGGTGGGATTGCGCGATATTGGGTCTGCTAGTTGGTTGTTACTGAAGCTTTGATTAAAGGAGTTATTAATCATGAATAAAACCAAAAGCACCCCAAAAATTAGTACCTTAGAAGCAGTCATTGTCTTATTAGTTGTGTTAGGCATTATGAGCCTTGGTGTTATTGGGTTCGGTTTGTCACCTCAAGTTCCCGTGTTACTTGCCATGGGCGTTGTGACTGCTTGGGCCATGTTGCGTGGCTTTCCTTGGTCAGCAGTGAATGCCGGTATTAAGGAAGGTATCGATCAAGGGATTATTCCCATCTTTATTTTTATTCTCATTGGCGCGATGATTTCCACCTGGATCGCTGCCGGCACGATTCCAACGTTGATGGTGATTGGCTTTAAGCTGATCAATATTCAGTGGTTCTTGCCATCAGTCTTCATCGTTTGTACGTTAGTCGGTGCCGCAGTCGGCAGTGCCTTTACCGTAACCTCAACAGTTGGAATCGCCTTCTTCGGCATGGGGGTCACGATGAACCTGAATCCAGCATTAGTCGCAGGCGCAATTATCAGTGGCGGTATTTTTGGTGACAAACTTTCCCCATTATCTGAAACGAATAATCTGGCTTCGGCGGTCGTTGATACGGATTTATTTGCCCATATCAAACACTTACTCTGGACGACGCTACCAGCTGGGGTGATCAGCCTCGGATTGTTTGCCATCCTAGGGCATGACAATGCCAATGTCAGTTTAGCCAAGATTAATGAAACGGTCGCAGTCTTGACTGGTAACTTCAGTATTTCCGCATTATCATTATTGCCAATTATCTTAGTTTTCGTTTGTGCTGGCTTTAAAATGCCGGCCATTCCAACGATGCTCTTAAACATCTTTGTTTCAGCGGGCTTAATTTTAGTTGAACAACCGAAAATCACCATGACGAAGTTAGCGGGAATTATTAATACCGGCTTTGTTTCTAAAACGGGTAACACGAGTGTGGATACATTGTTATCACGGGGCGGTATCGTCAGCATGATGAGTATGGTGGCACTGATTGTTGTCACGTTGTCACTTGGTGGGTTGTTGATGAAATTTGGTTTAATCGGTCAAATCATGACCCCAATTGCGAAACGCTTAACGAGTGACGGCAAATTGATTACAGCCGGAATTCTCACTTGTATCGGCGTCAATGTCTTTGTCGGGGAACAATTCCTATCTATTATCTTACCCGGCCGGGCCTTTCGTAAGGCCTTTAACGACGGTGGCTTAGCGGATCAATCCTTAGGTCGTGTGCTGGAGGATGGTGGGACAGTCATCAACTACTTAGTGCCATGGGGTGTTGGTGGGGTCTTTTTAACCACGACGTTAGGGGTCCCAACGGTTCAGTACTTGCCATTTGCTTTCTTCAGTCTACTTTGCCCAATTATTTCTATCATCAGTGGCTTTACCGGTGTCGGGTTAGCGCATGTGGGTCAATCCAAGTCTGCACAGGCTAAAGTTACTCAAGCGACTGAAATTAACTAATTTATAGTGATAGAGACGCTAAACACTGAGTGATAACTAAAAATACCAGCGCGAGTTATAATGACCGGCGCTGGTATTTTTTAATGCTTGCTTACTTTTCAGGAGTTAAGTTAGTTTGGAAGTCGTCGAAAATGGGGTGCGATAAATTGATACCCTTAGCCTTGGCAATGAACCAAGCGAGCACTTGGAATGGAATAATGGCTAAGAGTGGCACTTTCAAGCCATCTTCAATTGGATAAAGTTGCAACGTTTGTTCGTCGTTAATTTCCGGCTGTTCACCAGTAAAGCTGATTGTGTAAATGTGTGGTGTCAACCGGGATTCGTAGGCTTTGACCGCTTGTAGTGCTAGCATAACGTCTGGCTGCGTGGACATCTCTAGATAGAATTGGCGGTGCGTTTCGTGAGCACCGAGATAGCCGCCATGGGTAAATTCAGACAGTGTATAGCCGTGCGTCGGAACGCGAACGATTTCCGTAAATTTCGTTTCCATTTCAGTTAAGGTGCCCGCTAAACTGCTGGCACCGATACTTGTAAACTCGGTGGCAAGACCGAAGTCAATCGTAAATTTCCGATAATAGTCATTGGCGCGTTGAATTGTTTCATTGATATGCTCAATGATCAAGCCGAAATCATCGAGTTCCTGGTTGGCGGCTAATTTTGTGAGCAAGTCACGGTCGGCGGCACTCCGTAAACTTAAAAACATCAGTGCGAGCACGATGGCGTTGTAACTGAGTGTAATGTATGGAATGGTTTCTTTGCCAGTCAGCAAGTTAAAGCTTGTTTGCGCTAACGTCACGAGTGGACTTTCCAGTTGTGCGGTCATGGCAATTGTCGTGGCGTTGCTACTAGTTTGGGCTTTCTTAACAGCGGCCAGAGTGAGTGGGTCTGACCCGCTGAGTGAAATGCCGATAATGGTGTCGATGGCTGGATTGACATGTCCATAGTTTAAATAGGCGGCAGCGTCAACGACGTCAACTTGAAGATTGGCTGTTTTTTGCATATACGGCCGCGCGCTTTTGGCGGCATTTAAACTGGAAGCATTGGTTAAAATCAACCAGTGTGCGGTAGTTGCCGGGACATTGGCCAGCGCTTGGGAGGTCGCGGTTGGATAGGCCGTTAATAAATTGCCGAGTACTGTTTGTTCGCGGCGAATATAGGACAACATTGTGGGATTATTCATCATCATCATGAGCGATGGCTCCTTATAAAATTAATTAGTTAATTAAATTTAAATGCGATTAATTATCAACATCATAGCCGGTCTACCGAGTGAAAGCAACGACAAACGGTTGTGAAATCCGGATACTAACCTGTTTGGATGCGGCTAAACGGTAGTCGTCATCTCAATTGGTTACGGTTTTACTGAGATTGGGCTTGGTTATTCGGTCAAATCAATGTTCGTGTTTGCAATTGCGCCTGAATTCTGCTAAGGTTACTGACAAACAAAAACCATTAACTAAATTAATTGCCTATATAATGCCATGATAAGGATGGCGAGTTTCTACCCAGCACCGTAAATGTTGGACTATAAGCGAATTGAGCCGATGTCATTCGCGCGCTTTTTGCCGTGGATTGCAGTCGGCTCTTTTTCTTTCTGAATAGGCAGAAGGAGCAGATTTTGACAGAAAAAGTAGATTTGGTGATCACTGGTGCGCAAGTGTTGAACGTCTTAACGCGTGAGTTTGAGGCGACTAGTTTGTGGATTAAAAATGGGCAGATCATTAGTAATTTAAAGGATGAACCGTATGTGGCGGCGCAACAGTATAATGCGACTGGCAAATGGATCGTCCCTGGCATGATCGATGCGCACGTCCACATGGAAAGTGCCATGGTGGCACCGAGTGAACTGGGCAAAGTTTTGCTGAAACATGGCGTTACGGCGATTGCGACTGATCCACATGAGTTAGCGAACGTTGCCGGGACCGCGGGCATTCAGTATTTAATTGATGATGCGCGACAGACCCCACTAGATGTCTTTTTCATGTTGCCATCCTCAGTTCCGTGTGTGCCATTTGATGATAATGGTGCGACTTTGCATGCGGCAGATTTGCGGCCATTATATGCTGAACCAGAAGTGCACGGCTTGGCCGAAGTGATGGATTACGGCGCTGTCGAGCGAGGTGATCAAGATACACTGGCAAAGATTCGTGATGCCAACGCCCACGGCTATCATGCGGATGGCCATGCGGCAGGTTTGAATCCCCATCAATTAAACGTGATGCGCAACGCCGGCCTAGATACTGACCACGAATGTACGACGGTGGCTGAAGCGTTAGACCGGGTCAAAGCAGGTATGTGGGTCTTTTTACGTGAGGGCACGGTTGAACGGGATGTGTTAGGCACGATTGGCGCCGTTACAGAAGCTAATGCGGGTCGTTTTGCCTTTTGTACGGATGATAAAACGATTGCTGATCTGATGACGGAAGGGTCAATCGATTACAACGTCAAATTGGCGATTCAAAGTGGCATGCGCCCCGCTTTAGCCTATACGCTCGCAAGTTATCATGCGGCGTTAGCCCATCGACTCAACGATCGCGGCAGTTTAACTGCTGGCAAGTTGGCCGATTTAGTCGTCTTAGATGATGTGACGCAGGTCAAAGTGGCCCGTACCATGAAAAACGGTCAGTGGCTCACTTCGGAAGCCAAGACTCAGCCGTTACCATTTACCGCCACACGGATTCATCAGCATGCGACTTTAGCCCAGTTGAACTTACCTTTAACGACTGGTCATGTGAATGTGATTGGCGTGCAACCGAACCATATTGAAACGGATCATTTAGTTTGCGACGTGCCGGTCGCGGATGGCGTCTTCCAACCAGACCTACAACAAGATATTTTGAAAATGGTCGTTGTTGAACGGCATAAAAATACCGGCCGTGTGGGGGTTGGCTTGGTCCATGGCTTTCAATTAAAACACGGTGCTGTGGCGGGCTCCGTCGCACATGATGCGCATAATATCGTAGCGGTTGGGACGTCAGATTTGGCAATTTTACGTGCCATCGACCAAATCACCAAGACTAACGGTGGCATTGCAGTGGCGGATGATGAGCAGATTATGGCTAATATGCCACTAGCGATTGGCGGACTATTATCAGCGAGTGCTTACCAAGTTGCAGCCGAACAATTGGCAACGATCAAAGCGGCATATAATCAAATTTGTGAAACTGACATTCCATTTGATCCATTTATCACCCTGTCTTTCTTAACTTTACCTGTCATTCCAACCTTGAAATTAACGGATCGTGGATTGTTTGATTATGAGTCCTTTGACTTTATCCCAGTTGAAATTAAATAAATGCGGCACAACTAAAACAGCCGCTCATCCAAGAAAAGATTTTCTAGGATGAGCGGCTGTTTTTTGATGAGTTATGATTTTGAGCGTTTGCTGCGACGCCAAGCAAAGTAAAAAGTTATTAGCATATAGAAAAAGTCGACTGGAATGGTTTCACGTAAGGGTACGTTTAGTAAGATTACGGAAACTAGTGTCAGGACTACGATAAAAATTAGGGAGCCTTCTGACCAATCGAGGACCCATTTAGGCAAGTCAATCACGTCCGTTTCGTTTCATTCCAGCTTACCACAATTCGATCATTAATTTTGACGAATTGTTTTGGTTGGTGCAGCTTTGATGGCTAGGCGCGGCCGGTCACGTAAAGCGCGGAGTGCCCATAAAATTGAAACCGTATCGACGACTTCTTGGAGCATGGCCCCAAAGAGCGCAGGAATAATCCCGGAACTGGCGATCAGCATCAAAATTGTACAAATGGCAATCCCAATCCAAACGGACTGTTTTGCCACGGCCATCGTATCCTTAGCAATTTGAATGGCCGTGACGACGCGGCTGAGGTCGTCTTTTAAAATGACGACGTCGGCCGATTCACTTGCCGCCGTGGAACCATGAGCCCCCATGGCGATGCCAACATCGGCAACCGCTAAAGAAGGGGCGTCGTTAACACCGTCGCCGACCATGATCACGGGGCGACCAGCTTTGGGAATGGTTTTTAAGTTTTTGATTTTATCGGCTGGCAGCAAGTCCGCTTGCACGGTATCGATGCCAACTTCAGTGGCGATTTTATCCGCAATCGCGCGTTGATCCCCCGTGAGCATCATGACGTTTTTAACGCCTTCTGCGTGTAAGGCTTGCAACGTGGCGATGGCTTCTGGCCGGACATTATCGATAAAGGTAATGTAGCCAGCGTAGTGACCATCGATTGCCACATAAATGGCGGTTTCTGCTAAGGGCTTTTGAGCCGTTTCTGGGTCAACGAAGCTTAATTTTCCGACCTTGACTTCGTGATCATCAACTTGAGCCGTGACCCCGTTCCCGGTGACTTCGGCTAAGTCATTGGCTGGGCTTAATGGCGTATCGTTGGCATATTTAACAATCGAACGCGCCAAAATATGACTAGAATTTTGTTCAGCACTGGCGGCTAAATGTAAAACGGTCTCAGCGGTAAAGGCTGCTTGAGGCACAATTTTATTAACGGTCAATTGGCCACTCGTAATCGTCCCGGTCTTATCAAAGGCGGCAGATTTAGCGGTGGACAATTTTTCCAACATATCCCCAGTTTTAACGACGATCCCATTTCGACTCGTACGACTCATCCCAGAGACTAGCGCAACGGGTGCCGCTAGAATCAATGGACAAGGGGAGGCGACAACCAAAACTTCGGCAAAGCGATGCGGGTCACCACTCATGGCCCAAGCGACACCAGCAATGACGTAAGCGACGAGGGTAAATGGGACTGCATAGCGGTCAGCCAGCCGAACGAATTTAGCTGGGCGAGCTTCAGATTCTTTGACTAATTTAACCAGTTGTTGATACTGACTGTCGGCTGCGACTTTGTCAACGACCATCGTGACAGCACTGTCGCCGTTAACGGCCCCAGACATTAAGTCGTCACCCACAACTTTTTCAACTGGTTTGGATTCACCGGTTAAGGAAGATTCATCAAACAGGGCAGTACCATCGATTAAATGACCATCGACGGGGACGAGCTCACCTGGTTTGACGACGAGTTGGTCTGAAACGTTCGCATCTTCAACCGCGATATCGGTCAGTTGACCATTGACAAGTCGGTGGGCAGTCCGTGGCGAGTTATCCAATAAAGCCTTTAGCTCGGTGCTGGCACGTTTAGCGGCGTAGTCTTCCAACGAATCCCCACCAGTCAGCATGATCAAAACAACGAGGCCGGCCCAGTATTCACTAACGGCTAAGGTCGCCACAATTGCGGTAATGGCGAGCAAATCGACCCCATATTTCCCTGAACGTAATGTTTTGACCATTTCAACAAACATGGAGAGGGCCATGATTGACCCCGTCAAAGTAATGATTATTTGTGCGGCTAACTGTTGATGTAAGCCAAATTCTAAGATTAATGCCACAATTCCGACACTAACAGTTAAAGTTAATTTGTAATAATGTCGCATTGATAATCCCTCCTCTTGAATTTTGTAACCGGTTCCTTTGTGATTAGCATAATGTTAACACTAAACATCGTTAATTTAAACAGATAAGAATGGTTCTAAACAAAACATAATAATTTGCGGAAAAGAAGATTTATTTTCTGAAAAATCGGTAAAAATGACCGGTTAAAAGGTGGCTTAAGCTTATCGTGATAGGCTTAAACGCCCGTCAAACCGGTTATTTTACATATTTTCTAATGCTAGTATACTAATAGATGAATATCAGATATCAGAATAAATACTGAAATCAGCATTTGTATTAGCGGTGTCGCGCTGTACAGGTGGTAACTTGTTACCCTGTCGTGCGACCTTTTTGTGTATGATGGCACCATTTAAACTTGCTAGGTGACTGCATGCAACTAACTTATCTGATAAATTCAAGGGGGTTATCCATTAGCAAGATATTGAATGTAACAATTTGATCGTTACGTTGTGTGTCAGAGTGTGCGCGAAGGCGGGAGCTGGTGAGCATTGCCTAGCTAATCACATAATGCGTTCTTGGCATTCTGTGATTGGCGTAGCAAGCGGAGCCCGCTGCCTGAGTAAGCACGTTTCGACTATTATAGTAGAAACGTGCTCGCCGACACTGCGACCTCCGCTTAGGGTAACTAGGCAATTACTCGGAAAAGCACCGAGTACTTACCTAGTTAGCCTAATGCTCAGTCGCAACCCGTGTCAGCTCACACTCTTGCACTAGCTATCAGCGCTAAATATGGTGAATACCAACGTAGATTATGCAATTAAAAATTGTCAGTATGGCGTCCCGCGGAATTCAACCAACGGAAAGAAGGAAATTCTGCTACTGATTTTGAGTTAGCACAAACCGAGTTCTGCAGACAATGCCGATTAAACCTTATTTAATAAGGGTACTGAGTGCTCCGAGGAATCAATCTCGGAGGGGTGTACCGATTGCTAGTCGGAAATTAACGCGTGGGGACTTCCAGTTAGCTGGGAGGCAGAACCACGAATATTTGATATAGAAAGTATATGTTCAGTAGCAGGTTTATTATTTTAAAAAGCAAGAATATTGATTGGTGGGTGTACTTACCAACGATTGGATTATTCGCTGTCGCTTCAATTTTTCTGTTAGTCGGTGGTAAATCCTTGGAAACTGGCTTGGGCTCAATCCTGAACTGGTTGACGGTTAACATGAGTTGGCTGTACATGCTCGTTTACGTCATCAACTTTATCTTCTTCATTTACCTCGCTTTTAGTAAGCTCGGTAAAACGAAACTAGGTGGCCCCAAAGACAAACCGGAATTTTCAACATTCCATTGGGGTAGCATGGTTTACGCAACTGGGATCGATGCCAGCATCTTGATGTTGAGTATTGCTGATCCTTTGCGTTATTTACAAAGTCCATCATTTGGCGTCAAGCCATTTTCAAATTCCGCGTATAATTATGCGCACATGCTCGGTCAGTTTAACTGGGGCCCTATGGCGTGGATGATGTTTGCACCAGCCACGATTGGGATCGCTTATGCGATGTATGTGAAGCATGTCAAAGTACAACGGCTCAGTGCCGCCATTTCAGTTTTAGCAGGTCCGGGTCTCGCCAAACAGCTGGCCCGCAATGTCATTGATTTCTTAGTCATTATCGGCATCATGGGTGGTGTCGGGACTTCTGTTGGGATGGAAATCCCAGTTATTTCGAAGGTTTTGAGTACCGTTACCGGTGTCGCAGATACGATGACGTTAAAGCTTGGACTATTTGCCATTCTATTTGTCATCTTTGCGGCGGCCGTCTTTAATGGCCTCAAACGTGGGATTGGCCGGTTAAGTTCAGCCCACATTTGGTTAGCGATTGGGTTCTTAGTGGTTGTCTTGTTAGTCGGCCCAACGACTTATATTTTGAATTCTGAAACGAATAGTATCGGGTTATTTATCAATAAATTTGTTAGTTTAAGTTTCAATTCATCACCAAATGGGCCAATGACTGCTATGCAAAGCCAAACGATTTTCTATTGGGGCTGGTGGTTATCCTTTATGCCAGTGATGGGCTTGTTCATTGCACGGATCTCACGTGGCCGGACAATTCGCCAAGTCTTAGGTGGGATGTTGTTATGGGGCTCATTAGGCTGTGTCAGCTTCTATGCCATCCTTGGTGGGTACGCGTTGTACTTACAAAAGATGGGCATCGTCAACTTGGTTCACATTTTGAATACTCAAGGCCAAGCAGCGGTGATTGCTGCCGTCTTAACGACCTTGCCGCTTAAGATGATCATGTTAGCCTTGTATTGCTTATCGTGCTTCATCTTCTTGGCAACGACGGTCTCTTCATTTGCCTTTATTACGTCATCATTTACAAGTAAAGAATTATCAGTTGGGCAACAGCCTAGTCGTTTCAATCGGATGAGCTGGGTCGTCATCTTCCTCTTGTTCTCATTAGGATTAGTGACGGTCGGTGGCTTCAAAGCTATTCAGTCGATTTGTGCGATGTCGGGCTTCCCATTGATTGCAGTCTGTTTGATTTTGCTAGTTTCCATCTATCATGATTTGACGACGGATCCAGTGGAAGAGGCGGCTAAAATTGCGGCGAAAGCTAAAGTTGCGGCTAAACGGAAAGCGTTGGCGCGCGATGTCGAAATCTCGACGAAATCTGACTACGCTGGTGAACGGCGTACCAGTCGGAAGTCGGCTTCGGAAACGGATTAGGCTGAGTGAACTGTTTCGAGGCTAAAATTTAAAATGACTCAGGAGAGGTCTGTATGCAAAATACAGGCCTCTTTTTTTCAGCTTAAGCGACAATTTTGCCCTAGTTTACGCAATCTAAACAATAACTTTACCGGACGGTGATCATCCCTTTACACCGACAATCTATACTCATAACTGTAATCGAAATAAGTCAATGTAAGGTGGTTACTAATGATGAAGACATTCGGTAAATTGATGACGGTTTTAGGATTGGGCTTATTAATTAGTGGTTGGGGGACCCTAGTTCGGTGGCATCAGCCACATCCCGTTTCCTTTCGCTGATAATCCAGCGGCGGCAACCAGTTTACCAGTCTTGCGACATCGGCAACAACGACTGCGAGCGGTCACCTTACCGCCAGAACTACCAACCCGATTGACGACTGGTCCAATACCCAATGCGGTTCATTGGCAATCGAGCGTACGAGTTGGAATGTTTAAGCCCGTTTCGAATTAAGTCATGGTTGGTATAACCAAGGTCAAAAGAGATTAGGATTGCAGGTTTGGGGAGTAGTTATTTGGAGCTGTCATGATGCCTAGGTGGGCCTCGGCAGGTTTTGTTGAGCTAGGCGACATGATTGGGTTGGGCTTGGGTGACCAAGTCCTTTTTTGCGTGGTAAGCGATTGGAATCGTTTTTTGAAAGTCACCTGACAAACGCGTGGTCATTGCTACCAAGCTTGATGACTGGTAGTTAGTGACGGTCGTGCAATGATCAGTTGGATAGAATTTTGTGAATGACTGTTGGCAATAATTGTATCGACGGGGAAATCAGACTATGATGAGACTAAACTGATGTGTACAGTTATTGAAAATCAGATTAGGGGATGCATTTATGGAATCTGCCGAAAAAATTGAAATTTTACGCCAATTAGTTAAGATTCAGTCTGTTAACGGGAACGAATTAGCAGTTGCAACTTACCTCAAGACATTATTTGATCAAGCAGGGATTAAGTGCCAAGTCCTGCCAGCTGGGGATCAGCGGGCGAATTTGGTTGCTGAGGTTGGCACTGGGCAACCTGTTTTAGCTGTTTCTGGGCATATGGATACGGTCGCAGTCACTGCCGCTGAGTGGAATCAGGACCCATTTACCCTGACCACGGTTGGCGACCAGTTAGTCGGTCGTGGCAGTTGTGACATGAAGAGTGGTTTGGCAGCCTTAGTAATCGCGATGATCGAGTTAAAAGACCATCAGGTTCCGCTAAATGGGACGATACGGTTGTTAGCCACATATGGTGAGGAATTCGCAGAACAAGGGGCGGCTGATTTGACGGCAGCTGGGTATATGCAAGACGTGGCCGCTTTAATGATTGCTGAACCAACTGGTTATAATATTTGTTACGCGCAAGCGGGATCTGTCGATGTTACTTTAACGTCTAAAGGGCAGACAGCACATAGCTCAATGCCGAAAATGGGCAACAATGCGGTAGCTCATTTAGTAAATGCCTTAGTTCAGATTCAGGAAAAGGTCAAAACTTTGACGGCTGGGGTTAGGAATGATGTTTTGAACACGGAAACGTTGTTTAATATCGATGTTTTCCATGGCGGTAATCAGGTCAATACGATTCCAAACTTAGCTCAAGCACAAATCAATATGCGGACGATTCCAGAAATTAGCAATGACGCCTTGATCAAGACGTTTAAAACGACGCTAGCCGACTATAATGCCGCTAATGGCAGTGACATCAGTTTACACGTTGAAATGTCGGTTCATCCCGTCGTCGGTGATCCCGATGGCCGGATGCTACGCTTGATTCAACGACTAGGCCAGCCTTATTTAGAACAGGTCAGTTTTACGCCAGCGGAAGAAAAAATGACGCAACTAGCAGCTCAAGCGATGGGTGTGTTGATTACAGACAAAACGATTCCCGCCATGGGAGCTGCTGGAGGTACCGATGCGCGGCAATTCTTAATTGACCGGCCATTAGGCGCCGATTACACAGTCTTTGGACCGGGTAACTTTACGTCCCATCAAGCCAATGAGTCGATTTCAGCAACTATGTATCTTGACTTCATTAAGTTGTATGAGGAGCTCTTCCCAGCTTATTTGAATGGGGAAAGCTAATAGGATAGCAAAACAGCGTCTCAGAAATCTTAACCTGATTTCTGAGGCGCTGTTTTGGTGGTATCTCGACTGCTTATTTGGTTTTCTTTTTAGCAGGTTGTTGTTTTTTGAGATCACGTAGCGCGTCTTTAAAGGTGACAATTTTATCGGCGTGCTTAACGGACCATTCTTTGTAGTTTGAATGTGAGTCCGTGTCGCTAATCTTTAAGCCAGTTTCTAGCCAGAACAAAGCTTCGGTAAGGGAGCCAAAGTTATGAAACCAGAGGGTGTGGCCATTGTCAGAATCCATGGCAACGTAGGATTTGTAATGGGGGGTTAAGAAGGTATGTTTGACGATCTTAAATGCCGCCCGGCGACGAGTTAATTTATAATCCGGTAAAATATAGCGTCCCGGATGGGCTAACCGCGGAATCGAATTCTTACGTTGTTCCTTATATTCCGTCAGCATTGCCTTGGCGCGGTCAGCGTTGATAAGCGTAATGTTGAATTTTGACATAGCAGGGCTCCCCTTGATCATGCATTTAAAATGATTATTGATTTTATTTAGGTGTTTACATCGTCAATGATAGCGCAGTTTTACTAAAAATCGAAATATAAAAACTTGAATTTAAGGTGATTTAACGCTTCTTATGCGAAATTTAACTAAACAACCAGGCCAATGCGTGAACAGATTGGTAATTGTTATTTCAAACAGCAAGAGTTTAACGCAAGTTGGTATTTTTTTGAGTAACTAAAAAGCGTTTGAGCATTGCGCCCAAACGCCTCTAACATACCATTAAGGTAAATCGTTGCCGGCAGCAAAGTAGATGTCGTACCATTCTTGCCGGGACAAATCAATATCAGCACCAGCAGCATTCTCAGTTAAATGCTTGGGGTTCATGGTGCCTAAGATGACTTGAATCTTAGCGGGATGCCGCAAAATCCAAGCAGTCGCAATCGCACTCTTGCTGGTGTGCTTTTCATCGGCGAGGGCTTGCATGGCGTCATTCAACTTAGGAAACTTCGGATTGTCGAGGAAGATTCCGGCGAAGTTACCGTATTGATAAGGTGACCAAGCTTGAATGGTCATGTGGTGCAGACGCGAGTATTCAATGATTTCGCCGTCGTGGTTAATACTGCGGTCATCTTGCATATTGGTGTGCAAACCGAAGTCGATGGCACCGGTATGCATGACACCAAATTGCAACTGATTGATCATCAAGCGTTGATTTAGCGCTGATTGAAGTAAGTCGACTTGCATCGGATTAAAATTAGAGACCCCAAAATGACGGACTTTGCCACTAATCTGAAGTTCATTGAAAGCCTCAGCAACTTCGGCTGGTTCCATCAATGGATCTGGACGGTGAAGTAGAAAACTATCTAAGTAGTCAACGCCTAAGCGGCTAAGTTCACCGTCGACGGCTTCAATGATGTGCTGTTTAGAGAAATCATAGCGTTTGCCAGGGACAATACCGCCTTTGGATTGGAGATACAGTTGGTCACGCTTAACTGATGATTGTTTTAAAGCTTTGCCAAAAATGGTTGATGAGTCGCCACCACCGTAGATGTCGGCGGAATCAACATAATTGATGCCGAGATCAACTGCGGTTTCCAGTACTTTGGTGGCTTGGTCGACAGTTAAACTATTCATACGCATAATGCCTAAAGCGACTGCGGATGTTTGCATCCCACTTTGGCCTAAATTGATTGTTTTCAAGTGAAAAATCCCCCTTAGAGTTTAAGTTAAGTATACGGGTTAGTGAAAGGGATGTAAACGGTTGCGGGTCTGTAAAAACGAGTCACTTACTTCTATATAATAGTTATTGCGATTATTTTGCTGGTGAAAAAGGGGACCGAGACGATGAAAGCACAAAAAAATAGAACCCAAGGCTTCTCAACTTGAGTTCTACTTATGAGGAATAATCCATATTAGCAAGAAATACTTGTTCAGTGTTCTTAATGCGTTACACCTTCATGCTTATTCAATTTTACGTGTGTCCAACTTCTAACGGACTAACCCGTATTTATTGTAGCTATCTGCTCTAGTCGATCAAAAGTACCTAAATACTTGATTCTTGACTCTTCAAACGGGTTTTAACGAAAGCCGAACTCGCGTTTAAAACTTAGGAATGTCTTCGTAACAGACATGCACCTCCGTTTAAACTTTTAGAAACCTGAAGCTTACAATGGAACTGTACTAGTGGAACTTTAAACTTGGCATCGGCGACACCCTGTCTCTAATCTAAAGATTAAAACTTGATAGTCTAGATAACACCAATTGATGCTGTTGCGGTTATCGTTTATTCAAGGGTTAACGTTCAGCCATCCAACGTAAAATCTCCCGACACTCGCTAGACCGATAACGCTTTTCAACGCCCGAAATGGTTTCGATAACGACCCTAACTTGTCTTACTAGCTGCCTAACATTACAGCGACAGCCAATGCTCATTGAGAAGCTTGCTAATGAGGATTAATTCCTTTCCTCACTTAGTATACTAACAGAATATGTAAGCGGTTGCAATACTAAAGTGCTGAAATTTTAAAAAGTTATTGGCGTTGCTTTTATCCGGATTTTCGTTATGATAAAAGGGTACAACAGTCTGTATGGCGCACGGATTTAACGTGCTGACGGATGATGAAAGGGTGGCCGATAACACGTGATTGATAAAATAGCAGCATACATTGAGAGTTGCCTTGATGCGGGTGATATTTACGGCGCATCGTTTAGCCTAATTACCCCTAAAGGCGTGACCCAGTATTATCGTGGTAAACAAGGAAAAGATGACTTTGCAATTGGTTTAGATCCATCGATGATTTATGATTTGGCTTCGGTAACTAAGGTCGTTGGGACCACGACTCGGATTTTTCAATTGCTTTCGGATCATACGATTCGCTTAGATGATCCCGTAGCACGTTTTCTGCCTGGGTTTGCCCATAAAGAAATTACAATTAAACAATTGTTGCTTCATAATAGTGGCCTGCCGGCTGACATTGATAATTTGACCAATATGAATCGTGAAGATTTAATTGCGGCGGTTTATGACGCTAAGCTGATCAATCGGCCGGGTGAAAAGTTTGTTTATTCAGACTTGGGATACATTATTCTTGGCTGGATCATTCGGACCGTCGATGGTGCTTTAGCTCGGAGCATTCAAGATCATGTTCTTTATCCGCTAGCCATGACGAACACCGGCTATAATTTAAATCGGCCTAAGGTTCGGTTTGTGCCAACCGAGTTTGATCCTCGTCGTGGGCAAATCCAAGGCCAAGTCCATGATTATAAGGCGTTCTTACTCAATGGTGAGAGTGGTCATGCGGGTCTATTTTCGACTTTGACTGATTTAACCGTTTTTATTGAAATGATGTTGAACTTTGGCGAGTATCAAGGCAAACGCGTTTTAGATGAAAATGTCTTTGACTGGTTAGGCGAATACGATGTTGAAGGTCGCACCCTTGGTTGGGAACGTTACAATGGCAAACATCAGTATCTACATACTGGTTATACCGGGACGGCGGTTGCTTTTGATTTAGATCGGCAAGTCGGATTAGTTCTTTTAACCAATCGGGTCTATCCAACCAGTGATAACCAAGTTTGGAATCGTGATCGACAACAGGTTTTTGATCTGTTTTTTAATGATCAAGACTAGTGCAACAAAATAAGCAGTTAGGTCGACTCATCTGAGCGGACCTAACTGCTTATTTTTGTAGCCAGCGAAGACCTGGCGTCCGCGCACAAAGTTGATAGAGTCCAAAACCGCTAATGACACCAGCCCAATTGGTGAGAACGTCGTCGATGTCGATCCAACGATCAATGTGAACGAGCCAATCTAAGATGAATTGGCCACTTTCCAATGACAACCCGGTTAAAAGTCCCAACAGGATTATTCGGCGCCAAGCTAACTTGGGCCGATTCCAACCAATTAAGAAACCTAAAGGCATCGTTAACAGCACGTTGAGCCAAAAGCCAAGATCCAATTCGCGAATCGGGTTGTAAATGATTTTGGTTGGTCCCCACTCAATGTAGGGGAGGATAACGCCACTACTAAAATCGTAATTGGTTGGTGTGTAGCAGAAGGCCGTTAAAATCCAGATGAAGCCGAGCAATGCGCTGCGTTTAAGCCGCTGAAGCTTTGTTAGTGGCAAGCGCCAGATGTGAATTTCCGTGAAAAGAACTGTAATGGTCATTAATAACCAAGGTAGCCAGCCTAACATGTGCAATGGCACTCCTCTCTATCTAATAATGACCTCTATTATAGAGATAAAGAGGTGTTTTTGACAAATTATGAAAAAAGTTATCAAAAATTGTTGACACTTTCATTTCAAATTGGTATATTAGTATACGTTGCTGCTACGGCAGGTCAGCCAAGCGCTGATGAAACGAAAAAGATTATTGAAATTAGTTGTTGACAACTTCTTCAATAATTGATATGATAGTTTCTGTTGTCGCAACGGCAATGATAGTTGAAAAAGCCCGTTAAATTCTTTGAAAAAAAGTATTTGACAGTAAGCGCTTCAGATGCTATGATGATTAAGTTGCGTTGAGGCAATCAACCAACAAATTAGACCTTTGAAAACTGAACAAAGTTTCGACAAATCAAATGTGTAGGGTCTAGCAATCTTCGAGATTGTTAGCAAAACATTTGCGAAGTCAATTCGTGAAAACAATTAATAAATTTGAACCAACTTTTTAAATGAG